>NZ_MVDE01000014.1 GCF_002843385.1 Labilibaculum manganireducens
ATCAATTACTAATGGATAGATTTTTAATTGTGTTTGGGATAAACCCAAACACGAAGAAAAATAAAGAAAAAGTCAGGCAACTCAATAATTTTGGTTTAATAGCTGCATAAAACTTAACGAACTATTGTTAAGAGATTATAGAAATAAAAAGAAAATGAAAACATTATTTACATCAAAAGTAGAGCAGGCATTCCATGAATTATCAGGAGTGCAGGAAATTACAGCCAAAATACCTTATGTAACGGTTGATAATTTTCCAAAATTGGGTTTGATGACTTCACTTCGTTTTTTGGAGTGGGCAGAACAAAATCCTCAGGGAGTAATTAGTTTGCCAACCGGTAAAACTCCGGAGTATTTTATCAAGTATACTCAGTTTCTTCTTGAGAATTGGAACAAGCCTAAAGGAATCGAAATCCGCAGTCGGTATGGACTTGGGAACATGGCAAAACCAGATTTGAGTGGTTTGCAGTTTGTTCAGATTGATGAGTTTTACCCGATTGATCCGCGCCAGCACAATAGTTTTTACAACTATGTGATGAAATACTATATTGAAGGTTTTGGCTTGGAGAAATCCAATTCGTTACTGATTAATTCAGAGGAAATTCCATTGGTGGACAATAAGCATTTTCTGGAAGTTTTTCCTGATTACAATATTGATTTGTCGCTTCGTTACCGCGAGGCAACAAGTGTTGTGGAAGAGATGCAGCAGAAATCAATTTTCATGATTGATAACTGGTGTACTTCTTACGAGCAAAAAATCCGCGATAAAGGCGGCATCGGGTTTTTCCTGGGCGGAATTGGTCCTGATGGTCATATTGCCTTTAACACCCGTGGATCGGATCATTTTTCGACTACACGGTTAACAAAGACAAATTTCGAGACGCAGGCGGTTGCAGCAGGCGATTTGGGCGGTATTGAAGTATCAAGAAACCGTTTGGTAATAACCATTGGCTTGGATACAATCACTCACGATCCAAATGCTGTTTCCATTATTTTTGCTGCAGGCGAAGCTAAAGCTGATATTGTAAAAGGATCACTGGAAAGCGAGCCTGATGCGATTTATCCGGCTTCGGTACTTCAGCGTCAGAAAAACAGCCGCTTTTATTTAACAACGGGAGCGGCCTGTAAATTGACCGATAGCGTGAACCAATTTTACAAAACAGGAGATTGGACAAAGGCAAAAAGTGAAAGAGCGGTTATCGATCTGTGTCAGAAAATCAATAAGTATGGTCATCATTTAACTTTGGAAGATTTAAAGGCTGATCCTTACACCAGTCAAATTCCTGATTTGAATGAAGGAACTGTTCAGGCTGTGATTGATTCCATCAAAAAGAAGTTGGAAAAAGGGATGAAGCCTGATACCAACGAGGTAATTTACCATACCGGTCCGCATCATGATGATATCATGCTGGGAATTATGCCATATACGAACCGCCAGATGCGTTCGGCAACTAATGATGTTCATTTTTCTGTTCTTACATCCGGTTTTACCGCAGTAACGAATGGTTTTGTTATAGGTGTATTAAAAGAGTGTCAGGAATTTATCGCCAAAGGTGAAATTCAGATGCTGGAATATCCTGATTTCTTCGAGGTAGGATTCAGTAAGAAATGGGATAAAGATGTATATCATTTCCTGAATTCGGTTGCAGCCCGAAATCAAAACGGAAAGCGAAGAGGTTTGTGTCATCGTGTAATTCGTGCTATTGTTGAAACCTGGAAAGTAAACAGCAAGGAACATCTGAATGAGACAATTGCTTTTATTATTGCAGATTTGGAAAGCAGTTACGATGGAGGTAAAAATTCTCCTGAAGTTCAGAAAATGAAAGGGATGATTCGTGAGTTTGAAGAAGAGTTGGTTTGGGCTCATTTCGGTACTCCTGTAAAAAATGTTCATCACCTGCGTTTGGGATTCTATAAGGGGGATGTGTTCACCGAAACACCTGAAAAGAACAGGGATATGCTTCCGGTTTTGGAGGAATTCAGAAAATACAAACCCACAATTATTAGTTTGGCTATGGATCCGGAAGGCAGTGGACCGGATACACATTATAAAGTATTGCAGGCCATTGCAGGAGCAGTTAAGGAGTGGAAAGAAGAGGAAGATTTATCGAAACTTCGAATTGTTGGTTACCGAAATGTTTGGTTTAAATACCATCCTTCCGAAGCCGATGCTATTGTTCCGGTTTCTCTAAATGCTCTTGATGTTATGGAAAACTCATTTACCGAAAGTTATTTAAGTCAGGTGAATGCATCTTTTCCAAGCTACGAGTACGATGGCAAATTCAACGAGCTGACACAAAAGGTTTGGGTGCAGCAACTGAAACAAATTCAGTTGCTTTTAGGCAAGAATTTCTTTTACGAAAATAGTCATCCATTGGTACGTGCTACTCATGGTTTGGTTTATATAAAAGAGATGAATGCTGAAGAGTTTGTGGCTATGGCACAAGACTTGGAAAAAGCAGTTGAGGAAAATCCGTTTTAAGTACCACACATAAATACCTCAGGATCGGGGGAGTATTCTCCCGATCCTTTTTTTTTGCAGTGTAACGAATAGATCGGAAACAGAATAAAATGAGTTGGATTTCTTACTTTTGCGGAAGTGTACCCCCGCAATCGGACAATATAGAGGAATTATTGTTTTGCATGCAGCAAAAAAGTCCCCTTTAGGGGATTTAGGGGTAAAAAAGATAAACCCGACACGATACCGTTTCTCATATTTAGTATGAAACGTCCATGTCAAAGCGATTTTGACACACAGGGAGATGATTATTCTCAGCTTGGTAATTCCGAAAGCTTTCGGAACCATATGGCAACTTAAAAACAAATAATAAACAGATGAAAAGAGATGGAATTTAAGAATATGATACATTTTATTTTTAGGAAAACAATAGTCGTAGCACCACGACAGCAGTGGTCGTAGCACCACGACAGCAGTGGTCGTAGCACCACGACGGTAATGGTCGTAGTACCACGACGGTAATGGTCGTAGTACCACGACGGTAATGGTCGTAGTACCACGACGGTAATGGTCGTAGTACCACGACGGTAATGGTCGTAGCACCACGACAATTTTTTGTATTAAAATCAATTGGAATGACAGATATAGCAATAGGTATAGACATAGGAGGAACCAATACAGTTTTTTCGTGTATTGACGCAAACGGAAAATCATGGGGAAATGGAACCATTCCTACTCAGGAGCAGGAACGATTCGAGGATTTTCTGAATGACTTGTGTGATTCAATTGATAAGACGATTGAAGATTCAGGTGAAGATTTGAAACTAATTGGAATAGGTATTGGAGCTCCCAATGGAAATTACCATACCGGTACCATCGAAAATGCCGCCAATTTACGGTGGAAAGGATTGCTGGAAATTTCCCGTTTGGTGAAGGAACGCATGAATGTACCTGTAAAATTGACCAATGATGCCAATGCTGCCGCTTTGGGTGAGCGTATATTCGGAGGTGCCAAAAACATGGATGACTACATGGTGATTACTCTGGGTACAGGTTTGGGAAGCGGCATTGTTGTAAACGGCGGCTTGCTTTACGGACATGATGGATTTGCCGGAGAAGTCGGACACATTATTATGCGGCCCGAAGGACGGGAGTGCGGCTGTGGACGAAGAGGTTGCCTGGAGACTTATGTATCGGCTACCGGAGTAAAACGAACTGCATATAAGATGTTGGCGAAGCATATGGGTGATAGTTCTTTGCGGGCAGTTCCGTTTAATGATTTAACTGCTAAAATGGTTGCTGATGCGGCCAATAACGGAGACCTGTTGGCGATGGAAGTGTTTGCCTATACCGGAAAAATGTTAGGGGAAGCTTTGGCAAATGTGGCTTCGGTAACCAGTCCTAAAGCTATTTTCTTTTTTGGAGGACTGGCAAAAGCAGGCGAGCTTCTTTTTGAACCCGTTCGTGAGGCAATGGAGAAGAATTTACTCTTTCTGTATAAGAATAAAATCAGCCTGTTGCCTTCAGAATTAGGCGATGATGCGGCAGTTTTAGGCGCAGCCGCTTTAATATGGAACGATCAGGCGTAATGATTCCAATAAAATACTGATTGATATGGCCGTTTCACAATGTGGTGAAACGGTTTTTTACTTCGGACTACTTCCTGGTTTGGGTATTTCTTTTGAAACAGCAACAGGCCCAATCACATAAGTTTTTGGTCCCAAATACAAATCAGAATTCATCATTTCGTCCCAGCTTACTTCTTTTCCGGTATAAGCAGCTATTCTTCCCATAATACCGGTAAGGGTTGATGCTGCAATTTGGAAAGCCTCATTTACCGGATTGCCGGTTCGAATGGCTGTAAGCAAATCAATAAGTTCCTGATCGTAAGGGTTTGTTGCCAATCGGCTTAGAGTAGAGCCATTCCCTTTTCGGGGATAATCAAAAGTCCATTTTACCGATCCGTCAGGATTGTATATTGTATTTTCACAATTTGTACTTCCCTTGCTGCCTTGAATACGATCAGAAATTGAATTGCTGCAATCATTAATCTGACGGCACATGCTGTGGTAATGGATATCTTTATCGTACACAAAATCGACACTGAACATGTCGTACTGATCGCCGGTAATTCTTTGCTGCCGGGCACCAAAACCAAGAGCCTTTTCGGGATGTTTGCCTACAAACCAATTCACGGTATCTAAATTGTGAACATTTTGTTCTACAATATGATCGCCCGAAAGCCAGCACCAGTTCACCCAGTTTCGAATCATATTTTCCAGCTCAGACCAATCGGCCCGGGGATTTCTGTGCCAGAGTTTACCCACATTGTAATAGCTGTTAGCCGATACAATTTCGCCGATTTCTCCCTTGGCTACCTGTTTAAACGTTTCAATGTAATCCTGCTGATGACGTTTTATCGTTCCGGTTACTACCGATAATCCCAACATTTTAGCCTTTTCGGCAGCTACCATTACGGAACGGACACCAACCGGATCAACAGCCACAGGTTTTTCCATGAATACATGCTTTTTGGCTTTTACACAAGCTTCGAAATGTTGTGGTCTGAAGTGCGGAGGCGTTGCAAGAATCACAATGTCTATGTCGCAGTTCATCAGTTTCCCGAAGGAATTGATACCTGAGAAACACTTGTCGGGAGAAATTTCAAGTCCCTTTTGTTCTTTTATTTTCAAACGACAAGCATCAATACGGTCTTGAAAAACATCAGCCAGGGCCACAATTTCAACATTGGGTCCGGCATTCAAAAAGTTTAATGCGGCACCCGTTCCCCGGTAACCACAGCCAACAATACCAGCTTTTAAAAGTGGTCCATCAGGAGCTCTGTTCAACATGGGAGGAAAAGTATATTCTCTCTTTTTGCCCGATTGACAAGAAGTTAGAAAGGGACTAATTCCAATGGCACCTATGATTCCTGCAGCGGCAGCATTGCGCAGAAAATTTCTTCGGCTGTTGTTGTAATCATTGCTATTCATATTGTCGGAGAGTAAAAATGAAGATTATTTGATTCTGTTGTTCTGATTTTCCTGAGGCCATTCGCAAACTACACGGAAACCAACATCATTGCAATCGGAATACCACCAGATGCTTTTGGGGATTTGAGGATCGGTTCTCATCCATTTATCATGTTCGGTATGATCTTTAAAGTTCCAAAGCAGTTCGTGCACAGAGCTTTTAAATGATCCTCCTTTGATTATATACTCGGTTTTCCGATCTATTCTTACCGTATCAAGGCAAAATTCCCGAACATTACCCAGCAGGTTTACAATGCCAAATTTGTTTGGCAAAACCTCTTCCGGCAAACCCGTTTTTCCATTGCTGTTTTCTTTCCAAATCACGTAATTATTAATTTTACCACCCGGTTTTTTTAATAGATTCAGAACAATGTTTTTTGCTGTATAATCTGAAGTTTTACCACCAAAAAAGAATTCTTCATTTTCATTGGTTCCGGTAGCGTATTCCCATTCTGCGGCCGTTGGCAAACGGTAAGTTTTTCCGGTTTTTTGAGAAAGCCATCTGCAATAAGTATTTGCAGCATGCCAGGACATGGTAATTGCGGGCCGGTTTCCCATTCCCCATCCTTGCGAAGGATCTCCAAAGGGTGGGGTTGCTCCTGAAATGGCATCAACATCAGTATTGGTTTCGGTACGGCCTTCCGATTCAGTTTCGCGAAGGAATGCCTGGTATTCATTCCATGTTACCTCTGTTTTAGCTATAAAAAAGGATTTATTCAATTCTTTAACTATTGGCAGAGCGATCATTTCAAAAGCAATCGAAGTTCCAGGGATTTGTTCTGTGAAATTCTTGAAATCGCTTACTTCGGCAGCCTTGTTGTATTTTATTTCAGTTTGTGAGGATTTTAAAAAATCGAAGTTTCCAATGTGCGATTTCTTTTCACCATGCCCAACACCTAAATGGCAATTGAAACAATCCAAATCAGCTTTATTGTTTTTATAGTAAAGATGTGCTTCATCTCCTTTCTTTGACAAGTGCAGGGGAAATAAATTTTGGTGACAGCTGATACAGGATTCTGTGAACGTATGATGCTTTGCTTTTTCCAGAGTGGATTTTTCGGTCCAATTAATCTTGTTCATATCCTTACACCAATAGGAGTAAAGGTCTCTTGCGCCTGCTTTTATTTTTTCAGGCCAATAAGCCATATGTTCTTTGGGTGGTAAATGGCAATCAACACAGTGAACGGTAACACCACTTTTATTGTTGTGATGAGATGATATTCTCCATTCATTATCGGTATTGGAATGCACATGACAAGACATGCAGTATTCATCGGAGGAACTCAAATGATCAATTCCCTTAAGGCCTGTAACAAATACAAGAGCAAAAAGGAAAGACGAAAGTATGAACAGAAGAAATTTGTATTTACGGAGGGACTTATTCATCAGAAAATCAATTAATCAATATCCGGGTTTAAATTATCTGAAGAACTCAACGCTTTGTATTCCAGTTTGTATTGCTTAGGTGTTTTTTTATATTCTTTCTTGAAACATTTGGAGAAATATTTCGGATCATTAAATCCTACTTTAAAAGCAATTTCCGAGATAGTTAAATTGTGATTAAATAGTATAGGAACGGCTTTTCGCAATCTGAATGTGCGGACAAAATCGACTAGTGTTTTACCTGTTAAAGATAGAAATCTTCGGTAAATGTTGGAATAGCTCATGTTTAAACTCACGGCTAGTTCTTCCAATCTAAATTCCGGATCTTCAAAATTATTCTCTATTTCCTGAAGAACCGATTCTATGAACTTCTCATCCGGAGATTCTATTTCAAGCTCTTTGCAATCTGTAAGAATCTCAGCACGATATTGTTCTATTACTCTTCTTTGAGCGTCTAAAATGTTGTTTACTTTTAACAAGAGCTCTTTTACATTAAATGGTTTGTTAATGTATTCAATAGCACCAAATTTCAGCCCTTCCAGTTTCGAGCTTGTCGTATTTTTTGTTGTCAGTAATATAATTGGAATGTGACGGGTGCATTTTTTCTCTTTTAAATTTTTGCAGAGTGTAATTCCGTCCATAATCGGCATCATTACATCACTTAAAATGATATCAGCCTTGTAGTCAGACAGGCAGGAAAGAGCCTCCTGTCCATTTTGAGCAACTCTTACATTGTAGAACATTTTAAAGCTATCTTCCAAAAACAGCAGCATTTCATAATTGTCTTCAACAATCAAGATGTTTTTTTTGTTTTCATCAGGAATTAATTCTCTTAATTCCTGAGTGATATTTGAAGGTAGAACCGGAGTTTCATTTATTTCTTCCCTGCTGGATTCATGATAAGCAAATTCGTCCTGTCCGAAATGCTGATTACCAGTTGGTATTGAAATGGTAAATGTTGTTCCTTTATGGAGTTCAGATTCAACAGAGATTTCCCCTTTGTGCAGGAGAATTAATTCTTTGCTTAAGGCCAGTCCTATTCCTGTTCCTCCAATTGCTTTTCCATCTTTCGATTGATAAAACAGATTAAAGATATTTGTAAGTTCATTGCCTGGAATACCAATACCGGTATCGGTTATTTTAATCTCTGCTTTTCTTTCTTCAATATTCTCAGTAACGGCGATTGTTATTTTTCCTTCCCGGGGAGTAAATTTGAAGGCATTGGCCAAAAGATTGTAAATCACATGCTCCAGTTTTTGCTGATCGTACCAAAGCATAATTTCTTCTTTTTCAACTCCTTCCACGTTAAAGTCAATTTGCTTGAATCGGGCTTGCTCCATAAAAGAAAGAGCTGTTTTATGAATATCTTTAATAATGTTATTCTCGCTGACGCTGATTTTTAATTTTCCCAATTCCTTATTTCGTATTGTCATTAATTCCATTGCAATCCGCGACAATCGGTTCGCATTGTTCTTAATAACCTGCAGGCGCTGTCTAAGCAGTAAATTCCCCTCTGCGCGTTCAATCATGTTTTCGATGGGCGATAAAATCAAGGTTAGCGGCGTTTGAATTTCATGCGACATTTTTGCAAAGAAATTCATCTTCAATTCATATAATTCCTTGTCCTTTTCATTTTGAAGTTCTTTTAAATACAGTTTTTTCTTTAATCGGGCCCACATAATGGAATAACGAATGATAAAAAAACTGATGATTAAAATCAGGAATGTATAAATCAAATAAGCCCACCATCTTAGCCAAAACGGAGGAAGAATTTTAACCTCTATTGTTTGTGTCTGAATATCCCAAACGTTTCTTTTGGTTCCTGCTTTTACTTCAAACGTATAATTGCCGTAAGGGATATTGGTATAAGTGGCCACCCGCATGTTTTCGGTTGTGATCCAATCATTATCAAATTCTTTTAGCCGGTAGGCATAAAAATAGTTTGGATCCAGATGATCGTTTATTACTGAGAATTGAAAAGAAAAAGAGGTCTGTTTGTGATTGAGCGTCAAAGTTTTTATTTGTTCGATACCTGCTTTCAGTTGTTCCGGAATTAATTCTTCTGCATCCCGGTTCACAATTTTAAGCTGATTAACGCGAAGGCGTAACTCCTTTTTTGTTTTTTTTATTCGGGAGGGATCAAAATGATTTAATCCTCCCACACCTCCAAAATAGAGGATCCCATCTTTATCTTTGGCAGCACTTCCCGAAAGAAAGCGATCTTTTAAAGTGCCGTTTTTCCAGGAATAAAAATAACTGCGGCCCGCCGCAAGATCCAGATGAGAAATACCGTTTACCCGTGAAACCCATAAATTTAAGCTGTCTGCAGCAATCACAGCTATTACTCCGTGAATTTCTTCATTACTAAATCCGGTAATAGGTACCGTTTTTTTCTCTTTAGTACTGAATTTAAGTAGTTTGGAATAAGAATTTACAAAATAGAGATTGCCGTGATCATCTGTAGTACCGTGGCTGATACTATTCTCAGGCTTATTTTTAGTGTTTACTAATTGAAAAGGGATGAAAAAGGAATCTTCCAATTTTTTTTCCTCTTGAAATAAGAACAATCCACCGTCAATCATTCCTATCCAAATCTGATTGTTTTCATCTTCTAAAAAGACCTCTGCGATACTTCCTTTAAGGCCGTTTTTATTGTGCGGATAAAAGGCTGTTTGTTTGCCGGATAGTGAGTAGACAGATATCCCCACGTTACTGCCAACCCAAATTCTGTTTTTATTGTCGATAAATAAAGACCTGATATCTGTAGCCATCTGTCCGACCTTATTTACTGCTTTTATCGATGAAAATTTATTTGTCTTTGTATCGTAAAGGAGCAATCCGTTAAGGTAAGTTCCAATCCATTTGTTTTGGTTTTCATCCTCAACCAGGGCTTGAATGTAATTCCCTGTCAGCCCATTGGCTGTGTTGGTTTTTGCAGCAAATTGCTGAACTGCCTTTCCCGTTTTATCAATTATGGTGATTCCTTCTCCATCGGTACCAATCCATAGATTTCCATTGCCGCATTTTAAAATGGATAGAACCCTTGCCGGGGAACCCGAAAGACTGCCGCTGTAATATCCAAAAGTTGATGATTCACTGGGTAATATATTGATATTGCCATAATTTGTGAAGACCCAGATATCATTGTTGTTTGTTTCTCCCAGTCCTATAATTGTATTGCTCTGTAATGAAAATTTATTGGTTTTCGAATGAGTGTATCTTCTTACTTCTTTTGTTGCCGGATTCACCTGATACAGTCCGCCTCCGTCAGTACCCGCCCAAATGATTCCCTTGCTGTCGCGGAAAATGCGGATGATCATATTGGTTGGAACAAAATGTGAAGCTTTGGCTTTGTTGTGAAAATGATCGTAGGTTTCTGTTTCCGGATCGTAAGAAAATAATCCGTAAAGTTCTGTTCCAATCCAAAGATTTCCATTTTTATCAGTTGTTAAGATAGTGGTGTTGAATGGATTATTGAAAGGGCCTTTTAGTTCGGTAAGTTCCCGGGTTGATGTATTTCCCTTAAAGATTCGTCCTTTGTTGGTACTGAACCATACAATATCGTTTTTTCCTTCTGTAATGGATGTAATGGTTTCATTGGATGAGTAAATGTCAAATCGAATAATTGTTGAATCGGCAAGAGACTGACCGATTACTGTTCCGAAATTGCTGCCCAACCAAATTCCCGACGAACCAACGTATACAGATTCCAGTGTTTGATGTTCTGCTAACATGGTGATGTTGGAATATTGCGGCGAAAATTTTTCTGATGACATCAGTTTGGAAATCGAGCCTTTTTTAGATACGCACCAAATGTCTCCCCGGGAATCTTTTAATAAGCTGAGAATTGAGGCAGCAGATGCTTCCTTTCCAAATATTTCGCTGTTTGAATATTGGCGGTAATCATATCCGTCAAAGCGCAGAATACCCGTGTGCGAATTAAGCCACAGATAACCAAGTGAATCTTCTGCTACACTTGTGGCAATGGTTTGCTGTCTCCCTGATTCTGCTCTTACATGAATAAAATTCGTTGATTCATCTGCGTATGAAAAGAGATACGTAGTACAAGCCAGTAATAGTAGAATCAGTTTAGCTGCAGGTGAATTTTTTCTCAACATGATGTATCTGTTTCTAAGTTCAGGTACAAACAAAAATAGACATCTGTTAGAAGCCTTCCAAGTAGAATTCAAATAAAATTGATTGAGTGGATGTGTGTAAGTGTCTTAAAATTAACAGCATGGGAAAATGTCTACCACTTAGCCTAAAATATCCACTTTTTTATAAACACGATTCTTCACTTTTGATACTCACGAGATCTGCGACAAGAATTAACTAACCTGAATTCTTGTTGATAGACGTGAAATTATTTTTTATTCTAATTTAAAATAAACCTCTATGAAAAACATTTTGTTGACAATTTGCTTGTGTGTATTGGGTTTTGCCTTATATGCTCAGGACGATGTTGTAAAAGGAAAAATTTTGGACAGTAGCGGACTCCCTCTTCCGGGTGTTAATATTATTGTGAAAGGAACGACAAACGGAACTTCTACCGATTTTGATGGAAATTATGAATTGAAATGTGCTATGGGAGATGAGTTAATTTTCTCTTTTATGGGATTTAAAACGCAGACGATTACAGTTACTTCTCGGACTGTTAATTGCACTCTTTTGGAAGATACTGAAATGCTTGATGAGCTTGTTGTAGTTGGTTATGGCGTGCAGAAGAAGTCTAACATGACTGGATCTGTTACGAACATAAAAGCAGACGATTTAAAAACGGTAACAACTCCGAATATCGCAAACATGCTGCAGGGAAAAGCGGCAGGTGTTTATGTGAGTGCAAATTCCGGACGACCTGGAGCTGCACCTAGAATCAGAATTCGTGGTAAGTCTACATTATCAGGTAGTGTAGATCCTTTATGGGTGGTTGATGGTGTGATTCAGGCTGAAGCACCGGATTTAAATGCTCAGGATATTGAATCGACTACAATTTTGAAGGATGCTTCGGCAACGGCTCTTTATGGTTCACGTGCGGCCAATGGGGTTGTGCTGGTAACTACCAGATCTGCTCAGGCCAATCAATCTAAAATATCAGTATCAGTTAAAACCGGAGTTAGTGATTTGTCATTGGGGAATTTCTCGATGATGAATGCTGCTGAAATGACTGATTACATTAAATCGTTTGGGAACGGATATGCCGATTTGGATTGGTTCACAGAAGATGCTCAGAATGTTGATACCGATTGGTTTGATGAAGGAACCAAATTGGGTGTTGTGCAGGATTATGGCATTTCATTTAGTGGCGGAAATGATAAAATGAAGACTTATATATCGGGTAATGTGTACGATGAGTCAGGTGCTGTTAAGGGATACGATTATACCCGATATTCAGGAAGAATGAATGTGGATTATAAAATTCGTGAATACCTTACTTTGCATCCTAAAATGAGTTTCACCTACAAGGATATTGAAGACAAGCAGCAAGGTGTTAGCGAAATGTTTCTGAATATGCCATATGATCGTCCAAGAGATGACAATGGCAATATTATTAACCCTAAGGATGAGGCTGTGGGTTGGATTGGGCGTGACAGAAGTAATTCCATTTACGATTTACAATGGAATTATTCTGAATCTACAACACTCAAATTATCTCCTTCATTAGGATTTGATGTGAATATTGCACCGGGTTTAACCTTTGTGTCATCTAACAGCTTCGATTATCAGCATCATAATTCCATGTCTTACACGGATCCCCAGTCAAGTTCAGGACAAAATGATGGCGGTTCTATTTCGAACTACCACTGGAAAAGTTTAAACCGATTTTCGAATCAGTTATTACGATTCACAAAATCGATTGATGAACATTTTTTCACTGTAATGGCAGCATATGAGTATAACAACTATGAATGGTCTACAACAAAAGCACAAAAAAATGGTGTTGTTTCAGGGACAAGTATTTTAGATGCTGGTGCTGAAATGAAAAATATTGAAGGTTCTAAAGATCATTACGCTTTCAAATCCTATTTATTCAATGCTAACTATTCTTACTCTTCTCGCTACATGGCTCAGTTCTCTTTCCGTAGGGATGGTTCATCTAAATTTGGTGAGGATACTCGGTTTGGTAATTTTTATTCGATTAGTGGAGGATGGAATATTCATAACGAAGATTTCTTTGATATTAAAGAAATTAATGTTTTAAAACTACGGGCCAGTTATGGTGTTTTAGGTAATACGCCTGGAGATTATACAGTAAATAACAAGAGTAATTACCATCCAAGTAAGGAGCTGTATTCGATTACCAATCAGTACAATGGGGTTCCTGTTATTTCGGCCAACCAATTGGGCAACGACGATCTAACCTGGGAGAAAACTTACAGTACCAATTTTGCTGTTGATTTAAGAGTTTTTGATCGTTTTGATATCAATATGGAATATTATATCAAAGACACTAAGGACCTTCTTTATTATGTATCTCTGCCTGCTACATCTGGTTTTAACGGCTACTGGGAGAATATTGGTGCTGTTAAAAATAAAGGTGTTGAGTTTATGATTGGTGCTGATATTTTTAAGGCTAAAGACAATAATTTTGCATGGCATATAGATGCTAATGTTGGTTTTAACACCAATGAAGTTCAGGAATTGTATGAAAATAAGGAATTCACATCAGGAAATAAAATTCGTCGCGAAGGGGAAGATATGGATACCTGGTACATGCGCAAATGGGCGGGTGTAAATTCTGAGGATGGCAAACCTCAATGGGAAGTAATAGGTGAGGACGGAACCACTTCGTTAACCAGCAATTACAATGATGCCACCAATCAGATAGTTGGTGCTGCTTCACCGGATTTCTTTGGTGGTTTATCTTCGGTAATGTCTTATAAAAACTTTTCGTTGAATATGAATCTTGATTTTGTATCAGGAATTGATATTTACAATTCAAGTCGCGAATTGTATGACAATGATGGTGCTTACGCAAGTTTTAATTCAATGTCGTTAAAATCAGGATGGAGCCGTTGGACTAAACCTGGTGATATCGCAACGCATCCGCAAGCTTTAAATGGAGGAAACAGTCTCTCCAATAAAACATCATCGCGTTATCTGGAAAATGGAAGCTTTCTTAAACTTCGTAATGTGACCTTAAACTATTCATTTGCTGGATGTAAAGAAAAATCACTATTGAATAATTTGAGCGTTTATGTTTCTGCAGAAAATCTTTTGACAATTACTGATTTTTCTGGTGTTGACCCTGAAGTCGGAAATGAAGATTCAGAAGGAGAAACATCTCAATATGGAGATTATGCTATTCCAAGAAGATTTATGTTTGGTTTCAATTTCTCTTTTTAGAGGAATGTGTTTGCTATACGTAACTGGGATCTAAATAAAAAAATGAAACAAGCATGCCAATTTACTCCTGTTGAGGAGAGATTATTCATGCAACTTTCATAGGATAAAAACTTGAAATTTAAATCAAATGAAAAATATATATAAATATTGCCTGGTTTCTATTTTGGTTCTCGGCTTTAGCTCGTGTGAGTTGGATATGGAGCCTTATGAAACAATAGAAAAAGATGCTGTTTACTCATCGGAAAATGCACTGGAGGCATTAACTCTAGGGAATTATGCTATTCTTAAAGGATCAGGAATTGCTGATGGTTACTCATGGGTGAATAATTACTTCCGTTTTGGAGAGTATTCAGGCGATAATGTAGCCTTAAGTGGTTCTACTACTGATCCTTTATTTTATACATATAACTATAAGCGTCAGGTTAAAGGCTACAGAAAACAAGCCGTTTGGACAGCTGCTTATAAAGCGATTGTAGGGTGTAATATCGTAATTGATAGAGCCGAAGAGGGGGTAAATGCAGACTTGGATAATCTTATCGGACAGAATTATTACTTAAGAGGAATGCAATATTTCTACCTGACTTCATTGTTTGGTCGCCCATACGGTCAAAGCCCGGAAACAAATTTAGGTGTACCTATAAAATTATCGACCGATGTTGATGATCAACCTTTGCGTTCAACAGTAAAGGAGTGTTACGAGCAGGTTGTTTCCGATTTAAAGAAAGCTGAATCTTTAATGCAATCAGAAAAAACTGCCAGTTATGCTACAAAAGAAGCTGCACAAGCTTTACTGTCTCGTGTTTACTTGTATATGGGTGATAACGATAATGCAATTGCTTATTCCGATTTAGTAATCAATTCGGGTCGTTATTCCTTATTATCGAAAGATGATTTTAAGAAATACCCAACATTCACTCCTGACGAAAATCAGGAAACAATTTTTGCTTTACGATTTGTTAATGGTGCTGATAATTCAGGGGCAGATGATGATTGGTATGCATTTTCAGGAATGTATGCTGCCGTTGATGCGCAAGGAAAAGCTTCATTGGATGGTTCTGGCTGGGGTGAGCTGTATGCTTCTGTTACCTATAGGGATATTGTAGAGGAATGGGCTGATGATGCACGTGCTTCCTTTGTAACTTCAATGGTTTTAGATAAAAATAGTGAAGACCAGTGGGGAATATGGTATGGCTTAAATTCGTATAAGTCTACCGATTCTGATGGACAGAAAAAGCTGAATGGATTGCTTTTTCATCAGGATTCGGTGAGTGCAGACCGCACTATTTTGTATCAGAAATTAGCGCATACAAACGGGACTGTAAAATTAGAGGTGCCAATTATTACTGAAGTGGACTCTAAAACAGGAGTAACAAATTATTCTGTAAAACCTTATCAAATCAATTCTGAAACAGGAGCGACTCAATTATTGACATCTTTTGTAAAATTACGCATTAATCAGAAATTGGCTACTCGTCAAACCTATCCTAAATATTTTATTACCAAATGTTCGGGACAGGAGAATAAAGGTCATTTATGGTCGCCGGTTATTTCACGTTTGGCTGAAATCTACTTGAATAAGGCCGAGGCTTATGCTAAAAAAGGTGATGTTGCTAATGCTCTTCTTAATGTGAATATGGTAAGAAGCAGGGCAATTGGTTCCGAAGCTGAATATACTGCAGCTGATCTAACAGCAGGAGTCAGCATTTTAGACTTGGTTCTTAAAGAGCGTCGTTTGGAATTAGCTTATGAAGGACATCGTAAATTTGATGTTTTTAGAAACAATAGAAATTTGAATAGAACTTATCCGGGAACTCATCTTCGTGGTAACGATCCGTTCTTTGAAGTAGATTATAATTCCAATGTTATTATAGAATACATTCCAGAGAATGAAATTTTAGCTCAGCCTGATTTACAGCAGAATCTGTAAACAAATCATTTCAGGAGAGGTTTTTTTAACTTCTCCTGAAATATTTTATAGAATGAAAATTATTTAGTTGTGGACTTGGAGCGTGAGACGAATTAAAAGTGTAAAAAGATATAATGAAGATTAAAATATATTCAAAACTAATTTTATTGTTGCTTACTCAGTGTTTATGGGCATGTTCTTCTTGTTCTAAACTAGATTCTGATGCAAAGACAAATGATGAGGCACTTTTGAGTGAATTGAAAATTATTGTTCCTCTCTCGGGAAATGCCTGGCTGGTTGATGATATCTCTTTAAATGAAAGCATGATTTCTGATCAGGGTCTGAAAAACTGGACAAAGGAAACATCTCTGATCAGAACTTTTGTAAGAGTAGATGCAACAGGAGAGTTGTGTTTGGGACTAAATGCCAAAGCGCTGAAAGGATCTTCAAAAGTGAAAGTAACAATTGGAGATGAATCAAAAGAGATTGCAATTCACAAACAGGAAATGGGTGTTATTCCTGTTGGATGTTTCAATGTTTCACAGAAAGGATATGTTCAAATCGATATACAGGGCATTTCAAAAACAGATTCTCATTTCGGTGAAGTATCCCAGTTACTGATAGGCGGAGAAGCAATAGCAGCAGGGACCTATTTTGTAAAAGACGATTTTTACTGGGGACGACGTGGTCCTTCTGTTCATTTGGGCTACGAAATTCCTTCTGACGCTGGTGATATTGAATGGTTTTATAACGAAATTGAGGTGCCTGAGGGAAATGATCTTGTTGGTTCGTATTATATGGCGAATGGTTTTGGTGAAGGCTACTTTGGAATTCAAGTGAATTCCGAAACAGAACGCAGAATCTTATTTTCAGTATGGAGTTCTTTTAAAACAGATAATCCCAATGATATCCCGGAAGATGAGAAAATTAAGCTTTTAAGAAAAGGAGCTGATGTAAAAACGGGTGAGTTCGGTAATGAAGGGTCTGGAGGTCAGAGTTACAGAATATACGATTGGAAAGCCGGAAACAGATATCGTTTTCTGTTGGGTGCTAAACCAACTAATGATAATTGTACAGATTATACCGCTTACTTCTTTGCACCTGAAATTGGTAATTGGGAGCTGATCGCCAGTTTTCGACGGCCAAAAACTTCAACATATTTAACCCGACCACATTCATTTCTTGAGAATTTTATGACTGAAATGGGACAGTTTACCCGTAAGGGAACTTATTTAAATCAGTGGGTGAGAAATACTGAGGGAACGTGGTTCGAAATGACTAAGGCAACATTTACAACAGATGCTACCGGAAGTAACGGCGCACGATTGGATTATGATGGCGGAAAAGAAGGGGATCATTTTTACCTGAGAAATTGTGGCTTTTTTAGTGATAATGAAACATCCAACACATCGTTTACGAGAACAGCTAATGGAACAGCACCAGCTATTGACTTTTCTAAATTAGAAATCCCCTCCATTTCAACTCAAACCTTAATGGACAGAACAGGATGGACAATAGTAGATTTCAGCACACAGGAAGATCAAGGAGGCGAAGGAGATACAGGTCGTGCTGCCGATGTGCTTGATGGAGACGAAAATACTTACTGGCATTCGTGCTGGTCGGGTTGCACTGCAGCAGCTCCTCATCATATTACCGTTGATATGGGACAAGCCAATACTGTAAATGGTTTTTGTTTTACACAAAGACAGAATCTGTCCAGAACGGTTCAGGATTTGGAAATACAAATAAGTGATGACAATGCATCTTGGGAAAGCCTGGGAGATTTTGTCCTGGAAAAGGCGACGAACCAGCAAACTATCGAACTAAACACAGCAAAAACATTCCGGTATTTTAAGTTCATTGCTAAAGTATCTCATGATGGAACCGATAATGCTGCTATGGCAGAAATTGCGGCTTTTATCGCAGAATAAGTTGAAATTGTAGTAAGAGGCCGTCCAAAATTTAAATTTGAGTCGGCCTTTTTTACCAATTTAATTTCAAAACAGACTTTACTTAAAATGAATTAATTTTTAGCTGTATCGAGGCAAAAAAGTAAAGCACAGCCATGTTACGATGCATCTCTGCTTTTGCCAGACAATATCCTGAACCTTTAAAAAAGCAATTCTATTTGATACCACCAAAACCGACCGCTCACAACAGCTGGCGCGCGAGCTTTTCGACCTGTTGAACAAGGTTGACGGCGTAAAAAACAGCAAAAACAGACCGGAAAAACTAATGCGCGACAGAGCCTGCACCTACCTGAAACAATTGGTCGACGAAATTCGTGCCTATGGCAAGTACGCCTTCTGGAACGACGAAGAGAAACAAAAGAGGTATTCGAGAGAGTATCAAAGAAAGGTTTACAAGAAATACACTGAGGCAAAAGCAAGTAAAAATATGCCAAAACCACTACAATAGTTGACTTGTTTACCAATAGGAGCACTTTTTTACCAATAGGAGTTAATTTTTGCCAATAGATTAGAATCGCCAAGCAATAGAGTGTAATTTATTCCAATAGGAATAGTAATTATCACAATAGACATATAAAATTAGCAATAGACATATAAAGAATGCCGATAGCAATACCAATTCAAGCAACTGGAATCATTTTTTTAATTACTGCATACAACTGAAGAAAAGGAAATACCCCGAGCGAGAGCTTGGGGTGTTTTTTTATTTTGCATGATAAGGCAAAAAGCTCAGCTTATTTCCTGCTTATTTAATTTGATTCTGCTTTGCTAAACAATATTGATTTTATAATTTAGTAAACCTTTAACAAGAGCATGTAAATGAGCTGAAATTTACACTCATGTTTCTACTCAAAATATTAGTCTAATTAAGAATCCGATTAATGACATTTTTAGTGATTCATCATAATATGTGTACATTACTGCCCTATATGGGTCGGTAAATACACTTTTTAAAAAAATATAAACGAAATAAAGCCCATTGCTTTATTTAGGAGTTTATGGGCAAGCTAAAAAGAGCATCGTGCTAACATCAAACGATAAAAGAATCTAAAATGAGTGATAGTTTAAGAGATATTGCAAATCAGATTAATCAAATGTCAAAAGATTACGAGTTTGGCACTCTTCAAGATATTCGCAAGGATTTAAAAGGATTAAAGAAAAAAGCCAACAGCAATATTTTTGTGGACGACTCAAAAACTATGACTGACACTTGGGCTTTCCACTATGGTGGAAGGACTGAACTTCAATTTAATATCGGATTTGAGGATGAAGGATTTCGATATGGATTAGCATTTTCACTAGAACCAAGCCAAAGATTACCAGATATTAATCTTTTAAAACCAAAAATTAAAAAACTTAATGCTTTGTATGAGGAAAAACCTGAACTTTTTTCGGATTACAAAATGTGGTATTGGCAAAATGGAGAAAGGAGTGAGATATTTGATTTTAGAAAAATAAGTTCTGACCTCATCCAAATTGGGACTTTTATCTTTTTCGGCAAATTAGTTGAGGAGGGTAAACATGACTATGGGGTAATCCTCAATACTTTCGATAAAATGTTGCCCATTTATACATCTGTAGAAACGGAGATTCCAGAAACTAATGTTCAAAACACAAAGACCTGTGTGTTAAAACCTATAATGTGGAATACAAACAATTACAAAGGTCCATCTGGATTTATAAGTGCTGGTGGATTTTCAAAAGATTATGGTTATGGACATGAAGAGTGGAATAATGATAATAAATGGATTTGGCGAAATTACAAAGTCTTTCATACAGAGAGTAAACCTAAATTACTGGAATATTCAAGTGATGGTAACTTATGTATAGTAATGATTGCCTCATTTGATAAAAATCAATATGCTGTAGGTATTGCAACGAATGTATATCATAACGAGGATGAGGAAAGAAAATTAATAGCGACTGAACTAAATACTTTTGATAACTATAATCAAGTATGGCAACAAGATTCAGTTAGAATTGCTTTCGACAACGATAAAGAAAATTTCCTTAAGCATTGGCAAAAGAATTATACATGGGTTCAATGGAAATGTCCAATTGAAAATTATTATTGGTTTGAAAAACCTATTTTGCTTAATCCGCATGATTTTTCGGATAAAGAAAAACTGATTTCTATGCATGGTAGTTATCAACGAGTATTGCCACAACAAATTTTGCAGACATTATCAAAGTATTTATCAGATAAAGCAGAAATAATTGATTGGTTAACTTCTGGCGAATTTGATACTGATTGGTTAGCCGATACGGCAAAAGTTAGTTCAAATGCAAAATTAAGAAAGAAATACTCTGGAAGTGGAGCCAATGCTCCGACAACGAAATCATTTTCTTATTGGGTGAAAGGACAACGAAATATTGAACCTTTACACGCAAAATTGCAAGCACTTTTTGTAAAACACCTTTCTAAAAAGGGCATCAGCTATGAGGAAAACAAAGACTTCATTGATGTGCAATATAAGCATGGGACTAAATTGTATTATTGTGAAATTAAACCTACTCAGAATATGGACAGTAAATATGCTATTCGTATTGCGGTTGGACAATTATTAGAATATCAATATTTCAATCAAAAAAATGCAAATTTGGAAATTGTTATTAGTTCAAAGCCAAAAGATTCCGAAATTGACTTTGTGAAATCATTAAATATGAGGTTGACTTATTTGGATGAACTAACAAATGAATTTATAACAGAATAAAGCCAGCCCATGTATAAAAATAATAGCCGATATAGTAGTAAATTCAAGGGTTGTAGCCCGCTTCAACTTTCTTGTAACCTGACAGGAAGGTGCCACGAAATCGGCTACTATTCTTATACTAAACGTCAGACTGTCTAAAAAGCAAAGCTTGACAGTGATTTATATAAGTAGTAGTCTGTAAAAATGAATAAATAGGAGAATCTAAGCAAGTTAGTTTAGGTTATTAGACAGACTGACGTTGGCAACAAGGCTAAAAAACGACAATGACACAGCAGATAAAAATAATAACGATTTTGACTTTGGGATTTTTGATATTTGACTCTTGTTCTGTATATAGGTCTGAGACTTGTATCGGCAAGATTGGAAATTTGAATTATGAAAACACATATATCAAGAAAAACAGGTATGAAGGAGTGATTTTTTCAAAAGACTATATTGGATTAATGAATAGTTCGGATAATAAATTCACTCCAACACAGACTGATATTGATTCCGCCGAAATAGTGTTAAGGAAAGGAATTAAATTAATTAATGTAAATAGACCTAATCAGTTTGACAATTGTCCAGTGATTGATAGAAAACTTGGAAAATATATAAGACAGTATTTCGGATACATTGACACAAACGGAGATAAAATAATATTCATCAATTGCTTTTGGGATAAAAAAGGATTTTATGGATTCATTGACAGAATATTTTACAAAGAACCTGACGATACAAAATGGAAAACCGAAGAAAAATATGTTTTGGACGGTTGCAGTTATTATTGGTCGATTAAGCTGAACTTGACTAAAAAGACACTATATGATTTTGGTGTAAATGGAATTGGATAAAAGACAGATGAACAAAGCCCAGTTGCCAACACGCGGTATAAAAAATTGCCGGGACAGTAGGTTATTTAAGGGTTGTAGCCCGCTTCAACTCTTGTGTAACTTGACAGGAAATTGCACGCAATCGGCAACTTTTCATACCGCCAACCGTTGGCAACCATAAAAAAGACACTCTGCAAAATTGAAACGATTTGATTAAAGATTCTAAAAATAAAATTATCGGAATTACTATCTTGATTGTAAACATAATCTGGACAGGAGATTGGATTTGGTTATTCTACGGTTATCACTTTACTGGTAATCTATGGCTTTTTATGTATCCTGATTGGATTTTGATAACAAACATGATATTGGGAATAGTGGGAATTATAATTGGAATAAACTTGATTAAAAATAAGTTTGGAATAAAAAAAGCCTTGATTATGGATATCCCTCTCTTGATAATTGGATTTCTAATTTCTTTCATAATCCCAATGTGATTAATAATTAATTGCCGAATTAAACATGAAAACAATTTTGATTACTTTACTGGTTCTTTTAAATGTAAATTCATGCAAATCTGATAAGTACAAGCTTATTGAGAATGATGATTTAAAGAGTGCCTTTATAATGAATTCATCACCAACTTTTAAAGGATATTTCTATATGGGTTCAGATTCTGACTTTCATTATTTTGAGAGTAGATGGGATTTACAAAAAGATAGGTGCTTCAAGATTCGTAAAACTGATTTGATAGTAAATGAACCGTTTGACTTCAAAGCAGATGAGTTAAGAATTGACCTTTTTGACAATACTAAAGCTATATTTGGAGAGAATATATATTGTAAACTTTATATAGTAGATAAATAATTACGTTTGCCAACACATGGTATAGTGTATGCGGGTTTTAGCGGTTTTCGAGTGTTGGTGGCTCGTAAAAAAAGTCAGTGTAACCTGATAGGAAATCACTTCGAAATCCCGCACGACACCATACCATCAAACGTTGTATGCAAGTGTGGAAACCTTTAGCATTAAACTTTGACTCTTTGAATAAAGTTCGGTTCTAACTTGATGGGAATTTTGTTTTTTTCTCCCTCCCACAAAAGAAAATCCACCCACAAACAGCACATTTGCAAACCGCTGCAAGCCAACCCAAAACCAAAGTTTACAAAAGAGCTGTTTTTTGCCCACACACAGAACAAATTTTATTAATTTGCGAGTTAATAATAAATTGAAATATTGGATATTTGCAATATATGGAAGGTATAAAATATATAAAAGGTATTGGAATCTGGTATCAACGAGAGTTGAACACAATCAAAAGAAAGGATGATTTGTTTTTGCAGCCTATTTTTGAAGCTTTTACCAATGCTTTAGAATCCATTTCCATACAAAAGGAAAAATATCAATTAACGGAACAAGGCGAAATAAGTATTAATGTTTTCCTAACGAAAAATCTATTTTCAAAAGATACAACTAGTTACGATTTTCAGAAGATTATAATAGAAGATACAGGGCTTGGATTTGAGGATAGTGAATATGAAAGGTTTATCAATTTAAGAGATGATAGAAAAGGTTTTTCGAATAAAGGAACTGGACGAGTTCAGTTCCTTCATGCTTTCGACAAAACAACCTTTGACAGTATATACAAAGATAAAAACTCTTCTACCGGATTTAAACAACGTCTTATAACCTTATCAAAGTGTGAAGCATTTATTCAAAAAAATGCAATAATTAGACTTGATGATGAAAAAGAAGTCAAATCAGATAAACCTAAAACAGTTATAACATTTGAAACCCTTTTAAATCAAAAAGACAAGGATTTATTTAAGACAATTACTGCTAGTGAAATTAAGGAAGCGTTAATTAGGCATTATTTGGCAGGATTTTGTGAACAAAGGAATAACCTCCCATTAATTAAAATTAATTTATTAATAGATAATTCCGTTTCAACAGAATTATCTATTTTACCCAGTGATATCCCCGTTCCAAATCAGGAAAAAGAAATAGATATTCATTATAGTAGAATTGATGGAAATGATATTGTAAAATCATCAAAAAAAGAAACTTTTAAGTTTAAATCCTTTATTGTACCTGAATCAGAACTTGATAAAAATGGATTAAAATTAGTTAGTAAAGGTGAAGTCGCAAAAAACATTAAACTTGATAACTTATTGCCATCAGACCAGATAAATGGCAACCGTTATCTCTTTTTGTTATCAAGTAATTATATCGATGAAAGGGATAGTGACACAAGAGGTAATATTAATATATGCAAAAAGAAAGATTTCAAAAAAAATGAAGGCCCAGTTTTGTTTAGTGAAGAGGAAATCTTATTAGAAGATATTGAGGAAAAATCGAACCTAGTTATTATTTCATTATATAAAGAGATAGAGGAAAAACGAAAAGAAAAGGAAAGAAGTATTGAAGAATTACAGAAAATGTTCTTACTTAATCCTAAAACTATTGAATCACTTCATAACAAAATTAATATTGGAGATTCCGATGATGTCATTCTAAGAAAAGTTTATGAAGCAGATGCTAAAATTGTTGCCTCAAAAGATGCTGAAATCAAACAAAGAATTAAAGAACTAGATAACCTTGATACTACTAAAGACGATTATCAAGAGAAATTGGCTTATCAGGTGGATGAGTTTGTAAAAGTTATTCCAATTCAAAATAGAACCGCTCTTACCCAATATATTGCAAGAAGAAGAATGGTTCTCGATATGTTTGACAAAATTTTGAAAAAGGAAATTGAAAAGCTTCAAAAGGGAGAAAGAATAAATGAAGATTTATTACACAACCTAATATTTCAACAACATTCGGATAAACCAGAGGATAGTGATTTATGGTTAATAAATGAGGAATTTATTTATTTTAGGGGTACTTCTGAAAGTAAATTAGATAACATAGAAATAGAAGGTTCAAAGATTTTTAATAAAGAATTTACGAAAGAAGAAACAGAATATTTAAATTCATTAGGGGAAAAACGGCTTTCAAAACGCCCCGATGTATTGCTTTTTCCTGACGAGGGAAAATGTATAATTATCGAATTTAAAGCACCCGATGTAAATGTTGCTGAGCATCTTAGTCAAATAGATTTTTATGCAAACTTAATTAGAAATTATACTAATGATAGATTTCAGATTAATACTTTTTATGGGTATTTAATTGGTGAAAGTATTGAAGATAGAGATGTTAGAGGGAGAGTAAGTCGGTTTGAACATTCTTATCATTTAGATTATTGGTTTCGTCCATCTGAAACAGTTGTAGGATTTGAAAATCGTTCTGATGGTAACATCTACACTGAGGTGATAAAATTTTCAACGTTATTAAAAAGAGCAAGACTACGAAACAAAATATTCATCGATAAGCTTGAAGGCAATCAATAAAAGTTGAAAATCGCAGATAGTATATGATATTATAATGACAGAAACTGTAATAAATATCGAATTATATAAATCCTTGTTTAGGGGGAGAACTGATATTTACGCTGTTCGTTGGGAGAAGGATGCTCGAAGTGGTTACATGCCTGCATACAAAGTAGATTGGACGGACTACAATAAACATAAGGTACAGGGTGGCACGTTTAAAGATTACAAAAATAAGGAGTATTTACCTTTCAACAATTTAGCAATAGAATCACATTTTTCGGGAAAGGAAACCTGTGGAATTTACCCTTTATTAGAAGACAATACTTCATATTTTATTGCAGTTGATTTTGATAAGCAAAATTGGAAAGAAACTATTCTTAAACTTCACAACACTTGTAAGAAATATCAAATTTCATCTTACATCGAACGCTCCCGTTCTGGTAATGGGGGTCATTTATGGGTGTTTTTTGAAAATGCTTTTCCTGCGCAACAAAGCCGTAAAATCATGTTTGAGTTGTTACGACATTCAAACATAATTTCGCATTTTGAAAAAGAGCCCAGTTTTGACCGATTGTTTCCAAATCAGGATTTCCATTCAGGTAAAGGAATGGGAAATTTAATTGCACTGCCTTTGCAGGGAAATTCATTAGTACAAGGCAATTCATGCTTTATTAATACTGAAACCTTTGAACCAATTGAAAATCAATGGGATTTTTTAGAATCAGTACAGAAAATATCTAATGATGAACTAAAGAACCTTTATGAACAATTATTCAATACTAAACCTAATGAAGTATTTATTTCAAATACAGAGGATAATACATCTTTCGAACTTGAAATAATCATTAGCAATCAAATCTTCCTGAAGCGAGCTCAATTAAGCCAAAAGTTAATTGTGTTTTTAAGAGAACAATTAAACTTTTATAATTCTGACTATTTAGCTAAAAAGAATTTAGGGAAAAGTACATTCAACACGGAAAAGTTCTTCAGATTAATTGAAGAATCCGACAATGAGGTTATGATTCCCAGAGGTTTTACGGCTTCGTTAGTTAAGTTCTGCAATGAGGAAAAGATTCCTTTTAAAATAATTGATAAACGAGATAAGAAAGACACTATCGATATTGAATCAGATATAGAACTTCAAGACCATCAAGAAATTGCCCTTGAGAAAGTGCGAGAAAAGGATTTTGGAGTAATTGTTTCTCCCCCTGGTTCTGGAAAAACGATAATCGGACTTGAAATAATTGTAGAAAAAAGGCAACCAGCACTAATCATTGTTCATAGAAAACAATTGTTTGACCAGTGGATGGAACGCATTCAAGATTTTCTAAAGATTCCAAAGAAAGATATTGGACAAATCGGAAATCAAAAGAAAAAGATTGGTAAACAGATTACAATTGCAATGATTCAATCCTTGTCAAGGACTGATGATTTAAAAGATATAAAAAATGCATTCGGAACCATTATAATAGATGAATGTCATCATATTCCTGCCAAATCGTTTCGAGAAACAATCGTTAATTTTAATGCTTATTATTTATACGGTTTAACCGCAACGCCAAAGAGAAAAAATAACGACGAAAAATTGATATTCGTTTATATCGGGAATATTATACATCAAGTAAATCAACAAGAGTTTTTAGCAGAAAGAAATATTCAAACTGAAATTAACATTAAGGAAACTGATTTATTTGCTCCATTCGACTATAAAATAGACAAGTACGAAACTATTTCTAGGATTCTAATTCATGATACACAAAGAAATTCTTTGATTATAAATGATATAGAAAACAATGCCACAAGATTTAAAACTATTTTAATATTATCCGAGCGGAAAGCACATGTTGATATTCTAAACCTTTACTTGAAAGATAAATTTGAAACAATAACCATTCATGGTGATGATTCGGAAGTTGCAAGAAAAAGCAAGATTGAGCAAATAAAACAAGGGCATTTCAAAATAGTTATTTCCACAGGTCAGTTTTTTGGGGAAGGGATTGATATTAGTAATTTGGAATGCTTATTTATTGTGTACCCCTTTGCATTCGAAGGAAAATTAATTCAATATATTGGTCGAATCCAACGGTCGAAAAATCCGCCAGTAATTTTTGACTACAGGGATTCTAAAATTGATTACTTTGAAAAAATGTTTAAACAACGTAAACGATACTATAATAAATTGTTAAAATAGATATGCCAGAAAATCAAAATATAGAGTGGAAAGAAAGTTGGAGGGATGAATACCTCAAGTGGATTTGTGGATTTGCCAATGCCAAAGGCGGCAAAATTATCATTGGCAAAAATGACAATGGTGATATTGTAGGTGTTGCAAAAGCGAAAAGATTGATGGAAGATATTCCAAATAAAATTCAAACGCAGCTAGGAATTATTTGTGATGTTGATTTGAAAGATGAAGATGGAAAAGATTACATCGAAATTGATGTAAAACCATACGATGTTTTAATTTTATATCAGGGTAAATATCATTACAGAAGTGGAAGTACAAAACAAGAACTTAAAGGAAATGCACTTAATAAACTTCTTTTAAAGAAAGCTGGTAAAACTTGGGATGCTGTTGTTGAACCACGGGCTAAATTTGATGATATTGACACATTGGCAATTGAGGCCTTCAAAAAAGGGGCAACTACAAGCAAAAGATTACCGTTTATTGCAGATGAAGAAGATATTGAGCAAATTCTAGATAACCTGCTATTATTGGAAGATGGAAATTTAAAACGTTCAGCAATTCTTTTGTTCGGAAAGAATCCGTGTCGTTTTTTCATAAATGCATTCGTGAAAATTGGACGATTTGGACAAACAGATGATGATTTACGTTTTCAGGAGGTAATTGAAGGAAACGCTTTTCAATTGGCAGACAAAACCTTAGAAGTTCTTGATAGGAAGTTTTTTGTTTCCCCAATTTCTTATAAGGGATTACAACGTGTAGAAAGTTGGGAATATCCTTATGAAGCAATTCGAGAGGTTATTTTGAATGCAATTGTGCACCGAGATTATATGGGTGCGCCAATTCAAATAAGCGTTTACAATGATAAATTGATTGTTTGGAATGAGGGTTCATTGCCAGAAGATTTGACATTTGAGGATTTGAAAAAGAAACATTCATCTCGTCCTCATAATCCATTCCTTGCGAGTGCATTCTTTAAAGGTGGATTAATTGAAGCATGGGGACGTGGAACAATCAAAATTATCAATGAATGTAAAAAGGCAGGTTTACCTGAACCAATTATAGAATATTCCTCTGGTGGAATTAGTGTGACAATTTTAAAGAATATTTTTTCAAAGAAATATCTTTTAGAAAAAGGATTGAATGAAAGACAAGTGGAAGCAGTTATCTATACCAAAGAAAATGGAAAGATTACAAATAGCATCTATAGAGGAATATTTGGGTTAACAGAAAAAACAGCTTTTAGAGATTTCGAAAAACTAATTGAACTAGAAATCTTAATAAAGGTTGGAGAAAGAAAAGGTACATATTATAAACTAAAGGTCTGATAAATGTCCGATAAAATGGCTGAATGTCCGATAAATGTCCGAAACACAAAAGTCAGGCGAAGTTGGAGCAGGAACATCATATAAATTGATTGGCTCATAATTGGCTCAATTGGCTCAAAAATGATTCTCAAAACCAGCCCAATTTACAAGCACATTGCCAAAGCCCCTCGAGCCAATGCTCAACCAACGCTTTGTCAAAGAGCTTGAAAGCCGTCCCGATTTGCCCACAGGGCATTAGGGTTTGCCTACGCTCAAAAAACAAAATAAATTCGTGCTCCGTAAGCAACTTCGGTGCGGATTGATAGAAAAAACAAAGAGTTCTAAATAATAAATTAATAAGCAATGAAGGAACACCAGCATACAATCGAATAGCCCGCCCCGCTAGTAATCACTAGCAGGGAGAGGCTTTCACTCCACTGTACGTAGTGTGCCAAGAAGCTGCACATCGGCATAAAACCGTGTAGCATGCTTTATTTGAGATGGTGGAAAGCAGTTGTAAGCTTGACCCACCGATGTCGTTTTACAGGAGAGGGCATCAATTGAAGCGAAGCGTAAATCATGAGTGCTTTTGAAATAAACAATCTACGAACTAAACCACCTAAAGGTGCTTTGGTAAAGAGCCATGGTATTGAGCGTTTAGGAATTGCGAAGCAATCACGAACACCCGTGATAATTTTCGTGAGTAAAATCTATACCAAGAGTATAGCAGGTATTAATAGAAGAGATGAACCCTTCGTCAAGCTCAGGCTAAACATCCAGTGAACCACTGATGAGGTGTCGGGAAGTGGTAATATTCTGTCAAAAGTCGCAAAGTATGTTATGCGACGAAAGTACAAACGTTACAAGAATAGTATTTGTCGCGCTTATGAGTGGCTTAAAAGAATAAAGAAACAGTTTCCCTATTTGTTTTATTCACTGGAAATTGAATTTTTCTATTTAACTTGTAACTCGATTTATATACGACAAGAGCCGTATGATGGGAGACTATCACGTACGGTTCTGTGAGAGGCTTAGGGTGAATTGAAAATCGACGAAGTCAAACTCCCTTTGCCTACTCGACGCAAGACCGTTATGTGTAACTCAAAAAAAACACCTGAAATAAATGAACAAGCATCCTTTAAGGCAACAAATAGAAGAAATTGTAAAGCTAACCGATGATGAATTTGACTTTGTGCTACAGCATTTTCGAAAAAAGTCATTTAAAAAACACCAAATTATTCTTCACGAAGGAGACTATGCACAGTTTGACTTCTTTGTAGTTAAAGGATTAATGCGTGTTACAAAATTGGATTTTGACGGCAAAGAGCATATTCTACAGTTTGGAATGGAAAATTGGTGGATAACAGATGCAGAAGCTTTCCACAACAAAACGAAATCAACACTCATCGTAGATTGCCTTGAAAACACAGAAACACTTTCTTTGTCTTTAGAGAGCAAAGAGAAGTTGAGTAGGGAATTGCCGAAAATGCAAACTTTTTTTCTTAAAAAAACAACGAACGGATACATTGCTTTACAAAAGCGCATTCTGTGTTTTTTGAGCAGCAATGCAAATGACCGTTATCACAATCTTCTTACTTTATATCCAGGTCTAATCCAGAGAGTTCCTAAAGCAATGATAGCTTCTTATCTTGGTGTTACAAGAGAAACTTTAAGTCGGTTGTCAAAAATTAAAGCTTAAAATGTGACAAACCTCACACCATTTTTTTGACAAATGTCCTGTTCAGCAAAGTATGCTTTTCAGAGCTTTGTTATATGAAACATACATTAGTTACAAAAAAGAGTCGGTTACCTATTGCAATTTGGGCTTTGACTGTAAGTGTTTTTGCTATTGGGACAACAGAAGTTGTTATGATTGGCTTGTTGCCCACCATCGCAAAAGAATTTTTAACCAGTATATCTTCAGTAGGTTGGTTGGTAACTTCCTACGCCATAGGTGTAGCAATTGGTGGGCCAATTGTTACCGCTTTTACCAATAAAGTAAATCGCAAAAAATTACTGCTTACAATAGTATTATTTTTTGTTCTCAGTAATGGTTTAGCTTCTATTTCGTTCAATTTTACTCTTTTGATTATTGCAAGGGTATTATCAGGGGGTGCTCACGGAGTGTTTGTTGGCATCGGTGCAAATATTGCCAGTAGTATGGTTTCAGAAGAAAAAAGAGCTACAGCAATATCCATTATGTTTACAGGGTTAACAGTTGCTATGGTAACTGGTGTACCGCTTGGCACTTATATAGGGCAACAATTTGGGTGGCGTTATACCTTTGGTGGTATTGCCGTGGTAGGTTTTATTTGCTTATTGGCTAATCAACTTTGGTTACCAAACACTATAAAGAAAGGTGAAGCTATTCGTCTTAAGGACCAGTTCAAGGTTTTGACGAACAAATCAATGCTTTTAGGTTTTTCTTTGACCACATTTTCGTTTGCTGCACTTTTTGACACATTTACCTACCTATCGCCATTATTGGAAAAAATATCTGGGTTTACAGAAAATCAAATCACTTTAATATTACTACTTTATGGAATTGCTGTTGCATTTGGAAACCTCCTAGGTGGCAAGTTTTCCAATAAAAAACCTGCCAAAACGCTCATTATTTTATTTGCAATAATGTTTGTAACATTTGGGTTAATGTTCGCCTTGTTACCGTATAAAATACCCACACTTATTTTGATTGCAATAATGGGTTTTATCGGTTTTTCAACCGTTCCCGGAATGCAATTGTATGTAATACAGCTTTCAGAAAAATACTTGGCAGGAACAGGGGATGTTTCTTCGGTCTTGAATATTTCAGCATTCAATGTAGGAATTGCATTAGGTTCGTCTATTGGCGGTATGCTTATTTCAAAATCGTTGGGTCTATTGTCAATTACCTTAATGAGTGCTATATTTTCAGTACTCGCTATTATAATGGCAATTAATAGTATAAAAAGAGAAAAATTATTTTAACATAAAACATATAATATGGAATACAGAAATTTAGGAAATTCAGGATTGAAAGTACCAGTATTAAGCCTTGGAACAGGTACCTTTGGAGGAACTAACGAATTTTTTCAGCGTTGGGGACAAACAGACGCAAAAGAAGCTACTAGACTTATTGACATTTGTATTGAAAGGGGAATCAACTTTTTTGACACAGCCAATGTCTATTCAATTGGTGATTCAGAAATTGTTTTAGGCAAAGCATTGAAAGGTAAAAGAGATAAAACAATCATTTCTACCAAAGCTACTTTTCAAATGGGAGAACATCCCAACGAAAAAGGCTCGTCTCGATACCACTTGATGAATGCACTTGAAGAAAGCTTAAAACGACTGAATACTGATTATGTCGACTTATTTTTAATGCATGGTTTCGACAAAAACACACCTATTGAAGAAACATTAAGAACTCTAGATGATATGGTAAAAAGTGGAAAAGTTAGATATATTGGCTGTTCAAATTTTTCTGCTTGGCAATTGATGAAATCGCTTTCCATTTCAGAGAAGCTAAACTTAGAAAAATATGTTGTTTATCAAGGCTATTATTCGCTAATTGGTCGAGACTACGAGCAGGAATTAATGCCACTTTTAGAAGACCAAAATATGGGATTGATGGTTTGGAGTCCACTCGGTTGGGGGAGATTAACAGGGAAAATAAAAAGGGGAATGGAAATAAAAGGCGGTAGAATAAAGTCTGGAGGAGATATTGGAGCACCACCAGTTGATGATGATTTTTTACTTAATGCTGTGGACGTTTTGGAAAAAATCAGCAACGAAATCGGAAAATCAATACCACAAATTGCTATCAATTGGTTGCTTCAAAACAAAAGTGTTTCTAATATAATAGTCGGAGCAAGAAACGAAAAACAATTGTTATGGAACATTGAATCTGTCGATTGGAATTTATCCGATGAACATATAAAACTACTCAACAAAATTTCGGAACAAACACCGATTTATCCTCATTGGGTAGGAGAAAGATAAAAGGCTACACATAATATTGCATAAAAATAATAGCGGCTTTGGTGATTAATCAAAGCCGTTTTTTTTATTTACAATCGATTTTAAATGAAAGGTTAGCGTTTCATAATCTGCTATTATCCTTATACTCACCGTTACAGGGCATTCCCCACATAAGAGCAAGCAATTAATTACTGTTGCTAACGAATATCATCTTCGATTAAATTTTCCTGCTATATTTCGAGAGACTATTTGCAAGACCGATTCTTTAACTGGTGCATTCAAATCCCGTGGTGCATTCTGGTTGAAATGAAACCCTTTTTTTAATTTTTTAAAACCCGTATCATTTTGTTTTTGGAGTATATTATTGTGCTCCGAAATTGAAAAACAATACAATTCAGGAGGTTGCGGTTTTACCGTAATGTGTTTTTAGGAAAATGTCTGCCAATTAGCTTAAAATATCCACTTATAAATAAAGGATGTTTATCATTTTTGACTTTGAAAATATTGGTATTCATATCAAGGTCTTGTGCAATAAAAAATGAATTATAAATAGGTTTCAATTTTGTTTTTTATTGAATCGGATGTGCTGATCAGTTTGATAAAAATGATTTTTCAATGCAAGAGCTGAAGATTGCTTTTGAGGAAGAATTCTATATAATACCAAATTAATTTCATCGTAGGTAAATAGTAAAAATTGAGGAAGAAGGGCTGTAGCAGAAAATCAATCGAATAAAAATATATTATGGCAACAAACAGAAGAGCATTCCTAGGGAATTTGGCTTTAGGAGCTGGTGTTTTAGCAGCTGCGCCTCTTGCAGCATGCAGTGGCACAAAAGATGAAAGTAAATTTCCACACATCAAAGAATTGGTGGGAAAGAATCCAAAGATGAATTTTAATATGTGTGGTTACGCTGCACCAAAATTGGATACCGTGCGGGTAGGATTCGTAGGTATTGGTGATCGTGGTTCGGGAGCAGTAAAGCGAATGACTTTTATTGAAGGTGTAGAAATTGCCGCTTTATGTGATACAAGACAGGCTGCTGTTGACGGGGGACAAAAAATACTTGCCGATGCAGGTCTTCCGAAAGCAAAAGAGTTTGTGGGCGGAGATCTTGGGTTTAAGGAATTGTGCGAAAGTGGATTGGTCGATTTGGTTTATATTGCCACTCCGTGGGAATGGCACGTACCTGTTGCAATTGCAGCCATGGAGGGCGACAAACATGCGGCAGTTGAAGTTTCAACGGCAAAAACTCTGGATGAGTGCTGGCAAATGGTTGAAACATCGGAGCGAACCCGCAAGCACTGTGTTATTCTGGAAAACTGCTGTTACGATTTCTTCGAAATGCTCACCTTAAATATGGTGCGGCAAGGAGTATTCGGAGATTTGGTGCATGGCGAGGGTGCCTACATTCATGATTTGGACTATTGGCAATTTAATAAGCCCAAAGACAATCAAATGACTGACGGTGCCTACACTAAAATGTGGCGGATGCACGAGAACAAGCGAAAAGCGAATGTGTATCCTACCCATGGTTTGGGGCCGATTTGTCAGTCGATGAATATCAACCGTGGTGATAAGATGGAATATCTGACTGCTATGATGTCGGATGATTTTACCTTGAAACGCCGAATTGAAGAAAAAGCCAAAGAAGATCCGTTTTTCGAGCAGTTTGTTGGATGGGATATGCGTGGAAATATGGATTTGCAATTGATTCGTACCAACAAAGGGCGCACCATTATGATTCAGCATGACATTAGTTCGCCTCGTCCTTATTCACGTATTCACCTGTTGAGTGGAACGAAGTGTTTTGCACAGAAGTGGCCTTTGCAGCACATTGCCTTTGGACATAATGTTGCTGATGAAGCGAAGATGAAAGAGCTGGAAGAAAAATACACCCCTGAGTTGATTCGAAAAGTAGGAGAGATGGCCAAGCAGGTTGGCGGTCACGGAGGTATGGATTTTGTAATGGATTGGCGTTTGATTGATTGTTTGCGAAACGGACTTCCTGTGGATATGGATGTTTATGATGCTGCAGCCTGGAGTTGTATTACGCCATTAAGTGAATGGTCTATTGCAAACAAATCCAATTCAATTGAAGTTCCTGATTTTACTCGTGGTGCATGGGAAACCAATGCTCCTATCGACCTCACCTTAACTGGTGCAGGAACAACCGAGGTTCGGAATTTAATTAAAGCGAATTCTAAAGGACAGTTGAACGTTCATTAAGAAAGTTACACAGTTAATTTAAGCAATAGTGAAGTTATGTCTTTATTGATTATTAGACTTCACTATTGTTGTTTTTGCAAAGCAACTAATGTAAATTTGTTTTTGATACTAAATTATATTAAATGAACAAACAAATTCTGGTAACCGGAGGAACTGGCTTTATAGGTTCACATACTGTTGTTGAGTTGCAAAACAGTGGTTACGATGTGGTGATTGTAGATAATCTTTCGAATTCGAAAGTAGAAGTATTGGATAAAATTAAAGAGATATCCGGCATTCGTCCAAAATTCGAGCAGTTTGATTTAACCGACAGACAAAAAGTAAAGGATTTCTTTCAGAAATATTCGGGTATAGAAGCCATTATTCATTTTGCGGCATCGAAGGCTGTTGGTGAATCGGTTGAAAAACCATTGATGTACTACAACAATAATCTAAACTCTTTGATGAATATCATGGAGTCGATGATGGAATTTAATGTATCCAATCTTGTATTCTCATCTTCGTGTACAGTATACGGACAACCTGATCGTTTGCCGGTAACTGAGCAAACTCCAAGAAAAGAAGCAGAATCTCCATACGGAAATACCAAAACTATTTGTGAGGATATCATTCGTGATACAATTAAAGCATATCCATCGCTTAAAGGGATTGCACTTCGATATTTTAACCCGATTGGTGCACATGCTACGGCAAAAATTGGGGAGTTGCCTTTAGGTGTGCCAAATAATTTGATTCCTTTCCTTACACAAACTGTGGCTGGTATCCGCCCGGAGTTGAGTGTGTTTGGTGATGATTATAACACTGCCGACGGTTCAGCAATTCGGGATTATATTCATGTGGTGGATTTGGCCAAGGCTCATGTTGTTGCCATTGAAAGATTATTGAATAACAGAAATAAGGAAAACTACGAGTATTTTAATGTTGGTACAGGAAACGGCGTTTCTGTTCTTGAGATTATTAAATCATTTGAAAGAGCAACGGGAGAGAAAGTTCCTCATAAAATTGTGGCTCGTCGGGCAGGTGATATCGAAAAAATATATGCCGATACGTCTTTTGCAAATGAGGAGTTGGGATGGAAAGCAGAGAGCACTCTTGACGAAACGCTTCTTTCTGCCTGGAAATGGCAATTGAATATTTGAAGTTTAAACCAAGTGGCAAAGAATTATTTTAAGAGGATGTCCGAAAAGTAAAGTTTCCCTTGGAAATGTCATGTTGAGCGAAGCCGAAACATCTGTTATTCAAACATAAAGATTCTTCGTCCCGATTCATCGGGATCAGAATGACAATAAAATTGAACTTTTCGGACACCCTCTTATTCTTTTTATTGAGAATTACAATTTGGAAAAAGAGTGTTGAAAACTAAGCCTCATATAATTTAATACATTCCCGATTGATAATATCAACAGGAAGATACTCATCTTTTGGAATATCGTGATTCAAAAGAACATATTCGAATAATTTTTTTACGGCTTTAAATCCTTGTTGGTGGGGATGCTGACCAATTAAGAAATCAATAGTTCCGTGATTTAGATATTTGATGTTTTGTTCGATAGGATCAAAACCCACAAGAATAATATCACTGAGCGCGTTGCTAATCAGATATCTTGCTATCTTATAAACCTTGGATCCTGTTATAAAAATGGCTTTTATGTTCTTGTTTTTCTTGATTACAGAATCTAATTTCTCTTTAATAATTTCAGTATCAGATTTAGGAATTTCAATGCTTATTTTCAGACCTTGATTTTTTCCTTTATCCATAAAATAGCTTAAAAATCCTTGTGTTCTTTGATTTAAGTGATGAACATTTTCCAGATTTTTAGCCAGATTAATAATTAAAATATCTCCATTTTCGGGAATGCCAAAGTCTATTAAATTAGCGGCAACTCTTCCGCCGTGAAAACCATCACTGCCAACATAAGCTAAATAGTTGCTTTTCGATAATTTTGATTCGATAAAAACATATGGAATTCCTTTTTGATCAAGTTTTTCGGTGAAATCGAGACTTTCTTTTGAGAAAATAGGAGAGAATACAACCCCCGAAGGATTAAGCTCTAAAACTGCTTCGGCTTGTTTAATGAAATCTTGTTCATTGTAATGTTCGAAAAAGAAATTTTTAACTTTTACTTGAAATTGTTCTAATTCCAAGGCGGCTTCAGTAATGCCATTTAATGGTCTTTTCCAAAATATATCTTCCTCGGTTGGGCTTGGTAACAAAGATGCAAAAACACATTGCTTTTTAGAAGTAAGTGCTCTGGCAATAAGGTTAGGTTGATAGTTATTTACTTTTGCGATTTCCAGAATTTTATTCTTGGTTTCTTCCGCAACTTCTCCGCGATTGTGGAGTACACGATCTACCGTACCAACAGAAACACCTGCCTGTTCAGCTATGTCTTTTATTCGAATCTTCGCTTTGGTCATTTCTAGTAAATAAAAAAATCAGGAAGGAATTTATCCTTCCTGAAATTAACAAACTCTAACTACAATTATGAAACAAAAGTAATACATTTACTCATAAAAAATTTAGAATCCTAAGGGTAAAGTATTGAGGGGTTTATTGAATTGCGGTTATTCTGTTATTGGCTTGTAATGAGGAACCAAAGATTTCATAATGGCCCAACCAATTAAATAAGCAACCGCACAAATTGAAAAAATGATGAAATAACCTGCTCTGATTCCTTCAAAGCCCATAAACTTCATATTGGTGTTTGCTGCAAAGTCGAAAAGAACTCCAGAACCTTTATTGATACAGAATGAACCTAAACCTCCGGCCATTCCTCCAATTCCGGTAATGGTTGCTATTGATGAACGGGGAAACATATCACCTGTAGTAGAGAAGATATTTGCAGACCATGCCTGATGTGCAGCTCCGGCGATACCAATGATAATAACAGGAAACCAATAAGAATAAGTACCTAAGGGTTGAGCTAATAAAGCCAAAAGAGGGAAGAATGCAAAAATAAGCATCGATTTCATTCGTCCGGCATATGGATCCATTCCTTTTTTATCAACAAAATAAGTTGGGAGCCATCCGCCAATAATAGACAACAATGTGATTGCATATAAAACAAACAGTAATAATTGTGCTGTTGTGCTGTTGGAAGTTAAACCGTAAACATCACTTAAGTAGGCTGGAGTCCAGAATAAAAAGAACCACCAAACACCATCAGTCATGAATTTACCAATAATAAACGACCAGGTTTGTTTGTATTTAAAAGTATCAACAAATGATATTTTCAGACTTTCGTTTGCCGTAGTTTTGTCATCATCACTACTGTCGTCCTGATTAATATATGCTAACTCGGCAGGGTTTACTTTATTGTGCTCGTGAGGTTTTTTGTACATGAACTTCCAAAAGAATATCCAAACAAATCCTAAAGCTCCTATAATAATAAATGCCATTTCCCATCCAAAATGAGAAGCAATTACCGGAATTGTTATTGGAGCAGCCAATGCTCCTACTGTTGCTCCGGCATTAAAAATACTAGTTGCATAAGCTCTGTCTTTTTTAGGGAAATATTCTGCTGTTGTTTTAATTGCAGCCGGAAAGTTTCCAGCCTCACCAATGGCAAGAACAAATCGTGCAAAGACGAAAAGAACTACACTGACATTAATAATTTTAGAGACGTTGCTCACCTGTTTTATGGCTTCTTTTGCATTTTCAAAATCAAGAAACCATTCGCCGCTAACGATACCCGATGTGGCAATACCACAAAAAGCATGTAATACAGCTCCTACTGACCAAATACCAATAGCCCAAATAAAACCTCTTTTTGTGTCCAGCCAATCAATGAACCGGCCTGCAACTAAAAGGCCTACGGCATAAAAAACAGAGAATAAAGCGGTGATATTACCATAGTCGTTATTGGTCCAGTGAAATTCCGGGGCTATAAAATCTTTCCATGTCAGCGAGAGTACTTGCCGATCCATGTAATTAATTGTCGTTGCAAAGAATAGTAATGAACAGATTTGCCACCTGTACTTAGTCATATTTCCTTTTATCTGTATTGCAGTCATTTATTTATCGTTAGAGATTAATAATTTTATTTTTTAAAGACAAACTTTATAAATTTTTGCTTATTCCTAATTCAAGACCTCGTAATTCTGCCAATCCTTTCATTCTGCCGTACAAAGAATATCCTGGGTTTGTCTTCTTTGGAAGATCATCCAGCATTTTATTGCCATGATCGGGGCGCATCGGAATTTGCCAGTCTTTTCGGCCTGATTCTTTACGTTCTTTTTCTTCTATCAGTAAAGCTTTCATTACAGCCGGAATATCAATATCTCCATCAAACAAGTAGTTTTCGAAGAAGTTTCCTTCCTCGTCTCTGGTCACATTTCTAAGATGAACAAAATTGATTCGGGGAGCTAATATCTTTGTCATTTCCGGCAGATCATTAAAATGACCAGCACCAAACGATCCTGTACACAATGTAATTCCATTTGAAACCGAGTCAACTACTTTAGTTAATTCCAGAGCGTCTTCGATGGTGCTTACAACTCTGGGTAAACCAAGCAAAGCACGTGGCGGATCATCCGGGTGAATGGCCATTCTTACACCTGCTTGTTCGGCAACAGGAATGATTTCCTGCAAAAACTCATGCAGATGTTTTTTCAATTTGGATGCATCAATTTCTTTGTAGCCATCCAATACTTTTTGGAAACTTTCCAAAGTATATGATTCTTCGGCACCAGGGAGACCTGCGATTACATTTCGGGTAATTTTTTCGATTTCGGCTTCCGACATGCTGTCAAACTTTTCCTTGGCACGGGTTACCATTTCAACAGAATAATCTTCATCCGCATTTTGACGCTTTAAAATATAAATATCAAAGGCGGCAAAAGTCACCATGTCGAATTTTAGTGCATTCGATCCATCAGTAAAGTTGAATTCCAAATCGGTTCTTGACCAATCCAAAATAGGCATAAAATTGTAGCAAATGGTTTCAATACCACATTCACCTAAGTTTTTGATGCTCTGCTTGTAATTTTCTATGTATACTTTGTAATTGCCGGTTTGTTTTTTTATATCCTCATGAACTGGCACACTCTCAACCACCGACCAAGTTAGTCCGGCAGCTTCAATTTCGGATATTCTTTTTTTGATTTCGTCAATGGACCAGACTTCTCCGTTTGGAATTTGATGAAGAGCCGATACAATACCGGTTGCTCCGGTTTGTCTTATTTCCTGAAGTGAGATTGGATCGTTTGGACCGTACCATCTCCATGTTTGTTCTAATGACATGTTGTTTGTTTTATAGTTAATGGACAAAACGGACAAGAGGTGATTGAATTCTTGTTCCGTTTTGTCACATAAACACGCTAACCTAACTATAATATATAATTAAAACTAAAAAGCCTGTTAAACTCCGCTATACGCACTAAATCCTCCATCAACAGGAATCACAATTCCTGTTACAAATGCCGACCAGTCCGATAGCAGATATAGTAGGGTACCCTGCAATTCTTCAGGAGTACCGTAACGTTCCATTGGTGTATTGTTAATAATTTTTACGCCTCGTGCAGTTGGCTCACCTGTTGCTTCATCGGTTAGTAAAAAGCGATTCTGATTTGTCAGCAAAAATCCAGGAGCTATTGCATTTACACGTACTCCCATTTTTGAAAAATGAACTGCTAACCATTGCGTAAAATTGTTCACAGAAGCTTTTGCTGCCGAATAAGCTGCAATTCTGGTCAGAGGACGGTAAGAGTTCATCGAAGATACATTTACTATTGAACCTCCTTTTTTCTCAATCATATCCATGGCAAACACCATCGTTGGAAGAATCGTTCCTTTAAAGTTCAAATCAAAAACTCTATCAAAACCCTCCATTTTCATTCCAAAGAAAGTTTCTTCCAGATTTTCAAGATCAGAATCTACCATTTGATCTACACCAGATGTAGCCAGAGGTGAATTCCCTCCGGCTCCATTGATAAGATAATCTACACTCCCCAGCTTATTATTGATTATCCTCTTTGCTTCCTGCAGTGATTCTTTATCAAGTACGCTTGCTGCAAGCCCAATTGAAGAAACATTGTATTTGGTTTCAATTTCCTGAGCTAATTTTTCAACAGCATCAGCATTAATATCAATCAATGCCGTTTTTACACCCATTGCAGCCAATGATTTAGCCATAGTAGAGCAAATTACTCCTCCGGCACCGGTAACAACGGCTACTTTATTTCTTAAATTGGTTTCCATTTTTGTTTATTTTCTGATTTCTTTGATGATAGAGACAGCATTTGCAGTTGCAGCTTCAATTGCTTCGTAATTGAATGATCCATCTGAATTTTTCACCATCAGCTGAGATCCCATTCCTACACAATGTACACCAGCATCAAACCATTTCGTTAGGTTCTCTTTTTCTGGTTTTACGCCGCCGGTAGGCATAATTGAAGACCATGAGAAAGGCCCTTTTACGGCTTTTACAAACTCAGGACCACCCACTTGTTCTCCTGGAAATATTTTCACAACCTCAGCACCTAATTCTTCAGCGTATGAAATTTCTGTTAATGATCCACAACCTGGTGACCAGGCTATTTTCCGACGGTTACAAACTTTAGCCATTTCCGCATTTAAGATTGGAGAAACAATAAAATTTGCACCCAACTGGATGTATAATGAAGTTGTACCGGCGTCAATAATAGACCCGACGCCTAAAATCATTTCCGGACATTCTTTAGCAGTCCATTTAATTAGTTCTGCGAAAACTTCATGTGCAAAATCGCCGCGGTTAACGAATTCAAATACGCGGGCACCACCTTTGTAGCATGCTTTAACAATCTCTTTACAAACTTCTATATCTGAATGAAAGAATACAGGAATCATTCCCACTTCTTTCATTTTTAAAGCAACTTCTATTCTTGAATATTGAGCCATTTTTTTTTATTGATTATGAATTGAGAATTAGGAATTATATGTCTGAAGTATTCTTCATTTATAATTCATAACTCATAATTTATCTGGCAACCCGTCCGGATGCATCACCTTCCATTAACTTCACCACTTCGTCAACAGTAACTTGATTGTAATCGCCATAGATTGTATGTTTCAAACAAGATGCTGCAACCGCAAAATTTAGAGCTTTCTGATCATCTTTTGGCCATGTAATTAATCCGTAAATTAAGCCTCCCATAAATGAATCACCGCCACCAACACGATCAACGATGTGTGTTATTTGGTACGTATTATTTGCTTTGTACAATTCTGTTCCATCATATAAAACACCTGTCCACGAATTGTGGTTTGCGCTGATAGATCCGCGTAAAGTGGTAATTACTTTTTTACAACGGGGAAATTGTTTCATGATTTGTTGAGAAACAGATAAGTAAGCTCCTGCTTCAACATGTCCGCCGGTAACATCAACACCTTCTGGTTTGATTCCTAAAACTTTTTCAGCATCTTCTTCGTTTCCTAATATTACGTCGCAGCCGGCAACTAATTCAGGCATCACTTCGTTTGCAGTTTTGCCGTATTTCCAAAGATTTTTTCTGTAGTTTAAATCAGTTGAAACGGTAATACCTCTTTTGTTGGCTTCTTTAATAGCTTGTAAGCAAACGTCAGCAGCACCTTGTGAAATGGCCGGAGTAATACCTGTCCAATGAAACCATGATGCACCTTCAAAAACTTTTTCCCAGTCAATCATTCCGATTTCAAGTTCAGCAGCAGCAGAATTAGCTCTGTCGTAAACCACTTTACTGCCTCGGCTAACAGCTCCAGTTTCCAAAAAATAAATTCCCAAACGATCTCCACCCCAAACGATGTTGTCAACACCAACGCCGTATTTTCTTAAATCCATCATACAAGCGTGGCCAATATCATTCTTTGGAAGACGGCTTACAAAATCAACCTCAATGCCATAATTTGCCAAAGAAACGGCAACATTAGCTTCTCCTCCGCCATAAGTAGCGTTAAAATTATCAACTTGAGAAAATCTAGCATAACCAGGTGTTGCAAGTCTTAGCATGATTTCACCGAAAGTAACTACTTTATTCATCTTTATTATTTTGTTTGAGTAAGATTAAAAATTGAAATAGTTTTTAGCATTATAGTAACAGATTCCCTGCACTATTTCTTTCAACAATTCTTCGTTGTACGGAATTAATCCCTTTTCAACATCGTTACCAATTAGGTTACAAAGAATTCTGCGGAAATATTCGTGACGGCTGTAGCTTAAGAATGATCTGGAGTCAGTTAGCATTCCAACAAAGCGACTTAAAAGTCCAAGATTAGAAAGTGCATTCATTTGTTTCTCCATGCCATCTTTCTGATCCAAAAACCACCATCCTGACCCCCATTGAATTTTACCAGCGATCTCACCATCCTGAAAATTCCCCAACATGGTTGCATAAACTTCGTTATGCGCAGGGTTTAGATTGTAAAGAATGGTTTTGGTTAATTTCTCTTCCGTTGCCAATCGATTTAGGAATTTTGACATGTCTTCAGCGACCAATTTGTCCGCAATTGAATCGAATCCGGTATCGGCACCTAATTTGTTGAACATTCCGGTGTTATTGTTACGAATAGCACCAATATGGAATTGCTGAACCCATCCTTTTGAATGATCCAAAACAGCAAATTCATACAACATTGCCGATTTGAATTTCAAAATTTCTTTTTCGTTCAATTCTTCTCCTTTTCGGATCTTTACAAAAATTTCAGTGGCTTCATCATTTGTATATTCAGCGGCAAAAAATTGCTCCAAACCATGATCGGAAGCCTTACAACCCATTTCAGCAAAGAAATCATGTCTTTTTTGAAGTGCCGAAAGTAAATCTTCAAATGTGTTGATTTCCATTTCGGAAGCAATTGCCAGTTTGTTGATGTATGCGTTGTATTCTGATGCATCATCAACAGCCATTGCTTTATCTGGTCTCCATGATGGAACCACTTTGGTTTTAAATCCGGAATCTTTAATTGCTTTATGATATTCCAACGAATCGGCAGGATCATCGGTTGTACCGATAACTTCAACATTGGCTTTGCGAATTAAGCTTCTGCATGAAAACTCAGGAGTATTCAATTTTTTATTGCACTCGTTCCAGATTTCCTCTGATGTATCAGGACTTAATATTTTTTCAATGCCAAATGGTTTTTTTAGCTCCAAATGTGTCCAGTGGTAAAGAGGGTTGCGCAATGTATAAGGAACAGTACAAGCCCAATTTTCGAATTTCTCTCTGTCAGAGGAAGATTCTCCGGTGACATCTTCTTCTTTTATACCGTTGGTTCTCATAGCTCTCCACTTGTAGTGGTCACCATATAACCATATCTGAGTCATGTTTTCAAATTGCTTATCATCCGCTATTTCTTTTGGGGAAATATGGCAGTGATAGTCGATAATTGGAAGATCGGCTGCAAATTCATGATACAGTTTTTTCGCTGTATCGGTCTCAAGAATAAAATCTTTGTCTAAAAATTTCTTCATCGATATTGTATCAAATAAGTTTCGTTTTCGCACACGGGAGTTTGTAAAAAAAATGTTTAAAACGATTGTTTAAATAATAAGAACCTTTTCAAAGTTTAAATCTAAAATACTTCCGTGTTCGGACACGAAGATAGTGAGGTTTTTTATTTATAGCAAACGAGTGGGTGATTTTAAATTAAATTTATTTAAGGTATAGCTGATTTTAATTCGTTATAATAGTCAATGCTAATCAATGCAAATCCTTTGGAATTGGTGAAATACCACATGTTAAAGAGTGTCGTAAATGATGTGGTGAATTGTAATAATGAATGCATTATTTAAATTGTATCTAGTTAATAATAAGGGGATTTGTATTTATTGTTTTGCTTAGTAAGTTAATTATTGATTTTATGAACAGGTATGTCTGTGAAATCTGTTTTTCAAAACTTTTATATTTCGAATACAATATTTTGATTTTATGGATTGTAGAGAGCCGTATAGCGATCATAACCATTATATCATAGCTGTTTGCAGTTCTAGTATATTTTGAGGTTTTTTTATAGTTTAGAGGCTTCATTAGTATTATTTGTTTATTTTAACAAGCTTTAGTGAAATTTAACTGTCTGCATGAATTTTGAATTTAACTAAATGATTGCCTAGAGTGCATTTTTTGCTTAACCTGCTATTAAAAGTTGAATGGAATTATGTTAGTATTCCATTAGTTTATTCTGTATGATTTTTTAGTCATTATAAAACCTACTGGAACCTTATGAAATTGCTGAGTGTTATTATTTTCTTTATTGGTATTTCATTCAATGTTTATTCAAATAAGAATGAATCGTATGTGTTTAAGCATATTTCTGTTGAAGATGGTTTGTCTAATAATTTTGTGAAGAGTATCTATAAAGATCATTTTGGTTACTTATGGTTTGGTACATTGGATGGAATTAACAGGTACGATGGAGCTGAAATAAGAACATTTAGTGATTATTTCCCGAAAAATACGACAAGTGTTACCTCTATCTTTGAAGATTGTCATGGTAAAATGTGGATTGGTACAGAAACAGGACTTTTTTACTGGGATAGAATAGGCAGTACGTTTACGAAATTTAACAATGAAAAATTAGGGGATAAAAGAATTGATAAAATATTGGGTTATGGTAAGGATAGCTTGTTATTTTTTTCAGGCAGCGATTTCTTTTTTATAGATTCTCAATCGTTTGAGTTAAGCTCCATTTCCTTTCATAAGGATATTCATAATTTACTTAATCATATAACTGATTTTTATGTGGAGGATGATCAATTATATATTTCTACAGAAGGTGGGTTTATTGAATATGATTTAGTGGCTAGAAGTTCGTTGCTGTATAATGAATCAAATTTTGGTGAAGATGATTGTTTACATTTCTCACGCATTACGAAGCATAATAATTTACTTTTTTTTGGTACTCCAGATAAAGGGGTGATAAGTTTTAATCTTGAAACCAGGAAATTTTCGGAAATAGCGGGTACAGAGGGAAGTATTGTTTTATCACTTTCATGTTCTGAAGATTGTTTATTTATAGGCACAGATTCGAATGGATTATTAGTTTATGATTTTAAGCAAGAGCAAATTAAAAGAATTGAACATGATGACAATTTCCCATCCTCCATTTCTTCTAATGCTGTATATTCAATATTGATAGATGAAAATAAGACTTTATGGACTGGAACTTATGCCGGAGGGGTTAGTTTTTCTTCTTTGAAAGACAATAGTTTTAAAATATTAAATTCGGTAAGAGACGTTTCGTTTTTTAATAAAAGCGTTAGATCCTTGTGCTTTTGCGATTCAGTGCGATTGATCGGAACCAGAGATGGTATGTATGTGTTAAATGGTCAAGAGAGAGTTAAGTATTTTTCAATGCAAAACTCTTTATTAAAAGCTAAAATTATATTGTCGATGTTTCAGTATAATACTGAAACAGTATTGGTAGGAACATATAATGGAGGTATATACGTGTATTCTCTTAAAACCGAAAGTTTAAAAGAATGGAAGGCAGATTGGTTTAGTGGGCAGTGCATTTATGCATTTGAGCAGGATAGCCATGGAAATTTATGGATAGGTACTTTAGATGGGGTTTTTAAAGTTCATGATAATAACGTAACGAAGTACGATGCTCAAAATAGCCCAATTCAGGAAAAATTAGTATATGCTTTAAAAATTGATCGTTTGAATCGTTTGTGGGTTGGTACTGATAAAGGAGTTAAAGTTTACAGTAATTTGAATAATAAATTAGTGCAGGTAGCTGATTTTAAGTTTTTGTCTGGGTATAAGGCAAGCAGCTTTTATTGCGACTTGGGAAATATGATGTGGGTTGCTGTAGAAAAGCATGGACTTTATGGCATTAATGAAGATCTTGAGGTTGAACTTAGTATCTTGAAAGAAGATGGTTTATGTGATAACTCTGTTTCAAGTATTATTGAGGCTGATGCCGGGGAATATTGGATAAGCACTTTAAAAGGAATAAGCCGTTATAGTTCATATGATCATTCGTTTGATAATTTCTTCTTTTCAAATGGTTTGCCTGGTTTGGTGTTTAATCCAAATGCTGTAATTAAAGACCAGTTGGGAACTCTTTGGTTTGGAAATGAAAAGGGATTGGTATACTTTGATCCTAAGTCTATTAAGGAAAGTACGGATGAAAGTAATTTAGTACTTACTGATATTTATATTGGAGGCAAACAGATTAATGAGAATTTAGTCAATAAACTTAATATTCCGGTTGAAAATGTTGAAGTTTTAAGATTAAGAGGAAAAGACAATAATATTGGTTTCAGATTTATCAATTTGTTTGTGCCGCTTGCTGCAGAAACCAGATATGCTGTAAAGTTGGAGAAAAAGAATTCTGATGACAGTGAATGGATAAAATTGGATTATCAAAGAAAGGTGTACTTTAATTCTTTAAAACCAGGAGAATATAAATTTTATATGGGGGTTGTGGATAGAGCAGATTCGGTGTTGCCTGATAGTGTGAAAGTTTTAAGAATTCGAATTGCTTCTGAATGGTATCAGAGTCTTGCCGTTTTTTTGGCTGTGCCCCTTTTTTTAATCATGACTGTTTTTCTTTTTATATACTTGATAAAAAAAGCCCGTAAAAAATTGGCATCGTATAACGATCAGACTAAAGAAAAGTATGAGTTTTCGCGTTTGGATGAATCTCACAGCAGTAAACTTTTTTCAGAAATTAAAAATTATTTGGTTTCCTCGCAGCTATATTTAAATTCGGAATTAAAAATTGCAGATCTTGCTAAATTAATGAATTACTCCACTCAGGAGATTTCGCAGGCAATCAATCAAAATTTTGGACAGGGATTTACCGATTTTATCAATCATTATCGGGTATTGGAAATTAAAAAGGAAATGAAAGATCCGGCAAACAAGAATTTAACTCTAACTGCAATTGCCGAGAAATGTGGATTTAATTCAAAATCATCCTTTTACAGGGCATTTAAAAAAGTATCTGGTCAAACCCCAGCTGAATATTGGTCTGAAATACACGACAAGTAAGCTGATAAATTTCATGAAACAAATGTAGGGCAAATAGCTTATCTGTTGTTATATCTTTAATTTTGAGGATAGCATTGTGATAAGTAGTTTATTGAATCTTTATACTTTGTGCTGCTGCTTGTGTTAAGAAAACATTAAGTGGAAAAAAATGACTCCTTGAGCTCCTTTTAAATTTTCGTGATGACAAAATAATTGGCAAAAATTGACATTTTAAGTCGAATATTGTCAAGTTTAATGAATCTATTGCCTCTTTTTTATTTTCTCAAAATACAGCTTGATAGAGATTGTTTTCAAGTACTTATATTGAGTGTCAGATTGTAATATGACGCCTTTTTCGTTTTGTAAGTGGTAAGTAATTAGAGTGTTGTATGTTTTCAAATTTTTCTATCCCTATTTGTCTTTAATGTTCTGCCGTGGTGTTTCATTTTAAAATGACACAGTATAAAGTTTGTTTCATTGTATAACTCCAAACCTATTTTCAGCAATTAAAGTTTACAAATATTAACAATTGATCTAGTTTTGATGATACCAACGTTAACGTTTGCGTTTTGACGTAACATGATAAAACTAGTAAGTATTGTCTTCTAAATTAATATGAACTTAAACTTAATTTTCATGATTAAATCTATTAACTGTTGCAGCAAAAGGAATAGCAGATTGCTCAACATTAAAATCTGGTTTAAACCTATTGTAGTAGTATGTTTACTGATGCTGCAGGTGTTAAACGTGCAGGCAGTGTCTGCCAAGGATAGTGTCGGCGAAAGTAAGGCCGAAACCATGCAGGTTGAAAAGAAAGTCAGCGGTAAGGTGATAGATGATCAGGGTTTTCCGGTTCCTGGTGCTTCTGTAGTTATAAAGGGAACAACAATCGGAACAATTACCGATATTGATGGTAATTATGCAATTACTTCCGAAATAGGATCTGTTTTGATATTTTCTTTTATAGGGATGGAAACGCAGGAGGTAGTGGTTGGTGATCAATCGCTTGTTAATATCACTCTTCTTACTTCATCTATTGGCTTGGAGGAAGTGGTGGCCGTAGGTTATGGTATGCAAAAGAAATCTACAATGACTGGCGCTGTGGAACAGGTGTCTTCTAAGGCACTTGAAAGTAGAGCTGTTTCTAACCCAGTACTTGCTTTGCAAGGCCAGACTCCTGGTTTGACAATCACCAGAACATCTTCCCGTCCTGGTAATGAGGATATAAATATGCAGATTCGTGGAGCTACTTCTGTAAATGGGGTTAGCCCGTTAGTGGTTATCGATGGAGTACCTGCAGCAACCGGTAATGCATTTTTTTCAATGAATCCCGATGATATTGAAACGGTGACGGTATTAAAAGATGGAATGGCTGCCATTTACGGATCGAGGGCTGCCGGTGGTGTTATTCTTGTAACAACAAAGAGGGGTAAAGGCAAAATGAAAGTTGATTACACCGGAAATGTGCGTATTAATACACCCGGTATTAAAACTCCTACTGCAAATATGCAGGAATATGCGACTTTGTGGTTAGATGCTAATGCACAGGAAACATCACCTCTTTGGTGGTTTGCCGGAAAGGACGAAATGTTGAGAATGCAGCAGGGAATTGAAGGAATATATTCTACGACACACTGGGGCGACATATTTATTGGTCAGGGTGACAGATATCCTGAATTGTTTCAGACACGTACTTCCCAACAGCATTCTTTAAGTGTTTCAGGATCATCAGATAAAACGAACTATCGTTTTTCAGTTGGTTATGCCAATAATGTGGGTAATCTTGCTACCGCTTACGACGGGCAAAAACAGTACAACCTAAAGTTGAATTACGATTTTAAAGTTTCTGATAGAATAACTTTAACGTCAGGTGTTACTTATCAGAAAGATCATACATCTTCCCCTTCAGGAGGAATCGATTGGTCAATGACTTCTCAGGATCCTCCGTTTTTTCCGGCTAAAAATCCTTATGGACAATGGCATTCTAATTTTGGAAATGCTGGGAATAGAAATGCGACAGCTCTAACTACCGATGGTGGAAGAGATGATAAATATAATAGCTTAACAAGAATTGATTTGAAAGTTAATGTTAAACTAATAAAAGACCTTGAATTTGAAAGTTCTGCTTCAATTCAGGAAAACCAATTTAGAAGGGAAATTTATAAATTGACTGTTCCGCTTTATACGTGGGATGGAGATCCAGCTGCCGGTTCGCTTAATTCAACCTCCAGTATCAGTGCTGAGACTCAAAATATTTACTATCAAAATTACAATTCTTTATTGCGTTATACCAAAGAGTTGGGCAATCATCGTATTTCAGCATTGGCAGGTGTTTCTGCAGAAAAGAACGAATTTAAGAAACTGTTTGCCTCTCGTTCACCCATTACAGACAATGGTGTGTACGACCTTAATGCGGCAGATTATACGGACAAAGCCGGCAATAGCGGTGGTAGAAACCAATGGGGATTGTATTCTTACTACAGCAGGTTAAATTACAGCTATAATGATACCTACCTGTTTGAAGTACTTGGACGCAGCGATGCATCTTCTAAGTTTGCAGATGGTTCAAGGACAGCTAATTTCTTCAATGTTTCCGGAGGTTGGGTATTAACGAACGAAGATTTCGTGAAAGATCTTAACCTAAGTGCAATTGATTTTTTGAAGTTAAAGGTCAGTTATGGTGAAACCGGTTTGCAGTCTGGTATTGGTTTGTATGATTATTATTCAACCATTGGTTTAGGTACTGTTGTTTTAGGAAGCACTCCTGCAACTCAACCTTCGGCCGGTATAAGTGGAAATGGATTAAGTATGGATCCTTCAACTACCTGGGAACGTGTAGCGATGAAGAATATTGGTTTTGAAATGCGTTTGTTGAACAACCGCTTGTCTGCCGATTTTAACTATTACGAAAAACTCAATGATGGGATGTTAATTAGACAGACCTATCCTTCTATACTAGGAGGAACAGCTCCATATTCAAACAGTGGAGAATTAGAAGTAAAAGGTTGGGAAGCAATCGTGAATTGGAGAGATAAAATTGGTGATTTTACTTATAACATAGGTTTTAATATTACCGACAGTCGCAACAAGCTTGTTTCATACGAAGGAGCAACGACCTTTAATGCAGGATTGAATGATAGAATAATTGGTCGCCCTCTGGGTTCCTGGATGATGTATGAAACAGATGGATTTTTACAAAGTCAGGATGAAGTAGATGCCTACTATGCCAAATATACAGGTGGTTTGAGTGGGGATGCAGATTTAACGGCTTTGAAAGCAAGTGATCCTACAGCAACTTTACGCCCGGGTGATGTTAAAAAGGTTGATTTGGATAGCAATGGTTATATCAGTGCATTGGGAGATCCTGCTAAAGATGAAGGCGATTTGAAATACATGGGGGATAATGCTCCGCATTTTGTTTTTGGTTTGAATTTGGGTGCTTCGTGGAAAGGTTTCGATTTTAACGCTTCCTTCCAAGGAGTAGGCAAACAGTATATCCAACGAGGAGATTATTTGGCATACCCATTTAATGCAATTTGGTGCAATCAAAACGCTTCTTTTATTGGGAAAACATGGGCACCTGAAAATACAAATGCGTATTATCCGCGCTTAAGTACGTATACTAAACGTAACGAGTACAATTATAAAAACAATGATTTTATGTTACAAAATAACCGTTACATCCGCTTAAAATCATTGATTATAGGTTATACTTTACCAAAGGAGTGGCTTGCAAAAGCAAATATTGAGCGGGCAAGAGTATTTTTCTCTGGTAATGACTTGTGGGAAAGTACTTCGATTAAAGATGGTTACGATCCCGAACAGGGGATGGGTTCAAACAACGCAGGATACCCATTTATGAGAACATGGTCATTAGGTGTTAATCTTAGCTTCTAGCCTAATTTATTAATTGATCAAAAACAAATTATAATCATATGAAAAAAATATCAATTCTTATAGTTATCGGTTGCCTGATTATACTGGCAGTTTCATGCAGGAATGATTTTCTGGATTTGGCTCCGCAGGATCAACTGACCGAAGCATCATATTTTAAAAATCCTGATCAGTTTAAAGCTTCCACAGCTTCATTTTATGATAAGATGATAAGTTGGAAAAATGTCGACGGTGTTAATGTTTTCGGTTTCATGGATTTTGGATCTGATCTTTCTTCCAATGTAAAGGACCGTGGTTATGCCGGACAAGGGAGTTACGGACTTGGTTCTCTTACTTTACCAGACAATGATCAGTTTTGGGATAATTCTTACAAATATATTCGCAGTGTAAACCTTCTACTTGAAAAAGCCAGAGCCTATGAAGGCGATAAGGATGATATCAAACAGTATGTGGCTGAATCAAAATTTTTTAGGGCATGGCATCACTTCTTTTTACTGCAGCGTTTTGGAGGTGTTCCAATTGATACTGTAGTAATTGATTTGGATTCACCGGAATTGTATGGTGCGCGAAATAGTCGATACGAGGTTGTAGACCAAGTTCTTGCTGATTTGAATGCTGCGATTCCAAATCTGCCTACCGAACAGACTATTCCTGATGCAGACAAAGGGCGCGTGAGTAAATGGGCAGCCGAGGCATTTAAAGCCCGTGTTGAGCTTTATGAAGCTGCCTGGCGGAAATATACCGGTACTACTACCGATTTTACAGGTTCTGCCGGGCCTGCTAAAGATCAGGTTACAGAATTTTTGACTGATGCTGTTGCTATGGCAAAAGATGTAATGGATAATGGGGGATACGAGTTGTGGGATTACAACACCGGATTAAACAACAGGAGTAATTTCTACTTGTTCACGATTGACGGAACTGGTTCAAACCCTATGGGATTGGATAAGCCAAGCAATAAGGAATTTATTCTACAAAGTGTATACGACTATGAGTTACGTCAAAGTGCTGTTCAAATTACCCGTGAATCATGGAGATTAACACCTAGCCGAAAACTGATGGACATGTATTTGTGTACCGATGGTTTGCCTGCTGATAAATCGCCTTTGTTCCAGGGATATTCCGATGTAAGTAAGGAATTTGAAAACAGGGATTACCGTATGATATCCAATGTTTTGGGAGATGAATCTATACCTGATGCAGGGGCTGTGAGTTTAACCGATGGGGTTCTCTATGGTTTTGGTAATTTTAAATTTACGAGCTGGAATTTTACAGAAAATTCTTATCGTCCGGATAACACAGAATCATCAAACTATCCTCAAATACGTTTGGCCGAAGTTTTTATGATTTATGCTGAAGCATTGTATGAATTAAACGGTAGTATTAGTGATGCTGACCTTGACATTTCTATCAATTTAATTCGGAAAAGAGCTGGTGTTGCAGCATTAACAAATAACTTGGTTTCTGCTAATGGCTTAGACATGTTAACTGAAATCAGACGTGAAAGAGCATTGGAAATGTACAGCGAAAACAATCGTTTTAATGATTTGAAACGTTGGGGTATTGCTGAAACTGAATTGAACCAGAATGTTTGCGGTATGGTAGTAGGCGATGCTTCTTATCCAACCGATTTTAAGGATGCAGCGGGTGTTGCGACAGATAAATACACTCCAAATAAATATGGGTATGGCGAAACTGTTGTAAAAACTGCAGATGGCGACTTGAATTGCCTTGTGATAATGCCTGCTGCCAGCCATGATTTTCAGCGGAAACATTATTTGTTCCCATTACCAACACAACAGTTGCTGTTAAATCCAAATCTTGTTCAAAATACTGGATATTAGGAGTATTGTAATATTTAATTAATTAAAACATAGTATTTATGAAATCATATATAAAAAACATCCAATTCTTAGTGGTGTTTATGGTCTTAGCAGTCATATATAGTGGTTGCGATAAAGATCCCGAGATAAAGATGTATACTTATCCTGCTCCTCTTCCAACTGGGTTTAGCCCAGCCAGCGGATATGCAGGTACTTTGATTACAATTGAAGGTTCTGATTTTGGGGATTATAAGAACGCAGTCTCAGTATTTTTTAATGGTGTTGAGTCCGATTTGATCGTTTCATGTAAAGATGATGAAATCGTAGCACAAGTTCCTGACGGTGCTATTTCTGGGAAAATATCATTAAAAGTATGGACGGAAATAATTGATTCTATTGGTTCATATGTAGTTATACCATCTTCTGAGGTATCTTATTTAAGCTCTGAAAGGGGTAAACCAGGCGATGAAATTTCAATAATCGGTGAAAAGTTCGGCACTAATTTGGCAGATGTGCAAATTTTTATTGGTGATGCAGAAGCTGTAGTAATTTCAGTTTCAGATAATGAAATAAAATTCACAATTCCTGATGCCAGCTCTGGAGTATTGACATTATATGTAGGTACGCAAGTGATTCCTGTATCATATTTCCTTATTGGAGATGAACTGTTAACGGGTACACTTATTGGACATAGTAGTTCATGGGGCGATAATCCGGCTACATATATTACTGCAGCAGTTGATGGAGATATAACCACTTTTGTTGATGGTGCAACCAAAACTGGTTATGTAGGTTATGATGTTGGCGAAGGAAAAACAGCATTATTAACTTCCGTTCGTTATGTGCCGCGTGCATCTCATCCGCAACGTATGACTGGCGGAGAAATTCGTGGAGCAAATGATCCTACACTTTTTGATGCTGTAACATTATATACAATTACAGAAGAGCCAACTGTTGAGGTTTATACTGAGGCGGCTATTACTACCAATGAAAGTTATCGCTACATCTACTATTACTCAGCTGAGGGAAACTGTAATATCGCCGAAATTGAATTCTATGGGAATATTACTGATGCGGTTATACCAGAAGGAAAATTTATGTTTGAATTTGATGATCCAACTGCAGCTAATTATTGGGTAGGCGTAAACAGCTCGACTCCCACAAATGTAATTGAAGATGGGAAATTAAAAGTGACTTTTAATGCAAGTCAGTTTGAAGGAACAAACAAACGTCGTGCCGATTTAAAATATGTTGAAGGAGGAATTTTCCCAGGCGATTCTCCAACAGGAGCATGGAGATATTCATCAGAGTATCCTATTCTGGCTTATAAAATTTCGTTTACAGGCACAGGTGCTGCGGCTCCGGTTGCGGGTAATATTAAATTAGATAGGTTTGATAATAAAAACAATTCATATTTAGTAGACTTCATTTCAGACAACGTTATCTATTATGATATATCTACTGTAATTACTGAGAGTCAGGATTTAGCTTCATGGCAACTTAAGATTGCAGATATAACGTCGACAGAAGAAACAGGTTATGAGGTAGATTGGATAAGAACATTTAAAAATAAAGAAGAGTTACAGGCATTTATTGGTCAGTAAGTAATTATTAAAAATCATGCCTGAGCATATAGTACAGGCATGATTTTTCAAAAAATTAGGAATAATACTTTAACTCATGAAAAAAATATTTATTGCATTTTTAGTTGTCCTGCCATTTCTCATTTTTGGTTGCGGTGGCGGAGATGGATCTGCTGTCGTTGTGGAAGAAGAAAAACCACCAGTTGTAGAGGAAGAAGAATTTCCGATTGATCAAAACAAAACTTTTATACATCCGGGAATGCTTCATACAAAGTCTGACTTTGACCGAATAAAGTTGAAGGTTAAAGCAAATGCTGAGCCATGGCTGGCTGGCTGGAATATGCTGATTAAAAATGCGCACGCCAGCTTATCTTATAAGCCAAATCCTGTTGTAAAACTGATTCGGGGAGGAAATTCTGCGGAAGAACCGGAAGCTGATAATTACAGTCGTGCATTTAACGATGTTGCAGCGGCTTATCAGTGTGCTATCCGTTGGAAAATAACAGGTGATGATGCTTATGCCGATAAAGCTGTTCAGATTTTAAATGTATGGGCATCTACTTGCGAAAGAATTAGTGGGAACTCTAATGTAATGCTGGCAGCAGGAATTTATGGCTATCAGTTTGCTAATGCTGCAGAAATTCTGAGGGACTATGAAGGATGGGAAAGTGCAGATTTTGAAGCTTTTAAACAATGGTTGCTGGATGTTTTCTATCCACTTAGTTCTGATTTTTTAGTTCGGCATAATGGCACTTGTATTAGTCATTACTGGGCAAATTGGGATTTAGCAAATCTTGCTGATATAATGGCTGTTGGTATATTGACCGACCGGGCAGATATTTATAATGAGGCCATTGATTATTTAATTAATGGAGATGGCAATGGACAACTAAAAAAAACAATTTATTTTATTCATCCTAACGGACTGGGTCAAATACAGGAAAGTGGGCGTGATCAAGGGCATGCGCAATTATGTATTGGCCTGCTTGGAACGATTTGCGAAATGGCCTGGCACCAAGGAGATGATTTGTATGGTTATGATGATAATCGGGTACTGAAAGGATCTGAGTACGAAGCAAAGTATAATTTTGCAAATTTAAGTGTTCCTTTTGAGCCTTATAATAACTGTGAAAATTGGAGTAGTACTGAAATTAGTCCTGATGGAAGAGGTAGTTTCCGTCCGATCTGGGCTAGATTATACAATCATTATGTTATAGAGCAAGGACTTTCTGCTCCATATATTGAGTTGGCAGCTCGGGTGCACCTCCCAGAAGGTGGAGGTGGCGATTACGGACCAAACAGTGGAGGTTTTGATAATTTGGGTTTTGGGACACTAATGTATTCATTGGAAAAATAAATTAGGAGATGTTTAAATCAATTTAAAAAAAATATCTATCCTATTTTTTTGTGAGATTCTTGTGGGTGAGTTGTGGAAATGATAGCATGGTTATGGTTCATGATTCAAGCAATGACGACATTGTTGTTACCATCAATACAGTTTTTGTCTATCCTATTACACCATGGATAATTTCGACAGGATAAAAGCGAAAGTGAATGATGCGAGGAGCCATACCCGTTCGAATGGAATAAGTTAGTTGCGAATAGTCTTTTTCTTCACCATGCAAGGTCTCATCAAAATGCCATTTGTTGAAAAGTTTCAGAGGATTAAAGTCATGCTAAAAAAGCAATTGGGATTCCTGGTGCCTGATTAATATGAAACAACTACAGAAATCCATAGCAAGTTTGAATAGGTAGATGAAAGAATCGGTTTTACAGACAGAAAGTTGATGTAATCCGTTTCCTAAAAGAATAAAAAGAATGGAAAAAAGATTTAATAAAATTGTAACTCTCTTTGCAGGTCTTGGACTATTGGTTTCATGTGTTTCCGAAAATAAGATAGAAGAAACTTTTGGAGTAAAAAAACTGGTGGATAACTGCGTTGAAAAAACTATATTGACTATTAACGGCTTGACTGATGCAGATAGTCTGCCACGCAATATTTTGCAGGGACAAACTGAATGGAATAAGGTTGGTATTCATGACTGGACTAGTGGTTTTTGGCCTGGAATTTTATGGTATGCGTACGAAGCCTCAGGCGATTCAACAATTTTGAGTAATGCCCGTAAGTTTACGGAGCCTTTGTATGGGGTGTTGGATGTTCCTGTAGACAATCATGATTTGGGTTTTATGCTGAATTGTAGTTTTGGCAATGGTTACAGACTAACGAAGGATTCTGCTTATCATGATTTTTTGCTTGTGGCAGCAGATTCGTTAGCTACCCTGTTTAATCCTAAAGTAGGAACAATTCTTTCGTGGCCTGCCATGGGTGAAAAAATGGGTTGGCCTCATAATACCATTATTGATAACATGATTAATCTGGAGCTGCTGTTCTGGGCATCGAAAAACGGAGGTAGTCACGATTTGTATGATATGGCGGTACGTCATGCTGAAACCTGCATGAATACTTTGGTTCGACCTGACTATACTATTTATCACGTAGCTGTTTTCGATACCATTAACGGGCATTTTATTAAAGGTGTGACTCATCAGGGCTATAGCGACAATTCGATGTGGACCCGCGGACAAGGATGGGGAATATATGGTTATACTATGGTTTACAGAGAGACAGGCAATGAAAAATTTCTGGATTTGGCAGAAAAGCTTGCTGATAAATTTATTGAGCGATTGCCCGAAGATGGGATACCATATTGGGATTTTGATTGCCCATCTATACCCAATGCACCTAAGGATGCCTCAGCAGCAGCTGTTGCGGCCTCTGCAATGTTGGAACTTTCGACTTTTATGAAAAACGAAGAATTAAAAACTAAATACAAGGATGTTGCTGTTTCCTTGCTAACCAGATTATCATCAGATGATTATTCGAGTAAGGATAAAAATAAAGCAATGCTGATGCATTCTACAGGACATTATCCAAATGGAAGTGAAATTGATGCTTCGATTATTTATGCTGATTACTATTACATGGAGGCTTTAGTGCGGTTGAAGAAAATGAACGCTAAATTGTTATCAGATAAGTAGGGTTGAAGAGTTAGAAACAGATAAAATGAAACGAGCAATGATAAAAATGTTTCTAACACACGAGGATGACTATTAGAGCGAGTTCCATACAACAACTGAAAAACAAAATTATAATCACATGAAAAAATATTTGGAGAACTGCAGCATAAATTTAAAATCAGGCTATTTCTTTATGAGGATATTGATACTGACCTTATTTATGGTGAGTACAATCTCTATTAAACCGGCGTATTCAATTGATAGCTTACTAGTTTATCCTGCTCCTGAAGGCGCAATTCTGAATAATAATTTTACCGTTAGTGTGAGAATTCCCGGTAAGGAATGGCAGGAGATTTCTTCGTATTTGGTTAAAGTGGATGAAGTAAAAGAAGCCAATCATCATGTCGAAAATGCTTCGATGAGTTATTTCGACTTTTCAGGAGAAGTTGAAGTTGCTGTAACATTTAATAAAGGAACTATTCATTCAGGTCGGGTGCGTCCGCTGTCATACGGTATTGAATCACAGATAACAGGGAATACTTTACTATTTAAATTGAATAGTCCCCAAAATCTTTCGGTTGAAGTGAATGGTGACATTTTTCACAACCTCCATCTGTTTGCCAACCCAATTGATGAATTCATTCCTAATAAAGAAGATTCTAACCTGATTTATTTTGGTCCAGGTATTCATAGAATTAAAGGAGGTAAACTAAAAGTAGCATCTGGCAAAACAGTATACTTGGCGGGGGGAGCCATCCTGATGGGGCAGGTTCTTATCGAGGGGGTTCATGATGTGAAGTTACTCGGGCGCGGAATAATCGACCACTCTGTTAAAATGGGCGTTCGGATTGCCAATTCTCAAAATGTTGAGGTCGAAGGTATTTTTTGTACCCAGTGTGCCACAGGAGGATCTGATTCTGTAGTTATCCGTAATGTAAAAAGTATAAGTTACTATGGTTGGGGAGATGGAATGAATGTTTTTGCCAGTAATAATGTTTTATTCGATGGTGTTTTTTGCCGAAACTCGGATGATTGCACAACGATTTACGGAACCCGCCTTGGTTTTATTGGAGGGTGCAAAAACATTACCATGCAAAATTCAACACTCTGGGCAGACGTTGCCCATCCCATCCAAATTGGAACCCATGGAAACACGCTAAATCCAGATGTACTGGAAGATTTGAATTACATTAATATCGACATTCTCGACCATAAAGAAACCCAAATTGATTATCAGGGTTGTATGAGTCTGAATGCCGGGGATAGCAACATGATTAGGAATGTGCGGTTTGAGAATATTCGGGTTGAAGATTTTCGACAAGGACAATTGGTTAATCTGCGGGTTTTCTTTAATAGTAAATATTGTACTTCTCCCGGACGGGGCATTGAGAACATTCTTTTTAAAAACATTACTTATAACGGGAATAATTCTGAAATTTCTATTATTTCAGGTTATGATGAAACCCGAAAAGTTAAAAACATTGTTTTTGAGAACCTATTAATCAATGGTAGATTGATTACTGATGATATGCCGGGAAAACCCAAATGGTTCAAAACAGGTGATATGGCAAGGATTTATATTGGGGAACATGTCGAGGGAGTTGTGTTTAAGGCCAAATAAGAATATAATCAAGATAAACTTGGAATGTATACACTCCTCTGCCAGTCGGGTAAATGTGCCTAATGTTGGGCTTGTTTATAATTTAAAAACTATAAAATAGATTCAGCATGAAGATTTTTTTCACAGATCACAGATTCGGTTTAATATTAATTAGTTTATTGATAATTGCATCCCTTTTGGGATGCAATTATAATGAAAAACCATCATCAAAAAATGAGTATACAAATACATCCAATTATGTCTCAAAAGTATGGAAATCAGATAATGAAGATGGCACCTACACCAATCCAATACTGAATGCAGATTATTCCGACCCGGATGTGATTCGCGTTGGAGACGATTATTTCATGACCGCTTCCAGTTTTAATTGTAGTCCTGGCTTACCTATTCTTCATTCAAAAGACTTAGTGAATTGGAAAATTGTAAACTACGCCTTGCCTCATCTCAATTATAAAGAGTGTTTTGATGTACCTCAGCATGGGAAAGGAGTATGGGCGCCCTCCATTAAATTTCATAACGGAGCCTATTATATTTACTGGGGCGATCCCGATTGGGGAATTTATATGGTAAAAACCAACAATCCTTTTGGCAAGTGGAGCAATCCTGTTTTGGTAAAAGAAGCAAAAGGTGTCATCGATCCAAGTCCGTTTTGGGATGAAGATGGTAATGTGTATCTGGTAACTGCATGGGCAGCAAGCCGGGCCAATATAAACAGTGTGCTTACCATCTGGGAAATGAATGCAGAGGGCACAAAAATTATTTCTGAAGGAAAGCATGTTTTCGATGGACACGAAAATCATCATACTGCAGAGGGGCCTAAGTTGTACAAAAAAGATGATTACTATTACATTTTTGCACCAGCAGGCGGAGTGTCAACCGGCTGGCAACTGGTGTTGAGATCGAAAGATATTTACGGACCATATAAAGAGAAAGTCGTGTTAGCGCAAGGGAAAACGGATATCAACGGGCCACACCAGGGAGCTTGGGTAGAAACGCAGACGGGAGAATCGTGGTTTGTACATTTTCAGGAAAAAGGCGCGTATGGACGAATTCTTCATCTTCAACCCGTTAATTGGGTTGAAGGTTGGCCGGTTATGGGAATTGACAACGATGGAGATGGTTGTGGCGAACCGGTATTAACCTATAAAAAACCTAATGTCGGGAAGAACTATCCAATCAACACCCCGGCAGAAAGTGATGAGTTTAACGATGGTAAACTTGGTTTGCAATGGCAATGGACAGCCAACCACTCCATTAAATGGATGGTGCATCTGCCGGGGCAGGATTATTTGCGCTTATTGGCATATCCAAAACCTGAAGCGACAACTCCATTATGGATGGTTCCTAACCTTTTGATGCAGAAATTTCCGGCACCTGAATTTACCGCTACCACAAAACTAAAGCTAACTTTGGAATGGGAGGTGTGGCAAAGTAAAATGGCCGGATTGACTGTTATGGGCAACGATTATGCTTATTTAGTTCTGGCAAAAGATGAGGAAGGTTATAAAGTTGAACTATACAACGGTAGCATGATCGATAAATACACAGCCAAAGAAAGTTTGGAAGCTGCTGCAAGTATATCATCCAATGAAGTTTTTTTTAGGGTAGATGTCGCTGCTCCGGGCTTATGTTCCTTCAGTTACAGCGAAGACGGAACTAATTTTAAAAAGATAGGTATGCCACATCAGGCACAACCGGAGTTGTGGATTGGTGCTAAAGTGGGCATTTTTGCCACCATGGAACCTGGTATACGAGCCGGTGGATATGCCGACTTCGATTGGTTTAGGATAGATGAATTACAGAAGAAATAGTAATCTGAATAATATAGAGAATACGAAGAGCTGCTAATTCTGGATGAAAACTGATCAACTGTAAATTTAAAACGATAAAATATGAATGATAGAAAAACCAAAAATTGTTTGTTGCTAATTTTGATTATTGCAGGCATATCGGCTTGCAGTCGTCAAGAAGCAAAAATAATTTCCAATCCTATTGTTGATGGTTATTTTGCTGATCCTTCCATCGTTTTTTATGAAGGTAAGTACTTCATTTATGCAACTATAGATCCCTGGGGAGGCGAAGAATTGGCGGTTTTCGAAACGGTAGATTTTCTGCAATTTGAGCAAAAGCACATTAATTGGCCAACAAAACAAGCGTGTACAAGCCCTACTTCCGGGAATGATATGGTTTGGGCACCTTCTGTAGTACAAGGAACGGATGGGAAGTTTTATATGTATGTTTCAGTTGGCAACGAGATTTGGGCAGGGAGCGCTGAGCATCCGCTTGGCCCTTGGAAGAATGCGAAGGAAGATGGCACTCCACTCATACCGGGTAATATGATTCCCGGGTACCACATGATTGATGCAGAGTGTTTTATCGATGACGATAATCAGGCATACCAGTATTGGGGATCAGGCTTAAACTGGGTGAATGGCAAATGTTTTATGGTTCCTTTAGCAGCTAATATGGTTGATTTTCAGAAAGAGCCAACGGATGTGACACCTCCTAATTATTTTGAAGGACCGGTTATGATGAAAAAGAACGGAACTTATTACCTGATGTATTCTAATGGAAAAGCAATTGATCATACCTATAATGTTCGATACGCCACAGCAAAAAGTCCTTGGGGCCCATTTGAAGAAGGTTCCAATAGTCCCATCCTTAAAACTTCTGCCGACAGCACAACTTACGGCCCCGGTCATCACTGTCTGTTTTCTCGCGATGGACAGGATTATATGCTCTATCATCGAATTTTTCCGCAGAAAGAAGACTATGTTTTGAGACAACTTTGCCTCGATAGTTTAAATTTTGACTCTCAAGAAAATATCAAAAACGTTAAGCCTCAGGGGGTAGAACCTTTTATTCATTAAAAAAGAGAAAAAAATGAAATATATTATTTGGACTTTATTAGTAGGGATTACTTCAGTTATACAAGCACAAGAACTTATTACATACGAAGTACCCCAAAAGCTGTTTTATTCGGCACATAATGATGATTTTACAGTTAAAGTTCGCATTCCCGGAGGCGAATGGAAAGATCTTTATGAGTATAAAGTTGGGGTGGATATGGACACCCAAAGCACTGCATCGATGGTTTCATTCGATTTTACCGGAACGGTTGAAGTGCAGGTTCGAAAGAATAATGGATTGGTGAACGCAGTGCAAATCCGTCCGTTGTCATATGGAATTACTCCAAAAGTACAGGAGCGAATCATTACTTTTACGCTCGATCAGCCACGCAAAATATCGCTTGAGGTTAATGGCGACAAGCTACAAAACCTGCATATTTTTGCCAATTCAATCCTGAAAGACAAACCTGATCCAGATGATCCGAATGTGATGTATTTTGGTCCAGGTATTCATCAACCCAAAGACCTGCCTGGCGATGTATTTCGCATCCCTTCAGGAAAAACAGTATTTATTGATGGAGGTGCTGTTATAAAAGCCAAGTTGTTGGTTGATACCGCGCATGATGTAAAAATAGTTGGGCATGGCATTGTTTTTCAACCGGAAAGGGGAGTTGAAGTTCGTCATTCACAAAATGTGACCATTGACGGCCCCATATTCATTAATCCCAAACATTACACAATATATGGAGGCCAAACAACTGGTTTGACTGTGCGAAATATTAAATCGTTTAGCAACCAGGGCTGGAGCGATGGCATTGACCTCATGTCGTGCTCTGATGTGCTAATTGACGATGTGTTTATGCGAAATTCCGACGATTGTATCGCTATTTACGGGCATCGATGGCAGTTTTATGGTAATGCTCAAAATTATCAAGTTAAAAATTCAACACTTTGGGCCGACATTGCACATCCGATAAATATCGGAGGGCATGGAAATGCAGAAGCTGGCGGTGATACCATTGAAAATATAACTTTTACCAATATCGATATTTTAGAACACGATGAAGATGATCGAAACTATCAGGGGTGTTTGTCTATAGCCTGTGCTGATAATAATCTGGTAAGAAATGTGAGCTACAAAAACATCCGTGTTGAAGATTTTCAGGAAGGACAGCTATTTCATTTCAGAGTTGTGTTTAATCCAAAATACAGCTCAGCTTCTGGCCGGGGAATTGAAAATATTACGTTGGAAAATATTGAATACAATGGAAATGGTGCAAACCCATCCACCATTCATGGATATAATAAGGACCGATTAGTGAAAGATATTCAGTTTAAAAACTTAAAAATTAACAGTAAGTTGATTGAGAATGCATCTGAAGGTAGCGTTAAGATTGGTGAATATACGGATGGTATAAAGTTTAAAAAGTGATATAACATGAGTTCGATTATTTAGGTGTGTTTTACTATTTAATGCACCAAATCCCCTAAGACTTTTACCCGGAATTTTAGGAAGACTTTGTTCTTCTTTAGGGATTGGGGGTATTTATTTGATATATCATCAGGAATCGATAAAATCGAATTAAATTTATAAAGAATTGATAATTATGATGGAATGCAATAAAGTGAAAATTACTGTTTTGATATGGATCTGTTTAACTTTTGCACCATTTGTCAATGCTGCCGTTTACCAATGGTCGGTACCGATAACAAGCATAGTTTCTTCTGAAACTAACGAACATCCTACTGCCTTTTTGTGGATACCTGAGCAATGCACGCAAGTTAAAGCTTTGATTTTTGGCCAGCATAACATGTGTGAGGAGACCATTTTTGAACACCCCGCTTTTAGAAAAAAAATGTTGGAATTAGGCTTCGCTATTGTTTGGGTTTCACCTGGCATTGACCAGCAATGGGATGTAAGGAACGGCTGTCAACAGGTATTTGACACAATAGTTAAAGCACTGGCAGAAACAAGTGGGTATCAGGAGCTGGAATATGTCCCTGTTGTTCCGCTGGGTCATTCGGCAATGGCAACTTTCCCATGGAACTTCGCAGCGTGGAATCCCGACAGGACTTTAGCCGTTATTTCCTATCATGGAGATGCACCCCGGACTAACTTGACAGGTTACGGCAGGGAAAATCTTGAATGGGGCAGGAATCGTAATATCGACGGTATTCCAGGGTTAATGGTTGAAGGTGAATACGAATGGTGGGAGTCCAGGGTAAACCCAGCGTTAGCTTTTCGGATGATGTATCCCGAAAGTTGTGTTTCCTTTCTATGCGATGCAGGGCATGGGCATTTCGATGTGTCCGACGAAGTTGTAGATTATCTCTCTCTTTTCCTGAAAAAGGCTGCATTCTACCGTTTGCCAGATAATCAGCCGGGTGATAAACCAGTACTTTTGAGAAACCTAAACCCACATGATGGCTGGCTTGCAGAAAGATGGCATCCCAATCAGAAAAAGCGGGCAAATACTGCACCTCTTTTTCAATATATAGGCGATGTGCATGATGCGTTTTGGTATTTCGATAAGGAAATAGCTGAAGCTACTGAACAATATTATGCCCGGACACGGGGCAAAAAAGAACAATACATTTGTTACATGCAAAATGGTAGTTTATTGTCTTTTAACGAAAAATCGCATGCGCGGATTGCAGGAAAATTTGAACCCGAAAAAGATGGCGTTACATTTCATTTTACAGCAGTATTTACGGATACCATACGAAGTAGAAGAATAGATGACCATGCTAATGGGAACCCGTTGATATCAAGAATTTGTGGGCCCGTAAAAAAAATCAACGACACTACTTTCAGGTTGGATTTTTATCGCATGGGCTTCAACAATTCAAAGCGAACAGGTGATATATGGTTTATTGCCAGCCATCCTGGCGATGAAAAATATAAAAGTACTGTTCAGCAGTTCAATATGCGTATCTCTATTGCCAATAAAGAAGGAAAGCAACAAACTATTGAATTTCCGACAATAGAAAATCAACAAACCAACGTTCAGTCAATTAAGTTGGGTGCAACGGCATCATCAGGGATGCCTGTCTATTATTACGTAAAAGAAGGTCCCGCTGAAGTAAAAGCTGGAAAATTGGTATTCTCCCAAATTCCACCTCGCAGCAAATTTCCAATAAAGGTAACAGTGGTGGCCTGGCAGTACGGGCGTATAATTGAGCCCAAAATTCAATCAGGAGAACCAGTCGAACAAAGTTTCCTAATCACAAAAAACTAAGTTCTAAATTCAAAAGATATTGATCATGAGAAAGATTTTTCTATTTACACTTATTTGTTTTCTTACTCATTCGCTGTTTGCACAGAAACACAGTTACTTGTTGCATACCGATGCCAATGTTGCCCGGTTGAAAAAGCAAATGGAAACCAGTATAGAGGTGAAAGAAGCCTGGGAAAAACAATTGCAAAAGGCCGAAGATTTGCTGAAACGCGATAGGAACGGTGCACCTGATTTACAGGAACTGGGCTTGGCGTATCGCATGACCGGCGACAGTCGTTTTGCTGACCGGATTAAACAAACCTTGATACAAGTATGTGGTAAGGAAACATGGGAAGGTAGAGATTTACTACAACGAACTCCTCCATGGAAAGGTGGTTTGGGGACAGCACATACAACCTTTTATGTGGCTATCGGATTTGATTGTGTTTATGAATCTTTAAGTACTGAAGAACGTCGTCGGATTGCTGAAGGAATAGTCCATCTGGGGATTAAACCTGCAATGGATGATTGGTTGAATGCCGATTCCAGCATTCACACTTTTGACACTATGGGGCACAACTGGTGGAGTGCTTGCGTAGATATGGCAGGCTTTGCTGCCTTGGCTGTAAGAGACGAAGTTCCTGAGGCCAGGCAGTGGATTAAAGAAATTTCAACATATTCTGTTGAGTGGTTTAATTATGCCGGAAGTGTATTGCAAAATAAACCCAAATCATTCGATCGCAATGGTGGATTTTACGAAAGTATTAATTACGCCAACTTTGGTTTTTCGCAATACCTGCTTTTTCGTCTGGCACACCAAAATGTGTTTCCTAATATAGATTTACCCGAGATTTTTCAAATGGAGTCCATGGCCGATTTTTTTATTCAAACAACCTATTATTCAGAAGACGGACCGACAGCCGTTAATTTTGGCGATGGCGGTGCTCATCGGAATGGTAATGCGTGTGTGCTTTTACTTTGGAACTTAGGTATTCACAAAGACCGCTATGCCTGGTACCTTAAACAAACGAATCACGGCGATGATAAAGAGGGATTAACAGTTGGTACCGCAAATGGTCTTATTCTTAATCCTGATCTTCCTGAGCTCAAAGAAGCCTATAGCCCTGAATTACCCACGATGCAACTATTCCCGGATATGGGGTGGGCGATGTTACGAGATTCGTGGAAAGAGAATGCTTCGTTTTTAGCTGTTAAATCGGGATTTACATGGAATCATACACATGCTGATGCCGGATCCTATATTCTCTTTCACAAGGGGAAAAACCTGATCATCGATTCAGGGCATTCAGGTTATAGTTCACCGCTTTACACGCAATACGATTGTCAGAGTGCTGCTCATAATGTTGTTTTATTTAATGGAAAGGGTCAACGAACAAAAGATGCGCATTTTGGAGTAGTCAATTCCGGAAGCCTTCATAACTTAATAGGAACAGACGATTTTAAATATCTTTTGGCCAATGCAACCGGGCCTTATTCTCATCTTCTTTCCAGAAACTACCGGAGCTTTATCTGGATAGGTGATGTGATCTTGGTATTCGATGATTTATTGGCTGACGAACCGGGACAGTTTGAATGGTTATTGCATTACGAAGGGGAGTCAAAACGCCGGGGACTTGATTTGTCGATAAAAGATGGAGATGCAGAGGTGCTTGTTCGCCCATTGTTTCCGGAGACATTTCCAGATGGAGGATTGCCACACGATTTCCCGGAGAAATTGCGTTTAGACGAAAAGTTGGGATATAAAGACCGCAACACTCGCCAGGCATACTGGTCAATTAGTCATTTTGAGCAAACAAGCCGTACCAAATTTCTTTCTGCCATAATCCTGAAAGATGAAGAAAAAAAAGCTGATTTACCGTTAATCGAGCGATTTCAGGGAAACAATTTTTTAGGTGTCCGCATCACTCAAAAAGGAGAAACAACAGAGGTTTATTTCAACCTGTTAGCTGATGGACGTTTAAAACACCGCAATAGTATTATTAACATGCACGGCTGGGAAACTGATGCCTACCTTACTGCAATTACTTTTAATGAAGGTGCTGATAAATCAAAGGTGGAAAATGTGAAAAAATTGTTTTTGAGTCACGGAAGCTACGTGAGAAGAAACGGACAGGTATTAATGCATGCATTGTCGAAATATACAGCATTGGTCGAGAATTTAAACGGACAGGCCGAAGTAAGTTTTCAAGGGCAGCCAATAACCAGTTTTAGCCTATATTCTCCAATAAAAAAGTCATCAATATTAGTCAATAATAAAACTTATCATGGTGATTATAATGTGCAAACAAAACGAATTAAAACAATTATTAAATAGCTATGAAAAAATATAATATCGCCATCATTATAGTCCTATTGATATTCAGCAGTAAAACAAATGCCCAAAAAATTATTGAATCCACCAAGCAGGTTTTAAAATCGCCAAACGAAAAGTTTGTATTTGAGTTTTTCCAGAAAAGTGATCGTAATGGAAAAAAACAAATGTACTATCAGCTTTCTTTTGAAGGTAAGCCTGTTGTTTTGGAATCAGAATTAGGAGTGTTAATAGAAAACAACTTGTTTGAATCGGCTTTAGCGATAGAAAACGATCCCAGTGATTTGTGGTGCGAGAATCTGGATTTTAAAGGTGTTGATCGAAATACTGTTGATGAAACCTGGAAGCCGGTTTATGGCGAACGGAGTATTGTCAAAAACCACTATAACGAAATAGTGATTCATTTCAATAAATTTGGAACAGAAGGTGATTTGGAAGAAGGATATGCCGGAACGTTTTACGATAAACGCCGAAGTTATAATATGGATCTTTTGGTGCGGGCATATAATGAAGGAGTTGCCTTTTCCTATCATTTCCCGGAAACATCAAACGGGCTTTTTATACATATCGAAGGGGAACAAACAAGCTACACCTTGCCCAAAGGCACTATGGCCTATTATGAAGGTTGGGCTCAGGGGCCTTATAGTTATTTGCCTCTAAAAGATTGGCCGGGAGAGTGTGAACGTCCTTTGACTTTAAACCTAAAGAGCGGATTACATGTGGCCTTACTTGAAGCACAAATGGTTGACTACAGCAGGGGAAAGTTCATTTTGGATGATGAAAAAGCAAATACCATTAAGCTTTCGATGTATAGTAAGGTTGATGCTGCCAGACCCTATTCAACTCCATGGAGAGTGATCATGGTTGCAGATACACCCGGAGGATTATTGGAGAATAACGACATTGTCTTAAACCTGAATAAGCCCAATCAAATTCAAAATACCTCGTGGATAAAACCAGGAAAGGTTGTCCGTTCGAATCTGACAACTCAGGAGGCGAAAGAATGTATTGATTTTGCAGCTGAGCATAACCTGCAGTATGTACATCTCGATGCCGGCTGGTATGGGTCAGAAGTGGATGTAACTTCGGACGCAACAACGGTTGATAAAAACAGGGATTTAGACATTCAAAAGCTGGTAAATTATGGAGCATATAAAGGCGTTGGCATTATTTACTACGTAAATCAACGTGCTTTGACTAACCGATTGGATGAAGTGTTTGAACAATGCAGGAAATGGGGTGTAAAAGGTGTTAAGTTTGGTTTTGTTCACATCGGTTCAAACCGTTGGACAAGCTGGTTGCATGAGGCGGTAAAAAAAGCTGCCGAGTATCAATTGATGATCGATATTCATGATGAATACCGTCCAACCGGATTTAGTCGTACTTACCCAAATTTAATGACCCAGGAAGGTATACGAGGAAACGAGGAAATGCCGGACGCAACGCATAATACAACCTTGCCATTTACACGATTTTTGGCCGGGGCTGGAGATTACACCATTTGCTATTATGATAACCGCATTAAAACGACTCACGCTCATCAGCTAGCCCTTTCGGTTGTTTTTTATAGCCCTCTCCAGTTTATGTACTGGTACGATAAGCCATCGGCTTATCAAGGAGAAAAAGAGATTGCCTTTTTTGATGCAGTAAAAACAGTTTGGGACGATACTAAAGTAGTAAACGGGGAAATTGGTAAATATATTACGGTGGCCAGAAAATCAGGTGACGAGTGGTTTGCAGGGGCAATTACGAATAAGGAAGCACGCGAAGTGGAGATTCCTCTTTCTTTTTTAGAGCGTGGAAAGAAGTATAAGGCCAGTATTTATACCGATGATGACAAAATAAAATCCCGTACTAAGGTGAAAACGTCTGAAAGCGAAGTAGATGCCTCAAAAATATTGAAATTTAAATTAAAAGAGAGTGGTGGTGTCGCAATTCATTTTGTGATGGTGAAAAATAAATAATGTCATAAAATAAGTAAAAAACAACGAGTTGTGAGTTACACGGATTAGCTCATACAATCAATTCTATATTCACTCAATCAAAATAAAAATGAAACAATACGCGATAGGTGCCGATATAGGTGGAAGCCATATTAGTTGTGCATTGGTTGATATGTTCGAAGGACATATTGTAGCCGATAGTCAAACCGAGATGAAAATTGATAACAAAGCTTCTGCTAATGAGATATTAAACGGTTGGAAGGATGCCATAGCATCAACGATTGAGAAAGCAGGCCGTGAAAATGTTGCAGGTGCTGGTTTTGCTATGCCTGGCCCATTTGCTTACGATAAAGGGATTGCTTTATTTGATGAATCAGTGGCTAAATTCGAAAAGCTCTGTAAGGTTAATGTGGCTAATGAGCTTGCCGGGCGTTTACGAACAAACGGTTCAATGCCATTTCGTTTTATGAACGATGCTTCTGCCTTTGCAGTAGGGGAAGCATGGCTGGGCGAGGCTAAAGAGGTAGGTAAAAGTGTCTCCATTACTTTGGGTACTGGTTTTGGTTCTGCTTTCGTAAATAATGGAGTACCGGTAGTTGAAGGGGAAGGAGTTCCTAAGATGGGATGCGTTTGGCATCTTCCGTTTAAAAATGGAATTGGTGATGATTATTTTTCAACCCGATGGTGCATTGCGCGCTGGAAGGATCTGTCAGGTGAAAAGGTAAATGGTGTAAAAACCATTGCTGATGCGGTATCAGCAAATCCCAAAGCCAAAAGTTTGTTGGAAGAGTATGGCTCAAATATGGGTGAATTCCTGGGGCCTTGGTTAAAGAGTTTTGGAGCCGAAATGTTGGTGATAGGAGGAAATGTGAGCGGAGCTTATAACTTGTTTGGTACCGCCTTTGAAGCTGAATTGAAAAAACAAGGTGCAGATGTTCAAATTGCCATCTCACGATTAAAAGAAGATGCTGCCATTATCGGCAGTGCCCGTATGTTGGATGATGCTTACTTTAAGCAGATAGAGAAGGTGTTACCCTTAATGTAAGCTATTTTGGGTATTGTGTGAAGAGCTTGAATCAATAGAAACTTGTCAACCTCTTCTGTATGCTGTTTCTGGATTTTAATAAAAATATTTTGTAAAGACAATGACAAATAAAAAAATAAACATCTCGCAAATTATGCCGGTTTTGTTTGGCTTTTTTGTAATGGGATTTTGCGATGTGGTTGGTATCACGTCAGCTCATGTAAAAGAAGATCTTTTGGGTGGATACGATCCGGCATTTAGAGATACACTTTCGAATCTTATTCCTGTAGCACTTTTCTCAATGTTTTTGCTTTTTTCTATTCCGACAGGGATGTTGATGAATAAAATTGGCCGAAAAAAAACAGTGATATTGAGTAATGCAATTACTATTGTGGCCATGTTTATTCCACTAATAGAGTATTCTTTTGTAATGTCTCTTATTGCTTTTGCCCTATTGGGTATTGCTAATACCATCTTACAGGTATCTCTAAACCCGTTAATTGCAAATGTAGTAAAAGGCGACAGACTGACCAGCAGTTTAACTGCCGGACAGTTTGTAAAAGCAATTTCATCATTTAGTGCCCCTTTTATTGCTGCATTTGCAGCTTCTCAGCTTGACAACTGGCAGTATATCTTTCCTATTTATGCGCTAATTACCTTGTTATCTACTGTTTGGTTGATATTTACGCCAATAAAGGAGGATCCAATAGAAGAAAAGGCCAATTCGTTTGGCAGTGTAATGGCTCTTTTGAAAGATAAAACCATTCTGTTGTTATTCTTGGGAATATTGTTTGTTGTTGGAGTTGATGTGGGGGTGAATACTGCTTCATCTAAAATATTAATGGAACGTTGTGGTCTAAGTTCAATTGAAGCTGGCTACGGACCAAGTGTTTATTTTGCATTACGTACTTTGGGAGCCTTCTTAGGTGCAATAAGTTTAGCTAAATTCTCTTCTTCTAAATTCTTTAAAATAAATATTGTGGTTGCGGTAGCTGCACTGGTGATATTAATTTTTATGCAAAACCAGTATGCTGTTTTTGTTATTTTTGGTGTTATTGGTTTTACTATTGCCAATATTTTCCCTATTATCTTTGGAATGGCTATTCAGGCCCGTCCTGATAAAAGCAATGAAATCTCTGGTTTGATGATTACCGGAGTTTTCGGTGGGGCTGTTCTTCCTTTTCTGATGGGAATCCTATCTGATGTGGTGGGATCCCAGACAGGTTCTGTAATCGTTATTCTAAGCGGGGCACTATACCTTACATTTGCGGCTTTTGCTTTAAGTACTAAAAAACACGAAGATTGAGTTGTTCTAAAATTGATTGGCAGAAAAACAGCTAATTTAAGTACAGAACAATTAATTTATTAGAAATTTCACAATCTGAAATTGGTTGTAATTCCAGGAGGTGTGTCTTGGATTAATGTGATTTTAAAAACCGCATGAAACATTCGTTTTATGCGGTTTTTATGTTTTAGGAATCAGTAGTGAACTAATATTGCAGAGGTAACCGAAAAGGATATGTCCTTGAATTGAGATGACTTTGTGTTATCTTTATGAATATGAGTGTTTTAAAATTGATGTTTATTGCTCTTAATTAACATCTGTGACACTGATTTGTATCATAAATGACACATGAGTTATCATTTCAACCTTTATCATTAACAAATTTTAACAGGTTGAAGTAGGACCCGTAATATATTTGCAACATGTTTAATAACCGAGTTTTATTTAAATCAGATTTCTATGATGATTAAAAAAGCGAAATTAAAAATTCCGGTGCAATCGTTATCAAGGCAGTTGCTAATTTTTACTGGAATTGCGCTGATGTTGCTTTCAGCAACTGTGGCATATGGGCAGACAGAGCGAACCATAACGGGTGTTGTTGTATCTGCGACAGACAATACGCCAATACCGGGTACGAATGTAGTTATAAAAGGAACTACAATTGGTGGAATTACCGATATTGATGGAAACTACTCTATTCAGGTTAACGAAAACGATGTCGTTGTTTTTTCTTTTATTGGATTTAGATCTCAGGAAGTTCTTATCTCCAATCAGCAGGTAATAAATATTATATTGGCTGAAGATGTATCCAGCCTTGATGAAGTTATTGTTGTAGGTTATGGTGTTCAGCAGAAAAAACTAGTGACTGGTGCTACTTCTCAGATGAAAGGAGACGCAATTCAAAAGCAAAATGCGACTAACCCTTTACAAGCCATGCAAGGTCAAACGGCCGGTGTTAATATTGCATCTACTTCAGGGCAACCAGGATCAGACATGAGAGTAAGCATTCGTGGTATTGGTACGGTTGGAGATTCTCAACCACTCTATATTATTGATGGAGTTCAAGGAGATATCACAACGGTAAATGCTTCGGATATTGAAAGTCTGGATGTATTAAAAGATGCTGCTTCTGCTGCTATTTATGGTTCTCAGGCTGCTAATGGTGTTGTTTTGGTTACTACAAAACAGGGGAAAGCCGGAAAAGCACAAATTTCCTTTGATGCTTATTATGGTGTGCAAAATGTAGCAAGAACCACTGATATGCTTAACAGAGATCAATACATTACAATGATGCAGGAGCAAGCATTAAACTCAGGGTCAGCTTTGTATGGCGCAAGTGTTTTTGATGGTGCTGCCGATACTGATTGGGTAGATCAAATGTTTACAGACAATGCTGTTACTGAGAATTATTCACTTGGAATTACCGGAGGAACAGATGCTTCTGTTTATGCTCTTTCCTTATCTTATATCAATCAGGAAGGTATTGTAGGTGGAGCAGATGTATCAAACTATGAACGATATGGTTTTCGTGTTAATACAGAGCATAAACTGTATGAAAATATTTTAAAGGTTGGCCAGCATATGAATTTCAATTATATTAAGAATAATGGAGTTGCTGTTGGGAATCAATATAGTAACAGCTTAAGAGGTGCATTTGGTACGTCTCCTTTATCACCAGTATATAGTGATAACAATATTTACGGCAGTCCTTACAATGACACCTCTAATTCTCCTTGGAATACCGGTGATGGTAATCCTTACGGATTATTAATGACAAACAATAAAAATGCAAGCGATCAGCAAAAAATGCTTGCTGATATTTATGCGGAGTTAGAGCCTGTTGAAAATTTAAAAATCAAATCATTGTTTGGGTTTAACTATTATGCTTCAGAATATCGAAGTTATTCACCATTGTATCAGTTCTCTATTTATTCATACAACAATGATCACACTACAGTGAATCAAAACATGAGTAAAGGACATACCATGACTTGGACGAATACAGCAAGTTATAGTTTTGATCTTAACGAAGTACATAAGTTTGATGTATTGGCTGGTATGGAAGTTATTCGTTTTCAGGGAACTAAATTGGAAGGTTCAAATTGGGATCTGCTCTCACAGTTCGACAATTTCGGAGGTGCTTATCTTGATAACACAAGTGGACAAGCAGAGCTGGATAAAGATCCGGAAACTGGTGAAGTAAAAGGAGTTATTGAGAAACGCACAGTTGGAGGTGGACCAGAGGTGAAATCACGTCGTCTGTCCTATTTCGGTCGTTTGGGATACAACTACAAAGAAAAATACATGCTGAATGCGACTTTGCGTGCAGATGCTTCATCGAAATTTACCAAAGGGAATCGCTGGGGATATTTCCCATCTGTTTCGGCCGGTTGGGTTGCAACAAATGAACCATTTTTAGAATCGGTTAGTACCTGGATGGATTTCCTTAAAGTGCGAGCAAGTTGGGGACAGGTAGGTAACCAGTCTATTGATGATTTTCAGTATGCAGCACCTGTTAATACATCAACCAATTTTTCAGGGACTGATCCAGCTGCTAATTATGTGTTTGGTACAGCACTGGTAAATACACCTGGAGCATATCCAAGCAGATTATCCAACCCAAATGTAAAGTGGGAGACCTCGGAACAAACCAATATTGGTTTTGATGCTTATTTTATGAATAGTCGATTGGGAGTTAATGCAGATTTTTATGTGAAAAAAACCAAAGACTGGCTGGTAACAGCACCAATTTTAGCAACTGCAGGTACATCTGCTCCCGTTATTAATGGAGGTAATGTAAAAAATACAGGAATTGAATTGGCCTTGACATGGTCCGATAACATTGGAGATTTGAATTATCATATTGGTGTTAACGGTGCTTATAATAAAAACGAGGTAGGGCAAATCCCTACTGATGATGGAATTATTCATGGTTATACAAATCAGTTGTACGATAATTCACCGGAGTTTTACAGAGCTGAAAATGGACATGCCATCGGATATTTCTGGGGTTATGCAACAGCTGGAATATTCCAAAATGAGGCAGATATACAAGCTTGGCGAAATGCGGGAAATGGAATTTTGCAGGACGATGTAAAACCAGGTGATGTGAAATATGTAGATCAGGATAAAAATGGAATCGTAAATTCTGACGATAAAGTGGATTTGGGTAGTGGTATTCCTGATTTGACTTATGGTTTTAATCTTAGTTTGGACTACAAAGGATTTGATTTGGCAATTTCTGCTAATGGTGTTGTGGGTAATGAAATTGTACAGTCGTACCGAAACCAGGGGAATAAAAAAGCTAATTACACAACAGCGGTATTGCAGCGATGGACTGGTGAAGGAACATCCAATAACATGCCACGTGTTACAGAGACCAATGTAAACTGGCAATTCTCAGATCTTTATATACAAAATGGAGACTTCTTGCGCATTAGTAATATTGCTTTGGGATATGATTTTAGCAGATTAACAAAAAACTCACTATTCAGTCAGCTGCGATTATATGCTGCTGTTCAAAACGCATTTACTTTTACAAAGTATGATGGTATGGATCCGGAAATAGGATATGGAACACAAAGTTGGGTGTCAGGGGTCGATTTAGGATATTACCCACGTCCTCGTACTTTCCTGGTTGGTGTTAATCTTAAGTTTTAATGTTGATAAAGATTTAGAATTATGAACAAAATAAAATTAAATATTCTAACATTTGGAATGCTGAGTCTGGGATTATTTTCTTGCTCAGAATCATTTCTGGATGTAGAACCGGAAACCTCTATTTTTGATAGTAATTTTTACAAAACGGAGGCTGATTTTGAAATGGCTTTAGTTGGTTGTTACGATGGATACCAAAGAACAACATCTGATGGCGGAACGGCTTTCTATGTAGCTTCAGAGCTTCTGTCGGATGAATGTTTTGGTGGTGCAGGTGCAGGAGACGATAGAAATAATCAGCTTTTGGATCGGTTTGATCTAAGTCAGGCACCCTCTTACAATGATATCTTTAACGAGACCTGGAAATCTTATTATGCAGGAATTTTTCGCTGCAATAAGTTGTTAACAAAGCTGGATGATATTAGTTGGGAAGGCAAAGAAGATACTCGCAGCAGAATTGAAGGTGAGACTCGCTATTTACGTGCGCTATTGTATTTCGATTTGGCACGATTGTTCAATAAAGTGCCCTTGTTGCTTGAACCAACTACCGATAATGTGCCGCAATCGGAACCTGCTGCTGTTTATAAAGTAATTGCTGAAGATTTAAAGTTTGCTGCTGAAAATATTAATCAGCCGGCTTATTCCCCTTCATGGGCTGCCACAAATGACGGACGGGCAACTCAATGGGCTGCAAAAGCCGTGTTGGGAAGAGTGTTCTTATTTTATACAGGTTATTATGGTACTGCCGATTTAGAAGGAGTGGTTGATAAAGCTTATGTGTTGGCAGGCCTTGAGAATGTGATCGGCGAAGGAGGTTTTTCATTAGTTTCGGAATACAAAAATCTTTGGGAAGCAGCCTCGACAACACCAGTACCTGAAGATAATACTTTAGTTAGTACCTGGGCCGGAAGAGGAAACTCAGAAGCAGTATTTACACAGAAATTTAACTACACTTCTGATTATAATGGCAATGTAGATGGAAACAGATGGTTGGTGATGATGGGATTAAGAGAAACTACTTCTTCGCCTTATGGTTACGGATGGGGATTATGCACCGTAAATCCAAAAACCGCTCAGAGTTTTGATACTGATGATCAGCGGAAAACTGCCTCGGTTATTGATATGGTTTCTGAAGGTGTGATTGAAGATGTTGATCTATCCAAGTGGAGGGAATATACTGGATATTGTAATAAAAAGTACATACCTCTTGCTCTTCCTGATGGAACTTATATTGTTGACGGTTTAGGTGAAGGTGATAACCAAATTTCACAATTTCAGGATTTTATCGTGATGCGTTATTCTGATGTTTTATTGATGGCTGCTGAATTGGGAAGTGCAAAGGCTCAAACATATTTTGATGAAGTGAGAGGACGGGCAGGTTTAGGTACTAAAACCGTAACAAAGGAAGCCATTATGGCTGAGCGTAGAGTAGAGTTTGCTTTTGAAGGAATCAGATATTGGGATTTATTGCGTCAGGGAATTGATGTGGCGGCTACTGCAATTGCAGAAAGTAATACAGAAGTATTAAGTGCTGATGTGTCTGATTTTATTACAATCACAGAGGCAAACATCAAAAAAACAAATGGTTTTATGCAAATTCCAAATACACAAATTACTCTTTCGAATGGTGTCTTGAAGCAAAATGCAGGATGGGAGTAGTTTTAAAAAATATAATATGATGAAAAAACTATATAATTTATTAACATTTCTGATTCTATCAGCTGTAGTGTATACGAGTTGTACACCTGATAAATACGATCTGGAAAAAACCGATATCAAATCTGAAGATTTGGTGGAAGGCATAGCTTATACGATAACACATGATACTGAAAATCCAAATATTGTTTATCTGACAAGTTTAATGGAATCAAATTATCAGTCTTTATGGAGTCATCCTCAAGGAAGAAGTCAAACGCAAAAGGATACGTTAAAGATTGCATTTCCAGGTGTTTATAAGGTTCTTTTTGGTGTGAATACAAGAGGCGGTGTTGTTTTTGCCGCCGATTCTGCAGAATTTGTAATTGATGAATTCTATTCTGGTTTCGTTGATCATATACTATGGACTAATTTAACTGGAGGTGTCGGACATGAAAAAACGTGGCGACTGGATTATGGTTCTTATGGCCTTGCTGCAGGACCTTTAACTTATTGTGAACCTCAAACAACCTGGGATGAATGGCAAGCCGGTACTGCCTCAATTGGATGGGCTCCTGCATGGGTTGGTAATGAATGGATTATAGAGGAAGCTGATAAAGACAGTAGAATGACTTTTAGCCTGATTGACGGTGCTGAGATAACTACACATAAAGTTACCGAAGGAGTGGATGAGGAAGGAACTTTTTCACTGGATGTAGATAATCATACTATAACTACTACAGATGCTACCATTCTTCGTTCCAACAACTTTATTGCCAATGCAACTAACTGGAACCAGAATTTGGCTATTTTGGAGCTAACAGAAAATCAGTTGATGGTTGGCGTAAGAAGAACAAATGATGAAGGAGATTACCTGTATGTTTGGAATTTTGTTTCTGATGAATATGCTGAAAATTATGTACCGGATGATGTTCCTGATCCTGAACCACCATATGATGGTGATGCTAATAATGATTTAACAACAACAGTTACTGTTTCAAAAACATGGAACATTGATATGGATTACCCATACAATTGGTTTGGATTAGATGGCAGTGCACTAAGTGAGGTTGCTACCTACGGAAGTGATCCTGAAGGATTCACTTTTACAACATGGACACCTCCATATGATCAAGCTATTTTTGAATCCATAAACTTATCCTTAACTAAGCAGGGGGATAAAGATGGAAATTATGAATTAGTAACTGCAGACGGCACAGTGGTTGGAAATTATACAATTGATGATTCTAACAATATAGATTTTGGCCAACCTTTGAGTGTGTTTTCAGGTGTTGGAGGTTGGTTATCTTTTGGTACAAGCGAAGCTGAAAATCTGACGAATACTTTAAGAGTTATTGTTTCTGAAAAGGATGCTCTTGGGAATATTGAAGCCATATGGTTGGGCATGAGATCGGCTGATAAGGATGAATATTTAGCATTGCATTTAAAACCAAGTAGCTCCGGTGGAGAAGAGAATCCAGAAGTAGCTCTTAAGAATATTATTTGTGGAAGTACATGGAAAATTGATTCCGAGCGTAGCTATGATAAAACTACTAGCTGGGGAGCTGAACAAGGTCCTGTTATTTTTTCAGATTATTCTACTTGGGCTTATAATCCTCTTCCAGGACAACATTATGCTGCAGGTGAAGCTGATATTGACTATGGTAGTATGAAATTTGAATTAGACGGTACAGTATCTGTTAGTCAACATCGCAGAATCTACACGTATGTTGATGAAACATCTGGTGAAACTCTTGTTCGTAATGGTTCTCCTGAAGATGGAGATATTCTGGATACGGATGATATTGTAAATTTAAACGGCACATGGACACTTGATTTGGATAATAATAAATTAAGTATGTCTGTTGGAGTTGTTCACCCATGGACCTGCGATTATATGGTCTTGGATTGGGGAGATCTTACAATTTACCGTATTGATGGAGAAGCTATGTTGTTACAAGCTTTGCGAGATCCTAGATCAGGAGAGGATGCATTTCAAATGAATTATGTTTTTGTACCTGCTCAATAGATTAGAACTTTAACAGATGTTTTTATCCCGCCCGTTAGTGGGCGGGATTATTCTATAATCAAAATCACAAACAATGAAATTACACCATATGTTACTATCCATTTTAATTGGGTTAATGGTTTTTGGAGGGTGTTCGAAGGATGAAACCAGTGTAGATCCGGAATTGGTAGTTTCTGTAGATAAGCTGGATATAACAAAAGCCGGGGAAACAAAAACCATTCATGTTAAAAGTAATGTGGATTGGACGATCGAAAGTTCAGAATCGTGGTGTAAAGTTACGCCTGAATTTGGAGGAGCCGCAACAAATCCTGTTCAAGTTGCTGTTGAGGCAAATGCTGATACCGATGAAAGATCAGCTACTCTTACAGTAAAAGCAGATAACCTGATTAAAGAAATTCAGGTGGTTCAGGCTCCGGATTATGCATTATTACTAAAACAAAGTGTTTTCAGCCTTACTGCTGATAACCAGGAGTTAAGTATCGGGTTTCAAACATCAGGAACGGTAGAAATTGCTATTGACGGAGATTGGATTACAAAGAAAGAAGCAAAAAGTATAGTTGATGGATCTCAGACCTTTATCATAAGTGCAAATGAATCTTTTATCGCACGGGAAGGCAGCATCAAATTTACTTTAGATGATATTACTGAAATTGCAACGATTAATCAAAATGGAATCGATGTGAACATTCCTGCTGACAAAACCGGTGTTGAAAGTGATGCTGTGACTTTAGCCGGTAAAATGATAGCCGGATGGAATATTGGAAACTCTTTGGAGGTAACCGGAGGAGAAACAGGCTGGGGAAATCCGGTTGTTTCCAAGCAACTAATAGATGGAGTTAAGGCTGCTGGGTTTAATGCAATTCGTATTCCATGTGCATGGGATTCTTATATTACTGATAGAGAAACTTACAGGGTTTCGGATGCTTGGTTTGCCAGAGTAAAAGAAGTGGTTGATTATTGTTACGAAAATGAAATGTATGCTATCTTAAACATCCACTGGGATGGTGGATGGTTAGAGAACAATCCAACTTACGATAAACAAGACGAAATAAATAAAGAACAATATGCCCTTTGGCAACAAATTGCTGTGTATTTCAGAGAATATGATGAGCACTTACTATTTGCAGGAACCAATGAAGTGCATGCTGATTATGGTACACCTTCAACCGAAAACATTATTGTTCAGCAATCATTTAATCAAAAATTTGTTGATGCTGTTCGATCTACAGGAGGAAAGAATGCCTACCGAAACTTAGTGGTTCAAACTTATAATACCAACATTGCTCATGGAGTTAATTTTCATGAAATGCCTACCGATGAAGTTGCAGATCGGTTAATGCTTGAAGTACACTATTATGATCCTTGGGATTTTTGCGGACAGGAAGAAAGCGGTTTCAAAACCCAATGGGGAGCTGGCTATACAGATGTTTCCAGTTATGGACAGGAAGACTACCTAAATGAACAATTTGGAGCCATGAAAACCAAGTATGCAGATAAAGGTATTCCTGTAATCTTAGGCGAATACGGAGCCATGTTACGTGCTGATTTGACCGGAGATGCATTAACAACTCATATTGAATCAAGGAATAATTATTTGAAAACAGTTACAAGCGCAGCTAAAGCAAGTGGGATGATTCCTTTTATTTGGGATAATGGAGGTACAGGTAATAATAGTTTTGGATTGTTCGATAGGAGTACTGGTAATGAAGTTCATTCTGATGCTATTGACGCTATAATTGAAGGAGCGACAGATTAAAAATACTTGATATATAGAAATTACTAATCTCAGTTCTTTCGATGAAAAAGAGTATTGCAATGGCTTTTAAAATAATATTTTATGATTTTAAAGAAAAAGAAATTAACTATATTTTGTGCAGGACTGGGGATGTTGGGAGTTCTTGCTTCCTGTTCGCAGCCAAAATATGAAAAGTTAGAGAATGGGGTAGTTGTTTCTCTTAATAAGAAGGAAAAAACAGAAGCTGCCTTGGTGAAATTGGAGGTTGTTTCTGACGACATTATTCGCGTTAGTTCCACACCGGAAAATTCATTTCCTGCAAGGGAGAGTTTGGTTGTATTGCCTCAATCAATTACAACAGATTATACTGTAGAAGAGAATCAAGATCAAGTAACACTTTCCACAGCAAGTATGAAAGCAAAGGTATCTCTTTCAACAGGAGAAGTGTCATTTTATGATTTAGATGGGCAAGTATTATTGAAAGAAGCAGAGGGAGTATCTAAAGGATTTACGCCAATTGAAGCCGATGGTTTTAAAGGATATTCTTTTCAACAGGTTTTTGATTCTCCTGAAGATGAGGCGTTCTACGGTTTGGGTCAGCACCAAAGTGATGAATGGAACTACAAAGGTAAAAATGAGGAGTTGTATCAGTACAATACCAAAGTATCTATCCCTTTTGTTGTCTCGAATAAAAATTACGGTCTTCTTTGGGATAATTATTCGTTAACACGTTTTGGCAACCCTAATGATTACGGTCAATTGTCACAGTTTAAGCTGTACAATAAAGAGGGAAAAGAAGGTGCTTTAACTGCAACATATACAACAGGAAAGGGTGAAGAATTTGCAAAAAGGGATGAAGCAGATATTGATTATGAAAATTTGGAAACAGTGAAGAAGTTTCCTGCAGATTTTCCTTTTAATAATTCCAAAATTGTTTGGGAAGGAGAAATTGAAGCCAAGGAATCAGGTATTTATCATTTTAAATTGTATTATGCCGGATATACTAGTGTTGAGATAGATGGAAAAGAAGTAGTTGGGGAACGTTGGAGAACAGCATGGAATCCGAATACTTATAAGTTTACCGTTGAACTTAAAAAAGGAGAACGTGTTCCTGTTAAATTGGATTGGAAACCTGATGGTGGTATTTCTTATGTCAGTTTGAAAGCATTAAGTCCTCGTCCTGCAGAAGAACAAGGTAAATTGGCTCTCTGGTCAGAAATGGGACAAGAGCTTGATTATTACTTTATTCACGGCGATAATATGGACAAGGTAATTAGCGGATACCGTCAATTAACAGGGAAAGCAACTATTTTGCCTCGTTGGGCATATGGTTTTTGGCAAAGTCGTGAACGTTATAAAACTCAAGATGAAGTAGTAGGAGCGTTGGCTGAATTTCGTAAGCGAAAAATACCGATTGATAATATTGTAATTGACTGGTCGTACTGGGAAGAGGATCAATGGGGAAGTCATAAATTTGATGCTTCACGTTTTCCTGATCCACAAAAAATGATGGATGATATTCATGCGATGAATGGACATGCTATGATTTCTGTTTGGCCTAAGTTTTATACAAACACTGATAACTATAAGGAACTTGATGCAAAAGGATTTATGTATCAGCAAGCGGTAAAAGATAGTGTGCGCGACTGGATTGGGAAAGGACACATTGGCTCATTCTACGATCCATATTGTAAAGAGGCACGCCAGCTTTTCTGGAATCAGATGAAAAGTAACATTTATAATTTTGGAATGGATGCCTGGTGGATGGATGCTTCTGAACCTGATATTGTATCTAATTCAAGCATGGAATACCGTAAAAAACTAATGACACCAACCGCTATCGGCTCATCAACAGAGTTTTTTAACACCTATGCACTAATGAATGCAAAGGCCATTTATAACGGACAGCGAAGTGTAGATCCAAATAAAAGGGTTTTCTTATTAACCCGCTCTGGCTTTGCCGGATTGCAGCGATATAGCACTGCAACCTGGAGCGGTGATATTGGAACGAGATGGGAAGATATGAAAGCGCAGATTACAGCAGGCATGAACTTTGCTATTTCGGGGATTCCTTATTGGACAATGGATATTGGTGGTTTTTGTGTTGAAAAACGTTACGAAAACGCAAAAGAAGGCAGTAAAGATTTGGAAGAATGGCGCGAATTAAATACCCGTTGGTATCAGTTTGGATCTTTTGTTCCATTATTCCGTGCTCATGGACAGTATCCATACCGCGAGATTTATAATATTGCACCAAAATCTCATAAAGCATATCAGAGTATTCTGTATTATAATAAGTTAAGATATCGATTAATGCCATATATCTATTCTTTGGCAGGACATGTATATTTTGACGATTACACCATTATGCGTGCACTGGTAATGGATTTTACAAAGGATACCAAGGTAAATGATATTGATGATCAATACATGTTTGGACCTTCAATAATGGTGTGTCCGGTTTCTAAATTTAAAGCACGTGAACGTCAGGTTTATTTACCTGAGGGAAGCGATTGGTATGATGCATACAATGGCTCACTTTTAAAAGGCGGACAAACGATTAATGCTGATGCTCCTTATGAAAAGATGCCTCTTTTTGTAAAAGCAGGATCAATTTTGCCTGTAGGACCAGAAATTGAGTACACCAGTCAAAAGTTAAATGCACCAATAAAGTTGGTTGTTTATACCGGTGCTGATGCTCAGTTTGAATTGTATGAAGATGAAGGACTAAACTTTAATTACGAAAAAGGCAGGTACAGTACAATCTCAGTCAAATGGTCTGAAAATGACCAAAAGCTGACTATTGGAGGGCGGAAAGGTGAGTTTGAAGGAATGCCGCAGGAACGAATATTTACTATTGTGTTTGCCTCTGAAACCAATAAAATAGATTTCAACTTTGATAATTATAAAGGCAAAGAGGTTAAGTACAATGGCAAATTAGTTAAAGTTGAATTGTAATAAGCCATAGCAAGTAATATAATCCCGGCAGGCAATTGTTTGCCGGGATTTTTTAAGGTAAGTATGATGAATATCAGAATAATATTTTTTTTATTGTTGGCAATGCTAATTCAAGTGTCAACTTATGCACAAAAGGAAAGTGTACCCGAAAAAGGATTTGTAAGTTGGCTGCCTGCAGCCAAATGGGAAGATGCTTTACTGTCGGGTAATGGAACTATGGGAGCTATGGTGATGGGGAATCCGTTTAAAGAAACTATTATTCTCAATCATGCTTTGTTGTACTTGCCCAATGAAGCTCCTGTAATACCGCCGGATATGACTCCTTATTTAGACGAAATTAAACGTTTATCTTTTGAAGGGAAATATCAGGAAGTGGCCGAATTAGGTGTGAAAATTTGGAAAGATACCGGATATGGTGAAAAAAAATGGACAGATTCCTATGTGCCTGCGGCTAACCTAACGATTGATATGCCGGCGTCAAACGTAAAGAATTACCGGAGAATGGTAAATTACGAAACAGCGGAAGCCGTAGTTGAATGGACGGATCAAAATGGAACATTTAGCAGGAAAACTTTTGTTTCAAGGGCAGATGGTGTTGTTGTAACTCAAATTAAAGGAACTGCACCAATAAATGCTCAAATCTCTTTGCATCAACATCCGCACACTTGGGAGCAGAATGGTTTAATTGACTCACTGATTAAAAAATCGCAAACAAATATAGAAAGTGATTTGATGCATTATCATGTGGAGTATGCTAAGCCACATTCGCATTCTCCGGATGGTTACGATGGTCTTTTAAAAGTGATTAACAAAGGAGGTGAGGTTTCAAAAACTAAGGGGTGTTATGAAGTTGAAAATGCACAGGAAGTAATTATTCTTACCTGCATTGAACCATATAAAGGAACCAACGAAGAATCATTGTTAACCATTCAAAATAGATTGAATAATGCCGGCAATGATTATAATGCTTTACTTAACAGGCAAATAAACAGTCATGGTGAATTGTACGATAGAGTTTCTTTAGAACTGAACATTACGGAAGAAGAAAAAGAAATGACTTCAGAAACATTGGTTTCAAAAGTGAGAGTTGGCACAAGCGCAGGTATTATGCAGCGCCAGTTCGAAGCCGCACGTTACAATATTTTGTGCGCTACGGGAACTAATCCACCAAATTTGCAAGGTATTTGGAGTGGAACATGGACACCTCCATGGTCGGGTGATTTTACTCACGATGGTAATGTGGAAGTTGCAGTTTCGAATCTGCTCAATGGCAATATGCCCGAATTGATGATGGCTTATTTTGATTATCATGAGCGAATGATGAATGATTACCGAATTAATGCGAAACAATTTTATGGGGCGAGAGGTATTCATGTTGCCGCTCATACCAGTACGCACGGTTTTAATAATCATTACGATGAAACATGGTGCATGGAGTACTGGAATGGTGGTGCCGGTTGGACAGCGTCTTATTTTTACGATTATTATTTGTATACAAAAGACAAAGAGTTTCTGAAGAAGAGAGCTTTTCCGTTTATGAACGAAGCCTTGATGTTTTGGGAAGATTTTTTGACAATGGGTGCGGATGGTAAATACATAGTAGTTCCGTCTTATTCTCCTGAAAATAATCCATTGGAGCATCGTTGGCAGAATTGCATCAATGCAACTATGGATATCATGATCATTAAGGAACTAACCCGTAATTGGATATCTGCAGCTAAGATTTTGGGTCTTAGTCGAAAAGAGATACAGGAGAAAGAAGAATTCCTGAGTCATCTGCCCGATTATCAAATAAGTAAAGATGGTGTTTTGCGTGAATGGCTTTGGGATGGATTCACCGATAATCAGGCACATCGTCATGCCTCGCATTTGTACGGATTATATGAGGTGCCGGATCAAGATATTTTGGAGTCGGAAGCTTTGCAAAATGCGGCTAAAAAAACGATTCATGAACGGATGAAAATTCGAAAGATGTACCAAGGTGGCGAAATGGCTTTTGGAATGTGCCATTTGGGGTTTGCTGCTGTAAATATGAAGGATAAAGCAACCGCATCAGAGATTCTCGAATATTTATCACGTTTTTACTGGACAAATAGTATGGCAACCACACACAATCCTGGTAATCTCTTTAATATGGATATTAGCGGAGGTTTTCCCTCCTTAATAACCCGTATGATTGTGAATAGCAGATCTGGATATATTACCATTTTTCCTACTTTGCCTGATGATTGGGGAAGTGGCGAGTTATCTGGTGTTTTAGCACGTGGAAATATTAAAATAAACTGCATTAAATGGGATGAACGGGAAGTTAAAATCCAATTGTCATCACAAAACGAACAGGAGGTAACATTGGAAATCGGAAATGGTATTCAATTGAAGAATTTTAGTGTAAATGGAGCAAAATATAAAATAAAAGATGGTAAGTTAATGCTCTATTTAAGTAAAGATAAAATTGTCGAAATTGAGGTTTCCCGTTTAAAGTAAGCGAAAAAAGAAAATTAAAGGAATGAATATGAAAAATATACTATTATATATAGGAATAACACTTGGAGTGATGACCAATGTAAATGCACAAAGTGATGCAAAAACAGAAAAGAAAATTGATGAAATAATCAATCATTTGACTCTTAAAGAGAAAGTAGCGATGTGTCATGCGCAGTCAAAATTTAGTTCTCCGGGTATTCCGCGTTTGGGTATTCCAGAGTTGTGGATGTCTGACGGACCTCATGGAGTGAGAGGTGAAATAAACTGGGATGATTGGGGCTATGCTAACTGGACAAACGATTCGATAACTGCATTTCCTGCACTAACTTGTTTGGCGGCAACTTTTAATCCTGAACTTTCGCATGAATATGGTGCAGCCATTGGAGAGGAGGCACGATTTAGAAAAAAGGATGTTTTATTGGGACCTGGCGTTAATATTTACCGGACACCACTTAATGGACGTAACTTCGAATACATGGGAGAAGATCCTTATTTGGCATCAGTTATGGTTGTTCCTTACATAAAAGGAGTTCAGGAAAATGGTGTTGCAGCATGCGTTAAACATTACGCACTTAATAATCAGGAAGAATGGCGCGGACATATCAATGTAAACCTTAGTGACAGGGCCCTTTATGAGATTTATCTGCCGGCATTTAAAGCGGCAGTTGAAAAAGGTCATGTCTGGTCCATAATGGGAGCTTATAATCAGGTTCGGGGCGAGCATTGTTGTCATAGCAATTTACTGCTAAATAAAATATTGAAAGGAGAATGGAATTTCGATGGAACCGTAATTACAGATTGGGGTGGAACTCATGATACAAAACAAGCAGCTTTTAATGGATTGGATATTGAAATGGGAACGTGGACCAACGGATTAACTTCTTCTGCTAAGTTCGCTTACGACAACTATTTTTTAGCGGATCCTTTTTTGAAAATGATTCAAGATGGCGGAATTGACGAATCGGTTGTTGATGACAAAGTACGACGAATCCTGCGGTTGATGTACAGAACCAATATGAACCTAAATCGTTCGCTTGGCCGAATGAATAATGTTGAACATACTCAGGCAGCACGAAAAGTTGCCGCAGATGGTATTGTATTATTGAAAAACAAGAATGAGTTTTTCCCTATCAATCCGGACACGAATATCAAGATTGCTGTAATTGGTGAAAATGCTACTCGTTCAATGACTGTTGGCGGCGGTTCGTCAGAATTAAAAGCAAAATATGAAATATCACCATTGGAAGGTATTAAAAACCGCTTCAAAAATGCGACCATTCTTCATTCAATGGGTTATGCTTCCGGACCATCAGCTTATGGACGTGAAATACCTTCCAAATTGAATGCCGATTCGTTGGTGAAAGCGGCAATTGATGTGGCTTCAAAAGCAGATGTTGTATTATTTATTGGAGGACTCAATAAAAATCATTTTCAGGATTGTGAAGGTGGAGACCGCAGGCATTTTGAATTGCCGTTCGGGCAAAATGAATTGATTGCAGAATTGTTAAACGTAAATAGCAATCTGGGAGTTGTGTTGGTTAGTGGAAATGCGGTTGAGATGCCTTGGTTAAATCAGGTTAACGGATTAATACAATCATGGTACAATGGTAGTGAGGCCGGAAACGCTTTGGCTGATGTTATTTCGGGAGATGTGAATGCTTCAGGAAAACTTCCTTTCTCATATCCGGTTAAATTAAAAGACAATGCAGCTCATTATTTTGGAGAACTTTCATACCCGGGCGATAGTATTAATCAGTACTACAAAGAAGATATTTTAGTTGGTTACCGTTGGCACGATACAAAAAAAATTAAACCTTTGTTTGCCTTTGGTTACGGATTGTCCTATACGGACTTTAAGATATCCGATCTTACTGCAGACAAGCAGATTTACTCTAAAGGAGATAAGATAAAAGTTAGCTGCTTGTTGGCAAATACAGGAGAAGTAAAAGGATCAGAAGTTGTTCAGGTTTATATTGGTAAGCTAAAATCAAAAGTTGAGCGGGCTCTAAAAGAACTCAAAGGTTTTAAAAAGGTTTCTTTGGATTCAGGTAAAGAAGAACAGGTAGAGATTGAAATTTCTGTTGATGATCTGGCATTTTACGATGAAGCAATATCAGATTGGAATCTGGAAAAAGGCACTTATATTATTTATATTGGTAATTCTTCTGATAATATTATTCAAAAACAAAAAATAAATATAAAATAGAGAATTAGGGATGGGGTTTGCCATCCCTTTTGTATTTTAACCCTGAAATAAATTTACAATTTATCTATGCATAGACTGATTGGCATAATCCTGTTTTTTGTTTTATCAAGTTTCTCAATTCATGCAGAAAGACAATATTCTTTCTTGAAGGTTAATAGTGCCGATGGGTTGGTGAATAATCAGGTAACCTGCATACACAAAGATGCAAGAGGGTTTATCTGGATCGGAACAACTGCAGGTTTAAGTCGGTATGATGGTTCAAGCTTCGTCAATTATAAACACAAATCTTCCGATTCAACATCAATTATTGATAATTATATTGTAGGTATTCAGGAAGATATGAATGGAAATTTATGGATTAAAACAAGGTGGAGCAATATTGTTTATGATATCAATAAAGAGAAATTTTATAGTGATTTGTCCTTATTTCTAGGACAAAAAGGTTCTGAATATAATATTGAGAATATCTACATCGATAAGAATAAGAAAATTTGGGTAAAGGAATTTGAAAAGCTGTATTATCAAGCTATTGATTCAGTTACAGGTAGGCTTAGGAATGATTTTCCAGAGTCAAAAGAGGAATCTTCTCTGGTTGTAGATTTCGTGCATACCAATGGCGATTATTATTACCTGTTGAGTAATGGCTGTGTCGAATGTTTTGATGGGCAGGACTATAAGCTTAAGTTTAAGAACGATTTCCTTTCAGGAAAATTAGGAGCCGATAGCTTAAATACAGCCATTTTTATTGATGCTGAGAATGATATTTGGTTTTATGGAAACAATGATGGACTTTATCAATACCAAATAAAAAATGATAAGTGGAATCATTATACCGTTCATTCAGATAAAATACGTTTAACAAGTAACATCGTAAAAAAAGTTATTCAAGATGACAAAGGATTAATTTGGGTAGGTACTGACCATGGAGGTATTGATGTGATTAATAAATTCTCAGGAGAAACCACTAAAATTTATCACCAGTCAGATAATGATAAAAGTTTGGCTCAGAACTCGATAACTGAATTGTACATGGATAATAATAATGTTATCTGGATTGGTACATTTAAGAATGGAGTAAGTTATTACCATGAAAGTATTCATAAATTTCCACAGTACAGGAATTTCCTGTCCGACGAATCGAGTCTGCCGTATAATGATGTTAACTGTTTTGTTGAAGATAAAAAGGGAAATTTATGGATTGGTACGAATGGTGATGGTCTCATTTATTTTAACCGCAGGAATAATACATTCAAAAGCTATAAGTTTGATGAAGCCAATTCTAATTCCTTAATTAATAATGTTGTTGTAAGTTTATTTATTGATAGTAATGGTGAATTGTGGGTAGGAACATTTACGGGAGGATTAAATCGTTTTAATGGAAAAACCTTTAAAAAATATCAATATTCACCAAATGGAAATAATGGTCTTACGAGCAACAATATATGGTCAATTAATGAAGATAATCAGCAAAATTTATGGATCGGCACCCTTGGCGGAGGTATCGTAATATTCGATCGTAACAATGAAATTTTTAAACCTGTTCCAAATAAAGGCAATGTGAAATTGCCTGCGGAATATGTGAATCAAATCTATAAATTGGATAATGGTAACATGTTTATTGCAACAGCTAATGGAGTGACATTTTATGATGTTAAAGAGCAGCGGTATAAAAATTATCCCTTAGTTACGAGATCAGGAGCACCGCCTTTAAGCAGTAAAAATGTGAATGGAGTATTTGAAGATTCAAGAGGTCTTTTATGGATTGCTACAAGAGAAGGACTAATTGTGTTTGATCCCAATACAAGTTATTCGAAACATTTTACCAGCGAAGATGGATTACCTGAAGATGTATTTAACTGTATACAAGAAGATGAATTTCAGTCAATTTGGGTCAGTAAATCAACAGGATTAAGTCAGATTATTGTATCGAAAACAGCTCCTGATAAAGAGTATTCTTTTCAGATTTATGATTTTACAGAAGAGGATGGATTGCAGGATAAAGAGTTCAATCCCAATGCAAGTTATAAAACAACAAATAATGAATTGATTTTTGGCGGGCGTAATGGTTTTAATCTGTTTGAATCAAAGAATATTAAATACAATCAGATTTTACCCAAAGTGGTCTTTACAGATTTTCAGGTTTACAATCAAAGTGTATCTCCGGGTTCAAAAGTGAAAAATGTTAAATTACTGGAATCTTCAATAGTATCAACAAAAAGTATCGAGATTAAACATTCTATGAATGTTTTTTCCATTGGATTTACGGCGCTTAACTTTTTTATTCCGAGTAAAATTAAATATCAATATAAATTGGAGGGATTCGATGATGATTGGGTGTCGCTGGATGCGAATCGAAATCGGGTAACCTACACCAATCTTAATCCGGGAGATTATTATTTTAAAGTTAAGGCTTCCAACAATGATGGAATTTGGAATGAGGATTACGCAGAATTACGTATTATTGTGTTACCACCTTTGTATGCAACACCATTTGCCTACCTTATTTATATTTTATTAGGTATTGGGATCTTGGGGTATTACAGATATTCTATGCTTCGGAAAGAGCGTCTGAAATTTAATGTTGAACAAGGGCGACTGCAAGCAGAACGCAACCACGAAATGGATGAAATGAAACTGAGGTTTTTAACGAATGTCAGTCATGAATTTCGTACGCCATTAACGCTGATTTTAACACCTTTGGATAAATTGTTAAAGCAAACCAGATCCGAATCGGATAAAAGATTGCTTGATACCATTGAGCGAAACGCCAAACAACTTCTTAATCTGGTAAATCAATTGCTGGATTTTCGTAAGTTGGAGCTGCATGGATTGCGATATAATCCATCTTACGTTGATATTGTTACTTTTTTAAATGACGTGACTCATAATTTTGAGGATGCCTTTAACAAGAAGCGAATCAAATTCACATTCGAGCATTCAACAGAACACTTTATATTCAATTTCGATAAAGAAAAACTGGAGAAGGTAATGATGAACCTATTATCCAATGCTTTAAAATTTACTCACGAAAAAGGGAATGTAAAATTAAAGTTGGAGATAAAAGATGAAGATGGAATTGTTAATATTATTATTCAGGATAATGGTGTTGGAATAGATGAAGAGGATATCGACAAAATATTTGTTCGTTTTTATCAGTCCGAAAAAAATAAGAAATTGGGACTGTCCGGAAGTGGAATTGGATTGAATCTCGCCCGTGAGATGATTCAACTGCACAATGGCATTATTGAAGTGGAAAGCGAACGGGGTAAAGGAGCCAAATTTAAAGTGAGTTTGCCAATTGATAAGACAGTTGTAGTAGATAATGAAGATTTGGAAAGAGTAGATGAAGATTTTGCCAGACCTCAGCAAGAGTCTGAAAGTAGCGAGAAAATCAAAAAGCCAATTATTTTATTGGTTGAAGATAATATTGATTTCAGATCGTTTATGAAAGAAACACTGCAGGAACAATTTAAGATCTACGAAGCTCAGGATGGTCAAAAAGGATACGATACAGTTCATAAGGTACTTCCTGATTTAATTATTAGCGATGTGATGATGCCCAATGTGGATGGCCTTGAATTGTGTACAATGCTTCGTAAAGATATCCGGACATCTCATATTCCGTTTATCCTTTTAACTGCACGAACTGCTGATGAGGACAAAATTAAAGGGCTGGAAATTGGTGCAGACGATTACATAACAAAACCCTTTAATATGGATTTACTTCTTTTGCGGGTTCGTAAATTATTGGAAAAAAGAAGTCAGTTCCAAAAGCAATTTCAAAAAACGGTTGATATAAGTCCAAGCGAAGTTCAAATTACTTCAATGGATGAAAAATTGATTAAAAAAGCCGTTGCAACAGTTGAAAAAAACATTTCAGAATCTAAATTTTCAGTCGAAGATTTAAGCCGTGAACTGGGTATGAGTCGTGTCTATCTTTATAAAAAATTAATTTCGATTACGGGTAAATCTCCTATTGAGTTTATTAGAATTATCAGATTAAAAAGAGGACTGCAGCTTTTGGAAAAAAGCCAGATGAATATTGCAGAAATTGCCTACGAAGTTGGTTTTAATAGCCCGCGTTATTTTAGTAAGTATTTTAAAGAAGAGTATGGTATTTTACCAACGGCTTATGCGAAAAGGCATAAGGAAGATGGAGAATAACTGCATTTAATTCGGAATAAATACATTTAGTTACCCTTTTGGAAACATTTGGTAAGTAAAAATATTGCGTTTGTAATTATTTTTAGCCTTTAAATTAAAATAGAGTTATGAGTTCAAAATTTTTAGCTAAAGTAAGCCTTGTGCTTATGCTTTTTTATTTATTTCCTGATACTGCTTATTCCAATGTTTCATTGCCCGCTATTTTTGGCAAACACATGGTGATGCAGCAAAATTCCGAGGTGAAACTATGGGGTTGGGGCAAACCAATGGAAAAAATTAGAGTAATTACCTCTTGGGACAATGATACCCTAAATACTGTGACCACTAATAATGCAAAATGGTCGGTAGTGTTAAAAACTCCTGAAGCAGGAGGTGCTTATTCAATAAAAATAGAGGGATACAATTCTGTAGTTATCGATGACATACTAATGGGAGAGGTGTGGTTACTTTCGGGACAGTCGAATATGGAATGGAAAACCAGCTTTGGAATTAATAATATAGGAGAAGAGGTTGAAAATGCTGACAATAATGAAATTCGGTTTTTTTCAGTAACGATTAAAACATCACCAACTAAATGTATTGATGTTTCAGGTCAGTGGATGAAATGTACGTCCGAAAGCATGAATGATTTTAGTGCTATAGGTTACTTTTTTGGAAAGGAATTGAATAAGGAACTTAAGATCCCTGTTGGGTTAATCAGCTCCAATTGGGGTGGAACGCCAATTGAAACATGGGTTCCGGAGCAAGAAATTTTGGCTTCGAATGAGTTAACAGAATCTGCTCAAAAGGTACCTTATTTTCCTTGGGCACCCAATATGCCTGGTTGTGTTTACAATGCAATGATAGCACCGATTATGCCTTTCCCAATGAAAGGAGTTTTGTGGTATCAGGGAGAAGCGAATGTCGATAATTCAGCAACATATACCAAAACCCTTGAGACTTTAGTGAGAAGTTGGAGGAAAGGTTTTAAAACTGATCTTGCTTTTTATTATGCTCAAATAGCTCCTTTTACTCACTACGCTAAAGATGCAGGAGTAAAAGTCCGCGAAGCGCAGCGCCGAGCTTTGAAATCTATTCCAAATTCGGGAATGGTTGTAATGAGTGATATTGGAGATACTCTTGATATTCATCCACGTAATAAAATTGACGCAGGGAAGCGGTTTGCAAATCTGGCACTTAATAAAACCTATAAGTTGAGTGATTTTCCAGCATCAGGACCGCTTTTTAAGACTTTTTTGATTAAAGGATCTGAAGTCGAAGTAATTTTTGATTGTGCGGAAGGATTGCATTGTGAGAAAGCTGATTTGCCCTATTTTGAATTAGCAGGAGAGGATGGAACCTGGTTTTCTGCTCAGGCTTTTATTAAAAACGACAAAGTACTTGTGAGATCAGAGGAAGTTAGGAATCCTGTAAATGTGAGATTTGCCTGGGCCAATTCAGCCACACCAAAACTTTTTAACATGGATAATTTACCGGCTTCCTGTTTTACTACAATTGATTTCTGAAAACCATATAATTTTTATAAATGAGAGCTATAGTAAAGAATATCATTTCATTGTCCTGCGTATTTGTTTTTGGATTTTGTAATGTTCAAAATCAGGATATTGCATTCGATCAGCCAAATTTAACTTACGAAGGCAGAATTATGTTTCGACCCGATGCTGCGGAGCTTTCATGGTCGGGTTCTTCGGTAAGTATCCAATTTAAGGGAAGCAGTATTTCAGCTACTCTGCAGGATTTGGATACGGCAAATTATTACAATGTGATTGTGGACTGTAAGGTGATTTCGAAATTGCATACCGATACACTGAAAACAAAATACATACTAGCCTCAGGCTTATCCGAAGGAACACATCAAGTACAATTGTATAAACGTACCGAATGGGATAAAGGGAAAACATTGTTTTATGGTTTTGAATTACCCGGGGATGCAAAGCTTCTGCCGGCGGAAAAACCAAAAAAGAGAAAAATAGAGTTCTACGGAAACTCCATTACCTCTGCGTATGGAAATGAAGATACTAGTGGTAAAGATCGTCCGTATGGTTATTTTCAAAATAACTATGAATCATACGCAGCTATTACAGCAAGACATTTTAATGCTCAATACCATTGTATTTCTAAAAGCGGTATCGGAGTATTGGTTAGTTGGTTTCCATTGATTATGTCCGAAATGTATGATCGAATCGATCCAAATGACTCAGTTTTAAAATGGGATTTTTCCAAATATACACCTGATGTAGTAGTAATTAATCTTTTTCAGAACGATTCATGGATCGTAAATATCCCCAAAAATGAGCAGTTTAAAAATAGATTTGGTAAGGAGGCACCCGATTCAACAACTATTATTGCGGCCTACAAAGATTTCGTAAGTTCCATTCGCGGTAAGTATCCACATTCGTCTATTATCTGTACCCTTGGCAGTATGGATGCAACCAAGGAAGGATCTCAGTGGCCTGGATATGTACAAACAGCAGTAAGTCAATTAAAGGATGATAAGATATTCTCTTGTTTTTTCCCGTTTAAAAATTCAGGCGGACATCCAAACATTAAGGAACATCATGCAATGGCTGACCAATTAATCGGGTTCATTGAAGAAAATATTGAATGGTGATTTAGAGACTAATTTAAAAAACTGCACTTAAATTGATATCATTAGCGTATTATTAAGGACCAAATGCAGTTGAGAGGTAGTGCTAGGAAACTAGTACTACCTCTCTTTACTAAAGTTATCCTGTTAACAATCGATTTTTGATCTAATCAGAAGGCATTGAAAAAAAATAGCTTACGATTTAGGCAGGACACCAAAATTAAGAAGATCTAATAAAGAAAAAATATGGCAAAGAAAATTAGCTTACTGGCATTACTAATCAGCAGTTGGATTGGTGTTTTATCTGCACAGGATTTTTTCCCTAAAAAGGATTTGATGTCTGTTGGTGTGTATTACTATCCTGAGCAATGGTCTGAAAATCAATGGGAAAGAGATATTGAGAATATTGCCGGTCATGGATTCGAATTTATTCATATGTCTGAATTTGCCTGGGCTCAGATGGAACCATCTGAGGGCAAGTATGATTTTACCTGGCTTGATAAAGTAATTGAGTTGGCTGATAAAAATAAGCTGAAAGTGATTTTGGGAACACCTACGCCATGTCCTCCGGTATGGCTCGGAATCAAGTATCCCGAAATATACATACAAGATGGTAATTATCAATCTAAAGAGCATGGCACCCGTGCAAACATGTCATTATCCAACCCGATTGTTTTGGAGTATACACAAAAAATTGTTGATGAAATGGCTAAGCATTATGCACACAACAAAGCTGTAATGGGATGGCAAATTGACAATGAGCCGGAGGCTAAAGAAGATTACAGTTCGTCTGCGCAATTGGCATTTCGGGAATGGTTACAAAATAAATATGCAGATATTACTGAATTGAATAAGGCATGGGGAACGGCATTTTGGAGTCAGTTGTATTCGGCTTTTGATGAAGTTAGAATTCATAATGCTCAAAATGTTGGTTGGTGGGGTGCAAATCCTATTGCTTTATTGGATTTTAAACGCTTTACAGCGGATACGCAAGCATCTTTTTTAGATTTTCAGGCTGAAGAATTGCGGAAATATATTGATGAGTCACAGTTTATAACCACAAACTATGTGGCAAAAGGCAGCCAGACGGATCCGAAAAGAAGTAAAAAACTTGATTTTGCTTCATTTACAGCTTATCCCAATTATGGAAGCAATAATCTGGGAGACTTGGGTTTTCGTTTAGGTGATCACTCCGTTTTAATGTATGCCAATGATTATTATAAGTCGGTAAAAGGTATTTCAGGTGTTATGGAACTGCAGCCCGGACAGGTAAATTGGGCCAATCACAATTCATTGTTACAACCCGGAACCGTTCGAATGTGGTTGTGGCATTGTTTTGCAGGAGGGAATTCTTTTGCATGTACCTATCGTTACAGACAAGTACTTTATGGTGCCGAGCAATATCATCATGGTGTGGTTCGAACCGATGGTGTTACTTTGAGTCAGGGAGGAGAGGAGTATGTACAGGTGATCAACGAGGTGAATGAATTGAGGAAAAAATACAGCAAGAATACTCAAATGCCTGAAGCTATTAAGAAGAGGAAAACTGCTGTCATGTGGTCGTTTGACAACCTTTGGAATCTGGAAAGACAGAAGCAAACCAACCAATGGAATACATGGAAGCACATGCAGCGTTATCAGCAGATATTGCATTCATTTGGTGCTCCGGTGAGTTTCATTTCAGAGGAAGATGATTTTGATGATTATGAATTTATTATAGTTCCTTCTTACGAAATGGTAGACGAGGCGTTGGTTCAGAAATGGAAAAAGTTCGTTTCAAAAGGAGGTAAGCTTATTGTCTCACCAAGAACCGGAGCTAAAGATAAAAATGCTCATTTATGGGAAAATAATTTATCGGGCATTATGAATGAACTAATTGGTGGAAAGATTTATTCATTTGATATGCTTCCATTCGGAAAACAAGGTGATATTTTAATGGATGGGAAAAATTACAAATGGAGTTCATGGGGAGATTTAATTACACCGGAAGATAAAACTGAGGTCGTAGCTAGTTATACCGATCAATTTTACAAAGGAACTGCCTGCATTTTAAAAAATGAAATTGGTAAGGGGCAGGTTTGGTATATTGGAACAGAATCTGTTGATGGGGATTTGGAACGCAATCTTCTGAAAAACATATACCAACAAAATAATGTCGGGGTAGAAAATTATCCTGAAGGTGTTTTTGTTCAGTATCGCGATGGTTTTATGGTGGCTGTTAATTATTCTTCCGGTGAGTATATTTTAAATTATAATGGAGATTACCTGATAGGAGATAAAGTGTTAAAACCAGCAGATGTTGCCGTGTGGCGCATTGAGAAATAGCTTAGCGATTTTGAGTAAGTGCTCTTATAAAATTTCAAGAGGCTGTCCCAAAAGGCAGCCTCTTTAGTTTTATACTGATATTTGAAAATGGTTTAGATTTTCGAATTCTAAGCATTTCTGCAAAATATTTCTATAAAAACCACTCAGATATACTCTTAAATTTGAAATAAGTATAAAAAAGGCTGTTTTTAATAAAGAAAAATGGTCTTTTGCTACCATTTTTCTAAGATTGTGCCCAATAGCAAGCAAACCAAACTCTATGGTTACTTTTTCAAGACCTTTAAGAGTAAAACGATTGAATTTATTGTTGAATTTTATCTGACCAAATACAGCTTCAGGTTCTATGGGGCGTTTGCTTCTGTGATAGAGGTCTTCTTCGCTTAAAAGTTTATCTCGTGCTTGTTTTCTGAGTCGATTGAGGTTATGGTTGATTTCAATTTTTCGATTGCTTTTCCCTTTATGACATTGCCCTCTGAGCCATAAAGCAGTTATTGTAAGTTGATGTTTTTGTTAGCGACTTTATCCTTTCCTGAGAAAGATTATTTTTAATAAATTCTTGAACCCAATCTTTTACATTTTCAATATCATCAAAAACTTTGTTCCTAAAAAATGACTTAAAGTATCCCCATACTCTTTCGCATGGATTAAGCTCTGGTGTATTTGGAGGAATATTTATCAATATGATATTTTCAGGAATAACTATATTTTTTGTCGAATGAAAGCCTGCATTATCAATAACAACTAATTTTAATTCTCTTGGATTTTGTTTTGAAAACTCCTTGAGATACATTTCAAATATTTGTGTTGATAAACCGTTTATTTCCCACATAAACGCATCCCCTGTTAGTGGTGAAAAACTGCCATATACATAAGTGCTTTTAAATGCATGTTTGTATTTCACAATTGGCTTAACTCCTTTAGCAGTAATGTATCTCCCAATATGGGTCATCAGTTCAAATCGACTTTCATCCTGAAAATATATATTAGCGGTATCATATTTATCCTTATTTAATCCTATTCTATGCGAGTTTATCAAATCAGGAAGTTTTTTTGAAGACCTCAACGGCCTGCTCATCTTTCTTATAATGCGATTTTCTTGGACTTTTCAATTTGGATTTAAAATGTCGAATCATATAGGTTCTCAATGTTTCGTATTTAACTTCGATTTTATAACTCTCTTCAAGCCAAAGCACGACTTCTTTATAGCTTATAAAAGCAGATTCACTATCATGCAGCCTTTCAAATAATGCATTGTGAACCTCTTCAGTAATACTGTTTTTTCTTCCCGTACTCTGCTTGATACAAAGCAGAGCTGCGAAGCCCGATTCCCGATATATTTTTAGCCATCGCTTTAGAGATGCATAGCTAATACAAAGATTAGCTGCTAAATCTTTTCGCTTTTTAAACTTTTCCTCTTTAAGAAGAACCAAACATCGAATACGATTAGCAACTATAGAATCTCGTTCTGATTTGAGCAGTGAGATAAGGTAACTCAAATCCTCTTTTATGTTTATTTTAATTGTTGATGCCGTAAGGTTGCTAAAATACTTAAAATAGCTCAATTATTAATTGTTTTGGTATAATATCTTATTTAGTGGTATAGGTTTGAGCATATTGTTTTGCAATTTTATGAATCGGCTTTTTTGAGGATGTTCTTATGATTATTATTTTTGTGATGTAAGTCTGTTTTTATGATCTGTAATATTTATTTTTTTTGTAAGTGTTAGTATGATTATTTTAAAATGGTGAAATTGAAATTATGTGTTGTTTTTGAAAGAATGGGATTATGAAGTTTGTTGTTCTTTATTTTAATGTGTGTTAAGTAAGAACGTTACTGTAAACAGAAGTTTTTTGCTTTTTAGTATGTTGTTTATGAGCTTATATCCTTATTTCATAAGGTTCGTGTGATCTTTATAATATTTTATTGTGTAGTATGTTAAAGTGTAAAAAACACATATGTGCAAGTCATTTACACATATGTGATAAGGTAAGTATGTGTTTGTAATTACTTTTATGTCAAAATCATTGTCGATGTTTTAGTTTGATTACGTAAATTCATTAAGGTGGAAATAGGGTCATTAATCTGTTAATAAATTTAGAGCTAAAAATAATGCTGTAACAATAGAATTTATGGATGTATCCAAAAATATTATCAGGACATTTCATTTGTTAATGAGCATTCTACTTTTAAGTAGTTGTTTCGTTGTTGATGCTTCTTTAATGAATTATTTAGTTTCATCAAAATGGGTCTTCTTTAATGGTGTGGCTATTTTAATAGGTTTTTATTTGGCAATTGACTTGTTGTGTAAGCGAAAAGCGATCAATGTACATAAAGTTGATCTGGTTATCGGTTTTGGAGGCCTTTTTGTTATTGTTCGTGATTTTGTTTCCCCCTTAGCTTCAAATGAGCATTTTATTGCTATTGTTTCAGGGGTGTTACTATTGCTGGGTATGCGACGTATTTTCTCTTGGGTTGAAAATGTAATTCAAACAATATTTGTAGTATACTTATTAGTAATACTTGTAGCTGGTTTACAAGGCTTGCTTCAGTTGTATGGGATAATTTCTTCTAACCACAGCCTTTTTTTAGTGACAGGATCATTTCATAATCCCGGACCATTTTCCGGATTTATTATGAGCGGATTTCCAATTGCTTTGGGACTTTATCTATCCAATAGGAGTACAAAACACTATTGGGAAATACAAATAATTCACATTTCCAGATTCGAGTATGAATTGCCTTTTCAAGTCCGGATTCCAAATAAAAGTGCATTGCTATGTTATTTTTCTCAACTTGTTCTTGGGCTTTTATTTTTAGTGTTGCCTGTTGCTCGTTCAAGGGCATCATGGCTGGGGGTAGTAATTGGGAGTTTGTATGTTTTACGGTTTTTCCGGAATGATTTTAGCACCTTAGAAAAATTGGTCGTTTTTTATAATAATGCGACTAAATGGTGGCGGTTAAATTTCATTGCAATAAGTGTATGTGTATTGTGTTTGGGATTTTTAGGCATCTATAAGTTAAAGCAAGGCTCTGCGGATGGTCGTATGCTTATATGGCAGGTTTCGTGGGAGATGATAAAAGACAAACCATTGTTGGGCTGGGGAGCTGGAGGCTTTGAAGCCAAGTATGGAAATTATCAGGCGGAATGGTTTCGTAGTGGAAAAGGGACGGGCGAACAGGAAATGTTTGCGGGAATGCCTGATGTGCCCTTTAACGAATTGATAAGAATAGCAGTAGCTTACGGTGCAATTGGGATATCATTAAGTTTTACTTTTCTAATTCTACTTTTTCGAAAGGAAGGTTCTGGAAAAAGTCAATCAAAGTTTACTTCGGTTGAAAAGAATGCAGTATTTATAAAAGGGGCTTTGCTCTCTATCCTGTGTTTTAGTTTATTTTCTTACCCAATAGATGTGGCTCCAATAGTTGTACAATTCTTAATATTGTGTGCTTTACTCATTCACCTGAAATCCAATGAAAAGAATGCTGTAGAGGAAAGTATGCTAACCGGTATCCAATTTTGGGTCAATAAATTATTGGCTCTTGTTCTGTTTGCTCTGCTGCCCATATTAGGCAGTTTTATATGGCAGCAATACAGAGGCTATCAACATTGGCGAGAAGCCTACCAACTATATCAGTTTCAGATTTATGATGATGCCTCCGAGGAGTATCAAAAGGCATCTAATTGTTTGCCTAATAACGGATTGTTGCTCCAAATGTATGGCAAGTGTTTGTGTATGGGCAAGCAATACTCGGAAGCAAAAAATGTATTGAAGCAGGCAAGACTGTATCGCAGTGATCCTATTTTATATACTGCACTTGGGGATGCTTATAAAGCGTTAAAAAAATATGATAAAGCTGAAAAGGCATACTTGCAGGCCTGGTGTATAATACCTCATAAATTTTATCCTAAGTATTTATTGGCAAAACTTTATGTTGAAAAGGGAGAAAATGATAAGGCCAGGGATATTGCAAAGGAATTATTAAGTAAAGATGTTAAGGTAGAATCCAAAGCGATTGAGGAGATAAGAAATGAATTAAATAAGATGTTAGATAAGGAGTAATAATGAAAATTAAAACAAGTAAATATTTACGATTGATTGAAAAGCTCTGTTATGTAGTGTTTTATGTTCTGGTTTTTGTGTTCGTGATGAAGACTTTTTTCATTTCGATATATCAAATTCCTTCAGAATCGATGTGGCCAACAATTCAACCAGGAGATTGGATTTGCGTGGATAAGATTGGCTTTGGAGGAACGAAACATTTGTTTGGAAGAGAATTTTCATTGCCAAAATATAGAACTGTAAAAAGAGGAGATGTTATGGTATTCCATTTTCCCGAAGGGGATACCGTATTTCTTGACAATCCACAATTGAACTATTACGAAACATTGGAACTGAAGAAAAGAAATGAAGATTCAAATTTTACTTACATTAATTGTAACAAAAAGGTTTCTCTTCCTTTAAGTTATCAGATTCCTTATGTGAAAAGATGTGTTGGTCTGCCTGGAGAGGTAATTCAGACGATTGATTATAAGCTTTATATAAATGGAAAAGCCTTGGGTGAAAATAGGGAGGAAAAGAAGTTGTGCAATGTTTATTATCAGGATAAAATGGCGGTTTTTAAATTGAAAACAACATTCAGGTTTTGTTGGAACCCTAGTGAAGATTGCAGTGTTTTTTCTCTTACCAATCAGGAGCAGAAGTTGTTTAAGTTGTCAGAAAATATTGATAGTGTGCGGATAAGGAAGAAGCACAGGTGTTGTATTTATTATTTTCCGAAAGAATTAGATAAAGAAAAAGATTGGGACGCTATAAATTATGGGCCAATTGAAATACCTAAAAAAGGGAAAAGATTATCAATAAATACAGGAAATATCGCAGCCTATAAAAGGCTGATTGAAACGTATGAAGGCAACAGTTTGGCAGTAAAGCAGGACAGCATAAAAATAAATGGAATTACTACAGATTATTATGTGCCTAAGCAAAATTACTATTTTATGATGGGAGATTATCGAACGAATAGTATTGATAGTCGTAATTGGGGTTTTGTTCCCGAAGACCATTTGATTGGTAGAGCATTTGCTGTTGGGTGGAGCAGAGAACCCGGACAATATGCCTGGGAAGGAATTAGATGGGCTAGAGTCGGTAACAGTTTGACTGGTAATCAAAGTGAATAAGTGTGATTATATGTGCTGATGAATTTGAAAAATATTTGGGGTTCTAATGTAAAGAGATGGTAGTATGAAAAAGCTTTTTTTTGTATCGGTGGGTGTTATTGGCCTTTTGTTTTGTGTTTGGTTTTTTGCTGAAGATTATTCTGTGTGCCCAATTAGTACACAAGTTACTCAAATTAAGTTTGACATAATGGAGATTGATATGGGGCAGTTAGAGCAAGGGAAACCGAAAACAGTCAGTTTTCAGTATAAAAATATAGGTGAACACCCACTTTTAATCCAACATGTAGAAACCTCTTGTGGCTGCACTCAACCAGAATGGACTAAACAACCAATAAAACCAGGTGATAGTGCAGAAATTAAAGTGAGTTATGATGCAAAATATTCCGGGCGTTTTTTTAAGACGATTACGGTGTTTTGCAATACTCTAAACGGGATGAATGAATTGAAAATTAAAGGAGAAGTAAAACTCTCAGTAAATAATAAATAAAATGGGAATAAAGAACAGAAGCTTGTTGCGCCTTAGAAACAAAACAAAGCTTCTGTTCGGGCTCCCTCCAAAATAAGAAAGGAGGTAATAGGGCAAAGGTATACTAAAATAAGAAAAGGTCTATATGACTTATGCTGTGAAAGGATATATCAGTGTATTTATGAACAGGAGTAGAGTAACCCCTTTAAGTTTACTTAAAACATTAAATTTAAGAACATGAAAAAAATATTAGTTTTTTGTACAGTCGCATTTTTTTTAGCTTTTAGTATTAACGAAAACTATGGTGATGCTAATCAGAAATATAGTGAGTCGTTGCAAGATATTTCGTCAATTGCAATGGCAGGCGGTGAAACAGGAGGAGCATTGTATCAAACAATGGCATATTGCTCTGCATGGCAAATTAAATTGGCATGTACAACAAAGAAATACAGTTCTCGCTGTAGTAGCTATTATTGTATTGTTAATTATTAATTTGTTTTTGAGGGTGTAATTAAGTACACCCTCAATCTGTTCATTATATTTAATATTTGTAATTAATTATGAAAGCAATAATTTTAGCAAAGTTAATAGTGATAAGTTTTGTAGTTTGTTCATGTACTGATACAGGTAAAGTATGCGAGGAAGGTAAAAGAATACCCGCTATTGGTAATAACAAGTTCCTTTTTGATTCTATTTATGCTGTCCCATTACAAATATTGGAAAATAATATGCTTGGTGATAGAATAAAAGTTGTACAACAACAATGTGGTGATATTTATGTAGGTGAATTTAGCGCACATTTCAAGGTTTTTCGGTTTGACAGAAATGGGGAATATAAAAATGAAATAGGCTTTCGAGGTAAAGGGCCAGGTGAATATACATCTTTTGACGATTTTATTGTAAGTGCAGATACTGTTGAAATATTGACAGGAACAGGAATGCAATCCAGAATTGTTCGTTATTTAAATAACGGAAAATTCCTATCAGAGACTCAAATTGATCTAAACGCCATATCGTTTGAGAAAATGAAGTCGACATATCTATTTTCTACCAGTTACCAAAAGAATAGGCATTCAGATCGATTATACGTTACCAATTTGGATGGAGGGCAGTGTGTTTCATTTTTACCAGATAAAACGGCTTTTAATATGCCTATAACAGAATGGAAGTTTACGAGGTCAGATACTTCTGTTTTTTTCAAAGAGGCATTTGATAACTTGGTTTACGAGTTTAATCAAGGAAAATTGAGCGTGCTTTACAATTTGGATTTTAGGAAATATTCTATTCCCTCTGAATTTTTCTCTAAGCCTATGGTTGAGGGGTTCGAAATGCTTTACAAACAGGGTTTTGGGGTTGTTAAAAATTATTATGAAACACAGGAGTATTCTGTGTTTGAAATTTTAATTCAAAAGAAGAATGATCCTTCTGTAAAAAATATAATTATATATAATAAAAAAACAGGCGAGATTCAAGAAAATTCTATTTTAGAAAAAGAGCAAAATTGTTTAGGGCGATTAGTAGGTGTTACGAACTCAAATGAATTAGTTTATTTAGAATATCCATACCACATAATTGATGAAATAGATTCTTTTATGCGTTTACCTATAGTCAATAAAGAAATACTGAAAGACATTACATTGTATGATAATCCAGTATTATTTTACTGTAAACTTAAAGATTAAATTTCGTGATATATGAGCTTAGTTGGAATATTTCCAATGTTTTTTTTTGTTAAATTAATAGATTGATTGTTGAAAAACATAAACTGATGAATAGTAAAATTATTGTTACAATAACGGTAGTTGTAATCCTATCCATATTTATAACATATAAATATCAAGTTGCAAGCTTGAGAAAAGAACGTGATATTCAAATGAGAATGATTGCGAAGGAATCATTAATTAGAGATTCAATTTTATTTATGATAGCACCAAAGTTAGCACCTATTGTATCCAAATCATGGTCAATTAAGAAGAGAGATAAAAATAAGGCTTTGTTTGTAATTATTCCAGAAGAGGGATGTTGGGCTTGCTTTGAGCCAAAGTTAAAAGGTCTTTCATACTTGGAGAAAATATATTCAATGGAAGTTATTTTTATTACCTCTGATATACATATTAGAACTTTGAGAATTATTTTGAAAGATGAATTATTCTCAAAGAACGTTATCAATATCTCAAGTTTGGACTCAGAATATGTGAAATCACTTCCAGGAAAAGATATTGTATTTGTACTGTATGACAGCGTGAGTCAGGTAAGTATTCCTTATGTGGAGAGTAAGTTTGAAGATCCGATAGAATTTATTAAGCGGAATTATAATGCATGTTATTTGGATAATGAAAAAGCAAATAAATGTTATGAATAAGTAGACATTAAAAAATAATTAAGGTGGAGTAGTAAGGTGTTGTGAGTATTTAATTGATAGCATTTTAGAGAAGAGAGAGACATGAAATTAAAGTTTTAAAAACAAATTATGAAAATAAATTTTGTGTATGTCTTAGTTGTAGTATTTGTCCTTATTGTAATTCTTATTCGTAATAATATTGGTGGGGATAAAAAAAAGAGAGAAATAATCTTGGATAGGAATTGTGAAATTGTGGGGATAGAAGATTCTGTCATTTTTAAAGTTGATCCCTTTGGAGAACATTTTAAATGTGTTACATTTTTACAAGATGAAGTAATTTTAGAATTAAGACATTATAAGCCTTATCTAAAAAAGTATCCTGATATATCGTTTCTATTTTATATTGAAACTGATGATAAAGAATATGTAATTGAAACGTTAAAAGAAATGAGCTTTACTTATCCCGTTTTTATTGAATCCAAGAATAATGAAAAGATGATATTTATAAATTATTTGTTGGATTCTAAAAGCTGTATTTTGGAAATAACCAATCCATCTATTTCTAATTTTGGAGAGCAGTTAGAACACTATTCAGGGGGCAATAGATATTAGGATATGCAACCAGTAAGATTGCGTTAGATACAATCAGATGTATTATGATTAAATTTAAGTGATTGTCTTTTAGTGATATGAATGAATTTATTTTATTTGTTATGCGAATACCTTTAATCCTATTATGCGTTGCCTGTTTGACAGTTAGTTGTAAACCTTCACAAGGAAAGATTGACGAAGAATCCTCGAAAATTGCTTTTCGGGAAGAATTAAACGAAGTAAAAACAGTTAAGTTGGTAACTTAAATTATGTATTTTTCACACTAAATATCAATCAATGAATAAAGTATTTATTATGTGTTCCCTTATCTTTTTATCTTCTTGTTTAAATTCTGAAGAAAAAGTTAATGACTTACTCGTGGGAAATGGAACTGTGGATGTTCTGAAAAATATTGGTGACGTTAAAAAATTATCAATACAAATAGACAGAGTAATCCCCTTAGAAACAAGCGATAGTTGTATTATTGGTTCAATTAGTAAAATTGATATAGACCACGGAGATTTTCTAATTCTGGATCGATGGAAGTCTAAATCAGTTTTTTGGTTTTCAGGGCAAGGGGAATTCAGAAATAAAATTAATACTATAGGCAAAGCCGAAGGTGAATATTTGGGTTTAGAGGATTTTTTAAGAAATTCAAACGGAAAAGAGTATCTGCTGTATGATAGAACACTTAGTAAATTATTAACCTATAACAATAAAAGGAATTTTGTAAAAGAAGCCTCCTTAAATAAACAGATTTGTAATATTGTGAATACAACAAGTAGTGATTTTTTGATACAAACCACATCAGGAGAAGATTTTTTGTTGGAATTATGGGATCAAAATTTCATAAAAAAGCACGAGTTTTTGCACCGACCTGAATATGTAAAGAATTATTTTATGGGTGCAGAATTTACTTTAAAGAAAGATAATACAAATACAATTTCTTTTTGCCCTCCATTTTCTAATATTATCTATAAATGGAAGAATGAAAAGATGGCCGTATCTTATGCGATTAAAAATATTGATCTTTTTCCTAATAAAGCTTTTTTTGACAAATACAAAGGAAGACATCCAAGTCTGCTTTTAGAGGAAATTAAAAAACAAAAATATATAAATTTTCTTGATTTTATCGAAAATTCTGATGTGCTGATTTTGAAATATTACAGAGGAGAACAGAAAACAGTTACTTTATTTAATAAACATTCAGAGACTTCCGTTTCTTATAAGGTAGGGAATAGTTGTATTGCTAACCTTATTTTTAATTCCATATCCGTTACAGAAGGAGGACAATTCATTAGCTATATTTTCCCTTATCAAATAAATAGTTTAAGTAACAATAATGTGTTGATGGAGCATGTGTCTGTTTCTTTTAGTGAAAATAATAATCCATACATTGTTTATCTAGACGTAGCGGGGGAAGAATAATTTAGTTATGAAAAATAATATATTGATAGTTATTGGATTTGTTTTACTTATTAGTGTTTTTGTGACTGTTTTTTATAAGCAATTACAAAAACAAAAAGAACTTCAATCAGAAATTAGTTCTTCTATTTTTCAAAAGGAGAAATTTTATGCGCTTCAAAATATTTATGTTAAATCATTGGAAGTGATAACTATGCTTCAGGATTCGAAAATTCCTGAAAATCTCACATTAAAAGTAAATGCAAGAGCCAAAAATAAGTTGACATTGGATCAGGTTGTTACGACAAAAAAGATTGTGATTTTTATTCCAAAAAATAGTTGTAAAGATTGTATTAACGAGGTTTGCAATATATTAGGTTCAAGCCCGAAACTCCTGGCACAAAAAAACATTATTTTAACTGATATTTTTGATGAAGAAGAAAAAATGAGATTTTATAGTACTTACAATGTATTAGAAAAGAATTGGGATGTTTATCACTTAGAATCCACTGAGTATTTTAATAAGTTGAATCGGAAAATAGTTATTGCACAAATATCTAATGATTTAACCATTAAGAGTTGTTTTGTTTATGACACAAACTTATCGATTGAATTGTTAAAAAAATATCTACTAAAATTATAATTATGCGTTGTTTATTTATTTGTATTGTCTTATTGCTTGCAGGAATCCAATCTATTAGTGCTCAGAATTCAATGATAATGGAGAAACGCTATATAACCCTAATGTCGGATTATGAGCCGATGCATGGAAAAATTATTAAGCTGGAAAAAAAAGAAGAACGCCTGCTGATTACATTGGAAATAAAAGATGTTTCTAAAGAAATTATTCTTCAGAACACAATTGAAAATTTAGTTTTATTTGAATCTGCAAAAGTTGGCTATATGTTTGTTTGTAAAAAATCAGAGGCGCAATCGACAGTTGCTATTTATTACCAAAATGAAGATGGGGGAGTTCGTGTATATCCATTTTATCTGAAAGAGGAAAAATAGTTTAAGCTTTGAGTTATGTAGTTCATTTTGAATAGAAATTCAATTTTATGATATGCGAATACCTTTAATTCTATTATGCGTTGCCTGTTTGGCAGTTAGTTGTGCACCTTCACAAGGAAAGATTGACGAAGAATCCTCGAAAATTGCTTTTCGGGAAGAATTAAACGAAGTAAAAACAATTAAGTTGGTAACTACCACTTTTCAAAAGGAACTGGTGAGTAATGGAAAGCTGCGGGCCTTTTGCAAGTGCGACTTAAACTTTAAGATTTCCAGTGTAGTTAAGAAGCTTACTGTTAGCAATGGCACTTTTGTAAAGAAAGGTGCTGTATTGGCAACATTGGAAGATTTTGAGCAAAAAACCAGTTTAGAGAAAAGCAGACAGGCATTGGCAAAGGCTCAACTTGAGCTGGAGGATGTTCTCATTGGTCAGGGGTACGATGGGAAAGATACCCTTGAAATACCAAAAGAAGTGTTGCGGATTTCGAAATTAAAATCCGGTTTTTTTTCTGCTGGCTTAGAATACAAAAAAGCACTGTACGATATGCAGGCAACCCGCCTTCTTGCTTCTTTCGATGGCGTTGTAGCCAATCTGAATAGTAGGATTTATGACAAAACAGACGGTAGCAAGCCATTCTGCACGCTGATAGACCGCAAAAGTTTCGAGGTTGAATTTTCGGTAATGGAATCGGAATTGAAAGATTTACAAAATGGTCAAACTGTTAGTATATTTCCTTTTGCTTTCGAGAAGGAATATAAGGGTAAGGTGACCCAAATAAATCCAGTTGTTGAGGAGAATGGATTGGTAAAAATTACAGCAAGAGTAACCAATAATGGAGGTAAGTTATTGGAAGGAATGAATGTGCGGGTTCTTGTTCAGAATAGTTTGCCAGATCAACTGGTTGTTCCTAAGTCGGCAGTGCTGCTCCGTCAAAACAAAGAGGTTGTTTTTACCCATCAGGAAGGAACAGCCATTTGGCACTATGTAAGTACAGGGCAAGAAAACAGTTCATCTTACACAATTACCGAAGGACTGCAAGCCGGTGATGAAGTGATTGTTGATGGAAACTTGAATTTAGCACACGAGGCGAAGGTGAGAGTACTTGGGGATTGATTAAAATGAAAAGAGAAGTGAAATTCTCATAAAAAGAATAAATAAAATGGGAAAAAGAACAGAAGCTTGTTGCGCCTTAGAAACAAAACAAAGCTCCTGTTCGGGCTCCCTCCAAAATTAGAAAGGAGGTAATACGGCAAAGATATACTAAAATAAGAAAAGGTCTATGTGACCTGTGCTGTGAAAGGATAGATCAGCACAATAAGGAGATATGTAATGCCTTTAAGTTTGCATATGGTATAGAAAAAATTTAAGATGAAAAAAAGAATATTTGCAGGTATCGCAGCAAGTTTATTTGCCACAGCATTGTTTTTTAATTTAAGTGAGGCAAATGTGAATAGTAATATTTCATTGAATGATATTGAAACTATGGCGCAGGCATCAGGGGAAGGTAGTTTTACTTGTCCAAATGGATGTTTGGCTAAAGTGGGAATGTGTTATTGCAATGGTTTCCATAAGTACAAAGAGAATGTTTAACATAGGGTTTTAGAATGTTCAAATATTTAAGAGGCCACTTATGTGGTCTCTATATAACTTAAATATTGTGAAATGGGAAAATGAAGTATATAACATTAGCGGGAATTAACGCTATAAACTTTTAATAAAAATATCAATGAATTCTTTATAAGATATATAGTAATGAAAAATACTTTTTTATTTAGTTGTCTGGTTTTAATCTTATTTCTTAGTTGTAATAATATGGATTCGGATAAATCTAAAACATTTCAGGAATCTTCAGATAAAACTGTAAATGTTAAAGATAAAATTACAGACATAAAAACTGATCTTCTATTTCAATATTGTAGTATGACAATTTCTGACTCTATATTGATTATTAACGAATTGACTCCTTCTAATGCGAAAGGCATTCATTTTTTCAATAAAAACAGTTTTAAATATATTACGAGTACTGGTTTTATGGGTAAAGGTCCTGGTGAAATAACGGTTTTAGGAGAGAGTAGGAGTAGTTACAATTCCAAAGCTATTTGGGTAGATGATTACGGGAAAATGGTTAGTTGGAAATTTCCGATTGATAGTATTTTAAGCAATGAAAATTTTATTCCAACTGAAAAATTGAAAATGAATAAAGATTCGTTTCAAGTTAAAAGTGTATTCATAAATGATAGTATAACAATAGGAAGATCAGTAATTCCAACAAGCTATCATTCCATGGATATATCCACAACAAAGTTGAATAATTATACATATAAGATTGAAGAATATGGTTATATCTATCCCGATCTTAAAGGGAGAGAATCGTATTCTAGTTTTGATCTATCTACTAAAAATGAAATATATACAACTTGCTTTAGTTATGTAGACTTAATCACGATTTGTGATTTAAAGGGCAATTTGAGATATAATATATATGGGCCTCAATGGAATCCTAAAGAGACAAAAGGAATTCAGTTTTACGGAGTAGTAAAAACATATAAAAATTATATTATTGCTTCTTATATTGGTGATAAACATGTTGTATTTACTGATGAAGGTGGTCGAGTTGATATTGCACCATCAAAATTATTAGTTTTTGACATTAATGGAAATTATGTTAAAACAATTGAAGTTGGGTATGAGTTTAGTGAATTTTGTATAGATGAAGAAAATAATAGAGTAATCGCCTATTTTGATAATAGAATAAATCCATTAGGTTATTTTTCATTAGATATTTAGATCGTAATTACATTTTATTAATATGAAATATTTAACAGTAACTGCAGTTATAATCTCAATTATTTGTGTTTCATGCCTTTCAGATAAAGAGAAGGATTTGAGAAGCATTGTAAATCATCCTGTAAACATAGATATATCTGACACTGTTTGGCATAGAGACACAGCATTGAGTTTTGTTGATTTTCGTCGAAAGTATAAATATTTATCGGTTGTATATCTATTAAATGGGTGCCGACCTTGTTATCAAGAATTCATCAATTGGCATAAGAAAATGGAATCTTTTACAACATCCAAAGATTATACGGTTCTTTTTATTATCAATGGAGATAATTATAAGGATTTGATGTCTAAAGTAGATGAAATAGATCAGGTTGATAAGAAATATTACATATTGATGGATCCTCATTCTAAATTCGTGGGTAAAAATTTAAATATTCCGAAATGGATAAGGGATGGTTCTGTCCTAATTGATAAAGAAAACAAAATAAAGATGGTTGGAAAGCCATGGGTTAATAGTTCTATGATAGAATTGTTTAATAGGGTGTGTGTAAATTAATGTTTTTCAATAGTTTGCAAGGTGGATATGGTTGATTGTTTCTACTTTTATTACTTAAATATTCTGGTTTGTTAAACGGTTTTAAGTTCTATTTCATGCGAATACCTTTAATCCTATTATGCGTTGCCTGTTTGGCAGTTAGTTGTGCACCTTCACAAGGAAAGATTGACGAAGAATCCTCGAAAATTGCTTTTCGGGAAGAATTAAACGAAGTAAAAACAATTAAGTTGGTAACTACCACCTTTCAAAAGGAACTGGTGAGTAATGGAAAGCTGCGGGCCTTTTGCAAGTGCGACTTAAACTTTAAGATTTCCAGTGTAGTTAAGAAGCTTACTGTTAGCAATGGCACTTTTGTAAAGAAAGGTGCTGTATTGGCAACATTGGAAGATTTTGAGCAAAAAACCAGTTTAGAGAAAAGCAGACAGGTATTGGCAAATAATACCTCTTTATGGATATAGGAGTGCCAATTAATTTTTAATTAGTTATTTTTTATGATAGGTATTGTTGGTGGCATTCATGCTGCTAACAATACTCTTTAGGATAGGTTTTGATAATTAAAGTGAAACGATTAAATACGAATGAAATGAAATTACTTGCAACGACGTTAATTATACTAATTACAATAGAGGGGCAGATTCTATCTGGGAATATTATCAAAGGTAAAGTAGAGGATTTTTTTTATAATAAAAGAGAACATGTTGTTATTCTCAAATTTGAAAATGAAGGCAAAGAAACAAAGACTATCTCTATTGGTTTATTTAATCGAGGTACTCTAATGGAAAATTGGGACTCGTTAAGCATTGGTGATTCAATATATTATGAGCCTCAATCAGATACTTTAAATATTATTAAAAAGGATGATAATAAGCTGATAAAAGTATATTTTAAAAATCGATCAAAAAAAATGAAGTTATGATAAGGGGATATATGTGTGTATTGTTTGTGCTGTTAATGTTCCACTCATGTGCTGAACATTCTCTGTACGAACAATTTGAAAATAGTTTTTCTATAAAAAGGGAATTAAGTTCTCAAAAAATAGAGCATGATAAAGATTTATTTGGAAATCCAACTAATTTGAGAATCTCGGATTCTTTACTATTTGTTTTAGATCCCGATTCACATAATTTCATTAAGGTAATTAATTTAAATAATTTATCCTTAATTAAAAATTTATGCTTAAAGGGGAGAGGTCCAGGAGAATACGGGATGATATGTCGGTTTGAATTGTTGGAATCGCAGAAGATTGGTTTTTACGATGATTTAAATACTACTTATTATGAGGCAGATATAGAACCAAATCATTGTAATCTGAAAATAATTTTGAACAGAAACCTTAACATTGAAAAAGAACGAATTGCAAATACTGTGCGTTTAAATGGTTTTTTTGTAAGTTCAGGATTGTTTCAAAATAAAGGAAGATTATTAATAAGTGCAATGGATAGTATTGGTTTATGTGAGTATGTTGACGATTACCCGATTGATGATTATCCTAATATGTCGAGTATGAATAAAGGTATGGCTTATCAGACACATTTCACCAATAGTATTAATGGTTATTTTACAGGATATACATTAGCTTCTGGTGAGATATTTTTTTATTCTAAAAAGAGAAATGGGATTATAAAGGAAAATGCTTACCAATTATTTACACCAGATTTTACACCTAATTCAGATTTTGGTTATGGAGTTGTTTTCGCAAAAGAATCTTGTATAGGATTTTTAGACGTTGTAAGTAAGGATAATTTTATTTATGCATTATATTCGGGGCGCACACGTAAGGAATTTGGAATGGAAGCGTATATGGGGAATAAAATATTCGTTTTCACACATTTGGGAGTGCCTGTTGAGTACTACAAACTTGATATAGATATTAGAACTTTTGATATTGATGAAAATGGTGCTATATGTGGTCTGACAATAAATCCCTACCCACAATTGGTAAAATTTCCTATAAAATGAATGCAAAGTGTAAATTATCTTATCCTGTTGGATTAATAATAAGTTCTGTTTTCCTAATAATGTTATTGTTTAGCACCTGTAACAGTAATAAGAAAAGTCAAGAATATGCTAAAGTCGTTAAATATTGGATGAATCGAGAATTGGTTTTACCAAGTGATACAGTAATTATTGGAACTATTGGTCGCGATTTTAATCTAGAATGTATTGAAAATAAAGAATTCAAAATTGTAACAAGAATTGACGGAGATTGCTCTGTTTGTATCGATGAATTGTTAGAATGGAAAAAATTAGTACAAGATTACGGTAGCGAATTAAATTTATCATTTCATTTTTATGTTATTACAAATAATTTTGAAATTTTCAAGGAAATAAATAAAAGTACAATTAGGTTTCCATATCCACTTATTTTTGATCGTTTAGATGATTTAAGAAGAAAAAATAACTTAAAAAAAGACAAGCGATTTAACACTTTTCTTTTGGATAGTGACAATAAAGTTGTATTAATAGGAAATCCGATACGTAACAAGAAGATTAAACAATTGTATTTTGAAAAAGTACGTAAAAAAACTGTTGAGTATCCTCAAGATTTAAGAGGGGACTAGATCCTATTTTTTTCGTTTCTAATTAATTCATGGAATATGTCGTAATATACAAATGTATATATATATTGCTATGTGTAGTCTGTTTTGATAAATTATTAAATAAACTTATGGTTCGATTTCTACTTTCCCGCCCCATTGCTGTTACAATGACATTTATAGCTATTCTTTTGTTGGGGATGGTATCTATTGGGCTTTTGCCAGTGTCCTTAATGCCCGACATCTCGATTCCGGAAGTAACGGTACAGATGAATTATAAGAATGCCTCAGCCCGTGTGCTCGAAAATTCGGTTGTTGCTCCTGTTCGGCGGCAATTGATGCAGGTAGCACATTTGGAGGATATTCACAGTGAAACCCGTGATGGCAGTGGAATTATTCGCTTGAAATTGGCCTATGGCAGTGATATTAATTTGGCATACATCGAGGTGAACGAAAAAATTGATCGGGCCATGTCTTCCCTGCCAAGGGATATGCCACGGCCTAAAGTGATAAAGGCCAGCGCAAGTGATTTACCTGTATTTCACCTTAATTTAAGTTTAAAGCAGGAAGGTAACGAGCAGAAGTTTATGGAATTGAGCGAATTTGCCGATGCTGTAATTCGAAAGCGAATAGAACAAATGCCCAAAGTGGCTATGGTAGATTTAACAGGACGAAGTTTTCAGGAAATATTGATTGTGCCTAATGAGTTGCAGATGAAATCATTGGGATTCATATTGAAAGATCTGGAAACACTTATTCAAGAGAATAATATCGATTTTGGGAATCTAAGTATTCGCGATGGCTACTATCAGTACAGCATTTGTTTTTCTTCCCGCTTGCGAAACAAGAAGGATATTGAGGAACTTTATTTGAAAGCCGGAGATCGGTTGATCCAGTTGAAAGATCTGGCTGAAGTGAAAATTGTTACACAGCCCCGAAAAGGCATGGCCTTAATTAATGGACAGGAAGGCATTTCTTTGGCAGTTATCAAACAATCGGATGCCCGCCTTCAGGAAATGGAGGAGGAATTAAAAGAGATGGTTGGGATTTTTGAAAAAGATTATCCCGAGATTGCGTTTGAAATTTCTCAGGATCAGACTCGTTTATTGGATTATTCAATTAACAATTTGAAACAGAGTTTATTGTGGGGAGCGGGATTGGCTTTTTTGATCATGTTCTTTTTTCTGAAAGACTTTAAAGCTCCCTGGCTGATTGGGATATCCATTCCTGCATCTCTAATTATTTCTCTTCTTTTTTTCCATTTGCTTGGTTTGTCTTTAAATATTATCTCTTTATCCGGTTTGGTATTGGGAATTGGAATGATGATTGATAACTCGATTATTGTTATTGATAATATTGTCCAGTTCCGGGAACGGGGGGAGAATTTATTCTCCTCTTGTGTGAAAGGAACCAATGAAGTCATTCGTCCACTTCTGAGTTCTGTTTTAACTACTTGTGCAGTGTTCATACCCATGATTTTTATTTCGGGGATAGCAGGTGCCATGTTCTACGATCAAGCCATGGCTGTAACTATTGGTCTTTTCGTTTCCTTTTTTGTTTCTATAAGCTTACTGCCAGTGTATTATCGCTTATTTTACAGAAAAGAAAGAAGGGGAAGAATGGATCGTCTGGTGTCTAAAATTAGTGGTGTTGATTACGCGAAATTGTATGAAAAAGGACTTCGTTTGGTATTTCGAAATCAGTTGGCTTCCAGTTTGTTTTTTTTAATGTTCATTTTTGTTGGAGCTGTTTTGATATTTAAAATGGAGAAATCCCGCTTGCCAAAAGTTGAACAGCATGAGTTAATGTTGCAAGTAGATTGGAATGCCCGGATTCATGTCGATGAGAATAAAAAACGGGTGAAGGAACTGCTTTCCTTGGTAGTCGATTCTATTCAGCAATCATCAGCCTTGGTTGGAGAACAGCAGTATTTATTAAATAGAGAACAAGAATTCTCGAGTTCGGAGAGTCGGATTTACTTAAATACGGAAAACGAAAAGCGAATGCATGTGGTGGAAAATGTATTACATCATTATTTAACAGAGCAATATCCTTCAGCCAGAATTCAATTTTATGCACCACCGAATTTATTTGAGCAGATTTTTGGAGCTAATGAAGCTCCTCTAGTTGCCAGATTAAGTGTGCGGAGTAGTGAGGAAACCAAACAGGTAAATTTATTGAAATTACTCGAGAAGGATTTTCGAAAGTGTTTTTCTGATCAGTTGGAAATATCTCAAAGTATGCAGGAACAGCTGCAACTAACCATTGATCCTGTTCAGTTGCTGAGTTATAATCTGGAGCCGGATGTGGTATATCAAAAGTTACGAACAGCTTTTAACGACAATCAGTTGGCGGTTATTAAAGAGAATCAGAGTTTTGTTCCAATTGTTTTGGGTGAGGGGCAAAAGAGAATTTCTAATATTCTGGAAAAGACTCTTATTCAGAATTCGCAAGGTGATGATTATTCTTTAAACCAATTGGTTTGTGAGGAATCCCGTGTTAGTTTGAAAAGTATTGTTGCCGGAAAAGAAGGAGAATATCTTCCATTTAATATAAATATAAAGGAATCGGATTTGCTGTCTTCTCAAAATAAGATTCGTAAAATCAACAGAAAATATCCAGATGTAAATTTATCCTTTTCGGGAAGTGTTTTTTCAAATCGGGTATTAATGAGGCAGCTGGGACTGGTTCTGATAATTTCTTTGCTGTTGCTTTATTTTATTTTGGCGGCGCAATTTGAATCATTAAGTCAGCCATTAATTGTACTGCTGGAGGTCCCGATCGATATTGGAGGTGCTTTGCTGCTTTTAAGCATGTTTGGCGGAAGTCTGAATTTGATGTCTCTCATAGGAATTATTGTGATGTCAGGAATCATTATCAATGATTCGATTCTAAAAATTGATACGATCAACCGTCTTCGAAAAGAGGAAGGTTATGGATTGATTCGCGCCATCAGTACTGGAGGACAACGAAGATTAAAGCCTATTTTAATGACTTCTTTAACCACCATATTGGCATTGATTCCTTTTCTTTTTACAAATGGTCTGGGCTCCGATTTGCAAAAACCTTTGGCAATAACTGTTATTGGAGGTATGGGAATTGGAACTATAGTGAGTTTATATTTTGTGCCTCTTTGTTATTATTATTTGAATAGGAAAAAATAGTACCTGCTTAATTATTATGACTTTGTTAATGGAAATAAAGCTTGCCACTGGTCGCTTAAACGGATTGAATAAAAACGATTATTTATGTTTCAAAAGAGAATTTTAGTAAGTATAATATTGATATTTCTGAGTACTGTATTTGCTCATGGTCAAAAACAAAACCTCACTTTGAGCCAGGTGTTGGATAGGGCTCAAAGTAATTCTTTGGATGCCTTTATTCAGAAGAATATGTACTTGTCTCAGCAGTGGGAGTATAAGGCTTATGTGGCCGATCGTTTACCTAATCTGAGTTTGGCTGTAACTCCTTTTAATTACAATCGATCTTTTACGCAGAGATACAATTCTATTACCGATAAGGACGAGTATAGAGAACAACAAAGTATGTATTCTTATACACGCATGTCTTTATCCCAAAACATTGGACTTACAGGAGGAACCATTTATGTGGATTCGGATTTGGGACGATTGGAGAGTTATGGTGAGGGAAGCAGTAAAAGTTATAGTTCTACACCTGTCCGTGTTGGCTTATCACAACCTTTGTTTGGTTTTAATGAATTTAAATGGCAGAGCAAATTGGAACCTTTAAAGTTCGAGAAGGCAAAAAAAGAGTATATCCTCAATTTACAGAATGTGAATGTAACAGCTGTAGGATTATTTTTTGATCAGGTTTTGGCTCAGTTGAATGTTGAGATGGATAGCTCTAATCAAATTAATGCATTTGCCTTATACGAAATGGGAAAAAAGAGGTTTAAGATTGCTGCAATCAAACAAAATGAGTTGTTAAATTTAGAATTGAATGTTCTGAAAGCAAAAACGAATCTTGCAAAATCGTTAAAAGAATTGCAGCAAACAAGGTTTAATTTGAATGTGTTTTTGGATTTTAATGAAAATGAATTAAAGCATTTGATTTTGCCTGATGATGTTCCTAAATTAATTGTAGATGTTACCAATGCACTTGAGTTGGCTTTAAAAAATCATCCTCTTTTAATGGAAGAACAGCAAAATGAGTGGGAAGCTGATATGCAAGTTGACAAAGCAAGAAAAGCCAGACATTTTCAAGCCAATCTTGTTGCAAGCTATGGTTTAAATCAACAATCCGAAACATTTTATAATGCCTATCAAAACCCCTTAAATCAGCAGAAAGTTCAGATGAGTTTGGAGATTCCTATTTTAGATTGGGGCAAACGTAAAGGGAATTACAAAATGGCACAAAGTGATCGGGAAGTAATCCGCTTGTCCTCAAAGCAAAAGCAGATTGACTTTAAACAGGAGGTGAGTCGTAAAGTTATTGATTTTAACCTTCAGGGAGAATTGGTTTACAATGCACAAAGAGCCGATGAAATTGCGCGAAAATCTTATCAGGTAACGCTGGAACTTTTTAAAGAAGGAAAAGCCAGTGTTTTGCAATTGGATGACGCCTTAAATAAACAGGATCAATCCAAAGAGGAATATATTACAAGTTTGAAAAATTACTGGGAGTATTATTATACCATTCAGATGTTAACATTCTACGATTTTAGATCTGGAAAAGCTTTGAAGGCAGAATTGGGAATTTAGTTTTTCTTCGTAATAGAACAATAGATACGCTCATTATAAAACTATAAAGTAACACACAAATGTCTTTAAACCGGAACTCTTCATTTTCTATAATTGTTGTATTTATTGTTTTTTTTATTATTGGATGCAGCCTATTGCCTTCACTTTCAGTAAAGCTGAATCCATCCCGCGAATTGCCTGGTATTACAGTTGGATATTCGTGGCACAAGAGTAGTGGTAGAATTCTTGAGAAAGAGGTGACTGCGAGGTTAGAGGGTGTTTTTAATTCCATAAAAGGTGTAAAAGAGATTAAATCCAGATCGTCCGCAGGAGAGGGAGACATTCAGATTTTTTTTAACAAAGGCACCAATATGGATGTTTCACGTTTTGAGGTAGCTACCCTCATTCGACAGGTGTATCCCCAATTGCCGGAAGGTGTAAGCTATCCCTATATCCAAGTGAAGACAGGGGATGAAGGGAGAAGTTCTTTATTGGTTTATACTTTAAATGGAAGTGCCAGTCCCCATTTTATCCAAAAGTATGCTGAAGAAAATCTGGTATCCTATATTAGTTTGCTGCAGGGTGTGAATGCTGTAGAGGTTTATGGAGCTAATCCTTTCGAATGGGAAGTTTGTTATCAAGCTAAAAAGTTGAGGCAATTGGGCATGAAGATTGGTGAAGTACAAATTGCGGTGAGTAACTATTTTAAGAGTAAAGAGCTGGGTGTTGGCTGGGAGAATGCTTCCGGTTTGCAATCCTCTATTTTAAAGCAGGTGTATTTTTCATATCGTAATAACAGAGAATTTAAGCCTGAAAGAATTCCTGTAGGAAAAGTAGAACAACGAATTGTTTATCTGGGAGATATTGCCAAAATACGATATAAAGAAAAAGAGCCAAACAGCTATTTTCGGATTAATGGTTTGAATACCATTAATATGGTTGTATATGCTGAAAAAACAGCTAACCAATTGGATCTGGCGGACAAAGTAAAGGCTAAGATAGAGGATCTGAAGATTAGTTTGCCTGCTGGTTATTCAATTTTGAATAGCTATGATGCTACTAAGTTTATTCAAAAAGAATTGGGAAAAATTGCCTGGCGAACAGGTTTATCCTTACTGATATTATTACTTTTTGTGCTATTAATTAGTAAGCGGTGGCGTTATCTGTTTTTAATTCTGATTAGTCTGCTGATTAATCTGTCAGTTGCAGTTGTCTTTTACTATTTGTTAGGACTGGAGATCCATTTGTATGCTATGGCAGGAATCACTGTGTCATTGGGAATGATGATTGATAGCAGCATTGTAATGATAGATCATTTGCGGTACCAGGGAAATAAAAAGGCTTTTTTGGCAATATTGGCTGCAACGCTTACTACAATAGGCTCATTGAGTGTTATTTTCTTTTTGGGTGAGGAGCAAAAAATAAAATTAATCGATTTTGCTTTGGTTATGATTATTAATTTGGCAGTTTCCCTAGCCATTGCTTTGTTTTTGATTCCCGCCTTGTTGCAAAAGTTGCCTATTGAACCAAAAAAAAATGAACTGTTTTTTCGGAGAAAGCGACGAGTGTTAGCATTTACGAAAGCTTATGCTTCGGTACTTTTATTTATGAAACATTGGCAGGTGGCTTTCGTGATTGTAATTGTGCTTGCTTTTGGTTTGCCTGTACATTTACTTCCCGAAAAGTTGGAGGGAGATGGTTTTTGGTATGGAGTATATAATAAAAGCTTAGGTTCTTCCTGGTATCAGGACAATGTAAAAGAAACAGCCGAATTGGTATTGGGGGGAAGTTTGCGATTTTTTGCACAGAATGTATTTGCCAATTCATTTTACAGCGAACCGGAACGTACTAAATTGAATGTGATAGGGAAGATGCCAGAAGGAGCAACCCTTGTTCAGTTGAATGAAGCCATGATGTTGATGGAGAATTTTATATCGAAGTTTGATGAAATTGATCAATTCCAAACTTCTATTTGGAATTCAAGAAATGGACAGATTCAAATTTCGTTTAAACCGGAAGTGGAGAACTCATTTTTTCCATATCAACTTAAGAATTTAATTACAGATAAAGCTATCAGTATGGGAGGGATGGATTGGGGAGTGTTTGGTGTAGGGCGTGGGTTTTCCAATGAAATTGCGGAAGGAGGAGGCAATTCGCATATTAGTCTGTACGGATACAATTACGAAGAACTTTATTTGTATGCCGAACGTTTGAAGAAAGAATTGTTAAAACATACCCGAATTAAGCAAGCCGATATTGTAGGGCGTGTGAGTTGGGGGGCGGACCTAAAGCATGAGTATCGATTCTATGCTGACGGAAGTTTAATGACCTTACAAAATTCTAATTATAATAAAATATACAATTATTTACGGGAAGTTTTAGGAGCTGAAAGCTCTCAGCAATTTTTATTGGAGGGAGAATTACAAACTCTTAGGATGGTTTCTGACCAGGCAGGGCATTTTGATATGTGGCAGTTACGTAATTTACCCATATCATTGAGTGATCGTAGTCTGAAATTGGATAATCTGGCGCAGGTAAGAAAGGAACGCACGGGTAACGATATTTACAAAAAGAACCAGGAATACCAATTGGTCGTTCAGTACGATTTTATTGGCCCACAGCAACTTGGTAAAATTGTTTTGGATGAAAATATCGGAAAAATTCAACAAATATTACCGATTGGGTATCGAACTGAAAAAGCAAATTATGGATCTTGGTGGAGTAATGAAGATAGAACATCCTACTGGCTAATTTTGTTGGTAATTGGGATTATCTATTTTATATGTGCCATATTATTAGAATCGTTACTTCAACCTTTGGCAGTTATTGGAATGATCCCAATCTCATTTATTGGCGTGTTTGTTACGTTTAGTTTTTTCGAGCTTAATTTCGATCAAGGGGGATATGCGGCCTTTATTTTATTGTGTGGAATCTCCGTAAATGCTGCGTTATACATTATTAACGATCAAAATAATTTAAAACGTTTGGATGAAAAAAGGAGTGATTTTAAGCTTTATATAAAAGCATTTAATCATAAAATTGTTCCGATTTTACTAACGATTGTTTCAACGATTTTGGGGCTTGTTCCTTTTTTGTTATCCGGGCAAAATGAAGTGTTTTGGTTTGCCTTGGCAGCGGGTACAATTGGAGGATTGCTATTTTCGTTGTTGGCAATCATATTTTACCTGCCCTTGTGGGTTACTAAAAATACAAAACAAACAATATTTCGTGATGGGCAATAATAGATGTGATTCCTTGGATTCAAAAGATGCTGGGGGGTTAATACTGAAGAAAAACATATGCAGGAAATCCAGCCTGATTTTATTTTCAAATAATGAAGAGGGAATCCAATGGGCAAGATTAGATTCATAATATCAACTAATCATTGAATAGTATATAAAAACCATGTTAATTCATAAATCTATTGTTAAATGAAATCCATTCCAGAAATTATTTTATTTGGTTTAATAGCTTTCTTACTAAATTCATGTACACAAAATGTACCATCCGGAGTAAAAAACACTTTAAAATTTTCAGGAGAGAATAGGTTTGAACTTGAGAAAGTTATTGAGCATTATCAAACAAAAGAAGATAGTCTTAAGTTGAAAGCCGCTTATTTTCTTATTGAGAATATGCCCTATCACTTCTATTTTGCTATAGAAGACCATAATCGGTATGATGAACTATTCGATAGTATTTCTGTCTGCAGAATTTCTGTTAAATCAGGTGATGAATGTTTTGATAATGAGCTTCGGGGAAAAGCAATTGATCGGTATGTAAATCAGTTTTTGAATGAAAATCGTTTGGGAAGATATCGGGGACAAATTTGTTCTGATGCTCAAACAATTGATTCTGAGTTTTTAATTGAAAATATTGATTATGCTTTTAAGGCATGGGAGTTCCCTTGGGCCCGTCAATATTCTCTTGATGAATTTTGCAGATATATATTGCCTTATCGATATGGGAACGAAGCTCCGGACAGATGGCGAAAGAAATTTTACAATCAGTTTAAGTGGGTTGTCGATTCGATTAAAAATCCCAAAGATGTTCTTGAAGTGACTTCATATATGAATAAGCTTTTTAGAAATAAGGTATCACATTCTCATGCGCTTTCCAGATTGGAGAATAATATTAAACCATCTCAATTGGCAAAAGGAATGGTTGTTGAGGGGTGTGAAGGACAAACTGGCATGGGTGAATGCATCTTACGCTCAATAGGAGTTCCTGTTTCTATAATAACTTTCCCTTGGTGGGGGAATCGAAATGTAGGGCATAATATGAATGCATTACTTGATTCCTCGAAACAATGGCAATATTTTGCGTTTGATGATTGGGATCCATCACATAAATTAAGAGATTTTGCCCCTAAAATTTATTTTAAGCAATTTGCGAGGGTTTTGGATCAGAGTATAGTGAATCAACAATTTATGGAGGATGGTAGCAGGAATTTTCAAAATGTTAAAAACATAAATATTAATGTTATAGATAAACGAATAGTTTATTTATATGTTTTTGGAGATCGTTCATGGTCGCCAATTGACAAAGCTAAGAATAATTGTTCTGGAATTGTATTCGAAAATGTTGGAACGAATGATTATATGTATATGGCTGCAGTGTTACAAGACGAACATTTAGAGCCTGTTACTTATCCTTTTAGAGCTGATAGTATTGGGAATCCAATATATTATATTCCAGATTCTTTGTCTACAATATCTTTTACTTTTGACAGGAAATATCCTCCTAAGGATAGGGAAGCTCGTTGTGACGCATTAATCGATGGACAATTCCAAACTGGGGATAAATTTAATTTTTCAAAAAGCAGAACAATTTATTCCATCAAAGATCGGTTGAAATATCAAGAGAATATTCTGAAAATTAAATCTGTACAGAGCAAGTATATACGGTATGTTTTTCCTGAAGGAGTTGCTTCTTGTTGGGATGGACCGGCCGAAGTAGCTTTTTATCATGCTGATTCAACGGGTATAAAAAAATTAACCGGAAGATATTTTGGATCATCTCAACTTAGCAGTGAGCAGATAAAGATTATGACGGATGGAGACATACTAACTTATGTTGAGTGGAAAACAAATCCAAAGTTGCAGGATGCTCCTACGGGGAATATAATTATGAAGGAGTACGCCGAAAATCCTATCTGGATTGGACTTGAACTTGATTCCATAACAGAGATCACTCATGTTGGAATTTGTCCTCGAAATGATAAAAACGGTATTTATCCCGGTATGTACTACGAATTATTTTATTGGGATAATCAGTGGAAATCTTTAGGAAAAAAAATAGCCATGACTGACATGATAACGTATGATCATATTCCATCTAATGCCCTTTTATGGTTGCGTAATTTTTCTGAAGGAAAAGAAGAACGTATTTTTACAATAAAAGATGGCAAACAAATTTGGTGGTAAATCCATAAATTTTATTTTCTAATGTTTACATGGTCAGCCTTACTGTTTCATTTTTCAAGTGCTCAAAATTGTTTGAAAGAAAGTTTGGTTCTGTCAGCGCCAACTACTATTTTTTGAGATTTTGGCTAAGATAAAGCCTGACTTGTTTCCAAACTCAAATTTCTTTGCTTCTTTTCCTTTTGTAATACAACTAACTTCCGGTTCATGGATGCTGTAGATTTTATTCTTATCTCCTTTTTGTTGTGCTAAGATCTTCTTAATAATGATCAGTAATTCTTAATATTTATGTTGTTGGACAGAGTAAAATGTCTTTCTATATCTCTGACCTGGCGACCTGCGCTAGTCTTGATTTTTCGTAATGCAGCTTTGGCTTTATTTCTTCTTTTCGGATAATTATGAAAACGCTGGTCTATCATCAGTGCTTTAAAGTTATGGTGTAAGTTTGACGCAATATTATTCCCTCTTGTTTTGCTGTTTTGTTAACCCGCTCAATTAATACAAACTCATGCTTTAAATTGATGAAACTTTTCAGGGAGGTGTCAAAAATACTTAACTGAGATGTTTTGTCTTGTTTTCCAACCATATCAGCAAGCTTTATGTCTAAATACATATTTACTTGCAAATTTAGAAACCTTAACAAAAAGTTTATCTGCTGGTTATCAGAATTATAATGCTTTTTTTTAAGTTTGATTAGTTATGCTTATCAGTGTTTAAAATTATTTAAACGAAACTCTCACGCATATAATGTGTTAAAATAAGACTTTGACAGAAAGAAATATTCTGGGGTAATAAATAATATGTTGAAATTTTTCGCCAAATTTGAAACTTATTTATTTTTCTTTCGTCAAAGCAAAAGATTCTTTAACGCAAAGGAATGTATGTTTCTACCTAGGACAATTAGGATGTCGATTTATAGGAAAACCGATTATTATGAAAAGAAATGGAGCAAGTCTACTACTAATATTATTTTTACAATTAACATATTTATCTGCAGAAGCAAGTGATTTCTACTGGATTGGTGGTTCGGGTAATTTCAATGATATAGAGCATTGGAGTGATCAGCCAGGCGGAAAGGTAAACCCTGGTGCCCTCTTGCCGGATAAAGATGATAATGTGTATTTTGATGAATTTTCTTTTCCAGATCCGGGAGCAGAAGTGGTAATTACTAGTGTAGCACGTTGTTTGAATATGTATTGGGGCAATGTACAAAACATGCCTGTTCTGAAAACGGATAATAATATTGCGCATTATTTGGTAATTTACGGAGGAGTGAAATTTAATACCCAGATGATCATTGACCTTGATCGTCCTCTTTATTTTAGAGCGAATACTCTTGGCAATGTTATTGATTTTGGAGGAAATTCATTTAATGGAGATTTCTATTTTGACAACAATGGAGGTTGGAGAATTACCAGTGAAATGAATCTGCTTGATAATACAGTTTATTTTAATCAGGGAACCTTAAGTATTGAAGCAGAATTAACCTGTGGAAGTCTTGTTGCTGAAAACCCGGTATCCAGGGAGCTCTATTTAAATTCTTCAATAATTAATCTTCAAAAAAGCGGAACATCCGTTTTGTCTGTTCAAACAGATAATTTAAATCTGTATCCGGGAAATTCAAAAATAATTGTTAGTTCAGCAAATTCAACAATTGAAACGACTGGAACTAAGCGAGTTGATTTTTACGATGTTCTTTTTCAAGTGAACAATGGAGCGATAGAAAGTAATGTTACTCTTACCTCTTTTAACGATATAACATTTGAATTGGATGGAAGTTTAAAAGGGGAAAACGATATTCAGAATTTGATTTTTACTGCTGGTCACAGTTATTCCATTTACGATGGTACTCAAAATATAAAAACTAAGTTTGAGGCTCTGGGAGAATGTTATGCCTATATTTCTATTACAGGAGATGTTCTTGGTGGAAATATTTCAGCTGAATTGGTTAATCTAAATTATTTAAAGGTTAAAAATATCAACGCAAGTGGAAATGCGGTTCCATTTTTGGCAAATAACTCCTATAACTTAGGAGGGAATAATGCGAGTTGGAATTTTGTTGCACCATCTTCCGCAGATTATACCTGGACAGGTGGAGCAGGTGATGGTATGTGGGGAACACCAGGCAACTGGAATTCGGGTTGTGTGCCATCCAGAAATAATAATGTAATAATACCAGCCACGTTTGTAGTTACTATAAATATTCCTGCAGAATGTAAAGCCCTTTCGATTAATGATAATTCCACTTTGCAGGGAGCTGAAAATATAGAGATTTTTGGATCTCTTGCTGCAGGAAACTGTACATGGAATGTTGCTGGTGAAACACAGTTTAATGGAGATAATACCAATACAATTGCAATCAATAAAAATTTTGTGGGCTCTGTATCTTTTATTGGTGATGGTGATTGGACTCTTACAACAAACATTACTGTTGCAAATAATTTTGAGTTGTATAAAGGAAGTTTGCATCTTAACGGAAACAAATTAACTGTTGGGCAATTTATTTCAAACAGCACCTATAATAGAGTGTTGGATATGATAAATTCAGATATTGATTTAGCTGATGGTGTTTCCAAAGCATGGAATGTTTCCGGCAGTAATTTTTTTCTGTTAAGTAATAATTCTGAGATTCGATTGCTGTCAGATGGTGCGGAACTTTATAATAATTCTTCTGATTTTATTTCTTACGGGAAAGTAACGTTCAATTACCCTGATGGACAGGTGTTTTTAACGAATGAAGGTTCTGCTCAGCCGACTTTTGAGTCTCTTGAGTTTAAAGGGAATGCTAAATTATTAGGCGATCATCAGTTCGATCAATTAATTTTCACCAAGGGTAAATCTTATCTGTTTAATGTTGGTAGTAAGCAGAAAATCACAAAGGCAGATGGTTTGATAGCCCACGGTACATGTTCTGAATACATTTCTTTTAAAGGAGAAAATGGTGTTGCCTATTTTGATTGTGATGTGTCGTCATCGGATCTTTTTCGACTAAGAATTGAGGATGTAAATGTTATTGGAGGAATTGGTTCGTTAACTGCAAATGAATCGATAGGTATTTCTGGATATGATGGATGGGTTTTTCCTGACGATTTAACCGGAGGTACTGTTTATTGGACGGGAAATCTTGATAATGATTGGTTTAAAGCTGGAAACTGGTTGGGAGGATGTTTACCAAACCGAAAAGATGTGGTTATTTTCGAAGATGCAAAAGTCTTAAACAGTTATGAAGTAAATATATCTAAAAAAGGGAGTTCAGCAGAGTGTTTGGATATGATCTGGACGAATGCCAATTTAATGAGTTTCACAGGAGATCAGCCAATATGTATTTTTGGAAGTCTGGATTTTTCGGGCATGGTAAATGCCAATTATTCATATTCAGGTGATTTTTATTTTAAATCAGAGAATCCTTCCAATATTAATACGGGGACAGTAGATTTACTTAGCGATCTCGTTTTTGAAGGAACTAAACAAGATGATGATTCCTGGCTTGCAGGAAGCTGGACTTTGAATAGCGGATTAAAGACATCAGGTACAATTCTTTTAGAGAATGGAGATCTGAACTCTAATAACCAGGATATTGAGGCTGCTGGTTTTATTTCTAATTTTGGTGTAGCTAATACAAGATCATTAACATTAGGATCTTCGACATTTAAATTGGAACAATTTGAAATTTCACCTGACGGATTTACTTTTGATGCTGGTACTTCGGAGATAATATTTACTGCAGGAGGCGATTTAATTGTTTCAAAAGGAGCTGTTCCGGTAACATTCTATAATGTTGCTTTCGATGATGCTGATGGAAATGCCTACATAGATACTTACTCAGACGATATTTCATTTAATAATATTGTGTTGAATGGAAATACTTATTTCAGAAAAAAGAATGTTTCTGAAATAAGTTTTGTTGCCGAAAGTATTCAATTGGCTGTTGGGAAAACCTATGTGTTTGAAAGCAGTCAGACTTTTGTGCTTGGTAATGTAATTGCTAACGGAGCCTGCGAAGGAACTATTGATATAACAGGTTCGCGTGCCGATCCTGCAATTTTTAAAGCGAAGACGGGTGCAACTAATATAACAGTAAATTCAGTTAACATTTTAAATGTAAATGCTGAGCCTGCAGATGCATTTGTTGCAAAAGCATCTATAAACTTGGGTGGTGCTGACGGTTGGAAATTTGAAAATGAACCAGCAGGAACCAATTTGTATTGGGTTGGCGGAACAGGAAATTGGGATGATCCAAATCATTGGTCAACAGTTTCTGGTATTAAATCGGGAGGTTGTGTGCCAACAGCAAAAGACAATGTATTTTTTGATGATGGCTCATTTACAGATACAGAACAAACAGTATATACCGGAGCCAGTGATATTCGTTGCCGAACAATGGATTGGACTGGATCTGAAGCTGCGAGACCGAATTTTGAAATGGGCGCAACTGATATTTCAGGTGTTTATATTTATGGTTCTCTTATTTTTAATTCGGCTGTAGATATTAATCTATCCGCAGTGGTTAATTTTTACTTTAGAGCAACCGAACTGCAGGAGATAAATACATTTGGATATGTATTTCCAAATATTGTTGAGTTTGATGGGAATGGCGGAGAGTGGAAATTGCTCGATGATATGATTATGGAAGGTGATTGTTTCATCCGCTACGGTAAATTAGTAACCGATGGTTTCGATTTAGAATGTAAAAGTATCACCTCTATTGATCCGACTGACAGTGTTAATTCAAGAGGATTAGACATAAGAAATTCACAGGTTAAAATTACTGGAAGAGAAGATGTAATTGGTAGTTCTGTTTATTTTAACCTTGCTGATGCCTATGCTGATCTTGGATTTGAGTTATTGTCGGATAATAGTACAATAACTTTTACAAATAATGCAAAAGTATCAATTATAGGTGCTGCGTCTCATAATATTAACTTTAATAAAATAGTTTTTGAGGATGAGGGCGAATTTTCAGCATACGATGTCTCTGGTTTTGTGCCTTATATTGAATATCTTCAATTTAAAAATAATGGTAAAGTTACTGGTAATGATAAATTTGGAACAGTTGAATTAGGCAGGGGGTTTGAATTCCAGTTTCAGAATGGCAAAACGTATGAAATGGATTACCTTCTTGCTGAAGGAAGTTGTTTTGCTCCAATATCGTTGCATTCTACGAAAGATTCTAAACAAACTACAATACTTGCGGCAAATAATGTGACAGGTAATTTCCTTGAACTGAAAGATATTAATGGTGATGGCTCAAAAGGAGCAACTTATACTGCAACAAATTCATTCGATTTAGGAAATGTTACAGGGTGGATTACTGATGGAGCAATTGCTCCAATCGCTCTGTACTGGGTTGGAAAAGGAACAGACGATAGCTGGGATAATCATGAAAACTGGAGTCGTACTCAGGATGGTAGCGAAGAAGGTTGTGTCCCTACCTTAAACGATGATGTTTTTTTTACTGCGAATTCATTTTTAGGAAGCAAATTAGTCGAGTTAAGCTCCGCAGGAAAATGTCACAGCATGACTTGGTATGACGATGTGGATCCTGATGCAAATTTCAGCGTTGATGCAAATCTGCAAATTGGAGGATTCATGGATTTAACCGAAAACATGTCGATGAGTATGCGTGGTGTTTTCGAGTTTATTGGAGATGGATTGGCAGGTGATAAAATTGTTGATTTTGCGAATAAATCGATGGATGGTGATGTAATCTTCGATGGAGATGCACAGTCATGGGTTTGGAATTCCAGTCTGATCACTTCCGGTGATTTGTATTTGGAGAGTGGTTCTGTTACAACAAAAGGTAATTATTTTACTGTCGGACGATTCAGCTCATTGTCTTTGGGTGATCCTGATGCGGTTCGTAAGTTTGATATGAGCGGTTCTATCGTGACTGTTATTTCCGATCAGCCAACAGGCTGGAACATGAAGATGAATACTACAGGAGGATTGAATTTTATTGCAGTAAATACAAAAATTACATTTGCCAATGGAGGCGGAATTTATTGCGAAACCAATACTGATGTGACGTTTGGTTTTGTTGATTTTATGAATAATGGGATCATAAGAATAAAAGGAGCAGGACAAGGATTTTTTGGTTCTGTGACTTTCTTCGAGCAAGGACAGATTTATGGTGACAATACTTTTACCAATTTGGAATTCACGCTCGGATACGAAAACAATACCATTGAATCAGGAAAAACGATTACCGTTATTTATGATTTAAAAATGGAAGGTGTACGTTGTTCTTATGCTTTCCTAAAAGCAAGTACTCCTGGAGTCAAAGCGTTTATATATAAACCATCAGGATTGTTTGGTAAAATTTACAATGCTTCCTTAACGGATATTGCCGGATCATCAGGTTCCGGCGGAGATCATCCTGTGAATTATCATTTTGATGATGATAATACTACGGGTTTCGTTTTAGTGCCGAGTGTTCCTGGAGGAGATGAGGATCCACCGTCTTTTGAAGGTAGCTTCGACCAGCCTCGTGAAGAGTGGTGTAGTGATGTTGCAGTTTTGGATCATGTAAAGGGTTTTCCTATTAACAGCAGTACAACATTCCAATGGTATTATAGTGCAGATGGAACGGTTGGAACTTATACAGCCCTTTCAGGAGAAACCAATGCTGTAATTGAAGTTACTGTTTCTGGATTCTACAAAGTTGAAGTGATTTATGGTTATAATACTGTAGCGAAAGATGGTTCTTTGTGTAAAATTGAATCTGTTATTGAGGTTCAGTTAGGAACCAAATCGAATGTTTCCCTGGAAATTACAGCCAATAATGTAAAATGTTTTGGGCAGGGAAATGGACGGGTTGTTGCCAAAGTCGCAAATATTCAGTATCCGGAATATAAATTTTTCTGGAAAGATGAGGCTGGAATTGATTTTTCAGCATCAACATCAACCAACAAAACAACTTGGGAAAGTACAGCATTAAACTTAACACCTGGTAAGTATAATATTACTGTAGCTGATGGAAAGAATTGTGAATTTGATACCATCGTAAATATATTTGATGCTTACGAATTGTTAATCGATAATATTGCAACAAAGGATTTGACTTGTTTTACGATTCCAGAAGGAGAGATTTTGGTTGCAGCCTCCGGAGGTACTGGAAACCTATCTTACTTTTTAGATAATGTGGTTCAGGCAAATGAAAATATTACAGGATTGTATTCCGGTGACTACAAAGTTCATGTTTCGGATGAGAACCTATGTCTGACTCCTGAGCAGGATATTACTTTGAATTCAAATCCTGAGATAGTTATGCTTTTGCATCCTGATAATTTGAAATGTTATAATGATAACAAAGGACAATTTAATCCTGTTATAACAGGTGGTGTTCCTAATTACACTTATGCATGGGCAGGTCCAGCTGGATTTACGGCCAGTACTGAAAATATTTCTGGTTTGTCAGGAGGAACTTATGAATTAACTGTTACTGATGCTGTTAATTGTCCTTCGGTTTTGAGTCAGGAATTAATTGAACCACAGGAATTAATTGCGAACGAATTAACAATTAAGGCTGCAAATTGTAATGGGGAAGAATCGGGTGAAATATTTGTTGAAGCAGCTCAAGGAACTCCTGGGTATGTGTATTCTTTAGAAGAAGTTGAAGATTCAACAATTAAATATGAAAATACAACGGGTCTTTTCTCAGATAAAGCACCGAAAGATTATGTACTTCGAATTGTTGATGCAAACTCATGTGTGTTTGAACAAAATGTTACGGTTGCTGAGCCGGGGGAAATAGGATTCTTAATTGAAGATATTGTATTGCCAACATGTAAGAATACTACTGATGGTATTGTTAGAATCACACCTTATGGTGGTAATAGTGGCTACAGGTACAGCTGGTCAGGACCAAGCGATTACCGATCATATTCTCAAAATATTGAAAATGTAGTTGCCGGTGATTATAGTCTGCTGATTACTGATAAGAATAACTGCTCTTCGGAGAACGGAGTCGACTTAAATTTAGGTTTGAGCATCCAGTTGGGCTTAGTTGTAGAACAACACATTAATGTTGCAGGAACCAAAAGTGGTATTCTTTCTATTGAAACTTTAGAAGGTACAATTCCTTATAGTTTTACCGTTACAGGGCCAGGAGGATATTCGTCCGTTAGTCCTGATAATTACGATGACAACAGTTTCTTGATTGAGAATCTGGCGGGAGGCGTTTATACCGTTGTCGCAACAGACGCTTCCGGATGTTCAACAGTGAAAAAATCGATAATAATTGAAGAACCAGGAATGGCCTTCGCTTATATTGAGGAAAGACAAGCTGTTGGTTGTGCGGGAAGTCCTGTGGGAGAATTAAGGGCACATGCCAAAGGAGGTAATGGAACATTTACTTATGCTTGGTCTGGTCCTGCCGGATACAGTGGAACAGGAGAAACAATTTCAGGATTAGCAGCAGGCATTTATACTGTTACAGCAACGTCAGTTGGTCAAACGGCAACCAATACATATGAATTAGTTGCTCCGGATCCTTTGTTAGCCAGTGTGGCAAATGTTGAAAATGTAAGTTGTAACAATGCCGCTGATGGTGAGATTGAATTGGATGTGAATTTTGGATCGGCAAATTATACAATAGCCTGGACAAATGGAGCAGGATTTTTATCGTCAGCAAAACATATTTTAGATCTGGAGCCTGGCACATATGATTATGCCATAACTTCAGAATATGGATGTCCTCCTGTTTTAGGAAGTCAGGCTATCACAGAACCAACTTCACTTGCATTGACTGTAACTCCGATTGATATTTCTGCCGTAGGTTTGCGTGATGGAGAGATTTCGGCAACAGTTACCGGAGGAACCCCTCCTTATATTTTCTTGATTTCAGGACCGAACGGATATTCATACGCTGAATCGTCAAATGTCACTGGAAATATTTCTGTGAATGGTTTGGAAATGGGTGTTTATGATGTTGTTGTATTAGATGCAAATGAGTGTAGGATTGAGGATGCTAAAAAAGTTCATGAACCAGACAAATTACTGCTGTTTGTCACTTCCAATACAGATGTTACCTGTCCGGGAGGAGCTGATGGAGCGGTTACTGTTGATGTTTTAGGAGAAAGTGATCCTAAAAATTTAACTTATTCATGGACAGGAGATAACTATTTTAGAAGTACAGATAAAGATGTTTCCGGTTTAAAAGCTGGTACTTATACTGTAACAGTATACGATTCGGCTGGCGATCCCGGTTATGAAAGTCAGAGTTTGCAGGTTGTGGTTAATGAACCAGACAAGCTTGTTGCTGAATTCTGGAAGAAAGATATTTCCTGCTTTGGAAGGACTGACGGTTACATCAACCTGCATCCTAAAGGAGGAACTCCGGGTTATACTTACTTGTGGGGAGGGCCTGGAGTTAGTCCAACAAATGAGGATCAGCAAGGACTTTCTGAAGGAGCATATTCAGTTCAGGTTACAGATAGTAAGGGATGTAAATCAGAAATAACTCCTATTGAAATTGTAGAACCTAAGCAGATTTTTGTTACAGTTTCAGGTTTTTTAGAACCAAGCTGTTATGGTTTGGAAGATGGCTGGATTAAATTGGATATTTCGGAGGGTACTGAACCCTATTTGGTTAACTGGGATAATTATGGTAGTATCACTAAGGATATCTTTGATATTGAATCCGGGGATTATTCATATGTGGTTGTTGATAATAACGGATGTGAAACTTCGGGATCTAAATTGTTGAACCAGCCGGATACATTGATCGCTGAAATTAATGATTATCAGGATATATTGTGTTATGGAACAAATTCAGGAAGTGCAACCGTTGATATAACAGGAGGAACACCAAACTATACAATCGAATGGTCGGATGGTCAGGAAACAGATATTGCTTCAGATTTAATTGTCGGGACTTACGATGTCAAGGTTGTTGATAAGCATGGTTGCTCAGATATAGCCAGTATGGAGCTTGTTCAGCCTGATGAGTTAGTTTTAGAAGCCGAAGCCAGTCGCCCAACTACAGTTGATGCCAATGATGGTTCCATTCGGATTGATGTTACCGGAGGGATTCTTGATTATACCATTAATTGGTCTGATCAGGATTTGAATCCATATTATGGAACAAGTATTGAGGATTTGGGAAGAGGTACTTATATCGTAAGTGTAATTGATAAAAATAATTGTCAGTTAGACTCAACAATTGTACTGGAATATTTATACGAAAACAGAATAACAATACCAAAAGCATTTACGCCAAATAATGACAGCTATAATGACTATTGGGATATTGATAGAATCGAGTTTGTGCAAAACCTTAAGATTGTGATTTACGATCGATGGGGGAAAGCAGTTTATAAATTTAGTGGAACTGGTAATCAGTATCGCGGTGAGCCATGGACTGGAGCCGATGGAAATACTAATTTACCTATAGGTTCATACTATTATGCTGTAGAACTTGATGATGAAAAGCCGATACTGGGAACTGTAACAATTCTCCGTTAATTGATAATATTAAACCTGACCCTTAGATTCTAATGAGAATAACAATAATTCTAGGAGTGTTACTATTTGCATTCACTCAAGGAAAAGCTCAACAATTGCCACTTTATAGTCAATATGTGGAGAATGGATTTTTACTCAATCCTGCCATGGCAGGAAGCCGGATGTATTCACCTTTGCGCTTAAGTTTACGTCAGCAATGGTCGGGAGTAGAAGGCGCTCCTGAAACACAGGCATTGAGTTTTAATAAAAATATGAGTAATAAATGTACCACTTGTAACGTAAAAGGAAATCCATTATCACGGCGGAATAAGCAAATGGGAGTTGGCTTGGGGGGATATTTTTTTAACGATAAAGCAGGAGAAGTTGCTAGAACAGGAATTGAGTTTTCATATGCCTACCACTTGCAATTATCAAAAAGTAAACTGGGGCAAACAGGAACAAAGCTTTCATTCGGATTGGGAGGTGTTTTTTATCAGTTTAAGTTTGATAAAAGATACATCCCGGTTAATGATCCAAAAGCAGGGCCGGATGAAGTTTCCTATGTGCCGGATGCAAACTTTGGTGTTTATTTGTATAATGATGATTATTTTGTAGGAGCATCAGCAGCTCATTTATTTGAATCTTCTGTTAAAATGGGAGATAACAATATCAATGATAATATCATGATGCGTCATTTTTATGCAACAGCAGGTTACACATTTCATTTAAAAGACCTTGTCGATCTAGAACCTTCGGTTATTGTTCGTAAAACAATGGATTCTGATATTTATTACGATCTGTCAGCAAAGTTGTTCATCAATCATTTTTGGATAGCTGCATCTTACAGAACAAACGATCAGATTGTGGGAATGGTAGGGGTAAATTACAATCAATATTACATTGGGTATTCATACGATTATTACACAAACAATTTAATTGCTGACAGCAGTGACGGAACTCATGAGATTACATTAGGAATCAATTTCGACATTCCAAATAAAATGAAGAGGGAAAGTAGATTGAGAGAAAGAAGAGCTGCTGATCGAAATTTCAGTAAAACAAAAACTTCCCGATACAAGAGAAACAGTAAAAGTTATATCTTCTTCTAGAAAAGATTTCTCGAATGATGTATCTGATCAATATCTCTGTGGGCATTTTTTAAAATAATAAATTGAAATCATTGAGTTCTTATCTGTGTTTTTTGTTTGAGTGCATTTCTTTATACGGTAAGAACGTAAGGATTGCATAATTCTCTTCGAATATGAATAATAGGATTTTATTATTGTTTATACTGTTTGTAAGTATAAGCCCACTTACCTGTTTTGGAAGTAACGCAAACATATATATTGATAAGGATCTGAAATCAAAAGAATGTTTAAGTAATCTACCAAGTACTCCGGAATCATTTCAACTGTTTAGCCATGGCAGGGCAGGTGAATTGCTGATTGATGGAGAATGGTTTACTGCACCTCAAATAGCCACATGGTTAAAAAAAAGCAAACTTCTAAAAGGAATCACACACCTAAATATCTATGCCTGCGAATTTGGCAAGGGTTTAAAAGGCCAAAATGCCGTAGCATACCTCGAAAAATCACTAAACATTACGCTTGCAGCTTCCGATGATATTACCGGGACAAATGGCGACTGGGACTTGGAAGTAGGAACACGCAAAGATGTTCTGGAATTCCCCACCTATTCATACTCCCTGCAAAACGAATTCATAACTACATGGGAAGTTAGTGCGGGAGATTTAGATATAAGTATTCCAACCAAATGGTGGGAATTTACCTATAATTATAATGTTGATTGGGGAGATGGAATTGTTGATTCAGGATACACAAAAAATGCATCCCATACTTATGTGTCAGCAGGAACTTATACCTTAAAAATTTCAGGAGCATTCCCTCAAATCTATTTATTTTTCAGTGGTGAAGAAAAAAAGATCAAGACTATTGAGCAGTGGGGAGATGTTGTTTGGGAATCGATGGATCATTCTTTTTTTGACTGTTCAAATCTTACGATAAAAGATGGTATTGAACCCCCGAATCTGAGTTTAGTTAAAGATATGTCATGGATGTTTGGTGATGCAACTAGTTTGGATGCAGATGTTAGTGAGTGGGATGTAAGCTCTGTTACGAACATGAGTTATATGTTTTTAGGAACAACTTTATTTACAGGTAAGGGAATTGATAAATGGGATGTAGGCAATGTAAATAATATGTATAAAATGTTTGGTAGTGCAAAGAAATTCGATGCAGATGTTAGTGCATGGGATGTAAGTACTGTTACAAATATGAGTTACATGTTTGTAGGAGCAACTTCCTTTACTGGTAAGGGAATTGATAAATGGGATGTCGGTAATGTGAATAAGATGTATGAAATGTTTGGTAGTGCAAAGAAATTCGATGCAGATTTAAGTGGCTGGAATCCCATTTCGGTTACCGACATGGGATATATGTTTTTTTTCGCTGAATCATTTCAGGGATTAGGGCTCAATAATTGGAATGTCAGTACGGTTTCTAATATGAAATATATGTTCTATGCGGCGCATTCTTTTATTGGAGACATCAGCAATTGGAATGTCTCGAATGTAACTCAAATGGACAATATGTTTAAATATGTGACTTTGTCTCCTACTATTTATACTTCCCTATTAAATTCCTGGGCTACATTACTAGTGAATAATAATGTGAGATTTAGTGGGGGATACAGCAAATATTGTGACGATTCCGGCAGGAACGTTTTATTGAGCAAAGGCTGGACAATTACAGATGGAGGTAAAATAGCCTCCGTAACAGTTGATTTAGGCGCAGATTTGGATAATTGCCCGGGAACTTCAGTCAGCTTAGATGCAGGAAACCACTCAGGAGTCACTTATTTGTGGAATACGGGAGAAACCAGCCAAATAATATCTGTAGATACTTTAGGTGCTTTTAGTGTAGAGGTAAGCTCTGCATTTGGTTGCGTCTCAAGAGATACAATACTGGTGAATGATGATGTTCCCCCTGTATTGCCAATATTGGCAGATATAACCAGAGAATGTGCAGTTACAGCCGTTTCGCCAACAACAAGCGATAATTGTTCCGGTATCATCACAGGCACAACCACTGACCCTTTAGGCTATACAACTCAGGGAATTCACGTTATTAACTGGACCTTTGACGATGGCAACGGGAACAGCATCAACGTTCCTCAAAATGTAATTGTTGATGATGTAACTAAGCCAGTAACACCAACACTATCTGATATAACAGGTGAATGCACAGCAACAGCAGTTCCTCCAACAACAAGCGATAATTGTTCGGGAACAATCACAGGCACAACAACCGATCCTTTAAGCTATACTACTCAGGGAACTCATGTTATTAACTGGACCTTTGACGATGGCAACGGGAACAGCATCAACGTTCCTCAAAATGTAATTGTTGATGATGTAACTAAGCCAGTAACACCAACACTATCTGATGTAACAGGTGAATGCACAGCAACAGCAGTTCCTCCAACAACAAGCGATAATTGTTCGGGAACAATCACAGGCACAACAACCGATCCTTTAAGCTATACTACTCAGGGAACTCATGTTATTAACTGGAC
>NZ_MVDE01000015.1 GCF_002843385.1 Labilibaculum manganireducens
AATTTCGCTGTAATCCCTAAGTTTCCTAGTGACTCACAAGCTCGTTAGCTCCGAAAGCGGGTGCAAAGATAAATCATTTATTTTAATATATCCTAATCCCTAAGTGAAAAAATTTCAAAAAAATAAAGCCCGTTCCTGTGATAAAAAAATTACTCCCCAAATCACTCTAAACACCGGACACTTTCCTTTGAAAGCGGTGCAAAGATAAATGATTATTTTTCCCAATTCCTAATCATTTTATGAAGTTTTTTCACAAAAAGAAATAGCTGCCTGATAATCAGAAGCTATTTTTTTATCCGAAGGGGAAAAACAAATTACAAAATTCAAATGAGAATGTCCAGACTAATGGTGAAGATTTTTTAATAAAAGTGATTTTTCTTTATCAAAGACAATATTTGGATATTGACTCTCTAACTTCTGCACATCACTTAATGTACTGGTAATAAACTCCTGATGACTGACCGTGTCTGGATTAAAAGGACGATGACTGGCTGCCGAAACAATTTTATCTACCCGTTTCATCACGGCAAGTGTTTCATTCTCCATATATGTATCAACAAAACGAGTCCAAATATAATTGACAGATGTGGTATTCATATGCAGCATGTCCTCTCCGTAAAATCGATAATCTCTTAACTCATCCATAACAATTTCATAAGAAGGAAAGTAAGACACCTGTTCAAACAACTCCGCCAACTGCTCAATTGCCAAAAGTAAAGTAGCTTTACTAAGCTGATTTCCATGTGCTCCATCTTTCCAATGCCGAATTGGACTCACCGTAAAAACAATTTTTAAATCCGGATTGAAAATTGCTAAAGAGACAATCAATTTTTTATAGAATTGTACAATTTCGTCAACATCCAGTCGGTAGCGATGGAATTCCTTTGCTGGTAATTTATGGCAATTGGAAACTATTGCTCCAGTATCGAGCAATTCATAAACCCAGGCAGTTCCGAATGCAATGTAAAGAACATCTGAATTTGCAAGATCTAATGATGACTTTTTAATTTCAGTATTGATTGCATCCAAACACTCATTCACATCGGCATTTGAAAATCGTCCGTGATGAGAAAAACTAAACCACATATCATTGACGAAATTTAAGTCTTCTTCGGAGAATTTTTTGTTCTCGATTAGTATTTTTAAACTATTGCCAACACTGATTGGGTTATAAATTACTCCAAACGGATTGATATTGACATCAAATTTATATTTGCTGAGTTGCTCACCAATATTCTCGGTAAAACAAGAACCCAGCATAATTGCTTTTGAATTGTAACCAAACTTATCCCGCGATGCTGGAATCTTTACCTCAGTTCTAAAAATTGTCATATTCTAAATAATTTGCTTATTATTCGCTAACAGAGCGTCCAGCCAATTTATAATATATGTAAAAACCTCTTGATGACAGAATTCATTATGCAATTCATGATAAGCTTTATCGTACTGAATAAATGTACAACAATCCTTAACTCCCTCTGAGAAAATTTTACTTGCATTGGAGTCTGTAATCTGATCATCATTTCCATGCAGTAACAATAATGGCTTTTTTACTTTATCCGGATTCTGCAAAATACCGTATCCGGCATCATAAGCATCGACAAATAATCTGAATGAAACCATATGATGCACCAATTCATCCTCATCATATTTAATGCATACATCCTTATTATGAGATAACATTTTAGTATCAAAACTCGTTTTTACACTAAAAAAAGGAACTAAATTTGCCAGCACCCTAAGAAAAGACATTACTATTTTAGGAGGTGCTGCCTGTGTAACAATCCAAGGTGAAGTAGAAATGACTCCGAAATAATTCGACTTTCGCGAAATCATATGATTTAAGGCCTCACCTCCTCCCATGCTGTGACCATAAAGAAAACAAGGGACATCTTCAAAAAGGTTTCCTGCCTCCTCCAGAGCGAAATCAATATCATCCATTAATTTTTCGTAAGATTGAATGACTCCTCTTTTTCCATCAGACAAACCATGCCCACGCTGATCGTAGCTCAAAACAGCAATGTTCTTTTCAACGAACAATTCAGCCCAATTGTGATATCTGGAAGAATGTTCACCAATGCCATGAACCAAACAAATTACTGCTTTGGGTGGAATTGCAGGTTGCCAAACTTGAAAAAACAAACGCGTATTGTCATTTGTAGTTAGATTGTAGATATTGTGTATCATCAAATTTGATATAAACGACGAATAAAATTCATGCACAGAGCATCAAATTCTACCGAGAAGAACAAAATAAAAGTGAAAACGACTTATTGAATGTATAAATATATAAAAAAAGCGAAAACAAAAGTTCATTACTAAAACCTATAGGAAGCAATTCAATATAAGCTATTCACACTCTTTATGAAGAAAATCGAGATTGCGTTTTAATCCTTTGAATTTTGTTCGTTTTACTGCAGAGTTTTTGAATATCTCTCCAAATTTATGAGCATCCATGTGCTCCCATTCTGCCTTTGACAAAGAAAGTAGATCAGAATTAGGTTGAAATTCAGGAACTGAATTGGATTTTACCATGCGATTCCAAGGACAAACATCCTGACAAATATCACAACCAAATACCCGGTTTTCGAATTTCCCATTCATTTCTTCGGGAATTTCACCTTTGAGTTCAATGGTGAAATAGGAAATGCACTTGCTGCCATTCACCACATAGGGTTCTGTAATTGCTCCGGTAGGACAAGCACGAATACATTTACTGCATCCTCCGCAAAAATCCTGATATTTTTCTTCCTCATACTCCAACTCCATATCAATCAGCAATTCGCCCAGAAAAAGAAATGATCCTATTTTACGATTGAGTAATAATGAGTTTTTTCCAATCCAGCCAAGACCTGCTTTTTTTGCCCAAGCATGCTCTAATATTGGAGCGGAATCGACAAATGCGCGACCCGAAACTTCACCAAATTCTGTGTTGATATATTCCAAAAGCTGGTTTAATCGATCCTTTAATACGAAGTGATAATCTTTTCCGTACGCATATTTTGCAATAACAGGTGCTTCGGAATCTTGCTGCAGCTCCTTTGGAAAGTAGTTCAGACCAACAACAACAATTGACTTGGTATTTTCAACCAATAAACGAGGATCTAATCGTTTCTCAATATTATTGGCCATATACAACATCTCTCCGTGATATTTTTGATCCAGCCAAGATCGAAGATTCTCTTTCTCATCTTCCAGAAAATCTGCTTTTGCTATTCCACAAAGATCCAAACCAAGCTCGATAGCTTTGGCTTTTATGAGGTTTGATTTGGCAGAGAGGGTAAGATTCATGTTGCTAAATTAAGATTGTTCCCGACAATTCACGATAAACGTGGAATAAACATTTTGCATTTTCTAATAATACCAAATTAATATAGAAGCTCATTTTAATAAATAATTCTTTTGGGTTTAGAATCAAGTCATACCCTGACATAAATTGCTTGGTTATGGTAAGAGCATAACATTCTTAAATTTGTTCAATTCTCTGAAATTTAAACATTGTATCTTTTCAATTGCTTTGTCCTTAAGCCCGACGGCTCTTACTTTTCTCCTTAAATGAGAAAAGTAAGCAAAAGAATCAAGTCAATAGAAAGCTCTTCAGTATTCTAAACCAACTAAAGCAGCACGTGGCACGCTCTATTGACAACTCTCGCTCAAATTCTAATTTTCGAAAACATTTTCCGTTATTTTTTTCATGCAAATCAATTTTAATCTCTGAATAGAATAACCAGTCAGCATTAGTAAAACTTTTGCGTTAGGGATTGAAGTGTTACCCCACAGTGAAGAATGAGCGAGGAGTAAAAACGAAAAGCCCGACCTGAGGAACGAAGGAAACGCCCAAAACAAAAATCGGAAACCAAATTAGCAGGAACTAAAAAAGGACTGTAAAAAAACAGCCCTTTGATATATTTAGAGAAAACCCAATTCGAGTTTTGCTTCTTCGGTCATCATATCCTTGTCCCAAGGCGGATCGAAAGTTAACACAACGGTCACATCTTCGATTTGCGGCAGTGATTTAGTTTTTTCATTTACCTCTTCCAAAATTTGGTCGGCCATCGGGCAATTTGGCGCTGTAAGAGTCATCAGGATTTTCACCTCATCTTCCTCATACATATCAATTTCATATATCAATCCCAGGTCGTAGATATTCACTGGAATTTCGGGATCGTAAATGGTTTTTAAAACCTCGACGATTATTGCTTCTGTTTCTTTTTTTCCCATCTTTTCCTGATTATTTGCTTACGTGACTGAAAGCAATTCCATACATTTTTATTTGTTTCACCATGGAAACCAATCCATTAGAGCGAGTGGGCGATAGATGCTGCTTTAAACCGATTTCATCGATGAATTTTAAATCGGCATTCATAATATCTTCAGGAGTTTGATTGTTGAAAACACGAATCAACAAAGCTGCAATTCCTTTTACGATGATCGCATCGCTGTCGGCCTCCAACTTTACAACACCATTTTCGAGTGATGCATTGAACCAAACTTTAGACTGACAACCCTTTATCAGATTCGATTCTGTTTGATATTTTTCATCCAAACCGGAAAGATCTGTTCCCAACTCAATTAGATAGGCGTATTTGTCCATCCAATCTTCAAATCCTGCAAATTCTTCAATTATATCTTCCTGAATTTCGTTTATTGTCATACTATTGATTTTAGATATGAGATTTTAGATATGAGAAAAAATCCCCTATTCCAAATCTGCGAACGTATCTAATTTATATTTTTTTCAGCCGAAAGTTACAATAATTTTCTATCTGTGAAAATCGAACCAACGGACTATTTTACTGCAAACATTTTGCAGACTTTCAGAATTCCGTTATAAAGTGAATCAATTTCTTCCTTTGTATTGTAGAATGAAAATGACGCACGAACAGTACCGTCGATTCCGAAATGCTGCATTACCGGTTCGGTACAATGCGTACCAGTCCTTACTGCAATCCCCATTTGATCGAGAAGCATTCCCATATCGTAGAAATGAATTCCCTCCACCAGAAAAGAAATTACTGAAGTTTTTTCAGCAGCAGTTCCATAAATTCGTAAACCATCAATTGAAAGCAATTTTTGGGTTGCGTATTTTAACAATTCCTGTTCGTAAGAATCGATATTTTCAATTCCGACATTCTCAACATACTCAATTGCAGCACCTAAACCAATGGCATCGATATAATTGGGCGTTCCCGCTTCGAATTTATAAGGAAGTTCGTTATAAGTAGTTTTCTCGAAAGTTACTTCGGAAATCATTTCACCTCCACCTTTCCATGGTGGCATTTCATTCAGCAAATCTTCTTTGCCATACAGAACACCAATTCCGTTAGGTCCGTAAATTTTATGTCCTGAAAAAACCAAAAAATCTACATCCAAATCCTGAACATCAATTTTTTTGTGTTGAATGGATTGAGCCGCATCGATTAAAACACGAACATTTTTAGCATGCGCAATCTCAATTATTTTACGAATAGGATTTATGGTTCCTAATGAATTGGAGATGTGATTTACTGCAACGATTTTAGTGCGATCTGTAATTAATTCGTCCAATTTCTCAATCATCAATTCTCCATGATCGTTAAAAGGCAATACTTTTAAAACCGCTTTTTTTCTTTCACAGATTAATTGCCAGGGAACGATATTGGAGTGATGCTCCAATTCTGATACGATCACCTCGTCGCCTTCGGAAATGAATCGATTGCCAAACGAGTTGGCAACCAAATTTACAGATTCGGTGGCTCCGCTGGTGAAAATTACCTCGTGCGAATGTTTTGCATTGATAAAATTCTGTACAATTACTCTTGCATTCTCATTTCCGTCGGTGGATTTGTTGCTCAAATAATGAACGCCGCGGTGAATATTCGAATTGTACTTGTAATAGTACTCAACCAACTTATCAACTACCTGACGAGGCTTTTGCGTAGTTGCGGCATTATCGAAGTAAACAAGAGGCTTACCATGAATCAATTCCTCAAGAATGGGAAAATCTTTACGTATTTTATTGATATCTATTGTCATCCTATAAGAGAATCAAGTACGACAGTACCAGAATTAATTAAATCTAATTTTTACAAGCAAGTGCGCAAGTATTGCATTTCGATATTTCACCTCTTAATCTTGTATCAACCAAGGCATCAATTCGATCTTTAAGCGGCTCCACTCTAATTTTTTCAATTATTTCGTGAGCAAAAGCAAACATCAGCATCTGACGCGCTTCTTTCTCATCAATTCCTCTTGCGCGCAGATAAAACAGTGCATCCTCATCCATTTGACCTACTGTAGCACCATGACTGCACTTCACATCGTCGGCATCGATAATCAACTGTGGTTTTGTGTTGATTTGAGCATCATCGCTCAATAATAAATTGTTGTTTGATTGATAGGCCAATGTTTTTTGAGCATCGCGGCGAACATATATTCGACCTGCAAATGCTGCAGTTGCCTCGCCATCCATTACTCCTTTAAAATGCTCGTTGCTTAAACAATTCGGTTTTGAATGATCTATCGACGTGAAATTATCGACATGCTGCTTGTTATCCATCAAATACATTCCGTATGTATTGTTTTCGCAATGCTCGCCATCCAACAAAACATGATGATTATTACGAATGGTTCCTCCGTAAAGAGAAATGGTATTGGTCAATACATTTGAATGCTTATCCTGACGGATAAAAGTAGAATTCAGGATTACTGAATTCAAATGCTGATTTTGCAAGGTATACAAATCGAACACCGCACTGGATGCCACATTTACTTCTGTAACTGAATTGCTTAGGTATTTATGATGTGTTAAGGTATGATCGCAAACAATGATTTTGGCTTGCGCGTTTTCCTCAATCACAAATAAGTTACGTTGAGTTGCCATTAAATCGCGATCGGAACGCAAAAGGTTCACCACCTGAATCGGCTTTTCAATCACAACCCCTTTTGGCACGTAAATGAATAAACCATCTTTTGCCAAAGCTGTATTCAATGCTACAATACCATCCTCTTCGGGCTTGGCATATTTGCCGTAGTGAGCATTAAAAATATCAGGATATTTTTGTGCTGCTTCCTGAACTCCACAAACGATAACTCCTTCGGGTAATTCGGTAAGCACTTTATTATTTCCGTAATACCAACCATTTGTCAGCAATACCATATTGGTATCCAACTCGGGTACATCGCACTGAAAAATATCATTCAGGTCAACATCCACTTCCATATAACGAAGATTTACATTGTATGGATAATCGAAAGCTGGTATTAGATTGGTATATTTATAATTCTCGTTGACACGAGTAGGTACGCCTAATTCCTGAAACTGAACAAAGGCTTTTTCACGAGTCTTATTCATGCAATCAGAAGAACCATTTGAAAGCAATTCCTTACCTTGTTCGAACAGATCAGCGAAATCCTTATTTATTGTATCTATGTTGGCCATGTTATTTTAGATATTAGATAATAGATATGAGAAATAAGATAAATCCAATTTCCAACACCTCTACTATTTTCCGTTTTCTTCTTTAATCCAGTCGTATCCTTTTTCTTCCAGTTCAAGAGCAAGCTCTTTACCGGCAGTTTTTACAATTCGACCGTCAAACAAAACATGAACAACATCAGGAATAATATAATCCAATAAACGTTGATAGTGAGTAATTACAATTGTTGAATTCTCAGCAGTTTTTAATTTATTCACCCCATTTGCAACAATACGAAGAGCATCAATATCCAATCCTGAATCGGTCTCATCTAAAACTGCCAATTTAGGTTCAAGCATCGCCATTTGAAAAATCTCATTCTTTTTCTTCTCTCCGCCTGAAAACCCTTCGTTTACCGAACGATTTGTCAGTTTCGAGTCGATCTCGACCAATGCTTTTTTATCGCGCATTAGCTTTAAGAAATCAGATGCTGTTAATGGATCCAAGCCTTTGTGCTTTCGATGTTCGTTAACCGCAGTTTTCATGAAATTAACCGTTGAAACTCCTGGAATTTCTATCGGATACTGAAACCCCAGGAAAATTCCTTCTTTAGCACGATCTTCAGGTGCCATGTCCAACAAATTTTTCCCTTGAAAGATAATTTCACCTTCGGTTACTTCATACAAATCTCTTCCTGCCAATACTGAAGCTAAAGTACTTTTACCAGCACCATTAGGTCCCATAATAGCATGAACTTCTCCCGGCTTAATCTCAAGATTAATTCCTTTTAAGATTTCTTTTCCATCAATGGAAACGTGTAAATTTTTAATACTTAACATTTCACTTCTATTTTGTCGCAGTTATGCGTTGGGTTCTACTTATTATATATCTATTATCCTACAGATCCTTCCAAACTAATCGCCAAAAGCTTTTGAGCTTCTACAGCAAATTCCATTGGCATTTTGTTGATTACCTCTTTTGCGTATCCATTTACAATTAAACCAATGGCATCCTCGGTAGAAATACCACGCTGATTGCAATAGAAAATTTGATCTTCACCAATTTTAGAAGTAGTAGCTTCGTGTTCTACTTTAGCCGATTTATTGCCTATTTCGAGATATGGGAATGTATGTGCTCCACATTTGTCTCCTAAAAGTAATGAATCGCATTGAGAAAAGTTACGGGCTCCTTCACAATTCTTAGTTACTTTAACCAATCCCCGGTAAGAGTTGCTGCTTTTTCCTGCTGATATTCCTTTTGATATAATCGTACTTTTGGTGTTGTTGCCAATGTGAATCATTTTTGATCCGGTATCAGCCTGCTGATGATTATTGGTTACAGCTACCGAATAAAATTCACTCGACGAGCCATCACCCTTTAATATGGTAGACGGGTATTTCCAGGTAACTGCCGATCCGGTCTCCACCTGAGCCCACATCAATTTCGCATTTTTACCTTCGCAAATACCACGTTTGGTTACAAAATTGTAAATACCGCCCAATCCCTCCTTGTTACCAGGATACCAGTTTTGAACCGTAGAGTATTTCACCTCTGCATTGTCCTTCACAATAATTTCAACAATAGCCGCATGCAGCTGATTTTCATCACGCATTGGTGCCGTACATCCTTCTAAATAACTCACGTAACTATCATCTTCACATACAATTAATGTACGCTCGAACTGCCCTGTATTTTCCGCATTGATACGGAAATAGGTAGAAAGCTCCATTGGGCAACGAACTCCTTTTGGGATGTATACAAAAGAACCATCGGAAAATACTGCGGAGTTAAGAGATGCAAAAAAGTTGTCCTGAATTGGAACAACTGTTCCCATGTATTTCTGAATTAAATCGGGATGTTCCTGAACGGCATCACTAAACGAACAGAAAATAACTCCTTTTTCGGCCAAAGCCTGCTTAAATGTAGTTTTCACTGATGATGAATCCATCACCACATCAACTGCAACATTCGACAACAGTTTTTGTTCATCCAAAGGAATACCCAGCTTATCGAAAGTGGCGCGAATTTCAGGATCAACATCATCCATACTCTCCAACTTCGCTTTTTGTTTTGGTGCTGAATAGTAAATGATATCCTGATAATTAATTTCAGGTATTTTTAAATAGGCCCATTCCGGCATTTTCATAGTCAGCCAATGACGATACGCTTTCAATCTAAATTCGAGCATAAATTCAGGCTCATTCTTTTTAGCCGATATCATGCGGATAACATCCTCGCTAAGACCTCTGCCTATATCATCATTTTCAATATCAGTAACAAAGCCATATTTATAATCGCTCTGCGTTACCTCATCTAATATTTTATCTTGTTCTTCTTTTGCCATGTTGTTTAAGTATCAGGTAGAAAGCTTCAAAATCACATGAGATTTATCGCATTTCCTTAAAAGAATTCAATATTTTAAATTAATGGGGAAGAGTACAGACCTTAAATCGTGTAAGAAATTTTAAATCGTTCAGCTTACTCACAATTGCATGCCCCAATGGAATTTCATGCAAATATAATAAAGTATTTAGATATCTTTTTACTTGAAACGAATAAAATACCTCGAAGTCCTTTTATTTATTAACGTAATTTAGACAGAAAGGATACATTTACGAAAAGAAGATTTTCCAATGCTTTTTGATACTACATTTTCTATTTTGAATTACTCTAAACAGTTTCATGAATCGTTTTGAATGATTTCGCCAAAGTATGATAAATACAACAGCTTAACAGAATTCAATAACATCCAAACAAAAAAATCCATATCACAATTCAACAGCCAACATGCTGAAAACATTATACTTACATAATATATTCTAAATTAATCATTATCAATTTAACATTATTTAACAAATAATAGGGTTACCTTTTTAACATGACGGGAACTAAAGAGTAAATCACAAGCAGCCCAAAAAGTAATCATATGACACATTTGAATATTTTAGAGAAAGCAGAGTTCATTAAAGAACATGCAGAAAAAGAAAGCACTGGAACACCAACGGAGTTAGCCCAACGATTAAACATTTCGGAACGCAGTTTGTACCGAATCATCTCCTCCCTAAAGAATATGGGGCACTCCATTACTTACAGCAGATGCAAACAAAGCTATTGTTATGCAAACGAAAAAGAGGAAGTACAATTGCAAAAATTTCTCTGCAAGGATAAATAGATTTCTTTCGGTGTACTAATATCTGTATTATATGATGTTCAATTTTCCCATTATTTAGAGTGACCCAATCACCTTTCTATTGTGCGAATTGCTAAAATCATAACAACAGCAACAAACACAGCACATTTCCACCTATTCAATTAGACTTAATAAAAATAAGCTCACTGCCAAATAGTGGCAGTGAGCTTTCATAACTTGGTTCTCGAGTTTATCAATATGCGCACAATAAAACTCAAGGCTCAAAATCTCGTTCGAGGAGATAAGGGGCAAAATTAAAGTTATTTTTAGTATTAATCTTTAAATTTTGACAAAATGAAAACAAAACTCTTTTGGCTCTTGGCTTCACTACTCTTTCTTATTAGTTGTCGAGATAATTTAACTGCAGACCTTCAACCCACGGAAAGTAGAGAAAATACCTATGCAAAAACTGAATTACAGACCTTGCCTTCAATTAAATTAAATAATAGTGGCGGTGTAAAAAGCACCTCTCCCATCGGAAACTATCCCATTGATCTTTCCAATCCCCCAAGAAGTGTCAAAATAAACGGAACATATCATTCCGATTTTAAATATTGGTTTGACACCAACGTAGCAAGCAAAATCCCCTACAATATTAAAAATGACATATCTGATAAAGATGGCTGGGAAGTTATATATAACACGATACGAGAATACAATCCATCAACATATCAAGGTACTACAGATTTCCCTTTCATTGGATTATATAATCGATATAGAGGTATTTTCAGATTCTTCTACTATCATGCTTTAAACACAGAAGGTAACGATGTAGTAGGCATATTAGCTCTAGCTTCCGGCAACAACTCTAAAATACTCAATCACCCATCAATTGGAGAGTCTTATCCAGTTAATCAGACTAAAAGATACCTGAGTACAATGGGCACTGCACTTTCCTCTAATTTTAGTAATGTTGAAAATGGATTAGCTCCAAACCACTGGTATTGTTTTGACTTTGATGTTTCTTGCTATGATCCCAATGTAAATTCAGGCGGATTAACTTTTGCAATAACTTCTATTCAACGAGATAATCTTGAATTTAGTGGTAATATATCAGGAGATATTACAGGTAGTATAATAGGAAGTTCATCTTCTTCAGGCAGCCTTCTTAGTATTGGTAACTTATTTTCTAAAAAAGACGAGGCCACATCTACAACCAATGTTAACCTAGAGGTGAATGGTGCAAATGCTGATGCAATGGGAACTAGTTTACAAAACAAAGCCAATAATTCCACTGCAGGCATTGACGTAAAAAACTTATTTAAAGGCATCGTTAAAGATGGTGTTAGCGCATTAAAAAAAGGAGTATCAAGTTTTATGAGTTCCGGTATTTCAGGTCTTTTTTCTTCTCTAAGCTCTTCTTTATTTGGAAGTTCCACACCAACCATACAGCAGGTAAAACTCCAAACCAAACTAGATCTTACCGGGTCGGGGACAATAACATCAAAAACTTCTTATTCATTCAATTTGGAAATGCCAAACAAAAGAATAGGATTATTACATCTTGCTGTTCCACCAACAATAAATTGCTCTGAATACGTAACGCTAAATACAGGTAGTTTTAATCCTAATCCTAACGATGCTACCTCATATATGCTAACCCATAAATTCGGAACAACCAACTGTGATGTAGTAGTTAATCCTGATGTTGCAAATGAAATCGATGTATACACAACCACACGTATATTATATATTAATAAAAGCGCTGATTTTAACCTTGTCCCAAGCACCTCTGATAAATCAGTTGCTTTTATTTGGGGTAAGCTAACATTCCCTTATCACTATACAGATATAGTTGGACTTGATAAAGATACCGAAATTTGGTGGATTAATAATAGTGTTGCATTGCCTTCTCGTAACGTCAGCACCATCGGACACCTAATCTATAAATCCGGAAACAAAGATTTTATAACATCAGAACCATTAAATCAAATTTATTTAAAAATTAATTTTAAAATTGTACCAAAAAATGGAACTGAAACATTCTATCTTCAAAAAACTTACAAGGCAAATATAAAAGAATACAATACAAGCAACCCATATCCTTGGAATTGGGCAAATATCTGGCCAAATGGAACAGGAGACACAGATGGCCCTCCTAGCTAACTTTTCAATTAGCCCATTAAAATTATAGACTTTTCAATAGAATTGAAAATTACAATGAATTTAAAAACAACCCAACATGAAAAACAACGATTTAATCCAGGTCACCTTCACTGCAGAAGAATTGACCGAGAACAATGCCCATTTAGATGCTTTGCTGGTTTCTGCCAACCAAAATGCACCCGGTTTAACTCCCGAGCAACGCTCTACCTTTGGTTCTATTAACGAAACCAATAAATTACTGGTGAACAAAGCCAAAGTAATTATGCAGGAAAACCCTAAATACATACCCAATTTTGTAAGTATGGATGAGTTTGACCGGGATTTTAGAGCCAGAGAGGTGATTGAAGAGATGCTGCGGAAAGTAGCTCAGATTCAACAAAAATTAAGCGACACCAAAATCCTGCTGGATAACGATAACTATCAGGATGCAATGGCCTATTACCGTTCGGTTCGCTACTTTGCCAGCGAACACGATCAGGAAGCAATGCCTTTGTATGATGAGCTGAAGCAATTCTTCCCCAACCATAAGAATGGATCAAAGGAGGAAGAATAAATACCCTTCAATTATTTGAATTTAAAAAAGCGGAATCAAACAAAAGTTCCGCTTTAATTGTCATTCTGAGCTTGTCAAAGAATCTGCTGCATTGGGAGACGACAGATGTTTCAACTTCGCTCAACATGACAAGCCGATTCGAATTCTTCCTTTTTGGACCGCCTCTTTTCTTTTTGCCCCACCCTTGCACATACTGCCTTTTTTAGGTTCAATCGAGTATCGAGGCACGAAAATCGAGTATCGAGATACGGTTACGATTAAAAATTTTAACACGAAGTGTGGTTCCACCCTCGAAAATCGAGTATCGAGACACACTTCCGGTCAAAAAGTTTGACAGGAATCGTGGTTCGCACCACAATTGAGCCTAAAAGTTTTAACTTGGAACCTAAAAAATTATTGTTAACACTCTCAATACCTGACAGAATCTTAAAACCCCTCCCATCTCCACTCAATTCTATTTCCAATTTTTAGCTATCTTTGCAGGCAAATATCAATAATTAAGGAGACTATGCAGGAAAACAATGCTAAAGGAACCGATATTGCCACATTGGGCGAATTCGGATTGATTAAACACCTTACCAAAAATATAAAACTAAAACACGCAAGCACCAATGTGGGTGTGGGCGACGACGCTGCTGTTTTGGATTATCAGAATAAAAAAACCGTAGTTACCACCGATTTATTGCTGGAAGGCATCCATTTCGATTTAATGTACACGCCACTTAAACATTTAGGCTACAAATGTATTGCCGTGAATGTTTCGGATATTTATGCCATGAATGCCCTGCCAAAGCAGGTGACTGTTTCTATTGCCATCTCGAAACGATTCACCCTGGAAGCTATCGAGGAGCTTTACGAAGGAATCAATTTGGCCTGCGAAAATTACAATGTCGATTTGGTGGGTGGCGATACCACATCCTCTTTAACCGGATTGTGCATTTCGGTAACTGCAATTGGCGAAGCTGATGCTGAGCAACTGGCTTACCGCAGCGGAGCAAAAGAGAATGATTTAATCTGCGTAAGCGGAAATTTAGGGGCGGCCTTTGCCGGATTACAGCTGTTGGAGCGCGAAAAACGTGTTTACGAAAGCAATCCAGCCATGCAACCTGACTTAACGGGGCATGATTACATCTTAGAGCGTCAGTTGAAGCCTGAAGCCCGAAAAGACATTTATGAACGTTTGCAGGAAGCAAAGATTGTTCCTAGTTCGATGATTGATATTTCGGACGGATTGTCATCGGATATTATGCACATCTGCGAGGAATCGAAAGTTGGCTGCCAGATTTACGAAGAAAAAATTCCTGTTGACTACGAAACACACAAAATGGCCGAGGAGTTGAACATGAACTACAGTACTTTTTCGTTAAACGGCGGTGAAGATTACGAGCTGCTGTTTACTGTTCCTTTGGATCAATTCGATGCGATTGAAAAAATAGAGGATGTGAAAATAATTGGTCACATCACCGATATCTCGAAAGGAAAATATTTGGTGACGCGCGATGGTGTGGAAATTGAATTGCAGGCTCAGGGCTGGAATCCAATTAAAGAAGAGTAAAAGCTTTAAATATTCGGGCTGAAAGCCCAATTAAATTAAGCCCGGGGATACTTCCCCGGGTATTTTTACAGCAGCAGGAAAACGCCCTGAAAGGGCAATTTATACCTACTTAACACTCAAAACTCCTTTAAACATATATAGATCCCAATTAGGTATATTATATCAGTACTCACTATTAATCTCTCCACAAATATTCTTCATTATATTCAATTCCATACTCTTTTAAAAATAGAAGATATTCATCTCTAAATATCAGTTTCCGGTGATGTTCTTCCTGATTTTCAATATACTGTTTCGTTTTATCGTGCACAGAAGAACTAACAGAAAAGCCAATATAACCTCCTTGCCAGGCAAATTTTGAATAGTTTGATCCCTTTGTCTTGATCCAACGACTACTATGCCTCTTGATCTCTTCAACCAACTTTGCAAGTGCAATATTCTTGGACATTATACACAATATATGTACATGATCTTCGACTCCATTAATTATTATCGGAATTGAATCGTTATCCTTTATAATGGCACCAATATATGCATACAATTCTGCTCGGTTTTCCTTGCTTATTTTAGTAGTATTATTCTTCACATGAAAAATAATGTGAACAAACAGTTTGGATCATGATTGTGCCATAAAATATAAATCTGCCCTTTCAGGGCGTTTAATTAATATATCTTTATCGACCCAAAGCATTGCTTTGGGCTGAAATAAATTGCCACTTTGTGGCGCTAAATTGCACTTAAGTTAACAATATCATTTAATATTAATCACCACTACAACCATTTAAAAACAAAAAAGTGAGACTCTCCACTGAAAGTCTCACTTTTTTATATCTAATATCTATCGGGATTACTCAGAATAAAAATGATATAATTCCGCCAGATAAATCTATCGGGATTACTCAGGAAAATATCCTCTCATAATTCCACGTTTCGAATTCTTTACAAATAAGATAATGTCATCACGCTCAGGAGAAGCAGGCATCTCGGCCTCGATAGCTTCCAGTGCATTAAAGTTATTCATTCCTTTTTGGTACAGGTAACGGTACACATCCTGAATTTCACGGATTTTTTCATTCCCGAATTCACGACGACGCAAACCAATTGAATTCACACCAATGTAGGAAACCGGTTCGCGACCAGCTTTTACGAAGGGAGGAACATCTTTACGAACCAAAGATCCACCTGAAATCATTACGTGTGAACCAATGTGAACGAACTGATGAACAGCAACCAGTCCGCTAAGAATAGCGAAATCATCGATAATTACCTCACCGGCAATTTGAGTTGCATTACCAATGATACAATTATTACCAATAATACAATCGTGCGCTACATGCACATAGGCCATCAACAAACAGTTGCTTCCAATGATGGTTTTCCCTTTGGCTACAGTCCCTCTGTTAATGGTAACACACTCACGAATGGTGGTGTTGTCGCCAATTTCAACAGTTGTTTTTTCGCCACGAAATTTTAAATCCTGCGGAACAGCACCAATAACGGCTCCCGGAAATACCACACAATTTTTACCAATATGGGTTCCCTCCATGATTGTGGCATTCGAGCCAATACGGGTTCCTTCTTCAATTACAACATTTTTGTCAATAGTAACAAAGGGCTCAATCACTACATTATCAGCGATCTTAGCCTCAGGATGTACATATGCTAACGGTTGCTTCATTTTTTTTATATTTCGTTTTATGCAAAACTCCCGTTTCAAGAAGTTGTTGCGTAGCAGTAGTTACTAATTAATTATTTTTTCTTTGCGATTTGAGCCATAAACTCACCTTCGGCAACAATAGTATCACCAACAAAAGCTAAACCGCGCATGTTAGCAATTCCCCTACGAATAGGAGATAAAAATGACAATTTAAAAATTAAAGTATCACCTGGAACCACCTTTTTTCTAAACTTGATATTGTTTTGAGTCAGGAAATAAGTAGAATAGTTTTCAGGATCTTCGACCTGGTTAAGTACTAAAATACCTCCACATTGAGCCATAGCCTCCACCATAAGAACACCTGGCATTACCGGTTCTCCCGGAAAATGGCCAACAAAAAACGGCTCGTTCATAGACACATTCTTCACCCCCACAATACTGTCATCCTGAATATCAATAATTTTGTCAACCAACAAGAATGGAGGACGGTGAGGCAACAAACCCATTACGCCATTAATGTCTAATACAGGCTCTTTGTTTGGATCATAAGCCGGAACTGAATCTTTTCCCATTTCTTTCTTAATTCGTTTGATTAATAATTTCGCCATTTCGGTGTTCGGTCCGTGACCAGGACAGGTTGCAATAACCCTTCCCTTAATAAACTTTCCGCAGAGAGCAAGGTCGCCAATCACATCCAATAGTTTGTGACGTGCACACTCGTTATCGAAATAAAGTTCTAAATTACTTAAAATTCCTTCCTTTACCTCAACATACTGATGGTCGAATAAATCAGCAATACGATCTAACTCTTTCTGTTCCATCATTTGGTCCATTATAACAATGGCATTATCCAAATCTCCGCCCTTAACTAAATTGTGGTTTAACAGAAATTCCAGTTCCCGTACAAATACAAACGTACGGCACATCGAGATTTCCTCTTTATAATCTTTTAATGAACTTAAGCGGGCATACTGATTTCTCAACACTTTAGAGTTGAATGAAATCATTGTGTCCACACTATATTCATCGTCAGGCAGAATCGTAATTTCAGAACCACGTGCTTCATCCCTATAAGTTATCTTCTCTTTTGGCACGTAATACTCACGAATTGCATCCTGCTCTGCAATACCGGCATTTTCAATTCCTTCTACATAAAATTTCGCACTCCCATCTAAAATTGGAGGCTCAGTAGAATTCATCTCAATCAGGCAATTATCAATGCCTAATCCGTACAAAGCTGATAATGCATGCTCAATGGTTTGAACTTTGCATTCTCCTTTTTCCAATACAGTTCCTCTCGAAGTATCACCAACATACTCGGCACTTGCTTCTATAACAGGCTGACCTTCTAAATCTACCCGTTTAAATTGATATCCGTGATTTTCGGATGCAGGCAGAAACTTTATAGAGACTTCCAGTCCTGTATGAAGTCCTTTTCCTGTAAGAGTAAATTCTTTTGCTAATGTTCTTTGTTTATCTGCCATAACTTGACATCAATATTTTTAAATCCCAGGTTAACTAATTGAAAGTAAAACTTTCCTTTACTCTTCCTTTAATCTTTTTATTTCCTTTTCCAGTTCAATAATTTGCTCTCTCATTTTTGGCAAATTCTTAAACAGAACATATGATTTTTGATAAGGCCCAAAATCGAAAGCCGGTGAACCTTGCAATACAGTTCCTTCTTTCTTAACCGTACGGCCAATACCAGATTGAGCAGCAATTTTCACTTCATCTGCAATCGATAAATGACCTACGATTCCCACCTGGCCACCTATCATACAATTTTTACCAATCTTTGCGCTTCCCGCAATACCGGTTTGAGAGGCAATCACTGTATTTTCATCTATTTCTACATTGTGAGCAACCTGAATCAGGTTATCCAGCTTCACTCCTTTACGGATGATTGTTGATCCCATAGTAGCACGATCAACACATGTATTTGCACCAATCTCAACATGATCTTCAATAAGCACATTACCTACCTGAGGAACTTTTTTGTAGTCGTTTGCCGATGAAGGGGCAAAACCAAATCCATCACCGCCAATTACAACGCCGGAGTGAAAAATGCATTCAGCACCAATCTTACATCCTTCGTAAATTTTAACTCCTGAGTTTAATATGGTATTGTCGCCAATAGTCACATTATCGCCCACATAGCAGTGAGGATAAATTTTTACATTATTTCCAATCTGGACATTACTACCTATATATGCAAAGGCACCAATATAAATCTTCTCACCCAATTTCGATGACTTGCTCACGAAAGAAGGCTCTTCAATTCCTGTTTTCTGAGGTTTGCTTTGCTCATACATTTCCAACAACTGAGCCAATGCCTGATAAGCATCATCGACACGAATAAGTGTTGTCTCAATCTCCTTTTCAGTCTCAAAATCCTTGTTTACCAAAACAATTGATGACTGTGTAGAGTATATATAGTGCTCGTATTTAGGATTTGCCAAAAATGAAAGAGTTCCAGGCTTCCCTTCTTCAATTCTGGAAACATTGGTAACTTTAACCTTAGCGTTCCCATCTACCTCTCCGTTAAGAAACTCTGCAATATCTTCTGCTGTAAATTCCATTCGTTCTATTTTTTATCAGATCAAAAAAATGATTCATTATATCCGGTATTCACAATACAAACACCAAGCACAAATCATCCAATATAGCTGATTTATAAGAAAAAAATTTCTGCAAATCTAATAATTATTTCATGCGCATGAAATTTTTTCTCCTATTGCCTGCTTTATCTATAGAAAAAGTATTCTTGAAAATGAAGTTGAAATCATTTCTTAAGAGCTGGTAAATCACACAAATGACTCTTAAATTTTAGGATAACAGAGGTAATATTTTTTTACTGTTTTAGACAAGACAGAAGCATCCAGCATATCCGAAGCCTCTCCTATATCGCACTGCGTGTCATCCTTATATAAAATATTTATTTGATCATCATCCGAGCTATATGCATTATTGCTGATCGAATTTGAAATCACCATAAATTCGAGGGCATGATCTGAACATCCAAAATAACGCCCCACCCGTTTTTTCACTTGATCAATATATTCTTTAGTGAAGGTCGTTTTTTGAATCTCAATTTTAAACAATTGCCGATCGCGTATGCATTTACACAAATAAGAAAGAACTTTATCGCTGTGGTCAGCCCAAACCTTAATGCTAACCATGATATCGTCATCATCAAGGTCGGCAAACATCTCCAAGGCATTTCGACCATTACAAACAACATTCGGATTTTCAAACTCCATCTTACCTACTTTGTTATACAAAAAGTAGGTTAAGGACGGAGTCGCAAACAATTCATCTCCCTTTTCGGCAAGGTATTTAGCTCTCTTCAAAATATGAACCAACATCTCTTCTGCAGCAATAACTGTTTTGTGCAAATACACCTGCCAATACATCAAACGCCGGGCGATCAGAAATTTTTCAATTGAATAAATACCTTTAGCCTCCACTACCAACTGATCATTACGAACATCCAGCATTTTAATGATCCGTGCCGATCCAACCACCCCTTCGGTAACACCGGCAAAAAAACTATCGCGCCGTAAATAATCCAAACGATCCATATCCAACTGACTCGACACCAACTGATTCAAAAAACGCTTTGGATATTCATTCCGGAATATTTTTACGGCCACATCCAACTCACCCCTAAATTGATGATTTAAACGTTTCATAAATAATTCAGAAATCTGTTCGTGAGTTATGCCATCAACAATACTATACTCTAATGCATGAGAAAACGGCCCATGTCCAATATCGTGAAGTAATATTGCCGCATATACTCCTTCCTCCTCTTCCTGGGTAATTACGTGCCCTTTCGATCGAATGGTTTCTATTGCAAGACTCATTAAATGAGTGGCACCCAATGCGTGCTGAAATCTGTTATGAAAAGTTCCCGGAAAAACAAGGTAGGAGAGCCCCAGCTGTTTTATTCTTCTCAAACGCTGAAAAAAAGAATGCTCAACCAAATCGTACGATATCCCGGATGGGATATGAATAAATCCGTGAACCGGATCATTTACTATTTTTTTCTTACTCCCAGTATTTAAACTCATACGCTTTTGTATCATAGGCTGGTAACAAATGTATAAAAAGTAGCGAAAAAAGCCTATCTTAGTACTATTCAAACCCCAATTAAAATTGGCTTGTGAATAAAAATATCTTTCTTGAAATAAAGTAAAATCGTTCAAATGGGTTAAAATCATTCAATTGAACAAAGGAAGAGATCAAATTTCATTAAAAAAACTCATTTTCAAGAGAATAATTTTTCATTAGCGATTAGAATACAATAATTTAGAGGGATGTCATTTGTTTTTTAGAACATTTATCTCTAATTTTGCATCGAAAAGTAAACAAATTGTGAGCTTTAGGGGACAAAAAGTCCCCTATTTTATTGATATTAACCGATATATGATTGATAAGAAAACTATAACTGAAATTATTGAAAATGAAATTGCTGACACCGACCTGTTTCTGGTTGATGTAAGTGTTTCATCTGGAAATGCCATTTCAGTTGTAATTGATAGCTATAACGGAGTACCGATCATTACTTGTATCGAACTAAGCAAAGCTATCGAAGGGCATTTTGATCGTGAAGTTGAAGACTTTGAATTACAAGTTGCTTCAGCTGGAATCGGTCAACCCTTTCAGGTTTTTAAACAATACCGCAAATACATAAATAAAGATGTTGAGGTATTGACAACTGAGGGGATTAAATTCTCAGGAAAACTGATCACCGTTGGTGATAATGAAATAGAAATTGAAGTTGAAGAAATGGAAAAGGTTGAAGGAAAAAAGAAGAAGCAACTTGTTGTGAAAAATTACTCCTTCACTTTAGATCAAATTAAATCAACAAAAGATATTATTACTTTTTAACAGGTAAACAGCTGAATACATGAACCTTATTGAGACTTTTTCAGAATTTAAGGAGTTGAAAAGCATCGACCGCGCTACAATGATGAGCGTGTTAGAAGATGTTTTCAGAAATCTTCTATTGAAAAATTATGGCACCGACGAAAACTATGATATCATTATTAATCCAGACAAAGGTGACTTAGAGATCTGGAGAAATAGAGAAATTGTAGAAGACGGACAAGTAGAAGATGAAAACCTACAGATCTCACTTTCTGAAGCGAAAAAGATAGATGATGATTACGAAGTTGGTGAAGAAGTTACTGACGAAGTGAAATTTATGGATTTTGGCCGACGTTCGATTTTAACTTTACGTCAGAATCTTTCTGCGAGAATTTTAGAATTGGAGAAAGACAATATCTTTAACTTATACAAAGACCGGGTTGGCGAAATTGTTACCGGTGAAGTTTATCAAATCTGGAAAAAAGAAATTCTTATTCTGGATGATGAAGAAAATGAATTAATTCTGCCGAAAACAGAACAAATCCCTTCTGACTATTTCCGCAAAGGAGAAACAGTTAGAGCGGTAGTTGTTCGTGTTGAGGTAAAAAATAACAGTCCTCTTATTGTTGTTTCAAGAACTTCTCCTGTTTTCCTTGAGAGATTATTTGAACTGGAAGTACCGGAAATATTTGATGGTTTAATCACTATTAAAAATATTGTTCGAATTCCAGGTGAAAGAGCTAAGGTTGCAGTTGAATCATACGATGAAAGAATTGATCCTGTTGGAGCATGTGTAGGTATGAAAGGATCGAGAATACATGGTATTGTTCGTGAATTACGTAACGAAAACATCGATGTGATTAACTACACAACCAACACTCAGCTATTTATCACAAGAGCTCTTAACCCAGCGAAAGTTTCCTCAGTAAAACTTAACGAAGAAACCAAGCGTGCTGAAGTTTATCTGGATCCTGAAGAGGTTTCCTTAGCTATTGGTAAAGGTGGTTTAAACATCAAACTGGCAAGTCAGTTATCAGGATATGAAATTGATGTATATCGTGAGAAGTCTGAGGAGGAAGTTGAAGAAGATGTAAACTTATCAGAATTTACGGATGAAATTGATGCCTGGATAATTGATGAGTTAAAGAAAATTGGTTGTGATACAGCGAGAAGCGTTCTTGATTTATCTCCTGAGGAGTTAGAAAAAAGAACTGATCTTGAAATAGAGACCATTAATGAGATTTTGAATATTCTTAAATCCGAGTTCGATAATTAAATTCTTCAGAATCATGATGTAAATTTTTGAAACGGGACATTTTAACAGTTAACTTTTAAATATGGTGAAAGTCGATAAAAATATAAGACTTAGTAAATTAGCAAGAGAACTAAACGTTGGTACTTCAACAATTGTTGAATTTCTGAACAAAAAAGGCATTCCGATTGATTCCAATCCAAATACCAAAGTTTCAGAAGAGGCTTATAATATCCTCGCTAAAGAGTATAGCTCTGACTTAAATCTGAAAAAGGAATCTGAAAAGGTAAATCTGAAAAGTACCCGCGAAAGAAAAGAAACAGTTTCAATTGAAAAAATTTCTGAAGATTCAGAGCCTGAAACTCGTAGTAAAGAAAAATCTGTTGAAAAAACAGAAGAAGTAATTGCTAAAAAGGAACCTGTTAAAATAGTTGGTAAAATTGATTTAGATGCATTAAAACCTAAAGCAAAACGACCACAGGAAACAAAACAGGAAGTCGTTGCAAAAACGAATCCGGATAAGGTAGAAAAAACTATTAAGCCAGTTCAGTCTGAAGCTCCCAAGAAGGAAGCTCCTAAGGCGGATGTGACTACAGAGACACCTGTGGTTAAAATAGTTACACCTCCAAAAGTAGAACTTACTGAACAAACATCTGAACCTGCTAAAAATTCAGTTTCTGATGACCAAACTGTTAAAATGGAAACCCCGAAAAAAGAGGAAAAAGCCCGAGCTCCTAAAGAGGAGAAAAAAGATGAGCTTAAAGTGGTTGGCATGATTGATTTATCTGCATTAAATCAAAAAACCAGACCAACCAAAAAAACCAAGGCTGAAAAAGAAGTTGAAAGAAGGGAAAAACAGAAAGCTCCTGCTTCAAAACCTCAGGCTCAGGAAAATTCAGGCTCAGGAAAAGAAGAAATTTTTAAATCTTCTACCCAAAGACTAGCTGGTCCTACTGTAGTTGGAAAGATTGAACTTCCAGTTGAGAAAAAGCCAAGTGCGGGGAATAAAGATAAAGTATCTGCCAATCAGCGTAAGAAGCGTAAAAGAATTAAAAAAGATACTGAAAAAGTAAATTTAGCTAATCCCGGACAAGGAAAGCCAGGAAAACCAGGAACTACTGAGGTAAGACTTAAAGGGACAGGCGCTGGTGCTGCTAAGTTCAATAAACTGAAGAAGAAAAGAGTCGTTAAAAAAGAGGTTAGCGAAGAAGATGTACAAAAGCAGATTAAAGATACTCTTGCCCGTTTAACCTCAAAAGGAGGTAAATCGAAAGGATCAAGACACCGTAGAGATAAACGTGACAGCGAAAGTGCAAAAAGAGAAAAAATTGCAGAACAAATTGAAGCTGAAAAAAATATTTTAAAGCTTACTGAATTTGTTACAGTTAATGAGTTGGCAACGATGATGGCCGTTCCTGTTACCAATATTATTGCAACTTGTATGGGATTAGGTTTATTTGTGTCTATCAATCAACGATTAGATGCAGAAACTATTGCCATTGTTGCTGATGAATTTAACTTTAAAGCTGAATTTGTAAGTGTTGAACTTCAGGAATCAATTGAAGAAGAAGTTGACGAAGAAGCAGATTTATTATCCCGTGCTCCAATTGTTACTGTTATGGGACACGTTGATCATGGTAAAACCTCCCTACTTGATTACGTTCGTCACGCGAATGTAATTGCAGGTGAAGCTGGGGGAATTACGCAGCACATAGGAGCTTACAATGTGAAGCTTGATGATGGAAGAAGAGTTTCTTTCCTTGATACTCCAGGTCACGAGGCATTTACCGCGATGCGTGCACGTGGTGCTCAGGTAACTGATATTGCAATTATTATAATCGCGGCTGACGACAACGTAATGCCACAAACAATTGAGGCAATTAATCACGCAAGTGCAGCGGGAGTTCCTATTGTATTTGCAATTAACAAGATTGATAAGCCTGGTGCTGACCCTGAAAGAATTAAAGGAGAATTAGCAAATATGAACTATTTAGTTGAGGACTGGGGTGGTAAATACCAGTGTCAGGAAATCTCAGCAAAAAATGGTATTAACATTGAAGAGTTGCTGGAAAAAGTTCTTTTAGAAGCAGAAATGCTGGAACTTAAAGCAAATCCAAATAAACGGGCTATTGGTTCGGTAATTGAATCATCATTAGATAAAGGTAGAGGTTATGTTACAACATTATTAGTACAGGCAGGAACCTTAAAAGTTGGAGATGTTCTATTGGCAGGTAGTTACACTGGTCACGTAAAAGCAATGTACAATGAGCGTGGTAATAGAATAGAGAAGGTTGGTCCTTCAGAACCAGCTTTAATTCTTGGTTTGAACGGAGCCCCGCAGGCTGGTGACAATTTCAACGTAATGGAAAGTGAAAAAGAGGCGCGTTCCATAGCTAACAAACGTGAACAATTGCAACGTGAGCAAGGTCTTCGTACTCAGAAACACATTACACTTGATGAAATTGGCCGTCGTATTGCAATTGGAAACTTCCAGGAGCTTAATGTTATTGTAAAAGGTGATGTGGATGGATCGATTGAAGCTCTTTCTGATTCATTAATCAAGCTTTCTACTGAGGAAATTCAGGTGAATGTTATTCACAAAGCAGTTGGTCAGATTTCCGAATCGGATGTATTGCTTGCAACAGCTTCTAATGCTATTATTGTTGGATTCCAGGTTAGACCTTCTATTGGAGCAAGAAAACTTGCTGAGAAGGAAGAAATTGATATCCGTTTGTACTCGATTATCTACGATGCAATTGATGAATTAAAATCAGCAATGGAAGGTATGCTTTCTCCTGAAATTAAGGAAGAAATTACTGCTACTGTTGAGGTTGTGGAGGTATTTAACATTACCAAAGTGGGTAATATTGCAGGTTGTCTTGTTCGTGATGGAAAAATCAACCGTAACTCTAGAATCCGATTAATTCGCGATGGTATTGTTGTTTACACAGGAGTACTTGGTTCTCTGAAACGTTTCAAAGACGATGTGAAAGAAGTAGCGAAAGGTTACGAATGTGGATTAAATATCGACAAATACAACGACATTAAAGTTGGCGATATGGTAGAAGCATTTGAAGAAATAGAGGTGAAAAAGAAATTGTAAAATACAATTCTATAAATAGTAAAAAGCAGGCTGTTCAGCCTGCTTTTTTTTATGTCTTTACTTTGCAATTAGTTTTAATGTCAGGATATTCCTAAATCAGTATTCCAGATTTTTTAAATTGCAAATTAAGAGTATAAAGGGCTACAATTTAATACTCTATATCGTTCAAAATTACTAATATTCAAAAGGCATAAATCCAAAATTATTTTTTTACACTAAAGATTTTAATCCATAAAAAAACCCTCACACGGTTGGTATGAGGGTTTCATTACATATTGAATAACTACAATAATTCTTTGTATTGCTCTGCAGTTAATAATTCTTCTAATTCTGAACTATCAGCAATTTTAATTTTCACAATCCAACCTTCACCATATGGATCAGAGTTGATCAAATCCGGAGCCTCTTCCAATTTCTCATTGAACTCTAACACTTCACCCCCAATTGGCATAAACATGTCTGAAACAGTCTTAACTGCCTCAATAGTTCCGAATATTTCTTCTTTATCTAATTCATCGCCTTCGGTTTCAACTTCAACAAAAACGATATCTCCAAGCTCTCCTTGAGCAAAGTCAGTAACACCAACAAAGGCTTCTTCTCCTTCAACACGAATCCATTCGTGATCTTTGGTATACTTTAAATTTTCAGGTACATTCATGATAGTATGTTGTTTATTAAGAGTATTAAATTACTGCCCAAATTTACATTTTTTTTTTAATTATAAAATATCACGTCATACGTAATTGAATGTTTTAGAACTTATTCTTATTCATTCTATTTGATGATTAATAATCATTGCAAAATCAGAATATAAGTGCATAACAGTAAAACCTCTAATTCGCAAGAGTAAAACGAATACTCGCACCAAATTCAGTAGTTGTAGTTGGGTATGAAAGTGAAACATAAGGAGTATTTACAATCCGGTCGTAATACAGTCTTAAATTAAATCTGTTACTCAAAACATAGTCAGCACTAAACTTAACTGTTACTACTTTCTGTCCTGATGTTAACTGATCCACTTCATCAACAATTTTTCTAATGATGGTATTGTTCTTACGAATTGATAGATCTCCCCTCAAATTAAGATCACTCTTATATTTTTTTTGCTTAGACCCCGAACCTATTATCATACCAAAATCATCAAATCGATATCCCAAACCAAAAATCATTTCATTAGAAGCCACTTCTGTTAACTGGGTATTTGATAAACTTAGAATCAAATTTCGTGTGCGCTTAATTTCAAAACTCGTCGAGAAATTATTCTTCCAAATCATATCAACGTTTATCAGGGGATTGAATTGCTCATTTATGGAAATTGAATTGGCTTCATAAAGAGGTAGAAAATTATGCGCCATATCCTGAATAATACTGTATCCGTCGTCACCTTCCTCGTAAGTTAAATTGGTATTATACGAACCCACATCATATGTTGCACTATATGAATGACTCAAATTTATAGATTTGAAATACCTCTTAACTAACGGAAGTTTGGATAAGCCTTCGAAAGTCACTCTCCAATTTGGTTTCATCCGGGAAATGGCCGGGAACAAACTATTATACCCTTTTCCTCCATTGCCATATGCTTTAAGAAAAGCTGGAATTAAAACTTCCTGAGATGTTTCTCCGTAACCTTCATAGTAATCCGTCTCTACTTTCGTTGTTTCTGTTCCTACAACAACCTCTGTGAATATTTTTTTGTCCTCATAATTTTCACCATATCTCTCTTTTGCCAATCGTAAACTTTCTTCTTTTCTTAAATCTAAAAATTTATCGAAATAGGCCGAAGAGTAATCTCCTGTATTCCCTATTGTAAAAAAGGCCGATTTCAAACTTAAAAAACTCATGCTGAAATTACCCGATTTAACAAGATTCTCGGCTGTAAAATTATCATTCCCCGAATCGTAAATATAGTATTCGCTTCGGTTTCTTGAATAATTACGATTTGCCGTTAAATCAATTTTCAATCCTTTTACCGGTTCAACAGTACTTCTTATGGTAAAATTTTGAGTATGACTCATTACGTATGGTTCATTCAAAGCTTCATCGGTTGTAATCCAACCTTTTTCGGCCGCACTTCTGGCAAAATTATTATCCTGATTACCAATCAAAAAGTTAAAACCAGGAGCCTTGGTTCCGTTATATGACTCACCACCAAAATAATTTGTTTGCGGCATATATCCAGGTAAAGTTGTTGAGTTAATCTCTGAATAATTAACCGAAATATTACGAACACTCATTACTGTTCTCAGAAAATTCTCCCCTATTAAGGCAAAAACTCCTTCACTCTCCGAAAGCTTGCCATTGACTCTTACCCGAACATTTTTCACATTCTCGCTTGAAGTAATCTTAGCTCTGTTACCTGTTACAGATTTCACCTTAACCTTTACTTCTTTTCCCTGAGTATCGTAAACCTTAATGGAGATATCCTCGGTTGACAATTTATGGTATATAGAGGTAGGAATTCCAGCTTTCAACTCAGCAACAGTACCTTCATAATTAACCTTCTTGTAATTCTCTGTTTTCTTTTTGTATTTCCGGTTCGAACCGTATTTTTGATTAATTCTTTTCAGCAAACCAATTTTATTGTACAAATTAACAAGGTTTAGCTGCCCGTTTACCTGTATATTATTGGAATTTCGAATGGTATTTCCCAACTCGATAGTATCGGCAGTTATTGCTCCGGCATTCCAATCATATGCCCCCGCATACCGTGCTGTAACGGATGTCCAGTTCAACAATGGAATTTTATTTATTGGAACCGTATAAGTAAGATTAAAATTATGATGGTACTGAATATTTCGCCCACCATCCATTAAATTATTCCAAATGGAATCTTTCCAAATATTATAGGTTTCACGATCTCTATCTCTATCAACAATTCCTTCCGGTTCATCAATTCGAGATGTATTTGTCGCTGAAAAATCAAACTTTAGTCCTTTCGTTAAGTTGTATTTTAAATCGTAATAACGATACCATATAAAATCCTTATCGAAAGTAGGTTTAATTTTAATAGTGGCGAGCTCTGTGTTTCCACTTCCTATTTCAGGAATATGCCTTTTCTCAATTTCACGGTAATAGCGCTGCAAATCAGATCGGAAAGAAAGTTGTGTCGGCAGATAGTAAAAATTAAAATCCTTTAATAATCTGAACATCGGATTTTGAAATGCTTTAACCCTCTTAAACGGCTGAACATTTTTCGGCACATTATTATAGTTATAACTCAATACACCTCTGTAATTCTTTTCCAAATCACGAACCGTATTCACATCTCTTGAATAAGTTTCGTTGTAGGAATAGGTAAGAGATAAATTCGAAACATCAAGCAATTTAGGTTTTCCCTCCGCCTTTTCTATACGAACATTCGTTAAATTAAAACTCTTTCTTTTCGTATATTCCTGAGACATTTTTTTGATGGAGTCCCGCTCTGTTTTTGAATTCGCATTCTCAAGTGCTACATCCAGTGGGATATCCGGATCTAAAGGATTGTACTCGGGACTTTTTGTTTCTTCAGAAATAGCGTAATACAATGGAATACGAACTCCCGATTTTTCTGGAAAGAATTTACCTAACTCAAAACTGGCTGATAAATCATATTGAAATATATCATCTTTGTATCGGTCATTAACACCATCTTCTATCCCTCCAAAACCAGATGTAATTTTACTTCCAGCCCAAGTTACTGTACCAAAATCAGCTAATTTTGTTGTTACCCGCAGATTTGCAGCCCAACCTCCATCTTCATCAAAATCCGTCAATCGCATTTCATTCAGCCAGACCTCTACCGATTTTAGTTGATGATCATCCATTCCGGCAGCATCATTGGTGGGATTTTTCACCCCAATCATAACCGTTCTAATGTTTGCCAAATTTGGATTTCCTTTTATTCTTACAATATGATTTTGATGTTGCGGATCGGCATCATTAGACAAATCACCAACTGTTAAATCATATATGTCGGAATATTTCGCATTAGTACCGCGTACGGCATCGTTTCTTAACTGCTTTATTGTCTGAAACAAACGAAGCTTAAAATCAAACCTATTTTCATCAGGCCAAACTGCTAAACGATCCTCTTCAATATCGCCGTTATAAAGACCAGCAGGTGTTAACCGCATGGGAATTTCATATTCGTAGTAATTGTCCTGATAATCTGATCCCAAACGAACAAATACACTCACTTCTTCGTCTCTCACAGAATAACCTTCAATCCCCTCAGCATGAACATCCATCTTGAACTTACCATATTTTCTGATGTCCATATTAAGGGTTTTGTAGGCCCCTTTCCCTTTTCCATCTTCCAAATCAGTAACTTTCAACAATATAGCCTGCTCATTCAATTGAATTAACTGAGGATTACTTGGATCCACAACCCGATCAATTCCCGGAGGCAAAATATAGTTTACCGGTTCTTTACTTGCATTCTCCTCAATATTTACTGCTGTAATATCGAAACCAGCTTCTGATACGATATCATCCGTTTCATTTTCGTTAATAGACTGATCATATCTTCGCCAATCATCACGAACCAAATCAAGGGTGGCAAAACGCAGAACCACATCTTCTTCAAAATCCCTTAAGAACATTCTCATGAAACGAATCGACGTAAAGTCACTAATATTACCATACGTATCCTTGAATTCATCAACCGGAATTTTAAACTGATACCAATCAACCGAGCCATTCGTTCCGTTAGCTAAATCCACATTACTGGTCACTTTATCCACAATAAAGTTTTGACCTATCTGCATATCTGCCGGTGCCATATGTACTTTGCATTGATAATATGCTTCGGTTTCACTCAGAGTATTATCATGGTTAATATCTTCTACATCAGGCAATGTTGTTGCGGATGTAGGATATGCGCTTCCTGATAACTCAGATGTTGGTGAATTCCCCTCCGGACCATTATACTTTTTATAACGTTCTAAAATACTTAGCTCATCACTATCGTAATCTGCTCCTCTAAAATAATGATAATCATCATTTGACGGATCATTCTGAGCCAAAACATATGCCTCGGAACCTGTCCCGAGGTTTGCCGAAATACTTATTGCCTGAATGTATTCCTTATAGAAACTCAACTCATCTTTGGAATTCAATCCATCCAATCCAACATCCTGATATCTTCTTGCATTTGTATTATTATCAAAAGCATTTACGAGTGATTGCACCAAAGGAACCCGTCCCCACTTAGTACTATCTACCAAAGTAATATTTTCATCCGCAGGCAACCCATTCTCAAATGATTTTCTTGAATCTCTTAATATATCTTCGGAAATATTTCCAAGATTAAAATATAAATTTCCCCCTTTATGATTTGGCTCGTAAACAAATGGATCCATCATCCAAAACTCAACGTAAGCAATATTTGCAGCTTCAAAATCGTTGGTTTCAATTTTACGCATAATACCACCCCATCTCGATTCCGGAGCTTTAAGAGTACCATCAGGATTCATACCCTGAGAAATCCCGGCTTGTCCATCAACATCAAAATTATAAGGCCCTTTTTCATCAGGGTAGTAGGCCAAATTCAGAACCGAAATATTAGTAGGAACCCCGGAGGCTCTCTCTTTATTTGGCCAAATTTCTTCTTCAAATATCTCTCGGACAAAGTGATTTGATTGCTGATCCTTATCCGATTTAATGTGCCCCGGTGTTGCAGAACTATTGCGCAAAAATAAAGGATCAATTACATACCAAGCCAGTTTTGCCCGGTTATATCCATATGCTAAATCATTATTCAAATCTCCTTCCTTAAATAAAGCTTCATTATTTTGCGGAGTACTAGCCAAAACCCATGAACTCAAACTTTTCATATCAATCGAAGTCTCTGTTCCCTCAAAATCATCGATATAGGCCGTACCCGAACTACCAATTGCTTTATTATGACCTGGAACCAATTGCGCAAATTCACCTTCAACAGCAATTGATGAAGGTTCTTTTGTTTCGATAAATGGAATTTTATCCACCATGCGGGTCAGGAACTCCGATTCGGTTCTATAGCTGCCATTCAGACCCCAAATAGTATTCGAAATTGGTTCATCACCAATATTAACCTTTTGTGTAAGAGGTTGCTCTGAAAGATGCATCATAGTTGCACCCAGATTGAAATCATCATTAAACTGATAATCCATTTGAACCCCAATCAACGTTTTGGTCTGAATGTTAAACAGCGAATTATTCTCCGAAGAAATGGAAATTGGAGTACTTGATTCCAATAAACTTTGATTGATTATTTTCACCCTTCCCAATGTATAATCAACAGTATAATCAATGTTCTCTATTAGTTCTCTTCCTCCAGCTTTAACACTAACCGAACCTGGTTCCACATTTAAAGCATTCAAAGAGATTTCTGAACTTGTTGACGATTTATAACTACCTTTCAAACTGTATTTATTTTTCTCGGCAATTTGCTGTGCATCATTTTGAGTTAAATTATAAAGCTCCTCAAACACATATTGATCTGCAATTGCATCATTGTTAATCTTTTTTCTAAGGTAGTTGCCAAAAGGTTCAATTTCCGGGAATATGATTCGGCCATTTGTAGAATAGATTGTAATCCCATCAATAAAATCAAACATTCCATCTGCACCCGGATCCAATTGTGAGTTCAGATTATCTACATTCAAGACTTCAAGAAGAATTTTATTTTTAATGTCCCCTTCCGGCAAATAATTTACTGCCGTCCCCGCATTATCGTTTTGATACAGTACATTTAATATGAAATCCTCTTGGTTAACCTGAAAAGCCCCAATGTTATAGATGTTTTTCATCATTAATTTCCATGTTGGCATTTGGGGACTAAGATTGGTTCCTTTCAGCAATTTCATGATGAGTGTTTGAGGAGCACTCACTCCATCGCTGGTAAATTCTCCAACTCTAAACACCTGTCCTCTGTAGGTATATTCATACGAAACAGCCAAAATCTCATCCGCGTTTAATGCCTGATTTAAGGATATATAACCCAATTTTTCGTTCACAGAATATTCCGATTCAGATAATTTGCGGGCATTTTCAACTTTTTCGTAATCTGTTCCGCTAACAAAACCAGGAGCTAATGGGGATAATGTACTTGTAACCTGATTAATATCTCTTATACCAGAATAAGTGGTTGTCATTTTCTGATACAAATCATTCAACTCGTTATTAGGCAAAGTTCCCGTTCCTGTTTGCGAAAATTCTGAAGGATTGGAAATATTTGCACCATCTTCGCCCAAATCAACATAAGCCACAAGGTTACGGGAATCCTGAAAATTAGAGGTTTTATTAGTCACCCAAACTTCAACTTTATTGATTGTAACTCCTGAATTAATTACAGGAAGATTTCGCAGAGATTGATCGTAGTGATCGTAGAAATATTTGGAAAGAAAGAAATGTCGGTTGGCTTCATATTTATCTACTGAAATCTCAAACTCATTTTTTTGCGCTCCATTCTCCATCTCAACAACACTGGTCTCCCCTTTTTGCTGCGAAAAAATAGAAGTTACAGATAGCTTACCAAATTGCATTTGGGCTTTAACTCCAAATAAATTTTGTCCCCCTGTAATAAGGGTATTTGAAATAGGCATGGAAACATTACCTGCTTCAATTTTCTTAATAATCTCATCTTCATCACCGGAATACTCCAGCCTCATTTGATTTTCGAAATCGAAAGTGGCCTCGGTATTGTAATTCACATCCATCTTCAACTTCTCGCCAACTGTACCAGTCACGTTCATTTGAATCTTCTCATCAAAATCGAAACTAGTTGTTTTTCTTAGATTTACAGGAAGAGTTGGGTTTTCGACCTTGGTTGTGTTAATACCAAAAGTTAACTCGGCTGATCCTTGCGGTTTTATGGAAATTGTATTACTGCCAAAAATTTTATCAACAAATTGCCCTCCTAATTTCAAATCCGGCACTAACTCATTACTTCCTGAAGTCCCATCACTCCGGCTGCGTTCCATCCAATAATCCCGAAGAGATTTTTCTGCTTCGTATTGCTTGTACTCTTCTGCAGTCATACTAATCGGACGACGATAATCGACATCTCCAATTCGCGTCACCAAAATATAATTCCCAGTAACAGCATCGTACTGAATAGATGTCAGAATATTTTTTGGATCCTTAAGATACAATGGAGATTGGTTTTGAGAACCAAACTCTTGATTATCGTTTACATCATCAAAGGGGTAAGGAAGTGAATTGTCCTTTGCATCAGGATTGTCTTTATGAAATGGTGATTTCAAATTGATTACACGTCCTGAGTCATTTATAGATCGTTTGACAGTATCCTGTTGTTGCACAGTTTGAATGCCAAATTCAGGATTAGAATTAAGGGCACTTAAGCTGTAATTACTTCCCAAAGCACTACAGAACAACACTATTAATAAGGTCAGAGTATATTTAATAAGTTTCTTCAATGGTTGATTACCTTAGGTTAGTAAAGCAATTACGTTCTTCAATTATAATTGTTTCAAGGCCAGCTTAATCAAATCCTCTACACTTGCATCAAGATTTGCTGTAAATATTTTATCGATAACTTTAGTTACTGAATTCTTCGCAAAACCTAACATCACTAAAGCAGATAACGCTTCTTCTTTAGTAGTATTGTTCTGTGGTAAAGAAAAGTCAGAGACATCAGTATCTTTTCCAAGTTTATCTTTTAATTCGATAATAATTCGTTGTGCCGATTTAGCTCCAATTCCTTTAACTCCCTGTAACGTTTTCACATCACTTGTAACAATAGCAGTTTGAATTTCGGAAGGCGTTAAAGATGAAAGCATCATTCGTGCTGTATTAGCTCCCACTCCTGATACCGAAATTAAATGTCGGAAAACACCGCGTTCATTAGCATCAAAAAAACCGAAAAATATATGAGCATCCTCTCGAACAACCTGATGCAAATACAATTGTGCCTCCTTATGCCCCGACAATTTCGAATATGTATTCAATGAAATATTTAAAAAATAACCTATTCCGCTAGTTTCAATAACTACTGAGGTGGGTGTGAGATCATCAATAACTCCCTTAATATACTCAAACATAAAATATGAATTGAATTTTTCTGTTTAGATCCTTAAAATATGTAAAAATATGCAAATTTTATAATCAATGCTTCGCTTTTAACAAAAAAAGAAAGAGCGATTTAAATTTAACCGCTCTTTTTACTATTTTGTTAATAATTTATTACGAATTTTTTGATGCTTCTGATGTTTGCATAGGGTTCTTACTAATTTCCTCAAAATTTTCCCGGTTTCTAAAAACATCAATAGCCATATACAATGCCTGCTGAAAAGATTTTTCAGATGCAACATTTGTTCCGGCAATAGAATATGCTGTACCATGGGCAGGCGATGTGCGTATTTTAGATAATCCTGCGGTAAAATTTACCCCTGAATCAAATGCCAAAGCTTTAAATGGAGCCAAGCCCTGGTCATGATACATTGCCAGAATGGCATCAAACTTCATGTAATCTGAAGAACCAAAGAAACCATCAGCAGGATAGGGACCTAAAGCCATTATTCCCTTTTCACGAACCTCTTCCAGAGCAGGAATTATTTCATCGATCTCTTCTGTTCCAATCAATCCATCATCACCTGCATGCGGGTTTAGACTTAAGACAGCAATTCTTGGCTTTCTAATTCCAAAATCCTTCTGAAGAGAACTATTCAAAATATTTAGCTTACTAATAATATTTTCTTTTGAAACAACCTCAGGCACCTTGGAAATAGGCACATGACCTGCAACAACACCCACTCTTAGCTTATCGCTGATTAAAAGCATTAACGATTTACCGGAATTCAATTTACTTTCCAAATATTCTGTATGCCCCGGAAAAACAAAATCCTTAGATTGGATATTCTTCTTGTTTATTGGCGCTGTAACCAACACATCAATTAATCCCTTTTCTAAATCTGCAACAGCAGCTTCTAAAGCCTTAAATGCAGATTCACCGGCACTGCTTGTTGATTTACCTAACTCAACTTTTATATTTTCATCAACACAGTTAATAATATTTGTTCTATTAGGATGTGCTTCCTGAGCTTCCTTAATATTATTCAAACTAAAAGTTTCTATGTTGAGTGCCTTTCGATGATAAGCTGCAACTTTTGGAGAGCCATAAATAATTGGAGTACAAATTTCATACATCCTTTCATCCATCAAGGTTTTAATAATAACCTCGTAGCCAATTCCGTTAATATCGCCATGAGTGATTCCAACTCTTATTTTAGTGTTTTTCATCTGCTGTTTATTTTATATCAGTGGACTGATATCACTTTCAAAAGTCCAATTTTAATCCGATGCTATTTAAATAGAGTGAACTGGAAAATGATCAGCTATATCGTTACTTCTTATACTCTCTGACTTTATCAATACGATTAACAGAGTGATTAAGAAATACATTTGCAAAACATTTGTGCCTTAAATTTTAAAAAAATCATTACAAAAATAGAAAGATTCAATAAAAGAGCATCATCTTTTCAATTATTCCTACGATCGATATTGTTTAATAAATTCAAATAACAAGCGAACCCCAACACCTGTGCCTCCTTTACCTCTGTAATTATCTGTTGTACTTACAAACGCCGGTCCGGCAATATCGAGATGAATCCATGGATAATTCGTAAAATGTTCCAGAAATTTTCCTGCTGTAATTGCTCCACCGTCACGACCACCAATATTTTTCAAATCTGCGATATCCGATTTTATCAGTTCTCCAAATTCCTCCCAAAAAGGAAATTCTACCAGTCTTTCGTAAACTTTCTCTCCTGACTCCTTTAATTGAGTCATCTTATCCTTACTATCCTCATTCCCCATTGCCACCATGCCATACTTCCCGATAGCCACAGCCGCAGCACCTGTTAATGTCGCTAAATCGACAACAAATTCCGGTTGATATTGATCTGCATAACTAAGAGCATCGGCCAAAAGCATTCTTCCTTCAGCATCTGTATTTAAAACCTCAACAGTTTTCCCATTGTACATTTTAATAACATCGCCGGGTACATAAGCATTTCCACCAGGACGATTGTCTGTTGCAGGAATTAAGCCAATTACATGAATTGGCAGTTTAGCTTTCGCAATTGCATAAATTGCTCCGGCTACCGATGCTGCACCACCCATATCAGATTTCATCAGATCCATGCTGTCCTTAGTTGGCTTAAGGCTCAATCCGCCGGTATCGTATACAACCCCTTTTCCAACAAAAACAATTGGTTTCGAATTAACCGCCTCTTTCGATTTCCACTCCAATATAGAAAAAGTAGGCTCGTCGAGACTGCCTTTATTCACGGCCAAAAGACCGCCCATCTTTAAACTTTCAATCTTTTTCTTTCCAAAAACATCAACAGTAAATCCAGCTTTAACTCCCATTTCCTGAATTTCTTCACTTAATTTTTCAGCTGTAAGATAACTTAAAGGTTCGTTTACAAGTTCGCGTGCAAACTTCACCCCTTCAACAACTGCAATTAACTCATTAAGCTGTGTTGAGCTGACAGCGTCACTATAGATAATTACTTCTTCCAGAGTATGCTTTTGTTTTTTTGTATCGGTAAAATATTTTAGAAACTGATAATTTGTCAGGGCAACACCTTCAGCAAAAGCAAGTATTGCTTCTGCATCGTTCAGATAATCCTGTAAAACAATTTTGGCGATTTTACTTTCCTGAATCCTGGCATGAAAAGAGAAGCCCAGCTTCCTCATTTTCTCCAAATCGGAATTAGTATACTTTTTATTATCTGCCACATGCAAATAAATTTTGTGCGTATAACGATTCAACTCTATTAACGTATTCTCGGCGGCAATTTGCTCTTCAGCAAACTTCATCTCCTGCTCGGAAAGAGGAAGGTTTTTATAATTCCCGGCAGTTGCCAAAAAAAGAATGTTCTCGTTCTCATCTGGCTTCTGAAAGCTTTTTACTTCTATTTTCATCGGAACTCATGTTAGTGTGAAAAACCATATCGATCAACACAGTAATTCCTCAATACTTCGAACTTGATATTTTCAAGTTCTGATAAACAGATATTTCCTGTGATTTTTACAGCCAAGTAAAAATAGTAAAAAACTAAGCGGAAAACATTACTCCTTGATAAGGAAAAAAGAAAACTGCAGCTTAATGCTGCGGTTTTCTTATAATTTATCCGGATTTTCCTTGAAATAATTCCTTATCAATACTTTTTTGAGTTCCCTTAAAATAATTAGCTCAGTAAGTAATTCTGATTTTGGAACATCAGGAAAATTTAATTCTGTTTTAATAATCTGCTTTTCACTCACATCTATCTGATACAGCAATAGTATTAAACGATGATAGTCCCGATCCAATAAATGAGTTAAATGTTCATTTAACTGACTAAAAAGTTCTTCGTATGCATTATGAATTTTTCCGGAAAATTTCACTTCCAATCCAAACTGATCAAAATCTTTCTCAATCTGGGCCGCAACCTGCCGAATCACCTCTTCGCGATTACGATAAGGTTCAATACTCAAATTTTTTAAATCGGGTAAATTCACGTTCTATTCCTTTTCTATGCTTGTGTAAGAATACATGATCGCTTCCAGTTCTCTCAACAATTCACGCTTATCGTGGTTTGGATAATAAACGTACGAATCCATACACACAACTCTGTTGTTCTTTTGATCAAGAAAAGTAATATTTACAAAAGGACCTCCCATAAAATCTCCGTTCACTTTCCATAAACCTCTTGTTTCCGTTGCATAGTTCCCGAAAAACTCGAATTGACGGTTCGAAATTGGAAAATCCATTTCAGTACTCATATAACTACCCTCCTTAGGTCCCGGAACAAACTTCTGAAGTAATAAATTCCTCTTTTTAATCACCTCATCCTTCGTAAATGAATCCTCGGAAATATAATCGTAGGTATAAATAAACATCCCTTGACTCGTTGAGGGAGTCTCCTTGCTTACCCAAAGAAAATCAGGTTCTTCTTTGTTTATGGTATATCCCGCAGGGAAAGATAGAGTGAAATTATTTTTCTCCTTTAGCTTTTCGAAAATTTCCTGAACAACATTCTTTTTAAAAACCTTAATTTTCCTTTCTCGTTCTCCAATATGAAAATAGGCAATAATCTTATTTTTATTTTCGCTCAAAAGCTGGATCATCTCCTTGTTGCTCTTAGCTTCAATCTTCATAAACGATTGTGTTTTCGCATACAATTCATTCTTTACTGAGATCTTATTTTCCTTAACTTTCGACGAAACCCTAAGATCCAAAATACTTCGGTGAGTTTTAAACATACTGGAAAACTCATTGTGCGAAATCTGCAGTATATCAAAAAGTGTCTCATCTTGCGGCAATCCAATTTGAGTATCATTTAATACCGCCTTTAATGTATCTCCAACACTTCCTTCATATAAAGCATCATTTATTATTACAACTATTTCTCCCGATTTCCCGGTTACTACAGGTCTTAGTCCTTGTGTTGTTTTCTTGCAGGAAGAAATACTTACCGTTACAAGCAAACAAAGTAATGTTGTTTGAATTATTCTCTTCATAATTTTAAATTTACAGAGACAAATGTTTCTATTCGTAATGAACTATTTTTAATACCATTCCCGGTACTAATTTCTTAGAACGGGTTATACTATTTAATTCAACCAAATCGGTAGTCGATTCAAGTTGAAATCTATCTGCAATCGAGCTTAAACTATCTCCAGTCTGAACTTCATAAAGTAAAAAACTACTTTTTTTCAATAAAGGATCCCTTTGTGGCTTTTGAGCCAAGGTATCGGAAGGGTAAACCCAGATTTTCAGTTTTTGTCCAATAAAAATATCAGGACTATCCATCTCATTCCATTCCTTGATATTATTTATTGTACAGCCGTACTTCATTGCAATTTTATGAAAATACTCTCCCGCCTCTACACTATGTATTATACAGTATTTCCCCTCAGTCGTTGAAAGATCCTTTTGAAGATCAAGATATTTTTTAGGCTCATCCTTCATTCCGTAAATAACCTCTTCCAAATCAATAAATTTGCCCACTTTTCCTATTGGAAGAATCAATTTAGCCGGAAGTTCACACAAAGGAATCAAATCACACTTGTAAATTGGATTTAACTCCCGAACTGCCTCTATGGGTAAATCAAGCACTTTGGCAACATGTTGAAACGAAATTGGCTTATTTACAGTAACTGGAGATATTCTAAAGTATGGATATACATTTTTCGCAGGAACAATATTGTGTTCGGAACTATAATTCATGACATAATTAACGGCTATAAATGCCGGCACGTAATTTCTGGTTTGTTCGGGAAGATAAGGTGATATTTCCCAGAAATCAGTCTTTCCTCCTGAACGTTGAATCGCTTCACGCACAATACCAGGCCCTCCGTTGTAAGCTGCCAATGCGAGTTTCCAATCACCAAAAATCCGATACAAATACTGAAGATATTTGCAGGCTGCTTCTGTTGATTTCTCCGGATCCATTCTCTCATCAATATACGAAGTGATTCTTAAGTCGAACATTTTACTGGCATTAAACATGAACTGCCATAAGCCAATGGCTCCTGATCGTGATTTTGCTTTAGGGTCCAAAGCTGATTCTATAACTGATAAATATTTCAATTCCAATGGAAGCTGGTACTTATCCAAATACTCTTCGAACAAAGGGAAATACAATTCGGAACGCTCTATAATTTTTGCGGTTTTTTCACGATGCCTAATTGCATATGCGTCAATATATCTTCTGACAATTGGCTTAAAATCCAACTGAACCGGACTTTTTGCATTGAGCTTATCCATCCTCTCCTGATATACTTCATCAGAAAAAACTGGAATATAATTAGCATCCATTACAGTATTTTCCGGAAGATCTTCTTTCAATATTTCCGAAGTGAAATGAATCAAGCGCTGATTGATTTCATTAATATTCTCAGGCTTTTCTTTGTTCAGAATATTAAAAAGAGACTGTGCATCTGCCTGAATAGCAAAAGCAAAGCAAATCAAAATAAGAAGTAAATATTTCCTCATATATGTCAGCATTTAAATGCTCCTAAATTTCGTAAAATAATACGAAATGAAGATATTTCATCAACAAAATAACATAAAAAAAACATTTATTTCTAAATGTTCCGCTCAAAATGAATCTAAATAACTAAAAAGTTAGTTTTAAGATCATTATTATTTTAATCCTATTCAGGGAAAAAGGACGTGACAAAAAAGGCAGGAAGTAACTCCTGCCTTTCCCATCTATTTATTGTCGGATTCTTTATCCTTACGTTTATCCTTATCGTCATCCATATCAGTAGCCTTTTTAAACTCTTTCATTCCCTGACCCAATCCTTTCATTAGTTCCGGAATTTTTTTTCCACCAAAAAGAAGTACAATTACAAATACTATAATTATAATTTGCCAGGGACCAACCATTCCGGCTAAAACAAAAAGGTTCATATCTATTTATTTAATGATTTAGAATACTAAGTTACTAATTTTACTGAAATTTCTATTTCATATTAGAAATCCATTTTACAACATCATTACCATTTGCAAATAGTAAAAGACCAAACAACAGCACCATTCCGGTTATCTGTGCATACTCCATAAACTTATCTCCTGGTTTTCTTCCTGTAATGATCTCATACATCAAAAACATTACATGTCCGCCATCCAAAGCCGGAATGGGAAGAATATTCATGATCGCCAAAATGATTGAGAGAAATGCAGTCAGATTCCAAAAGGCCTCCCAATTCCAAACACCCGGAAAAATATTACCAATAGTTATAAAACCACCTATTGATTTATATGCTTTAGTTTCAGAAGAGAAAATCAGTTTAAACTGTTTTAAATAGGATCCGAGCTTATCAATCCCTTTATTAAAACCTGCAGGAATTGATTCAACGAAAGTGTACTCCAATGTTTCATACTCGAACAAACCCGATTCTATTTGTGGATAGAATCCAATTTTCCCATCATCTCCAACAGTTAGCTGAACTTGTTCGGACTTTCCGTCTCGATTCAACTGAACCAAAATACTTTTACTCTTCTTCGACTGTAAAAAAGTCTGAAATTGATCGTAGTAGCTGAAACCAACAGAATCAATCGATACAATTTTATCTCCTTTCAAAATTCCGGCCTCACTTGCAGGAGATTCTTTCAACACTTTTCCAATAGAAACAGCACTGTAAGGATAACGAATATCAAACACAGGACTTAAAGAGAATCCCTTACTGCTTTCCTCCAATAATGCCGGCACAAAAGAAGAAGGAATATCAATACTTAGCTGCTCATTATTTCTTATGAATTGAATCGACTTAGGACTATTTAGCAAGATATCCGGAACGATATCATTAAACTTTTTTACTTTTTGATTATCCAAAGCAACAATTTTGTCACCATCCTGCAATCCAATACTCTCGGCCAAAGAATCACAAACAACACCATACTTCACATTTTCCGCCGGCAGATATTGCTCACCCCAAGTGTAAAGCACTGCAACATAAATAACAAATGCAAGAACAAAGTTCACCAAAACACCACCTACCATGATCAATAACCTTTGCCATGCCGGTTTCGATCTGAATTCATAAGGCTCAGGAGGCAATTTCATCTGCTCCTTATCCATCGATTCATCAATCATTCCTGATATTTTCACATAACCACCAAGAGGCAGCCATCCAATACCGTATTCTGTTTCTCCTTTTTTAAATTTAAACAAAGAAAATCCAGGATCGAAAAACATGTAAAACTTTTCAACTCTGGTTTTGAATAATTTTGCAAAGGTAAAATGCCCCAATTCATGCAACACAACCAAGATGGACAGACTCAACAAAAACTGTCCTATTTTAACGATTACTTCCATTCAATTTCAATTAATAATTTAAACTCTTTGCCGACTAATAGGATCAGCAAATTAGCGGATGCCTAAGATAGGTATTTTTTACAACATAGATAATGCCAGTTTCCTTGCTTCCTTATCTGTTAACACATAATCTTCGTAGGTTGGATTTTTAATAAATCCGGTTTTGTGCATACAGTCTTCTATAATATCGCTCATTCGTAGAAACCCAACTTCATCTCTTAAAAAGGCATCAACAACTATTTCGTTGGCAGCATTTACAATACATGGTAAATTCCCGCCTTTTTCCATTGCCTGAAAAGCCAGATTTAAATTTTTAAAATTCTTTGAATCGGCCGCTTCGAAACTCAAATTCGGATAATCTAAAAAATTAAAACGTGGAAAATCTGTTTTTAATCTTTTCGGATAGGTAAGAGCAAACTGAATAGGTAATTTCATATCCGGCAATCCCATTTGTGCTTTCATCGATCCATCTTCAAACTGCACTATTGAGTGCACAATTGATTGCGGATGCACAATCACATCAATTTGAGAAGCTTTTAAATCGAACAGCCATTTGGCTTCAATCGCCTCAAAACCTTTATTCATCATACTGGCAGAGTCAATGGTTATTTTTGCTCCCATGTCCCAGTTTGGATGCTGCAAGGCTTGCTTAGAACTTACGTTTTCTAGAAATTTTTTATCCTTGCCTCGAAACGGTCCTCCCGAAGCGGTCAAATAAATCTTTTCAATCGAATTATCGAACTCGCCGGATAAGCACTGAAAGATTGCTGAGTGTTCAGAATCAACAGGGTAAATATTAACACCATTCTCTAAGGCTAATTTTTGAATAATTTCACCGGCAACCACAAGAGTTTCCTTATTTGCCAGAGCAATATTCTTTTTTGCCTCAATTGCTTTAATAGTGGGAAGAAGTCCTGAATATCCAACCATTGCTGTAACCACAATATCGATTGCTGACATTTGCACGACTTGTGCTATTGCATCAATTCCTGCATAAACCTTTATGGGTTCATTTTTTAAAGCTTCGGAAAGCTCAGTGTATTTTTCTTCGCAGGCAATAACAACAACATCGGGATGAAATTTTTTCGCTTGCTGAATCAACAGCTCAATATTATTATTCGCCGTCAGCACATCCACAATAAATTCATCAGGATTGGCTTCCACCACTTCTAAGGTCTGCGTTCCAATGGAACCTGTAGATCCCAAAATGGCAATATGTTTACTCATCAATAATTAGAGTTTTGTTTGTAGTTAGAATTTGATATAATCCTCAGGATTTAAAGCTTGCCCATTGTGCCACAACTCGAAATGCAAATGAGGTCCGGATGTAAGCTCTCCCGAATTCCCCAGTAAAGCAATTGCCTCGCCGGCTTTTACGTGCTCGCCTGTTTTCTTCAACAGTTCAGAATTGTGCTTGTAAACCGACAATAAATTGTTCGAATGTTGAATTTGAATAACGTAACCAGTATTTAGTGTCCATTCTGAAAACACAACGGTTCCATCCAATACCGATGAGATTCTTTCATTCAGTCCCCCGACAATGTCGGTACCAAAATGCTCAATTTTACTATCGTAATGATTAGAAACCATACCGTTAATTGGTGCAAAAAAATAGGTGTTGGATAAACCTCGTGCTTTGGGAGCACTCCCAAGAGATAAATTATATTTCTCATCCTCCTCATGCTCTTTCCGAAAAGCAGAATCATTCGAAGAGATACTAAAGCTTAAATCTTTGTATTTGGGATCGACAATTGAATCATCGGCATTCTCAACAACATTATCGAAATCATTTCCTGAAATAACATTTCGAATTCCTTGAAAAAAGCGATCTCTTTTATCCAGTTCTGCAATAAGGGAATCTGCTAAAATCGCGTTATCCTCAATGTTTTTTCGCATTTCTCCATCGGGGTAACCGGGAATATATTCACGTAACGGAGTAAATGCAATAAGTAAAGTCACCAACGCGATAAGGATAATTGAAAACAATCCAGTTACCGTAAAAACATTTAAACGTGATAATCGAATCGATAACACCTCATCAAAAGTACCTTCATTGGAAATAGTTAACCTGTATTTGTTTTTTAATTTCTCAAGTAAAGGCTTTTTCTCTTTTAAACGACTCATAATGAACGGATCTAAAATATTTACGCAAAGGTAAGAGAATTAGCGTAAAATGTTTACTTCTGAGAAGGTAAAAATTGCCAATAAAAAAGGGCTTTGGATTTCTCCAAAGCCCTTTTGCTAGTAGCGGGAGCCAGACTCGAACTGACGACCTTTGGGTTATGAGCCCAACGAGCTACCACTGCTCCATCCCGCAATATATTTTCGAAAGATACTATCTTTTATTTCTTGTTTAGGCCTGCTTAATCCTAATTCTTAGTAGCGGGAGCCAGACTCGAACTGACGACCTTTGGGTTATGAGCCCAACGAGCTACCACTGCTCCATCCCGCAATATATTTTAAGAAATATCTTTCGTTTTGCGGTTGCAAAGATAGGAGGCTTTTGTTCGAAAACAAAATTATACTGATAAAATTTAAACAAATCCTTACTGGCACTGCTTTAAACAAAGATATAAGCACTGTTTACCACGCAGATACGTCTCCAAAAAAATATCCTACACAGCTTGCAGTACAACATCTTTAACATCTAAAAATGCTTCTTCTAAAATTGTCATTTTCGAGAACATGAATTCGAAATAGCTTTTCCATTCACCCTTGTTATAAATCGATGCTCCTTCCAAATGATAATAAATCATACCTACATCTTTAAATCCCTCGATAAAATAGTCTTTCTCCCATTTTAAATCCGCTCCGCAAGTACTCATTATTACAGGCTTATACTTTTCGAACTGTTCATAAACAGAATGTCTTTTCGAATCCAACTTACTGTCTATCTGAATAATAACAAACGCTCCATTCTCATTCAGATCAAACTTTAACTGCACTTCCTTAATCTGAGTTCCACGTAAAACCCATGAGGTCATCTTTCTTCCCTTTTCTTTTGAATATCTCTTAAATCCATCCCAAAATTGGATTTTGACTTCTTTAGATTCTTCTTTAGTATACATAGCTCTGCTTTTTTTTTACAAAAATAAGGATATCTTACAAGATATAATGGTTTAGAGGAATATGAATCCGCATTTAATTAAAATGGAAATTAATCTTATCTTTAAACACTCTAAATAACGCAATCAGATAATTAATGCAGATAAAACAGGTCTACATATATTTACTCCTCATATTATTGCTTGGTTCTTTTCAGTCTCACGCATCTTTTGACCTGGACACAATTTGCAAAGACTCCTTGATTGTTGCCAGCTATGTGGAAGGTCCGCATGTTAGATATATTTCTCCAACAAGAGTGGAGGCTTTCTACATTGTTCACGACAGCATAAAAAACAAAACCAGAAAAATAAGCAAGACTTTTCGGTTTAAGAATGACACAGTAACCTTCCTCGGATTTGCAGGAAATGATACTCTGACTTATATTATTCCTGATAAAATAAAACCTGAGACAGGGGAAAACCCTTCAAATAATAAGATAGTCGTTCTGGGAGATATCCATGGGGAATTTGAATCATTATTGGCTATTCTTCGCTACAACAAAATTATTGATGAAAAAAACAAATGGAATTTTGGTGATGGACAAATCGTTTTTACCGGCGATGTATTTGACAGAGGAGATAAAGTAACAGAATGCTTATGGTTCATTTTTCAATTGGAAATTCAAGCGAAAAAACAAGGTGGAATGGTTCATTACCTTCTGGGAAACCATGAAATGATGGCTTTACTTTTTGATGATAGATATGTTGTTGATAAATATCAGCATGCGGCTCATTATATTCACTTTCATTACTCACATTTTTTCGACAAACATTCGGTTTTGGGCAAATGGCTGCGATCTAAAAACACAATTGTTCGTATTGGAGAACAGTTATTTGTGCATGGTGGTATTTCTCCCGATCTTTTAGAGAAAAAAATGAGTATTGATGAAGTAAATACCGTTATGAGATACCACTTAAATAATTATACCGAACTAAAAGACACGACATTAGTTGATTTATTTTTATATTCAAATAGTCCGTTATGGTATCGCGGCTATTTATCAAGAACACCAAAATATGACCGTATATCTTTACAGGAAGTACTAAAGACACTTGATTTTTATCATGCCAACGTTATTATTTTTGGACACACTCCTGTCGCTAAAGTATATCCATTTTATTCGTTTAAACTAATTGGAATGGATGTGCCCATAGGCGATCCCAACTATATTGATCAGGGCTTACTTATAGAGAATCAGAAATATTATCGGATATTTGCACATAAGGAAAAAGAACGGTTACAATAAAACGAAAACAACATGGAATTTATTACTGATATAATAACGAACCCAAATATTCCAACATCATTTATGGACTCGAATAATATACTTGAATTATTATTCCGGTTCATACTTAATTTAGCAGTAACAGTTTTTGTAATCAATTACGTTTATTTCAGAGCTACAGGAAAACGATCCTACGTTTTTACCTACATCATGATTAGTACAACCGTATTCTTTCTTTGTTTCTTACTTGGAAGTATTGAATTACAACTAGGTTTTGCTCTTGGATTATTTGCAATCTTTGGAATTATCCGATACCGTACCGACACCATACCAATCCGGGAAATGACCTACCTTTTTCTTGTCATTACCATATCAGTTATTAATGCATTAACCAGGGGTGAAGTTAGTTTTAGCGAAATTGCTTTTACCAACACAGCTTTCATGGCAACCACCTGGGTGATGGAAAGGGTATGGATGAAACGTCATCTTGCAAGAAGAACCATAGTATACGACCGGCTTGATTTAATTCATCCCAGCAAGCATCAGGAATTAATTGATGACATAGAAACCCGGACAGGAATGGTAGTCGCAAAATTTAGTATCGGACAAATAGATTTGGCAAAAGGATATATAAAACTCATTGTATTCTACAAAGAGTCTGTAACTCCTAATATATTAACCGATGCCGAAATAAGCGAAAGGAGTACCTGACTAATAAAACATCTTTGTTATGATAAAAATATTTCGACACAAGACTTTTCTGATACTCTTCCTATTCTCACTGGGATGCACAAGACTATTTGCAATTGGTCAGGAAAAAATCGATTCTGTTTATCATGCTCCGGATTTATTTGAATCCGATTCACTTATTGAATTATCAATAACTACTGATCTAAAGTCATTGGTTAAAGATGTAGGTGATAATAACAAATATCACAAGGGGAGACTCTCCTACCTACTTGGTGATTCGATTGTTTCCATGATTGTAGAGCTTAAAACCAGAGGTAATTTCAGGAAAGACCGCAGTATTTGTGCATTTCCCCCGTTAACTGTAAAATTCAACAAAGCAGAATCAAGCTATTCACTCTTTCACGATAACAATAAGCTAAAACTGGTTTCTCATTGTCAAAATCGAAACGATTGGTATGAACAAATGATTATCCATGAATATCTGATCTACAAAGCATATAATATTTTCACACCTGAAAGTTTTAGGGTTCGTTTGGTAAAGATAACTTACAAAGACAGCAAAGAAGAAATGAAACCTCTGGAAAAATTTGCATTCTTTATAGAAGACTTTAAAAAAATGGCTGCAAGGAATGGCAAGATAGCCCGTTACGACAAAAAAGTTCATCAGGATCGTACCAACATCAGTAAGGTAACCAAACTTGCCATCTTTCAATACATGGTTGGGAATACAGATTGGGGAGTTCCAACCCTTCATAACATCAAACTTATTTCGAAGACACCATCTTCTCGCTTAATAACAGTACCCTATGATTTTGACTGGGCCAGTTTGGTAGATGCTCCCTATGCCGTCCCTAATGCAAAATTAGATATTCAGTCTATTCACGAACGGCTTTACAGAGGTTATCAACGAACCGCTGAAGAACTGGAATGCATTTTCAGGGAATTTAGAATGAAAAAAGAGTTTTTATACAAACTATACACGAATTGTCCTTATCTGGATGATAAAGAGAAAGAACGTGCCTTGAATTATTTCGATGAATTCTATGAAATAATAGACAATCCTAGAAGTGTAAAGTCAGAATTTATTGACGGCGCCCGAATTATCAAATACAAAAATTAATTTAACAGATGCACATTTGATTCCATAGAAAATTCGATCTATTTTTACAGACAAATATTGCATCTATGAATGAATTAGCCTCCTATTTACACAAAAATATGATTGAAGCCGGTTGCGACGAAGCAGGAAGAGGTTGTCTTGCCGGACCCGTATTCGCATCGGCAGTAATCTTACCTAAAAATTTCTCGAACAAAATATTAAACGATTCAAAAAAACTGTCAGAAAAAAACAGATATTTGCTTCGCGAAGTAATTCAGAAAGAAGCAATTGCCTGGGCAGTTGGAATTGTCAGCCACACCGAAATCGATCAGATTAATATTTTGAATGCTTCTTTTTTAGCTATGCACAGAGCTGTTGAGCAACTCAAAATTACACCTGAACATCTGCTTATTGATGGAAACCGCTTCACTCCTTATCCTAATATCAATCACACCTGTATCATAAAGGGAGATGGGAAATACTTATCGATTGCAGCGGCTTCTGTTTTGGCAAAAACCTATCGCGACGATTACATGTTATCCGAGCATGAGAAATTTCCTTGTTACGATTGGAAAAACAACAAAGGTTATCCAACCAAAAAACATCGCTTGGCCATTCAGGAGCACGGAATCAATCCCATCCACCGAAAAACCTTTTCTCTCCTGCCAAATCAATTAGAGTTGAAATTTTGAGGAAAAACAGCTCATTAACAAGCAATTATCAATTCTATTTAACGAGAAAAATACAGGGTTCATCTAATTTTCATGATCCAACAAAAATACAACACACTGATTAATAGTTGATTGTTTTTTTATGCGCTTTTTAGCACTTTTCGAAGAAAAATGTAATTGTATATTAATATTAACTTTGCTATTCGACTAAATACTTATAACAACTGATAACCATTCTGGTTGACCAAAAACCGGTTCGGTTATATTAAAAATTTAAAGTAAATCAAATGAGAAAATTTGCATCATTAATTTTGGGATTAAGCTTACTACTTAGCTTTTCCAATGCAAAAGCAGATGAAGGCATGTGGCTTTTATCTTTATTAAATAAGAACGTTGCCGAAATGAAGGCAAAAGGTTTAAAATTATCTGCCGATGATATTTACAGCATCAATAAAAGTTGTTTAAAAGATGCGATTGTGGGTTTAGGATTTGAAGGAAGACCATTCCGTCATTTCTGTACTGGTGAAATTATTTCTGATCAAGGTTTATTTCTTACAAATCATCACTGTGGATTCAGTGCTCTTCAATCACACTCTACAACAGAACATGATTATCTTTCAGATGGATTTTGGGCTTACGATAAAAATGAAGAGCTCACCAATCCAGGTGTTACAGCCTCTATATTAGTTCGCATGGAAGATGTATCGAAAGAAGTTCTTTCGGTAGTGAATGACGAAATGACTGAGGAAGAGCGCTACAAAGCGATTGAAAAAGTTGCCGTAGAATTGGAGAAAAAAGCTGAAGAAGGAACAGATTACAAAGCGAATGTTAAAAGCATGTTTGAAGGAAACCAATATTTCCTTTTCGTATATGTAATTTATAAAGATGTTCGCTTAGTTGGAGCTCCTCCACAATCAATGGGTAAATTTGGCGGCGATACAGACAACTGGATGTGGCCGCGACACACTGCTGATTTTTCTATGTTCAGAATCTATACAGGAGCTGATGGAAAACCTGCTGATTACTCGGATAATAACATTCCATTAAAACCAAATCATCACCTTCCTGTTTCTGCCAAAGGTGTAGAAGAACAGGATTTTGCAATGATTATGGGATTCCCTGGAACTACTGACCGCTATCTTACCTCTTTTGGTTTGGAAGAGACAATGAAAATCACCAACCAAAACCGTTACGATATCCGTACTTTAAAATTGGATATTATGAAGGAAGATATGCTTAAAGATGCAAAAGTTCGTATTCAATATGCGGCCAAACATGCTCAGAGTGCAAACTATTGGAAATATTCAAACGAGCAAAACAAAGCTCTTACAAAGTTGAATACAATGGGGCACAAAAAAGAAATTGAAAAGGAATATCTTGAATGGGCAAATAAAAAATCAAAAAGAGAAGCTAAATATGGAAAAGCTCTTGAAATGATTGCTCAGGTTTATGCAGAACGTAAAGAAGTAATGAATGCCAGTTCGTACTTAAGAGAAGCTTTGCTAAGCGGTGCGGAAATGCCGGTTTTTGCGATTCAGCTAGGAGGTCTAAAATCGTTACTTGAGGCTGAAACTCCGGATACAACGGCAATTGAGAAGGCAATTACTGGTTACCGTCAAGCCGCTGAAGGTTTCTATAAAGATTACAATGCTCCAACCGATCAAAAACTAATGGCCGGCATGTACAAAATGTACGCAGAGAATATTCCGGCAGATCAACAGCCTGAGATATTCAAAACTTTTAGCGAAGAATACAACAACGACTTTAACAAATTAGCTTCTGACGTTTATTCAAACTCCATTTTTGCAACATCTGAAAGTTTCAATAAATTTCTTGATGATCCAAAACTGGAAACTCTTGAAAATGATATTGCTTTCAAAATAGGTAACTCAATCATTGCTAAATACAAAGAGATTAGAACTGAATTATCAAAAGGATCTGATCAACTGCAAAAAGGGAAACGCCTGTTTGTTGATGGTTTAATGCAAATCAATAAAAAGAAAAATCTGGCTCCGGATGCAAATTCATCTATCCGTTTAACTTACGGAAATGTTGGTGGATACACTCCAAAAGATGGTGTTTACTATAAACATTTCACAACTCTTAAAGGAGTAATGGAAAAAGAAGATCCTGCAAATGATGAGTTTGTTGTTCCTGCTAAACTAAAAGAGCTGTACAATAAAAAAGACTTTGGTCAGTATGCCGATAAAAACGGCAACTTACCTGTTTGTTTCTTAACCAACAGTGACATTACCGGAGGTAACTCAGGCTCTCCTGTAATTAACGGAAACGGTGAGTTAATAGGAACTGCTTTTGACGGCAACTCTGAGGCCATGTCAGGTGATATCGATTTTGAAGAAAATCTGCAAAGATGTATCAATCTTGACATTCGTTACACACTTTTCATTATTGATAAGTTTGCCGGTGCTCAAAATCTAATTGACGAAATGACTATTGTGAAATAAATAGTACTGAAATTTTAAATGTGAGTAATTAGATTGACTTACATGATAATTTTAAAATCATATCAAAATAGATTAACAAGGATGTTCGAATTTTCGGACATCCTTTTTTTAATGATTTTAAAGGGTACAAAGGAGAAATTAAAATATCCAAATTTATAGTCAGTTCTTGCCTGCTTATCGCAATAAATTGCGAACACTACCGCAAAAAGTTGCGGTAAGCAATGCAAAAAGTTGCAGTAAGCAGAGCGAAAATAGTAAGTAAGCATACACCAATTGATTTGTACCGGTACCTGAAATCTCTTTTCCTTATCCAAAATCATCTTACACCATTTACAAAATAATTTGAGTTGCTTACAACTTGAAAAAATCAGGAACAAATTCCGCAGCCAATTTTCTTATACATCCTTTCTGCATCTCATTTTTTCTTACTTTTGATTTGAAAACCGCAAACCAATAATATGTCGACTAAAATAACCATGTATACTGATGGAGCTGCAAGTGGAAACCCCGGACCGGGTGGATATGGTGTAGTTTTAATTTCGGGAAAGCATCGAAAAGATTTAAATCAGGGATTTAAACTTACCACAAACAACAGAATGGAACTGATGGCTGTTATTGTTGGACTGGAAGCATTAAAAACACCCGGATGTGATGTTACGATTTACTCAGACTCGAAATACGTGGTTGATTCTGTAGAGAAAAAGTGGGTTTTTGGTTGGGTTCAAAAGCGCTTTAAAGGAAAAAAAAATGCAGATTTATGGATGAGATTCCTGGAAGTTTACAAAAAACACAATGTGAAATTTGTTTGGATCAAAGGTCACGCTAACATTCCGGGAAACGAACGTGCCGACCAGTTAGCGGTTATGGCTTCCCAAGTGCCAAATCTTCCTGATGATGTTGGTTATAATCCTGAATAATTCAGCTTTATTCACCCTCCTTCACACCAAAGAAATCTTCCAGATTTTTCTTGCTTTGTCCGCTTGAGATTAGAATCAGGTAATCACCCGCTGCAATCATTGTTCCCTTTGGCGGATTCTTCATTAATCTGCCCTCCTTCACCATCCCAATCAAAATTGCGTTGTAATCCAGCTTCAGTTTCATGAAAGCATCCATATATTCCTCACCGGAAAAATAGCATTCTTCTGTAATTATATACTGCTGAATGTCCGAATCTTCGTCAGCAACACTGGTAGAAATTAAATCTTCGGTATAGGTAGCTACATATGGTTCGAACAAGTAAGATGCAACTAATTTTGAAGCAACTTCGCTCTGTGCAATTACATGAACAATACCTGCATTCACAAAAGTTTCCCTCAAACTAGGGTTTAAACAAGTAACAACAACATTTGCCTCAGGGTATCTTTTCTTTAAATTGATCACAAAAACCAAAGTTTCCGAATCGTCATCGAAATTCACAAATATTCGTTTTGAACACTCAACATTCACTTTGCTTAAAGCTTCAACATTGGAGTAATCAGCAAAAAGACTAAATGTATTTTTAGAAGGATATACATCAGCAATTAAATCCAGATCAGCTTTATTATTGGTTACAAAAGCTACCTTTTGTCCTGCCAGAATAATTTGACTGGCTACTTTTTGTCCAAATTCGTTCCAGCCAATAATGATGTAATGATTATCAAAATCACTTCCCCAGAAACCACTTTTTTTCTTTTCCATATACTGATTAAATCTAACAGTTACTTCACCAATAACAAATCCCAATATTCCCAAACTTCCAATAATCACAAGTAAGCCAATAATTTTACCCGCAAATGTTACCGGATAAAAATCACCGTATCCCACCGTTGTAAGAGTTACAATAGCGTACCAAAAAGCATCTCCAACTGTCTTGATATTGGAATCGGGCGATTGCCCCTCAAAATATTTAATTCCCAATATGGCAATTACGTATATTAAAAATGCAATAAAAATACTTAGCCTTTTCTTCATGTGATTCTACTTATTCAGGTACACAAATCTCTACACCATCACCGTTCCATTTCACGCTCAGCTCACCTTCATTTACCAGACTTTCGAAATCTTCTGATTTTTTTTGATTACAACTACTCAACTCAACATACGCCCATCCTTTATCCGGAAAAGTATGAATAGCTAAGTGTGATTCAGCCAGCAACCAAAAAGCAGTATATCCCTGAACCGGAAAATGATGATCTGTAAAATTCAAAATCACAAAGCCAACCTGCTCCAAATAATCTTGGAACTGAGCTTGCAAAACCTTAGGTTCACATTCCGAAACCCAAAATCGAAGATTGTGAATTTTTGCTGCTAATATTTTTGTTTTCGTCTTCATTCGACACTAATTTTAGACGCTGATTTATGATGATGAATCGGTTCAAATATCTTGCAGCATGCTACAAGACTACACCTATTTTAATAAAGATCCCAATTGCCTTTTAAATAATACTTATACAGCACAGGTTCATGAATTCTATTGATATAAACACTGTCTTTTTCCCAAGGATAAATATCCTTTCCAAAAGATGTAATCAAGGTCATAGCTTCCTTATTGATCCAACGTGTTGGTATATGAAACTCGAGATTTTGCAATTGCTTTTTCACATTGGTATCAGCAGGCTGTTTTACCCCTAAACTCCATCCCCATTCGCCTAAAGTTATCACCTGATTGTGCATTGGAACTGTTTCGAAACCTGCACTTTTCATTGTCTCTAAAATACACGTGAATGCCTGCGTTGCAAAATAAGGACTACCAGCCTGAGTTACAATAACACCTCCCGGACGTAAATGACGGTAACAAAGTTTATAAAATTCATGCGAATACAAACGTCCCAGTTCTACTCCTCTCGGGTCTGGTAAATCAATAATTATTACATCGTAATAATCATCATTCGACAGCAAATATTTGTAACCATCATCATTCAATACCTCAACCTTTGCATTATTCAGCGAGTTTTGGTTCAATTCGGTCAAGATCGGATTCGTCTTTCCCAATTTGGTCATGGCCGGATCCAAATCAACTAAGGTGATCTTCTCAACCTTGGGATATTTTAAAATTTCCCGAACCGCACAACCATCGCCACCACCTAATACCAATACGTTAACCGGATTTGGATGCAATGTCATGGCCGGATGCACTAAAGGCTCATGATACATCAATTCATCACGCGTACATAACTGCTCGTTACCATTTAGGTACAGCCAGTAATCATTCTTCCATTTCGTAATTACAATACGCTGATATTTAGTTTGCTCCGTAAAAATCACCTTGTCGGAATATTTTTGCTGCTCGCCATATTTAATGATAGGATCAGTAACAAAAATTCCGGTTGTCAGCGAAATCATGACAAATGTGCCTAAGACAATCAAGGCTTTCCTTTCTGAGGATTTCAAAAGATCACAAAGAAAAATCAACACCACAATCGAGACAGAGAAATTTACAAACCCAAGAATAAAAGGAGTATAAATCAACCCAAACACCGGCAATCCGATAAAGGCAAAAAAGATACCTCCAAGCAGACTTCCATAATAGTCGTTCTCTAAAATATTCGAAATATTGAACCTTAATTTCTCGTAATCATCGTTAATACGGATCACCAAAGGAATTTCCATTCCAATCAACAATCCAATACAAATTGCCAGACTATAAATAAGAATTCCTATGGATTGAGTATATGCAGAAGCCGTATAAACCAATAAAGCAGCAAACGAAACGATGAACGATAACGCAAATTCCAAGATCAGAAAACGTTTCAATAAACGGGTCTCAAAATTCTTAGTAATTCGACTGCCCAAACCCATTGAGAATAACATGAGTGAGATAATCATCACCCAGTGAAAAACAGAATTACCCAAGAAATACTGAGCCAAAGTGGACAAAATATACTCCGCCACCACACCTGAAAATCCTGTAGCAAAAATTGCCGCTTTTAATAATGTTGATTTATTCTTGAACACTTCATTTTAATTATGAATTAAGAATTATTAATTATGAGTTGGAATGCAAAAAACGGCAATATCCAACTCGCGATCTTTAATTCACAATTCAGCATTTATAATTCGTAATTAACTACAAGCACCATGTGATTAAAACGGATCCACCGATATAAGCAAATGCTTCAATCAGGGCAGCTCCAACATTGGGTTTTTCCTGATTGATAATTTCATCGGTTAACCGTTCGCCCGGCAGCAATATCTTATCTGTGATTAAACGCATAACCGGCAATAGAATAATTCCCACAATAAGCTCAAAACCAGCTTCGGCAAAGCTTGGCAACCAACCTTCAAAATCTCCTGTTAATCCAAAACGAATTAAATTTCCAATAGCAATGATAGCTCCGGCAAAACCAATTCCAACAGCAACATTATCCTTTTCGATGTGCTCGTGCAAATTGTATGGAGTAATCCAATTGTAAATACGTGTGGTTACAATTAAAGCAATTTGACCAAATGCCCAAAAAACAACGGCCGTAAGAACTCCAAACAAAAGTCCATCGCTCTCGCCCGAAACTGCTCCAAAAATAATTAAACCTGATGCTACCGAAACTGCTCCTTCTACAACGCCGGTTCCAGCATTCTGATCCTCAATAATCTCCTTCCGAACTGAAAATTTTCTAAGTATTAAATAATCAGATAAAAATATGGAGATATTCAAAAGCACAATGGCCAATAAACCGTAAACGGCAATGTCAATCACATCATTTACCAAACCATTTGATGGTCCTACAATTGCACTTCCTATTGAAAACAATAAGCCGATATAGTATCCAACATGAGAAATGGCAAAGGCAAAGTTATCTTTCTTCACCAACTCCTCTTTCACTTTAAAGGATGGATGAAGCAATTGATAAATAAATTTTCCGATTAGGAAAATGACAAATGCTGCCATGATATAAACCACAGCATCATAAACAATAAACGAAATTTCTGATAATGATATCATAAATACTTGTTTTAGTACATTAGTAATTAGTAGTTAGTAAATAGAAATATAACCTCTTGGCTAAAGACTATGTACTAATTACCCGACCAAAAATTATTTTCCAAATCCACCGCTGCGGGAACGTGTTGAACTTGTGCGGTATCTTGATGAACTTCTTGTTGTTTTGCTTGATGATCTTGCACTGCTTGAACTTGAAGAACGACTTACTCTACTTCGAACCTTATCCTTAAATGTGGAAGGTTTGCTTCCCCACTTACTGCTGCTTCCCGAACCGGAAGAGGTATAGGATTTTGTTCCATAAACAGGACTGCTTCCGCGAGGGCCGTAATATCCTCTTGAACTTCCATAATATCCGCCACCACGATAATCATCCCAGTAAGAACGTCGGTACGATCCCATATTGAACATGTGCGACATGAAAGCATATTGTCCGTAGAACGCCCAGAAAGAAGATCCTCCCCGATTTTCCCATCGTCCGTATTTCTCATTTCCAACGTAATGATTGTATCCTGCAGGTACAGCCTGCTTGGTCACGACCCCATCTTTTTTAGACGCAATTTCCATTCCCATATTATTCAAATTCTGAGAAAAGAACGGCTCACTCACATTTTTCCAAGTGGTTTTTTGTTCTACTACCGTGTCCGGACGCTGAATAATCACCTGATATTGATGACGGTAATTGTCAGAACCTTCATTAGCATCCATATCGAATAGAATTATCGAGAAGTTCTGTTCATTATTCAACTCCTTAATCAAATTATCAACGGGAGATTTTTGCCATGTTTCAGCAACTGAAGAAGAGGAGGAAGATCCTGATCGTCCACAAGTCTTTGCTATAAAAAACACTACAATAATCCCAATGATTACTTTAGTTACTGTGTTCATAAATTGTAGTTTATAATTACGAGTTAAGAGTTATCGATGAAAGTCAGATGCTTTTCATTAATAACTCTTACTAACTTATTTAGGTAAAATATTAGATATTTCGAATTCCTTAATTGCCTTACCAGCCGAAGCTTCGAATTCTTTTTCGTCCCATTGCTCAATGGTAACAATATATTCTCCGGATTCATCAACAAAATCCCATGAAATAAATTCCACCCAATCCTCTCCACGGGCTTTATCATTAAAGTAACCCGGTGATTCCTGATCAAGGAAATATTTCTTATCCTTGTAGGTTAAGGTCGTTGGAGGTTTCTGATCTGATAATAAATCTGCAAGTACCTTCTCACCCAATTCACGAACTTTAATCTTATCGCAAACCGACAGGCTTATTTCATCATCATCTTCTACAGAAAGGAAAAGTGTTTTACTGCCATTATTAATTTTATATTCTTTAGAGAAATAATTATCGCCCCAATCATACTCATAACTCGCCTGCACTTCCCAGCTCGACAGATCATATTCAAAAACAAAACCAACATCCAGATCGGTAACCCGGATATTGGTAGTGTCATATTTCGGCTGTTTCCTTTTAAAAAAATCGGTAAATCCCATTTTTAATTTCGTTCAAATTTGTAAAAACAGCTATTCTTTATTCTTCATTTTCGCTTTCAACTCTTCCAACGCATTGGATGCTTTCACATTACTTTCGTTTAAAGTTGCATCAATTTCATCATCCAAACTACGGTTCTCAAAAGCTATGTCACCGTATGCTTCGGCCATTGCCTCTTGCTGCGCCACTTTATCTTTCATTTTCTCCAACATTCCGACTGTTCCCGAACTATCAATTCCGGAAAGCTGCTTGTTAATTTTTTGAGTAGCCTGACTGACGCGGGCACGGGCTTTTAAAGTCTTCAACTCATTCTCATAACGCGTAATGGTCGATTTTAACTTCTTCACATTCGTATCCAACTGACTAATGCTGGCATCAAATTTAACAACTTCTTCCTGAGATCTTGCTACCGTAGAAACAGCATCTTCTTTTTTCGCTAAAGCTTCGGTTGCCAAACGTTCTGCTTCCGACATTTCAAGCTCACCTCTTTCGGCCTTTTGCAATAATAATATTGCTTTTTGCTCGTAATTTTTAGCTACTGATTTTTGCTCATTTAATTCTCTCTTGCTGCGAATTGCCATTGCCTTAACCTCTGCTAAAGCCTGTAAACTCTTATCCAAGTCATTTTTCAGATCTCTGATTCCCTGTTCGGTCATCTTAATTGGATCTTCTAATTTATCTATAGCGGCATGGGCTTCTGCTTTACCCACATTGAATAATCTACTAAAAACTCCCATTTGTATATTGATTTATTAGGTTACAATTTTGAATATGAAATAATCTCTTCTGAGTACTCACTTAATAACATTTCCAATGAGTTAAGTGTTGCCTCTAATTCATTCTGATCTAAATTCTCTAACTGAAGAGTATCTCTAAAAAGAACTTTTTTTCCTGACCCGTCGAGAACAAATGCACCATGAATAATTTCTCTGTTCTTTTTCAGTAAAGCCTTATAAATTTCGGGGTTATCATCTGTCAGCTCAAACAATACACCTTCAACAACCAAAATCGGGTCTTCACAATCAACAATCAGATTTGCAATTCCACCTTCCGGATTTTCAACCACAAACAGCTCTTCTGTCTTATCTTCTTTAATAATATTGAATTCTAAATTCAACAGGTAATCTTTTACCTTGTTATAATATGTGCTCATTTTTCTGTGCTTTTAAATTTCTGATTAAAATTAAAACAAATAATTAACCTAATAAAATATTTACCATCATTGGCCACATCTCTGGATTTTTTGCTTTGAGTTTGAAATTACTAAATATGAGAGTCTCTTCCCTCATTTTATCGGGAGAATCTTCATTTTATTCGATAAATGGAAGTTTTTACATGTTTTTCTGTTCTCAACTTAGTTTAGCTAATTTTCAACCATTCCCGGTACTTCAAAAATTCAGAAAACAAAAAGATTCAAAACTCTTTTAAATTTACAGTAAATGTACTTTTTATTTCATGCAGATATTTATATATTTAGGTTCGTCAAAAAATTAACCATTTATAATTAATAGCTACCGACTTGCTTACTTGTTCAAAACCAATTAAAACAATAAACACAGATCAATAGCAGGTCTTTTCCAAGCCTAACAAAAAATTAGTAATAATGAAGATTCACGAATATCAAGCAAAGGAAATTTTACGGTCGTTTGGTGTACCTGTTCCCGAAAGCAAGATTGCTTTTTCGGTTCAGGAAGCTGAAAAAGCAGCTGCCGAAATTGGTCTGCCCGTAGTTGTAAAAGCCCAAATCCACGCAGGTGGAAGAGGAAAAGGCGGAGGTGTTAAATTTGCACCTACCGCTCAGGATGTAACTCGTTACGCAAACGATATTTTGGGGATGACTCTAATAACTCACCAAACTGGTCCGGAAGGAAATTTGGTGAAGAAAGTTTTAATAGAAGCCGCTTCGAATATTGATCGTGAGTTGTATGCCGGAATTGTAATGGATCGTGCGACCTCAAAAGTTACCTTTATGGTATCAACCGAAGGGGGAATGGAAATCGAAAAAGTTGCAGAAGAAACTCCTGAGAAAATTGTAAAAGTTGCCGTTGATACCGCTGTCGGTTTACAAGCATTTCAAGCCAGACAAATGGCATTTTCTCTCGGCTTAACCGGAGATGCTTTTAAAAATGGGGTTAAATTCCTGATGGCTCTTTACAACGCATATGTAGGTACTGATGCTTCAATTTTTGAAATCAACCCATTGGTAGTAACCAAAGAAGGTTATGTAATTGCCTTGGATGCAAAAGCTAATTTTGATGATAATGCATTGTATCGTCATAAAGACATTACTGCTCTTCGCGATTTAGATGAAGAGGAGCCTTTGGAAATAGAAGCAGGCAGATCAGGCTTAAATTACATTAAACTGGATGGAAATATTGGATGTATGGTAAACGGCGCAGGACTGGCAATGGGAACCATGGATATTATCAAACTAACAGGTGGTGAACCGGCTAACTTTCTTGATGTTGGAGGAGGGGCTTCGGCTGAAACTGTTGAGAAAGGTTTTAGAATAATTCTTTCGGATGGCAGCGTTAAAGCGGTTCTGATAAATATTTTTGGTGGAATTGTTCGTTGTGACCGCGTTGCAAAAGGAGTTATTGAAGCCATTAAAAATATCGATACGAAAGTGCCAATTGTGGTTCGCCTGCAGGGAACCAATGCTGAAGAAGGTAAAAAGCTTTTGGAAGAATCAGGAATGAATATTATTGCAGCCACAGAATTGAAAGATGCGGCCGAAAAAGTAGTAGCCACCCTTAAAACAATTGAAGCATAATGAGTGTATTAGTTAATAAAAATACTAAACTGGTGGTTCAGGGAATCACTGGTTCCGAAGGGGCTTTCCATACCCAGCAAATGATAGAATACGGAACAAATGTAGTTGCCGGTGTTACTCCTGGCAAAGGCGGTCAGCTCTTCATGGATAAAATTCCGATTCACAACACCATGAGAGGTGCTGTAGCAAAAACCGGTGCAAATGCATCTGTAATTTTTGTTCCGCCACCATTTGCAGCCGATGCAATTATGGAGGCTGCAGAAGCAGGGGTTTCTTTAGTTGTTTGTATTACCGAAGGCATTCCTACCATGGATATGCTAAAAGTTCATGAGTATCTTAAAAAATACCCAAAAACAACATTGATTGGCCCCAACTGTCCGGGAGTTATCACACCGGGTGAAGCTAAAATCGGAATCATGCCGGGATTTATTCACAAACCAGGTACAATTGGTATTATTTCCCGTTCAGGAACGTTAACCTACGAAGCAGTTCATCAGTTGTGCGAAGCCGGATTGGGTCAATCAACAGCTATTGGTATTGGCGGCGATCCAATTATAGGAACCAAGCACATTGATGCAGTAAAGCTTTTAAATGAAGATCCTAAAACCGAAGCCATTGTTTTAATTGGCGAAATTGGCGGATCGGATGAAGAAGATGCTGCTGCTTACATCGCAAAACATGTAGACAAGCCGGTTGTTGCATTTATCGCAGGTCAAACTGCGCCTCCAGGCAAACGAATGGGTCATGCCGGCGCTATTATTGCCGGTGGCAAAGGAACTGCTGATGAAAAAATGAAAGCCTTGGCTGCCGCCGGAATTCATGTTGTGAAATCTCCTGCGGATATTGGTAAGAAAATGAAAGAAGTTTTAGGTAAATAGGAGCTTCACAAACATAAAAAGAGCTTGATTCACATTTGAATCAAGCTTTTTTTTATATCATCTATATTTACTACAACTCAAACAAATTTAGATATTCCCACAAATAGAAAACCCTGTTTCTGCGGGCACCGGCATACTCTTTAAGAATGTTATGTGTTTCAAACTCTTTTACCAGTAAGTTTGCCGATTGAAAACTCAATTGCAATTTTTCCTTCACATCACTAACAGACATAAATGGGTTCGAATAAAACTCTGAAAGCAACTGTTTAGCAGATTGCTTTCTTTTTTTACTCATTTTTTCTTCAATAATTGACTCGTAATACTTAGTAAGACCTTCAACATTTCCCAGAAGATTCTTACTATGCAAAGCTGTTTCCTTTACTCCGGTAAGTACAAATTTAATCCATTGCTCAATATCATTTTTTGAACGTATTAGATTCAAACGGTGGTAATATTCCAAACGATTCTTTTCAAAGAAAATGGATAGACAGAAAATTGGACGGGCCACAAATTTTAAGCTTATAATCTCAAACAAAATTAAAATACGGGCAGTTCTTCCATTTCCATCCAAAAAAGGCAGAATATTTTCAAATTGATACAAAGAAATAGCCATTTTAATGAGTTGTGGTAATTCCAAATCGTCATTTCTCCAGAATTTTTTACCATCATTAATTAATATTTTCAATTCATGTTTATTGGGTGGCGAATAATTCGACTCCTCTTCAAAAGGATTTTCATGAGCATGAAAAAACGATCTTAACTTTCCCCCAAATTCTTCTTTGGAAGGAAGATCGGAACACAGGATTTTATGCGCCTCTTTCACCAAACGAACTGACAATGGAAACTTTTGCAGTTCATTTACTCCCCAATGTATCGCCTTAATATGATTTGCTATCTCTTTTTGTGCATACTGACTTTTAAACGATTGAGAAACATCAGGAACGAAAGCTTGATACAGGTCACTTTTATTTCCCTCAATTAAATTTGATGCAATAACTTCCTGAGCTATAAATAAAGGAATATGATTATCGATTCCGGGGAAAAATTTAGAATAGGCATTTAGCTCCCCCAATTCAAGCATGGCAGACTCTAAAAGTATATTTATTTGTTTGTCGTTCCATTCAAACGAACGGTTAATTAAAGAGGGCGTAACGCTTTTGTAGCCTTCCTTAAAACTTTGATAAACAAAATCTCCTCCGTTTTTTTTATTCAGCTTAACGCTCATATAATTGAATAAGGAATTATTATTCAGGCTAAAAGTATTAATAATTTAATAAAAACTAATACAAGAAGCAAAACCATGCATCTTACTTATAAATTTAGATACATCTATACATGCCATTTTCAAAGGGATACACAAGATTTATTCTCTCGGTGTTTTGATATTTTACTTGCAATACCTATAATTTGGATTATATTTCCCACGAATTAATTAATCATCTACTTATGATAAGAAAAATATGTTTAGCCATTGCGATAATTGTTATGGCTGTTAATGTAAAGGCTGAAGGTTACGCTGTTAACGTTCAAGGGAATAAGCAAACTGGTATGGGGCATGTGGGTACTGCATTAAATTTTGATGCAAGTAGTATGCAATGGAATCCAGGAGCTTTAGCTGCACTAGATCAAAAATATAGTTTCTCCGTAGGAGGGTTTGCAACCATAATTAAAACTGAGTTCACAGGCGCTTTAGGGAAAGAAAAAACAGATAACCCAACAGGAACTCCATTCTATTTGTATGGATCGATGAAAGTAAATAAAAAACTTGCAATTGGTTTGGGTGTTTATACTCCTTTTGGAAATAAGGTAGATTGGGGTAAAACATGGTCTGGAAAATATTTGATTCAAGACATTGAATTGAAAGCAATTTATATTCAGCCTACCGTATCCTACCAACTTGCTGATTGGATTAGTGTTGGAGCCGGACTAAATATTGTTTATGGTGAATTTAGTTTAAACAAAGCTTTACCAACGGGGGGAGCAACAGACAATGTAAATCTATCAGGGAACACTATTAAATATGGATATAACTTAGGTGTCTTCCTTCAACCAACAGAAAAATTAAATATTGGTCTTTCCTATCGTTCACAAGTTGATATAGAATTAGACTACAGCGAAGGTGATGTTGATTTCACTATTGCAAATCCTGCTGTAGCTCCTGCTTTCCCAGACGGAGGTGTTGCTGCAACTCTTCCACTACCTGCTAGTTTTAATATTGGTTTAGCTTACAAAATTGACGAGAAATGGTTAGTTTCGGCTGATGTAAATTTCGTACAGTGGGATAAATACAAATCTCTGGATTTTGATTTCGAAACAAATACTCCCGCTTTAACCGACTCTGAAAGTAAACGAAACTGGAGTAACACCCAGACCTACAGAATTGGAGCACAGTATTCTGCCAATGAAAAATTAGACATTCGTGCCGGTTTCTATTATGATGAAACTCCTACAAACAAAAAGTTTTACACACCAGAAACTCCAGGAGCTAATAAAATTGGTATCTCAGCAGGTTTCTCTTACATGCTGACCGATAAATTAAGCCTTGATGCTTCTTTATTGTACATCGAAGGTGAGAAAACCACCGGTACCGACCCAAGTGGTAGTTTCACAGGAGCTTACAAAAACACTGGTTTTTTACCAGGAATTGGAATCACCTACAACTTGTAATTACATACGTATCTCATTATATTGAAAAGCTTGATCGAAAGATCAGGCTTTTTTTCTTCTCTACAACTTAAAGTAATTATTTAAGAGTCTACTCCTAACCCTCTATACATTCGACTTTGATTAAGATTAATAAATCTTTAGTACAAATTATTGAAACAATTTCTTTATTTTGTACAAGAATGAAATCAATCTAAACTATTGATTCCCGTCACTACAAATTCATAATTATGAAGCTATTGCATACGACTCTGATTTTTATATTGATCTGTTTTAGTTCTTCAGCCTATTCCGATAAATTTGTTGGTCCTGATCATCAAGCTGAAAATTCAGTCACACTGCAAATACTTCACTATCTGGATTCATCTGCTTATTTGCGTAATGTATCTTCTGAACAAAGTATAGTGGTTTGCCAAAAAGCCATATTATTGTCAGAGGAAAGTCAGGATCCCAATCTACTTTCAAAATCGTATAAAACACAAGGGATTAACCATTACTATGCCGGCACATATGATTCAGCTTTCGTTTATTACGAAAAATCAATTCCTCAGTTCGAAGCGATCAACTCAAAGGTTGATATCGGTAAAGTGCTTGGTAATATAGGCTTACTTTACAGAAAACAAGGTAAATATGACAAGGCTTTAGAGTATTATCTTAATAATCTGAAAATATATAAAGAAGCCAATTATGAAGAAGGTCTGGGTAGTGTTTTCAACAATCTTGGGAATTTATATTTTGAAACAAATGAATTTAATAAGGCTGAAACCTATTATCAATACGCCCTCCGCAATTTTAAGAAATTTAAGAAAACGAAAGAAATCGCAAATGCCTATTGCAATTTAGGCGCTGTCTCTGAGACCAGGAAAGAATTCGCAACAAGTCTCGGTTACTACAACAAATCTTTACACGAGAATTCGAAAATTGGGAATATTTTATTTGAATCAAAATTGCTTTTTAACATCGGCTTCTTACTTCATTCACAAGCCAAGCTGGATTCTGCCATTATTTATGTACAAAGAGCAGAAAATATTAGAATAAAAATAGGAGATAAAGACGGAATGGTTAGTGCTAAACTAGAACTTGCCAGAATTTCAATTGACCAGAAAAAGTACACATTAGCAGAAAAGTACCTACTTGAAGCAGATAAAATTGCAGTAACGAATAGTATGCTCAAATGGAGAGCGGAGATACTCGAATCCTTAACTACAGTCTATCGAAAAACCGGAAATTACAAGAAAGCCTATCTTCATCAGAATGAAATGATTCAGATATCTGACTCTCTGAACGATATTCAAACAACAAATCGTTTTGCTGAACTTTCAACAGCATATGAAATCGAAAAAAATCAAAAAGAGCTGGAATTATTGCAGCAGAAAAGTCAAATTCAGAACCTTGAATTAGGCAAGAAAAATGCATGGATCATTATTCTAATGATTGTGCTGATATTGGGTGCTGTTGCCATTGTGGTCTCCCTGCGAATTAACCGATTACGGGCAGATCATAAAATTATGGATTTGCGCCAAAAAGTTCTGTTAACTCAAATGAATCCTCATTTTTTATTCAATTCATTAACAGCAATTCAGAGTTTTATACTCGATAAAAAGAATGAAGAGGCCAATAATTACCTTTCCCGATTAGCAAGTTTGGTAAGAGGGATACTGGAAAACTCCAGAGAAGAATTTGTATCACTCAGAACAGAACTCGAAACTTTAAAAGATTATATTGGTTTGCAAAAACTACGGTTTGAAAATGAAATAAACTATGAATTTGAAATTGATAAAAATATTGATCAGGATCAGGTACTTGTTCCACCAATGCTGGCTCAGCCATTTGTAGAAAATGCCTTAATTCATGGTATGTTGAGAACCAATCCTAATGCTCAGATACAAGTGAAGATATCACTAAACAAGAATTTGGATTTGCTTCGGTTTCAAATTAAAGACAATGGAATTGGTATTGACGAAGCCAAAAGGAACAGACAGGATAAAAATCATAAATCCATCGCTACGTCAATAGCTCTTGACCGTGTTAAGATTTACAATTTTAAATCATCTAAAAAAATGCATTTCGAAATAATAGATCTTAACCATCTTGATCAAAATTCTCACGGTACTCAAGTTTGTTACACAATCCCTTTAAGTATTCAGAATTAATACGGTTTCTACAAATAAAAAAACAAGCCTTACTAGAATACCTAAAAAGGTCTTAAGTGTTTGTAGCTTTGTGGTTCGGCGGAGCGAAATGGTATTGTTAACCACTAAGATATTTCAAAGTGAAACATTTTGCACAAAAAAAAGCCTGATCAAATGATCAGGCTTTTTTTTCATTTCATTCTAATTACTCAATGATTTCAGTAATTTGTCCTGCACCAACAGTTCTTCCACCTTCTCTCATTTCCCCACCTTTTACTTCACTTAATTCTTCCATTGATAATTCTTCAAAATTCTTCATTCTCATTATTTATTAGTTAAACATCATCAAAAATATGTATTTTAATTTAAAAAAAGTAATTATTTTGGTGTAATGATATTAAAAGTAAAAATCCATAGCGACATCTATAGCTCTTGACCGTGTTAAAATTTATAATTTTAAATCAGCTAAAAAAATGAACTTTGAAATTGCTGATTTAAAGAATAACGACCCAAATCAATCTGGAACTCAGGTAACTTATAGCATCCCGATAAATATTTGCAGCAACTAGTTTTTAAGTTGAATTAGCGTTTTAATGCATTTCAAACTTTAACAGAAATCTATTTTTCATTCTCATACACTGTCACAATATCGTATCCCTTTTCAAGTAAAAGACCTTTTGTTGTGGAATAATTTCTGGTAAAACCCAATAAATAGCCTCCACCGCCGGATCCACATAATTTCAGCCAAAATTTTTGCGAGTTTAATCCTTCAGCCCATAAATCAAGGAAATTCTCTGGAATCATCGACTTAAAATTAGTCAATTGAAATTTTGACAATTGACCCAACTCTGTAAAAAAAGAATCTGCATTTCCATTCACCAATTGCTGAATACACTGATCATTCATTGGAATTAACTCCTGCTCCATTAAAGCAAGAAACTCTTTGTTCTCGCAATTCTTCAAAAATGAACGAACCAATGGTTCTGTATTTCCCGATTTCTGAGAATTAATTAAAAAGATCGCACTGTCTTCACCAAATTTTTTCCCCGGCAAACTTACCTGTTCAATTTCATTCTGATTGTAAATTAACAAAGGAACTTTCAGATAAGAATTCAAAGGATCCAAACCAGAACTTTTACCATGAAAACCTGATTCCAACTGAGCCAAAATATTCTTCAATTGAATAATTTCACCATTTTTTAACTTCTTACTGTTCCCAATCGGATTGATTCCATATTTCTTATAAACAGAAGCACACAGTGCTCCTGAACTTCCCAAGCCGTAGCTCTCCGGAATACTCGATTCGAAATACAAACCTTTATTAATATCATTTTCAAAGGTTCTCAAATCAAGTAAAGAATCATATTTATCCGAATTATCAATCAGATAATTTAAAAATTTGAACAATTCCCTATTGGATCGTTTGGCAAAATTCCGATCGGTATATTTATCATCACCAATAAAATTTAGCTCTCCATTAAAATGGGTATAAGGAATACTTAACCCCATCGAGTTTAGTAAAACACTGTACTCACCAAAGAGTAATATTTTCGCGTAAAATAAGTCAGGATGTATTCTCACAGCTCTCTACATTTTTATTTTTTGTGGTCCTTCCCCCTTTTCATCAACAATATACTTTCCATTTTCAAGAAACTGAGATAATTCAGAATCGATAAAAGGAACTACTCTTTCCTTTTCTGATTTAGGATACAGCAGATGTATATTTGGTCCTGCATCCAAAGTAAACCCAACAGGAACATTACTACTTAAACGATAGGATCTTATTCTCTCAATTAATTCCAGAGTATTTGGTTTCAACAAAGTAAACGAAGGAGTCGAATTCATCATTAATCCGTGTAAACTCAATGCCTCATTTTCCATGATTTCAATAAACTCTTCCAAATCGCCGGATCTCAGTACACCTAACATTCTTTCAAAATGTTTATTTGCCTGAGTAAAACGGGCTGATGCATAGGGGTGATTTTCCATTAACTGATGCCCGGCAGAACTGGAAACTTCTTTCTTTTTGGAACTCACCAAAAGAATAGCATCCTGAAAATCCTGAAAAACCGGATGTGTGTATTTCGAAAAAGGAACAGCATATTCATCGGAAGATTTAGAAAACGAATTGCTTTCCCCCCAAGCTGCGAAACCTCCATAAACCGATCGTGAAGCACTTCCGGATCCTAATCGGGCAATAAAACCAGCTTTTCGGTAAAACTCATCCTCAGCCATTTCTACTCCTGAAATTTCCTCTTGCATACTGCACAAACAAAGAGCAAGAGAACTCATAGCCGAAGCAGAGCTTGCAATTCCTGTTGAATGTGGAAATGTATTTTCTGAGGAAACGGATAATTGATAATCGGTAAGGAATTTAAAATGATCTGATAAGTTTTCGATGAATTTTGTTATTCGCTGCTCAAATGAAACTTGTCTTTTACCCTCAAACAAAAAACTCAATTGATCCCCATTACCTTTTGGTTCATAAGAAAGTACAGTTCGGGTAAGCGAGTTTTTTAAACTCATACTTATAGAAGGATTACAAGGCAATTGATTTCCTTTCTTTCCCCAATATTTAATTAATGCAATATTTGAAGGGCTTTCCCAGCCAATCGATCCTGAATTCTTATAATCTGCCATCGCGTAGCCGTAAATTAATTTGTTCCCAGTATCATTTCTTTCCAGGAAAAGATACTTGTAAATCCCGCTCTGTAAAAATAGGATTGTATTTCTTTCTTAGTCAAATCACTTCTTACCATAACAAAATCTCCTCCCCAGGCTCCAAGTGATTTAACAGAACCCTTGAAATCAGGAAATAATTTTTCTTTCACACATTCCTGCCCTAATAATTCAGACACCAAAAACTCGTGCATTTTAATCACATGATCGAATTCCTTTGAGTTTTTAGAAGAAAGAATATCCTTGCTGAATTGAGTGATTCTATCCAATTCTTCCTCAGTACACTTACGTTCATTAAGAAAACTATTAACAGAATCAGCACTCTTTTGCTTTTTACCCAAAAAAACAAAGTGCAGCTGAGTCACAAATCTTTCCGGAAAATCCACAGGATATATTAACGGATGAGCACCATCCCTTCGAAACAAAATTGGCTTACAATAATTTGCGCATGCAATATCAAAACCAGATCCGTTTGAAACCAAGGAATGCAAATTGTATGGATTCACATCGGCCCATTGAGCAACATTATTTATTAAGGTTGAACTGCTGCCCAAACCCCAGTTTCGATCAAAATCGAATTCTGTTCGTATTTTAAAATTGCAGCTATTCAAAAAAGAAGGATTTAAACTTTTGGCTCTATTCAAAAGAAAGCACACAAAATCTTTTTCTGTTTCTCCTTCAACGGTTTGATTTGTAATGTCCTGATTTGAGATTGAAAATTGGAGCCATAATTTCCCTTTTTCGTAGGCCAGCCATTCCAAATCCGATTCCTCAGATTCAAAAACTTCCAGAACCTGCCCATATTTCAAGGGAATTGCAAGAGCCAAAGCTCCGTGCAGTACAAGATATTCGCCTGTAAGCAAAAATTTAGCGTTCGAATAATATTTATATAGAGGCTTCAAATTCTATTGCAGCTTAGTTCTTAGTGATTTAATAAATGCTTCCACTTCACTATAAGAAACAGTCTTGTGAGCAAAATATTCCAAGGCCTGTTTCTTTTCTTCATAATCTGCTTTTAAAGCATTTAGCAAATTCGATAAATGCATTTTCATATGTCCTTGCTGAATTCCCGTTGTGACTAAAGATCGCAAAGCACCAAAATTATTAGCCAATCCGGCGGCAGCAGTAATCATCATTAATTCCTTCGCCGATGGTTTCCCCAGCAATTCCAAACCAAATTTTGCCAAAGGATGCAAGCTTGTTAAGCCGCCAACAGTTCCTAACGACAAAGGCATGGTTAACTGATACCGGAATCGGTTATGAGATACGCTGGCCTGCGTCAGACTTTTATATTTCCCTGTTTTTGATGCGTAAACGTGTCCGTTTGCCTCGATAGCCCGAAAATCGTTACCTGTAGCTAAAGCAACAGCATCAATTCCATTAAAAATTCCTTTATTATGCGTCGTTGCGCGATATACATCCAATTCTGCTATTCTAGAAGCTTTCTGAAATTTATGCGCAAATTCTTTTCCACTAAGCCCCGGATGAATTTCATCCAACTCATCAAGACTGCATTCCACAGAACACTCAACAAGACAATCCGGTGTATAATTGGAAAGAATAGACATGATTACTTCACATTCCCGTTCTACATCCGAAAGCCCTTCGTAATGTTTAAAGAATCGTTTCATTTGATGAGCCATTTTCTCCAAACAGGAATTAATAAAATTAGCTCCCATCGAATCTGCAGTATCAAAAGTCACATGCAGTTGATAATAATTTTCCATTTCACCAGAAAGATTCACCAGCTGAATACTTTGAATTCCACCACCTCTTTGGCGCATGTTTCCGGTTAATTCTTTGGTTGCCCGATACAAATCAAATTTTAATTCAGGCAATAAGTCATTCAGTTTGTTCGAATCACCCTTCCAAATAAAATGAACCTGTCCCGATTTCACAACAGAAACGACACGAGCAGTAAATCCGCCATGACTTGCCCAAAATTTAGCCGACCTCGATGCTGCAGCAATCACAGAACTTTCCTCAATCACCATCGGAATGTGATACAATTGATTATTGATCAGGAAATTGGGCGCAACGCCAAAAGGAAGATAAAAATTAGAAAGAGTGTTCTCACTAATCTCATCCAGCAAATCCTGTTGTTCCTTATTTTGGAGGCGAAAACTATCCAGCTGCGATTTAATTCGCTCTGCACTGCCAGTTAACTCGCCCATTTTCTCCATCTTCTCTTCACGAGATAGTTTGGAAAATCCTGAAATGATTGCTTTCCGCTTCATATCTTTCATCTTAATTCTTTCGCTGATTTTGAATCAACCAACAAAATAATAAAATACTTTGAAGTCCTAAATTACATTTTTTAAGTAGTTGTCCCAAAAAACAGAAGGTTTTTTAGGTAAAACTATTATTTTCGAACACGTAAGAAACTCTTTGAAAGTTGTAATCCTTTCCTTTGTGATTCTAAATATGCTCTTAACTCTTCGTATGATTCTTTTGCATACTTCAAAAGTGAAGATGCCTGACCATAAATTGCAGGAAGTGTAGATTTCTCTATTAAATAGTAGCCATCCAGAAAATTTTGAATCCCTCCTGAAATAATGATTTCCTTACACTTTACCTGATCATCACTGGCAACAATTTCATTCACCCAATCCGTCATTTGATTAGCCGAATGCCCAATTTGAGCGAGAGGCTCGAACAATTTAATTTGAGAATCAGAATGACGCAACAACTCTATTTTCGCAAAATTGGTTCCTCCGAATGCAGCAAATTCAATTGCCTGAAGTGGGAGATGCAATAAAGCCCGTAAACTTTCAGGTCCCATTCCCTGGCCAACTTCTTTTACAATAATTGGAAAATCAACCTCATCCAGCAAGTATTCAAGACTGTCTATCGGCGATTGATTGATTCGATCGCCTTCTGGCTGCAACCATTCCTGCATTGGGTTGATGTGAATAATCAATCCATCAGCACGCAAACGACCAACCAATCTTATGATCTTACTGATTTTTTTCTTCTGAATTAATTCTTCGAGCTGACAGATTCCTAAATTTGCGTACAAAGGCAAATCATCACCAATGATTGAACGCACATCAAAATCGGAAAAATATTCATCGCTATCCAAAAGAGACCGACATGAACCCAGCCCCATTCCCATACCAAATTCCGCACAGGCGCGCGCCAAATTTCGATTGATCTTTCCTGCCAATTCTGTTCCGCCTGTCATGCTGGAAACCCATATTGGAGTTTGCATATCCTTCCCCAAGAAAGTAAACGTTGTATCATCAGCCTTAGGATGAGAACTAAGCATAGGCTCGTAATAAAAACGTTCATCAATCAAAGCGTCCTTCATTTGAGAACGAAAAGCCAATTCAATGTGATCTTTTTTTCTGTCTGTCATAATTACAAATTAACAACCAATATGTCTTGAAATCACCAATCTAAGAATTTCTGATGTTCCTTCGCCTATTTGCAGTATTCGCTGATCGCGGTAAAAACGCTCCACTTCCGAATTCTTAATTAATCCGTGCGCACCATGAATCTGAACGGCTTCATTTGCAACTTCCTGTGCCACTTCAGAGCAAAACAATTTCGCCATGGCTGCTTCTTTCCCAAACGAATGACCGTTATCCTTCAACCAGCATGCATGATACAATAGATGTCTGGCCGCTTCAATTTTCATAGCCATATCGGCTAATTTAAATCCAATGGCTTGAAATTTCGAAATCGGTTTGCCAAACTGCTCCCTTTTTTTCGAATAAGATAAAGCCAACTCATAAGCTCCCTGAGCCAAGCCCAGTCCCATTGCGGCAATCGTTAGCCGACCGGAATCCAGTGTTTGTAACATTATTTTGGCTCCATCCCCTAAATTTCCCAACAAATTTTCTTTCGGAACTTTGCAATTACCGAAAGTCAACTGAGCTGTATCCGAAGCCCGCCACATCATTTTCCCTTTTACAGGCTCAGCATGAAACCCTTTTGCACTTTGCTCTACTAATATAGCAGATAATTCTTTTTTTCCATTATTATTAGCTGTTACAACCTGCAAAGTTACTCCTAAGGACAAATCGGAAGATGCGTTTGAAATGAATCTCTTGCTTCCATTTATCACCCAATTCTCATCTTTCAAAATTCCTATTGACTCCGTTCCCCGGGAATCAGAACCCGCATTGTCTTCTGTCAATCCAAAAGCCCAAATATTTTCACCACTTGTCAATTTTGGAAGATATTTCTGTTTTTGCTCCTCAGTTCCAAAATAATAAATGGGACCAATTCCCAAAGAATTATGAGCCGCCAAAGTAGATGCCTGAGAAGCATCCACCTTGGCAAGTTCTTCAACAGCTATCAATAATGAAAGATAATCTTTCCCTTGTCCACCATACTCTTTAGGCAAATATATACCGAATAAGCCCAGCTCACCCATTCTTTTAGTAAGTTGGAGACTAAATTTTTCTTTTTCATCCAATTCGAAAGCCACAGGTTTTACCTCTTTTTGGGCAAATGCCTTTACTTTTTCGCGAATTATTTTGTGCTCTGATGTCAGGTATGGGTTCATGCTTATGTGCTTTACAATGTATTTTAAGACCTTCAACTCTTTAATAAGAGCGCAAACCTAATTAAAAAGTTCATTTTATTAAAATTATTTAGAACCATTTTCAATAACAACAAAACCAACTACCTGTATTCCTCTTCTGAAAAAACCTCAAACCTCCTGTTATAAAGCATCTTACCGATTTAACAAAACAATTCAGGTGTGAAATTGACAAACTTGGCACATTTGACACTTGTTATTAACATATTCTCAATGTAAATTTACTTTCATCTTAAAAAGTTATAAAATGGAATTAGAACTTTGGCATATTTGGTTATTACTGGCAGTAGGTCTTTTTGTAATTGAGATCTTTATATCAAACTTTATTTCTGTATGTTATGGAATAGCCTCCTTAATGACAGGAATAGTTGCCTATTTGGGATTTCTTATCCCAGAACAATTGCTTGTACTTATTACATGCTCTGCAATCTGTTTACTCCTTCTTAAACCATACATTACAAAACACTCCATAAGTAAAAGATACCAACCCAATAACGACCACAAAAATTTGATTGGTAAAGAAGCTATTGTTATGGAAGAAATTAACGACCGAAAAAAAACAGGGAGAGTAGTTCTTTCCGGATCGACATGGAAAGCCAAATCCCAATTCGGAGAAATAATTGCCAAAGATTCATTTGTTAAAGTTTTAAATATAGACTACTCTGTTATAATTGTAAAAACGATCTAGCAATCATAAAACACCCTAAAACCAGGAAAGGTTGGATGCTCTCATCCAGCCTTTCTTTTATTTTGCTTAGTTCACAATAATGATTAATTTATTCTGCTCAAAATAACTCATAATCAGCCAATACTTTATGGAAAAAGGATTTCTATTTAAAGATGTATATAACAATCAATTAGTCGGCAATATGGCTTCCAATATTGTCAAATCCTGGGGGGAATTCAACACCTCTTCATTCGTCAATGCCATCATATCTAAGCTTAAACCTCTTAGCTTATCTGAGCGTTCTCAACTAATTTGTACCGAATTATTCAATCATCTTCCTGCATCATACCCAAAAGCTCTGGCAATTTTAATAAACTCAATTGCCGAAGAAAATAATACAACTGACAAAAAAGAAATTGAAGGCTTCTACTATATGCCTATTGCTTCTTATGTGTCTCAATTTGGATTGCAAAAGGAAGATTTTCATCTTTCGATGAAAGCCTTAAAGGAAATAACAAAAATATTCACTTCAGAATTTGCCATACGCCCATTCATTAGGAAATATCCCGAAGAAACATTAGAATACCTTCATCTTTGGACAACAGATGAAAACGCGCATGTCCGCAGATTAGTTTCGGAAGGAAGCCGGCCTAAATTGCCTTGGGCATCACCTCTCAAAGAATTCCAGAAAGATCCATCACCGGTACTGAAATTATTAGAAAAATTAAAAGAAGATGAAGAACTCTATGTGCGTAGATCCGTTGCCAATAATTTGAATGACATTGCAAAAGATCATCCTGATTTAGTTATTAAAACCCTAAACCGCTGGAACAGAACTAACAACAAAGGCACGCAATGGATTATTGGTCACGCCTCCCGAACTTTGCTTAAACAAGGCCATCCAAAAGCATTGGAGCTTTTAGGATTTCCGCAGAATGTGCAAATTGCAGTAAATAATCTAAGTGTCAACACCCCAACATGTCAATTAGGCAATGAAATTGAATTCTCTTTCGAGATACAATCCTCATCTGCCAACAAGCAAAATTTGATGATTGATTTTATAGTTCATTACATGAAAGCAAATGGCAGGACAGCTCCAAAAGTTTTTAAGCTTTCAAAAAAATCAATCCCTGCCAATGGAAGTATTTGTTTCAAGAAAAAAATCTCTTTTAAACCAATTACTACAAGAAAATACTATTTGGGACAACATGAAATTGAGATTCAGATTAATGGAAGAAGGTATGGAAAGGTAAGTTTTGTTGTTGAATGAGGATTATTCTACCGATATCTCTGAATCTTTGGATCCACCTCAACCGACCAACGATCAATACCTCCTTTTAAATTAAATACACGGGAAAACCCATTTTTTCGCAAATAATTTATCACCTGCTTACTGCGCACGCCCATGTGACAAAATACAACCAAATCCTTATTCTTAGGCAAATCTTCCAGCCTATTAGGAATTTGTCCCATAGGAACGTGCATTGCATCTTTCAAATGACAAATTTGTATCTCTGTATGCTCACGCACATCAAGCATCAGAAGATCCTGCCTTTTCTCCATTTCCTGTGCCAATTCCAGAGGTGTATATTCCAGCTTATCCGATGAATCATTAGTAAAAAAAACTCTCATTGTTGTTCTTATTGTTTATTATTAGTCTTAATAAAGATAAGTATAATAAACAAAAAGAAGGAAATCTATTAATAAGATCTCCTTCTTTTATTTTCACAATCAATAATTAATTACTCCAAATTAATTATTGCATTAATGCTGTAAATGCAAATCGCGGACATGATCACAAGCATGATCAATTTCCTTTTTAAAATCATTAAAATCCAACTGCATTCCATTAACATAAGCACTCCAACCTGCTGATGCTTTTGCAAAATGAATGGCTTCCTCAATTTCCTGATCTGTTGCTCCATTTAATCTGGCCATTTCAGTATGGAAATATGCACAATAACGACATTTTGTAACTGCTGCAATTGACAAACCTATTAACTCACGATTCTTAACGCCAATTGCACCTTCTTCCAGTTGAAGTCTTTTAAATAACTCCCATTCCAATTCCAGTGTTGAATCAGGAATTGATTTGAACATTGTTGGCACTAAACCGAACATTTGCTCAATTTCGTCATAAATCCTTCTCCTCTTCATAATTTCCTCCTTATTTTTAATAAGACTAAATTTACGATTTTACTCATCAAAAATCAACCCAATAATCGATTCTAAATTAATAAGATATACTACAATCTCATCACAAAAAAAACAATATAACTCAGAATATATTCTTTTATCCTTCAAATAACAATATTCGTTTATGAACACTTACTTCTCTTATTGTAATGATCATAACATTGATGTCGAAAGAATCATTTACTACCAGTTATTTAGAATAGCTGAATTTAATTCCGCTTAAATTAGATGCTATTCTTATTCTATCTTTTAATTGAAAGAAGATTAAATTGATAAAATCTGTAACCTATTGTTCACATTTCTTGTCTCATACTTTGTGTAGAACAGGTAAACTATCCTGTTTATCGAAAAACGAATGGATGAGAAAGCATTACTAAGCATAAATTGTAAATTTGGTCGATAGACAAAAATTTATTTAAACCTTATCTACTATTTACTGTCTAAGATTATTCTAGCTTATTTACTTTGAAACCAACAAACAGATGCAAATCAATATTCAGGAACTAAGCAAAATTTATCCAAACGGAAAAAAAGCACTGGACAATGTAAATCTGGAAATTGGTACCGGAATGTTTGGCTTACTGGGTCCAAATGGTGCGGGGAAATCAAGCTTAATGCGAATTTTGGTGACTTTAATGAAACCAAGCATAGGTTCTGTTTCCATTGATTCGTTTGATTTGGAAAAAAACCGGAAAGAAATCAGAAACATGTTGGGCTATTTACCACAGGACTTTCGTTTTTTCTCGAAGCTAAAAACATGGGAGTTTTTAGATTATGCAGCCTCACTCTCAGGAATAAAAAACAAAAACATAAGAAGAGATAAAGTTGATGAATGGCTTGACAAGGTCGGTTTATTTGATGTTCGGGAACGGGATGCCAATAAACTGTCTGGTGGAATGAAACGCCGATTGGGAATTGCCCAAACCTTGATTGGTGATCCAAAAATTATCGTAGTTGATGAACCAACAACCGGTCTTGATCCGGAAGAAAGAATTCGGTTTCGAAATATATTATCGGAGCTGAGCCAGCAGGATGTGATCATTATTTTATCAACCCACATTGTTGGAGATATCTCAAGTGTTTGCAACAATCTGGCCTTGCTGAATAACGGACAAGTTGCTTTTAAAGGAACACCTGAAGCTCTTATTGAAAAAGCCCGCGGACACGTTTGGCAGGTAAATACTTCCGGCTATGAATACGATCTGATAAAAGATAAATATCCTGTAGTTTCAACGATTCCAACTCAAGAAGGTTGGGAAGTTCAATTAATTGGAGACGGCAGTCAATTTACCAATGCAATTGAGCTGGAACCAAATCTGGAACATGCATACGTTTATTTCATGGAAATGTCTTCGGCACTAATCTAGCAAATTAAAAATGATCTCTCTCAACACCATACGCACTGTAGCCAAGTACGAAACCCGAACTCTTCTTCGATCCTGGTTTTTTAGAATCTTTGCCGGACTCTCCGTCCTGTTTATTGGAATTTTTAATGTTGCAGCATTTGTAGAAAATAGTGGAGCACCTTGGATCTATCGTGCACTCCCTGCGGCAATTCCTTATGCCAATCTGATCATTCTAAATTTGGGTCAGGCGATTGTTGCCGTATTTTTGGCCTCTGAATTTCTAAAACAGGACAGTAAAAACGATACCGTCGAAGTGATCTATGCGCGATCGATGACCAACAGCGAATACATCCTGGGAAAAACTTTCGGAATTATAAGCGTTTTCATCATCCTCAATTTCATCATTTTATTAATGGGAATCGGTTTCTCTTTTTTAAGTAAGGATTCTTCACAAAGTGCATGGGTGGTATTTTACTATCCACTCTTAATATCAATACCTACACTCGTTTACATTCTCGGTCTGGCTTTCTTTTTAATGATTATTTTGAAAAATCAAGCCATTACTTTCATCATTCTGTTAGGATATATTGCTCTAAGTATCTTCTACTTAAATACCAAATTCTATCATCTGTTCGATTACATTGCCTACCAGGTGCCAATGATGAATTCGACCATTGGTGGATTTGGAAATTTACAAGAAGTAGCTATTCACCGGGGAATTTATTTTTTTCTGGGAATCGGCTTTATCCTCTTCACCATATCCAAATTAAATCGCTTGCCTCAATCGAAAAGATTGGTTTCGCTGCCTATTTATCTGGCTTTATTCAGCTTTCTGATCGGGGGTTTATTAGCGAAAAAATACATCGATATTAACATCAACAATCAGAAGTTTAAAAACGAAATGATTGCACTGAATAACAAATATGCAGCATTCCCGAAACCTAAGGTTACCACCTGCAATATAGATCTCACGCATACCGGTGAAGAAATAGCTGTAAAAGTCAAGCTTGAAATTTGTAATCATTCCGGTTCAGATTTAGACACCCTTCTTTTCAGTTTAAATCCTGATTTAAAAGTAAATGCTGTTCTTCAGAATGGTAAAAATCTGAATTTTACACGACAAACTCATCTGCTGAAAATTGTACCCAGCCAACATTTGCTAAAAAATGAAAGCACAAAATTAGATGTTACTTACAGCGGATCGATAGATGAACGAACTCATTTTTTGGATTTAAATCCTGAATTAACCGAAGACAACTTTACAGCAGAGATGTTCCGAATCCGAAAGCGATTCTCTTACCTGAAAGATGATTTTGTATGCCTCACCAGCGATGCCTTATGGTATCCAATTGCAGGAGTTGGATATGCCTCCAGTAATCCAGCACTGCATTCACCCGATTTCACAAATTTTACTTTAAAAGTTAAAACATCGAATAATCTGATTCCCGTTTCGCAAGGAGAAGTAACAAAAGTTGAAGATGGAATTTTTGAATTTCATCCGGAATCGGCCTTACCCAAAATCAGTCTGCTGATTGGTGATTATCTAAAACACAGCATTCAAGTCGATTCCGTTGAATATTCAATTTACAGCATTCGTGGAAATGAATTTTACCTGAAGCATTTTGATGTAATACAGGATAGTTTGCCTTCCCTTATTCGCGAATTAAAAAATGAATACGAAACCCAAATAGATTTAGAATATCCGTTCAAACGGTTCGCTCTGGCCGAAGTTCCTATTCAATTTGCTTTGGACAAACACATTTGGTCGATAAGCAGTGATGCCGTGCAGCCCGAAATCATTTTTTATCCTGAAAAGGGAGTTGTGATGGAGGAAACTGATTTTAAAAAACGAAAGAACCGGTTCGAAAAAAGAATGAAGCGGGATAATGAAGAAGTCTCGGACGAAGAATTACAGGCTCGTATTTTTAAAAGATTTGTACGTGCAAATTTTATGCCTCCTGCAACAGAATGGTATCAGTTCGATAATGTTGATAGAAATACCTATTCTCCTTTCCCCAACTACTATGGCTACTCAACCCAGTTGTATTCGCAGGAATATCCGGCTCTGAATATTGCTTTGGGTGTTTATCTAAAAGAAAAAAGTGCAGGATCACAATCACAAAACCGTTGGCAATTCGATGGAATCAGTAAAGAAGAGCGCATTAATCTTGAACTAAAGAAAGCATCATTAACAGACATCACAAAATCGGGTATCAAAGCATCCAAAGACGAAGATGAACAGATCTACTTAAATGATATTTTCAGAGTAAAGGGAATTCATCTCTTCTCTATTTTTAAAGCCAAATACGGGGAAGACAAGTTTAATTCCCTGCTAAAAAGTTATATTGAAAAAAACCTTCATCGAAAATTTAGCTTTGCCGGTTTTGATAGTCTTCTTATTGCAAACAACGGCGAATCAATTCGGGCCGATGTGAAAAACTGGTATACAACGAACAAATTACCAGGCTTTTTAATTAAAGATCTGCAAACCTACAAGGTGAAAGAAGATGATCACATTAAATACCAGATTCGATACAAAATCTCAAATCCGGAATCGGTAGATGGAATTGTTTCGGTTAGCATCGAATTAAATGATCAAAACCGAAGACGAAACCGAAGAAACCCGGAGGAAGAAAAACCACCTTTTACAAAAACAATTCTTGTGCCGGCGAATTCAGCTCTCGAAGTGGGATTTGTATTCCCTTCGCAACCAAGCAGAATGAATGTATCAACACATATCTCAGAGAATCTTCCCAATAGTTTAGCTTATGATTTTAGTTCGTTTGACGAGACTAAAAAAGGCAGTTTCTTTAATGATATAAAAGCTTGTGAAGCCTTTGACGGGATTTTAGCCACGAATGAATTTGTAGTTGATAACGAAGATAAGGGCTTTGAATATGTGCAGGTTTCGAACAAAAGTTATTTAAAACAATGGATGGACGACAAACGAATTACTGAACATGAATATTCGAGGCTGCGCACATGGAATCCGCCCAATGAATGGAAAAATGTTTTACGTTCGGGCTTTTTCGGAAAATATGTACGGTCTGCATTCTTCACAAAATCCGGACAAGGTGAACGTTCGGCAATTTGGACTGCTGAACTGAAAAACAGTGCTCAATACGATGTTTACTGTCATATCGAAAAAATTGAACAATGGGGAAGACGAAGAGGACAGCAGAAAAAGACGGATTATAATTTTAAAGTATATCATGAATCAGGAGTTGAAGAAATCAATAAAAGTGATCAGGAACTGGAAAACGGTTGGAATTATCTGGGCACTTTCTTTATCACACCTGAAAATGCAAAAGTAGAACTGAACAACAAATCGGCGGGCTCTTTTCTCTTTGCAGATGCAATTAAATGGGTTGAAAACAAATAAAATATACAAACTATATAAGGCATGATCACAACTATACCACAACAAAAATTGTTACGAATATTTATCTGTGCCGGAGCAATTCTATTCAGTTCTTTCTACTCGCTGGCACAGAAGAATATCACTCTGGAAGAGGCTCTTCTCATAGCCTTTGAAAATAGTCCTGACATTAAAAAATCGAGAATAAACATGCAGCAAAACAAAGAACAGCTGAATGCCCAGCTGGCCTCTTTACGCTCTCGTTTTTCTTTTGATGTTACTCCTTTATCGTACGACAAAACAGAATCGTACAATGAATATTTTTCTACCTGGAATACTTCTGAAAATAAAAAAGCAAGTGGAACATTTACCGTTTCTCAGCCAGTTAAATTAACAGATGGTAGATTGTCGCTGCAAAATGAGTTTGGCTATCAGGACAATTACTCTGAAGCCAGCAGTTCAAATTATGCGGGATACAACAACTCGCTTTACCTGCAATACGATCAGCCGCTGTTCACCTTTAATAAAACCAAAATGGATTTGACCCGAAATGAGTTAAATCTTGAAAATGCGACTTTGGCCTACTCCATACAATTACTAAATATGGAAAGGCGGGTAAATCAGGCATTTTATTCCATTTATCAGAAACAAATGGCCTTAAAAATATCAGAGGAAGAGTTTGAAAACCAAAAAGTAAGCAAAGAAATCATCGAAAGTAAAGTTGAAGGTGGATTGTCTGCGAAAGAAGAACTTTATCAGGCCGAATTAAACTACGCAACCAGTAAATCGAGTCTAGATAATAATCGTGTAGAATTGGAAAATGCCAAAGATGAATTTAAATTTTTGTTGGGAATCTCTCTTTACGATGACGTAACTGTAAGTACGGATATCCAATACGTTCCTGTAATTGTAAATCTTGAGAAAGCCATTGAAAACGGATTGACACAAAGATTGGAATTGACCCAAAAAGAAATAGACTTAAACAATGCCAAATTTGATTTGATTCAAACCTCAGCAACCAACGAATTTAAAGGAAATGTGAGTCTTTCAATTGGAATTATGGGAAACAATGAAAATCTGGCCGATGTTTACGACAAACCAACCAGAAGTCCACGGGTTGGAATCACTTTTTCTGTTCCAATATTTGATTGGGGAGAAAGAAAAGCGCGTATCAGAGCTGCCGAACTGGAAATAGAAAGCCGCGAAATAGATAAAAACAGCCTGCGCGATGACATCACCATCAACATTCGAAAAATATACCGCAATCTTCAAAATTTGATTCAGCAAATCGAAATCTCCAAACAAAACCAAGAAAATGCAGAACTAACTTATGATATCAATTTAGAGAGATACCGAAACGGTGATTTAACCAGTATTGATTTAGAACGCTTTCAAAATCAGTTGTCTGAAAAGAAAATGAATCTGGCTAACTCTTTAATCAACTATAAGTTGGAATTGTTGAATTTAAAAATACAATCACTTTGGGATTTTGAAAACGACAGATCCTTTGTACCACAGGAATTGCAGGAAAATTTGATCATTGAATAAAAACAAACTCAATCATGATATACCATACTAAGTTCACAAACATGAAACGAATCGCATTCTACCTTCTAAGCATTGCAATATTTTCCGCATGTAACGACAGGGAAACTGATCTAAACAAAGACATCGCAGTTCAGGTATCCGTTCAGGAAATTACATCCAAAAGCATCGAAAAATTCATTAGCACAACAGGAACTGTAAATCCTATAAAAACAGTTGCTATAAAAAGCGAAGTAGCCGGCAAATACCACTTGCAGATTAATCCTGCAACCGGTCGCCAATTTGCCTTGGGCGATTTCGTTAGAGAGGGAACCAATGTTATCGTTCTGGAAGATAAGGAATATGAGAACAACATTAAAATCAAGTCTTTGGAACTTCGTTTGGAGATATCTCAGCAAGTATCCGAAAAGCAGCAATCCTTATACGAAAAAGGAGGCGTTACCCTTTCGGAAGTGAAAAATGCTGAAATCGACCTGATCAATGCCAAATATTCTTACGAAGATGCCCTATTTCGATTGGCTAAATTAAAGGTAAAAGCTCCATTTTCAGGAATCATTACCAATCTAAACTACTATACCGACAATACAAGGGTTGAAGCCTCATCGGACATGCTAAGCATCATGGATTACAGCAAACTTCATATGGAGATTAATTTGGCTGAAAAAAACATGACTTCAATCAAAAAAGGACAACAGGTAAACATTATCAACTATACGATTCCCGGTGATACATTAAACGGCATTCTGGCTCAATTATCGCCGGCTATCGATTCTGAAACCAGATCTTTTAAAGCTGTTATTAATATTAACAACTCTAAACTTTTGCTGCGCCCCGGTATGTTTGCAAAAGCTGAAATTGTAGTTGCAAAAGCCGACTCGACCATTGTGATTCCGAAAGATGTGATTCTGAACAAACAAAAAGGAAACACTGTTTTTGTTGTAAACAAAGGCTTGGCAGAAGAGCGTGTAATTGAATTTGGATTGGAAAATCCTAACGAAGTACAGGTAATTTCAGGATTAGAGAAAAAAGACCGATTGGTAGTAAAAGGCTTTGAAACTCTTCGTGATCGATCAAAAATAAAGGTGGTAAAATAATTTCAAGAGATCGTTAGATACCAGACATGAGATATTAGATTGATTTACAGACCTGATTCAAATCATATCCAAGTATAACATGGCAATCTTTGTCATTCAATTATAAATTGCTTTCAAAATGAAGAAAATAACTCAATTTTCGGTCAATTATCCGGTAACAGTTTCCATGATTGTAATGGCAATATTACTTCTGGGATACGTGTCGCTCGGCAAATTAAATGTTGACCTGTTCCCGGAAATGAACGCTCCCCGCATATTTGTGGAAATTAAAGCCGGCGAACGTCCTCCGGAAGAGATCGAAAAGCAATTTATAGAAAGTATTGAAGCACAATCCATTCGACAAAAAGGCGTGAGTCAGGTTTCATCGGTTTGTATGGTTGGTTCGGCTCGGGTAACCGTGGAATATTCCTGGGGGAGTGATATGGATGAAGCTTTTCTGGAATTGCAAAAAGCACTAACAGCCTACAGTCAGAATGCCGAAATTGATGAATTCACCATTACGCAGCACGATCCCAACGCATCTCCAATTCTAATTATCGGAATGCTTCATCCGGAAATTAAAGACATGGATGAGTTGCGAAAGGTGGGTGAAAATTACATTCGTAACGAATTGATTCGTTTGGAAGGAATCGCTGAGGTAGAATTGACCGGAACACAGGAGAAGGAAGTGCGCATCGAAACCAGCCAATACCTTTTGGATGCCCACAAAATAACCATCGATCAGATTGTACAGAAAATACAAAGTCTGAATCAAAATGTTTCGGGGGGAAGCATTGTTGAGATGGGAACCAAGTACATTATTAAAGGCGCCGGTTTAATTCGAAACATTCAGGAAATTGAAAATATAATTGTCGGAACCAAACAATCCTCGGCCTCATCGTCTGCTCCTGTAAATACAGGCAATCAGGTTTTGGTGAAAGACAAAGTACCCATCCTTTTAAAAGATGTTGCCAAGGTAAGTTTTGTGGCAAAAAAGGCACAAAATATTGTCCGCATCAATGGCCAAAGATGCATCGGGTTATCCATTTACAAAGAAACGGGATCGAATACAGTTCAGGCAGTTGAAGATTTCGAAAAAACGATGGTTTCTATCCGTAAAGCCTTGCCGGGATATCAGTTTATCGTGGTTCAAAACCAAGGTCAGTTCATTCAAAAAGCCATTGATGAAGTAGAAGAAACCGCTTTAATTGGTGTTCTCATCGCTATTTTGGTTCTTTTTGTCTTTTTGCGAAGAATAAAGGTGACTGCTATTGTCAGTTTTGCGATTCCTGTCTCCATCATCGCCACCTTTAATCTAATGTATTTTAATGGATTAAGTTTGAATGTAATGACACTGGGCGGTTTGGCATTAGGAGCCGGAATGCTGGTCGACAATGCCATTGTTGTAATCGAAAATATCTTTCGGAAAATGGAGCTTGGGCTCTCGGTGAAAGATGCCGCCATAGAAGGAACTTCGGAAGTTGGAGGTGCAATTGTAGCTTCCACACTTACTACAATTGTTGTGTTTCTTCCTATTGTGTATATGCACGGAGCATCCGGCGCACTTTTTAAAGATCAGGCCTGGACGGTTGCTTTTTCGCTGATAGCCTCTCTTTTTGTTGCAATTTTAATGATTCCCATGTTGTTTCATTATGCCTACAAGGGAAAAGGAAAAAATTTAAAATTCAAATCGGTTAAAATAGGCTGGTACGGAACTTTATTGGCCAATTTACTAAACAAACGAAGCCTGGTAATTGGAGCCGCAAGTTTATTAATTGTACTTACAGGACTTATTTTACCCTATGTTGGAAATGAATACTTACCCAAAAGCGGAGTCGGCGAATTCAGTCTTGATATTGAATTGAAAGAAGGAACACAACTGGAAAGAACCTCTCAAACAGTTGAAGCCATCGAATCCATGCTGAAACAATCCATGGGAGGTTATTTCGAAACTGTATACACTCAAATTGGTCCGGGAAGCAGTTCTGCTACCGACAAAGCTGTATTTCAAAATGAAAATACCGCCAGCATAAAAATTCGTTTAAAAAGCGAATACACTGCTCAATCGGAAGCAATACTCGAGAACGTAAGTCAATTGGTTGGTGATATTCCGGATGCAGAAATATCCATTATCCACGACGAAACAGCATTACAATCGACCATTGGAACAGAAAGTGCTCCCATTGAAGTGGAGGTAAAAGGAAAAGAAATGAAAGTTCTGGAACAGCTTTCTGCAGAAATTAAAGAACTCCTGACTCAGGTTCCCGATTTGACAAATATAAAAACCAACATTGAAGAAGGAGCCCCGGAAGTCAATGTAGTGATTGATCGCTACAAAGCAGGTCTTTTTAACCTAAGTACAGAAGGAATTGCCAGTCAGCTGCAGGACATTTTGATGGGAAAAGATGCCGGCAAATTCGAACAAGGCGGAGAAATGAATGACATTACCATTCAGATGCCTGAAACCAGTCTGTCTGAATTAAATACGCTTTTGCTAAAAAGCGGAGATCAGGAAATTCCACTCTACGAAGTAGCGAACATCGAAAAATCATCTTCTCCGAAACAAATGCTAAGAAGAAATCAGACAAGAATTGGAAAGATAAGTGCAGACATTCGCGGAGAGGTCGCTTTCGATCAGGTAGTCGACAAAATAAACACCAAACTCGCCAATATTGAACTGCCGCAGGGCTATCAGGTAAATCTGATTGGCGAAGAACAGAAACGCCAGGAAGCACTTTCCAATTTAAGCTTTGCTTTGATGCTTTCAATCATATTGGTATATATGGTTTTGGCTTCTCAATTCGAATCACTCATTCATCCTTTCACCATTCTACTCACTATTCCATTAGCTGGAGTTGGGGCTATTTGGGCATTTTTCCTTTTGGGAATGCCTATGAACATCATGGCCTACATCGGTATTATTATGCTGGGAGGAATAGCGGTGAACGATTCCATTATTCTGGTCGATGCCATCAATCAATTTAAGGAACAAGGAAATTCCTTGCGCGATTCAATAATTATGGCTGGAGAAAACAGAATCCGGCCAATTGTAATGACCAGTCTCACAACCATTTTAGCCTTACTTCCACTAACTATTGGATTTGGTGAAAGTGCAGCTTTACGGGCTCCAATGGCAATAGCAGTAATTGCAGGTTTGATCACCTCAACCCTGTTAACACTAGTCGTTATTCCTTGTGTTTACTATATTTTCGATAACATGAAAAGCTATTTTTCGAAATCGGGAAAATAGAACATCGAACAACACAATGGAACAAACAGATTTAAATAATAATCTGACACAACATCAATAAACAGGAACAAGCTAACAGCTAATTAAGCTTAGATTATATGAACTTCATTATAAAAAGAAAGGTTTTAATAGCAATGCTCTTCACCGGACTTAGCATGTTGGGGTTTTTCTCCTACAAGCAATTGCCGGTTGAACTGATTCCAAATGCTCAGCTTCCTATGCTGTTTGTTCAGGTAGGAACTACTATGGAAGTAGATCCCCGCTATATGGAAAGTGAAGCAATCATTCCTCTGGAAGGAATTGCAGGAGGAATGGAAGGCGTTGAAAAGATAGTTTCTACTGCCGGACAGCAACGGGGAAGCATTGAAATTTCATTCGAACAGGGAACCAATCTTAAATATGCATATTTAAAACTTGCTGAAAAGGTAGAAGAAAAGAAAAAAGATCTTCCAAAAGAGTTCAGGGTTCAGGTATTTAAATTCGATATGGAACAACTCAACAACATGTTCATGAATATTCAGGTTCGTGGTAGTGGAGGTGTTGACCGGGTTCGGCAAATTACTGAGAATGAAATCGTCGATAAAATTAAAAATATCGATGGCATAGCCAATGTGGCTCTTTTTGGCGGGCGCGAAAAATCCATTGATATTCTGCTAAGAGATGATGTTTGTAAAAGTTATGGCATCAGTCCGTCAGATGTTCGTTCCGTTCTAAGCAAAAACAGCAACATGCGAAGTTTTGCCGGGAAAGTGATTGAAAATGACAAAATGCACTTTGTGAATGTTGTCTCCGAATTTACCGATATCTCAGAATTAAACGAGCTTGTTGTTAAAGAAGCAGGCAATATCAAACTGAAAGATATCGCAAGCATTCGTTTTGGAGTGAAGGAAGAAACCTCATACAGCCGTGTAAACGGAAAAGAAGCAGTAACCCTTCAGCTAACCCGCGATTCTCAATCGAACATCATCGAACTGGCCGACAATGTAATTGCGAAAATTGAAGAAATCAATCAGGAACTGGCAAGCAAAGATATTGATGTGGTGGTGCAAACCAACACTGCCGAAACCATGAAAACCAATATCGATTTAATTATTGAACTGGCATTAATTGGAGGACTTCTGGCAATTTTCGTTCTCTGGATATTCCTGAAAAACCTTCGTTTGGTCACCGCAATTGCACTGGCAATACCCATTTCGGTTTACACAGCATTCAATTTTTTCTATGCTTACGATATCAGCATCAACACACTCACCCTTTTGGGGATGGCACTGGCCATTGGGATGCTTCTCGATAACAGTATTGTGGTTCTCGAAAATATTTACCGCCTGGCTGCCCAAAAGAAAGATCCGGACACGGCAGTAATCCAGGGAACCAAAGAAGTATGGCGATCCATTTTTGCTGCCACATTAACAACAATCACCGTATTTCTGCCTTTTCTGTTTACATCCAATTTCTTTATCGGATTATTGGGCAAGCACATTGGTGTTTCCATTATCTCCACCTTGCTGGTATCGCTCGTTGTTGCCCTGCTTTTAATTCCCATGATTACCCACACTTTTCTGAAACAAAAAAATGCCGCCCGTGCCGTTAATTTCCAAAACATTTCGCTCCACAACCGATTGGTCCAGATTTATCTGGTAACGCTAAAATCGTGTATGCGGTATCCGGGAAGAACTATTCTTGGAGCCTTAGGACTGTTTTTCGTCACCTTACTGATTAGTTTGGGACTAAGCATGATTTCGACAGAAGAAACCGAAACGAAAGATTTGAATCTTTATGTGACACTTCCCGGTGGAACCACTCTCGAAAACACCGATTTATTCATTCGGGAAGTAGAGCAAAAACTTGATTCTGTTCAGGAGAAAAAAGACATCACCAGTCAGGTTTATGAAGAAGAAGCTGTTTTAACAATCACACTGACTGATGATTATCGCGACAAGCAAAACCTTTCCATTCCCGGCATTAAGAAAAACATTCTGGAACGTTTGGATGATTTGCCCCGGGCATCCTTCAGCTGGGATCCTCCGGCTACAGGTCGTCGATTTGGCGGTGGCGGAGGTTTTGGCGGCGACAATCCATTTATGGAAATGTTGGGAATGGGCAGTCAAAAAGAAAAACTGATTATTAAAGGTCAGGATTTTAATAAAATGCTCGACGTATCGGAAGATTTGGAATACTACCTAAATCAATTGACTTCCATTAAAAATGTATCGGTTCGAATTCCAGCCAAACGTCCCGAAATGGTTATGGAACTGGACAAACAAATCATGGCGGTATACGATATTCCTGTTACATCGGTATTATCGGAATTAAATTCCTTTCAGAAAGAATTTTCGAGTGGTGTAAAATTCAAACAAGGCACCGAAGAGTACGATATTATTATTAAAACACTAGGCGACAATACCGAGCAGCAAACAAGAGATGCAAAAGATCTGCGTAAGCTTACCGTAAGAGGTACTCAAGGCGCTGAATTCGAATTGCAAAACATCAGCAATCTGAACTTCAACGACGGATTGTCGACAATTAAGAGAACCAATCAGGAAAAACAACTCGAAGTTGAATATCAGTTTATCGATGAAGTGAACGATGAGAAAGACCTCTTAACTGCTTCGAGGGTAGAAGTTGATGAACTGGTTGAACGAATGAATATTCCTTCGGGAATAGCACTGGAAATTGTTCATGAAGAAGATAATCTGGCTGAATTTGGCTTTCTGTTTCTGATGGCTATCATTCTGATATTTATGATTCTGGCTTCGGTCTTTGAATCGTTCACCATGCCTATTGTGATGATGTTTTCCATTCCTATGGCTGCCATCGGATCGTTAATTGCCTTGATCCTTACCGGAACCTCTCTGATGAACGCCAATGTATTTACCGGACTAATTATTCTTCTGGGTATTGTTGTAAACAACGGAATCATCATGATCGATTATTCGAACGTATTGCAAAAACGCGGCTACCGGGAATCCAGAGCTCTTATTATGGCCGGACTGGCGCGTATCCGCCCTATCCTGATCACAGCCATCACCACCATTATTGCTCTAATGCCACTTGCTCTTGGTCGCGCCGAGTATGTAACAACAATTGGAGTTCCCTTTGCCATAACCGTAATTGGCGGACTAAGTCTAAGCACAATTCTCACTTTGGTTTTTATTCCAACACTATATGCCGGATTACGAACCAGCTTAAACTGGATACAAAATCAGCCGGTTTGGGTAAAAGCTCTTCAAATTGCCATTTGGATGATAGGAACCTACTTCATTTACGTGGAAGTAGACAGCAAAATTTGGCAGATCATTACATTCCTGATTTTGCTGTTATCCGTACCGGCATGCATCTATTTTATTCAGGCCAGTTTAAGAAAAGCCAACGAAAAGCTAATTGCTCCTGATGACGCTTTGCACATCGAAATTAGAAATTTGGTGAAAATATACGAATGGGATGGTCGGTTTATCAGGGAATGGAAATCAGGACTTAAAATTAGAGAGCGATTGGGTTTAAAGGAATCCTATTCATCTATCCGAGATTTTGTCACCTTAATCTGGCAATTGCCTTTGCTTGCATTCCTGTTCTTTTTCATTTACATCCATCTCGAAAACAAATACTGGTTACTTGGCTTGTCCATACTATTCCAAATTCTGATTTTGAATTTTATGGCTCCCGTTATGGAATACCGTAATCATCTAAAAAAAGAAAGCAGTAAAAAATGGATGCCCCGATTTATTTATGCACTGCATAAAATCATGTACTGGTTGTTCCCGGTACCTGTGTTCGTATATTTTTATCAGCAATACGAACTAATCGGACTCATTGCTCCTTTGGCCTTTTTCTGGTATTTGGCTTTACTGATCAAAGTATCTTCGGATAAAATTTATCATGAAAAAATAAACATCAACCGGGTGAAAGGCCGGTTTAGCGGCATCCGCAAATTCTTCTACCGATTTGTTTTAATCATCCCAATCATCGGGAAAAAGAAAGTTCCGTTTAAAGCCGTTAAAGGCGTTTCCTTTGATATTAAAAACGGGATGTTCGGATTACTGGGACCCAATGGTGCCGGTAAGTCAACCCTGATGAGAATTATTTGCGGTATTCTGGAACAGAGTTACGGGCAAATCACCATTAACGGCATTGATGTTCGCGAAAAGCGTGAAGAACTGCAGGGATTAATTGGATACCTGCCACAGGAATTCGGCATGTACGAAAACATGAGTGCATGGGATTTCCTGAACTACATGGGAATTCTAAAAAAGCTAAATAACAATAAAGAACGAATGGAACGTGTGGAGTATGTGCTTAAAGCCGTTCACATGCTCGATCAGAAAGACAATAAAATCGGTTCCTTTTCGGGAGGAATGAAACAAAGAATCGGGATTGCACAGATTCTGCTTCACTTACCAAGAATTTTGGTGGTTGATGAGCCAACCGCCGGACTTGATCCGCGCGAGCGAATTCGATTCAGAAACTTATTGGTAGAACTAAGTCAGGACAGAATCGTGATTTTCTCCACCCACATTATTGAAGATGTTGCCAGTTCGTGTAACCGGGTTGCTGTGATGAAAAAAGGAGAACTAAAATACCTGGGCGAACCCATTCACATGGCAGGTATCGCCGACAAAAAAGTGTGGATGCTGACTGTACCAACCGAAGAGTTTGAAGATTTAAAAACCAAACATGTAATTATTCATCACATGCGCGACAAAGATCAAATTCGGGTTCGCTGTTTGGCAGATGAAAATCCAGGTTACGGAGCTGTAAATACAAAAGCAAATTTAGAAGATGCTTATTTGTGTTTGCTGAACGAGAAGGAAGAAAGGTTTTAAAACAAAAAAATAACCACGAAGGTAAACGAAGGATATCACGAAGAACACAAAGAAAAATAAGAGATAGGTGAAACAGTTAAAAAAGAATCAATGAGACTGACTTAATCACTAAGAATATTTACAATACAAAAAAACTTTGTGCGACTTTGTGCCGTACTTTGTGCCCTTTGTGGTAAAAAAAAGATTTAACCACGAAGGCAAACGAAGGATATCACGAAGAACACAAAGAAAAATGGAAAGTGCACTAAACAATTAAAATAAAACCCGTTAAGATGATTAAATCATCAAAGATATTATGATATACAAAAAAACATTGTGTGACTTTGTGCCGTACTTTGTGCCCTTTGTGGTAAAAAATAAAAAATGATTTAATAATAATGAAAGAAAAACTGATACTCACAGCCGATTTTATACGCTACAACATCAAGATTATATTTGCGAATAAATTCATCTATTTTCTGATTGCAGCCTTCGCCTTTTTCCTGATGGTAACCGGTATCATGTTGTTCTCGGATTCGAGTCCCGATGAAGCAGATATTTACAAAAGCTTAATATTTCCAGGAATCCTGATCTTATTCTACCCTGTTATCTACAACATACAAAGCGATAAAGATACCCGAATGCTCGAAATTCTGTTTGGAATCCCCAATTACAGATATAAAGTGTATTTGGTTCGCTTTGCTCTAAGCGTATTACTTTTGCTCTTAACAATGTGCCTGATGTCGTGGATAACGGTGTTTGCAATTATCCGCATATCCGTTTTTCATATGGTTTACCAACTGATGTATTGTCTGCTGTTTTTAGCTAGCCTTGCATTCCTTTTAGCCACTCTAATCAAGAATGCGAGTGGAGCCGCGGTAGTAATGGTAATTATTGGTCTGGCATTTCTGATTCTTGCAGAACCACTTCAATCCAGCAAATGGAACATATTCCTAAACCCCTTCAATGTTCCGGGTGATATGAGTTACAGTATCTGGCAAAACGTACTTTCTCAAAACCGAATGATGCTTGTTGTGGGTTCAGTCATATCAATTTTATGGAGTTTAATTAACATGCAAAAGCGGGAACGATTTGTATAGGATACCAATCCACTATGAGCACAAAGAAAAAAGGCTCAATAAACTAAATTATTGAGCCTTTTCTATTTCTTATCAGAAAACTATTCAACCTCGCTAAGCTGACTGGCTTTCTGCTTCAGCTCTTTATTCCAACTGTTCAATCCGCCTTTTAAATGCGCGGCTCTGTGATAACCCAATTTATGCAGGTAGTTTCTTACTTGCTTGCTTCTAAATCCTACATGACAAAAAATCACCATGTCTTTGTCCTTTGGCAAAAGAGGAAGCTTGTCCGGTATCTGATTTACAGGAATATGCATGGCATTTTTGATACCCTCTTTCGCCAATTCATGAGGCTCTCGAACATCAATCAGCAAAATATCATTTCGCTTTTCCATCTCGTTCATTAACTCAAGAGCAGTGTAACTTGTTTTAGGGCCGTTATCATTATTTTTAAAAAAGAACATATGCTTAAATTTTAAATTAAATGTTTATCGTGTCGATGAAATATCAATGCAGATACAATCAACATTAGGTCTAACAAATATAAAAAAATAAGCCACTATCAATCATCTTAAAATAAAAATATGATTGGGCAGACACTTAAAGTTTGTTAAAAATAAGATTTATGCCGGCGTTCCAGTTATCAATATAATGGCAATTAGGATACACACCTCCAAAAGTTCTTTTCTGAAATACATCAAAGTAACGAAAGAAGAACAAGCTGATAGAATGGCTCAACATCCACTTTTTACGGATAAAGCGATTTAAATTTAGCATTAATTTCAACTAATAAATTGTTTACCATGATTCTAAATAAATGTTAAAGTTTTGTTATTGTGTTGACAAATCGCTAAATTAAGCATAGTTTTGTACACCAAACAAAAACAATAAGACCGCCAAGTCATGAAAGAAACTTTTGCAAAACGCTTATACTCAGCCCGTAAAATGCTGGGTATATCAATGGATGAACTAGTTAAACGTATTAATGGTGCAGTATCTAAAAATGCCATTAGCAAATACGAAAAAGGTCTAATGATGCCTAACAGTACTGTATTAATTGCACTTTGTAATGCTTTGAACGTAAAACCCGATTATTTATTTAGAACTTTCAATTTAGAATTAAGCGAGTTTGATTTCAGAAAGAAATCTAAGCTAACTAAAGGAAAGCTGGAGAGCATTAAGGAAATTGTAAAGGATAAGATAGAGCGATATATAGAACTTGAAAACATACTTGGAATAGATGCAGAATTTAAGAACGTGCTTAGCAATATTGTTATAGAAAGTAACAAAGACGTAGATAAAGCAATAGCTGAAATTCGGAATTATTGGGGGATTGGGGTAAATTCCATACACAATGTAATTCAGTTACTAGAAGATAAAGAAGTGAAAGTAATTGAGATTGATGCCCCTATGGAGTTTGATGGTTTGTGTGCGTGGGCTAATGATAAATACCCAATAATTGTTCTAAATAAAAATTTCCCACCCGAGCGAAAGCGATTTACTGCACTGCACGAATTGGCGCATTTGTTGCTTAATATTGAAAAATCAACCGATGATAAAGTTCGTGAAAAATTATGCAATTACTTTTCATCATCATTACTAATTGATAACGAGGTGGTTGCTAAGTTATTTAGCCTTAAGCGCAAAAATATATCATTTAATGAATTAAAATATGTGCAACAGAATTACGGTGTATCAATACCTGCTTTAATGTATCGCTTACAAGAGATGAAAATTGTTAGCGAATCGCAATATAAATCGTTCTACTTTAAGCAAAACAATAGCGACTATAAAGCGATGATTAACGAAAGCCGTTATAGTAGCGTGGAAAAATCTAATAGGTTTAAAAGGCTAATTCATTTTGCACTATCAAAGGAATTAATATCTGTATCAAAAGCGGCGGCTCTTTCGGGCAAGGAACTAAGCGAATTATTAGAACTTCAAAGAGTTGCATAGATGAAAATTGTTTTAAGCGATGCGAATATATTTATAGACCTGTGTAATATTGGTTTGCTCGATGAGTTTTTCAGTCTCAATTTTGAATTTCATACAACTGAACAGGTTATGAATGAGATAAAGAGACCAGAGCAAAAGCAACAAATTGAAAAGTACATAAATAAAAGCCTAAATATTAAGATACTTACTGGAATTGATGTTTTAGAGGTTGCCCAACTGCTTAATAGTAATGTATCAAACCTATCCTATGTTGATTGCGAGGTTTGGTATTTATCAAAACAACAGAATCTAACACTTCTTACAGGGGATAAGAATCTAAGACTCCAAGCCACAAAAGACAATATCGAGGTTCGAGGTATTTTATTTTTGTTTGACGAAATGATAGAACAAAACTGCATTACACAAAAGTACGCTTACGATAAACTTTTTTTGCTCAGTAAAACAAATATCAGACTACCTAAAAAGGAAATCGAAAAACGCCTAATCAATTGGAATTCTTGAAGACATATCATTTTGTTGGCTTCAACAAAATGATAAAAACAACGAATGATAATTATCGTCATTCATGAATAATAGCAATATGTAATCACATTTCATGCTAAATAAATATTATTCATGAGACAATCTATAACAAAAGCGATGAAAACAATTGATAATTTAACACCTTATATTGCTACTCATTTAGGTGAAGTATTGAGCGATGAACTAGAAGCAAACGGAATCACACAGACAGAGTTTTCAAAAACAACAGGCATTAACAAAAATCTACTAACCGAAATTATAGAGGGCAAACAAAACATTAATGGAGAATTGTCGATAATGCTTGAACAAGCTTTAGGCATTCATGCGGAATATTGGCTAGAACTGCAGAAAAACTACGAATCAGACAGGACAAAAATAGAAGTAACTAATAAAGCTTGTTAGTTTACCATTTTGTTGACGTCAATAATATGATAGCAAATACACAATACGAACCATTTTCCCAACCTCGGGAAAATGGTTTCCTTATTTGAGCAAATACACAAATAAAGCCCGTGGCTTTACAAGAGGAATTTTGCCACAAAGTAAAATTTCAGCACCCCAGATTATCTCGTTATCCAGTTAATCGCTTTTAGTAACCCTATTAAAGCAAAAATTGCGAGATTTCACACAAATCTCGCAATTTCAACAAAAGATAACTTACACGCTGGCTTTTATTTTTTATAAATTATGAGTTTTCATTATTTTGTCAAAGCTTGTTGACTTTATAAAGTTTTGCTTCTTTTTATTGACTTGAATAATTTCAAGAAACCCTAATTCAACAAGATTTCTTAGGTCAGCCCTAGCCGTGTAATTGGAAATACTAAATCTCGATTCTATTTCCTTAGTATTAAGAACTCTATCTGAATCATCATAAATGATTTTCAATATCTGAGCCATTCTATCATTAACAGAAGGTATTTTTAAAAACTTCGAAGCTTGGGAGACCTCTTTTTGCTTTCGATTAATGTATATTTTTAAAGCATCTATGGCTTTTTCCATAGTCCTTATGTGGTATGTTATAAAATAACTCAAATCATTTCCGTCTGACTCCGTATAAAGAAAAGCTCTTTCATACTGGTTTTTCGACCCCTTAATAATCCTTGAAATTGACAAATATTCCGTCATCCAGTAGCCTTTTTTTAGCATATACCAGTAAAATAAAGCCCTCGATATTCTACCATTACCATCAGCAAAGGGATGTATCCATGCTAACATAAAATGAATAATACAACCTTTAATAATTGGGTGAATAAAATCATCCGTATCATGATTAAAGAATGAACATAGATCATTCATCAAATCAGGAATTTCAGTAAAATCAGGTGGAGTGTGTACCGTTTCACTACTTGCAGTATTAACCACATAAATATCGTTATTTTCCCTAAACTTACCCTCGTCCATCTTATTATCTAAAGTGTTATTAGATATTAAACGATGTATAAAAAGTATCCTTTCAGGTGTAATTTCTTCTGTCTTGCTCTCTGCTATTTCTTGCATCGTAACAAAATTATTCAGAATCATTAGCTCATCTTTACTTTTAGGTTTTTGATCCTTTTGGATCATTTCTTTCGCCTTTTTCCGAGTTGTATTAGCACCCTCTATTTGACTACTTGAAATTGCTTCCTCTATTAATGAGCTAATAATAAATTTTTCGTTGTCTGTTTCTGCAATTCCAATATTACTACTTAAAGTACCACCAAAATGCATATCAAAACGATGCAAGCTTCTTTGTATAAAATCAGTCAGCATGAAAGAAAATTTATATTTCCCAAACTCAACAACATTGCTATTTATTAACCGATGAAGTTTTATCGCATCCCATAATTTTGCAGGATCGTATTCCCGAGCTTTATATTTCAATTTATCCCAATACAAATAATCATCCTGAATAACCTTTAATAACCCATTATTTTGCAATTCAATCATTAAATTAATCGCACTAGTACTCTGTTTAAATTTAGGTGGTTGCTCAATCATTTTCCTTTTAGTATAAATTTTAAAATTGCGAGGTTTTACACAAATCTCGCTTTTCCATCAATAAACGAATATAGTTTTTAATAATGTGATTATAAAAAAAACCATCTTGAAATTGCGAGATCTTACACAAATCTCGCAATTTTAACAATAAACGACTGATTAATTTATTTGGGCGTTTCTGCTCTTATTTAAAGAAAAACGGATTTTCTTTAAATGAAAACATCCTTATTTAAAATTTCAGTGTTTCTCTTAATTAGGCAAAAGACTTATTATGCACTTAATCGCTGAACATCCCTATTTATAGGCAAAAGCGAAGTTTTTTTCCAAATAAACAAGCTTATTTTTTACTTAGAATACCGGAAACCGGTTTAGACCCGTTTAAAACGGCTTTCTGTAGTATGCACTTATTCTCTGAACATCCCTATTTATAGGTAAAAGAGAAATTATTTCCCATATATATAAGCTTATTTCTGACTTAAGAATACCCGAAACCCGTTTAGACCTGTCTTAAACCGGTTTTCTGCATGTAGCACTTATTCTCTGAACATCCCTATTTATAGGCAAAAGCGAAGTTGTTATTCAAAATAAACATGCTTATTTTTTACTTAGAATAGCGGAAACCCGTTTAGACACGTTTAAAAGAGCTTTCTGTAGTATGCACTTATTCGCTGAACACCCCTATTTATAGGCAAAAGAGAAGTGTTATTTCAAACAAACCCCTATTTTAAGGACGAACTGGCGTTTAAATTAGTGTTAGTGTCAAAGTTTAATTTTACTAAATAGTAGAAATTTTTCAGTCAAGTTTATTAATTTCGTGTTTTATGGTAACCAAATACTGTCTTTTATAGGAAATCCAATAGGTTTATTTCCATAACGACATCGTAATTTATTCCGTTTGAAAATTCACTTCTCTTAGCTCATGATTTTCCTTATCCCATTTTCGAGAAAATGACCTCTAAAAAATGAAAATATTCGTAATGAATAAAGTTGACAGATTTGACAGTATGAATACTAATCGAAATTTGATAATTTAGTGAGAATTTTAGTGACAGTTTATAGATGATATTAAAGATCATCATCACAATAGGTCTGTATTCTGCACCACTAAGTACAATATATTATAAATATAGCCAGTATACATTCTAATAAGTTACCACTAAAGCGTATGAAAACAAATAGACAACATGAATATTGACATTTTCAAAGAGTGCTTCAGAAATATTTCAATTAAAGATTTAGTTGAAAATATTGATGATTATCATAACTTGTCTTATTCGAAAAATATCTCAGAAGAGAATCTTAGAAAGGTATTGAGAAGAATATTCAAAGTTAAAATTAATGGTAGAGACAGTACATTTTTCTTGAGAAGTGATACAGAAACATATAAGGGTGAATTACATTTTTTCTATCGTGTTAGAAAATTTGAATCACAGGATTATGAATCTTTAAACTCCTCTCTATCTTTCCCTTCAATGAGTAATGAGCAAGATGCATGGTGTAAACCAGATAAACTTTCTCTAGAGTATGGTAGATTAAACAGACCTAATCAATCTGTTTTATATGCATCTTATCGTCCGTCAGATGCTATTTATGAAACAAATTGCAAAACTGGAGAATATTTTTACCTCATGGTTTATAAGAATAGTAAAACAATGAGGATGTCTCAAATTCATAAAGTTAACTACATGGATGAATTTACAGAGATGGAAAATGCTAAAAGGTTAATAATGCACAATTTTTTATTATCAGAATTCACTAGACTTGTTCCTAGTGGACGTGAATACCTTTACAAAAGTCCATTGTTGATTTATGAGGAGTACTTTAAAGATCCTTTTATTGATGGATTTACGTACCCTACAATAGCATCGAATGCAAATAGAGGGTTTAATGTATGTTTTGAAAAATACAAAGCAAAACAAAACCTAGAATTACAAGGTGTGATAGTTTGTAAATTAAGTCCACCAAATGACACTTGCGAGTTTGTCGTCGAGCAATTTTACGACGGGTTTTTAAATGAAAAAAACGGGTTTGACTTTTATCCTTCAACTTCTGAACTTGCAAAAAGTAAATTTGGGCAATTTAGTTATATCAGAAATATGGGATTATAAATAATATGAACGCTTAGTTGGTAACAACGACTATTAAAACATGGCAGTCTTACTCAGCAGAAACGTCAGACTGTCTAAAAAATAAAACTTAATAGTAATTAATTTAGGTAACTGTCAGTGAAAATGAATAAATAGGAGAATCTAAGCGAGTTACTTTAGATTATTAGACAGACCGCTGTAATGCAAAATTAAAGAATATGATCTACCAATATACATCAATAGAAAAATTAAGGCTAATACTTAATTCAAAAAAAATTAGATTTACAAGATTAGATAAGGTAGATGACAAGGATGAAAGTGAACCTTTCAAGAATAGAAAGATTGCGGATAAAATTTTTGTTTCTTGTTGGACAGAAGATGCTGATGAAAACCTTGCTTTATGGTCAATGTATGGAGCTATATTCAAAGGCGTTCGTATCGGACTAAAGAGACCAATTTTCAAGCTGAAAAAGGTTAATTACAGAACTTATCGTGGACTTGATATTAAAAATAACCTTAATAAATCTGTTTTGATTCCTCCACATGAAATGATTACTTCAAAATATTTTATAGTTCCATCCTTTTATAAGGATATTACATTTTTTAAAAGGATGGAGTATGTAAATTCTGATGAGTTAGAAGAAAAGTTTAATCAGTATTCAGATTTTAAGATTAATGAAAATGAAGCTACAATCTCTTTAGACTTTCAAGAGGTTGCAAAATATAAAAAGAAAGAATGGAAACAGCAGTTAGAATCTAGGTACATATTGGGTATTATTCCTTTTCAAAAGGAATTAGATTTTGAACCAAACTTCAATAATATGAATCACATAAATCATATATCAAGTATGTTAGTGAGCTCATTAATAAATGGTGTGGAATTGAACTTTACATATTATGATATAGATTTAGATGACGATTGCTTAAATAACATGGAAGTTATGGTCGGAAGTAAATGTACATTAGAACAATATGAATCGATTGAACAACTCTTAAAAGAGAAATGTGCGAATTATCAGATTCTCAAGAGTAAATTAAACTTTGCCGAATAAGCATCAAATCCTATAATCAACTAATATTAATAAGAGGACATTTAAACTTTCCCAGAGTCATAAGTCACTAGTATTAATCATCTCTAATACTTTCTGATTTGGATCCTGCTTAGACCATATAAACCGTTCATTTTCAGGATATTTAGAATGATTCCTATTTTATGCGAAACTCATTCATGAAACACCCCTTAAAACTCCGTTATAATTGCTCTATCCATGGGTTTATTCTTTGTATCAGCCTATTTCACTAGGAAAAATAAAATTTCCACTAAATTGATTTGTTTTGCTATCTGGATAATAGTGTAAGTAAGCTAAGTGATCGGGATAAAATTGAGCTAGAAATGATAACACATTAGACATAACAGATCAAGAATCTGAAAAAGACATCACACTATTTCGTGATTCTAAGTTGCTCAGCCATGAGAACAACAAGTACACAAATATGACTTACTAATCATACTTGACACTCTCACTTTTTGTGGGAGTACCAATATCCTAATATCCAACCCGCTGAAGCAAGGCCTATCAACCTTCAATCAAATACAACCTATGAATTTGAAATTAAACAAAACAGTCAGTTAACACAAAACCACGAAGAGAATAATAGATCAGACTTTTAGGGTTCCTATTCTAAGTGTTTTGTTTTATGTAAAAAAAATATAACTTCGTGTATCTTAAATAATCATTAATTAGTTATTGTATGAAAGTCTTTTTTTACGTGGCACTGGTAGTCGTAATTATTTGATTATATGACTATTAGCAGACTGCTTTTTTTTTTGTATTCACTTTAATATTTTTAGGCTTAGCATTAAAAGAAGCATTGTAGAAAATCTAATACATAAAAACGAGATGAAAAAAACATTACTATTTAGAAAATTGTCTTTAATGAAAAGAGTGATATTTATTTTTCTGTTGCTTTTCACTTCTCCTTATGTTTATGCACAGAGAACAATGATAGACAGCACATATTCAGAAAATGTCGATAGGTATGGAAAATATATAATTAGATCAAAAACAAAGTACTCCCGAAGTGATGACAATTTAACAGATACTTTAATTCGATACGTAAATTATTCAGATTACTTTTATCAAAATGGTGTTAGTATAATTGAATATTACCCTGATGGTTTAAAAAAGAATGTAACATATTGGGCGAGCGGTTCATCTTTCGATTTTGAAAAAGCAAATGAAGATTATCAATATTTTTATACCTCAGATGGAAAATTAGAAAAAAGAAATACTCTGTTTGTTCACAATGAGGTGAGACAACCCCTCTTTGTTTCTGATTATTATTACACAGATAACGTATTGGATTCTATTACAAGAAAACGTTTTAACACTACAACTGGAATTTATTATAAGGACATGATTCAATCCTATATATATCTTGAAAATGGCAACTATGAGATTATTGAAAGTAATAATATTCCAGAGCTTAATGAGTTTAGAAAAGGTTTCAAAACATTATACATGTTAGATTCTGAAGGAAGGACAAGTGAAACAAAATATTATAAGTACAAATATGAGTCTGAGGAATGGGTAGATCGAAATTTCTATTACTTATATGAATACTCCGATGTTGAAAATACAAGAACACAAATAGAAAATGAAACACCACGAGACAAGTCAGTGGAATCTTTTGACGAACACGGAAATATGACAAGAAGTCGTTTGTATTTTTGGGACAAAAATCAGAGTTATTGGTATTTAGATCATGATAATACTACCAGTTATTTTTACCATTACATCACCCCTGATGCAATAGCACCCACCCTAACCTTGACATCTACGCAGGGAAATACGACAGATTCAGCATTTACTATAAACGTAACCTTTAGCGAAGCGGTAACAGGCTTCGAGCTTGCAGATTTAACTATTACAAACGGAACGATAAGCAACTTTGAGTCAGTGAGCGAAACAGAATACTCCGCCTTAATTACTCCCACAAGCAGGGGAATTGTAACGGTCGATGTAAGTGCAGGTGTGGCAACCGATTTATCAGGGAATGACAACGAAACAGCACTGCAGTTTGTTATTACCTACGAGATACCAACAGGAATTGAGAATTTAAAAGAAAAAGGAATTACAATTTATCCTATACCCACAAAAGACAATTTATATCTTATCTCAAATAGATTTTACGGAAACGTACAAGTAGAAATTTACAACAAACATGGGAAATGTGTTTATACACAACAATTTACTTCTCCTTGTACCAAAAATATAGATTTTTCAAACTTCAATTCGGGAACTTACATATTAAGAATGAAAACAGGCAAAGAGGTCATCAATTCTAAAATATTGGTTATCCGATAGAATATTGGTTTTTGTACAACTAACAAAGAGTGCAGCCTCATCAGTTGCATTTTTTAGTTGTTAATGAAAATCCAAAATGAAATTTGTCAACACCTGATCAAAGGAAAATAGAAAAAAGGGTTGTTGTAGGGGTGCACCTGCAAGGCAAAAAGAAGAAGTGGTGCAAGGGTGGGACGAAAATCACAGAATAGCACATTTCAAACCGCCCTCTTTAAGTTTTTTAAGAGCAAAAAAAACAAAACGGCAACAAAAACGGCAACAACTAAAAATAACAAAATCCCAACTCATTGATAATTGGGGCTTTATAAATTTACTTAGAGGTCTCTTCTCAGTCATATCCTTTTCTAATTATTTTATACCCCTTCCAGTTTTATTCAAAAAAAAAACATATCACCAAAGGCAATATGTTCCTGAAAATTAAATCTCTCTAAGTTTAAAATTTAAATATACTGTCCTGTTGAATAATTTCAGATACATTAATAGTAGGCAATACGAATTGATTGAAAGGAGTATTTTCAGTTTTTGCATGTAATACACCTCGTGTGGTTCCAATGGTCAAAACAGTCATGTGTTGCATAAATCCTTGAGGTGCAGTTAGAGAATTGTTCTCAGTATCTAGCATTTTCTCCCATGCATCTTCTCTTACATTAAAATGACAACCTGCTTCAATTATCAAAAATGCTTTTTCATTGCATTGAAATGTAAATAATGCAAAAACAGCAATCATTTTATTATCAGCATCGGAACCAAAACGTATGTTAGTGCCTAAACTAATATTTCCGTCGTTGGTATATGCATCCTCAATTATGGCAAATTGTTCCGTACTTACTTTCGCCAAAGCAAAACCAATTTCCTTAGGTGTATTATCCATGAGTTCCGTCAGGTATATAATTTGTATAATTTGGAGTTTTACCAACCAACTGGAAATCTAATTGTTTTGTGGCAATTGGTTGCGCATTGTTTCGCTCCACCTTCTTATAAATAACAACTGGTGAAGGGTATTCTTGAAATACGTAAAAAGAGGGAACCTCCATTAATGAAATTCCTAGTACTCTTTCAATTTTACAAATAGTTTCAATGGTCAGGTTTTCTTTCCCTTTAACCACTTTATTGATATATTGAGGCGTAACTCCCATTTCCTCAGCCAATCGTTTCTGACTCATTCCATTAACAGGCTTCTGCTTACGTATTTCGGATAATATCCGAATAGCAATACTGGCTGATTTAATTAACCAAGCCTTGTTTTCACGACGCCATTTCGCTTTTTCCAACCAGTTAGATTTTTCTTTACTAACAAGCTTTTTAAAGTTTTGTATGTTTTCTTTTGGTTCCATGCTTTGAAATTTGATTATTATAATCACTTAGCATTAGTCTGTATTCGCATCTATGCTTACGAATGATCTATATTTGGATATAGTTGGTTATTCGTTAAGCATTTCTTTAAAGGAATCATCATCAAATACATTGTTTTGTTCCAAAAATGTTTTGCATTTTTCAAGTTTTGATAATTCTTGTTTTGTATGTGGTCTTTCTCCCATTTTTTGCGTCAGCTTTATAGCTCCACCAGTAATAAGATACATATTCTCGTGGATTCTAATTGCATACAAGCGCAACCATCTGCGCCTTGTTTTTTGTTCTGATAATAAAAATGTATGTACTACTCGATTGTCTAGATTTCTAAATAGAGTTTCGATCTGTATCGGATTTTCATAAAGTGCTTCAAACAATGCATCTCTAAGTTTTCCTGCTTCTTTTCGGGTTTCACCAACAGCTTGTTCAATTGATAATTTATAAAAGACTAAATCGGCTTGATTTGCTTCAAAAAATTCAAATAAATACTCATTATCCTCCCATAAGTCAAAAAGCCTTTCCAGCTCATCCTTACACTCTCCACTATATCTTATTGAGTATAAATTCTCCTCAAATATATGAATGATTTTCATAAAATCAACTTACAGGTTTATTTTTAACATTTATTTTTGACGAACGTCAAAAAATATAAACAACCAATTCCTTAATAACTTCATTCATTTTTTCACTAAAGAGTTGCTACATTCTGCCATGTCCCCCTTAGCATCAAAAGGGATAAAGTCGAGATCCACTAACTCTATATGAAAGCCGTTAAGCACTTGATCTTTCAACATACGCAACCAATTCATCTACTCTTCGATAAAACGATCGCTAAAGAAAAAAAGTCCCCAACGGTTATCCCCAATAATTACAAAACCCTATAAATCCTTTAATGGAATTGATGGTTTGCCCTCCAAAGGACGACTATTAATCTTATTTGATTACATCAACCAACCTGTTTCTGCAAGCTGATTATCAATTTTATCTCGTGCAATTTGTTCAGGGTTCTGATTTTAGGTCTGAGTTATCTTTTTATTAAGCTTATTGCATAGTTGTACGAAAGTAGTAAAAAAAATATACTTTACAATAAGTGCATAATTGAACATGAAAAAATATAAAACTACAGCAATGGTTTCTCTTCTAAAAATCACTTGCGTGCTTCAGGATTTTTCTTTCTCAAATACTCAATTATCGACTATGTTTGCTAATTAGAAATTTCTACTCCCTCTTGTTAGGAGTGTATTCAAACAAGTAAGATATCAATCTCCTTAATTTTATGAAGTTTTATTTCATCAGGAATCTTAGTATCTTTTAGGCTATTTAAGACATTTCCTAAGTAAAGAGAGATATAAAATTACTACAACTAGAGATTTGAATGAATTAATAGACAAATATGAGTTGTTAGTAAGGTCAGAAAATGTTGGAGCAGGAAAAACTTATAAATTGACTGACTCATTATTGAATCAGGACAAACACATTACAGAAACAATTTTAACTCTTCTCATACAAGCACATTGTAGGTCATAAAGACTTGCACAGCCAAAACCACCAAAAGAGCTTTTTCCAATCCAATCAAAAGTAGATGGAAAAGAATTAAAAAACAAAACGGCAACACCTAAAAACAACAAAGCCCCAACTCGTTAAGAATTGGGGCTTTATAAATTTACTTAGAGGTCTCTGGCGGATTCGAACCGCCGTAGACGGTTTTGCAGACCGGTGCCTAGCCACTCGGCCAAGAGACCCTATCTACCGTAAAGGCGTTGCAAAGATATAAATTTCTGATTTACTCGTGCAAACTTTTTTCAGCTTTTGTAACAAAAATCTCAAGGTATTTCTGCAAAACAAGCTTAATCAAAGAATTAGCGACTTAAAGTTAAGCTTACTTTTTCTATTTGTCCACCCATCGGAGGGTTCATTTTCGACACTTTTACTGTTGCATACTCCAATTCCGGGAAATTTTGATACAAAACATCCAAAATTCTCTCGCCTACATGTTCAAGCAAATGAGATTTTATTTGCAATTGCTCCTTTATCATTTCGTAAGCGCGCTGATAATTCAGAGCATCGCCTATAGAATCCGATTTCACCGCTTTTTCGGCATTATATTCCATGCGGACATAAATGGTAAATTTATTCCCGACAATTTGCTCTTCCTTAAAACAACCGTGATAGGCATAAAATTCCATGCCTTCTAATTCAATAATTCCCATCTTTTTTTGGTATGATATTCATTGGCGAAAATAAGAGATAAATTTAGAAATTACGAATTCCAAATGATGATTTGCAATTTATGAACCAGTATTAACCAATTTAGTAATTCGTAATTCCAAATTCGTAATTGATTTTGCTGGAATTTCTATACTTTTGTTTTTCGTTTCATAATGTGACTGATCAATAAATTATTGTAAATTTATCGAATTGCATTTCGATTCGAAAAGCAAGGCAGGATTCGGTTCCGAATCTCAGGCAAATACATGTATCATTTTAAATTGAGTAGTATGGATAACAAAAATGTAAAAGAAGAGAATGTTAACGAAAGTAAATCTCTTAATTTTATCCAGCAGATTATCGAAGAAGATCTGAAAAACAATGTGAATGATGGTAGAGTACACACACGATTCCCTCCGGAACCAAACGGGTACTTACACATCGGACACGCTAAGTCGATATGCCTAAACTTTAGCCTTGCCCAACAATATCAGGGAAAATGTAATTTACGTTTCGACGATACCAATCCTGTAAAGGAAGACACAGAGTATGTAAATTCTATTATGGATGACATCAAATGGTTAGGTTTTCAGTGGGATGGTGATCCTTTATACACTTCTGATTATTTCCAGCAATTGTATGATTGGGCAGTGAAGTTGATTACTGATGGCAAAGCCTATGTGGATGATCAGACAGCAGCGCAAATTGCTGAGCAGAAAAAATCACCAACCGAGCCAGGTATCGAAAGTCCGTATCGCAACCGAAGCGCAGAGGAAAATCTTGATTTATTCGAAAGAATGAAGAATGGTGAATTTAAGGATGGAGAAAAAGTTCTTCGTGCAAAAATTGACATGACTTCATCAAATATGCACATGCGCGATCCATTGATGTACCGTATCATGCATGCACATCATCACCGTACCGGCGACCAGTGGTGTATTTACCCAATGTATGATTATGCTCACGGTGAGTCGGATTATATTGAAGGCATTACACACTCTATTTGTACGTTGGAATTTGAAGTTCACCGTCCGCTATACGAGTGGTTTGTTAATAATTTAACAGATACAGATTACAGACCAAAACAACGCGAATTTGCTCGTTTAAACTTAAGCTACACAGTAATGAGTAAGCGTAAGTTACTGGAATTGGTAAAAGATAATCATGTAAACGGATGGGATGATCCACGTATGCCTACTGTTTCGGGATTGCGAAGAAGAGGATTTACTCCTGCGTCAATTCGTAATTTTGCGGATATAATTGGTGTTGCAAAACGAAACAATGTAATTGATGTTTCACTTTTAGAGCATTGTGTTCGTGAAGATTTGAACAAAACTGCGCCACGTGTAATGGCTGTTTTGAATCCTGTAAAGTTGATCATTACCAATTATCCTGAAAATCAGGAAGAATTTTTAAGCATTGAAAACAATCCGGAAGATCCGGAAAGCGGAAATCGTGATATTCCTTTTTCCCGCGAATTGTATATCGAGAGAGAAGATTTTATGGAAGATGCTCCTAAAAAATTCTTTAGAATGACTCCGGGACAGGAAGTACGATTAAAAGCTGCTTACATTGTAATGTGCGAAAAAGCAGTTAAAGATACTGATGGAAATATCACTGAAATTCACTGTACTTACGATGCAAAATCTAAGAGTGGCAGCGGATCCGAGGAAAGCAAGCGCAAGGTAAAAGGAACACTTCACTGGGTTTCAGCTAAGCATGCTGCTAAAGCCGAAGTTCGTATCTACGATCGTCTTTTTAATCACGAAGCTCCTGATGCTCAGAAAGAAACAGACTTTAAGGAATTTATTAATCCTGATTCTCTGCAAATTTTGAGCGAGTGTTACGTTGAACCAAGCTTAAAAGAAGCTAAGGCTGAAGATCATTTTCAGTTTACCCGATTGGGCTATTTCTCAGTGGATAAAGATTCTACTGCAGAAAAATTAGTTTTCAACCGTACGGTTTCTTTAAAAGATTCCTGGACTAAAACCCAAAAGAAGTAAAAATAGCTGTCAGCTCTCAGTTGCAAGCTACAAGACTAAATAAAAAAAGAGTGCATTTACGCACAACACCTTTTGATTATATATAAACCTGTTGGGATTTTCCTGACAGGTTTTTTTGTTTTAAAACTGTACAAATAATTACCAACTCACTTTAAGTGAGACTCTCAGCTTTCGACTATTCAAGACTCTTCTAAACTTTCTTAAAATCAAAAAACCACTCCCCGAAGGAAGTGGTTTGTCTTGTTGAGAAAAAATCTCAATTATATTTTAATGTTCTCCATTGCATAATCCAGACGAGCCATGGTTTCCTTTTTTCCAAGTATTTCGATGATATCGAACATGTGAGGGCCTTTACCAGCACCTACCACAGCCAACCGGAAAGGATTCATCACTTTTCCAAAACCAATTTCCTTGGCAGTGATCCATTCTTTCACAATCTCTTCAGAATTAGCTGACGAAAAATCTTCAACACCTTCCAAAATGCCTTTTAATTCTTCAACCAAGGCAGGCGTATCCTCTTTCCAACCCTTTTTAATGGTTTTGGCATCGAATTCAACAGGTGCTTCAAAAAAGTAATTTACATGATCCCAAAGCTCCGAAACAAAATCTACACGATCTTTCACCATGCCACACACCCTATTCACAGTTTCCTGATCAGCATCAATTCCTTTTGCTTTTAAAATCTGTTCAGCAAACAAATTTCCAATCTCTTCATCCGATTTAGTCATCAGATACTGACGATTGAACCATTTGGTTTTCTCAGGATCGAACTTAGAACCCGATTTGCCCACACGTTCCAAAGAAAATGCCTGAGAAAGCTCCTCCATTGAGAAAATTTCTTGTTCCGTTCCCGGATTCCAACCTAAAAAAGCCAGCATATTTATGAAAGCTTCAGGAAAATATCCGCCTTCACGGTATCCCGATGAAATTTCATTTGTTTTAGAATCAGTCCATTCCAATGGAAATACCGGAAATCCTAACTTATCCCCATCCCGCTTGCTTAATTTCCCTTTTCCAACCGGTTTCAAAATTAATGGAAGGTGAGCAAATTTAGGCATATCATCTTTCCACCCAAACGATCTGTACAACAACACATGCAATGGCATCGACGGCAACCATTCCTCCCCGCGAATTACATGGGTTATCTTCATTAAATAATCATCTACCACATTCGCCAAGTGATAAGTCGGCATTCCGTCTGATTTAAACAACACCTTATCGTCTAAAGCGGAAGTATTAAATACTACACGACCTCTTATTTCATCATCCAATTGCAATTCTTCGCCAACCGGCATTTTAAACCGCACAACATAAGCTTCGCCGGCCGCAATTTTATTTTGAACTGCTTCCGCAGATAAAGCCAAAGAGTTATTTAAATTTTCGCGGGTTGCATAATTGTAGGTAAAAGTCTTTTTCTCTTCTTCATGCTGATTTCGGATTGCATCCAACTCTTCAGGAGTATCGAAAGCATAATATGCATTCCCCGAAGCGATCAGCTGATCAGCATACTCACGATACATTGGCTTGCGCTCCGACTGGCGGTAAGGCCCGTATTCACCACCTACAGTTGCTCCTTCATCAATTTGAATTCCACACCATTTTAACGATTCTGCAATATACTCTTCCGCGCCGGGAACATATCTTGTTTGGTCAGTATCTTCAATACGCAATAGAAAATCACCATTGTGTTTTCTCGCAAATAAATAGTTGAAAAGGGCTGTTCTTACACCTCCCATATGAAGAGGCCCCGTAGGACTAGGAGCAAATCGAACCCGTACTTTCTTATCGTTCATTGTTATATCCGTTAATTTGGCAACAAAGATAAGAAATAAGAGGAAAAGTAAAGGGGAGATAAAACCAGAAAATTAACTTAAAATAGAAATCGGTCAATCATATCTTTTAAACCACCAATATCAATTGGTTTGGATACAAAATCATCGCAGCCAGCAGCCATTATTTCCTCATAAGCTTCACCGTAATGATATGCCGTTTGAGCAATTATTGGCATATCCTTATTTATTTTTTTGATATTTCTGGTTGCGTCATAACCATTCATAACAGGCATTTGCATGTCCATTAGTACCAAATCTATCTCTGGAACCGACTTAATGAAATCAAGTGCTTCCTGCCCATCTTTGGCACGAATAATCCTGGCTTTGGTATCCATGAGTATTTCCTCCAAAAATATGAAATTAAAATCCTCATCTTCCGCAACCAGCAGTACTTTGCCTTCCCAATTATAGTTTGTGGAAAAATTCATAACTGACTACTGTATTCGTCTAACTGTTCTCTATCTCTAAGTTAATTCAATTATCAGTAACACAAAAATGAAATTCCAAAGATCTGACCGTTTTGTTCAAAAGATGAGTGACCACGTAGCTTTAACCAGTAACTATGTAATTTACAATACTATGTTACAATTAAAAAAAGGGAAACTTCAGTTGAAGTTTCCCCGGTTTAGTAGTTGTTATAATAGATTGGTTATCCGCATTTTGAAGTACCGCACGATTGACAAATCAGACATCCTTCCTGATAGATGATGTGCTCTGACCCACAACTGGCGCATATTCCTCCTTTAACTTTTGTTCCATTTGGAATGTATTTTTTAAGAGCACGCTCAACACCGTTTTTCCATGTGTTGATGTTCTCACTATCCAATTGCAAACCTGCAACTAAATTTACTACACCTTCAATTGGCATTCCATGGCGAAGTACGCCTGATATTAATTTGGCATAGTTCCAAAACTCCTTATCAAATTTGTAAGATAATCCTTCGAATGTTGTTTTAAAACCACGTTTATTGCAAAATTGAAAGTCATAACGAGAACTTCCGTCCTCTTCTTTTCTTTTGATAATTACTCCCTTACTTACTGATTTAGGCAATAAAATACCTTCCTCATCGTCAACAATACCAGTAAATACTTCATATGGTTGTCCGTTGTACAATCCAATAAAAGCAATCCACTTTTCCTTGTTATTTTGGAAACGAACAACTTCAGCTTCCAATACTTCAGGACGTTTTTCCGGCATTCCTGTGTCTTCCTCTTTTTTGGCATCATTGGAAAGCAGAACACCCGAACGGGAACCATCACGGTAAACCGTACAACCTTTACATCCACTTTTCCAAGCTTCGATATACAATTCTCCTACAAGAGATTCAGGCACATCATTTGGAAGATTAACGGTTACACTAATCGAATGATCAACCCACTTTTGAACTTTCCCCTGCATGCGGACTTTCTGCAGCCAGTCCACATCATTAGAAGTTGCTTTGTAGTAAGGAGACTGTTTCACCAAATCTTCAATCTCTTCATTTGTAAAATGCTGCGCGGCATTGATCCCATTGGCTTCCATCCAGCTTACAAATTTGTGATGAAACACCACAAATTCTTCCCAGCTATCGCCAATCTCATCAACAAAATCGACACGAACATTTTTATCATTAGGGTTTACTTTTCTTCTTCGTTTGTAAACAGGCATAAACACAGGCTCGATACCTGAAGTGGTCTGAGTCATTAAACTGGTTGTTCCTGTTGGTGCAATCGTTAAACAGGCAATGTTACGCCGGCCGTATTTAGCCATTTCTTTATAAAGGCTTTCATCTGCTTCCTTTAAGCGCAAAATAAATGGGTTTTTGCTTTCACGCTCTTTGTCGTAGATTTTGAATGCTCCCCGGTCTTTAGCCATATGTACCGAAGAACGATAAGCTTCTACAGCAATTGTTTTGTGAACTTCAACAGAAAAATCAATTGCTTCATCTGTTCCGTAACGCAGATTTAAACCGGCAAGCATATCTCCTTCAGCAGTAATTCCCACTCCGGTTCTTCTTCCTTCTTCTGCTTTCTCGCGTATATTTTTCCAAAGATTACGCTCTACTCTCTTAATCTCACTGCCTTCAGGATCCTCTTCGATCTTCTCAATAATTGTATCAATTTTCTCCAACTCCAAATCAATGATGTCATCCATCATTCTTTGAGCCATGGCCACATGCTTACGGAACAGTCCGAAATTAAATTCAGCCTTCTCTGTAAATGGATTTTCAACGTAACTGTACAAATTGATAGCCAGCAAACGACAGCTATCATACGGACACAATGGAATTTCGCCACAAGGATTCGTAGAAACCGTTTTGTATCCTAAATCTGCATAACAGTCAGGAACCGATTCTCTTTCGATAGTATCCCAGAATAAAATTCCCGGTTCTGCTGATTTCCAGGCGTTGTGAACAATTTTGTTCCAAAGCTTACCAGCATCAATACTTTTGCTGTAGGTAGGATTCTTTGAGTTAATTGGGTATTGCTGTGTGAATTCGGTTCCATCAACAACGGCCTGCATAAACTCATCGTGCATTTTTACAGAAACATTGGCTCCGGTAACTTTACCCTGCTCCATTTTCGCATCAATAAAATCTTCCGAATCGGGATGACGAACAGAAACACTCAACATTAACGCTCCGCGTCGACCATCTTGAGCAACCTCACGGGTTGAATTGGAATAACGCTCCATAAAAGGAACAATTCCTGTCGAAGTCAAAGCAGAATTCTTAACAGGTGAACCTTTAGGACGAATATGAGAAAGATCGTGTCCTACACCACCTCTTCGTTTCATCAGCTGCACTTGCTCCTGATCAATCTTCATAATTCCTCCATAAGAATCAGAATCTCCATCATTTCCAATTACAAAGCAGTTCGACAAGGATGCAATCTGGTATCGGTTTCCAATTCCCGACATAGGACTTCCCTGAGGTACGATGTATTTAAAATCTTTTAGTACCGCGAAAATTTCTTCTTCGCTTAGTGGGTTTGGGTAGTTTTTCTCAACTCTTGCAATTTCTGATGCAATTCGTCGATGCATATCATCCGGCGTCTTTTCATAAATATTTCCATAAGAGTCCTTCAACGCGTACTTGTTTAACCAAACACGTGCTGCCAGTTCATCTCCGTTGAAATATTGAAATGTTGCCTGAAACGCTTCTTCGGGATTGAAAGTTTCGTTCATTTCCGTTGCTTGTTGCTTCTTCTCTTGTACTTCCATTAAGATCGTAAAAAAGTGGGGTTAATTATATAAGTTTCTTTGTTTATTATCAATAATTTGCCCCTTTTCAACAGAGCAAATTTTGTAGTATGCAAGGTACACAACTTGATAACACCGAGCAATATTATTATACAACTTTAAAATAAAGTTATCCACAAAAGCATGTTAATAGATTCATCTACAGACATGTAACTTTAATAAAAAAGTGAAAAGTTTTCAAAAAAGAAAATATCTGATAAAATTTACTTAAAAAAGCAATTGGTATTCACAAGCATTTTCGTCACCAAAAAAGCACTTTTAATAAAAACAAGTTTACAAAACGCGGCACCCTCAACAAACATTGAGTTTTTAAAAATCAAACTAATAATTTGGTTCAGTTAGGATTAAATTACGGAAAGAATTTGAGCACTTGCTCCTCTTTTTGAGTCGACGTATTTTTTTGATTTATCACCGGAAATTCGTCGCTCCTTTTCATTTTCAAAATAGTTATCTAAAAGAATCTGCAACTCTTCATATTTTTCATAAGAATATGAAGCTCCCAATTCTATCAGATCTTTTGCCTCTTGAAATTTATGGTAATTGGGACCAAAAATAATAGGCAAACCAAAGGTAGCGGCCTCTAAAGTATTGTGAATTCCACGACCAAAACCACCTCCGATATATGAAACATCACCATATCGGTACAAAGAAGAAAGAACGCCAATGCAGTCAATCACCAAAACTTCGGCCGTTTCAATTTCCTCTTTTGAGGCATTCGTGTATCGAACCCAAGGTTTATTAATCTGATCAACAATATTCTTTATATGGCTCTCGTCAACCTCGTGAGCAGCAATAATGTATTTGTAGTTGTTTTTAGAGGTATTGATATAATTAATCAGGAATTCTTCATCTTTTGGCCAGGTGCTGCCTGCAATTAAAACCAATCTCCCTTGACTAAAACCCTCCACTTTGGGTAATGTCTTCGATCCGGTGGCAATTGAATACACTCTATCGAATCGCGTATCGCCTGCTATCGAAACATTCTTAAAACCAATACCTTTCAATAAATCTTCCGACTCCTGATTCTGCACAAAAAAATGAGTGAAAGCGGATAGCATTCTTCGGTAAAATCCGCCCCAAGGCTTAAAAAACAGTTGCTTGGGTCTGAAAATAGTTGAGAATATATAGGTTGGAATATTTCTTTTTTTCAGCTCCTTCAGGTAATGATACCAGAATTCATATTTAATGAAGAATGCCATTTTGGGATTTACCAAATCGACAAACTTTCGTGCGTAGGAAGGAAAATCAGGCGGCAGGTAGAAAATAAAATCCGCGCCAGCGTAATTCTTACGAACTTCGTAACCCGAAGGAGAAAAAAAGGTGAGTACTATTTTATATTCCGGATGCTCCTCTTTGAACTTTTCGATGACCGGTCGGCCCTGCTCAAATTCGCCCAATGATGCAGAATGAAACCAAACCAAATTTTCTTGCCCCTTAACTGCGTCTTCAATTTTTGAAAACAAATTCTTTCTGCCATCCACCCATTGCTTTGCTTTTGGATTAAAAAAAGCTGCAATTCGCACTGCCAAAACATAGAATTGTATCGAAAGGTTGTAAAAGAGAACCATAATTGAAATTTGTTACTGTTAACCGGAATAGCTTCCTTATATTTATTCTCTGCAAAACTAATAATTTTAGGTGTAGGATTTCGTTTTAACACCAAGCGATTTCATTTTTACAGATCGGAACCCATTACTAAAATAGATATATACTCATTTGAGATTCCAAGTCCTCTTTATATTGCTGATTTTATCTGGTTTTAAAATGCTTGGTCAAACTCAAAGCAATTTAAGAAGCAAGATCGTACATCTTACTCAGGATACGATTCAATTGGATTCGATGATGATATTACCGGGAACCGTAAAAGTGTATCAGCAAAATGAACTGGTAAACAAAGATTGGTATCAGATAATTGTTGGCAAAGGAAGTTTTATTCCTTCGCAGGAACTGAAACAAAAAAGCGAATCGGTTAAAATTGAATACCGCGTATTCGATTACAACATAACAAAGCCAAGATACAACCGGGATTTATCGCAATTAAATCTTTCTGGTGATAGGCGACACAATACTTTCGCAATAAATTCTTCCTACAAAAGAAGAGAATCTTTCTCGGGCGGACAATTGGAGAAACAGGGCAATTATACCCGCGGTATCTCTTACGGCAACAATCAGGATGTGGTGGTCAACTCGAACCTGAATCTGCAGCTATCAGGCAAACTAACCAATGATGTAAGCATTTTAGCTGCCATCTCCGACAACAACATCCCCATACAACCCGACGGAAACACGCAAACCATAAATGATTTTGATCGGATTTACATTCAATTGTACGATGACACCAAAGAGCTCACTTTGGGCGATTATGAGGTGCAGTCGCCAACTGGGAAATTCATGCGTTTTAATAAAAAAGTGCAGGGAGGAAAATTCTCCGGTCTGCTGGCAAAAGGAAAAAAGAGTAAAACCGAATTCCGATCGACCATTAGTGCCTCAATCGCCAAAGGAAAGTTTAATAGAATGGAAGTGCAGGGCTCGGAAGGAATTCAAGGACCTTACCGGATGATTGGCGCCAACAACGAAAGCTATATTATTGTTTTGGCGGGTACCGAAAAAGTTTTTGTGGATGGAAAGCTTCTGAACAGAGGAGAACAAAACGATTACGTGATTAATTACAATACTGCGGAACTTTCATTTACCACAAAACAACCGATCACCCGAAACTCCCGAATCATTATTGAATTTGAATATTCGGAAGAAAACTATTCGAGGTATTTGCTTTTTAACAGCAACGAACTGAAAACAGGAACAGGAAAATTCTGGTTCAATTTCTATCACGAACAGGACAGCAAAAGTCAGTCTATCGATCAGTCGTTAAGCGATGAAAACAAACTACTGCTTAGTACTATTGGAGACAATCTGGAATTAGCGAAGGTTCCCAATGTTGAAGAAGTTGACTATTCGAACGACTTTGTTTTGTACAAAAAAATCAAGCGAAGCATTGAGAACATTGAATACGACGTTTATCAATACTCCACCAATGCCGACAGTGCCATTTACCGGGCCAACTTTTCTTTTACAGGAGCAAATAACGGAAACTACCAGCAAGTAAATGGTGCTGCCAATGGTCGGGTTTACCAATGGATTGATCCGGTAAACGGAGTTCCGCAAGGAGAATTTGAGCCGGTAGTACAATTGGTCGCTCCACAAAAACAACAAATGTATTCCTTTGGCGGCGATGTGAACCTGACCGAAAAGCTGAATTCGAAATTTGAATTGGCGCTGAGCAATCGTGATCTGAATACCTTTTCTTCACTTGACGATGGTAACAATCAAGGCATTGCTGTGGATTTTTCGCTGGAGAAAAATTCCAACTTTACGGATACTCTTACACTTCTGAAAACGAAACTGAGTTTTCACCATATCAACCAAAACTTTTCGGAAATAGAGCCATTCCGATCGGCAGAATTTAAACGGGACTGGAATTTACAGGATGACTTTACGGATTCGAATGAGAATTTTTATTCGCTAAGCAACGTTTTTTCGAATCAAAACTGGGGACAGGCCGGATACGAATTCTCTGTTTTGAAAAAGGACAGCGATTATCAGGGAAACAAACATTCTTTGGGTTTGCAGTTTTCAAAAAAGAATCTGGCAATAGATTTTACAGGAAATGCTTTGGCTACCGATCAGGAAAGCCTTGAAACAAAATTTTACCGGCACCAGCTCAACACATCTTACTCACTTGGCTTTGCAAAAATTGGTATGCAAACCGAAAGCGAAAACAATCAGTGGGAAGATAAAACCACACATGATCTGTTGGCAAACAGCTCTTCTTTTCATTCCTATAAAGTATATATTACCAACCGTGATTCATCCGAGAATCAATTTCAGACCTACTACCAGAAAAGAAAAGATTTTCTGCCCAAGGCAAATGACCTGAAGGCACAAAGCGAATCGCAGGATTTTGGGGCACAAGTCTGGCTGAAGAAGAACCGGAAAAATCAGCTGAAAATAGAAACGATTTACCGAAAACTATCGATTCTGGACAACAGCTACACCGACGAGAAGCCCGAAAACACTTTTTTAGGAAAACTGGAACATCAGGCACGAATTAAAAAAGGATTGCTGCAAACTTCGACCTACTACGAACTGGGATCGGGTTTGGAAAGCGAAAAAGAATTTTCTTTTGTGGAGGTAAACGAAGGACAGGGAATTTACCGCTGGACGGATTACAACGGAAATGATGTGAAAGAGATTAACGAATTTGAGATTGCCAGTTTTAAAGATGAGGCCAATTACATTCGTGTGAGCACCAATACCAACAATTATCAAAAGGTGTTTACCAGCGAATTCCGGCAGACATTCAATTTGCGATTGAGTCAAATTAAATCGAAACAAAAGTTCGTCTCTTTTTTGAAACGATTCAACAACCGCTTTGCCTACCGCATTTCGAAAAAGAGTTTGGTAAATGATTTTAATTTGTATGCGAATCCTTTTCTGGCGCATGCTTTCAACGAAAACCTCATCACCATCAATTCGAGTTTTCAGAATACCTTATCGTACCGCAAAGCCAAATCGAAAACCAATTGGGACATTATTCATTTAAGCAGTAACGGAAAACAATTGCTTACCCAGGGTTTTGAGCGCCGAAAATTTATGCAGAACGGATTTCGTTTTCAGTGGAAAATTGGAGATTCGAACCAGTTGAGCAACCGAACCGATTTTGGCGAAAAGAACCTTAACAATGAATCGTTCGCCAATAAAAATTACTCTTTGCAGGAAATTAAGAACGAATTAAAGCTTCAGTTTCAGCCAACACTGGCCTTTCAGTTCGGATTGAACTACACCTACAACAGCAAGGAGAATGATTTAGCCACCGAAAAATCGACCACGCACAACATAGGTGCCGACTGCCAGTATTCTTTGGCAAAAACAGGTAAATTAATGGCAACTGTTAATTTTTTGATGGTTGATTTTAATGCCGAATCGAACAGCTCGATAGCCTACGAAATGCTGGAAGGTTTTTTACCCGGCAACAACACAACCTGGAGTCTGGGATACAACCAACAACTAAGCAAACTATTTCAATTGAGCGTTTCGTACAACGGCCGCAACAGCGAGGGTGGCAAAACAATTCATGTGGGCAGTATGGAAGTGAGGGCTTCTTTTTAGAGGATATTTCTTTACCTATCAATCAGGATTGAAAGTAGTGGTTAAATTATACTCAAAAGTATAGATTCAGTGTAAAAGTAAAAATACAGAATCCTGCATTTTCATTTACTGCATTTTTTGAAAATATAAAATTGTATATTTGCATATATACGAAAAAATAAGAATATGGATTTAAGTAATTTCGTTTCTGGTAAACACATAAAACAAATAGAATACAAATCATTTTCTCCAGAAAAAATTAACCATGAATGGATAATATCTACTCCTGAAGTAAATAAACTTTTGGCAGAAGCAAATAGGCTAATTGGTGAATTAAACGCCTTTTCCCAAATTATTCCTGATGTAGACTTCTTTATTAGTATGCATATACTAAAAGAAGCAACAACCTCAAGTCGGATTGAAGGAACAAAAACGAACATGGAGGAAGCTTTAATTAAAGAGGAAGACATTAATCCAGAAAAAAGAGACGATTGGTCTGAAGTTCAGAATTATATAAAAGCAATAAATACATCTATTAAAGAATTAGAAAAACTTCCTATTTCTAACCGATTAATAAAAAACACCCATAAAATAATATTATCCGGTGTTCGCGGAAAACACAAAATACCCGGTGAGTTCAGAACCAGTCAAAACTGGATTGGAGCAACACTTAAAGATGCCATATTCATTCCTCCTCATCATTCTGAGATAATTGAATTAATGAGTGATTTTGAAAAATTTCTGAATGATGAAGAAAATCATATACCACATTTAATTAAAATCGCGATAGCACATTACCAATTTGAAACAATTCACCCTTTTTTAGATGGAAATGGCAGGTTAGGAAGACTTATCATTACTCTTTATTTAGTGAGTAGCAATGTATTAAAGAAACCATCTTTATACTTATCTGACTTTTTTGAAAAGAATAAAGGTTACTATTACGATAATCTAATGACGGTTCGAACGAACAGTAACTTAATACAATGGATAAAATTTTTCTTAGTTGGTGTCATCGAAACTTCAAATGGATCAATTCAAGTATTTAAAGATATTATTACACTTAAAAATAAAATTGAAACAGAAAAACTCCCAAAGCTTGGAAGTAAAATTGAAAAAGGACAACAACTAATAAAACAACTTTTTCAAATACCAATAATCGATTCAAAACAAGTTTCTGAACTATTACAGATCTCACCATCGACGGCCAATAGATTAATTAAAGATCTAATCGATTTGGAGATACTCTCAGAATTAACTGGATATAAACGAAATCGTAAATTTATATTTGCTGAATATTTTAATATATTTCAAAATAAATAAGGATAACATACAATCCCACAACAACAACAACAACAACAACAACAACAACAACAACAACTAAGCAAACTATTTCTATTGAGCGTTTCGTACAACGGCCGCAACAGCGAGGGTGGCAAAACCATTCATGTGGGCAGTATGGAAGTGAGGGCTTATTTTTAGGGCTTGTGCCAAAATACCGAATTTATGTCTTGCTAATTGCCACAAGTTGCAGATTTTCAGAAGATAGAGCCTTGCTTGTAAGTACTCCTTTTATCCTTGTTCCTTGCTGCTTTGTACCTGATACTTGTTTCTTTATCCTTGTTCCTTCCCACTTTCTCCCTTGTTATGCCCGGTTTATCCGCTTTCAACATCAGTTTTGGGATTACCGGTGGCGCACAATTGCAAACTTGCGCCGGAAAGCCTTAGACTTGTGGCGGAACACTTCAGACTTATGCCGGAAAGCCTTAGACTTACGCCGGAACACTTCAAACTTACGGCGGAACGCTTCAAACTTAGGGCGGAATACTTCAGACTTACGGCGGAACACTTCAAACTTGTGGCGGAATGTCTTCTCCTGAAATAGCTTGACAGATTATTACTTAATTTATGATAGTAGTATTGTTCTTTAATCTATCTACGGTTGAACAAATTTATAAAAATCTTTTTACTGCTATCTTAACGGCAAAAGATTCTTATTTCTGATCCGGCATTACAGTTTCAGAGATAAGCCTAAAATTGTAATCCAAGAGTCTCTTAATTTCTGAAAATTCATACTTTCTTCAATTTTATTCCTGATTTTCCATTACGCCTTTTTCAGGTATTCCTGAATTTTGTTTCTTGGTAAATTGTCTCTTTTTCCAATGTTTCTTAAGGCTGCCTGTCATTTGATGCGCTTGGCTTGGAACCCCTGCTAGCGCGAGCTTGCAGCTCGTGTTCTACGAAGTAGTTAAAACGCTACAATATTTCAACTGGAACCTGTCCTACTTCTCCAGCATAATTTATAGCACTACTGTATTTCCAGTGATGTGCCTCTTTTACAAAACCTGCTTCCATAGGATTATTGTGAATGTAATCTAATTTTTGAGAGATTACTTTACTACTCCACAATTCGATGGGTTTGTTATTTTGTTGCCAGAATTGGCGGTTTTTTACATTGCTATTCATTTTTCCTGCACGCTCCATCATCCAAAGCATCCATTCTTTTCTACTTTCTTGTGGATTTTCTTCAATTAAGCTTTGAAGGTATTTTGATGAATAGGTTTTAAACTCTTTTATAATTTTACCCGGATCAGAATTTTGAGCATTAAATATCAAATGTATATGACTAGGCATAATGCAGTAAGCATAAATAACCATTCTTTTATTTTTGCAACAATACTCTAAACTCTTGGCAACAGCAGCAAAATATTGTTCTCGAACAAAAATATCAATCCAATATACTGTTGCAAAGCTAACAAAGTACAGGCCTTCTTTGTTGTAAAACTTATATTTTCGGCTCAAATCCTATAAAAATTTAATTGTCAGCCTAAGGTAAACAAAATTCAATTAACTTAATATTATTCCTATTGCTGGAACATTTAAAGTATTACTGCTCCGCAGAATACGAGCTGCAAGCTCGCACTAGCGGGGGAAAAAGCCTTAACTTAATGACATTGAGCTCGCACTAGCAGGGATTCTTGCCACAGCGGGGGAACTATAACCTTACTTCTAAGATTATGCATTTCTCCACATGCGAACTATCTCAGCACCACCACCTAATACAACCCATAAAACACAAAACAAGAATAAGGAAAGTAATAATATATTGTCTTTAATTATTAAAGTATTGTCAATAACTAATTTTTGCATATTCTTAAACTGCTGAACTATAGTGTAAGTAATCTTAACTCTTTTTCCAATAGGTTTCATTTTAATAATCTCTTTTTGATAACTAGGCACATCAGTTCCATATTCTGTAGAGTCTGATAAAACAATAAATAGGGTCATACTTGATGCACTTCCTTTTCCTGCAACATGAATTGATGTCTCTCTTTTATAAACATCTACTATTGTACCTTCTACTCTATTGAAATTGAGAAAATTTGGAGGTAAAACCCACATGCCTAAAAAAAATCCCAACAAAACCCCAAGCCACCAATGATCTTTAATAAATTTCATCTGTAGCATTCTAATAAACAATTCCCTCATCATTGAAAATAGTTCTTAATTTATTAATTTCTGTAGTACTTTTATCTCTATTCAAATACTTATCAATATAAGGACCCTGCTAGCGCGAGCTTGCAGCTCGTGTTCTACGAAGTAGTTAAAACGCTACAATATTTCAACTGGAACCTGTCCTACTTCTCCAGCATAATTTATAGCACTACTGTATTTCCAGTGATGTGCCTCTTTTACAAAACCTGCTTCCATAGGATTATTGTGAATGTAATCTAATTTTTGAGAGATTACTTTACTACTCCACAATTCGATGGGTTTGTTATTTTGTTGCCAGAATTGGCGGTTTTTTACATTGCTATTCATTTTTCCTGCACGCTCCATCATCCAAAGCATCCATTCTTTTCTGCTTTCTTGTGGATTTTCTTCAATTAAGCTTTGAAGGTATTTTGATGAATAGGTTTTAAACTCTTTAAGAATTTTACCCGGATCAGAATT
>NZ_MVDE01000016.1 GCF_002843385.1 Labilibaculum manganireducens
TTTTGTCTGCTTTCTCAGAAGGTAAAGTAATTCTGATTCACTTTCGGTGATTTCTACATCTATAATTTTTGGCATATACTAAGATAAGTTTTTTTTTGAGTAAATTAACAAACAGAACCGTATTACACATAAAATCGCAATACTTACTATAGTGTAGAAATCATTTAAGGAATTACATCATCCAAAACCATTGAAAAGTTCATGGTATACCTGAAGATTTCATGAAAATGATGAAAAGTTTACGTTATACTTGAAACTTTTACGTATTTTTGTAAAAGTTTCTGTTGTATATTAAATAATTCTGTGATGAATATTCCCAAAAATATAATTTCGAGAGATAGTTATATCTCGAAAATTGAACCTTTTATTAATACTTCATTGATTAAGGTACTAACTGGGCAAAGGCGTGTTGGTAAATCATATTTGCTTTTTCAGTTAATGAATCTTATTTCTGAAAAAGAAAACAATGCAAACATCATTTATATAAATTTAGAGGATCTTACTTTTGATCATATCAAAACTGCGAAAGATTTGAATGAATATGTGATTAAGAATTTATCATCAACACATCCTAATTATGTATTTGTGGATGAGATTCAGGATGTCGACGATTTTGAGAAAGCATTACGATCCCTGGCATTAAATGATAATATTGATATTTATATTACGGGTAGTAATGCTAAAATGCTTTCAGGAGAACTCGCGACCACTTTAAGTGGACGATATATTGAGTTCACTGTTTATAGCTTATCATACCTCGAGTTTTTAAAATTTCATACTCTTGACAATTCTGATGATAGTTTAGCTTTATTTATGAAATATGGTGGTTTGCCTTATATTACGAACTTACCTCTTAACGATGATGTTATTTTTGAATACCTCAAAAATATATACAGCACTATTATCTACCGAGATGTAGTAAGTAGATACAATCTAAGAAATTCACAATTTTTGGAACGCTTGGTCATTTTTTTAGCAGATAATGTAGGTAGTCTTTTTTCTGCGAAAAAAATTAGTGATTTTTTAAAATCACAGAAGGTGAGTATTTCCTCACAACAGATTCAAAACTATATCAAATATCTATCAAGTGCATTTATTATTCTTCCTGCCAGACGATATGATATTGTAGGGAAACGAATCTTTGAAATAGGGGACAAATATTTCTTTGAAAACATTGGAATTCGAAATGCCATAGTGGGCTATAAAACGAATGATATTGCTAAAATACTTGAAAATGTAGTTTACAATCATCTGCTATTTTGCGGATATACTGTCAAAGTGGGAGTTTTAAATACTCAGGAAATAGATTTTGTCTGTGAAAGAAATAATGAGAAGAAGTATGTGCAAGTTTCATATCTTTTAGAGAAGGAAGAAACTATTAAAAGAGAATTTGGTAATCTTCTTAAGATAGATGACAATCATTCTAAAGTTGTTGTTTCAATGGATAAGTTAGCTGGAGATGGCTACGATGGGGTTGATCACAGCTACATTAGAGACTTTTTGAGTACTATTTATTAATAGATCATCTATATATTATAACCGGAAAGTTTGCAAACAAAAAAAGCGCCCACGGTGGAAGCCCGTAAACGCCTTATCTTTAGTGTGGAGAATACCGGAATCGAACCGGTGACCTTTTGACTGCCAGTCAAACGCTCTAGCCAACTGAGCTAATCCCCCATCATTTTTATGAGGAGTAAAAGAAAAATACTTGATCCCCTCAATTGGAGTGCAAATATAAATGAAAATTACACATCTCAAAATATAAGTAGGATGATTTTTTTGAAATTAAAACATTTTTTGATTTTATACGTAAGGATAAGAAGAGTGAAGAATCTATTTTAGTTCGAAAATTGTTTATCAATAGACAATTGATTGGTAGCAATGTATAGTGTGTGTATTAGGTAGGATGAGTACGGGCTTAATAGATTCTTCACTCTTCCTATGTGTAAATTATAATTTAGATTGGCTATAAAGAAAAAATCGACTAAGTTTATAGTTCATTTATACACAGAGGTTTTATCCTAATTTAAATTACTGCAAACTTCCTATCTGAAATGTGAATTTTCAATCGTTTATCGGCTGAGAATCAAATTTATTGCTTAGGAAAATCAGTTTGCTTTTAATTTTTATATCTTTATGCCTCGAATTAATTTTCTAATCGAAAAGGATTTTGATTATAAAATTGAATTACTTAGTTTTAAGCGCTGAAATTAAAAGAAAATTAAAAGAAGATTATGGAAGTTAAGAAGTCACCAAAAGCAGATCTTGAAAATAAGAGAGGTCTTTTTCTTGAGATTGGTCTGGCTCTTACTCTTGCCTTTGTACTTCTTGCATTTGAATGGAGTGTAGATTCTAGCGAAGCTACCGGCCTGCAAGATCAACAAGAAATGGAGGCAGAGGAAGAAATGATTCCTGTTACCAGACAAGAACCAATTAAGCCACCACCACCACCACCACCAGCTCCTAAAGTTGCTGATGTTTTGAACATCGTAGATAACGAAGAAGAGATTGAGGATGAACTAGAGATTGAAGATTCGGATGCTGACATGGATGCTGAAGTTGAAATTCAGGTTGTAGCGGAAGAGGAAGAAGAAGATGAAGCACAAGTTTTTGTAATTGTAGAAGATATGCCTGAATTTCCAGGAGGAGCTTTAGAGTTACAAAAATGGATTGCAAAATCGGTTAAATATCCTGTGATAGCGCAGGAAAATGGTATTACTGGTCGTGTTTTTGTAACTTTCGTTGTAAACAAAGTTGGAGCGGTCGAGCAAATTCGTGTAGTACGTGGAGTAGATCCATCTTTGGATAAGGAAGCTGTACGCGTAATTGGAGAAATGCCTAAATGGAAGCCTGGTAAACAGCGGGGTAAAGCTGTGAAAGTATCTTATACTGTACCTATTAACTTCCAATTACAATAAAACAAATCTATAATTTTTTTAGATAGTAAAGGCTCTGATTTTTCAGAGCCTTTTTTTTATGACTTAAGCACTGTTGCTTTCTCGAATATTGTTTATTTTTGCCCTGTAGTTTACGTACTTTGTTATTGGTATTTGTTTTAAGGTAGTCTTCTTACATCTATCTCTAAAAAGGAAATATTATTGATAAAGGCAACTAAGCCTTTGTTTTTTTGCAAATTGATTAAATGGGAGAGAACCTAATATTAGATAGAGAAGTAGAAAAAGCAATTTTGATTGGTGTTATCGATAAATCAAAAAACATGACTGAAAGCTTAGTTCAGGAGTATCTTGACGAACTGGACTTTCTTGCTTTAACTGCTGGAGCAGAAACGGTTAAGCGTTTCACTCAGAAGATGGACTATCCTCATCCAAAAACGTTTGTTGGGACGGGAAAGCTCGAGGAGATTCTTGATTACCTGGAAAGGAATGATGATATTAAACTGGTGATTTTCGATGATGAACTTTCACCATCACAGCTTAGAAATATTGAGCGGGCATTGCAGCGTAAGATTTTGGATCGAACAAATTTAATTTTGGACATATTTGCCAGTCGTGCTCAAACGGCTAATGCAAAAACCCAGGTTGAGTTGGCTCAATATCAATATCTTCTTCCTCGATTAACAAGAATGTGGACTCACCTTGAACGTCAGCGTGGAGGTATCGGTATGCGCGGTCCGGGTGAAAGCCAGATTGAGACCGACCGTAGAATAATACTTGATAAAATATCCAAGCTTAAGGAAGATTTGATTAAGATTGATAAGCAAAAGGCAACCCAGCGTAAAAACCGGGGAAAAATGGTTCGTGTTGCACTGGTTGGATACACTAATGTTGGAAAATCAACTTTGATGAACATGATTAGTAAATCGGAGGTGTTTGCTGAGAATAAGCTCTTTGCAACATTAGATACTACTGTTCGCAAAGTAGTTATTCAAAATGTACCATTTTTATTGGCTGATACTGTTGGATTCATTCGGAAATTGCCTCATAATTTAGTCGAGTCATTTAAATCAACTTTGGATGAGGTGCGCGAGGCTGATATAATTTTGCATGTGGTTGATATTTCTCACCCTAATTTTGAGGATCAAATTAAGGTTGTGAATGAAACAATGCTTGAAATTGACAAACGTGAAAAACCAACCTTCTTGGTTTTTAATAAAATTGATGCTTTTACTTATGTGAAAAAAGATGAGGATGATCTTTTACCAAAAACAAGAGAGAATTACAGTTTGGAGGAATTAAAACAAATGTGGATTGCCAAAGGAGATACCCCTTGTTTGTTTATTTCTGCAGTGCATAAGCAAAATGTTGAGGAGTTTCGTGAGGTGGTTTACAATGCAGTAAAGGAAATACATTCGGCGCGTTTCCCGTATAATAACTTTTTATATCAGGATTATTCTAATTTAATGGATTAATTCATAAGAATGAAATTGATACATAGTTAACATGCGAACTGTTCTTATGTAACTTAAAGGATTGCCGTTCGCAAATAAAATGAAGGACAATGGAATTATTTCCATTGTCCTTATTTATAGTCTCATACAAGATTGTTTTTTGTAAGGTACTCTGCAATTTGAACTGCGTTTGTAGCAGCACCTTTTCGCAGGTTGTCTGAAACAATCCAAAGGTTTAAAGTATTCGGATTAGAAAAATCTCTACGTATTCTTCCAACAAATACTTCATCTTTTCCATGAGCATATTTTGGCATTGGGTATTCGTTTGTATCCAAATTGTCCTGAACAATTACGCCTTCTGCTTCCGAAAGAATTTTTCTTACTTCGTCAAGATCAAAATCATTGGCAAATTCGATATTTATAGATTCTGAATGCCCCCCAACTACAGGTACTCGAACAGCAGTAGCAGTTACCCTAATGCTGTCATCTTTTAAGATCTTCTTAGTCTCGTTGGACAATTTCATCTCTTCTTTGGTGTAGCCGTTTTCGGTAAATACATCGCAATGAGGCAGACAGTTTTTATCAATTTCGTATGGGTAAGCCATTTCTCCATCAATCCCATTTCTCTCATTTTCCAATTGCGAAACTGCTTTAACACCTGTTCCTGTGATTGATTGATAGGTTGAGATCACCAAACGTTCCATTTTGTATCGCTTATGCAAAGGAGCAAGGGCTACAACTAATTGTATGGTTGAGCAATTCGGATTCGCAATAATTTTGTCTTCAGTGGTTAAATCCACAGCATTTATTTCCGGAACAACCAATTTTTTGTCTTTATCCATTCGCCAAGCCGATGAATTATCTACAACTGTAGTACCTGCTTTTGCAAATTCAGGAGCCCATTTTAAAGAGGTGTCTCCACCAGCTGAAAAAATTGCAATTTGTGGTTTTAATTCAATTGCATCTGTCATACTGATAACCTTGTATTTTTTTCCATTAAATACAACTTCTTTTCCTATAGATTTTTCACTGGCTACAGGATACAACTCACTAATCTGAAAATTTCTTTCTTCCAGAACCTCCAGTATTTTCTGACCAACCAAACCTGTGGCGCCAACAACTGCAATTCTCATAACATAATGTGGTTTAAATTGTTGATTATAAATTGGATTATAGTTAAATTAGCTTTTTGTTCAAAAGCCAAGTCAAATTTAAAAGGATTTTTCCATGAAAAAAACTCTTTCTATTAAATTGTTTTTATTGCTGTTTCTGCTGAATAGTAATTGTTTATATGCCGATGATATTTGGGAAATTGATTTTACCAGTGACATAGGCAAAGGTTATTGGGGTAGTAACTCAGATTTAACCGGAATTACGGATTGGTCTTTGGATGTTTCTAACTGCACTCTTTCTGATGATGAGGATTATGTGAAGGTGGTTGTAACAGGAGGTGGCAGATTTGAAGCTAAGGATATTGATGGGGAAGCTGTTTGGAAAAGTAAGTCAATAGATATCTCAGGTTTTACAGATGTATCAATTTCGCTTTTGGTGGCTGAAACGGGATCTTCGGCAAATGTTGAAAAATATGTGAAAGTGTATTACCAGTTGGATGGAGGAGCAGAAGTTCTTTTCGGTGTGAATGGCGAGAACATAGGAAATTGGGGGAGTTCGGAAGTAGAACAATCAGGACTGAACGGGAGTCAATTGGTTGTGGTGGTACGACTGAATAACGAATTGGCCGGCGATAACAAAGTTTATTTTGATAATGTGGTCGTTACGGGAAGTCCTGTTGTTCCCAAGACCGATAACCTGACTCAAATTAGGGCTTCTGACAATCCTGTTGAGTCGAAACTTCTCAGCACAAATTGTAATGAAAAAGAAAAGGCATTAACCTGCTTTCGATTTGTTATTGACGAAACAGCAGAAGCTGCAGATGGCCTTCCAACTAAAATATCAAGAATGATCTTTTACAATTCAAAGCCGGATAATGGGATAAATTGGAAAGATTGTTCGGGTGGCTTTTGCCTGTTTACAAATAATGAGGAGATTATTCCTCAAAATCTCATCATTGAATCAGATTCTATTTTAATGGATTTTGAAGAAAATCAAATAAGTATTCCCGATGCAGAAAAAATGGAATTTGAATTGCGCTGTTATTTAAACTCAGATCATCCTTTAACAGATGGTGAAACATTTCAATTGTATTGTAAAGATTCCGCGAAAAGCTTCGAAACTTTTGTGTCGGGCTCTGGTTTTAATCCTGCCAATGAAGAGCTTCCCTCTGCAATTCATAGTATTGAGGTTGAGGCCACACGAATGATCTTCTCTGGGTGTCCGGATACCCTTATTCGCAATAATGATTTTTCCATTTTAGTAACTGCTGTAGATGATTTTAATAATAAGGATCTTGATGTAAATTATGCGGTTTTATTATCCTTGGAAACCGGAACCGGAAATTTGGAATCGTTGAATGGATTCCAGAATTCATTTGTTAAAGGTGAGGTGAATTTTGAATCATTAAAATATTCCCATCCTGAATTCATAAAATTGGCTGTAAGCAATGATGTGCTGCCCAAGGCAATTTCAGAAAATATAAAGGTTGAGAATACATATGAATCACTTGTAAATGTGAATGATTCATATTCTTCAGATTCTATCATCTCTTCCCTTTGCATTCGGGAAGTGGATGCGTTTGAAGTTTTTCGATTTTCGGTGACGGATTCGGGGAATGACAATGCTTCAACTATTCTTGAGCAGATAAGATTGATCGGATCGGAGAAAAACCAAGTGAATTGGAAGAAATCAATTGAAAAGTTCTTTGTAAAAGTGGATGGGGAGGTATTGGATGTTGAATGTACTATAAAAGATAAACAAGTAGATATTCATTTTTTAGAGTCTGAGCTAAATAAGGAGATATTAAGTGAAGAAAGTGTCGGGTATTCTGTTTTTTGCTTTTTAAAAGAAGGAAAAACCATTGATGAAGAATTATTTCAAATGAAAATAGATTCTTTGCATGCGGGTTGGATTATTTCTGATGGAAGCAGTGGTCTTAGTTCTAATTTTGGCGGTAATTTGGTAGGGAAAGAGTTTACCCTTGAAGTAGAGGCCAAAGAAATGTTGTTTCAAACTGTTCCTGAATCAGTAAATTATCAGGAACAATTTACTGTTCTTGTTCAGCTTGTTGATAGTTTGGGAAACAGTGATACAAACTCTGAGTTTGAAATAGAACTTTCTCTGGCTTCCGGGAATGGAGAGCTTTCATCCGAAAATTTAAAGCTTACAAGTGAGGATGGAGATTTTCGATGGGAGGATTTAATTTATAGTGAAGCGGAAAATTTTACTCTTCAGGCGGAATGCGATCATTTCCCAACAATATTGAGTGATAATATATCAGGTGTTGACAAAACCTCTGTAATCGGCTCCGCGGATCCAATTTTAGCAAAACCACTCAGTTCATTGGCAACAACTCAAGATGATACCATATCTGTTCTCAATTTTAAAATATCAGATTTAGCTGCACACGATCAGTTACCAACAATAATTTCAAATTTGAAGTTTTACAACAAATATCCCGAGCATTACTTTTCCTGGGCAAAACATATTTCCGGAGCGGTTCTATTATCAAAAGGAGAGATGATTGCTGCATCATCAAACATTAGTGATAATCGGATTGAGTTTAATTCATCGAAAGGCGTATTGGAACTGCCCAACAATTCGGAGATGAACTTATCTTTGGCGATTTTTTTTCGCAAGGGACAGCTTCCTGATAATGCGACTTTTCAGGTAGAAATACCAAAGGTTCATGAGTGGAAGTGTTTGGAAAGTGGCTCGAAGATACAGGAGATCTTACCGGATGACATTATATCTGAAATCCATTTTATTAAGGTTGAAGCTAGTCAACTCTCTTTTTCTTCATACCCTTTCGGGATTAATAATTCGGATGAGAAATTTTCTTTGAAAATTGCAGCCTGTGATCATTTTAAGAGTATAGATAAAGATGCAATTGGAGCAGTGCATCTCAGTTTGTTGGATGGGAATGGAGAATTAATTGTTGCGGATGACAATCTGGAATTAGTAAATGGGATTGTAGATTACGATTCCGTTCAATACAATGGAAATGAAGATTTTATCCTGAAGATTGAATCCAGTTTAGAACCTGATTCAATTCAAATTCTTTTAGGAGAAGATGAATTAGGTATTGATGAAAATTTCGAAACTGGGAATCTTGAAAATTGGATAAATACGAAGGATTGGAGTGTTTCGTCTTACCGGCCAATTGCAGGTGAATATTCATTGAAACACAATTTGTCAGAAGAATTAGGTTCAAGCTATATTTGTACTCCTTTGAAGGGATTTAACCCCAAATCGGGTGCAATTAATTGGCGTTTTATTGTTCAAAATGGTGATTGGGATCCATCCTCGGGAAATAAATTTGTCTTTCATTTGCTCATGGATGATTCTGATCCGAGTGCAGCTACTACTAAATATTCTGTTGGTGTAAATCAAAGTGGATCAAATGATATTTTGAGTTTGTGTACTTTGAATAAAGATCAGAAATTGAAAGTTTTATTAGAATCAGAATTTAACTGGAATGAAAATGAGGCCGTTGCCATTCAGATCACTTATTACCCAAATGGTTTATGGAAAATGGAATACAACCGATTGGGAAAAAAAGAAAACTGGTTAGTTGCTGGAAAAATTCAATCTCAAGTTATGCCAGATGCAAAGGAATGGTTTTCGGGTTTGGATTTTACCTATGAAACAGCCTCCAGAGCAGGAAATCTTTGGTTTGATGATTTGGAAATAAAATCCATTAATACACCGCCGTTTTTTAAGTCTTATAAGATTTTGGCAGCGGATTCTTTGCTTTTGGAATATTCGGAGAAGCTTGATTTTTCAAAATCTGCTGAAATCGAAAATTTTAAATTGACAAGAACCAATGGAGAATATTTGGGAATGAAAGTTTTGCCTGGAGTTGAAGATAATTGCTTACTTCTTGTTTTGGATGATGCATTAAAAACCGGGAATTATTTATTAGATCTGTATAATATTACTGATGCTAAGGGGGCAGTGCAGGAAAAGGAGTCAATTAATTTCGGATATTTTGTTCCTGCAAAAAGTAATGATTTGGTCATTAACGAAATTATGGTCGACGAAACACCTTCTGTTGGGTTGCCGGTATATGAATTTATTGAATTGTACAATACCAGTACATATCCTATAGTTATTGAGAATTGGATTTTAAAAGTAGGCGAGAAGGAGACCGTTTTAACTGCGGACACAATTCCCGCCGAATCTTATTTAATTTTGTGTTCAAATTCTGCAGTAGAAGAATTTGCTTCGTTTGGTGATGTGCTTGGAGTTAGTAACTTCCCTGGACTAACAAATTCAGGAGGAACAATTGAAATACAATCTGCGGAGAAGATAGTTATTGATCAGGTTTCCTATTCGGATTCATGGTACAGGTCTGCTGAAAAATCGGATGGAGGCTGGTCATTGGAACGAATCGATCCTTTAAATACCTGCAGTACCGCTGGTAACTGGTCTGCTTCGAATAGTGAAACAGGAGGAACTCCCGGGAAGGAAAATTCCATTTATGGGAATAATATTGACAATTTGGCTCCAGAAGTTTCTCATTTAAGAGTATTGTCCAAAAATCACCTGTCTATAGAGCTGAGTGAGCAAATTGACTCATTTTCTTTGCTTAGTCTCCAGAATTATTCGTTGGCTGATAATCCTGTTTCTACAATTAAGGTGGAAACGCCAATGATTGCTTACCTTGAGTTTGCCAATTCTTTTGAAGATGGTCATGAACAGCAACTAAATATTACCAGCTTGCAGGATGAGTGTGGCAATGTGTTGGATACAGTTGTGAGTTTTATTTGGTATGAGGTTCATTCCAACGATATTGTGATCAATGAAATCATGGCAGATGAAACTCCTGCAGTTGGGTTGCCGGAATATGAATTTATTGAATTGTACAATTCCAGTGAATATCCGATATCCATTGAGAATTGGATTTTAAAATCAGGAGAGAAGGAGACTGTTTTAGCTGAGTACACAATCCCCGCTAAATCTTATCTGGTTTTGTGCGCAAATTCTGCGGTAGAGGAATTTACTTCTTTTGGAGATGTGTTAGGTGTTTCCGGTTTTCCTGGATTAACAAATTCAGGAGGAACAATTGAAATACAATCTGCAGAGAAGATCGTTATTGATCAGGTTTCCTATTCTGATTCATGGTACAGGTCTGCTGAAAAATCGAACGGAGGCTGGTCATTGGAACGAATCGATCCGGCAAATACATCTTGGCAGGAAAATAACTGGAAGGCTTCTGAAAACGAATTGGGAGGAACTCCGGGTAAAGTGAATTCAATTTATTCAATAAATCAAGATCTGATTGCTCCAGGTATCGAATCCTGCAGGTGTATTTCAGCAAATTGTTTAAAACTTGTTTTTAGCGAGCCAATTGAAAATACAGGTCGTGTTTTATCAAATTTTCAACTTTCTCCTGATTTAGTATATCCTAAGAAAGTGATTCAGGCTGATTTAACAGGTAAAAAGTTTCAATTGATTTTTAATGAGGATTTTGTTAGGAACAGTCAATGTCAACTCATCTTATCTGATGAAATTAAAGATTTAGCAGGCAATTCCATGATAACCAAAGAATTTGAGTTCTGGGTACCGGGAATTATCACGAAAGGTGATCTGGTGATAAATGAAGTATTGTTCAATCCTTATCCCGATGGATCGGATTATGTGGAAATTGTAAATGTATCGGAAAAAGTAATTGATTTGTCAAGCATAAAATTGGCTGCGCGAACAGATAATTTTGAATTAGACAATGAAGTTTCAATTTCAGACAAATACCTGCTTCCCAATGAATATATATTAGTGGCAGAAGATACTCTTAATGTTCAACAAAACTATTTTACATCCAATCCTGATGTTTTTTGTCAAATTAAATCTCTTCCATCCTTTTCAGATGATGCAGGAAGAGTCGTTCTTATTTCCAATAATGAACTTATTGATGATTTTGCATACACTGAAAATATGCATTTTGAATTATTGGCTTCGGTTGAAGGTGTATCCTTGGAAAGGATAAATCCAAAAGGTGAAACGAATAGTAAATCGAATTGGCAATCGGCGGCTCAAAATATCGGATTTGGTACTCCGGGAATTCAAAATTCAGTTTACAATGATCTCAGCAGTTCAAATTCCGAAATAGGTTTGTCTCCTAAAATATTTACTCCAGATAATGATGGTTTTGATGATCGCCTGCTGATTACTTTTAATCTGGAAATGGATGGTTATCTAGCTACGGTTCGAATCTATAATTCGATGGGGATTGAAATTAGGAAATTAGCGAACAATTTGAATTTAGCCAATGAGGATTCTTTATTTTGGGATGGACTAACTTCACAAAAAGAGAGAGCTTCAATAGGAATCTATTTGGTGTATATCGAATTATTTAGTCCGGATGGAAAACGTAAAATTTTTAAAGAGTCCTGTGTTTTGGGTGGAAAATTTAATTAAGACAGCATTTAATTGAACGGCAATAGAGTTTTTTCAAAAAAATGAAATTAACTGTTGATTATTTATGTTTGTTTTTGTAACTTAATGATGCATAGGGTGTTTGAATGCTTTTGAAATTAAATGTATCTCAAACTGCTTTTAGTGATAGCTGTTAATTAATGTAGTGGTTAATTTAATGGTAAAGTAAAGAGGAATCAATTTGATTCCTCTTTTATTTTATATTGAGTCGGTCTTGATGTTATGCAGATTGCTTGAACGCTTATTTTTCTGCACATAGTTCATAATCTGCACATCGAATTTTGACTTGTCTTCATTCAAAAATTTTATCCGTAAAGGAATATAGAACAAATGCTTTTTTATTGATTCATGATTGATATCCATATCGTAAAATCGAGTCGCATCTTTTTCCGTTGTAACAATTATTTTATTTTCACCCTTCAGGTGTTCAAATTTCGAATGAATTAAATCAATATCTTTTGTTCCAAATGAATAATGATCCGGAAACTTCAATTCTTCTACCAAATCGGAGAAATTCTCAAGGTATTCTCTTAAAGGTTTAGGATTGGCAATTCCAGTTACCAAAATAATAGAAAAATTATCTTTATCCCAATCTTCGTTAATAATATTGATAGCGTTATCTCTAAAAACAGGTTCTAAATTTCCGTAATCAAGGCTTGTGAAATATAAGGACTGAAAGGGAAGAAGATCAAGTTCTTTAACAATTATTCTTCTATCAATAGGAGTCATATTTTCCGGCGATTTACTTACAATAATAATGTTGGCCCGGTCTTTTTCACCTGCACTTTCGCGCAGTCTGCCATATGGCATAATATAATCCTGGGTAATTGGCCGGTTGTAGTCTATCAATAAAATCGATAAACCGGCTTTTATAGATCGGTGTTGAAAAGCATCATCAAGCAGTACTGCAGCCAAATCGGTACCATGTTCCGATTGAAGCAGGTTTTTTACTCCATTCACTCTTTTCTTATCAACTGAGACTAAAATATCTGGGAATTTTCTTTTAATCTGCATTGGTTCATCACCAATCTGATATGATGTTGATGCTTCATCAGCAAGGATATATCCTTTTGATTTTCGTTTATAACCCCGACTTAATGTGGCTATTTTATAATCATCTTTTAGTAAGGTAATCAGGTATTCGATATGAGGAGTTTTACCGGTTCCACCTACAGTAATATTGCCTACAGATATAATGGGAATTTTAAATTCGGTACTAGGTAATATATTAAAATCAAAAAGTAGATTCCGTACAGATACAATCAGCCCATATAGTAAACTAAAAGGGAAAAGCAGACTTTTCAGGATGGGAGATAGTTTATTCATTTGATTTTGGGTTTGAAAAAGGGAATCGGCCTTTCCCAGACATGTTTTTTGGTTAGTAGATTATATTGCCTAAAATTACTGAAATAATTCAAATGATAATAATTTTCTTGCTCCAGCCAATAAAAATCATTTCTGCTAAATCTTTAAGATAGGGAATCAGTAGTTGAATTGATAATTAAATAATGTGTTTTTCTGAAATATATCGATTCCTGAGAAAAAAAATCCTCATGAATAACATGAGGATCTTAATTATTTAAAGTTAATTTTTCCTAGTGCAGGTCAATTTCGTAGGGAATACGGGCCTGAATTCCACCAAGTTGTATAAGGTCTTGTGTTTTTTCATAAGTACTGTAAAAGTTTCCCAATTCGTTTTTAAGAATTTTGATTTTTGCTTTACCGGTTAATTCTTCTATAATTGCTTCAAAAGGATCTTTTAATTTTGGAAGAGAAACAATTCGGTAATCTTCAACTCCAGCTTTTTCTTTGGCTATTTGAATGGCTGTTTCCAATCCTCCCAAAACATCAACCAAACCATTCTTCTGTGCATCCATTGCATTCCAAACTCTGCCTTGAGCAACTTCGTGCACCTGTTCAACAGTCATGTTACGTCCCTCAGCAACTCTACTTACGAATGTATCGTAACCGTTATTAATGATATTCTGAACAATTTCTTTTTCTGTTGGAGTAAATTTTCTGGATGAAATAGGAAGCATCAATGGATAGCTGCCACCAAAAGCTGCATGTTCATTGGTTCCGTAAGAATCAGTTGTCAAGCCAAATTTCTCCTTTATTAGCTCTTCTCCAGAAAAGAATAAACCATAAATTCCAATCGAACCGGTAATCGTATTTTTATCAGCAACAATTGTATCAGCAGTACATGCAATATAATACCCACCGGAGGCGGCAACATTTCCCATTGATGCAATTACAGGTTTTGCATCCGAAGCTAATTTAACTTCTCTCCATATAAAATCAGATACATTTGCATATCCTCCCGGAGAGTTAACTCTTAATACAATTGCTTTAATTGTAGAATCAAGACGAGCCTCACGAATGGTTTTAGCCAATCCGGGTCCAATTGAGCTTTCGTTTTGTTCTAAACCTATTGCACCACTTGCATAAATAACAGCGATTTTATTTTTCGAAAATTTATAGTTTGCATCTGGCGCGTTTGCATAATCAGAAGTGCTTACCAATCTTAGTTTTTTATTTTCTTTAATATCAGATAGTTTTCTTAGCTTATCCTCCATTTCATCTTCATAGATAACTCCGTCGATTAAGCCATATTTTTCTGCATCGGCAGCTTTTCTAACGGCTACTTCATCAATCAGCTGATTCAGTTTTTCAACAGTAATATTTCTCTCTTCCGATATTCCTTCAAGAAGTTGATTCCACATAGCTCCAACATAAGCCATGGTTTGTTCTCGACTTTCATCACTCATATCGTCACGAAAATATTGTTCGGTTGCCGATTTGTATTTCCCAACCCGAATAACCTGGGCCTCAACGCCAATTTTCTCAAGAAATTTCCTGTAAAAGGTTCTTTCACCTCCCATACCTAATAGAAATAAACCAGCTTCAGGGTTGAGGAAAACACTATCAGCAATAGAAGTTAAATAATATGCTTTCTGTGAATGACCAAAATTATTGTAGCTAACTATGAATTTACCTGTTGTTTTAAATTCCTTTAGTTTATTCCTGATTTCTTCGATAGACGCCATGCCTCCAAAATTGGCTGGGATATCAGTTACATTAAGGTAAATTCCTTTTATTTTTTCATCTGTTTTGGCTTTCTCAATATTTTCAAGAACGGTGTTTAGCCCGATGTTGGCATCAGCACTCATAGTGAAAAAATTGAAGTTAGACATCGGGTTGTCTGAACCTCGGTCTACTAATTGCTGATTTAATTTTATTTCCAGAATACTTTTGTCTTTTATGTCGACAGGTTTATCACTACCTGACGCAATCCCGGCAATGATTATTATTCCAAGAAATAATAATATAAAACCTCCAATAATAACTCCAAGAATTGAGGCGAAAGTAAATTTGAAAAAACTCTTCATAACTATATGTGTTTTGTGGATAATCAATTAATTAGTAATAATTGTAAATTATGGTAAAATTAGAAACAAACAAATATATTTAATTTAGTTGAAACTGGCTTGGTGCAATGCCTTATTTTCGATATACATTTTGATATCGGGGTTTTCTTTGTTTCTTTTACCGATAAAAAGAGAATTTTACATGGCGAGAGTATATTTTTTATTGGGAGGTAACTTAGATGATAGAGAAAGAATCCTTTCTGAAGCAATTTCGAAGATGAAAATGGAAATAGGGGAGTTGGTGGATTGTTCTTCTATTTACGAAACTGAACCATGGGGTTTTGAACACGAATTGAATTTTTTAAATCAGGTTGTCGTAATTGAAACCGGGCTTGAGGCGGAAGAAATATTGAATGTGATCCAGCAAATTGAGAAAGATTTAGGGCGGGTTCGTAAAAAAGATCAGTACAGTGAAAGAACAATTGATATTGATATTCTTTTTTACGGGGATCAGATTATTTCTACCGACCGTTTGGTTGTTCCTCATCCCAGGGTTCAGGAACGATTATTTGCACTGGTTCCAATGCTCGATGTTGCACCTGAATTAATGCATCCGATCGAAATAAAAAGCATAAGAGAATTGCACGCGGTTTGTCCGGATAAAATGGAAGTGAAAAAATTCAAGCACTAAAAAAGGGTTGTTCCTAAAAAACAACCCTTTTCTGATAAATATTTTATTTATCCCAGTTTAGCACCAAATGCAAGATCACCTGCATCGCCGCATCCCGGAACAATATATGATTTTGAATTTAAATCCTTATCAACAGCACCCATCCAGATAGTGATATTTTCATTAGAAAGTTTACTTTTTATAAACTCAACACCTTCTTCACTACCAATAACTGCAACAATGTGAACGTGTTTAGGTGTTCCTTTTGTTAGCATTGCTTTATACGCTAATTCCATTGAAGAACCTGTAGCCAGCATCGGATCGGCAAGAATAACAACTTTGCCATCTATCGATGGAGATGAAATGTATTCAAAATTGATTTTGAACTCGCCATCATCAGAATATTTTCTGTAAGCAGAAATAAAGGCATTTTCCGATCTGTCGAAGTAATTTAAAAGACCAGTGTGTAAAGGTAAGCCTGCCCTAAGAATGGAAGCTACTACAACTTCGCAGGATGGAAGGTTTGTAAGTGATTCTCCAAGAGGAGTTTGTATTGAGCTTTCAGTAAAATCCAATTCCTTACTGATTTCGTAAGCAAAAATTTCGCCCACTCTTTCCAGGTTTCTTCTAAAGCGAAGAGGATCTTTTTGAATATTTATATCTCTGATTTCAGCTATGAATTGATTAAAAAGAGAGTTTTTTTCTCCTAAAGTATTGACCACCATGATTATTTATTTAAAATTTAGCTGAGCGCAAATATAGCCATATTTCAAAAATATTAAACAAGGAATTCCTTAAAAAATTGATAAGACTAATTCATTCTAAATTAGTCCTTCGTCTGCAAAGCTAAAGAATTGATTGTCTGCAATTATTAAATGATCCAACACCGAAATATTCATTAGTTTACCTGCCTCACTGGCTTTTGAGGTTACATCCTTGTCTGCATTGGAAGGTTGAAGGTTGCCTGACGGATGATTGTGGCAAAGAATTAAGTTGGTTGCACCTAAAAGCAGGGCATCTTTAAATACTAATCTTACATCAAAAACGGTTCCGGTGATACCTCCTGATGAAACGTTTTTAATTTCGACTATTTTATTTGCTTGATTAAGAAAAACGACCCAAAACTCCTCATGGCCTAAATCTTCAACATAGGGAGATATGAGTTCAAAAGCATCCTGACTGCAGTTTATTTTTTGTTTTTGTTTGGAGGGAAAAGCTTTTTGTCTCCGGCCTAATTCCAAAGCTGAAATGATACTAATAGCTTTTGCTTCCCCAATACCTGGGATTTTCACTAAATCATGAATGTTTTTTTTTGCGAGCAGATTAAGATCATTGTCGCAATCAGATAGAATTGATTTTGATAATTCGACCGCAGATTGCTTTCGGTTACCACTTCCAATAATAATTGCCAGAAGCTCGGCAGAAGATAAACTTTTAACGCCTTTATACATTAATTTTTCTCTGGGGCGATCTTCAATAGCCCAGTCTTTAATGCTTAATTTCTTGTATTCGTCCATTTCGCGATGTGTTATAACTTAATTAAAGTTATGAAAATATACGAAATAATCAAATGAGAATTTATTGCATGACAAAAAGGGTTCTCATTGAGAACCCTCTATTATAGAGTAGTAATTTCTTACCTACAGTTTGTTAACGTGTAAAGCTAATTTAGATTTTAAGTTAGCCGCTTTGTTTTTATGAATTACATTGATTTTTGCAAGTTTATCTAACATTGCAGTAACCGTTGGTAATAATTCGTTAGCAGCTTCTTTATCAGTAGTAGCACGTAACTTTCTTACAGCATTTCTAGTAGTCTTAGCGTAAAACTTGTTGTGTACTCGTTTTGCTTCAGACTGTCTTATTCTTTTAATTGCAGATTGATGATTTGCCATCTCTTAAAGTTATCTAAATTTATTTATCTTGGTAGTCCGTAGGGGAATCGAACCCCTGTTACCAGGATGAAAACCTGGCGTCCTAACCCCTAGACGAACGGACCATTATCTTTATTTTTGCGTAGCAAAGATAAGTTAAAAAACAACTTGCTACAAACTTTTCGTAGTCCGTAGGGGAATCGAACCCCTGTTACCAGGATGAAAACCTGGCGTCCTAACCCCTAGACGAACGGACCATTTATTTTAAAGAGATGCAAAGGTAAATCAAAAATTTAATTTTGCAAATACATTTTTGTATTTTTTCTTTTTAAAAGCTGAAGAACTAAAAGAAGCAATCGTGATCACTATTTTTTTCTTTAGCGATGCAAAGAAAGAGATAATTCTTTGAATTGACAATACTTTATTTGAAAAAAAACAAGACTTTTTTTATCAGAAATTCCTAACTGCTTCTTTCTTAGAATAAAGAGTAATCAGCGCCATTCAACTATTGTTCCTCTTGTACTATTTAAAAGGTCTTTAGGGATGATGTTTTGAATACTTACAGCCAAAAGATCGAGTAATTTATTCTTTGAGTAATGACGGGAATACACCAAACTAACTTCTCGTAAAGGGTGTAGATTTGTGAATCTCTTAACTTGATTTAACTTGTCTTTGGGTAAATACTGAGTGGCTAATTCGGGAATCAACGTAAAACCACCTTCTTTATCCACAATTTTCATTAAAGTTTCTAAAGAATTACTCTCAAACTCGAAAGGCAATTCCTGATGCTGCAAATCGTGCATTTCACAAAGGTTGATGACCTGATTTCGAAAACAGTGACCATCACCAAGCATCCATATTTCCGGAGTGGCAATATCTTTCACCTCAATAACTGCTTTTTTAAGAAGCTCATGATCTTTGTGTGCATAAATCATCATCTCTTCGTAAAACAGCGGTTTTTCCTTTATTTTATCTTCCTTGGCTGGTGTCACAAATATGCCGACATCTATTTTGTCTTTTTTTAAACTCATTATTATATCTTCAGATACCATTTCTTCCACTTCTACTTTAAGAGCAGGGTAATTTCGGATATAGTCTCCAATAAACATGGGTAGGAGGAATGGAGCAAGGGTTGGAATGATACCTATTTTAAGACTTCCTACAATTGTATTTTTATGATCATGTATAATGTCGTTGATTTTTTTTGTATCTCCTAAAATGATTCGGGCTTGTTCTATAATAGATTTACCAACATCAGTTGGGATGATTGGTTGTTTGCTGCGGTCAAATATGGTAATGTCCAGAAATTCTTCTAATTTTTTAATTTGCATACTAAGCGTAGGCTGTGTAATAAAGCACTTATCAGCAGCAGTGGCAAAATGACGGTATGTATCAACTGCAACGATATATTCCAACTGGGTAATTGTAATCATGTTTATTGAATTTGGATTTAAGCTCAAATATAAAGATTATCTATCGGATTATAAGCATTATTGATTTGATAGATAATGAAAAGTATGGTACATTTGGTAATACTAATACAAAACAACGATTATTTTTTATTTCGGCAGAAAGTTATAAAGAGCTAAAGCAGCATACTTTGCGAAATAATAGGGTTACAAAAATAATAGTTTGATAGTTTTTGTTATTTAAGTTTTATTAGATGTTTGGGTTTTGTAGCCGGAAATTTATTTCCGGCTTCTTTTTTTATGTGATTCTACGTTTTAATTACTCCTGTAAGAATTTGTCACCTATTCCAGGATACATTTTTAAATTCCATTTAAGTGGTACTGATTTTATTCTCAATTATTTCTGGAAATCGAATCGCAAAAGCTTAGTTATGAACTGATAATGCAGATATGTTTTGTAGCATTAATGCTGAATAGCAGAAATTGGACTCAAAAAATATACTACTTTAGTCGGCGATTTAGGAATTATTAAAAAACATCATAAAATCGATTAAAAGATGCACAAAGAGATCAAAATAGTTTCTTTTGAGGAAGCAGCGAAGGTGATTAAATCTGGGGATAGAGTACATTTACATTCCGTGGCTTTGGCTCCGCAGAAGTTTATAAATGCAATGTGTGAAAGAGGTCGTAATGGCGAAATTTACGATGTGGCAATACAGCACCTCCATACAGAAGGTCCGGCTCCTTATGCAGACGCTGAATTTGAAGGTATCTTTAATTTGGAGTCGTTGTTTGTTGGTGCCAACGTAAGGAAGCAAACACAGGCAGGTTATGCAGATTATATTCCTGTGTTTTTGAGCGAAACGCAGCAGTTGATTCGTGAAGGAATTTTGAAAGTGAACGTAGCTGTGGTTCAGGTAAGTGTGCCGGATAAGCATGGATATGTATCATTGGGTACCTCTGTTGATGCTACAAAAGCAGCTGTTGAAACAGCAGATACTGTTGTTGCGGTAATCAATCCTAATGTACCTCGTGCATTTGGTGATGCCTTGATGCCTTTGAGTTATTTTGATGTATTTTGTGAGGATAATACTCCACTGATCGAGCACCATAATGCACCATTAACCGAGATTGATATTCAGATTGGTAAAAATGTTGCAGGTTTAATTCCTGATGGAGCTTGTCTTCAGATGGGTATTGGAGGTATTCCAAATGCAGTTTTGGCTCAATTAGGCAATCACAAGAATCTTGGCGTGCACACTGAAATGTTTGCTGATGGTCTTCTTCCTTTGGTTTACAGCGGTGTTGTTAACGGAATGAACAAGAAATTGGATAAAGGTAAAATTGTTGCTGGTTTCTTAATGGGAACAAAGGAGCTTTACGATTTTGTTGATGATAATCCCGGAGTTTTAATGATGGATGTTGCTTATACTAATGGAGTTGGTATCATCAAGCAAAATCCTAAAGTGTGTGCAATTAATTCTGCATTATCTATTGATATTACAGGTCAGGTTTGTGCCGATTCAATCGGAACAAGACACTACTCTGGTGTTGGCGGACAAATTGACTTTACACGTGGTGCTTCTGCTTCAGAAGGTGGTGTGCCGATTATTGCGATGCCTTCTGTTACTGGAAAAGGAGTTTCAAAAATCACTCCAACACTACTGCAGGGATCTGGTGTTGTGACTACCCGTAACAACATGAGATGGTTTGTAACTGAGCATGGAGCAGTTAATTTGTTTGGAAAAACATTACAACAAAGAGCTAAAGCTATTATTTCTGTTGCACATCCTAATTTTAGAGAAGAATTGGATCAGGCAGCTTTCGAAAGATTCGGTAGTCACTACCATTTTGTTGCTAAAAAATACTAAAATAGTTCAGATATTCTGATCAAAATAAACGAGGCTTCACTTGAGGCCTCGTTTTGCATTTTGTCCGTCCTTAAAAAAAAAGAAATATTGGTTTGTATTGGTGGAGTTGTACTTTGTTATTGATCTTCTATCTTAGGAACGGAGCCCATCAATTTATCTGACTTAGGAATGGTAATGTAAAAACTACTTCCTTTTCCTTCTTCACTATCTGCCCATATCTTTCCGCCATTTTTTTCAATATATTCTTTACAAAGCAATAAACCAATTCCAGCACCTTTTTCCTGGGCAGTTCCTAATGCAAGGTAATTATTATCCAAACGGAATATCTTGTGAAGATTGGTTTTACTCATTCCCACTCCTTCATCAGAAATATCCAATTCTATCCAATATTTCTTTTCACGGGTCGAAACCGTAATTTTTCCTTCCCGATAGGAGAATTTTATTGCATTGGAGAGCAGATTTTTAAATACTTCGCAGATAGCCGCTGTGTCTGCATATGCTTTGGAGGTACTGTCTAAATTAAAAATAACCTTAACATTTTTCTCAATAAGTTGTTCTGAAAGCTTTGTTAAACTATAATCTAAAAGTTCTTTCACATTAAAAAGACGAGGTGAAAATTTTGTTTTGCCGGACTGAGAGGCAGACCACAGTAAAATATTTTCAACAAGATCATAAGTTTGGAAAGACAAGTCTCTGATGTTTTTCGATAAATGCTTTTGTTCTTCAATTTTAGCCTGGTTAAAACTATCAAGAAGTTTTGAACTCATAAGCTTCATATCAATAAAAGGGGTTCGTAAATCGTTCGAAATAATATTGAATATTTTATCTTTTGTAAGGTTCAAATCCTTGAGTGTTACTTCGGTTTCTTTTAATCTGGAGTTCATTTCTTCCAGTTCATCATTCTTATCCGTTAAGGCTTGCGTAGCTTCCTTTCTTATTTTGATGTTCCTGTTTGCGACATAACCTATTATTCCTGCAAGTATTATTAAGGCTACAAAAAGATAGATTACAATGGTTTGCTGGCGATTGTACGCTTTTAAGCTCTTGATTTCATCTTTATTTTTTGAAATTTGATAATTAGCCTCAAATTCAGATATTTTATCTTTATCAATCTGATCTATAATACTGTCGTATTGGGTGCTCGAGTATTCACGGAAGTATTCCAATGCTTTCTTATAATCTCCTTGGTTAGAGAAATACTCGAACAAATTCTCCGATGCAATTTTTTGCAGGCTTCTGTCTTTGCACAGATTAGCATGATCGAATGCTGAAAGCAAATAGTCTTTGGCTTCCTCGCTTTGGTAATATTTCATTAATATTTCTCCAATGCTGTTCGAGGAATATGCTATTCCTTTGTTATTTCCAATTCTGCGGTGAAGACTAAGTGATATTTTATGATATTCCAGACTCTTGTCGAAATTATTGTAGCTCTCGTATAGATTCCCAATTAACGAAAAGACATTTGCCTGTTCCTTTTGATCATTAATTTCATCGTAAATTTTTAAAGCTTCATTGTAGTTCTTTAAAGAAAAATCCAATTCATTTAGATCCTTGTATACCGTTCCTATATTTTTGAGAGTAGCGGCAATAAATATTTTATTTCCTATTTCTTTTCTTATTTCAAGAGATCTGTTGTAGTAGGCCAAAGATTCATTGAAATTGTTCAATCTCCAATATATTCCTCCAATATCATTTAGCGAAAACGCAATAAGGGTTTTGTCACCTATTTCTTCTCTAATTTCAAGAGCCTTGGTGTAATAATCGAGTGCTTTGTTCGGTTTATTAAGGTTCTTATATACATTCCCAAGATTGTTTAGAGAGGATGATATGTCTGATTTGTCGCCTAAATCAGATCTTATTTCCAGCGATTTAAGATAAAATTCTAAGGAGCTGGCGTAATCTTTTTTTAGCCAAAAAACACTTCCGATATTATTTAAGGTGTAAGCAACTTCTTTTTGAGTTCCATTTTTCTCCCTTATTTCAAGCGACCGGTTAAGGTGAATCAGGGCTTCGTCGTATTTATTTAGTATTTTATATATTTCTCCAATGTTATTCAACGAACTGGCAGTCCCTTTCAGGTCATTAATCGTTTTTCGGATTTCCAGAGCCTGTTTGTGGCAATCGAGCGCCAGTCTAAAATTGTTAACCCGACGATATAAATTTCCCAGATTGTATAATGAAGCTGATTTTTCAGCAGGATCTGCAGAGTTGAGAATGACAACTTCCTTTGCGTAGTCGATACTTTTGTCAGGATCTATATCAATATATAAGCTCGATAGTTCTTTAAGTAAAGCAATTTTTTCACCACCTTCAGTACTTTTTAATAATTCTTCGACCTTCAGAATTCGATCCTGAGATTCGCCCAACACCAAAGTTATAGGGAAAAAAAGAAGAATTAAAAAAATATATTTAAGCTTACAAAGCATAACAGTCCTGACTTTGGGGTTCATCATACCGTAAAAATAGTATTAATTTATCTCTCGGCAACATAAAGAGATTTGAAATAGTGCACTTTAGCTTACTTTGTATTTACGATAATGTTTTCTGCAAGCTGAGGGAGGTTTACACCAGTAAAGTTTCCCGAACTCATCAATAAAACATTTGTATTCTTAAAATCTATTGAAAGTAAATCTGAAATTAGTTGATCTGAATTAATATATACTTTAAGATTAGTTCCTCCAAACGCTTCTTCCACCTGTTTGCTGGTTATTGGTTCCAGTTTTTTGTGTTCAATTGTTTTCGGATCAAAATAAACAAAAGCCTGATCAGCCATACTCATTGTATTTTTATAATGAGGCAGAAATTCTTTCTTTAGGCTGCTGAAAGTGTGAAGTTCCATACAGGCAATCAATTTTCTATTCTGATATTGCTTTTTTACAGCTTCGGTCGTTGCTTTTAATTTAGAAGGAGAATGAGCAAAATCCTGAAATACACTACAGTTATCGCTTTCAGCCAACTTTTGCAGGCGACGGGCAGCTCCGGAAAAATTTTGAATCGATTGGTAAAAATCAAGGTCTTTTATTCCAATACTTTTGCAGATGTGATAAGCCCCCATAAGGTTTTGTAAATTATGCTCCCCAAATATTTCAAGAGCAAATTCATTATCATCTGTTGTTAAAATGGTTTGGTTGTTTTCCAGTCTGAATGGATGCGTATTGTATGGAATGTAGTTCACATCATTTCTTCTTTTAGTGAGAATTTTTTGAATGTGTTCATCCTCTTCAAAATAGATTAAACTCCCATTGGGCTGAATAAGATTTGTGAATATCCCGAACTGCTCAACATAGTTTTCAAAAGTTGGAAAAACATTGATGTGATCCCAGGCTACACCGGTAAGTAAGGCAATGTGTGGATGATAAAGATGGAATTTGGGTCTTCTGTCAATTGGAGAAGACAAATACTCATCACCTTCGAAGATTGCAATTTTAGCTTCTTTGGTCAACTTAACCATGGTTTCGAAACCTTCAATTTGGGCACCAACCATATAATCAAAATCAATATCATTTTCTTTAAGAACATGCATAACCATTGATGTTGTAGTTGTTTTTCCATGGCTGCCACCAATTACAATTCTGGTTTTGTCTTTTGTTTGCTCGTAAATGTATTCAGGATAAGAGAAGATTTTTAAGCCTAATTCCTGAGCTTTTAAAAGCTCAGGATTATCAATACGGGCGTGCATTCCAAGAATAATAGCGTCGAGATCTGTATTTATTTTTTCAGGAAACCAGCCCCATTCTTTTGGCAGTATATTGTGTTTTTCCAAACGGGATTTTGAGGGATTAAAAATTTCATCATCGGAACCCGAAACAGTAAAACCTTTTAAATGCAGTGCTATTGCAAGATTGTGCATGGCGCTGCCGCCAATTGCTATAAAATGTACTCTCATTGGTATTCGCTTTTAAAAATTGTATTTTTGATCTGTATTAAATGAATTGGTCTGTAAAGCTGTATTTACAGCGCGATTCAAGATTAAAGATAACATATTTACTTAAAAATAATGGAAATATATAATATAGAAACAGGCAATTTTAAGTGCGATGGAGGTGCTATGTTCAGTGTGGTTCCAAAACTTCTTTGGAGTCGAAAATACCCAAGCGATGAAGATAATTTATGCAATTGTGCAATGAGAAGCATGCTTGTTGTTGACGGGGAGCGAAAAATACTGATCGATAATGGTACCGGAGACAAGCAAAGTGCTGAATTTTTTAAACACCAGCATTTAAATGGAGAGGCTGATTTATTGTCTTCTCTTGCGAATATTGGTTTTCAGCCTACTGATATTACAGATGTAGTTTTTACTCATTTGCATTTTGACCATTGTGGTGGTGCCGTAAAGCATAATGAAAAGGGAGATGGTTTCGAATTGGTTTTTCCGAATGCCACACATTGGGTGAGTAAATTGCAATGGGACAATTTCAGAAATCCAAATATTCGTGAAGCAGATGCCTATTTTCAGGAAAATATTGTTCCAATAAAGGAGGCTGGAAAATTGAAGTTTGTTGAGAAAGATGGAGAGTTGTTTCCTGATTTTGAAGTGCGGTTGGTTAATGGTCATACTCCAGGTCTGATGGTTTCTATTATTAAAAATGAAAACTATACCATTGTATTTGCCGGAGATTTTATTCCTACAACAGCTAATGTTCCTGTAAAATGGTTGGCCAGCTACGATTTAAATCCAAAGGCATCTTTGCATGAGAAGGAGGTTTTTCTGAAGGAAGCAGTGGAGAATAATTATATCTTATTTTTTCAGCACGATATAATAAACGAGTGTTGCAGCTTGGTGCAAACTACAAAAGGTGTAAAAGTTGACAAATGTTTTTCGCTTACTGATATTAAATAATACTTAATTCGCTCTGGTATCCGTAATTTGCCAAAGTCTGCTCGATAGTTATTATCCTTTGAAAGATGGTTTTTTTTGTGCCAAAATCCTTGTAGGATGAATTGAGTGAGTGCAAATAATACTCCAGTACACGAAGTTGAGTGGTAAGAGTCGAAGTTTCAAATTTCTTTTCCAGATCAAGATGCTTAATTCCATGTTGATCCATTAATTCCTGCACAAAATATCCTGCTCGAATAATCCTTTTGGAAAGATTGAGTTCATTGTGGATATGTAAAACCATAATACTGGTCAGAAGTGCAAGGAATACAATCACGAGTAGTGCTGACATAGTGTAAGGATTTGTTTAATAAAGATTAACTCCCGTAGTTTACGATGGATTTTTGAAAAAGTTTTAATGTGAAAAGGATTAATGGTCTGAAGGCCAGATAAAAGCCTATTAGCGACAGTATGATATCCATTAAAATAGTAGGTTTTATCAACTGAAATTTATCGTTAATCAAAGAAAATGATAAAATCCTAAAAATGAATTGAAAAGCGAAAAAGAGAAATATTTGCAAGCCGAAAGGGTTAAATGCCAGAGCCTGTTGCAGATTGCCACGGACAATAGCTGAGAAGCTTCGGGACAGACCGGTAGACGGACTTATTTCGTTTGTAATTTGGGTGTAAAAAGAGGGTATGGGATGATTACATTCTTTAGGAGAAAACAGAGCAGAATAAATAAAAATGCAAAGAATAATTCCGGCTAAAGAGAGGTTAATTATTTTGTAATTCTGTTTAGCCGAATATTGAGAATTACTCATTATCAATTTTTATTTCGATGTTGATGCTGTCTGTTTTAATATGAATTGAATCCACACAAACTTCATCAAGTTGTTCTTCCAATTCCTGCAGAGCATCTTGTAAGTCAGCATTTTGAGTAGACTCATCAATCACTTCTTCAATTGCATCTTCTACAAAACCCTCTATTTGATCTTCGCTTAGGTTAGCAATCCCAACAACAAATATCAGCCAAAGCGATGCAACTAAAACCCCGATAATAGAAACGATTAAAGCTGCAATATTAATTCCACGGGCACCATTATCTTTGTTTGCCTGACTTAGTCCTACTGCACTTAAGATGATCGCAATAATTCCCGGAACAATTGCAATAATTCCTACACAGGGAATAAATCCTATCATGAAAGTTATGATACCAAGTATTAATCCAATTATTCCTAACGTTTGTCCGGCATTTGTGCGCTCTTGTTCCATGATTGAGTTGATTAGTCTAAAGGATAAAGGTACTAATTTTTTGAGATTATTAGTAAAAGATCTTTTTCCAAAGTTTTTTTCGGACTTTCGATAATCCGACCTATTTCCTTACTATTTCGGTAGATGACAGCTGTTGGAACATTGGTAACTTTATTGGCTTTTGCATCAAAATCCGGTGAAGATTTTCCGGAGTCTAAAGCATTCATATTTAATTGATCAAACGGAAAATTTATTTCTTCCAGTATTTTAATGAAACGAGGCACTTCTCTATGACTGTCGTGACACCATGAACCGATAATCAGGAGAATTGAAATATCCGTTAGATTTTGTTCCCGAAGCTCTTTTAGAATCGTTGTGTCCGGAAGATAAGAATCGTGCTCAGGCGTGTACCAAGGGGAACAAATATCCATGTCAAATGCATCTAAAGTAATTTGTCCGTAAAGAATATTCATTTTGATTCTGGAATCTTCTTTGGTTTGGTTTTGAGCCGAAATATTCCCTATGATTAATGAGAGAAGAAGAAGAATGGCTGGTCTTTTCATAAGATTTGAAGTTTTAGTTTAAGCTGAAATTTAGCACAAAAAAAAGACAGGAACATTGTTCCTGTCTTTAAATATAATGATAATAAAAGAACTAGTCTTTGTATTGCTCAATTAGGATATCCAACATTTGGATAGCACATCTTGATACTTTGGTACCAGGACCAAATACACCAACAACACCAGCTTCGTATAGGAAATCGTAATCCTGAGCTGGAATAACACCACCTGCAGTAACCATGATATCTTCGCGGCCCAATTTTTTCAATTCTGCGATAACGGCAGGAACTAAAGTTTTGTGACCAGCAGCTAATGAAGAAACACCAACGATGTGTACATCATTTTCTACAGCTTGCTTAGCAGATTCTTCCGGAGTCTGGAACAAAGGTCCCATATCCACGTCAAATCCTATATCAGCAAAACCGGTAGCAACAACTTTACCACCACGGTCATGACCATCTTGTCCCATTTTTGCTATCATGATACGAGGACGGCGTCCTGTCATTTCTGCAAATTGATTTGCTTTTTCTTTCGCTACAGCGAAATCAGCATCTTGTCCTGATTCTGATGAATATACTCCTGACACGGTTCTAATTACAGCTTTATATCTACCACAAACTTTTTCACATGCATCTGAAATCTCACCAAGGGAAGCACGTAATTGTGCAGCTTTAACAGCAAGATCCAATAAGTTACCTTCACCTCCGTTTGCACAAGCGGTGATGGCTTCAAGAGCAGCTTGAACAGCTTTATCGTCACGGTTAGCACGAAGCTTAGCCAAACGTTCAATCTGAGCAATACGTACAGCAGTGTTATCTACTTCCAATATATCCAATGGATCTTCTTTCTCCAAACGATATTTGTTGGTACCTACAATAGTTTGAGTGTTCGCATCAATCTTAGCTTGAGTACGGGCAGCAGCTTCTTCGATACGAAGTTTTGGAATACCGGATTCGATCGCTTTTGCCATTCCACCTAATTTCTCAACTTCTTCAATATGAGCCCAAGCCTTATTTACTAATTCCTGAGTTAACGACTCAACGTAGTAAGAACCAGCCCAAGGATCAACAGCTTTACAGATGGTAGTTTCATCCTGAATGAAAATCTGAGTATTACGGGCAATACGTGCAGAGAAGTCTGTTGGCAATGCAATTGCCTCATCCAATGCATTGGTATGAAGAGATTGAGTGTGACCTAATGCAGCAGCCATTGCTTCGATACAAGTACGTCCAACATTGTTGAATGGATCTTGTTCGGTTAACGACCAACCTGAAGTTTGCGAGTGAGTACGCAATGCCATCGACTTAGGATTTTTAGGATTGAATTGTTTTACAATCTTAGACCATAGTAAACGACCAGCTCTCATTTTAGCAATCTCCATGAAGTGATTCATTCCGATTGCCCAGAAGAAAGACAAACGAGGAGCGAATGTATCAACATCCATACCTGCAGCTACACCTTTTTTCAAGTACTCCAAACCATCAGCAAGAGTATAAGCCAACTCGATATCTGCAGTAGCACCTGCTTCCTGCATGTGGTAACCCGAGATAGAAATGGAGTTGAACTTAGGCATGAAATTCGAAGTAAATTCGAAAATATCAGCAATAATTTTCATTGAGAAATTTGGTGGGTAAATGTATGTGTTACGCACCATAAATTCTTTTAGGATATCGTTTTGGATAGTACCTGAAAGTTCTTCCAGTTTAGCACCTTGCTCTAAACCTGCAACAATGTAAAAAGCCAATACTGGAAGTACTGCTCCGTTCATTGTCATGGATACTGACATCTGATCCAATGGAATTTGATCGAAAAGGATCTCCATATCCAGAATTGAGTCAATAGCAACTCCCGCTTTTCCAACATCACCTATTACACGGGGATGATCTGAATCATATCCACGGTGAGTAGCTAAATCGAATGCTACAGAAAGACCTTTCTGACCAGCAGCAAGGTTACGACGGTAGAATGCATTTGATTCTTCAGCAGTAGAGAAACCTGCATACTGACGAACAGTCCAGGGACGCAAAGGATACATCGCTGAATAAGGTCCACGTAGGAATGGAGGTAAACCTGAAACATAGTTAAGGTGCTCCATACCTTCTAAATCTTCCTTGTTAAAAGCTGTTTTAACAGGAATTTGTTCTGGTGTCATCCACGATTTTTCAATGCCGTTTTCTTTTTCCCATTCCTGAGCAGCAGCAGTTGATCTTGAAGATGATTTGATATTTATATCTTTAAAATTTGGCTTCATTTTCTTTCTTTTTAACCTGTACTGACGTAGCATGCTACGTCTTTACTAAATTCCTAACTCGGCTTGGTATTGTTTTAAAGTTTCAAGAACGTTCGACTTCACGTTAATAAAGTTCTCAACACCCTTAGCTTTTAGTTCATCAGCACATGCCGGAGCACCTGCAACAACGGTAACAGCTTTTCCTTTAAGAGCTTCGTAAACTTCAGGAACGATAGTTGCATATTCATCATCAGAGCTGCAAACAACAACAATCTTCGCACCTTTTTCTGTTACGAATTTTACACCTTCTTCTACTGATTTAAAACCGTTGTGATCTTCAACATCAAATCCGGCACAGGCGAAGAAGTTACAAGCAAACTGAGCACGGGCTTTACGCATGTTTAAGTTTCCGATTGGGAACATCATCACTTTAGGACGACCATTTGTTTTGCTGTAAATATCGGTTTTGTTACGAAGTGCTTCGAAAGCCTGAGCACCACGATATGGTTTAAGCGTTTCGCAAACAGCATCGGCAGCAGTTTTATCTGCAGGAGTAAGAACTGATTCAGGAAGAGCTTCCAATACTTCACCAAAATTTGGGAATTGGTTAGTTCCTAAGAAATTCTCTTGACGTGTAGCGATTTGGAAATCACGTTTCTGAGCTGTTGCTTTGATTGTAGACTGTACGAATCCTGCTTTGAAAGCTTCCAGGTATCCACCTTTATCTTCAACAGTCAGGAATAGTTTCCAGGCTTCGTCAGCAATTGATTCAGTTAATGACTCAATATAGTATGAACCTGCAGCTGGATCAGCAATTTTAGCCAGGTGCGATTCTTCTTTTAGTAATAATTGTTGGTTACGGGCAATTCTCTCAGAGAAAACAGAAGATTCAGCAAATGCAGAATCGAAAGGTTTTACTGTAAATGAATCAAGACCACCTAAAACAGCCGACATTGATTCTGTTTGAGTACGCAGCATGTTCACATAAGGATCGTAAACAGTTTTGTTCCACTCTGATGTTTCGCCATGAACATTCATTTTGCAAACTTCTTCGTTTGAAGCACCAAATGCTTTCACGATGTTTGCCCATACCATACGTCCGGCTCTTAACTTGGCAATTTCCATAAAATATTTAGAGCTTGTTGCAAAGTTGAAACGGATTTTTGGAGCTACCTCATCAACTGAAAGACCTGCATCAATCATTTTGCTTAGATATTCAGCACCAGCGGCTAAAGAGAAACCTAATTCTTCAACAATTGAAGATCCTGAGTTGTTAAAAAGGCTTCCGCCTACTGCAACAACTTTATAGTTAGGAAGAGCTTTTGCTGCTTCGATAGCTTCTTTTAAATAATTAAAAGAACTTTCCTCTGACTGACAGAAGTTGCCAACAGTACTGAATCCTGAAAGAATATCGATAGAAACCCCGCCATTTAATTTATCAAGAGCGATACCTTTTTCAGTTGCAATTGCCTGTAGGTTTTTAATTAATTCAACAGAACCGTGAGATTTTTCGAAGTTGATTTCTACACAATCCAGAAAAATACCATCCAACAAAGTTGCTAATTCATCTTTGCTTAGGTCTTTCCAATTCAATACGAATCCAATTGAGTCGATACCTTTGTTCAGAACATCAAGAGCTTTTTCGTTAGCTGCTTTTACATCTTCAACAATAATATCCTGACGAACTAACCAGTCGTTATTGTCTTTTTTATTACCACGAACATAAGGAAAATCTCCAGGATAGGTATTCATGAAGGCTTTGTCTTCCATGTTCTCCAGTCTGTAGAAAGGCTGCACATTGAATCCTTCATTAGTTCTCCAAACCAACTTTCTATCAAAGTCAGCACCTTTAAGATCTTTAGTGATTTTGTCAATCCACTCTTGTGTAGATTGAGGAGCAAAGTCACTAAAAAGTTTATTATCTGCCATAACTGTAACTGTTTAAAAATTAGAGCCTAAAAATAAGGCCTTTTTATCATTTAAGGAAGGTTTAAAAAATGTTCTTAATCATACTTTTAAAACACGTTCGAATTAGGAATTATTAATTAAGATTTATGAATAAAACAGGATTTCCGGTCAATTAAAAATGGAATTGTCTGGAATTATATGATGAGTTAAGGTCTTATGACTTACCCATTAATAATTGCTGACTCAGAATTTATAATTCACAACAATAGGGGCATGATCAGATGCCTGCATCCATTGTTGAAGTGTATTTCCGCTATTTTGAACAAAGTGACCATTGGTAAACAGGTAATCCACTTTTCGGTTCCAGTACCCGTTTTTATCTGTTGTGTGTGTGAAATGTTTCGAATTGTTTTGTTTAAATTCTTCCAAAGGTATTGCTGCTGTATAACTTTCGTAAAAAGGCATCATCCATTCTGTTTCGGAGCTGTAATTATCCGCTTCAAAATCGCCGTCGGTGCATGCTGAATCTTCGAAATTACTGGTTTGCTTACTAAATGGAGGAAGAGAGTTAAAATCGCCGCCTAAAATAAATTTTTGTCCTTTTTGATTTAAAGAATCGACGTAATTCTTCAAAATTTCCAACTGTATTTTCTTGGTATCATCTTTGGCATAGGCCGACAGATGAGTTGTTAAAAGTTTAATTGCTTCACCCTTGTGTTCCAGATTTATTTCCAGAATATTTCGTTTGAGATAAAAATAACGAACAATGAAATTTTGCGATTGAATAAGGGGCAGAGGAGTTCGTTTCGCATCGGTAAATTTCCATTTGGATAAAATGGCATTACCCGAATCCATTTTTCCGATGCCGTCGCTGGGAATGTACTTGGCTTTCCATTGTGAGGCGTAAGCCGCATAATTAAAATCGGTATTGTCAAGCAAATACTGAACCTGATCAACAAAAGCACTTCGTTTTGCATTCACATCGGCTTCCTGAATAAACAGGATATCGGGGTTTACTTCACGGATTTTTTCAGAAAGCATGCTCATGTTATCCAGCACTTCTGATTTTTCCATGATGACCCGATTGCCATGACAATCGAAAAAGAAATCGATTCTTCCCCCACCAAATTTAATGTTCCAGGTCATTACTTTTAAGGTATCCGGGAAGGCGGATTCTTGTTTTTCCAAACTTTCGTATAAGGATACTTCGGTTCCTATTTTGGTGTGAAAAGGATCGCAGGCACTGGATAGCAGCGATACCACGATCAAATAAATTTTGCCTAAAAGCTTCATCTTATTAGTGATTGTTGAAATTAGCATGGGTGAAAAATTTCTTTTGTTAATTATTCTCTATCAGGGTGAATCATTTTGTTTGGATTCACCCACTTGTCAAATTCCTCATTGCTTACGTAGCCAAGTTCAAGGGCAGTCTGGCGCAGACTTTTGTTTTCCGAATAGGCTTTTTTAGCAATTTCGGCTGATTTTTTATATCCTATATGAGTGTTTAGAGCGGTTACCAACATTAGCGAATTGTCTAAATGTTGTTTGATTCGTTCCTTGTTGGGGAGAATTCCTTCCACGCAGTTTTTGGCAAAGGAATTACAGGCATCGCCCAGTAATTGAGCCGATTGCAAAAAGTTGTAAATGATTACCGGCTTAAAAACATTTAACTCGAAATGACCGCTTGATCCAGCAATGGTAATTGTTGTATCGTTACCCATTACCTGCGCACAAACCATGCTTAGTGCTTCCACCTGTGTGGGATTTACTTTTCCCGGCATGATTGAAGATCCGGGTTCGTTGGCAGGGAGAATGAGTTCACCAATCCCCGAACGTGGTCCTGATGCCATTAAGCGAATATCGTTGGCAATTTTCAGCAGCGAAACAGCAGCTTGTTTTAATGCACCGTGCGATTCAACAATTGCATCGTGAGAGGCTATGGCCTCAAATTTATTTTTTGCTGATGTAAAAGGTAAATTAGTAAATTCTGCAATATAATCAGCCACTACTTCAGCATACATGTGCGGCGTGTTGATGCCTGTGCCCACCGCAGAACCTCCAAGAGCAATTTCACTTAAATGCTCCAGACTGTTTCGGATTGCCTTCGCTGCATGATCTAATTGCGAAACATATCCCGAAAACTCTTGTCCAAGACTTAACGGCGTTGCATCCATTAAGTGAGTTCTTCCTATTTTCACAACATCTTTCATTGCATGGGAATGGCGGGCCAAAGCATTTCTAAGATTTTCTATGGAAGGAATGGTGTGATCCTGTAATTTTATAAGACCGGCAATATTCATTGCCGTTGGAAATGTGTCATTAGACGATTGTGATTTGTTGACATCATCATTGGGGTGAACGAATGCACTTCCTGTTCCTGTTTGTAAGCCCATAAGTACCTGAGCCCTATTGGAAATTACTTCGTTCACATTCATGTTGGTTTGTGTGCCTGATCCGGTTTGCCAAATAACCAAAGGAAAATGTTCATCGAGTTCGCCTCTGCAAATTTCATCACATACTCTTGAAATAATTTCCTTTTTATCAGCATTTAACACTCCCAACTGGTGATTTGTAAAGGCCGCCGCCTTTTTCAGATAAGCATAGGCTCTGATCAGCTCAATAGGCATAGAAGCTACAGGGCCTATCTGAAAATTCTCAAGAGAGCGCTGTGTTTGTGCTCCCCAGTATTTGTCGGCAGGAACTTTAACTTCCCCCATTGTGTCAGACTCTATCCGGTATTTCATGATCTAAATTTTGACTGATTAATCAGAAATAAATCAACTACAAAATCTCTTCTACATTTTCAGCAGGCACAGCAAAAATTGCTTTGTGGTCTTTTACAACAATAGGGCGTTGAATCAGGTTTGGATATTCAATTAAGATTTTGATCCACTCATCGGCATTGAAATTTTTCCCTTTAAAATCGGTTTTGTATAATTTCTCGTGAGTGCGGATAATTTCCCAGGGTTGTTTCGCCATTCTCATCAATACATCAGCAAGTTCGGCTTCAGTAAACTCATCTTTTAGATACAAACGAATTTCAGGTTCAAGGCCTTTGTCTTGTAAATATTTTAAACCTGCTCTACTTTTGGAGCAACGCGGATTGTGATAGATTTTCAACATTTTTATTTCTGATTTACTGTTTAATGTGATACAAATATACGGCTTTACAGATAATGGAAAGACAGATTTGAAGATATTCACCTATTTATTGCAATACCTGGCTTTAGGTGAGTGAAAATTTGAAAACCGGCTTGCTTCCTGTTGCCGGATTATTTGTAAGAGCACGCAAATCCCTTTCCATTAGTCTGGAAATTTACATTCTTCTAATCGGTTCGCACTTCCTGAATCCGGGAAATGCCGTTCGACTAAAAAGAAGGCTTTTCGGGTGCAGTAAAATGCCGTTTGACTCATCCGGTGAGCTTTTCATTTGGTAAAAAGCAGCGTATGATCATTCAAATGCCATTTTCCAGTTGCAGAAAACCCCCTTCGATCAACAGGACGGGCTTTTCTTGTACTGGAAATGTCCGTTTGACCAGCCGGATGCACTTTTTTGTTGCAAGGGCAAGGTCATTCTACTAAAAAAAATCAAACTATTTCGTGAACACTCTCCCATTTTACATTTAGGGGTTTGTGTTATCTGTATTAATGACCTCTATAGGATATTCATCTTTTGTACGGCCATTTTTAAACATGGCTTTTTGATTCACACTTCCATCTTCATTATAGGTAGTCCATTCTCCTTCTCTCACACCATTTTTGTAAGTCCCTTTTTCCTCTAGCTTTCCGTTTTTGGAGTACCAGTGCCATTCTCCTTCTTGTTTACCATTTTTATAAATTTCCTTTCTATTTATGTTTCCATTTTCCCAGTAGATTTTGTGTTCTCCCTCTAGCGTTCCATTTTTATATACGCCTGTGGAAGACAGCTTTCCGTTCTTATGATAACTTATGGATCGCCCATTTCTTTTTCCATTTTTAAATCTTATTTTGCCTGCTATTTTACTAACTTTTTTAAGTTTTAAACGGGTTTTAAAGAATTTTTGGTTTCTGCACCAAATTTCTTTTCCCTCTTTTTTTCCGTTTTTATACCTTACTTTAATAGTGATATGATGCCAATCGGAATATTCCGTCCACTTTCCTTCTTTTTTTCCGTTTTCATATACTCCAGTTCCAGCTAGTTTTCCATCCTTAAAATATTCTTTCCATCTGCCTTCCTTTTCTCCCTCTTTGTTTAGTCTGTTTTCCTGTGCAAAGAGATTTGATTGTGAGCATAAAAAAAATACTAATAAAAAAGTGGTTGCTGTTTTCATCCTGCGTTATTATAGTTAATTTTAAATGACCGTATAAATTATATTGTTGATGATAAATAAAACTACAAATTAAATGATTATGAGAAAAATTACATTGTTTATTTCGTTATTATTTTTTCTTTTTTCCTGCGAAAAAGAAATTGATACTACAGTTGTAAATGAAAAATTAGATTCTGGTAACGACCAGAGAATAGAAAATGCTATTGGTTTTGTTAATGAAACTTTTGTAGAAAACAGTTCTAAAACAAAAAGTACAAGAAGTATATTGTCATTGCAAAATACAGATACGATTTATCAAATTAAAAATGCTGATGACGAAACGGTTTTAAAATTAATCTGTTTTAAACCTAAGGGCTATGTTTTATTGCATACACTGGAGGATGTTTCTACACCTGCTGTTTTGTTTTATTCTGACAATAAACTAAATAAAAGCAATTTTAATCCGATTTTAACTAATATTATAGACCAGTTTGTTGTAAAATACGATGAATTTCACGAAGTGTCAAACTTAAAAAGTAATCTAAAATCTGGATCGAGGGGAACTGACCCTATTTCTTTTGAGGATGTTATTGAAGAACAAGTAAATTCTTTGCTTGTCAATTTCACTTGGCATCAGTATTTTCCTTATAATAATTTTTTAGATTGGTATAAAAATGGTTTGTATAAGGGGCATCCTGCGGGATGTATGACTATTGCCTTAGGTCAGATAATAGCTTACGAGAAGTATTATGTAGATCCGATATCGCAAGAGAGCTTTGACTGGACAAAAATGGAATCAGCAAGTGCTGCTATTGCTGATAATTATATCGAAATAAACTTATTGTTAGCAAAAATTTTTCCTGAAATAATGACATCAACAAGTGATGCCGCTTCTGCTGGAGTCTTCTCAAAAGCAGTAACATTTATGGGGCAAGTTGGATACAATACGGAAGTTGTAAATCTGTTCGATTATGCAAAAGCAAAAGTAGAATTAAAAGATAATAGACCAATTTATGTTCAGGGAGTTGATAAGTTGGGAGATGGTATTAAGGGACATGCTTTTGTTTGTGATGGATATAAAACGGTAGGAACTTATATGATAAGTGATGGCGTGAAACCTGTTGATCCAGCTTTTAAAACAAATTATATTCATCTAAATTGGGGATGGAAAGAAAGCACGTTTCATGAAGATTATGACGGTTGGAGTTTTGCCGAAGGTTTAAATGTTACAACTACGAATGGGATTCATTTCTATAATGATCAAAATACGATGCTTTTATTGAAATTTTAAAGATATTGGTGAGATAAAATTTAGATTTAGTGAATAAGTGTTTGCGGTCATACATATTTTAATTAAAGAACCACCTTGTAATGAGGTGGTTTTTTTGTGATCTATTTGTTATCCAGCAGACATGATTAGTTAATTTTCTTTATTAGTTTTAAGGTGTTGATCTATTTGGTGGCTGTAAAACCATTGGGCTATTTCAAATTCATTGGCACAGATTCAAATAAAATAGCATGAAGAATTTGATAAAAAAAAGAAAATTTGAAATTATAGGAGGGTTATTTGGTCTGCTGGGTGGCTTTCTTTATTGGAAATATGTTGGTTGTGTTTCAGGAACTTGCCCCATTCAGGCCAACTGGTATACCATGGTTCCTTACGGATTGCTTTTTGGTGTGCTGATAGGAGGGATGTTTAAACCAAAGCAAACAAAAGAGTAGGGATCTTGCATGCAAGATCCCTACTTTTATTTTTTTTCTTCCTCGCTGAATTCCATTAGGAATGCTTTAATGAATCCATCCAAATCACCATCTAAAACGGCTTGCACATTAGAGGTTTCGTGGCCTGTTCTTACATCCTTAACCAGTTTGTAAGGTTGCATTACATAGGAACGAATTTGTGAACCCCATTCAATTTTCTTTTTAGAACCTTCAATCTTGTCAGTTTCTTCCTGACGTTTTCTTAGTTCCAATTCATATAGCTGCGATTTCAGCAATCGAAGTGCATTTTCACGGTTTCCAAATTGGGAGCGGGTTTCGGTATTTTCAATAATGATTCCCGTAGGAGCATGTCGTAACCGCACACCTGTTTCCACTTTATTTACATTTTGTCCGCCGGCACCGCCCGAACGGAAAGTATCCCAACTGATATCAGCAGGATTTATTTCTATTTCGATGGTATCGTCAATGGCAGGATAAACATAGACCGATGCAAAAGTGGTCATTCGTTTGTTGGCCGCATTAAAGGGAGAAAGACGCACCAAGCGGTGCACTCCGTTTTCCGATTTTAAATATCCGTAAGCAAAATCACCTTCAAATTCGAGAGTCGCCGATTTAATTCCGGCTTCGTCACCTTCCTGATATTCCAAAGAGCTTACTTTGTAGCCATGAGCTTCTCCGTACCTTAAATACATTCGGTAAAGCATTTCGCACCAATCACAACTTTCGGTTCCACCGGCACCCGAATTTATTTTTAGAATGGCTCCCAGTTTGTCTTCATCTTTCCGGAGCATATTTTTTAGTTCAAGAGCTTCAATTAAGTCTTGGGTTTTTGCAAATTGCTCGTCTACCTCCTCAGGTGATGCTTCGTCTTCCTTGGCGAAATCGAATAATATCTGCAGGTCGTCAATTGCTTCTTTTGCTTCCTTGTAAGAATCTACCCAGGATGTAAGCCCTCTTACTTTTCGCATTTGAATTTCAGCCTCTTTGGGGTTATCCCAAAATCCGGGAGCCTGGGTTCTCAATTCCTCTTCCTGTATCTGAATTATTTTGGCATCAACGTCAAAGATACCTCCTTAACGCTTCCGTGCGTTCCGCTAAACTTTTTAGCTGGTCTGATGTCATCATTTTTGTAAATTATTAATTGAAGTGTAAAGGTAATAAACAAAGAGGAAGGAACAATCTGAAAACAAGGTGTAATGTTGTTTTCAGGAAAAAGAAATAATACTTAGATGAAGATTTAAGGCTCCGATTTATTGGAGGGAATCAGAATTGTTTTGGCATCAATGTCAAAGATACCTCAGATCACTTTTTTCGACGCTTCTGTGCATTCCGCTAAACTTTTTAGCTGGTCTGATGTGATCATTTTTGAAATTTATTAATTAAAGTGTAAAGGTAGTCAACAGTGAGCAATTAGCAATTAGCAATGATCAGTTGTTGTTTATATGCATTCATTACAGTAACCTTTGTTTTAGTAAAATAAAAACAGCGCATGAAATTATCCATACGCTGTTTGTATTAACAAGTTTAAGTCATTAATCCTTAAACATTATTCATTATTAAAATCCTCTTTGCTGAGCCTCTAATTTTTGCATTTCGGCATTAAAAGTTTCTTTGAATTTTTCGTAATCGTAATCAACTTTTAACTTGTCATCCTGCGATAATTTTTGGTTGATTGCTTCCTCCAAATCTTTTGAACTCATCTCCATGGCAATGTATGTTTTGTATTTGTTTTCACCGGTTTTGGTTTGCTTTTCGCAAATTACTTTGATGTTGTTCAATTGTTGGTTGATCACCTCGCGGGTTAAACCTTCAAAACGTTCTTCAACTTGCTCAACATTATTTAATTCCGTTGAGTTCACGTAGTTGTCAATAGTTCCTTTAATTGTCGACTGAATTAGTGTCGCCAGTTCGGCACGTGCATTGGTGCCGGCTTTCTTTTTAGATACCATCTGATCTAAACTTTCGCCAATAGCAGAAGCTCTAAAATTGTTTTTATCACTTTGGTAATCTGGTCCGGTGCAATAAACTTCAATCAATTCTTCGCCTTGTGCTTTAGTACTAACTGCTTTTTCAGCCGATCCGCAAGAACTCATTCCTGCAATCAGTAAAATTCCTAATCCAAGGAATAAGTTTTTGTGTAATTTTTTTGTTTTCATATTTTTCTGCTTTAGATTTTAGAAATGAGACGGGAGAAGTGAGATGATTTTTATTGTTGACAAATGCTTCTCTTTTGAAAATCTCAATATCTATCTTTTAAATTATTTTACTATTTAATTTATTTCAATGGAGATGTGATCTCTCAAATCTATTCTTATAAATCAAGTTGATTTAGTTTGGGAACAATCGTGTTGTTTATTTCATCAACAGCTTGTTCGTAAGCTTCTTTCACTGCATAATCGTAGCTAATGGGTTTCATGCCTTTCACTTCATAAATGGCATCGTTAAAAATTTCCATGCCTGTTTTAACATCGGTAAGCGAGAAAAAACAATCCAGATACACAATATATACTTTGTAGTTGCGGCCTTCTTTAATTTCACCTTTTGTTACATTGGTATTGATATCAAGAATAACTTTGGCCTGATCTTTATTGTTTGTAAATGAGAAGAAATTTTCAGATAATTCTTTCTTTAAATTGTTCTCTAAAATTCCTCGTTTAGAATCTTCTCCAAATATTTTTTCGCTAAAATTCAGGTAAGCCTTCAGTCGCTCTACATTTAAAATGATTTTACTTTTAGGTGCTGATTCTTCAGTGAAGAAGAGTTTGTTTAATTCGTAATTCTCGTTGCTTTCATCCAAAATTGATGAAAGATCAAGAGAAACAGTAATTTCCTGCAGTTTTTGGCGCGAAGTTACCTTAGACAATTGAGAAGTTGCATAACCAAATTGGTCTGTAGAAACGTTTCCATTCAAAATACCTTCTCCTTCTGTAAATTCAAGTTTTAAGGGCAATTGAGAAATTAATTTTTCACCTTCGTCGGCCAGCCAAACAGCTTTTACCAGAATAGGTTCCTTTTGTGAAGTTGAGATTTCGAGTTGAATTGCCTTTTTTTCAGGAGTAAGTTGAGTTCTGTTAAAAATGTTTTGGATGGAATTGTAAATATCTGTTCCTAAATTGATAGTTCCATCCAATGTCATTACGCTAAGATCTTCATCCAAATGATTTTTTATTGCATTCAGAGATTTGGCATAGTAATTTAATGCTTGAAAAAGGTCGAGTTGGTTTTCGTATTGTTTTCCTTCTTCAAAATAGCTTTGCGACAGCTTTTTTGCTTTGTTCAGTTTCACTCTTTTTAGCAGAGCATACTGATTTTTTGACAATTGATAGTAAACCCAATATTCTCCTTCTTTTTTATTGTCCCAGGAAGCGACTATTTCGTATCCTTCCAAATCCTGAACAAGAGATGTTCTGATATCTGCTTCAAACTCTTCTTTAAAACTCGTGTTGTTTTCGAATTGATGCAGAACAGAATTGGACGAAATAGAAATAGAAATTTCAGAACATAAATCCTGTAAAGCCTGATTTTTAGCTAGTTGCATATAGCTTGTTTCATTGGCATCTTTTTTAACCACAGCTATACCTATATAATATTCTGATGAAATTGGACGCTCTTTTACCCATTCCGGAGGTCTGCGTTTGGCTGCTGTCGTATTTGGCGAGCAACTCATTATAAGTGTAAGAATAATGGAAAAGTGCAATAAGGTGCGTAAAGATTTAATCATTTTTATGATTTTGAAATTTTGTAGTTTAAAGATAATAATTGTAAACAATAAGGATGCCAAAGTTAATTTAAAATTTAGTCCTTTTTCGAAATTAATTGATCAATTATCTGAAGTGAAAGCTGAGATTCAAAACCTCTTCCTTGTGCAAACCGGAATAATTTGGCTCTTAGTTGATAAGGATCTTCTTCCCGGATGGTTTTTATTTTGCCGGATAATATGTCTTGAAGATTTTGAGTGTATTCTCTTTCATCCAATTGATCTATTGCATCAGAGATAATGTATTCCGGAATTTGTTTTTGTTTCAGATGATGAGCGATCTTTATTCGTCCCCATCGGTTAAAACGGAATTTATCGCGAACGTAAAAATTGGTGTAACGTTCATCATTAAGGAATTTCTCGTCAATTAAGGTTTGAATAATCTGATCCTGATCGGCAGATGAGATTTCCCATTCGCAAAGCTTTTTACGAATATCAAAGCAGCATTTTTCTTGTCTGCTGCAAATAAACATGACTTTTGATAAAGCAGATTCGGCGCTGACTTCCCTTTTCTTCTTTTTGTAATCCATCATTGCGGTTTTATAGCTGATATCATTCTGGTTTTTCCGTTGATGTCTGATCTTAGACGTATGCTGTTGAATCCTTTTTGTTTCAAAAGTATCACCATTTCGTTTCCCAAACTTTCGTTGATTTCAAAATAAAGTTTCCCGCCTTTTTTTAAATGCAGAAGAGCCAGTTCTGCGATGGTTCTGTAAAATAGTAAAGGATCGTGATCTGTTACAAATAGTGCTGTATGTGGCTCATAATCCAGAACATTTTTCTCCATTTTACTCTTTTCTGCTTCGGTAACGTAGGGAGGATTGCTCACAATAATATCAAAATTGTCCCAATCAAAATTCTTCCAGTTTAGAATATCGCGATGAAAAAAATGAACATCAACCTGGTTGAATTTGGCATTTTCTTTAGCTTTTTCAATTGCCTCTGCCGAAATATCAGCAGATGAAACGTGAGCATTTTTTAAATTTTTTGCCAGTGAAATGGGAATGCAGCCACTGCCGGTTCCTATATCTAAAATGTGTAAACCTTCTTGCCTGTTCTCATTGATGATTGCATGAACCAGCTCCTCAGTTTCTGGTCTGGGAATTAGGGTATGCTCATTTACTTTAAAAGTAAGATCGTAAAATTCAGTTTCACCTAAAATATACTGAATTGGTTTATTGGTTTTAAGTTCTTGTGTATAGACAGCAATTTGTTTAAAATCATCATCGCTAATATTTTCCGATCTATTCAACTGAATTTGAGATTTTGAATAGTTTAGAACGTACTCAAGAAGAATGTATGCCATACTTTCTGTTTCTCGGGCATGATATAACTCCGCGAGTTCTTTTTTTATGTAATTTATTGTAGATTGTATTGTGTTTGATGGAGTCATCTGACGTAAGAATATTGGTTCAAAATTGAATCTTTTAAATGTAGAGGAATTGAAAATTAGTAATTGATTACTTATAATAGTAAATCACCGTCTTATTTCTCACATCTAATATCTCAAAATTATTAAATTAACAAAGATACAAATCTTCTGAAGTAGTCGGATATATGCTGTTAACAATTAATTGGTCAGAATTCTGGATGCACTTTTTCGAGGTGTTGGCTGTTTTATATGTCATCACCATTATCTCTACGGTAATTATTGTAATTCTTGAAAACAGAAGTCCTCTAAAAACTATTTCGTGGATTCTCGTTTTAGTTTCTTTGCCTGTTGTTGGTTTAATTTCCTATTTGGTTTTCGGACAAAGTTTTCGGAAGCGAAAAATGTTCAACATGAAAGAGTTGGGTGATATGAAGTGGCTGCAGGTAATGAGTCAGGATCAAAAACTTCATTTGGATAAAAGCCGTTGGTTGAAGGATGAGCGGATTCATGAAAAAAAGAATTTGATGACCTTGCTTTTGAACAATTCAAAAGCATTGCTTACCGGTTACAACAGGGTGAAAATTCTGAACGATGGTGAGGAAACATTTCCATCTATTTTCAAAGCTCTGCGGAAAGCGAAGGATCACATCCATTTGGAGTATTATATTATTGAAGATGGAGAGTTGGCATCGGAATTGCTCGAAATATTAATGCAAAAAGCAAGAGAAGGGGTTGAGGTTCGTGTGATTTACGATGATGTTGGAAGCTGGAAATTAAGTAAGGAATATGTGAAATTATTACAAGATGCAGGTGTGAAGATACACGCCTTTCTTCCTGTTCGTTTCCCTATTTTAACCAGTCGGGTGAATTACCGAAACCACCGAAAAATAATTGTGATTGATGGGAAAACTGCCTTTGTTGGCGGATTGAATTTTGCTGATCGTTATCTTCATGGTCTGCCTGAAATTGGCTCGTGGCGCGATACTCACTTAAAAATTACCGGCGAAGCAGCTACCAGTTTGCAAATTGTATTTTTAATCGATTGGTATTTTGTTCGACAAGAGGTTTTGCTCGACGAAAAATATCTTCCTTACAAGAAAGTAAAGCAAAAGTGTTTGTTACAAATTACCGCGTCCGGAGCCGATTCCGACTGGGCAAGTATCATGCAGGCGTATTTCTCGGCCATTACTTCGGCAAGGAGAAATGTGTACATTTCATCGCCATATTTTATGCCGAACGGCAGTATTTTGATGGCACTAAAAACTTCTGCAATGAGTGGGGTTGATGTGCGTGTATTGCTTCCTCATAAATCAGATTCTTTCATGACCTATTGGGGAACACTTTCCTACATTGAAGAATTGCTGGAGGCAGGTGTGAGAATCTTTTTTTACAAAGGAGGGTTTAATCACAGCAAGATAATGATGGTGGATGGAATAATGGCAACGGTTGGAACAGCAAATATGGATGTAAGGAGTTTTGAACAAAATTTTGAAGTAAATGCCTTGATTTACGATGAGGAGACCACTTTGGAATTGCGGGCGCGCTTTTTGGCTGATTTGGAAGACAGCGAAGAATTGCATTTGCAGGAATGGCAGAATCGATCCAAACGTCAAAGAGTGAAAGAATCAATGGCCCGGTTATTTACTCCACTTTTGTAGTTTCTTCCTGATATCTTTTAAATAAAAACAGGATTTGTTTCATCACGTAGTACTCTGAAGAATTTGGAGTCACTTTAATCTCCGATCCTGCATATTCCATAAATTTCAGTAATTCTTCCCCCTCTAAACCTGTTGCATCAGCCACTATCTTAGCATTGTATTTCGAACTGATCTTTTTTGTCTTGCCTTCGTTTCTTATTATTTTGGATAATTGCTTTTTCGATTTTTCTGATTTGCTCAATTTGCTGTACAAAAAATCTGTGGGTGCAAAAATTGCACCTAAAACGCCCATTTTACCATCTCTTTTGGGGCGGTATTGAGCAGGAACAATATTTGGTTTTTTCGTATTGTAGGGAGCCAATTGTTTCATAATGCTTTTATTAATTGGATCCTTTTCTTCCAGTTTGGTTTTGATGAAATCTTCCTTAAACTCATCCCAGGTTCCCAATGCATAAATATTCACTTCATCTAATAAATAGGAAATGTCTTCCAATTTAATTTGAAAAAATGGAGGAAAATCGACATTAAAAATGAATGGAACCGCCCAATCAATTGCTTTATACCCTAAAGCACTAATTCGAAGTGTATCGTACTGCTGAATTTGCAGATGAAAAACGCCAAGGCTATCGCAGATAATTCCTCTGCGTGTTCTTTCTATACTAACGGTGGCCAATGGAATAGGAGTTAAACTTTCCGAATGGAGAATTTGCCCGGAAATGCTGATAATGGAATCTCTTTTAGAGTCTTCCGAAAAAGAGCAGTAACGGGAGCTAAGAACTAGAACTAATGAAATGTACAATACCCTCTTTAATTTCATGAGAAGAGTTTAATTCATTGTTTAAGGGCGCAGATGGTTTCTTATGGTACCTAAAGAATCAGTAAAGCTCAGATCGTTCTCAAACTGTGGTTTTTCCTGTAAAAAATCTGTGTAAAGTTGTTGAATTCTTACTCCTATATACATTTCACTGGTTTGATATGTGAAATTCTGCTTCGAATTAATATACTCCATTAACTGATCTAATCTAAAACCAGATTCGTGAGTTAATTCAGCAATTACTTCTTTGTTGTATTTTTGCTGAAGAATCCGAAGTTGCCAATCAGTCATTTCTACAATTCCTTTTCGAGCTCTTCTTTTCTGTCCAATAGATTTTATTGCACTAATTCCATCGAGTAGATTGAATCCAAAACCCTGTCTGCTCAACGTATTGGCTTCCGCCTGTGCAAGTTTCAAGTTTCCAAAATCAAACGACGCAGCTATATTTTCTTCTTCGGGGGCATCGGTCTTAATAAAATTTTCTTTAAACTGGCTCCAGGTTCCCAATGAGTAAATGCTTACTTCATTAAGCAGAATACTTCCCTGTTCCATGAATATTTCTTGAAAAACTTCCTCTTCTTCAGCTTGTGGAGGAGTAATACTCACAGATTGTTCTTTAAATCCGAGAGCAGATATTCTTAAATTTTGATCGGGATGAATTCGTAAGCGGAAAAAACCGGCGCTGTCACATACAATTCCCCAATTAGTTCCTTGAAGATTTACGTTAGCAAAGGAAACACCTTCCAGATTTTCAGCATTTATTACCTTTCCGGATACAATAAAACTTTCATCATTCATTTCTTCCTGAGCAAAGACTCCGAAGGCAAAGAATAATGTGAGAAATAGGGTTAGTAAACTTGTTTTCAATTGGGTCGATTTTTTTATTTAACGCTAAAGATAGGTTTCAATCTTAATGAATGCTGAAATTGTTACATTTTTTAACAGACTTTAACCCAAATTAATATTGTGATAACGATCTATCTGCCTGTCCAGTTGACTAGTTGGCTGGTTTTTTGAAACGGATTTATATGACCATAAAGAATATCATTTTCACGTTGATAACACATCATTGGATGAGTGGTCTCTATTTTATTGGAAATTTTAATGTTTTTTACCACTTGGTGAGCGTTGTTACCCCATAAGAACCAAACCATTTCAGGATTCGATGCGGCAATAAATTGCAGTAATTTTTGAGTAAACGGAGCCCAAAGTTTGGTGTGCGAATTTGGTTTGCCTATTTCGCAGGTAAAGGCTGTATTTAGCAAGAGTACATTTTCGTGTTCCGACCAATATTTAAACAGTTGATTGGGGGGGAGTATCTTAAAATCATTATCCATCACCAATTGGTCACCTTCGTTAAGCTGACTCTTAATTTCGGAATATTTACGTTCCTCATTCGTTGCAGCCTTATAAATGCAGCGCAGAATATTTTTTAACGATACATTACGAAATTTATCATGCCACGAGTTTAATCCATTCACTTCAAAAGCTCTTCCGGTAGCAACTCCTGCTTGAGGATATGGATCCTGTCCTAAAATTACAACCGGTATTTTATTCAAATCCATTTCTAAAAAGCGCAGCGTTAAATTTGACTTTGGAGTGGATTTTTCAATGTGAATTGATTTTTCGATGTCCTTAATCAAGCAAATAATTTCTTCTGATAGAAAAGTAGTCCAGCTTTGGTGTATTGACAGTTGAGAAAGGAAAGTAGATTTATGCATTTTGATAATTGTTTTTGTAGTCTCAAAAATAGTAAATGCAATTATTAATTAATAATAATAAGTTAAAAATTGCATCAGCAGGAATATTGGCTGTTTTTCAGGTGACTGCGTAAATTTAGATCTTATTTTGATTCATTTTTGGAACAGTCAATTTTACAATTGGTTAGACTGTTTTACTTTTCGACTTTTTAGGCTCTTGCAGACCTTTCTACTTTTATTCTTTTTGACTAGTTTTGTTAGCTAATTAACCAAAATAGATAAGATACAACTGATTATGTACCAGAAATTGAGAGAAAGCATTGAAGCTGCATGGGACGACCGGTCACTTTTGAGTACTCCTGCAGTACAAAAAAACATAGAAGAAGTAATTGAATTGTTGGACAAAGGAGTTCTTCGCACTGCAGAACCACTGGCAGATGGATGGCAAGTAAATGAGTGGGTGAAAAAAGCCGTAATACTTTATTTCCCAATTCGTAAAATGGAAACTATTGAAGTCGGTCCATTTGAATTCCACGATAAAATGGCATTGAAAACCAACTATGCTGAACTGGGAGTTCGGGTTGTTCCTCATGCAGTGGCACGATACGGAGCTTTTATCGCCAGAGATGTGGTAATGATGCCATCATACGTTAATATTGGTGCTTATGTGGGCGAAGGAACCATGGTCGACACATGGGCAACAGTAGGATCTTGTGCTCAGATTGGAAAACATGTTCACCTTAGCGGTGGTGTTGGTATTGGCGGTGTTTTAGAACCGATTCAAGCTGCTCCGGTAATCATCGAAGACAATTGTTTTATTGGCTCACGCTGCATTGTTGTTGAAGGAGTTCATTTAGAAAAAGAAGTTGTTTTGGGAGCTAATGTAGTGCTTACCGGATCAACAAGAATTATAGATGTAACAGGCGAAGAACCTGTTGAGTACAGCGGATTTATTCCGGCTCGTTCGGTAGTGATTCCAGGAACAAGAACCAAGAAGTTTCCTGCAGGGGATTATCAGGTTCCTTGTGCTTTGATCATCGGAAAAAGAAAACCATCAACAGATTTAAAGACTTCGTTGAACGATGCATTGCGTGAATACAATGTAGCGGTATAGTTTAATTAATGATGAATAAATCAATAATGAGTAATCAATGAAAGTTGATTACTCATTTGTTTCTAATGATTTGAAAGAATACTAACAAATTAGAAATGCACAACGACATTAAAAAAGCTTTGGAAGTACTTCACGCTGGTGGAGTTATTCTATATCCTACCGATACTATCTGGGGAATAGGATGCGATGCAACAAATCCTGAAGCGGTAAAAAGAGTTTATGAAATTAAGAACAGGGAAGATTCCAAAGCCATGCTGGTTTTAATGGAGAATCCCAATCGCCTGAATTCCTATGTTGATGAGGTTCCGGAAATTGCCTGGGATTTAATTGATACGAATGATCAGCCGATGACTCTGATTTATCCCGGTGCGAAAAATCTGGCGCCAAATCTGATTAATTCAGATGGAACCATTGGTATTCGAATTACCAATGAAGAGTTTACACAAAATTTGATTCAACGATTTAAGAAACCCATTGTTTCTACTTCAGCAAATAGAAGTGGAGACGTTTCGCCTGCCAACTTTTACGAGATTGGTGATGAAATAAAAGAAGCGGTGGATTATATTGTGGAATACCGGCAAGAGGATATGGAAAAATGCAAAGCTTCCAGTATCATTAAAATTGGATTGGGAGGCGAGATTCAAATTATAAGACCGTAGGGATACAGTATTCTGTTTCCCTACGAATATATTTTTTACATTCCAATTGATTTTATGTGACCGGAACCTGCGGATTTTGAATCCAGGGAGTCCGGTTTTCCGCGGTAGTAAATGTCACCGCTGCCAGCTACTCTTGCATTTAGGTTTTTTGTTGCATACACCTTACAATCTCCCGAGCCCGATACGCGAACGCTTACGTTTTCAGATTTCAAATTACCTGCATCAACATCACCCGAACCACTAATGTGAATTTCAAGTTCTTTCAATCCATTACCTTTTAGATTAATATCTCCCGAACCGGAAATATGACACTCAACATTTTCGGCAGATAAATCTTCAATAAAAATATTGCCGCTTCCGCTGATTGCATATTTCGCATTGGTAGTTTCTATTGGGCTTTTGGCGACAATGTTACCCGATCCGGAAATGCTTAAATTTTTTATTTGCGAGGAAGAAATATGCACTTCAATATTTTTGAATGAATTGTTCCAGCCCCAGCTTTTATTTTTTTTGCGCTTAATTTTCAGAGTTCCATTTTCAACTTCAGTAATAATTTCTTCTAAATCATCAGCATCGCCTTTCATTTTTACCGAAGTAGAATTTTCCTGAGTGATAAATACCTTGGCATGAATGGCAAGACTAACTGATTCGAATGATCCAATATTCCGGGTTTCTGTTTTTTGGGCAAAGGCTAAACTACCACTAAAAACAAGAGCAAAAACTGCCAGCAGGGAAGTAATACGTTTTGTGTTCATATAAATTAGTTTTAGATAAAAAATCATGTTCTAATAAATGACGAACAAGTTGGCGAAAAGTTGCACTAAGAAATATTTTAATGCTTTAAATATTCGAGTAACTAAGTTTAAAACATACAAAGTATACTTAGGAACAGTAGTGCACCTTAAAAAAATCATAAAAACCTGCATCTCATTGATTCTTTTCACAATTTGTATATACATTCGCATAAAAATTAGCACAATGGAATTCAAGCACAAAAAGAAAATACAAATCCGCTTTGGCGATATCGATTTAATCGGACATGCGAATAACGGAGTGCAGTTAAGCTACCTCGATTTGGCACGAATGGATTATTTTCAGCAAGTATATGGGGAAGTAATTGATTGGAACGAATCAGCATTAATCGTAGCTCATTTGGAGATAGATTATTTGTCATCCATCACCCTGAGTGATAAAATTGAAGTGCAAACAAAAATTTTTCGGATTGGCAATAAAAGTGTAGGAATGTACCAGAATATTGTCGATTTAAAAACAGGCGAGATTAAAACCAAAACATCACAGGTAATGGTAGCCTACAGTCAAAAATTAGGAGAAAGCATAAAAGTTCCGGAAACCTTAAAAATTAGAATTCTTGAGTTCGAAGGAGAGCTGTTAATTAAATAATATACAGATAACAGATTTTTAATTAGCAGGTTACAGGAAAATAAGTTTTGTAATGCAGTAGAACATGAAGTGATTTATTCACTAAGATACATATCGATAAGACCATCGGGAGTTTCCATAGTGATGGTTTTATTTTCCTCATTTATTTCAATGAAGTTTTCTTCGGCAAAAGGAATCAAAACTTCCTGGTTATTAACCGAAATAACCAAAACAATGTTTCCCGAGTAATCCTGAATATCCTCAATTTCCCCCAATTCACCTTTTTCCTCATCAATGTACAGGAAACCAATCAGCAAATTCGGATCAAGATCATCCGCTTCTTCAATAAATTCCGGAGCATCCTTCATGGGAATGTAAATATCACAGCCAATAAATCGCTGTGCCTTCGCTTCCGAATCCAGATCTTCTATAACAATACGAACTGTAGAATGATTTCGGGGAGTAATTCCGTTTTTAGGAATAAAAAAAGGAACCAGTCCTCCGTCGATATCGACAAAAACTGATTCCAATTTATTTTTTTCAAGAAGGTTGCTGTTTTTCCTGGCAACTAATTCGCCTTTAACTCCATGAGTTTTAGTAAATGTTCCGGCAAGATAGCAATCCTCTATTTTAAGCATGCATTCAATATTAAGCTTCAGTTTCTTCTGAACCTTCTTCAGTTGCAGCCTCTTCGCTAGTTGCTCCAGCTTCTTCAGCTTTGGCAGCAGCTTCAGCATCAGCAGCTCTCTTAGCGATAGCTTCTGCTCTGTTTGCGCTAATTTTAGCTTCAGCTTCTAAACGAGCTTTCGATGCATCATCAGCATTTTTCGAAAGACCTTCTTTCTTAGCGTTGATTTTTGCTTCTTTCTCTTTTTTCCAAGCTTCGAATTTTACTTCAGCAGCAGCTTCATCAAAAGCTCCTTTTTTCACACCGGCAAGCAAGTGTCTTTTCATCATTACACCTTCGTAAGATAAAATTGCTCTTGCAGTGTCAGTAGGCTGAGCACCGTTTCCAAGCCAGTTAACAGCTTTGTCAAAATCCAGGTTAATTGTAGCAGGATTGGTGTTTGGATTGTAAGATCCAATACGCTCAATGTATTTACCATCACGTGGTGATCTGCTATCTGCTACCACAATGTGGTAGAATGCGTTTCTTTTACGACCGTGTCTAGCTAGTCTGATTTTTACTGGCATAACTTTATTTTAATAAATGAATAAGTTGTGGTATACATACCACGATTTATAAGCGCGACAAAGATACTATTTTATTTTTGATTAAAAACAGCGCTTAAAAAGATTATTTCATAGTCTAATACTCATGTATATAAGAATGTTGCATACAAGCCCTTTACCATATTATACAGATGTTGGTAATTTAGAAAGAATAGTACGTCTATATTTACTAATTTTGCTTGGATGAATTCCTTAAATCTTCGCAAATCGCCACTCATTTAAAGGCATAACTATAATAATTCTGATACTGAGATGTTTTTAATATTTGATACAGAAACTACAGGCTTACCAAAAAAATGGAAAGCACCGTTAAGTGATTTTGACAACTGGCCGCGCATGGTGCAGCTGGCTTGGCAATGTCATGATATGGAGGGGAAATTTCTCTTTGCTAAAAATCATGTTATCATACCTGAAGGCTTTACTATTCCTGAAGATGTAGTGGCGGTGCATGGTATTTCAACTGAAATAGCTCTGGAAAAAGGAATTCCGCTCAATGAAGCCCTGCTTGACTTTATGGAGGATGTCAGGAAATCGAAGTATGTTGTCGGACACAATGTTTCCTTCGATATAAATATAGCAGGCTGTGAACTGCTGCGTTGTGAGATGAACGAACAGGAGCTTATTTCGGTGTCTGCTCTTGATACAATGACCGGCAGTAAGGAATATTGTGATTTGAAACGCAAAGGCCAGCTAAAAAATCCTACTCTTACCGAACTTCATATGAAGCTGTTTGGTGTTCCTTTTGCTGAAGCTCATAATGCTGCTGCCGATGTGGAGGCTACTTCCCGTTGTTTTCTGGAGTTGATTCGGGTCGACGGACTAAGATCCGAACTTCTGAAAATGTCTTTGGAGCAGATTCAAGCCTTTAAACTCAACAATCCCGATGCTATTAAGTTGGTAGGTATCGAATACGAATCTTTTAAGGTCAATACTGCTTTCGACGAAATTTCCATTGAAGAAGAAGAGCGCAAGAGACACGAGGCTGCAAAGAATATCATTCCACAGGCTTTTGTTCATTTGCATGTTCATTCTCAGTATTCCATACTCGATGGAGCAGCCAAAACAGCTGATATTGCAGCCAAAGCCAAGGAAGACGGTATGCCGGCTGTTGCAATTACCGATCATGGCAGTATGTTTGGAGTAAAAGAGTTTCACGTTGCCTGTGGCAGAGTTGGCATCAAACCAATTATTGGTGTTGAAGCCTATATGGCAAGACGGGGACATTTAATAAAAGAAAATAAAGGGGATGGGTCAGGTTATCACATTATTTTACTGGCTAAAAACTATAAAGGATATCAGAATCTTTTAAAGTTAACATCTATTGCCCACATCGACGGGATGTATTACAAACCACGTATCGACAAGGATTTACTTGAAGAATACAGCGAAGGACTAATTGTAAGTAGTGCTTGCCTGGGTGGTGAAGTTGCGCAGCACATCATGGGCGGTAATATTGATAAGGCAAGAGAAACTATTCTTTGGTTTAAGGATGTTTTTGATAAGGATTATTACCTTGAGATTATGCGTCATCCCAACAATGACCCACGCTTAAAGAGCGATGTTTGGGAAAATCAGGTGAGAGTGAATAAAGTGATTCGTAGATTGGGAGCAGAACTTGGTGTTAAAGTGATTGCCACGAATGATTCCCATTTTGTTAATCCCGAAGATGCCGAAGCTCACGATGTACTTGTGTGCCTAAATACAGGGCGTGATTACGATGATAGTACACGCATGCGTTACACCAAGCAGGAATGGTTTAAAACAAGCGAAGAGATGAATGAGCTCTTTGCTGATGTGCCGGATGCACTTGCAAATACCATGGAGATTGCTGAAAAAGTGGAGGCTTTTGAATTAAATTCCAATCCCATAATGCCTTCATTTGACATACCTGAAGAATTCGGCACTCTGGAAGACTATAAAGAGAAATACGACGAAACAACACTTATTAAGGAGTTTGAAGAGGAGCGTTATGAGAAGCTTGGAGGTTATGATAAGGTGCTGCCAATTAAGTTAGAGGCGGACTACCTGGAACATCTTGCATTCGAAGGTGCGAAAAAACGTTATGGCGATACTCTGGAAGATCATATAATTGAGCGCCTGAATTTTGAGTTGAACACCATTAAAACAATGGGTTTCCCCGGATATTTCCTGATAACACAGGATTTTATTAATTGGGCAAAAAATAACGGTGTGATCGTAGGTCCGGGACGTGGTTCGGCCGCCGGTGCTGTGGTAGCTTACAGCATTGGTATTACTGATGTTGATCCCATAAAATATGATTTGCTGTTCGAGCGTTTCCTAAATCCCGATCGTATCTCGATGCCCGATGTGGATATTGACTTTGATGACGATGGTCGACAGGAAGTGTTGGATTATGTAACGGATAAATATGGACACGATAAAGTAGCTCATATCTGCACCTTTGGTACAATGGCTACCAAAAGTTCTATTAAGGATGTAGCGCGTGTATTGGGTTTAGAATTAGCAGAAGCCATCCGCCTGACCAAACTGGTGCCCGAAGCGCCCAAGATGAGCTTTAAAAAAGCATACGCAGAAGAGCCTGCTCTTTTGGATGAAAAAAATTCTCCGAATCCGCTCATCGCCCAAACAATCAAATTTGCCGAGTCTCTGGAAGGATCGGTAAGACAAACCGGAGTGCATGCCTGCGGTATTTTGATTGGAAAAAATCCTCTGGACGAGCACTTGCCGGTTATGCCTACCAAAGGAGAAGATCTGTTGACAACGCAGTACGATGGTCGTTTTGTGGAAGATATTGGTCTGCTAAAGATGGACTTCCTTGGACTGAAAACATTATCCATCATTAAAGAAGTACTGGCCAATGTAAAGCTGTCTAAGGGTATTGATGTTGATATCAACAATGTAGATCTTGAGAATGAAGAGACTTTCCAGATGTTTAGCCGGGGAGAAACTACGGCTATATTTCAGTTCGAGTCTCCGGGAATGAAGAAACACCTTCGGGCTCTAAAACCGAACCGTTTTGAAGATTTGGTTGCGATGAATGCTTTATATCGTCCGGGACCAATGGAATACATTCCTTCGTTTACCCGAAGGAAAAACGGGGAAGAGGAGATTGCTTACGATCATCCAATTATGGAGGATTACCTGAAGGATACGTATGGAATTACGGTTTATCAGGAGCAGGTGATGCTTCAATCCCGCGCTTTGGGTGGATTTACCCGAGGCATGTCGGATACTTTGCGTAAGGCGATGGGTAAAAAACAGATTGCCATGATGGATAAGCTGAAGGTAGAGTTTATTAATGGATGTCATGACAATCCTAAGTTTATGGAAGGCGTTGGCGGCGATAACGTTAAGGCAGATAAACTGATTGAAAAAATTTGGTCCGATTGGGAGGCATTTGCAAAATATGCTTTTAATAAGTCTCACTCGGTTTGTTATGCTTATATCGCTTATCAAACGGGTTTCCTAAAGGCGCATTATCCAGCTGAATTTATGGCGGCGGTGCTTAGCCGTAACTTATCTGATATCACGAAAGTGACTATTTTTATGGATGAGTGCAGGCGAATGGGAATGCCTGTGTTAGGACCTGATGTGAATGAATCCTATGCCCGGTTTACAGTAAACAAAGAAGGTGCAATTCGTTTTGGTATGGCTGGGGTGAAAGGAGTTGGAGAGCAAGCTGTTGATGATATTATTAAAGAAAGAAAAAATGGTCCGTTCAAAAATATTTTTGATTTTATAGAGCGGGTAAACTTAAGATCGGTAAATAAGAGAACTCTTGAAAATCTTGCCATGTCGGGAGGTTTCGATAGCTTCGGATTAAAGCGGAGTCAATACTTTCATCCAGATGAAACCGATGTTACCTTTATGGAATATTTGGTGAAGTATGGAAACAAACTTCAGGCAGAAAAAGACAATTCGCAGCAAACTTTATTCGGCGATGTAGAAGATTATGTGGTTACACCGCCAAAAATTCCTGAATGTGCAGAGTGGAATAAGCTGGAGCGCTTGAATAAGGAGAAAGAGTTAATTGGAATTTACCTGTCCGCTCATCCACTTGATGATTACAGATTGGAAATTGATTCCTTCTGTAATGCATCTTTAACACAGTTGTCAGCGGATATTGTAAATTTTAAGGATAAGGATGTAAATATTGCAGGAATGGTAACTGCCATTCGTCGGGGAACTACAAAAAACGGCAATCCTTTTGCAATTGTTAACATTGAAGATTTCACAGGCTCGTTTGAAATGGCTTTCTTTGCTAAAGATTTTGTGGAATACAGCAATTATTTTATTGAAGGTTTATCGGTATTTATAAACGGGAGGGTACAAACCCGGTCCTGGCCACGAGGTTCTACCGAATTGGAGTTTAAAGTTAAAGGAATAAACCTGCTTTCCGAGGTAATGGAGAAGCGGGTGAAAGAGGTTACCATTGAGATTCCGGTAAGCAGTCTCTCAGATGAATTAGTAACCGAAATGGCAAGTTGTATGGAGGGGAACAAGGGGAATTTGAAAGTGAATTTTGTAATCACTGATGATAGAAATGTGAGGGTGAAAATGTTCTCAAGAACTTGTAGGGTAAACCTTTCCAATGAATTGATCGAATATTTTAAAAATAATTCTGATATTGAATTCAAAATTAATTAACTTGCACGGGTAAATAATAAAATTCAAAACAATTAAAAATAGATTACCATGACAATTGCAGTAAACGATGCTAATTTCGAAGAGGTTGTGTTGAAATCAGATAAGCCTGTATTGGTTGATTTCTGGGCCGAATGGTGTGGCCCTTGTAGAATGGTTGGCCCAATTGTAGACGAACTTTCTAATGATTACGACGGTAAAGTTGTAGTTACAAAAATGGATGTTGACAGTAGTCCTGCTACTTCTGCAAAATTTGGAATTCGTAATATTCCTACTATTCTTTTCTTTAAAGGTGGTGAAATTGTGGACAAACAAGTTGGTGCTGTTCCAAAATCAAGTCTTGCTGAAAAAATTGACGCTTTATTGTAAGTGTTGATTGCAAAATATTTGGGCATAGAGAGATTCTTTCTATGCCTTTTTTTTCTTTGTTCACATTCAAAATAGATTTTTTTGAAGCAACTCTCAGACCTGATACAATTCGAAGAATTTGATAATCTGGAGCTTTTGGCCAAGCAGATTGTTGAAGGATTTTTAATTGGTTTGCACCGAAGTCCGTATCATGGATTTTCGGTAGAGTTTGCTGAACACCGACTTTACAATAAAGGGGAGTCAACCAAACACATCGATTGGAAGCTATACGCACGAAGCGATAAGCTGTTTGTAAAACAATTTGAGGAAGAAACGAACCTTAGGGCTCATATTGTTGTAGACACCTCTTCTTCAATGCTGTTTCCTTATCAGCAAAAACACCAAACCAAATTGGGATTTTCGGTACTTTGTGCGGCCGCTTTGGTTCACTTATTGCGAAAACAACGAGACGCAGTTGGCTTGTGTACCTTCTCCGATAAAATAGATATCCTTACTCCGGCAAAACTTTCTAATACTCATGCACATTTGCTTTATGCTCATTTAGGCAAACTCTATAACAGAGAAGGAATTGATAAAAATAGGGAAACCAAAATTTCGGATACATTACACAAGCTTGCCGAAGGATTGCATAAGCGTTCACTCGTAATTGTTTTTTCTGATTTTATGGGGGATGAAACGCCTAAGGAGATTTTGGAATCGTTACAGCATTTACGCTTCAATAAGCACGAGGTTTTACTCTTTTCTATTCGGGATAAAGAATTCGAAAATGAGTTTAATTTTGCAAATCACCCCAGTCAGTTTATTGATTTGGAAACAGGAGAAAGCATAAAATTAAATCCTTCGGATATTAGAAATTTATACAGTCAAAAGCAGAAAGAGTTCTTTACAGAATTAGAGATTTTGTGCGGACAATTTGCGATTGATTATGTTGAAGCAGACATCCGCAAAGAATTTCATACCATTCTTAAGGCTTATTTACTGAAAAGAAAAAAAATAATGTAAAGCTGGCATTCCTCATTACTAAATTTGACCAAAGACTTACCTTCCATTTATTTACTGTTTATTTGTTGATGAATAATTTTCATCTTCCATACCTTTGCAGTATTTTTATGAAACACTCAATAATTTCTAACACGCAGAGAACTCCCTAAATGAAAAATTGGATTTGCCTATTCGGATTGGTTTTGCTGTTTGCCTGCGAGCAAAAGAGAGGGAAATCGGTAAGTTCGAAGGAACCTTATGTGGAAAATGGAGTTGTTAAGCAGTATGATGATGCGAACAGATTAACTGCCGAAATTACTTTTCGAAATGGTGTGCGGCATGGCGTCTGTAAAATTTATTATCCTTCAGGCGAGTTGAGTGATGAAATCATGTATGTTGATGACCAGAAGAGCGGCATTGCCAAAAAATTCCATAAAAACGGCAAATTGTATAGTCTTACTCCCTATCACAAAGATGAAAAGAATGGTGTGCAGAAGAAATACTATTCCAATGGTAATATCTGGGCTGAAACTCCTTATATGAAAGGCCAGCCTGGTATTGGTTTGAAAGAATACAGGCAGGATGGAAGTTTGCGGACTGGTTTTCCAGGTATCGAAATTCAGAAATTTGTGAAGGAAGATGTTGTGGTTTTAACATTGTCACTAAGTAATTACTCTAAAAATGTGATTTTCTACATTACCGATTTAATGGAAGACAAATACATTCCATTTGCAGCCAAGCCTCTTTATGCAAAAGGCGGGTTGGCACGGTTCGAAATTCCTTACAATCGTGCTGCAGGACTTGATACCACATTGAATATTGTTGCAAAATACCAAACGCAGGATCACAATATCAACGTTTCTCAGCGAGAATTCCAGATTATTATGAAATAAAAAGCTTATTCTTTAACAAAGGAGAGTTTGGATAGAATAGGAAAATGATCGGAGTATTGTTTTTTGATTCTCTGATACTCGCTGCAGATTGTATGCTCATCATGAAGAATATAATCAATCCTGAACGATGGAAAATCTCCTGCATAAGTTGTGCTGATTCCACTGCCTTTGTCTTTAAAACAGTCGCTAAACTGATCACTCAAAGTTTTATAGGTAAAAGATTGAGGTGTGTCGTTAAAATCGCCGCAAACAATTGTAGGATGAGGCGATTTATCGATATGTGCCCGAATTATTTGGGCTTGTTTGGCTCTGCGGATAAATGCATAACGCAACCGGAAGGAAATGTCTTTAAGTTCGTTTAATTCCTGCTCATCAGCTTTGAACTCTTTTTTGTTGATGAATTCGTAATTTTTACCTGCAAAACGGTTCGACTCCAAGTGAAGATTATAAACACGAAGTATTTTTTTCCCAATTTGTAAATCTGCAAAAACAGCGCTGCATAAATTTCCCTTCTCAAAATTAATTTCTCCATGGTGGATAATTGGATATCGGGAGAAGATTGCGACACCAGTTCCATGCTTGCTTCTGATTGAATTTTTCGCGTTCAATTCTTTTTTTAAATTACTAATCGAGAGCAAACCTGATTTTGTAGTTCTAAATTCTTGAAAACAAATAATTCCAGCTCCAAGATCTTTAGAGAGTTGTATGATATTTGATGGTGTTTTGGGATCTTTTGTCCATTTGTAAATATCAAAGGAGCGCACATTGTAACTTAAAACCTTAATGGCATTCTCATCGTTTTTAGATTCGCCGGAGAAGTTAAATTGGATGAAGTTGGAAAAAGACTGATAACCAATTAGAATGACCAAAAGAGGAATTAAAAAACTCCAGCGCCTTCTGACCATCCAATAAATAGAAAATAAAATATTAATAGCCAGCAGATAAGGATAGGCCAATCCCCAAAAGGCTGGCGGCCAAAAGTTATCGGGGTTAATGTAAGCTGCCAGATAGGAAATCAAAAGTGAGCCTGAAAATATCAGACTAAAAATAACAAGTGATTTGTGCAGAAAGTTCTTCAAGTTATTACTTTCGGTTACTGGATTTAAAAAGGATTTCTTTTTCTTCTTTGCTTAGACTGTCGTATCCTGATTTCGCAATTTTCTCCAATATAGCATCTAAGTGTTCCTGATGTTGTTTTTTTGCTTTGTTGTACTCTTTATCGTCCATTTTCTGGGTGTTCTTATAACTTACTTTCATTTTTCTTTTCTTAAAAAGACCAAAAAACGAATCCATAAGTGAATTAAATCCAGACGAAATATCTTTACCCTTACGAAGCTGATTAATGAACAACCAGCCATAAAAAGCACCGCCTAAATGAGCAATATGACCACCTGCATTACCCATTGGAATGCTCAGTATATCTGTAGCAATAAAAAATAAGGCGATGTGCTTAATTTTAACGGGACCAATAAACATGAGATGAACAACATGGTTTGGAGTATAAATTACCGTAGCAAAAACAACTGCCATAACCGAAGCCGAAGCTCCAAGAGCATACGATCCAAATCGAACACTTTCGAAAACAGGAAAGAGATTGTAGGCAAATATATAGGTTGCAGCACCGGTTAAACCGCCAATCAAATAAATGCTTACCAGTTTTTTCTGATCCAAATAGCTTAGGAAAATTCTTCCAAACCAGAATAACCAAAGCATATTCATTAGTATATGCAGAAATCCTTCATGCAAAAACATGTAGGTAAACACTGTCCAGGGTCTGCTTAGTAATGCATTGGTTTCGGCAGGTACCGATAACCAGTGCACAAGGAATGGAACTTGCGAAGGTTCCAGATTAAAAAGAAAGGTAAGTACGCCTACAATTTTAACAATCAGAAAAACACCAAAGTTGACGTAGATCAGTCTTGTTAAATTACTTCCTTCTTTGAATGAGTCTTTAATTCCGTCCCAAATACTTTGGTGGGAATAAGACTGATATGGATTGTTGAAATTCATGCTCATGAAATATCAATCATTTAACTATTAATAAAATCGGTTTGAATTCTTCTGCCAATACTTTATCAGGATAAATCCAAATAACATGCCGCCTAAGTGAGCGAAATGGGCAACGTTATCACCACTTACATGTCGAAAGCCCATAAATAATTCAACAGCACCGTAACCAATTACAAAATACTTTGCTTTGATTGGAATAGGAGGGAATAAAAGCATCAGCTCAGTGTTTGGGAACAGCATACCAAAAGCCAGCAGAATTCCGAATACCGCTCCTGAAGCACCAATTGTGGGAACATTAATGTTTTCAGTAATCATTTGGTTTACCATGGCAATGGCCTTTTGAGTATCAAAGGCATTATTAGGATGCTCAGCCCAGCTGTTTACAAAATCGGTAACCCAAGGCTTAACCGGCCCCATGTGCTCACGAATAAACTGCAGCATTAAATCAGGCGTTGGAGTATTTGCAAAAGCATTTGCAGCAGCTTTCATTGAGGAATAGTCAAGCAATCCTACAAATGTGTGAAGTGCAGCCGCACCAAGTCCTGTTATCATGTAGTACAGTAAAAAACGTTTTGATCCCCAAACTTGTTCCAGCACACGGCCAAACATGAACAGGGCAAACATATTAAAAAATAAATGACCTATTCCTCCATGCATAAACATATGCGTAATGAACTGATGTGGTTTGAAATATTCTGATGCCGGCTGGTGCAAAGCAAAAAGATTATCCATACTAAAGCCAAACCGGTCGCCGATTACCATGGTTCCGAGCAGGACTAGCACATTTATAATTATCAGGTTTTTTACAACCGGAGGGAGATTTAATAGTGAAGATCTGAATTGACTCATTCGAATTTATTTTAATATTTCCTTTTAGCTAACAATAGTCAGACCAATTTATAATTTGTGCGTGTGATTAACAAATCTAAGACAGATTGTCACCCTATTTAAATCTGCTTTCCAATTCCTGAGATTCAAGAACCGAAATAATTGCTTTTCCATCGGGGGTGAAATTAGGAGTTGAACAGGCAAAAAGTTGATCGATTATTGAACTCATTTCCTCATTCGAGAGGGTTTTTCCATAATTTAAAGCCGATGCTTTTGCCAAAGCTTTTGCCAGATTTTCGCGAATTTTTAGTTTCACATCCATTTGGTTCGACTTGTAGTTCGCCAGCAGGTTTTCAACCAATTCTTTTGGCTCGCAATTGTGTATATCAGCCGGAGTTCCATTAATCACAAAGGTTTTCTTCCCAAATTCCCTGATGTCAAACCCCAAGGCTCTTACATCTTCAATAATTACCTGTAAAAGAGTGTAATCCGAAGCATTGAGTTCTATGGTTTGCGGGAATAAAGTTTGCTGAGCAATTCCTTGATGATTTTCCAACGAATTGATGAATTTTTCAAATAAAATGCGCTCATGTGCTTTACGCTGATCGATGATCATCAAGCCGGAGCGAATGGGTGTTAATATGTATTTGTTTTTTAGCTGAAAAAAATTCTTTGCTTTCTGAATTTGTTCCTGCGGATGCAGTTTTTTTTGCACAAATTCTTCCGGCGGTTTTTGCGGCTGAAAATAATCCGGAATATTTTCCCGATCAATTTTCGCCTGATTTAATTTCTCATCCGACTCTCTTTTAGAAGGTTCTTCGTATAGAGTCTCCCATTTTTCGGGTACTGGCTTTCTGGTACCTCCACTTTGCTGAGGAGGTGTTTTCGCTTTAAATTCCTGATAGAATTGGTTCGATTCAAAAGATCTTCGTTCCTCGTCAAAAGGATTGTAGCTTTTTTCTCCATCAAAAGGGTTGTAGTTCAAATCTGCTTCGAAAGGGTTGAATTCAGGATTCACCTTAATCATTGGAGCCTCAATATCGGCATTGCTGTCGGCTACAGGAATCTCCAAACTGTTGTCTTCATCAAAATCGATGGAAGGCACAATATTAAATTTACCCAAGGCCTCCCGGATAGATGCCTGAATAATTTGATAGATTGCTCTTTCGTCCTCAAACTTAATTTCTGTTTTGGTCGGATGAATATTGATATCAATAATCTGTGGATCGACTTCAAAAAAGATAAAGTAAGGCGGTATGGTTTCAGGCGGCAGTATTTTATCGTAAGCCTGCATAATTGCTTTGTGAAAATAAGGGTGCCGCATGTAGCGGTTGTTCACAAAAAAGAATTGTTCCCCTAAATTTCGTTTGGCATTTTTCGGTTTCCCGATAAAACCAGTCAATTTAACAATGCTTGTGCTGGTATTTATACTGATTAACCTTTGGTTCATACCTTTGCCAAAAACATTGATAATTCGTTGGCGGATATGACTGGCAGGCAGGTTGTATATTTCTGTGTCGTTGTGAAGAAGTTGAAAGGCAATTTCGGGATGTGAAAGCACGATTCGATGAAATTCGGTAATGATATTGCGAAGTTCGGTAGAATTGGCCTTTAAGAATTTTCGACGGGCTGGAACATTAAAAAAGAGGTTTTTAACAATGAAATTACTTCCATCGCTGCAAGCCGAAACTTCCTGAGAAATTGCTTCGGAACCACTAATAACAATGTGAGTCCCTAATTCGTCTTCGGTTCGTTTGGTTTTTAATTCAACATTGGCAATTGCCGCAATAGAGGCAAGTGCTTCGCCCCGAAAACCCATGGTTCGAATGGCAAACAGATCTTTCGCTTTTCGGATTTTAGAAGTTGCATGCCGTTCAAAAGCAAGGCGCGCATCGGTAACGGACATACCACATCCATTATCAATTACCTGAATTAATGTTCTTCCAGCATCTTTTAAGTTGATTTTTATAGAGTTACCTCCAGCATCAATGGCATTCTCCACAAGCTCTTTTACAACTGAAGCTGGTCTTTGAACTACCTCACCTGCAGCAATTTGATTGGCTACATTGTCAGGCAGAATCTGTATCAAATCCGACATATAAATTTCTACTTCTAAAGTTTAACTTTCTAGTAACGTGTTGGGTGAAATTTAAATTGTCTGATTTCAGAAATTCTGAAAAAGAGACAAAAATAAATTTTAGAAAAGGAGAAATTTAAATGACTCCATTCCATCCATAAAGGTAAATGTAAGTTGCCAGTGCAAGCAAGACAAAGATAATTAACAATCTAATGTTCGATTTGTTTCTAGAGCCATTAGAATCGAAGTGACCATGACGCAGTTCACTTTTCATTCGTCCTTTTATGTTGGGGATGTATGGTTCATTTTCATCCTTCAAACCCAGTTCTCCTCGTATCCTTTTTTCTCTGTCTTCTCTTGCTTCTTTTGCAGGATCCCAATATCTGGGTTGAATATTAAATCTTTTGTATTGAGGTTTTTTAAAAAAACTTGTAAATCCCATGATAAAATGTTTTATACCAGTTAAAAGTGTAATGTTGTAGGTATAATTTGAATGCTTCTGCTGTTCAATTTGGAAAATTGCCCATCCAAAGCAAAAGATTCAATACAAGCAATACTTTTCGTCTAAAAAGACATACAAATATATCGATTTTTTCTGAATTTATTTTTCCTCCAATTGCACATCCATGAGTTAATGTATCCTAAAAAAAACAATATTTGCTTGTAGGGTTTTAAAATTATTTCTTTTGTAAGAACTGGGTCTGGTTAAGCTTTTTACCACACTGATTGCAGTACAGAGCATCTTCGGTATGATTGTCGGCCAAGCAATTTGGACAAACCTGAGTCGATGCAGCTTTTGAACTTTGTTTGCTCAGTTCAACAGTTACGATTCCTGTTGGAACGGCGATGATGGCATAACCAATAATCATTACGAAGCTGGCAAAAAACTGACCAAGAGATGTTGCCGGGGAAATATCGCCGTAACCAACGGTAGTAAGCGTAACAACTGCCCAATAAATGCCGCGGGGAATGCTGGTGAACCCGTTTTCGCTGCCTTCAATCAAATACATGATGGTTCCGATGATGATGACCATGGTTAGAACAGCAAAAAGAAAGACGGATATTTTTATTCTGCTTTGTCGAAGCGCGCGAACAATAATAGCTCCCTCTTTAATATATCTGTTGAGTTTTAAAATCCGGAAAATCCGAAGCAAGCGTAAAGCTCTGATTACCATGAAGCCATGAGTGCCAGCTACTACAAGGCCTAAGTAGGATGGTAGAACCGAGAGTAAATCGATAATGCCGTAAAAACTAAAGATATAGGCTTTGGGTTTTTGAACGATCCATATTCGCAGCATGTATTCTAAAGAGAAGATTGCTGTAATCAACCATTCCGAAAGTTTCAATACATCGTGATAATCTCTTTCGATGGAAGGCACACTTTCCAAAACAACTAAAAGGATGCTTAAAATAATAACAATAAGCAGCGAAATATCGAATATTTTCCCCGGTTTGGTGTCTGCCTCAAATATGATTTCGTAAAGGCGGTCTTTTGTAATACTCATGAAAGAAAGAGATTAGAGGTTCAGAACATAAACTTACTAAAAAAGTCTGGAAAGAACTTGAAAAGCCAAACGGTCAAATGGCCGGGGAAATCTTAAAATAATATAAAACTTGAGTGTTGAATGAATCTGACTCCTTATCTCGTAAATCTCATTGCTCTTTTTTTTATACTTTTGAATAAAATTTGAACAAGATGATTATAAATGATATAAAAGAAAGCTTTTTGGATGCACAAAAAGTTTTGAATGAGTTTATTGCCGATGAGGCTAATTTTTCAGCCATTGAAGCGGCAGGTGACGCAATGACAAAATCCATAAAAAACGGCGGAAAGATTATTTCCTGCGGTAATGGTGGTTCGATGTGCGATGCCATGCATTTTGCCGAGGAATTAACGGGTCGTTTTCGAGGAGACAGACCTTCGATGCCGGCCGTAGCCATTTCAGATGCCAGTCATATTACCTGTGTGGCAAACGATTATGGTTTCGATTATATTTTCTCGAGATATGTGGAAGGAATGGGGCAAAACGGAGATGTATTTTTAGGAATCAGTACTTCGGGAAATTCAGCGAATATTATTAATGCAGTAAAGGCAGCCAAAGAAAAAGGACTGATTGTTGTTGGTTTAACCGGGAAAACGGGAGGTGAAATGGCTGCCCTTTGCGATGTTGAAATTCGGGTGCCTTGGGAAAAGTATTCCGATAGGGTGCAGGAAATACACATCAAAGTAATTCATTGCCTGATTCAATACATCGAAGCAAAAATGAAATAAGCATTGTAGATATTAGATGTGAGAAATGAAGTTTTTTTCACAGATAAAAAAGTGTAGCAAGAGGATGTCGTAGCGGCATCCTTTTTTTTGTGTCCGAACAGCAGGGATATCTTAATGTTTTATAATTTGGATTATGTTTTGGTTGGCTGGTGTATTATTGTTACATTCACGGGTTGATTTTGTTTATTGGTAAAACTTATAAATATGCTTGTTAAAACCTACGGAAGTGCAGTATATGGCATTCATGCCACAACAATAACAATAGAAGTAAATGTTTTTCCCGGAGTGCGTTTTTCCTTGGTGGGATTGCCCGATAATGCGGTGAAGGAAAGTCAGCAGCGAATAGATTCTGCCCTGCGTGAAGTTGGCTACAAAATTCCCGGTAAAAAGATCATTATTAATATGGCTCCCGCCGATATCCGAAAAGAAGGATCGGCTTACGATTTGCCTTTGGCGATAGGAATACTGACAGCAACCGAGCAAATTAACTGCGAAGTGCTTGACAAATATCTTATTATGGGCGAATTATCGCTCGATGGCAGTTTGGTTCCCATTAAAGGTGTATTGCCTATGGCCATTCAGGCCCGCGAAGAAGGTTTTGAAGGTTTGATTTTGCCAAAAGCAAATGCACGCGAAGCTGCTGTTGTTAACAAGCTGAAAATAATTGGCGCCGATACGATTAAGGAAGTGATTGAATTTTTGAAAGGTGATTTGGTAATTCCACCTACCGAAGTGGACACCCGGGCTGAATTTTACGCGCACTTAAATAATTTCCCCCACGATTTTGCCGATGTGAAAGGACAGGAGAATGTGAAACGTGCTTTGGAGATTGCCGCCGCCGGCGGACACAATATTATTATGATTGGGCCTCCGGGAGCAGGGAAAACCATGCTGGCCAAACGAATTTCAGGAATTTTGCCTCCCTTAACGCTGCAGGAAGCATTGGAAACAACAAAAATACACTCGGTGGCCGGAACTTTGGAAAAAAACAGTGCCCTGATGACACAAAGGCCGTTTCGATCGCCGCACCACACAATCTCTGATGTAGCTTTGGTTGGCGGCGGTACATTTCCGCAACCCGGCGAAATAAGTTTGGCGCACAATGGCGTGCTGTTTTTAGATGAGCTGCCCGAATTCAGACGAACCGTGCTGGAGGTGATGCGGCAACCTTTGGAGGATAGAACCATTACCATATCACGAGCTAAATGTACCATTGAATATCCTGCCAGCACCATGCTGATTGCTTCCATGAATCCTTGTCCGTGCGGCTACTACAACCACCCCGATAAAGATTGCCTGTGCGGGCCGGGAATGGTGCAAAAATACCTGAGTAAAATTAGCGGTCCGCTTTTAGATCGTATTGATATTCACATTGAAGTAGTTCCCGTTTCGTTCGACAAAATATCCGATCAGCGCTTGTCCGAAAAGAGTGAATTGGTTCGGCTGCGGGTTGAAAAAGCCAGACAGGTTCAGGAGAAACGATTTGCTGAGCACGATGGCGTTCATTGCAATGCCCAGATGAGTTCGAAATTGCTGCGGAAACACTGTCAGCCAAACGAGGCCGGCAACCAATTGCTAAAAACCGCCATGGAAAAGGTGGGACTCTCGGCCCGCGCCTACGACCGCATTTTAAAAGTTTCGCGTACCATTGCCGACTTGGAAGGCTCTGAAGCCATCGAAACCGACCATTTAGCCGAAGCCATTCAGTACCGCAGTTTGGATCGTGATGGCTGGGGAGGATAGGGGGTAATTATGAATTAAAAATTATGAATTAAGAATTAGGAATATTTGTAGGGTCATGCCATGGCGTGACCTTTTCATGTATTAACCCCTAAATCCCCTAAAGGGGACTTGCCAAAATCCAAATTCAAATTGGAGGATTGAATCCTTCGGATTCAACTATTTATAGCAAGAAAATAAGCCCAGATGATTCGACTCCGAAGGAGTCGCACGATATTCACACAATCATTTTTCTATAAATAGGTAATCCCTTCGGGATATTTTGCATTTAATTATTGATTGTAGGGTCATGCCATGGCGTGACCTTTTTTGTGGTTTATGATTTCGGATTGCGTTGAATGCGATGATCTGAATTGCGGATACGACATGTCGTATCCCTACGGCATTGCCGAATAGATTGGTAATTGTTTTGAACGAATGTGTTTTGATTGAATGTTTGTAGGGGCATGCCATGGCGTGTGCTTTTTTGTTGGTGGTAAAATCTATTTTACCGCATAATTTATCTGTAAAACAAATTGCTTATCATATATATTGTTTTTACATTTACTGATCCGATCATAAAAAAATATATAAAGCGATTGATGGAGTAGTGGATGATGCGTTGCAGAAAGAGTGTTGTTTTGAGGGGGCAGGGCAGAGATCGGTTGTTTAATTAGATGATATAGTTAACAATTGAATTGTAATAAAATAATCTTTAAGTATTTAAATTATGGCAACATTATTAAGAGACAAGATGTCCTCCGAATCGCACATTAGTTATAGCGAACGGCACGTGCGTTTGTGTCAGCAAACCAAGGGGGCCGAAAGTTTGGTTCGAAACATACAGCCTAAAATTGAAAACCTGCAAAGTAAAGTTGATGTTCGTTCTGAAAAAGTAAAGCTGCGCTATTCTGCCTACGATGCTATTGTGTTAAATGATGGTGTTTTAGACGACAGCATTAAAAATTTGGCGGATAGTGCCAAACAATACGATAGAAGTACTCCGGGCCGATCGGTATATCAGGTTTTATTCCCTGATGGGCCGCCATCGAACATTACCGATGCTTCTTTTAGCAAGGAAATTGAAAAAGCCGGTCAGTTATTGGTTCGGTTGCAATCGTTGGGCGAAGGACACGCTTTGCTTAGCTATGTTGAAATTTTAAGTGCAGCAATTGATGCATCGCGGCAGGCGATAGCTGCGCATCAGGTGGCTGTTTCGGATGAGAATACTGCTTTTGCCGGGGAGAAACTGGCTCAGGCTGCATTGCGTAAACAGTACGAATTTAATTATTTGGATGCCGTGAAGTTACTTGGAAAGAATCATGCCAATCGTCTGTTTCCAAAACCATCGGGTGGAAAGAAAAAGGTGGCTGAGGAAGTTGTTAACGAGGCTGAAGCATTGTAAAAAGCGCAAATTAAGTTTTCGCTGGCAGAAATGCATGCCCACAGAGAGGAGCGCAGTTTGAGTGATTCAAACTACGCTCCTTTTTTTGGGAACAGGCTCGGAAGCTCTCAAAGCAGCTTCCCGCAAAAGGGCTGTTTATCCGGAAGCCTCCTGACCGTGTTCCCAAATTTGGGAACACACTACCGGATGCTCCAAAGTGGACTCCCAAATTTGGGAATGCAGTTTAGGGACTTCGGAGTGCATTGCCACCACGCGGGAATGCACTTTGAGGCGTTCAAACCAGTCTCCTGCAAATGGGAATGGAGTTTTTAAGAAATTGAGCGGCATTTAGGCTGGATGGGAGGTGACTCTTCCTAAAACCTGAAGTCAGATTTGCCTTTTTACCCCTAAATCTCATGAAGGGGATTTTTAGATTCATCTTGCCAACAATTAAATTTTATTAAAAGGGAGTTATTTAGACCTAAAATTTGAATTATCGTTATTCTAATTTCTGGGTGGTTTTACTACTTAGCATCTTAGTTTGTGATACTTCAATGAGCTTTAAAATCTAAAATCAAATGGAAAGAATCTTTGGTGAAATTCAAACCCAATTTAGGTATCTCCACTAAAATGGCAGCAGCACCTTTTTTTTAGGTATTAATGAGTGTTCATATTCCTGAGTTTGATTCTTTATTGTCCAATTTTGCTTCGTAAACCTGTTCTGAAATCAACTTTTGTGTTGGTATATTTTTTTTATGTCGCATAAAGGTCATATGCCATTATTATTTTTTTCTTTTTATTGTTTTGTTAGTTGTGTTTTTACAAATAGAACTATCATTTATTACATAAATAATGATTATTGTATTATTTGCAAACGATATCAATAGAGATGTTGCTTTTGCATAAAATGTTGTTATGTAGTGATTTGCATTCTAATTTGTGAAGATATTTCCAAGTGACTGTATGGTATTCCATGTTTTAGTATAAAATTCCATTTTTCAGAAGTTCTTTTCGTCTCACTTTTAACATAGATTAACAAATGAAGTTTTGAATTCAAATTCGTTTGTTGAGATATTGAAAAACAGAAGTGATTTATATGTATTAAACAAAAAGAATTTCAAATGCAAATTTCTAAACTATGGAAAGTATCTGTATGTGTCGTCTTAATGACTATTTATGTTCTGGGTGGTGCATCAACGTTTGCTCAAAATGCTCCAATAAAAGTGAAAGGCAAGGTTCTTGATGCATCCGGGCAACCATTAACTGGAGCTACGGTCGTAATCGTTGGCACAACTGAAGGTACTGTAGCCAACATTGATGGTAATTATGAACTCACAGTCGATCCAAATACGACTTTAACGGTGTCGTTCATTGGTTACAAAACGGCAACTCAAGCCATTCAGGGCCGTAACTACATTGTGTTTAAGCTGGAAGATAATTCTGCCGAGCTCAGCGAAGTTCAGGTCATTGCCTATGGCTCACAAAAAAAGGTGACCGTTACAGGCGCTATTTCGAGTATCAAAGGAACCGACCTGATGAAATCACCAATAGGTTCGGTGTCCAACATGCTATCGGGTCAGCTCAACGGTCTTACCACCGTTCAGTATTCGGGGGAGCCAGGGAGCGATGCTGCCAACATCTTCATTCGTGGTCAGGCCACATGGACAAATTCCTCTCCACTTATTCAGGTTGACGGTGTCGAACGCGATTTTAACGACATAGACCCTAACGAGATTGAAAGCATCAGCATTCTAAAAGATGCTTCGGCTACAGCAGTATTCGGTGTGCGGGGTGCCAACGGCGTTGTGCTCATTACAACCAAGCGTGGTTCAGCAGGCAAGGCAAAAATTTCGGTCAGCACTTCGATGAGTGTTATTGCTCCAACCAAAACAATAAAGTTGGCAAACTCTTATCAGTATGCCACATTTTACAACCAGATGCAGTTGAACGATCACCCCGAATATAATGAGGCGGAACTTATGTTTCAACCCTCTGTTATTCAGAAGTTCAAGGATCATTCGGATCCTATTCGGTTTCCTGATACTGATTGGGTTGGCTACGGCCTGCGCAACCATGCTTTTCAGACGCAAAGCAATATCAATATTTCCGGTGGTACCGATAGGGCTCGCTATTTCGTGTCGGCCGGCTTCTATTCACAGGGCGGTTTATTCAAAGAGTTTGATTTGCCATACGACTTGTCTTATCAGTACAAACGATTTAATTACCGAACCAACCTCGATTTGGATGTTACCAAAACGACTACTTTGTCGCTTAGTTTGGCTGGTAATGTTAACAACGCCTCTAAACCATACACTGGTGTGGGTAGTGCAGGTATGTTGCTCGAAATGTATTATGCAACTCCATTTTCAAGCCCGGGTTTGGTTGATGGCAAGTTGGTGAGAACTTCAACCAACTACACCGATGTCAGTCTACCGTTTACTGGTGGCAACGGTATGGCATATTATGGAAACGGCTTTATGAAAACCTGTAACAACACGTTGACAACCGATGTTCAGTTGGTTCAGAAGCTGGATTTTATTACAGAGAATTTGAGCTTCCGCGTTAAGGGATCATACAATGGTGGTTTCACTTCCTATGTTCGTGCGTCATCAGGTGTGGCTGCTTATACTCCTGTAATTCAGTCCGACGGTTCTATCGCTTATAAAAAGAGCGGTTCGGATACTCAGTTGAAATATGAGGATATAAAACCAGGATATTCGCGTAACTGGTATATGGAAACGGCCGTCAACTACGACCACACTTTCAGCGAAAAGCACCATGTAACAGCGTTGGCTCTTTACAATCAGTCGAAAAAGTATTATCCAAGAACATACGCTGATGTGCCTCAAGGATATGTCGGTTTGGTTGGCCGAATCACTTATGATTATAAAAGCCGCTATATGGCTGAGTTTAACATCGGTTATAATGGATCCGAAAATTTTGCCCCCGGCAAACGTTTCGGTACATTCCCTGCTGGTTCGGTAGGATGGTTGATAAGCGAAGAACGTTTTTGGAAACCTGTTAAACCTGTTGTTAGCTTCCTGAAATTTCGCTATACCATAGGTATTGTTGGTAACGATCAAATTGGAGGCAGTCGATTCATGTACACTGCCGACCCATATTCGGTTAATAACAATACCGATACAAACCGTGGCGGTTACAGCTACTTTTTCGGTATCGAAAATGCTACAAAGAGTATGGGTACATTCGAAATGTCGAAGAATAATGCCGATCTGACCTGGGAAAAGTCGGTAAAGACCAACTATGGCATTGACATTAAATTTCTCAACGACAAGTTGAGACTTACCTATGACTACTACACCGAAAAGCGTAAAGATATCCTTTTGATAGATGGAACTGCTCCTTCTGTACTTGGTTTTAAAGTACCAATGGCTAATCTTGGTAAAGTCGACAGCTGGGGTTGGGAAGCTTCATTGAAATGGGATCAGAAAATTGATGAAGATTTCCGCTATTCAGTTGGCGTTAATTTAATGTACAACCAGAACAAGGTTATCGAACGCAAAGAAGCTCCGCTTAACAACGAATTCCAATACAACAAAGATCACCGTATTGGTTCGCGTCTGCAATACCATTTTATGGAGTATTATGACGAAATGAATACCGAAGCCCGCTATTTGGATCGCTACGGCGAGACTATGCCTGAACAGCTTACCACACTTAAGAACGGAGATTGTGTCTATGTGGACCTCGACCACAATGGCTATATCGACAGCAACGATAAAACACGCGATCTTGGTTATACCGACGATCCTGAATATTTGGCTGGTATTAACCTCGGACTTACTTGGAAAGACTTCGATTTTTCTATGCAATGGACTGGTGCATGGAATGTTACCCGTACCATTTCGAGTGTATTCCGCAAGCCATTTACTGATCGTAACAATGCCAACCAGGGCGGTTTGCTTGTTTATCAGGTAGAAAATACTTGGACAGAGGAAAATCCTGATCCAAATGCCGAATATCCACGTGCAACATTCGACAATGGCGATACAAATAACTATGTGGAATCCGATCTTTGGGAGAAAGATGCAAAATATCTGCGGCTTAAGAATATGCAGATTGCATATAATTTCCATCTGCCATTCATGAACCGCATAAAACTCAACACTTTCCAATTATCATTAAGTGGATACAATTTGCTTACTTTCTCGCCATACATCTGGGGTGACCCGGAATCGAAGGCAAGTAATTCGCCAACATATCCACTTACAAGAACATTCTCGTTGAATCTGAAACTCGGTTTCTAATTAACTTAAAATAATTATAATAATGAATAAATACAATAAATGTATATTTACAGCCCTTGCGGGGATGGCTTTTTTCTCCATGCTGGTTACATCCTGCGTGGACGAAACCAATTTCGGTGATGATTTCCTCGAAAAGGCTCCGGGAGGTACGGTTACAAGCGATACGGTTTTTGCTAGTGCCGAGTATACAAAGCAGTTCCTTACAACATTATATTCGATGCAGTACTATGGTTTGCCATATCGTAACACATCGGGTGATGCTTATCCGTGCGAATCGTCAAATATATATGTAGGTAAAGTTGATGCGCTTACCGATTGCTATGCATTTACATATCTGTCTGGTGGTATTGTAAGCAATTATTATCTGGGAACGCACACCTCCAACTACGGCATTCGTTCCGATAAGTGGAGCTATCTTTTGAACCGTGTTTGGGAAGCAGTGCGCTACTCTTGGTTACTCATCGAAAATGTTAACACAGTGCCCGGTTTGAGTGCCGAAGACGCTGTTTCGTACACAGCTCAGGCTAAGTGTATCATAGCTTCGCGCTACTTCGATACTTTCCGCCATTATGGTGGTATCCCTATTATAGAAAAATCTTTCAATGGAACCGACGTTAGCTACAAGATACCTCGTGGCAGCGTTGAGGAGACAGTGGATTTTATGGTAGGATTACTTGACGAAGCAGCCGAAGTGCTGCCATGGAATCTCGAAAACCCCAACACCGATGCAGGTCGATGGACTAAGGCTGCTGCCATGGCAATGAAATGCCGTATTCTGCAGTTTGCAGCATCGCCAATCTTTAACGACGATGAGCCGTACTATCCTGGTGCTGCCGACAACAACGCTATTTGGTACGGCTCATACCGAGCTGATTTGTGGCAAGAGTATCTGAAGGCTTGCGAAGATTTCTTTTCTAAGCTAAATGCCAACGGTACTTACTATCTTGTTACGGCTAGTGGTACCCGCATTGAAGACTACCGTTTGGCATACCGTTCGGGCTATGCCCTTCAAACCAGCCCTGAAGTATTGTTGAGCACACGACAGTTTGCATACGATGCCTACAAATCGGGCTATTACAGTTGGCACACTTGGGGCGATGCTCTAGGAAGCATTCACCGGGGGTACAGCCCAACGCAAGAGTATGTTGAGATGTTTCCATGGGCAGACGGCACGCCGTTCGAATGGGATAAAACAGAAGCCAAAGGCAAGCTTGATGAAATGTTCTGCACCGGAAGCGTTAAAGGCAACGATCTCACTTTGACACGTGATCCTCGTTTGTACGAAGAGGTTATTGTTAATGGACAGCCCGTTTCTCTCGACTGGACCAGCGCCAACATGTCTGGTCAAAGCTTTGAATCGTGGGTAGGCAGTACTAACGCTGGCAGCGGCCCCACAAACCAAACAGGTTCGTTTGCAACAGGCTATGCGCCAATCAAGTTCCTTATGGGCAACGATATGCTGCGTAAATACACCATGTGGCCCGCTATTCGTCTATCCGATGTATATTTAATGTATGCTGAGGCTCTTTGCCAAACAGGCAATTTCACCAAAGCTATAGAACAGGTAGACAATGTTCGTGCACGTGTAGGCCTTAAAGGCCTTGTAGAATGTAATCCCAATAAAAACCTGACTTCCGATAAGGATGCACTTATTGAAGAGATATTGCGCGAACGCGCCTGCGAACTTGGAATGGAGGATGCTCGATTCTTCGACCTTGTGCGCTACAAGAAAGGTGATGTTTTTGCAAAGCAACTCCATGGTCTTCGCATGTATCGTCTCGACGACGATGGCAAGCGTGTTGAAACGCAATGGTACGGTGCGGGTCAAATTGGCGATTTTCCTTCCAAGTATGATTATGAAAAATTCGAATTGTCGAACCCAACTCGTTATTGGTGGATCAACGGCTTTGATCCGAAATGGTATTTGTCGCCTTTCCCACTTACCGAAGTGAACAAGAACTACGGGTTGGTTCAAAATCCGGGATGGTAACATTCTAAATTATCAATTAATAGAAATTTGAATGATTATGAAGAGATATAAAATAATTGCTTTGTCTTTCATATCCGGGCTTTGTCTGTACACTTATGCGCAGGGACAGGAGCTTAGAGATAGCATTTCAGCAAAACCGAAAAAATTTATTGGCGAAGCCGTTCATATTGGTTATCACAAGACGCAGAGCTTTGAAGAGTCTACTTCATCGACTGCTGCTGTTAGTAGTAAAGAGTTTGATAAGCGCAGTGCCAAGAACATTGCCAACTCGTTGTTTGGCCATGGATTGGGTCTCACTGTTCTGCAAAACTCCGGACGCTATGCCGGCAGCGAACCAACAATGTATGTGCGTGGGCTGCAGACTTCGTCCGACAACACTCCACTTGTACTTGTTGACGGTATTGAACGCGATATCTCCGGCATTTCGCCGGAAGAGGTTGAAACGGTGACCATCCTTAAGGATGCCGCTGCAACAGCCATTTATGGCTACAAAGGTATCAACGGCGTTATCAACATATCGACCAAACGCGGCGAATACGAAACCACTAAAGTTAACGTTTCTTTCGACCATGCACTTGACATGCAGGTGCGCCGCCCTGAATTTGTAAACAGCTTTACTTATGCAAAGGCTATGAACGAAGCATTGAAAAATGACGGATATTCGGTCAGATATTCGCAAAACGAACTCGATGCACTGGAATCCGGCGAATATCCATACCTTTATCCAGATGTTGATTGGATTGACGAAACCTTCCGAGACTTAGGTTACACTAATAACTACAATGTCAGCTTCAGTGGTGGTACAAAACGTTTTCGTTACTATGCACTGGCAAAATTGACAGGCAACAGTGGTTTTATCGAAAACCACGACATGAACAGTGGTTATTCCACGCAAGACAAGTACTCGAAAGCGAACTTGCGAACCAACATGGATGTCGATTTGACAGAGACCACCAAGATGAAACTTGACGTACTGGGCATACTATCAGAGTCGAAGACTCCTGGAGCCGGCAACTTGTGGTCGTCAATATATGCACTTCCGGCTGCAGCCTTCCCCGTTCAGCTCGAAGACGGCACTTGGGGCGGAAACACGATTTGGGCTGGAACTATGAATCCAGCAGCCGTTTCGCAAGATGCAGCCTACTCCAAGTATCACAGCCGCAGCCTCTTTGCCGATATGACCTTATCGCAAGACCTTTCGGCTATTACCGAAGGTTTGGGGGCAAGTGCTATGTTTGCCTACGACAATTCGGCTACTTACAGCGAAGACCATACCAAGACTTTCGGCTATGGAAGCCAAACTGTAACTGAATGGCTCGACAACAAGCCGGCAAGCATCTCTAATTACAGCGGCGGTGTCGAAAGCTCTATGGGCAGTGCTGCTAAAATTACTTCGTTTACACGTGTGTTTAATTTTGCAGCTACTGCTTACTACGACAAGGCTATCAGCGATAACCAGAAACTCTATGCACAGTTGAAATGGGATTATGAATATCGAAACATCAAAGGCGTCAACCAGACTTGGTATACTCAAAACGCTTCGCTTTATGCACACTACGGTTTGAAAGACAAATATTTCGCCGCCTTTACTTTGGTAGCTTCCGCTTCTAACCAATTGGCTTCCGACCACAAGTGGGCTTTGTCACCTACCATTTCTGCCGCATGGCTGCTATCGAAGGAAGACTTCATGAAAAATCTTTCGTGGATCGATCTTTTGAAGGTTCGCGCATCATTTGGTATCATCAATTCCGATGAAATACCAGGCACCAACTATTGGGAACAGACGTACGGCGGCGGCGGATACTACCCGTTCGACACGAATTATTCGGTAGGAACAAGCAGCTGGTCGCTTGGACAATTAGCTTCGCTTAATTCTACGCACGAAAAGGCTTTTAAATACAACTTCGGTATTGATGCCAGAATGTTTGACGGACTCGATTTAAACTTAGACACATATTTTGAACACCGTGCCGATATCTGGATCGATTCTGACGGCAAATACTCTTCGGTGCTTGGTTTTACCGCTCCTTACGAAAACGGTGGTATTGTCAACAGCTGGGGTATTGAGCTTGGAACCAAATATAACAAAACCTTTGGCGATGTAACAGTCAAGCTTGGCGCAAACTTCACTTTGGCTAAGAATAAGATTAAGGAACAGTATGAGGAACTTCGTTTGTATGAAAACCTTGTTACCACCAACAAGCCTCTAAAGCAGACATATGGCCTTGTTGCCCTCGGATTTTTCAAAGACCAGAGTGACATAGACAACAGTCCTGAACAACTCTTCGGCGATATTAAGCCTGGCGACATCAAATATAAAGATGTGAACGGTGACGGACAAATTGACACTAACGATAAAACTGCGATCGGTTACAGCACAACAGCTCCTGAGATTTATTACTCGTTCAATCTCGGAGCCGAATGGAAAGGTTTAGGCTTCGATGCTGTGTTCCAGGGTACTGGCCGTTATTCGGCGCTCCTAAACACCTCCAGCGTTTATTGGCCGTTGATCAACAACACGACTATTTCACAGGAGTACTACGACAAGCGTTGGACTTCAGAATCTGAAAGTGCCAAATATCCGCGTTTGACTTCACAAAACAACAATAACAACTTTCAAACCAACACAATTTGGCTCGAAGACCGATCGTTTCTAAAACTTCGTTCGGTTGAAGTTTATTATAACCTGCCACAGAGCTTAATTCAGAAGACCAAGTTCATCAAGAATGCAAAATTTTATGTTCGTGGTGTCGATCTGGTCTGTTTCGACAAAATCAAAACTGCCGATCCGGAAAGATCAGGTGCCGGCTATCCGCTTATCAAGAGCTATATTGCCGGAGTGTCTATTGACTTTTAATTGTGAACCTGTTTAATGAATTTAAATATGAAACGTCCATGCCAAATCGATTTTGACACACAGGGAGATGATTATCTCAGCATGGTAAGTTCTCCCGAAACAAGTTCGGGACAGGCTATATGGCAAAAACTTAAAATTATAATCATATGAAACGTCCATGTATAAAGCTTTCTACACACAGGGAGATGATTATATGGTAAGTTCCATATGACAAAAACTTAAAATTATAATCATATGAAATTTAAGAATATAATAGGAGGAATAGCCTGCATGTGCGCCCTGGCGTCTTGCGAGGAGAATATGGACTATCACGAGTATTCTAACTATGACAAGGATTATGTTGCCGAATCGTACGAAAGCGTTATAGGTCTTGTGACTAACATCTACTTTAAGCTCGACTACGACTTCGGACAGATATATTCAGGTGGTATGCTGGCCTCGGCCAGCGATGAGGCTGAATATGCCTACTCTTCTAATTCTATCTGCGACTTTACCAACGGTTCGTGGAGAGCGTCGAATGCATTGTCGAACACGTGGAGCGCAAGCTATGAAGCCATTCAGTGCTGCAACCAATACATGGACGAGTTCCAGGGATTAACTTTCGATGATCTGAGGCTCAACGACGATTACAATGCTCAAATGTTTCGCTATAAAAATTCGTTTTACGAAGTGCGTTTCCTGAGAGCTTACTTTTACTTCAATCTTGTACGTCAGTATGGTGCTGTTCCATATTTTACAGAAATGGTTACAACCGATAATGTTAATAGTTTGACGCGCACACCAGCACTCGACGTATTCAGTGCAATCATGAACGAATGTGATGCCATCGTCGACTCCATTCCGGGCGATTACACTCAACTTGGTCTTTTTGGCATTAGCCCGGCAGAATCGGGCCGCGCTTCCAAATACGCCGTTTTGGCTCTTAAGGCACGCACTGCACTTTATGCAGCAAGTCCGTTGTTCAATACCAACAACGATACCGAACTTTGGCATCAGGCAGCCTTGGCCAACAAGGCCGTAATCGACTCGTGTCTGGCCAATGGATTTTCGCTCGTCAATTATTCTGACCTTTGGACTTCGGAAAACTGGTCACAGCCGGAAATGATTTTCATGCGCCGCTATTACGGTAAGTCAGATGTCAATTCCAATGTATTAGAGAAGTATAACTATCCTATCGGTATCGACGGTGGTGCAAGTGGAAACTGTCCATCTCAAAACCTTGTAGACGCCTACGAAATGCAGACAACAGGTAAGGCTTGGGACGAAGACGGCAGTGGCTACGATTCCGAAAATCCTTACGAGAACCGAGACCCTCGCTTTGGCATGACCATTGTAAAAAATGGCGACACTAAATGGCCTGCTTACAACACCGAAGCCATTCAGACCTACTACGGTGGTTCCAATGGAGAGCCGGCTTCGGGTGCAACACCTACTGGCTACTACCTTAAGAAGTATCTGATTCCATCTATCGACTTGCGTTCAACAAGTACCAACACTTCTGCTAAGCATACTTGGATTACTTACCGTTTGGGCGAGTTTTATCTCAACTATGCCGAGGCTGTTTTTAAATATCTTGGTTCAGCCGATGCTACGTCAGCTGAGTTCCCAATGTCAGCCATTGAAGCGGTCAACTATATACGCAAGCGTACTGATGTGCAGATGCCCGAATTCTCTACAGGCTTGTCTAACAACGATTTTTGGAAGAAATACCAAAACGAACGTATGGTCGAATTGGCTTTCGAAGGACATCGATTCTACGACTTGCGCCGTTGGAAGGAGGGCGAAAAGTTGAGTAGCCTAACCGAAATGAAGCTCACCAAAAATAACGATGGCTCCATTTCTTATATTCGTAATGTTGTTAGCCGCGTGTGGGACGAAAAGATGTATTTCTTCCCGATTCCACAATCGGAACGCAGCAAGAACTCTAATCTGGATCAAAATCCAGGCTGGTAAGTTCCATATAAAATTTTATCCAAAGGGGTGCCATCTTATGTTGCACCCTTTTTTAGCTTTTTTTCGATTTTTTTTTTTGTATAACTAAATATTTACGAATTAATAATATTTGGACTGAGGGTCTCACTTATAGTGAGGTTCTCAGTTTGAGTTTAAAAGGCCAGGAATGCAGCGGAAAGCCCGCAGTAAAGGTTTGGCCGGTGGGTGGGATGGCGAGGACTTGGAGCGAAAAGCCCGGCCGACCGAAAGGAGGTAAGCCCCACATTTACATGGCGGAAATCACTCAATTATCAGATTTAACGGAAAAGAAAAAGACGATTAGGTTGTTTTTTATATTGTTTTCTTACATTTGTTTTACCTAGATAATAGAGTCGTTGTGCTAAAAAACGAAGCTTAAAAAGAAATACTTACTATGGGAAACAAATTGAATGATCCTATCGCAAGATTAATGGGATTGCGTTACAAGTCTCATCCTTGGCATGGGCTGGATGTTGGAGACAATGCGCCGGATTCGGTGATGGCATTTATTGAAATGGTTCCGACGGATACGGTTAAATATGAAGTAGACAAAACGAGTGGTTACCTGAAGATTGACCGTCCTCAGAAATATTCGAATGTTGTTCCTGCTTTGTACGGATTTTTACCTCAGACATATTGTGGTAAATCGGTAGGGGAATATTGCAGCGAAAAATCGGGTAAGGAAAATGTTCAGGGTGATTCGGATCCTTTGGATATTTGTGTGCTGACCGAAAAAGTGATATCGCACGGTGATATTATTGCAGAGGTTCGTCCGATTGGTGGTTTTCGAATGATTGACGGAAATGAGGCTGATGATAAGATTATTGCTGTTTTGATGAATGATGCTACTTATGGTGCTTATACTGATATTTCGGATTGTTCGGATGTGGTTGTGGGCCGTTTGAAACATTATTTTTTGACTTACAAGGATATGCCGGGTTTGGACAGCGAAGCCGAAATTACACATATTTATGGTGTTGATGAGGCCAAAGAGGTAATTATTCGTTCGATGAACGATTACAAAACCAAATTTGAGAATTTGGAAGATATTCTAAAACACGTTTAAATCAATTCATAATTACGATACCGGGCTATCGGGAATTAATTACAAATTATAAAACGATATGAAGCGATGGTTCGAAAGAACTGTCGTTTTTTTTGTGTTTAGTTTATGGTGAATATAATAATGAGGTGGCTGATATTTATTTAGACTCTTTGTGTTTTGTGAGTGTTTGAAAAAGGAACTACAGAGGTAAACAGAGGAAGGAAAGAAAAATTTTGTCTCAAAATTCATGATTTGGTAAATGGTTTATTTTTTGAATTTAAAGCTCTAAATAGGAATCTCTGTGGAACTCCGTGAACTTTGTGCATTAGGTTGAGTACGAAATGTTAATTGAAACGTATCTGAATATTATATTTTGGTCTAAATAAGAATCTATTTGTGTAAAAACTTGCACAATTGGCAGATATGTGCGAGATTAAAAAGATTGAGATTTTAACGAACAAAGGAGAGGTAAGAATGAAAATATTGTGTGAAACAGAAAGATTGTATCTACGGGAAATACTGCCGGCCGATGCCGAAAGCATGTTCAAGATGGATTCGGATGCTGAGGTTTATAAATTTTTAGGACGAAAACCCATTCGGAATATCAACGAGAGTAAAAAGATGATTGAATCGATTCGGGATCAGTATAAAAGAATTGGCATTGGCCGTTGGGCAATTGTTGAAAAGGAATCGGGGAATTTTATTGGCTGGACCGGCTTTAAATTTGAAAAGGAAAACCAGAACGGGCACAGTGATTTTTACAATCTGAAATTTCGACTGCTGCGCAAGTATTGGGGCAAAGGATATATTACCGAAGCAACAAAAGCGGCTGTTAACTATGCTTTTACCGAGCTTAAAATTCCCGAAATTTACAGCATGACTTTGCTTGGCAATCTGAAATCGCAACGGGTGCTGAACAAGCTAGGCTTTCAGCTGGAAGATAAATTTAAGTTTCAGGGAGATGATATTACCTGGTATAAACTGAAAAATAAATAGTGATTGCCAAATACAGGGGACAGCTGATGAGTTCGCATCATCTGAAAATTAATGCTTTACCTCTGGCTTTAGGCAGAGGATTTTTAAAGCCCCTTTAGGGGGTTGGGGTGTTTTTTGGTAATTGGTTTTTTCGAAAAAGGACACGCCATGGCATGTCCCTACGGTTTTCGTGAACAGATTATTAGATTTATTCGTATCGTAAACTCTCAACCGGATTCCTCGTAGCTGCCCGCCACGATTGAATGGAAACGGTAAATTGGGCAATTCCCAAAGCAATGAGTCCTGCCAAGGCAAAAATCCACCAGCTAAGTTCGGTTTTGTAGGCAAAGTTTTCGAGCCATTTGTTCATGGCATACCAGGCAATTGGGCAGGCCAACACAAAGGCGATGGCTACCCATTTTGCAAATCCTTTGTTTAGCATTGTAATTATTTCGTGAGTTTTCGCACCATTTGCTTTACGGATACCTATTTCTTTGGTGCGTTGTTCGGAGGTAAAATAGGAGAGAGCACTAATTCCGAGTATGCCGATGATGATTCCAAGAACAGAGAAACTCATCAATATCCGTCTCAGGATGTTTTCCGATTTGTATTGCTGTGCAATTTTATCATCCATAAAAAAGTAGTCCATTTTTTGGTTGGGGTAATGTTTTTGCCATTCTTCCTGAATGCTTGTCATGGCGCTTCTTATATTCCCGGGTGACATGCGAACATGCATAAACCTTGCCCTGTTTCGGGATTCGTCGATAAGAAAAACGTAGTCGCCAATTTGATTGTGTGCAGAACTGTAATTAAAATCTTCTGCAACGCCAATAATATCAACTCTTCTCTGATCGGCCTCTAAAGGTATTCCGGATCGAAATAAATTCAGTTCCTCAAGAGTTTTGTGTTTTTCCATCAATCTGTTAAACAAATGCTTGTTGATAACCATTCCTTCAATGGTATCCAATGAAGTGTTGATGTAGCTGTGAACAAATGGAATCTTCATGGTTTTCAAAAAATCATAATTAGCCATCGACATTTCAGCGGTTCCTTCAATTCCAAAACCATCAAGCGATAAGGTTTGTGTGGGATATCCAAAATGCTGCATTGTAAATCCAATTGATTCGATGGAAGGGTTTTTTCTTAATTCATTGGCAAACACATTGGGGTCTTTCGAAAAATCTTTCATGTTGAGGACAATAACATTGTCTTTTGTAAAGCCAAGCGGTTTATTCAGCAGGTAGGAAATTTGTTTGTTGACCAAAACAGCAGATGAAATGAGCACAATTACAATCAGGATTTGAAAGATCATTAATGGTTGTAAAATACGCCTGCCGGTTAAAGATGTATGACCTTTAATGATATCGCTGGTTGAATTGTTTTTTAAAATAAAAAAGCGCACAAAAAGGATGCTTAGAATTCCACTGAATATCAGAACAGTTAATGCTGCCAGATAAATGATTGGTTCGGAATAGAAAATATCGAATTGAATTTCATAGAAGTTATTAATGTAAGGTGTAAGCGCCTCAATTAAAATCAGAGCCATTACAATTGACAACGAACAAAGCAGAAGTACTTCAATAAGAACTTGTGTGAGCAAATGTTTTTTGTGAGCACCAACGGATGTTTTTAATCCAAATTCTTTTGATCTTTTAAAAAGGTTAACTGTGATTAAACTAACAAAGTTGATTAAGGATACCAGCAGAATAATAATGGCAACTGCAGTGAATAAATTGATATTGATTTTTGTATTGCTCTCTTTTAATTCAAATCTGAAATTGGATTTTAAGTGAATGTCGGAAAGTTTTGTGAGACTGAATTCATAGTCTTTGGGGCCGCGGGTTTGTCTTAAGCTCGAATTATTAAATTTGTTCAGGAGTTTCTCTTCAACAAGCGAAGGTGAAACTCCTTTTTTTAATTTTAGATAGTTGTAAACCCATTGAGTTTTTCTTTCGGATAAGGAGGCATAGGTTGCATCGAGCGAACCTTTTTGAGAAATCAGGATCTCGCAGTTAAAATGAGTTTTGATGGGTGTGTTTTTAACGATACCAACAATTTCATATTTCCCAAGATCTCTTCTGTATTGCAAGCCCTCAACATCAATGTATTCACCAATTGGGTTTTTGTCTTTAAAATGTTTTTCAGCAAATCGTTCAGAAATGAAGGCAACATTGGGTTTTGTAATATCAGACAAATTGCCAACCAAACTTTCAATTCCGAATAAGTTCATGAAATTGGTGTCGACCGATAAAATGTCTTTTTGCGATACACTTTGTTCGTTTACTTTAATGGTTCCCGACTGACAATGTGAAAATTGTGCTGTGTATTCTACTTCCGGAAAGTTTGCTGAGGCTTCCTTAACAAATCCTAAACTTCTGGCCCAAGGATCTTCTACATGCGAAGGGGTTGATGCTACTCTGTAGATATCCTGATAATCCGTAATATGCCTGTCGTAGCTGCGTTCGTTTTGCACATGAATGAACAGGACAAAGAAGGAAGCGATGCCAAAACTGAGACCAAGAATATTGGTCACAGAAAAGGCTCTGTTCTTAAGTAATCGTAAAACCGATAATTTTAAATGATACCAAAGCATATTTTTGTTTTAGATTTATTCATACCTCAAACTCTCCACCGGATTCCTCGTAGCTGCCCGCCACGATTGAAAAGAAACAGTAAGCAGTGCAATTCCCAAAGCAATGAGTCCTGCCAAGGCAAAAATCCACCAGCTAAGTTCTGTTTTATAAGCAAAGTTTTCGAGCCATTTATGCATGGCATACCAGGCAATGGGGCAGGCAATTACAAAGGCAATGGCCACCCATTTTGCAAATCCTTTGTTTAGCATCTGCACAATTTCATAAGGTTTGGCTCCATTTACTTTCCTCAATCCAATTTCTTTGGTTTGGGTCTCAACTATAAAAAAAGTTAAACTAATCAGACCTAAACAAGAAAGTAAAATAGAAATTGCAGCAGCATAATTTAGTATTTTCTGAAACTGTTTTTCTTTTGTATATAATGCCTCCCATGAGCTATTCATAAACTTAATTTCTAAAGGGAACTTAGGAGAGAGCTTAGTCCACTTTTTTTGAATAGCGGATAAACATTGCTTAAAAGTTGCTCCATTGGTTGTTATTAGTTTAAAATAGGCTACTTCATCCACATTATTTCTGCATCTGAAACCAACAGATCTTATGGGAACGTGCATAGATTCGAAATTAAAATCTTTAACCTCTGCAATAATAGGTTCTTGTTTTGTTCCATTCCAATTCAAAAGTTTAACATCTTCCAATTGTTCAATTCTGAACTTTTTAATTGCGGTTTGATTAAAAATCCAATCTCCTGCTTTTGGCGAATATTCATTAAATTGTTTTCCTCGAACCAATTCAATTCCGAAAAACTTGAAAAAGTTAGGAGAAACATAAAAATTAGAAAACCATATATTATATTGTTCCGTCTTATTTAGTAAGTCACGTCCCCAATTAGATTCATTATACCCAATTACTGAGGATGAGAAGGTGATGTCTTCTACGCCTGCTATTTTTTTCATTTCATTTTGAAATGCATCTCCCAAGTTTGAAATTTCTTCATTTGTTGTTGTATAAATAATATTTTCTCTTTTAAACCCAGGGTCTTTGCTGATAAGGAAATTATTCTGCTTCTTAATGAAAAGAATACTTGTTAGTAATATAATGGAAATTGTAAATTGAAAAACCAATAAAATATTGCGAAGATAATTTTTATGATTTATGGAGATTTTATTTTTAAGTAGTTGAGTCGTTTCATTACTACTTAGAATAATGCCAGGTATGATTCCTGTAATTAGCAGTGTAACAATTAATATTAGGATGAACACAACGAGATTCCATCCTGAAAGAATTTCAGCAAGGGTAAACAGAGATTGAGTAAGATGATTTAAACCTTCTGTTAAGAAATAAAGCAATGTGATAACCAGAGCAGATGTAATTAATAGAACTAAACCAGATTCAGTACTAATCAATTGAATGATTTTCCTCCTTTTACTTCCCAGAACTTTTAAGATTCCGATATTGCGTAATCTTTTTATTTTTTGAGTTGACACTAAATTAATGTAGTTAATACAGGCCAAAAGTAGGATTAGGATGCCAGTGATTCGTATAATTACAATTGTAAGATGATTTCCATGCCTCTGTATTTCGATGTCTGGAGCTTCGAAATAAGAATCTTGTAATGGGAGAGAACTAAGTTTAATGTTGCTTTTAAAATCTTCTTCAACATCTGTTAATGGAATATTTTTAAGTTTCTGATTAATCAAGTTTATATTGCCATTAGTTGGTATTCTAAAATAAGAGATATAGTTTTGAGTGCCCCAGCTATTTTTATTTCCAACATACCAATCAATTTTGTTATTTGTATCTTCTGATAAAACGGCATCAAATTTAAAAGAACTGTTGTGAGATAAATCTTTAATTACAGCGCCTACAACAATTAATTCATTTTGCAAATTGGTTGCATTATACGTAATTGTTTTACCAATAGGATTTTCATTTCCAAAAATCTTTTTTGAGAGCGTTTCAGTGAGTACAATTTTGTTTGATGTTGTTAATGCTGTTGAAGGATTTCCATATAAAGCTTTCATTGGGAGAACCCGAAAAAAAGCTGAATCTGTAACAATTAAATGCTTTATTTTTATTTTTTTATTGTTGTATTCAACAAATACTTGTGGAGACCATTCATTTTGAGCATATGTAATGTGCTTTATTTCAGGAATATTCATGCGTATCAATTCAACCATTTTGGAAGAGACATATGAATCTTGATCATTTTCCAGAACAAATATATTGTCAGACTTAGCAATATGTTTATCCATTGATTCTTCCTTGTCTACGAAAGCAAAAATCAATAAACTAATACTTATTCCAAGTGCAAGTCCACCAATATTAATTGCACTTACCACTCTGTTTTTTAGTAAGCTCTTTAAAGATAATTTGATGTTGTAAAAATTCATTGTATTAATTATTCATTAGTAATCGTTAATTGTTTTTACTCATACCTCAAACTCTCCACCGGATTTCTGGCTGCTGCTTTTATGGTTTGAAAACTGGTGGTTATAAGAATAATTAGAGAAATGATTACGGCTCCCAGTATAAAAATCCAGGGCTGAATATGCCATTTGTTAGCACTCGGAATATGTTCGTATACCCACCACGCAGTCGGATATGCAATCAGTAAGGAAAAGAACAGAAGCACAAAATATTCACGGCTTAGCAAATAGAAAATTCCAAACGAGGAACTTCCATTGATTTTGCGAATTCCAATTTCTTTAGTTCGGCGAACTACGGTAAATGAAACCATTGCAAACAATCCAATGATTGAAAGAAAGATACTAAATACAGTAAAAAATAGAATGGTACTGTTTATTGAATGGTAAATTTTGAAGCTGTTTTCATTGTTGAAAGCAGTAGGTAAATCCCGAAATTCGAATGGATCATTTGGAAAATTTTTCTCAAATGCGCTGGTCAGGATGGCTTTTGCTTTTTGCTGATTGGCAGCATGAATGCGGAAAGAAAAGATCCATTCTCCAACAACCTTCACAGGGCTTAGAACAAGTATTGCAGGTTCAATGCCATTGTGTAAGTCCTTGTAAACATAGTTTTTAAGAACGCCAATTACAATTAGTTTGTTGTTTTTTATTCGTTTTCCGATGGGATTGTCCCAGCCAAAAGCTTGCGCTGCCGTTTCGTTAATCAAACATGATTTCCCCAAATCGGATGAAAAATTGCGCAAGAAATCGCGTCCGGCTATCAGCGAAATCCTCATATTTTGCACGAAATCGTAGCTGATGTTGTTGAACACACAATTGATTTTTTCGTCTGGTTTTCCACCTTCCCAGTTGGTCATGCCTCCTCCAAAACTAACAAACGGAACATGTTTCGATACGGAAGCATTTATTATTTCCGGATGTTGCAGCAATTGGTTTCGTAATTGATCGAAGTTAATTCCGGGCTTCGAAACGCTCATTTGAGCATAGAGTATATTTTCTTTGCTGAATCCTAAATCTTTGTTGACCAAATATTTGATTTGCATTGAGAACGAAAGGGTAATCAGAATCAAGAATACCGAAATAGCAAACTGAAATGTAATCAGTGCTTTTTTTATGCTGAATTTTTTGTGTTGTTTATTAAATAGTTCTCCTTTAAACAGCGATATAATTTTGAGTGAGGACAAAAACAAAGCAGGGTAAATTCCCGATAAAAATCCAATCCCTAACGAAATCAGAATTGTTGTGCCGATAAATTTCCAGTCGTAAATCAGACTTAAACTTAAATCTTTATCAACAATATCTGCAAAAATGGGAAGAAAAACTTTTGCGAGTAAAAAGGCAAGTGCCAAAGCCAGTACCGAAATAGAAATTGTTTCGCCTAAAAACTGTACAATCAGCATGCCGCGTTTGCTTCCGTTTACCTTTTTCACGGCTACTTCTTTTCCTCGTGTTGCAGCATTTGCTGTAGTTAGGTTAATATAGTTGAAAGATGACATTAGGAGTATAAACAGGCCTATTAATCCGTAAAGCATAAGAATTATAATATAGTCGTTACGTCCAAAAGGGTTTAGGTGAAGCTTTTTCATCGGACATAACTGAAGTTCTTCATATTCGAAGCCACTATATCCTGAAAGAATATTTTTGATTTTGCTTTCCAGATATTTTGAATCAGTGTCTGGTTTTAGCAGTGCATAGGTCATGCAGTTGCACCATCCGATGTTGCTGAGACTTGGTTTTTCTGTTTGTTCGAGAGAGGAGTATGAAATAATGTAAGTTGGCCGTATTGTCGAATTTTCCGGCAGGTCAGCATAAACACCTGTTACTTTGAAATCAAGTTTCTTTTCAAGAGTAACTGTTTTCCCAACTGCAATTTCATTGGGAAATAGCTTATCTGCAATGGTTTTTGACAAGATGATGGTAAACGGTTCGATGAGTGCTTCTTTTGATGTTCCTTCCTGAAATTGATAGGTGAATACATCAAATAAACAACTGTCGGCATAAATGCCTTTTTCGTCGTAAATCTGTCTGTCTGCTACAGAAGCCAGAAATTTTCCGCCTATTTCGCGGGTAACCGAAATTTTTTCGAATTCCGGAAACTGTTTTTCGAGTAACTGAGCGGTTACTGCACTCGTGTGGGGCGAAATATCATTCCCGTCCATTGCATACAGCGTTTTACTGTAATGACGCTGAACCCGAAAAATTCGATCGTATTTGGCATTTGCTTGATCCCAGCTTAATTCGTACCGAACAAATAAACCAATTAGAATAAAAGCGGAAAAACCTAATGCAAGTCCTAATACCTTAATTAATGAATATGTTTTGTGTTTTAAGACATTCCGGACTGATATTTTAAATATGGCGCTAATCATTACAAAATGGATTTATTTTAAAAAATTCTATTTTTAATTTATTCATACCTCAAACTCTCCACCGGATTTCGGCGTGCATTTCGAGTGAAATTTATGACCGTTACTAGAGCTACAAGTAAAAGAATGATCAAACTACATATGAAAAATATCCACCAATGTAAAGGGAGTTTATAAGCAAAATTCTGCATCCACAAGTTAGCTGTAAACCAAGCTCCTAAAGCACCAAGTAATACAGCAGGAACGGCCAGAATCTCAATATCCCACAAGAAGACCTTTAGAAGACTTGAAAATTTAGCTCCGTTTATTCTGCGAATAGCCAATTCTTTACGACGTCTTACCGCCTCGTTGGAAGTATAGCCTAATAGTCCAATAATTGTAATGAGTAAGATTATTGCACTACCTGCCACCATTGCATTTCGAAATCCACGTTGTTGCGTATAGCCTTTTTCTTGCTGTATTTCAAGACTCTTTATATCGGCATCTCTATAAGGTAAAGCAGTATTAAATACCTCTCTTATTTTATCCATTAATCTAGCTTGAGTATTCGGATAGGTTTTCACCAATATGTTGAATGAATAGGATGGATATTTGATAGCTGTTTTTACAAAATTAGATTCAGATCTATAGAAAAATACGGCAGGACGTATATCTGGATCAGCCTTAGAGCCTATTGTGAAATCCGAAAAAACACCCTTAATAATTGTGCTCCCATGTTCACTAATCACTATTTGTTTACCAACCACACCTTCATTCCATGCATTGTGCATTTGAAGTAGTTTAGCACCTTTCTTACTAATTAGCACATCACCTTCAAGAGTTGTTTCCTCAGAAAACACCTGTCCTTCTGTTACTTGTATGTTTAGTATGGACAAATAACTATCGTCAACAGCATAAAAATCTGCAATGTTGAATAAATCTCTTTGTTCATCCTGAGATAGAATATTATTTCCAGATTTGGAGTCGCATGGCAATGTTTCTCCAAGACCAACTTTTTCTATCTCAGGCATCGATCTTAATTCGTGTAATACACTAGCTATTTTACTTCCATTCATACCACTAGTGGATCCATAAAAAACACCCTCAGTTTGATAACCGTGAGAAATGTTCTTCATGTTATTGTATTGCAAACTAACAATAACCAGCATCGATAAAATAAAAGAAGCGCCTATAAACTGGAAAGCTAATAAAATCAATTTCCAACTGTTCTTTTTTTGTTGATAGTAACGAAAAGCATTAGCTACAGGAATACGGGAGAAAAAACGAGCTGGCAAGTAACTCATTAGAATAAGCATAAATATCAATATGCCCATTAAAGGCAAAATAACATAGGGATTTAAAACGGATTGCAATTTATGCCCAACTTGTTGCTCGGCTACTGGTTGTAATACTATAATCAGAATAAAAGCTACGATTAAGGATAGGAGAAATAGAAGGGCTGACTCAGAAAAAATAATTTGTTGCAAATGGCGAGAATGAGCTCCAAAGGTTTTATAGATTGCCGATGATTTTGACCTCTTTACCAGCACGCTTAGTGTGAGTAGAATATAGTTTAATAAAGAAACAAATAAAACCGCAAATGCAATTGTACTTAGAATTAAAATAATGTCTTTTAGGGTTTCTGTATAAACTTCCTGAATGGGTTTAAGTGAATATTTCAAAACAAATCCATCGTCTTGAGCCTCAATTTTTCTAATATCCTGATGTACTTCTTGCATTTTTCTAACTGCAGAAGCTAGATTTTCTGGTTTAACCCCTGGAGCTAGTTTAACACAGGAGAAATAACGATCATTTCCAAGCCAATTATCAGAGCCATCCCACATAAAATAGCTTGTTGAAACCATTGATATTAATACGTCGTATTTGTAATTCGTGTTTTCTGGCAAAGCTTCAAATATACCTTCAATCGTTAACTTACCACCTGGATATTCTTTCAATTCAATAGCTTGCCCAATAACATCGCCACCTATACGAGTAGCAATTTTATTCGAAATCATACATTTCATAGGCGATTTGAGAATTTCCACAGGATTTCCCTTAAGCATAGGTCTAGGTAATACTTCGAAGAGATGTTCATCTGCCAAAACAAACTTAGCCTCGTAGCTTTTCTTGTTTTCGGTATAAAATATTGATGAACCTATAGAATTTAATCGCGTTGCAGCTTCTACTCCTGGCACCTCTGCTTTTAAACCCGGAGCAATTGCACCACTAACTTGATTAGCACTTTCCAATTTATCTTTAGACTTCTCTGCTTTGTAATTTTCAGCGACAACATAAATACGATCTGAATCGGGATAAAAACTATCGAAACTGTGATAATAGAATACCTCAGATAAAAGTAAAATACCAAAAGCCAAACCTGTAGCTAAGGAGACTATACGGGCGACACTGTGATCACCCTTTAAAAATAAGCGTCGAAATGCAAGTTTTAAAAACATCATAATTTGTCATTTGTTTTTCAATAGAATTTCTATATTCATTACTCATATCTCAAACTCTCCACCGGATTCCTCGTAGCAGCCCGCCACGATTGAAACGAAACCGTAAGCAATGCAATTCCCAAAGCAATGAGTCCTGCCAAGGCAAAAATCCACCAGCTAAGTTCTGTTTTGTAGGCAAAGTTTTCGAGCCATTTGTGCATGGCATACCAGGCAATTGGGCAGGCCAATACAAAGGCGATGACTACCCATTTCAGAAAATCTTTGTTTAGCATAGCCAGTATTTCTTTGGTTTTGGCACCATTCACCTTTCTAATGCTTATTTCTCTTTTTCTTGCTTGTATAATTGAAATAGAGATTGCAATTAGGCCGATACAAGCAATTAGTATTGCCAGTAAGGACAGAGCACTGAGGAAATTCCGCTGATTGATGTATTGTTGATATCGTTGTAAATACAAATCATCAATGAATTGATAGCTTAGTGCATAATCTGGGAATAATTCTTGCCATGTATCTTGAATGCCACTTAAAGCACTTTGAAGGCCTTCTGGGGTAAAGCGTATGCTTATACATGAATTAACCATGTTTTGATAATGAATTGCCAATGGTTTTTCCTTTTCATTCATGCTGGTTAAATGCAGATCATCACAAATTCCAACGATTTGTCCTTTGGGTAAAAGTTTCTTGTAAAAAAAGTTGAACTCAAATGATCTGTTCAGGAAATCTTCAGCTTGTAGTTTTGGATCAATGTATTTTAATGCTGTTTTATTAAGAATATATTGTTTGCTTACAGTATCTGAAGTGAAGTTGTTTCCAGCCAATATCTGTACATGATAGAAATCAAGGAAATTATGATCGCATGTAAATACATTTAACGGATTACTGGAGAATTCTTCTTGGGTAACACCTTCCAGATGATAGGGAAAAGCATCCATTATTTCACCGCTGGGTTCCTCCATTGAGGCAGTGACGTTTTCAATTCCTGAGATTTTTAATAATTTATTTTTAAAGAGATCATATTTAGAAGCTAGAGAAGGCGATACATCGGTAATGTTGATAATATTTTTGTTGGATCCTCCCAGTCTGTTTTCCATTAACAGATTAATTTGACTTTGAATAACGAAAGTGGTAATTAATAAGCCGACTACAATTGCAAATTGGAGAGATAGTAACACTCCCCTTGTGTTTTTTCCAGATTTGGTTTCTAAATTTAGAGAAGTCTTATTGAGTAAATTAGATTTTAATTTGTGTTTTAGTAATGGCAATGTTCCTATTAAAGAGCCACATACAATAAGGAAAAAGATTATTTGTAAGAAGTGCTTGATAGTAGACTTTGTGATAATAAAATCTGGCAAGAAAAATAATTGCTGAAAACCCGAATAGGCAATTCGAGCCAAGCCAATTCCTAAAACAACCGAAATTCCAACAATTAGTAAGTTTTGCCACAAAGCAACCATTGCAATGTGCTGCAATTTCCCACCCAATAAATGGTTTATTAATATGTTTCTAGATCGTTCTTTTGTAGAAACGATATTAATATTTGTGAAATTTAATAAAGCAACAAGAAAGATAAGAATGGTCAATAGGATTAGGAAATGAATGTTCTTTATATCTCCATTGATTTCAATTTCTCTGTCCTTGTTGCTATGAAGATGAATATCTTGAATAGCTTGCAGATGAAGAATGTTGGAGGTTATATCTTTTTCACTAAAATATTTTTTTTTGAATTGATCAAACTGTTCTCGCACCCGAGTTATACTTTTAGCTTTGTTTAGAAGTAAATAGGTGTAATTCCAAGCAGAATAGTCAGCTTGATTTTCGAGAGAGGTAAGTATTTCAGGATGAAAATGAGATTGCAAAGGAACATCTTTCATAATTCCGACAATGGTATAATTATGAAATTTTTCATCATTCTGACTCTCTAAAGAAATTTGTTTGCCTATTGGATTTTCTGAACCAAAGAATTTGTTTTGAAGCGATTCTGAAATGACAGCCTGACCTTTAGAGACCAATATCTTATTAGCGTTTCCAATTAAAAGGGTTCCGTTGAAGACTTTGAAATAATTTGAGTCTGTAGCATAAGCTCCCTTGCTGTAAAATTTGTTTTCACCAATTTTCACCGCACATTGTTTAAATGGAGAAAGACGAGCCATACATTCTACCTCAGAAAAATCATCAGCCAAGTATTGAATAACAGGATTTCTTACTCGGGCAAAATGATTGTTGTAATCTTTTTTCTGATATTCTATTGTGAAACGGGCAACTCTATCACTATTAGAAAAATATTGATCAAAGCCAGTCTCAAATTGAATGTAATAAAGAATTAAAAAAACGGAAGCAAGTGAAACGGATAAGCCGATAATATTTGTGATACTATAAGCTTTCTGTCTAAGAATGTTTTTTAGTGCGTATTTAAAATTGTACCAAAGCATATTTTCGTTTTAGATTTATTCATACCTCAAACTCTCCACCGGATTCCTCGTAGCCGCTCTCCACGATTGAAACGAAACCGTAAGCAGTGCAATTCCCAAAGCGATTAATCCAGCCAGGGCAAAAACCCACCAGCTAAGTTCTGTTTTGTAGGCAAAGTTTTCGAGCCATTTGTGCATGGCATACCAGGCAATTGGGCAGGCCAATACAAAGGCGATGACTACCCATTTCAGAAAATCTTTGTTTAGCATAGCCAGTATTTCTTTGGTTTTGGCGCCGTTTACTTTGCGAATACCGATTTCTTTCCTTTTTTGCTGAACGTAATAAAGCGACATGGCAAACAATCCCATAACCGAAATAATTACCGTTAGCAGAGTAAAATACATTACAATTTTGCCGGTTTTGTCTTCCCTTTCGTACCAGTTGTGAACCGTTTCGTCAAAAAAATCCAATTGTAATGGTGTACCATCAGTAAAGTCGCTGTGTGCTTTTTTAATTTTTTGAATGGTTTCGTAATTATTCTTACCGCTTAATTTTATTACATAGCTCCAGGCATACTGATCGGGTTTTAGAATGTGAAAATAGGCGGGTCCCAATTTGCTTTTTAAATCCCTGAAATGGAAATTTTTGACGATTCCGTAAATGGGGTATTCGGTACCTTTTAGTTTGAAATTGCTCTCATTTTCGGGCAATTCCAATTCTTTTACCGCGGCTTCATTCAGCAAGCAAATGTTTTTAGAAAAGGCAATGCCCGTTTTTCTAATCGGAATGTTCAACAATTTAAAGAAGCTGGTATCCACAATAAAATGTTGGAAGCTTAGCTCCTTGTCATTATAGGTAAAACATAAGTTGTTTCCTCCGTCAAGGGGTGTGCCGGCACTTAAACAAACATCTTCAACTCCGGGGATTTTTTTCAGTATTTCCTGCAAAACGCGCTGTTTCGCACGAGGTATTTCACTCTCAAAACAAAGCATGTTTTCCTGTTCGAAACCTAGTTGATGATTCCGCAGAAAATTAGTTTGTTTATTGATGAAAAAAGCACTTGTGATTAAGCTAATAATAATGAGGTATTGAAAACTAACCATGATTCGGGAATAGATACTTTTCTCCTTCGTTCTGATTTTGCCTTTCATTACATCAATGGGATCAAACCGGGCAATTTTAATGGCTGGTATTATTCCTGAAATAATGCCAATAACACCCATAAATAAAAGAGCAATGCAAATATTGATCCATGTAAATTCATCAATAAAATTGAGTTTTGCATCCAGTAAATAATTGAAAACCGGAACTACCTGAAAACATAAGATAACTGCAAGGAGTAAAGAGAAGAAACTAAGGATAATCGATTCGGACATACTTTGCAAAAACAAGTCTTTTTTCTTTCCGCCAATTAATTTTTTGATTGCAATTTCCCGGCTGCGAAAAGACGATTGGGCGACCGTAAGATTCACGTAGTTGATAATGGAAAGCACCAATATCAGAAATACAATACCCGATAATATCTGAAGAAAACCTTTGCTTTTATTTTTAGTGTCGTAGGACTTGGATGTGCTGAAGTACGAATCAACAATTGGCTCTAATTCAATAGATTTTGCATATTCTCTTTTAAACATCCAATTAACTTCCTTGAATATTTTTAATATTTCGGGAGCTTTAGCCTGAATATTGGTATTGGGTTTCGTTAAAATATACAAGCCATAAGAATTGCTGTTATACGATTCCAAAAAATCATTCATCCCAAATACTTTTCCCAGAGTAGGGAAATTAACAAGCATATCGAATTTCTGAAAGTGCGTGTTGTCAGGTACATCTTCCATAATGCCAGTTACTTCAAGGTCAAAATCATCGTTAATTGTAAGAGTAGTTCCCAATTCCGGAAGTTTACCAAACAGTTTGTAAGCAAAAGACTTTGTTAAAACGATGGTATTTTCCCTGCTTAATACAGTTTTATTATCGCCGTTAAGCATCTTGAATGAGAAAATGCTAAGAAAGGATGAATCTGCAAATAGTGTCAGGCTTTTCAATTTAGAAGTGCCGGGAGCTTTTACATAAACTCCTATATTTCGGGTTCTGGCAAAATTTTCTACTTCCGGAAATTTTTGCATTAGCAATGGTCCGGATGGGGGTGCAAAACCAGATTCTTCCCCATGAGTCACACGAAAAATCCTGTCTTTTTTCAAATGAAATTGATCGGCCGAATATTCATTTTTTATATAAATACTCAAAAGGAGAATAAACATGATAGATATGGCAAAACCCAAAATAGTGATCACACTGTAAAGTTTATTTTTCCAAAGGTGCAGAGCAAAAGATTTCAAATGATTGGATATCATGATTTACGCATTTAATAATTATCAATAAATTTTGAGAGAATAGAATTACATTACTTCCTCAACCAGACTTTCTTCCATCACAACTTTTCCATCAAACAGATTGATGATTCGGTGAGCATAGCCGGCATCCTGAATGGAGTGAGTTACCATAATGATTGTTGTTCCTTCGCGGTTTAGTTCGGTAAGCAGCTCCATTACTTCCTGTCCGTTTTTCGAATCCAGATTACCTGTTGGCTCATCGGCAAGTATTAAGCCCGGGTTGGAAACAACCGCCCGGGCTATGGCCACACGTTGCTGCTGACCACCGGACAGCTGTTGAGGATAGTGTTGTGCACGATGACTCATGTTCATTCGATCCAGAACTTTGTTCACCATCTCTTTTCTGGTTTTACTGCTGATTCGCTGATAAACCAATGGCATTTCAACATTTTCGAATACATTCAACTCATCAATCAGGTTAAAACTCTGAAATACAAAACCAATGTTGCCTTTTCGCAAATCGGTGCGCTGACCTTCTTTTAAACCCGATACCTCGGTACTATCAAACGTGTATTGTCCTTCCGAAGGATTATCGAGCAAACCCAGAATATTCATCAAGGTAGATTTACCGCAACCCGATGGACCCATAATGGCAACAAATTCGCCTTTGTTGATTTTCAGATTTACATTGTTAAGAGCCAAGGTTTCAATCTCATCGGTTCTAAATACCTTACTTAGGTTTACTGTGTTAATCATAGCTATTTATTTTAGAATTTATTTTCATGTGTAATTTACTAATTCGAATTTTTAAGTTCAGTACATGAACATTATTTAAAATCAATCCGTTCATTATCTCCGAAGGTATCGTAACTGGATGTAATCACTTTCTCACCTGTCTGCAATCCTTCCAATACCTCGAAATATTGAGAATTTTGTCTGCCGATTTTGATGTTTCGTTTGGTGGCAAACCGCTCCGATTCATCCAAAACAAATACCCATTGTCCGCCGGTGCTTTGGAAGAATCCCCCACGGGACAGCAGTGTAGCTTCAACGGCTTGTCCCAATTCCAGTTTTATGTGATAGGTTTGTCCGGTGCGCAGATTCTCCGGCGATTTTCCATCAAAAATCAGATCCACCTTAAAGCGGCCATCGCGAACTTCCGGATATACTTTTTTAGTTTTCAAAATAAACTCCTGATCGTTTCGCTGCAGCGAAGCACTTAAATCGCGGCGGACACGGTCAATATAATGTTCGTCGACCTCGGCAAGCACTTTAAAATTGTTCAGAATATGAAGCTGACCTATTCTTTCGCCCCGGTTAATCGATTGACCGATTTCAATATCCAAACTTCCCAGCTGACCATCAGCCGGAGCTTTAATGTTCAAATTCTCCAGGCGCTCCCGAACCATTTCGAGGTTTTGTTTCATGTTATTCAGACTGCTGTTCATTTGTGTTTTCTGATTCTCCCGAAAAATGGAGTCCTGAACCATTCTTTGATATCTTAACTGTCGGTCTTGCAGGGAAAGGTCATAATCTTCCTTCGATCTTAAGTAGACTTCTTTCGAAATAAATCCCTTTTCGAATAAAAGTTGGTTCTGTTCGTATTGTCTTTTTTGCCGGATGATATCACTGTCGATACTAAGAATTTGCTGTTTGTTGCTGATTTTCTGCTGTTCCATATTAATCAAAGTATTGCGCAGCTCATTGGCCTGATAGGCAAGTGACGATTCGGTATTGAGAATCTGCAATTTAAGATCGTTGTTAATCAGTCTGAGAATAACATCGCCTTTTTTTACCAATTCACCTTCATCAATTAATTTTTCGATCACTTTTCCACCTTCCTCAACATCCAGATAGATGGTTGTTTTGGGTTCAACCGTTCCGATAATCGAAATGTAATCTTTAAATTCTGCCTGCGAAACTTCTGTTATGGTGAGTTTATCGAGTTCGGTACGATAGGTAGAGGTAGAACTACTCAGCAGCATCCACACTAACAAACCAAGAAAAAGGACTCCAAGCAGGATATAAATATGTTTGGTTTTAAAACCTTTCTTCACTTCAATTTTACGATCCATTGACATGTTTAAGCTGTTCTTTAAATTTATCAGAATAATAATCTGTTATTTATGCTTTGTTTATCCAATCCTGTGCCAAGGCTTGTAAATTGCATATTAATAGATGTTTGTGTTGTGACTGCTAAATTGGAGTGTAAAAAAATTAGACAACGCTTGTCTAATTTTTTGAAAACCTTTCTACTTTAGACCTGAAAAGTAAATAAGTTTCTCATTTTAGATCTGCTATCATTCAGGAAAAGTTTGGGGTATTTAATGCAGGAAATTTTAATCGGGTATAATACAACTGAATAATCTGTGTTATTTCTAAATACTTTGTACTAATGACTTGTTACTCAAAAAAATATGAAAGAAGCCAAAATTTTAATTGTTGATGACAATAAAAGCATTTTAAGCGCTTTGGATTTGTTACTAACCGGAAGCTGTAAAAAAGTAAAATGTTTGTCGAGCCCAAATGCTTTGCTTTCAGAATTGAAAAGTGACAACTACGATGTTGTGCTTTTGGATATGAATTTTAAAGCCGGAATTAATACCGGAAACGAAGGAATTTATTGGTTGAACCAAATTTTAGAATACAATTCGGGATTAAGTGTGGTAATGATTACTGCCTATGGAGATGTAGAGTTGGCTGTGAAAGCAGTGCGTTCGGGAGCTGTCGATTTTGTTCTGAAACCCTGGGAGAATGAGAAGATGCTGACAACTATCGAGATGGCCTGGAAATTAAGCCATTCCAGAAAAGAGGTAAAGAATCTTCGCCTAAAGGAAAATGAATTCATTGCTGAGATTAACAAAAATAAAAATCACATTATTGGAAGTTCGCCGGCTTGGGAAAAAGTAATGGATGTGGTTCGAAAAGTGGCCATGACCAATGCGAATATCTTGATTACCGGAGAGAATGGAACCGGAAAGGAATTGGTTGCCCGGGAGATTCATCGCCTGTCGAACCGAAGCCAGAATGTGATGGTTACCGTTGATATGGGATCCATAGCCGAAAATTTGTTTGAGAGTGAATTGTTTGGTCACAAAAAAGGAGCATTTACCGATGCCGGAATGGATAGAATGGGGAAAATTGAAGCGGCCAACCAAGGCACGCTCTTTCTCGACGAAATTGGAAATTTAAGCCTGCCAATGCAGGCGAAATTGTTATCGGTGCTGCAGAACAGGACATTGACCCGACTGGGCGAAAATTTGCCTGTTGATATTGATGTGCGATTGGTTTGTGCGACCAACTGTAATCTGGTTAAAATGATTGGAGAAGGACGTTTTCGGGAAGATCTGCTTTACCGGATCAACACCATACAAATTGAATTGCCGTCCTTGCGCGACCGTATTGCTGACATTCCCGAATTGGTGCAGTTTTTTGTGAAGCTTTACGCTGAAAAATACAATAAGAACGGACTTGTTATTGCACCGGAAGCCATCGCGAAATTACAAACTTACCGTTGGCCCGGTAATGTTCGTGAATTGCAGCATGCCATCGAAAAAGCTGTAATTCTTAGCGATACACATTTAATTAGTGCAAAAGATTTTGTTTTTAAAATGGATGAATTCTCGGCTGCTGAAGCCTTTGGCGGCACATTGGAAGATATGGAGAAGCAGTTGATTTTGGGAGCAATCGAAAAGCAAATGGGGAATCTTTCTGCTGTATCGGCGCAATTAGGAGTAACACGACAAACCCTTTACAATAAAATTAAGAAGTATGGCTTATAGACACTACAATTCAGCTTTATTCTTACGGCTTGGTTTTGTGATTTTTTTCGCAGTGCTGATTGGCTGTTTTCTTTCGCAGGCATCCTATTATTTCGCGTTGCCAATTCTCTGCGCCGAAATTGTTTTGGTATTTCAATTTGTGCGTTTTTTGAACAAAACGCACAAGGAGATGAACTACTTTGTTCAGTCCATTAAAAATGAAGATACCACTTTGCGTTTCCCCATTAAAACAGGCAATGCCATTATTAACGAACTGCATCAAAGTTTGAACGAGCTGAATGGAATTTTGCAGCAAGTGCAGGTGAAAAGCAAAATTAAGGAGAAATATTTCGGAGAAATTCTTCAAAATATTGCAACCGGAGTTGTGGTACTTGCCGAAGATGGTTACGTTACTGATGTGAATTCGGCGGCCTTGGAATTACTCAGTTTAAAGACTTTCACACACATTAAGCAACTCAATCAGGTCGATTCAAAATTTACGTCAGGTCTTACAGAACTAAAAAACCGCCAGAAAAAAGTATTGGATCTCATCTTAAAAAAAGAACGGATACAGGTGATTTCGAGATGTTCGGTAATTCGTCTGGAGAATGAAGAAGTGAAGCTAATAACTTTACAGGATATCCGGGGAGAGCTGGAACGAAAGGAAATTGATGCCTGGGTAAAACTGATTAGAGTGCTGAGTCACGAAATAATGAATTCGTTGGCTCCGGTTACTTCCATTTCTCAATCCCTGAAAAGAATATGGGAACAGAAATTGGGCGCCATAACGGATGTATCTGAGGATATTCATGTAGAAAAAACCATTAACGGTTTGGGCGTGATTACCGAGATGAGCGAAGCATTGATTCGGTTTGTACAATCGTATCGGGTGTTGTCAAAGGCACCGGAACCTAAATTAGCCATTATCGATGCGCACTCTTTTTTCGATCGTTTAAATATTCTGTTGTCGCCCATAAAAGAGAGTTTTTCGGGAAATTTAAAATTGACACCACCCGTTAAAAGTTTTCGGTTTACGGCTGATGAACAGATGATGGTTCAGGTAATTATTAATCTGGTGAAAAATGCGGCAGAAGCTTTCAACGGACAGCCTGCCGGAACCGATTCTACTGCAGCTATTGCTGTAACTTCCATTCAAAAGGGCGAAATCACAGAGATCAGAGTATCAGACAATGGTCATGGTATTTCGGAAGAAATTGCAGATGAAATTTTCATTCCTTTTTTCACCACAAAAGAGAACGGATCGGGCATTGGCTTGAGTTATTCCCGCCAAATTATGCGTGCCCATGGCGGCAGTCTGCTTTGCCGTTCGAAAGTAGGAGAGACCGTGTTTACCGTGAGGTGGTAGTGCTTTACTGATGAATTAATAGCATATATTTTTCGAAGACTCTTACATGCAATGCTTTGTTAGGTTTTTGTAAGCGTTTGATTTTTAGTGTGTTTTACGAACAAAGTAATGTTGGTAAAAATATTGAAAATAAGCAAGATGTAAATCAAACTAGTTGCTAATTACTAAAATCTAACCGACTCTTAAAATAAACAGTAGGAACAAGTAAAGTTTGAATTTTAATTTTTAGATTTTTAAATAAATAATAACTTAGCGCTCATTACAAAAATCATAAAACTAATTATTGATTCATGGAGAATTTAGAAACACAAGGAACAGAAATTAAAAATGAGTTGTTGTTGGAAACTCAGGCAGAAGTATATTTACGTGAAACCGCTAAGTGGGCGAAGTTTTTAGCCATTGTTGGCTTTATTTTTATGGGATTTATGGTGTTGGGATCATTTGCAGTATTTGCCTTGGCCGGATCAATGGCAAGTATACTGCCATTTCCTATCGGAGGAATCGGATTTTTATATTTGGTACTGGCGGGAGTATATTTCTTTCCAATCTATTATTTGCTGCAATTTGCAAATAATGCAAAGCTTGCACTTGCAGGTAAGAGCAAGCAAAGCCTTACCGAGTCGATGAAATACATGAAATCGCACTACAAGTTTATGGGAATTTTCACAATTGTGATGCTTGCCTTATACCCAATCGGAATGATTGTTGCAGTTATTGTTGCTGCAAGTCAGGGCTTCTAAAAAAGATATCAATACCTGAAAGCTCCCTTTTTGTTTCAACCGAAAGGGAGTTTTTTTTATATCTTGACTCTACCTTTTACAATACATTTAAATCTGCAAGATGATCACACTAAAACCACTCAGCCCCGAAAATCTCCCGTCGTTCTACAAATGGATTAAAGATGAGGAAGCGATAATTTATTCCTTATCGGTATTTCAGGGAATGAAAACCGACCAACAGATTGAAGATTGGTATGCACAGGCAATAAAGGATAAGAGGAACAGCAATCACGGAATTTTTGTAGATGGTGTTTTTGTAGGTTATGCAGGTATCAGCGGCATTTCAAATATCAACAAGTCAGGAGAATATTTCATTTTTATAGGCGATAAAAGCTATTGGGGAAAAGGAATTGGTACGCAAGTCACCCAAAAGATTGTGAAAATGGGTTTTGAAGAACTGGGTTTGAACCGCATTATGCTGACCGTTTCAGTACCCAATGTTGCAGGAGTAAAAGCATACGAACGGGCCGGTTTTATTTTGGAGGGGCGATACAGGGAAGCGGCCTTTCGAAATGGGGGATATCACGACAAGTTGGTTATGTCGGTACTGAAATCGGAATGGAAACCTTAGGGGCACGACATGTCGTGTCCGCTCATCAGTTTAATTCAGTGAAAATTCGACAAAATAGAATGGTGATCCTTATTTTTCAGAAAAACATATCAACACATTCCCTCACATTTTCTAACTTGGTAAATCAAGAGCATTTCGAAAAGGGAAAGCACTCTTTAGCTAAAATAATTCATATGAAGAAAATCGATCTTAAGAAAAAATACAAGCCATTTTATTCCGAGAGGAAAGGCAGTATTTCGATAGTTGAAGTTCCGGAATTTAAGTACCTGCAATGCATCGGACAAGGAAATCCAAATACATCTAAAGATTATCAGAACGCAATTGAGGCTTTGTATGCTTTGTCGTACAAAATTAAATTCGCAATACGGGAAAGCAAAGATGTGGATTATGGAGTAATGCCTCTGGAATGTTTGTGGTGGATGGATGATATGAACGAATTTTCGAGAGACAGGATTGACGAATGGAAATGGTCGGCCATGATTATGCAGCCCAATTTCATCACCAAAGAAATTGTGGAGGCTGCCCGCCATGAGGTCAGCAAAAAGAAGGAACTGCCCAATTTGGACAACATCGAATTGGTCGATTTCTGCGACGGCCTGTCTGCGCAGATCATGCACATAGGTTCTTATGCCGATGAGGCTCCAAGCATAGCGGAACTGCACCAATACATTGCCGGTAATGGCTTTGAACGACACGGAAAACACCGCGAAATTTACCTGAATGATCCCCGAAGAACCTCCCCCGAAAACCTAAAAACCATTATTCGCCAGCCCATTATAAACCCGTAGGGACACGACATGTCGTGTCCGTTTATTGTATTCAATACAGAAGTCACGACATGTCGTGACCCTACCGTTTTACAATCAATTAAATTGTATTGTTTAATATAATATTGTAATTTCCTGTTTTTTATGAACGACGTGTATGCGAAACAGGAAAATAATCAGAAAACAAAATCATGATTACAGCAGTGATGGATGGTATTTTGTAACTATTTGTACAAAAAACCACGAATGCTATTTTGGCGAAATAGTTAACGATATTATGCGCCCGAATGATATTGGAAAACAGGCAAATGCATTTATACAAGAAATTAGCAATCATTTTCCATTTGTTGAATTGGGTAAATTCATCGTTATGCCCAACCATATCCACATCATAGTAGGAATCGTAGGGACACGACATGTCGTGTCCGTTCAGGCAATGGATACCGATGTCACCAACGAATTTAAAAATGGCGTGCCCGAACTGGATCATGTTGTGCAATTGAATCAATTCGGCAAAACAATTCCCGGTTCTTTATCTGCAATTTTGGGCCAATTAAAATCCACATTAACCCGATGGTGCAGGGCCAATTATCATGATCATTTTGGATGGCAAGTCCGTTTTCACGATCATATTATCCGCACCGACGAATCCTTTGAACGAATTTCGACATACATAGAAAATAACCCTGCCAATTGGAATGATGACAAATTTCATCCGTAGGGACATCGCCATGGCGTGTCCGTTTTTTGTATGTGTGTTCATTTGTTGTTTGCAGCCGTTATTTACACCATCAATTATTCCCAACCATTCCGCAAATTGTTGTCATCAACAATCAAACATTTTATTGAATTTGAAATTATTGTGCATCGTAGGGACATCGCCATGGCGTGTCCGTTTAAATGACCATTCACCGAATCCCAATCAATTATTTCCAAATAGTCCGCAAATTGTTGTCATCATCAAACAATTATTTTATTGAATTTGAAATTATTGTGCATGGTAGGGACATCGCCATGGCGTGTCCGTTTTTTGTATGTTGTGTTCATTTGTTGTTTGCAGCCGTTATTTACACCATCAATTATTCCCAACCATTCCCACAAATTGTTGTAATCAACAACCAAATATTTTATTGAATTTGAAATTATTGTGCATTGTAGGGACATCGCCATGGCGTGTCCGTTTTTTGTATGTGTGTTCATTTGTTGTTTGCAGCCGATATTTATACCATCAATTATTCCCAACCATTCCCACAAATTGTTATAATCATCAACCAAATATTTTATTGAATTTGAAAATAGGAACACCTGAAAACAGACGGGCACGACATGTCGTGCCCCTACAAAAAAAAATCCCCCAAACACAAAGGTCTGGAGGATGAGAGATGAGATGTTTATTGATTGAAAAAAATGATTTTTAGTTTTCTGCCACTATTATTTCCTGTTCATCTTTAGTTCCTTCGTTTGGTTTGCTGTTGCTGGCAGCAGGAAACTTGAACCATTTTAAAGTTTCCTCGTTGTCTTCGTATAAAATGCGCGCCGCTTTAAAGTAAACAGCCATTTTTTCGTGCAAATTGTTCAATTTCAACATGCGGTTTTCAGTTGCACGGCTACGATCCATAATACAGTCCGATTGCAAAATCATATTCGCCTTAAGGCTGTCGCGGTGAGCCAATATCTTACTAAAGCTTTCATCTGTCCATCCTAATTTTAGTAAGGGATCCGAATTACGGTTCGAAACCATATGAAGATCGGTTAAAAACATATACATGTTCTTTCCGCTTTTTCGAGCCTCTTCGTAGTCGTTAAAGCCAAACTGATCCCACATTTTTTTATCGTTGGGAAATGCCATTTGGATATCGAATTTGCATCGCTGAAAAAATTTACAGCAAGCATCCAGATCGAGCTTTACATTTTCGGTTGCCTTTGCCTGTATGTCTACATAAGCATTATCGGAAGTGATGTTGCAGGCTTCATCGTAAACAGCCTTCAGGTCGGCCAGCCCCTCAGGAGTAAAAATGGGCGAAAAACTGATAAAATCATTGTGTTTTTCTTCGATTAGTTTAATTCTCGGACCCGAGAAACTGATAAAATTGGCATCTGTGCCATAATACGATCTTGATTGCGTCATATCAATTATTTTTTAAATTTTAAAATAAACAGTATGAAAATTACTCTATCTTGACATGAAAAGCAAGAGATAGGAATTAAATAATTAAGTTTATAAGTGCAGTGGCAGGTGAAACGCCCTAAAACAAAGAGAAAGTAATCATATTGTTTTTATTTATAAATAATTTATTTTCATAAATAATCATCGATTTAAGAATGAAAAGTTTCTTTGTTCACATTTTTAAAGGATATTTTGCAAGGATGTTTAAATGTTTCTCAAAATTAATCCTGAAGAATTCAAAAGCAGGTTTGGTAATGCGGTAGTTTTCTATTAAAAGCTGTTTTTACTTCAGGTTCAATAAATTATGTTGTTTCATATGGTCGTTTTTATTGTGATAATCCATTTATGTTTCATTGTTTTTAAGTTTGAATTGTTATCAAGAAAGTCTAAAGTGTTCCGCCCTAAGTCTGAAGTATTCCGCCCTAAGTTTGAAGCGTTCCGCCGTAAGTCTGACGTGTTCCGCCCTAAGTCTGAAGCGTTCCGCCCTAAGTTTGAAGTGTTCCGCCCTAAGTCTGAAGCATTCCGCCCTAAGTTTATACTTGTGCGGTACCCGACAATCCGAAACTGATTCCTTAAACAGATAAACCGAAAACGGCAAGTAAGAAAGTGCGGAGGAGGAAATAAAAAGCTGTGCTTACAAGCAACACACATTTACCACCAGATGACAGGATTTTTGTAAATTGCGATGGGGCCAATAAGAATTTTATGACCGACACGCATTCCAAAGAAACACGATCTTACAACATGTCCCGAATAAAAGGGAAGGACACCAAACCCGAGTTGGTGGTACGAAAGTTTTTGTTTGCCAACGGATTTCGCTACCGCCTGCATGCAAAAAATCTGCCGGGCAAGCCGGATATTGTGCTGCCCAAATACAAAACTGCAATTTTTGTAAACGGATGCTTTTGGCACGGCCACCAAAACTGCAGCTACTTCGTTTTGCCCAAAACACGAACCGAGTGGTGGCTGCAAAAAATTACCAACACCCAAAACCGCGACCAGAAAGCCAAAACAGAACTCCAAAGCTTGGGCTGGCGCACAATTACCATTTGGGAGTGCGAACTAAAACCGAAAAGGGTGGAGGAGAGGCTTAATACCCTCATCAACAGTTTGCTCTAGATCTTCCTTATTTATTATCAAAATACATTCCATATGTGACTCATAGTCCGTTGACTTATAAGTCACATAAAGGTAGTTTTATGCCTTATGGATTTACAAGTGCAATTTGGAAAAAGAGTTAAGGAACTTCGTCTTGCCAAGGGACTTAGCCAGGAAGCTCTTGCATTAAAAGCAGAGGTTGACCGAACCTACATGACAAGTGTTGAGAATGGAAAACGAAATGTCGCCATTCAAAACATAGGTAAGATCATTGCCGCTTTAGACATTTCAATTCAAGATTTTTTCACAACAGATATTTTTGAGGGGATAGATGAATAAATACTCAGAGCTTAGAGAGGAACTAGGTTTCGCAAAAACGAAACAGTACGATGACGATAATGCCATCTTAACACACTATTTACAAACTGTAGAAGAGGGTAATTACGGGGAATATAAGAAAGCGGCTAAACAAATTATAAAGGAGAGCGAAAAATTTCAAAATGGTAGTTCTTTGAGATTACCATTTGAATTTGATGTTCCATTTCCTCCTCCAAACAATCCGAAATTTACATTTATTGATCTATTTGCTGGTATTGGGGGAATAAGACTTGCTTTTCAAAATTTAGGTGGTCAATGTGTTTTTTCTAGTGAGTGGAATGAATATTCTAAAAAGACATATGAATTAAATTTTGGTGAAGTTCCTTTCGGCGATATCACAAAAGAAGAAACTAAGAATTTTATTCCCAAAGGGTTTGATGTATTATGTGCAGGTTTCCCATGTCAGGCATTTTCAATTGCAGGTAAAAGGGGTGGGTTTGAGGATACGCGAGGCACACTATTTTTCGATGTTGCAGAAGTAATAAAGAAGCATCAACCAAAAGCTTTTTTTCTGGAAAATGTTAAAGGCCTTAGAAGTCATGATGGAGGAAAAACCCTTGCCACAATTCTTAATGTTTTAAGAAATGATTTGGGCTATTTCGTGCCTGAACCAGAAATTATGAACGCAAAGAATTTTGGAGTACCTCAGAATAGAGAAAGAATTTTTATTGTTGGATTTAGAAGCGATTTAGATATTGATTCATTTGAATATCCAGCACCGTTAGAGAAGAAAAAAACGATTAAAAGTATACTTGAAAAAGAAGAGGTATCTGTGAAGTATTATTTATCTACTCAGTATCTGAAAACCTTAATAGAACATAAAGCTAGGCATGCAGATAAGGGCAATGGATTCGGTTATGAGATTATCCCAGAGGATGGTGTTGCTAATGCTGTGGTGTGTGGAGGAATGGGACGTGAAAGGAATTTAATTTATGACCATCGACTTACTAATTTTATTCCTGTTACTAAAATTAAAGGAGATGTTAATAGAGAGGGCATTCGGAAGATGACACCAAAGGAATGGAGAGCTTTGCAGGGGTTTCCAAAAGAATTTATTATAGAGGTTTCTGATGTTCAAGCCTACAAACAATTTGGAAATTCTGTAGCTGTACCAGCAATTCAGGCAACTGCCAAGAAATTATTGGAATGCTTATCAATCATGTTATGATGTAAAATCAATATTAATCGTATCAGGAAGAGAATGAAAGAGGGAGAGATTTGATACCCAGAAATGAAAATATATGCTAAGAGGTAATAAAGGTGAATGGAGTGAATTATATACTCTTTTTAAAATTTTAGGAGATAAGATTGTCCATCCTGGAGATGAAGGCCTGAATAGAATTCCTGATATAATTTATCCGTTAATAAAAGTTCTTAGATCTGAGAATGATGGTGATTTTGAATATCTAATAAATCAGGATTTGGTTATTGTTTCATCTAATAGAAAGGAGTTGGTAAGGATTCCAGTCGTTGAATTTGCTCAAAAAGCCAAGGTTTTACTTCAAGAGATTAAAAATAATGATAAAACTTTTGCAGTTTGTGAGATCGAAGAGTTTATGGATAAAATTCATTGCTGTTCTTTAAAGGCAAGTAGTAGTGCAAAAACAGATATAACTATTGTAATTCATGATGAGCGCACTCAGCAAACACCAATTTTAGGATTTAGTATAAAGTCTCAACTTGGTAATCCCTCGACTTTATTAAATGCTGGTAAAAGTACAAACTTCATTTACAAAATTTCAGGATTAGATTCATCCGAAGAACTAATTAATGATATTAATTCCATTGCAACTCGAAGTAAAATAAGAGACAGGCTAAATAGAATTTTAGATTTGGGAGGAGAGTTTAAATTCCTAAATACAGAGAGAGTCGTTTTTTCTAATAACTTGGTTTTAATTGATAGTATGTTACCGCAGATTGTTTCTGAAATGGTCTTACAATTTTATTCAAACGGTATCTCGTCCGTTCGTGAGCTTGTTCAAGTTGTTGAAGGTGTAAATCCTGTCAAATTTGATCAATCACACAATCATCAGTTTTACTCTTATAAAATCAAACGATTTTTAACCGATGTTGCGCTGGGAATGATGCCCGCAACAGTTTGGACAGGACAATATGATGCAACTGGAGGATATTTAGTTGTTAAGGAAGATGGAGATGTGCTTTGTTATCATGTTTACAATAAAAATGAGTTTGAGAATTATTTATTAAATCACACTAAATTGGACACTGCAAGCTCTACACGACATGAGTTTGGCCAAATTTATGAAGAAGCTGGAGAAGTATTCATGAAGTTAAATTTACAGATTAGATTTGTGAAATAATTATTAACCCCGCCCCAAGTGGGGTTTTCCTTTCCCATCCATTGCCCCGGGTTTCAACCCGGGGATTTTTGTAAACAATGCAATTTTATTTGTTGGCGCATTCCGTTTGTGTTGTGTTTAGCCCAAAGTTTTCTAAAATGAATATTGTATGTATTGCGCGGTAGGGACATCGCCATGGCGTGTCCGTTTAAATGACCATTCACCGAATCCCAATCAATAATTTCCAAACAATCCGCAAATTGTTGCAGTCATCAAACAATTATTTTATTGAATTTTGAAAATACGGGCGCCTGAAAACAAACGGCCACGACATGTCGTGCCCCTACGGTTTTCGTGAACCAATTATTTGTGTGGATTTATGTTGTATTGTGTATGGCAGGAACATCGCCATGGCGTGTCCGTTTAAATGACATTCACCGAATCCCAATCAATAATTTCCAAACAATCCGCAAATTGTTGTCATCATCAAACAATTATTTTATTGAATTTGAAATTATTGTGCATCGTAGGGACATCGCCATGGCGTGTCCGTTTGTTGTGACATAGCCATGTCTGCATTTGTTGCATGCGGCCCTTGCATGTCATCAATTATTCCCAACCATTCCGCAAATTGTTGTAATCATCTACGCAATATTTTATTGAATTTGAAAATCAGGGACACCTGAAAATAAAAGGCCACAACATGTCGTGCCCCTACGGTTTTCGTGAACCAATTATTTGTGTGGATTTGTTGTATTGTGCATGGCAGGGACATCGCCATGGCGTGTCCGTTTTAATGACCATTCACCGAATCCCAATCAATAATTTCCAAACAATCCGCAAATTGTTGTCATCATCAAACAATTATTTTATTGAATTTGAAAATACGGGCGCCTGAAAACAAACGGCCACGACATGTCGTGCCCCTACGGTTTCCGTGAACCAATTATTTGTGTGGATTTATGTTGTGCATGGCAGGGACATCGCCATGGCGTGGCCGTTTAAATGACATTCACCGAATCCCAATCAATAATTTCCAAATAGTCCGCAAATTGTTGTCATCATCAAACAATTATTTTATTGAATTTGAAAATCAGGAACACCTGAAAACAAACGGCCACGACATGTCGTGCCCCTACGGTTTCCGTGAACCAATTATTTGTGTGGATTTATGTTGTATTGTGCATGGCAGGGACATCACCATGGCGTGTCCGTTTTAATGACATTCACCGAATCCCAATCAATAATTTCCAAACAATCCGCAAATTGTTGCAGTCATCAAACAATTATTTTATTGAATTTGAAAATCAGGGACACCTGAAAATAAAAGGTCGCAACATGTCGTGCCCCTGCGGTTTTCGTGAGCCAATTATTTGTGTGGATTTATGCTGTATTGTGCATGGCAGGGACATTGCCATGGCGTGTCCGTTTAAATGACCATTTACCGAATCCCAATCAATAATTTCCAAACAATCCGCAAATTGTTGCAGTCATCAAACAATTATTTTATTGAATTTTGAAAATACGGGCGCCTGAAAACAAACGGCCACGACATGTCGTGCCCCTACGGTTTTCGTGAACCAATTATTTGTGTGGATTTATGCTGTATTGTGCATGGCAGGGACATCGCCATGTCGTGTCCGTTTTAATGACCATTCACCGAATCCCAATCAATAATTTCCAAACAATCCGCAAATTGTTGTCATCATCAAACAATTATTTTATTGAATTTGAAAATCGGGGACACCCGAAAATAAAAGGCCACAACATGTCGTGCCCCTACGGTTTTTGTGAACCAATTATTTGTTTGGATTTGTTGTATTGTGCATGGCAGGGACATCGCCATGGCGTGTCCGTTTAAATGACCATTCACCGAATCCCAATCAATAATTTCCAAATAGTCCACAAATTGTTGTCATCATCAACCAACTATTTTATTGAATTTGAAAATCAGGAACAACTGAAAATAAAAGGCCACAACATGTCGTGCCCCTACGGTTTTTGTGAACCAATTATTTGTTTGGATTTGTTGTATTGTGCATGGCAGGGACATCGCCATGGCGTGTCCGTATTTGATGTTTGTGGCCATTATCCCATCAATTAAATTTGAATTTTGTGTTGTTGGCAGATTTGTTGTAACTTCTTGTTTATCAAAAAAACACACAAACAAATGAAAGAAAAAGACATTGATTATCAGAATTTGTCATTAGACGAACTAGAGACCGAATTGGTCAATGAATTCGCACAAATCTCTTCCGAAGACAGTTTGTTTCCGGTGGAAGAAGAATCTCTTATTACCCCATCTTTTAATGCTATTTTTCCTGAAAACTTATTACAGCCAAAGCTTGGATCATCTGCTTTTACTTTGGGGGTAATGCCGGATAATACGGATGGTTTTGATTTGGGACGAATGAGCAGAGAGCAGGAATATCAGCAGCTCATGAAGATTCCTCACATCGTTCTGCCTGTTAAATTTGAAAATGTACGTGATAAAATCAGAGACATTTCTTTTTGGTTACTCAAAGAGCTGAAACCCCATTTTAAGGATCACCCAAAAATTGAAGCCTTTTGCGACAAACCAAGCAAAGAAGCTATAAAGGAAGTAGCTCCTGAATTGTTGTGCCTGTTAAGAACAAAGGTGATTAATAAGCTCCCAATTCCTTTCACCATTAAATTTTGTTGTTATTTGCTTTTATTAATACTGCAGGGAGCAATTGAATGGCAAACCGTTTAAAAAGGAAGATGCGATGAAAAACCACATGATGATGTGGTTTTTTTTCATTGTCTTTGTTTTTATGTGGTGTTTTAGCCCAATTATTTTGAAATGCTTTTTTAATTGCTTCAGCTAAAGCAGGGGACAATCGATTCCCATCCTATGCAATGATTATTCATTCTTTGCCTTTGGTTTCAACCAAAGGATTTTAGAGAAAGAGGGAACAAACCCTACAAATCGTAGCCCAGTTTATCGGCCGATGAAATCACGAAAGTGCTGTTGAAACGGCTGATGTGTTCAAATTTCGATAGTTTCTCCTGAATAAAAAACTGGAAAGCCTTCATGTCTTTCACCATCAGTTTAAGCAAGGCATCGTAATTTCCCGAGGTGTAATAAAACTCCATCACCTCGGGCAGTGCCAAAACTTCCGCCTCAAATTTATCCACCACATCGCGGGTGTGTTTGGTTAGCAGAATAGAGATGAAAACCATCATGCTCCGGTCTATTTTATCGGGGTCGAGCCGAGCCACATACCCTTTAATAATGCCACTTCGTTCCAGCTTTTTAACCCTTTCGTACACAGGCGTGTTGCTTAGGTGCAATTTCTCCGAAAGTTCTTTGGTGGTGATGCGGCAATCCTGCTGCAGCAGCTGTAAAATTTTACGATCGGTTTTGTCCAGTTTATCCATGAGAAGAAAAATTTTCTACTAATATCATTATAATGCCTGATGCAAAGATATAAATTCTTCCATATTCTGTTTGCGTAGATCAGTTTACTGTATTTATTCTCTGTGCTGGTAAATATTTCCTGCAAACTATACATTTACAAAGTATTTTAACAGGAAACGAATACGGATTTTCACAAAAGATCACAACACACAACAACAAACACAATATGAGGATGTCCGAAAAGTACAGTTTCACTTGAAAAGGTCATGTTTCGTCCCGATTCATCGGGATCAGAATGACACTGGAATTGAAATTTTCGGATACCCTCTTAAAGAAGGCATTCTTCTTTAAATTATCTTTCACCAATAGAATATGGAAAACTATTAAACAAACATAAAATGGCGGCATGACTTAACTCTTTGTCCACTTTTTTGTTGCAAGTTCAGATTACAATTCAAGATGAGGTGATTTTTTTTTCCCTTTCAGGGGATCCCGAAATTTGGGACGAAGGACAGAGGGGTGTTTTTATATTACCCCAAACCCCTAAAGGGGCTTACCTCAATGTTGCTGAGAACTCTAATCGAAGCGAAAAGTCCCCTTTAGGGGATTTAGGGGTAAATAAGGAAAACCTGAGGGCCTCACTTAAAGTGAGACTCTCAGTAATAGATTTAAACAATTAATAATTATCAATTAGTAATTAATAATTAAAAGAAATGATCAGCGATTTAAAAGGAACATTTTCTCAAATCAGCAATAACAACAAGCGATCAGCCATTCGTGAGATTTTGAAATTGACACAAAATCCGGAAATTATCTCTTTTGCAGGCGGATTGCCGGCAGCAGAATCTTTTCCTGTTGATGCGCTTGACAGCATTGTTTCGAAAATGCTGCGCGAAGAAGGAGCGGCCGTATTGCAGTACGATGCTACCGAAGGTGTTACTGAGCTAAGAGAATTGCTTTTAAAGAAGTATCAGGATGAAGGTGTAGAATGTTCTTTGGATAATATGATTATTACCACCGGATCGCAGCAAGGACTGGATTTGGTAGGTAAAGTTTTTGTGAACCAGGGCGATGTTGTGATCTGTGGTTTGCCTTCTTACTTGGGCGGGATTGGTGCATTTCAGGCTTATGGAGCAAAAATGGCAGGTGTGCCAATGGATGAGCACGGCATGAGTGCCAAACTTTTGGAAGCCAAACTGGAAGAACTAAAGCAGCAGGGCATCAAACCAAAGTTTATTTATGTAATTCCTGATTTCCAAAATCCAACAGGCATTACCATGCCTGAATCGCGTCGTATGGAGATTATTGAATTGGCGCATCAATACGATGTACTGATAGTAGAGGATTGTCCGTACCGCGAAGTTCGTTTCGAGGGAAAACCTCAGCGCATGATGTATGAATTGGACAATGATAATCATGTACTCACTTTAGGTACTTTCTCGAAGATTTTTGCACCGGGATTCCGTATTGGATGGGTTTTGGGACCAAAAGATGTTAACGAGAAAATTGTGATTGCCAAGCAATCGGCAGATTTGTGTACACCAACTTTTGTTCAGAAAATTGCCATTGGCTACATGAAATCGGGTTTGTTCGAAAGCAACCTTCAAAAAACCATCGATCTGTATCATCAGCGCAGGGATGTAATGCTGGAGCAGTTGGAAAAGCACATGCCTGAAGGGGTGAAGTGGACGCGTCCGGAAGGAGGCATGTTCCTGTTTATTACTTTGCCCGAATACATGGATGCTTTGGATCTTTTTCACAAAGCCATTGAGAAGAAGGTAGCCTTTGTCACCGGAAATGTGTTCTATTGCGACGGAGGTGGAAAAAATACCATTCGTTTGAATTTCTCTTATGTGAACAACGAAAAAGCCATTGAAGGTGTAAAACGTTTGGCGGAGATTGTGAAAGCAGAAATGTTGGTCGAGGCCTAATATAATTTGAATGCATTGCGTAGGGACACGCCATGTCGTGTCCGTTTTGTTTGTCGATATGATTGGTTTATACGATTGAATTTGAATGATGAATTAACATGGTCATGACATGTCATGCCCCTACGTTTTTCGACAAAATAATAATTGAATTGCCTGAAAGGCATAAATAATTCAGTCCGGGGCAACGCCCCGGGATGGTTTCGGTAACGGAAATCCGTCGCGACTGATTGGTTGATAGGAGGAGGAATAATGTTCCGCGACGAAAAAGTATCAGGTTCAATTTGTTGCATTATTTTATTGAATGTATCGCGTAGGGACATCGCCATGGCGTGTCCGTTGGCATGTCCGTTTTCATTGTGAGATTGTATTAAATTGGGTGCAATCGGTGTACGTCATCAATTTTTTGAGTAATTTTTCGCCAAATTTAACGATCCACTCTCATGAAGTTAATATCCTCTGCCTGTCCGCGAAATTGCTACAGCACCTGCAGCATAAAAGTTCGGGTAGAAAACAATACAGTCACAGGCATAGAACCCCATACCGAAAATCGGGCAACCCCCGAGGGACCATGCATCAAAGGCCTGGCTTATGTCGAGCGGGCCAATTCCAAATCGAGAATTTTATATCCGCAAAAGCGGGTGGCAGAAGGGAAATACGAGCGGATTTCCTGGGAGGAAGCTTTGGATACCATTGCTGAAAAACTGACTCATTGCAAAGAGAATTTCGGTCCTCATTCCGTCCTGTATTTTGCATCGAGTGGTATGTCGGGATTGTTGAATGGCGTGAGTATCAACTTCTGGAAACTATTCGGAGGAGCGACAACCACTTATGGCAATTTGTGCTGGCCTGCCGGATTGGAAGCTGCCCGATTGACAATGGGAGCCAACAAACACAATGCACCCTGGGATTTGGAACACGCCAAACTGATTGTTTTGTGGGGCAAAAATCCTGCCGAGACGAACATTCAGGAGATGATTCCTATCGAAAAAGCACAGGAGAAAGGGGCGAAATTTGTAGTCATCGATCCAAGAAGAACACCATCTACCGAACGGGCAAACTCGTTGTTTCAGGTAAAATCGGGAACCGATGCGGCATTGGCATTGGGATTGGCGCGGGAAATCATCAAAAATGATTGGATCGATCATGAATTTATAGAGAATAATGTATTGGGTTTTGAACCGTTCAAAGAGCGGGTAGAAGCCTACACCATAGAAAAGGTATCGCAGATTTGCCGAATTTCGGAAGATGCCATTCGCAACTTGGCCAAACAAATCGGAACGATTAAACCCATGACTTTGATTCCGGGGTATGGCTTGCAGCGATACGAAAACGGCGGTCAGACAACCCGCTGTTTATTGGCACTTTCCGTGATAACAGGAAACATTGGCCAAAAAGGCGGCTGTTGGCATTACGCCAATCTGCAAAGCTATGTGTTCGACGATGTAAAAGAACCGGAATCCTACTTTCCGGGTTGCGAACATCCAAGTTTCCGCAGAAAAATATCCGTAGCTAAATTGGGTGAAGATTTACTGAATATCAAGGATCCGGAAGTGAAATTCATTTGGGTGGAGAGAGGAAATCCTCTGTCGCAAAATCCGGATACCAATTCCATTCGCAAGGCTTTTCGCAAAGCAGATTTTCGGGTGGTAGTGGAGCAATTCATGACCGATACGGCCTACGAGGCTGATCTTATTTTACCAGCCAAGAACATGTTCGAACAATCGGATATCATTGGTTCGTATTGGAATCCGTATGTGCAACTGAAGCAAAAAGTACTGGAACCAGCCGGAGAGGTGAAGCCCGAAACAGAAATCTATTATCTGTTGGCCAAACGTTTGGGCATGGATGAGGCGGCAATCAGCAAAAACATCCCGAAACCAACCGATGAAGCCATTGAAGAATATTTGAATGGATTCTTAAAAGAATTTCCGGAATTGAGTTTAGAGGAATTGAAAAAGGGACCGCAACTGGCGGATTCTTTCGAGGCGATTCCCTTTGCAGATCATCAGTTTCCGACTCCATCGGGTAAAATCGAATTGTACAGCGAACAAGCCAGGGAGCTATGGGGAATCGATCCACTGCCAGACTATGTGCCATTGCCCATTCAAAATGAATTTCCCTTGCAGTTGATTTCACCCAATTCCAAAAACAGAATTCATTCTCAGTTTGGAAATTTAGAGGTCATCAAACAATTCGAACCGGAAGCTTATTTGTACGTTCATCCCTTGGATGCCGAAGCAAAAGGAATTGCAAACAGGGAAAAGGTTGAGATTTACAATCACCAGGGAAAATCGGAAGTAAGAGTGCAATTCGATTTGGGTTTGCGGCAAGGCAATGTGGTGCTCACCAACGGTCATTGGGTCATAAATGGTGCGGCTCCGAACCTGTTCACCACAGGAAAAGAAACAGATATTGGACACGGAACGGCCTTTCACAATACTTGGGTAGATATTAAGAGAATTAAGAATTAGTAATTATGAATTAATAATAGAACAAATTATAAGTTTGAAATCAATTGCGTCCTAAACGTTTTAGAGAATAGCTTTTACTTTATTCATTTAGATGGTATTATGTGCATGATTTCTTTAAAGGGGATTATTTAAATGTAGCCTTGATTTTTTTTGCTTCCGTTTTTTAGATCAAGCCAAAAAATGAAGTCGGGCTTGGGCGGATAGCCCAATACAAAAAAATAATAGGACAATATTGATAATATATCAAAGCTTAAAAAGAGAAGATTATCAGTAATCTAGTGGAGTTATCGCGGGATTTGCCGATCGGGTGCGATTCGGGTTAGTCTGTTGCAATGGAATGGCGAACAGCATCCGGGAGGCTTGATTCTTTTGCTTACTTTTCTCATCTAAGGAGAAAAGTAAGAGCCCATCCGGCTGGAGGATAATTGTTAACTTTAAGAACTAATTTTAAAGGAACGTGAATAAAAATGCATTCATATTTAATACGAATAAGTGTGTTGGCTGTATGGCTTGTGTTGCCGGTTGCAGCATCACAAACGGCACCAGCTTGCAGGTGAATTGGCGCGAGGTAAACTGTCATAACAAATTGAGGCATCCCAGCTTACCGGTCTTTCATTTTTCATTGGCCTGCAATCATTGCGAAGAGGCTCCCTGCATGAAAAATTGTCCGGCGCTGGCTTACAGCCGCGATGAAAAAACCGGAGCCATCATTCATCATGCCGAAGCCTGCATTGGCTGTAAATACTGCACCTGGGCTTGTCCGTACGATGCCCCAAAATTGAATAAAAGCACCAAAATTGTTGAGAAATGCAATTTTTGTGTCGATCGAATTTCTGAAGGGAAACGTCCGGCCTGCGTAGAGGCTTGTCCGGTGGGCGCCTTGGAATTCGGACAAAAAGAAATAACTGAAGAAGATTATATCACCCCGGGTTTTGTCAATATCGGTATCAAACCATCCATTCAGCTAATTCCCTTGCGCGAAGAGCATACAACACCAGCCATCGAAAATTTAGATGCGGTGGAAATTAGTAGTGAGAAGTTGGAAAGCTACCTGCCAAAAAAGGAATCGAAAGTTTCACTCGATAAAGAATGGACTTTGGTGCTGTTCACTTTGGCTGTTGCAGGATTGGCAAGTTGGCAGGCGGCTCATTTGTTTGGAAAAGCTGAAATGTCATTGATTCCTTTTGCGATTGTCTCAGTACTGGCAATTGCATTAACATCCCTGCACATTGGCAAGAAATTACGCATGTGGCGGTTCATTCTCAATCTAAAAGGATCGTGGCTGAGCCGTGAAATATTTTCTTTCTCTACCTTTTTGGGATTAACAGGCCTGCAAATCATCACCGAAAATCAGATGATTGGTTATGTGGCCATGGCTTTTGGAATTTTCAGTCTGATTTCGGTAGATATGGTCTATAAATTCCTCAAGCGAAGAGATGGACTCGTATTACATTCGGGAATGGTTACTTTAACAGCTGTCCTATTATTTGCTTGGTTACAAGAAGTTTCAATTCTAGTTGAATTAATTATCCTTGCAAAAGGAAGTTTATACGTTTGGAGAAAAATAGCCTTAAAGAAAATAGAAATAAGGTATTTTCCGATACTCTCAATAGTGAGAATTATTTGTTTATTGCTGCCCTATATTTTATTGGATCTTGAAATGATTTTACCAATTTCTTTGATCATCATTTTTGCAGGAGAAATAATTGACAGATCGGAATTTTACCACGAATCGGATGTGATAACGCCAGAAAACGAATTACGAATTCTAAATTACAAGACCTGACAGCGTCTTTAGACCTCGTATGTTTACGACATGAAAAGATTAGATATATCTTTTTTACATTTATGAGATAAAAATAAGAACAGAATCAGGAGTAAGAATTAGACCTAAACAACGCTTATGTATGTCCACTGACAGATAATCCTCCTATTCTGTTTTCTTTCTACGAGTCAGAACAGTATTGAGAAACTATGCTTAATGTATAGATTTCGTATCAACTGCGAGGAAAGACTGTGAG
>NZ_MVDE01000017.1 GCF_002843385.1 Labilibaculum manganireducens
TATTTTCAGTCTTCGAGAATTGATTTGAATCAGGATATTTAGATACTTTAACGGGAGGAGGCTGCTTTGCAATTAAATTGTGGCAGGCAGACTACTTTTAGATACGAAATTGGTTCATATTTTAGGCCTGTTTTTTTAATTGAGTAAGGATTATTGGCTTTTTTGAAAAAAAATAAAATAAATTTTAAGTGTAATATTTCTGTAATTGAGATAGTTTGCCCTATTTAAACCTAAGCTTGATTCAATTTCCAATTAAAAGATTTTTTTTAGAACTAAAATGCAATTATATTTGCACCGCAATCCAGCAAAAACGGCGAGGTAGCTCAGCTGGTTAGAGCGCGTGATTCATAATCACGAGGTCGGCGGTTCAAGCCCGCCTCTCGCTACAAAAAGGGAATAACTGAAAAGTTATTCCCTTTGTTTTTTTAATCTGACGATAATAAGCCGATGATTATTTTATCTTTGTTAATCAAAAAAAAATAATAGAATATGATGACAAATAATTGGTTCGAGTGCAAAGTAAAATATGTGAAAATTGATGAAGCATCTGGTAAGGAAAGAAAGGTTTCTGAGCCATATTTAGTTGATGCTGTATCTTTTACAGAGGCTGAGGCAAGAATTCACAAGGAATTGGAACAAATGATCAGCGGAGATTTTAACGTTACAAACATCAGTAAATCGAATGTGACAGAATTGTATCCAAATGAGAATGGTGATCGTTGGTTTAAGGCGAAGGTTTCCTTTGTAGATGTTGATGAAGCTTCCGGTAAAGAGAAAAAAGCGACTCAATATATGCTTACTCAGGCTAATAATGTAAAGCAGGCTTATGAGTTTTTGGAAGAGTGTTTAAGTACAATGATTGTTCCTTTTGAAATTCCTGCAATTTCAGAAAGTCCATTAATGGATGTATTCCCATATTTTAGCGATGAGCTTAATGAAGAGATTCCTGCACATTTAAAACCAATTGCAGAAATGGAAGTAAATAGTGACGAATTTGAATAGATCAGAATTCTTCGGATAATGAGATTTAATCTGTAATAATTAAAACAGATTTAGCATACAAAAGAGGTTGTTTCGTTTATCGGGGGCAATCTCTTTTGTATTGCTGAGAATTGTTAAATTTAGTGTTCGTTTTAAAATTGTAAGCATGACCGAAATAAAATTTGAATCCATTGGAGTAGTTCAGACTTCCTATAAGACTCTTGAAAATATGCCGATACAGCCAATGGGAGCGAAAGGGGTAAAGGCCAGTATTGTTTTAAATGATGAATTTGTTGATGGATTAAAAGATTTGGAAGAATTTTCTCATATTACTTTGATCTATCATTTGCATAAAGTTCAGGATTACAAACTTCGGGTTATTCCATTTATGGATATTGAAGAGCATGGTATATTTGCTACACGTTCACCTCGCAGACCAAATGCAATTGGTATTTCAACTGTGAAATTGATAAGTATAGATGGGAATATTCTTCATGTTGAGGATGCGGATGTTTTGGATGGCACACCTTTGTTGGATATTAAACCATTTTTTGGACAGTTTGATAATCGCGAAAATATAAAATCAGGTTGGTTGGACCGGAAATGGGATGAAAAGCACAAAACATTGAAATCTGATGAGCGTTTTAAAACATCAATGGACTAGATGGAGATTTTTAATCAGAAATAAAAAAACTGCCAAACTTCCTTTTTACAGGAAGCCTGACAGTAACCTAATTTACCACATATTACCACAGAATTGACTTTTGAATGTTTGTTTTGTGATTTGGTTTTTTTGTTGAAATTAATTAGAGCAGTAAAATAAGTTATTGTATAATTGTTTTAATTCTTTACAGTTTAGTCCTGATTTTTTTTTGGCTGAGAGCTTTTTCACAGCATCAATAAATACTTGGCTTTGCTTGTCGTTTAAATAAATTCCCATTTCTTTTAAGGTATCTTTCAGAACAGCTAAACCGGAATGTTTACCTATAATAAATTGACTTTTTTGCCCGATTAACTGTGGGTCAAAAGCATGATAACTCATTGGATCCCTGAGAAGACTGTTGCAATGAATTCCCGATTCATGACTGTAAACTTTTTCGCCTGAAATGGGTTTTGATTCTGAGTTTTTTCGTCCGGAAGCCTTTTCTACAAATTCGCAAAGCTGAATACAGCTTTTTAAATTAATTCCACTGGATTCGGAAAGTGAAAATGCCATAGCCGCAACAACTTCTTCCAAGGCAGCATTACCTGCCCGTTCCCCAAGGCCGTTCACGGTTACAGAAACAGCATTGGCTCCTGCACTTAAAGCGACAATGGTATTGGCTGTAGCCATTCCCAAATCGTTGTGAGCATGAAATTCCAATTCTGTTCCGTCTAAACAATGTTGATATCTTTCAAACAGTTTTTGCACCGACATGGGGTTCATGATGCCTACCGTATCAGCCAGTCGAATTCGATTCACCTTTAGCATTTCAGCGGCAAAAACAAAATCATCAAGCAAATCGGTTTGGCAACGGGAAGCATCTTGTGCACCGACAGAAACAAATGCAAACATATTTTGGGCTTGTTTAACTATTGTTGATAAGGTGCCAAGCATCCAATTCCGGTCTTTTCCAATCGATGTCAGATGAATTGCTGAAACAGGGAAAGAGATATTGATTCTTGAAACACCCGTTCGGGCTGAGGCCTGCAGATCGTTGGTGCAGGCCCGCGCCCAACAGGTGGCATTGAAACGAAATCTTTGATCGTTGATGATCCTAATGTCTTCTTCATCCGCCAAGGAGATGGCAGGAGTACCTATTTCCAATTCTTTTACACCAGTCTCGTCCAACAGAGCTGCAATTTTTAGCTTTTCTTCAAGAGAGAACACAACTCCAGGTGCTTGTTCTCCATCGCGAAGAGTGGTATCGATGATGTGCATGGTGTTTTTAATTAAAGAGTTATGTGTAGATTTTATTCGGCAATTAAATATTCGGCAACCGCCTCACCTTCTTCCAGGGCATCCAGAATTTCATCAATTCGATCCGGCGTTACGCCTCCATACCATAGGTTGTTTGGATGAACTACCATTACCGGACCTTGCGAGCAAACATTTAGGCAGCCAGTGGTTGAAACTGTTGCGTCGATTCCTCTGTCTGCGCATTCTTCCATAAGATATTGAACCATGTCTACTGATCCGTTTTTATTGCAATATCCTTGCGCTTCTCCTGCAATTCGAAATGAATTGCAAACTAAAATGTGAAATTCAGGTTTCTTCATGATGATAAAGATTTTATGTGTTTTTAATTGATCATTTGAATTTTGGTTGTCGTTTTTCAGCTGCATCCGGTAGCAGAACCAGTACATTCTGTTCCACATTTTGTCATTTCGGTTTTGCAGAGCGAACGAAGTTCGGTGCCTTTGTAAACAGAATCCAGGCCTTGGTCGATTAGTCCGCTCATCTCGATGATTTTAATTCCGCTGCGACCTAGAATACCTGCTGGTTTTTTGCCGATTCCTCCAACTAAAATTGCTCGGCAGTCAGCCAAAGTTTCCGCTAGTTTTTCCCAACGGGAATCGCCTTGACCAGTGTCGGGAGTTGCTCTAACATTTACCAGTTTGTATCCTTTAGGTGTTTCCCTGAAAACGTGAATTCGATCTGCTTCACCCAAATGTTGATTCACCAAAATTCCTTCCATAGAGGTGACTGCAACACAAGGTCTTTCTTCTCCTTTTTCAACTGTAAGAAGGGCTGTTTCAGAAAGTAACTTGGCCGCTTCTGCAGAATCTTTTCCGAGTAATCCAGCTGCGTCTGCCCTGCATCGTGCGCAATGTGACATTGGCGGAAGAAATACTTCTACTTTTTTGTGTAATGATTTCATAAATTCAGGGGAAGGTTCCTCCATGTGTTCCATGGCGGTATCTTTTACCGGAAACAATGGAATTGTGTTCATTAAATCCACTCCAAGTGTTGCAATTTTTTCTGCAATTTCTGCAATCTCATGATCGTTGATTCCCGGCATCACAATGGTATTTACCTTTACTGTAATGCCGGCTTCCTTTAGTTTGGCTATTGCTTCCAATTGTCTTTTAAGTAGATATTCTCCGGCTTGAGCTCCAAAATATCCTCTTTTGTCGTGTCGTACCCAACTGTAAACTTTTGCCAAAGTTTCGGGGCGCAAACTGTTCAATGTGATTGTAACATGAGATACGTCCAGCTCTTTTAATTCATCGATATACGATGCTACATTTAAACCATTTGTAGATAGGCAAAGCAGCATATCCGGAAAGTTATCCCGAACCAAATGAAGTGTTTTCATGGTTTGGGTAGGATTGGCAAATGGATCGCCTGGTCCTGCAATTCCCACCACTTTAAGCTCCGGCATTATTTTTACCAATTTAATAAGATAGCTTAATGCCTGATCGGGTGACAGAACGCTGCTGGTAACTCCGGGTCTGCTTTCGTTTACACAATCGAATTTTCGATTGCAGTAGTTGCATTTTACATTGCATGTTGGGGCTACAGGCAAATGTACCCGGGCATATTTATGATGTGCGTCTTTGTTAAAACAAGGATGAGTTGATAAATCTTTCATGATGTGGCTTTTATGTGAGATTTCTTAACTTTATTAATTGTAAATGCTCTCTTTTACATGTATTTATATCCGATAGGAGAATTATTTTGTTTGTATTCAATCATGGCATTTACCACCTTGTCGAATAATTCCTGAGTCCCCTGATAACCAAGAAGAGTAATTCGCTGTCCTCCAATTCGATCGTGAATTGGGAAACCGACTCTTATCAGCGGGATGTTAAAATTGCCGGCAATGTAATTCCCCTTACTATTTCCGATTAGAAAATCGGGTTTAATTGTATTGCACGCCTCATTGATTTGTTCAAAATCAGAATCACTAATTACTTTGATGGTTTTTCCATGTTCCGGACAATGTTTGATGATTTCTTTTTGAAGTTTTCCGCTGTTTGCTCCCGAGGCTGCCAAGACAACTTCAACTCCTATTTCATCGAGAAATGAACACAAGCCCAGTACTAAATCTTCTTCGCCGTAAACCACAGCCTTTTTCCCAAAAATGTATTTGTGTCCATCGGCATAGGAATCCAGTAAACGGCCTCGCTGTATTTTATATTTTACAGGAATGTCTTTCCCGCTTATTTTACTTAGGATATCAAATAACGTATCGTTGCTATTCATGCCAATGGGTAAAATGCATTGGTGATTTTTCACGCTGTGTTCACTTTCCAGCCACGATGCTCCGCTAACTTCTGTTCCGCCGTTTTGCCCGCCTTGTTTTACTGCTGTGAAAACACCCAATTCAATAGAGGCGTATGCTTCGCCCATTTTCTCAAGCTCTGATATTGGAGTACCTCCCTTTGGAACACGATAATATTGATCCCAAACGGGGTTGTCCAAAGTATCCGAGTAATCGGGTAAAATTGTTGTTGTAAGATCAAAGTCGATTAAAATTTCTTTGAGATGACGAATGTCTGCAGGCGAAACAAAGCCGGGGAACAAATTGATCTTGTCTGCAGACGGCAATTTTTTTGCAAAGTTTTTGACAACTTCCAATACGGTTGCATGAAATCCGTCCATGTGTGTTCCCTGATAACTTGGAGTTGAAACGGTGAATAAACTCGGTAAATTGGAATTTGTGTTGTCGTTTCTTATGTGACTTAGTTGTGATGCAACGTCTTCCCCAATGGTTTCGCTCAGGCAGGTTGTAGCAACACCAATTGCTTTAGGCTGATATTGATTGGTAACATTGGTTAGTGCAATTTTTAAATTCGCCTCTCCTCCGAAAATAGTCGTCTCTTCACTAAAATTGGAAGAGGCAATATCTACTGGCTCTTTGTAATGACTAATCATGTAACGGCGAATGTAGGTGGCACACCCTTGAGAACCGTGAATTACAGGAACGCAACCTTCAATGCCCTTTATAGCAATACAGGCACCCAAGGGTGAGCACAGTTTACACGCATTTCGCGTTGATACAAATGGTCTGATATATGATAATGTTGGGATTTTTTCCATGTGTGTTAGCGTTTAAAGAATTTCCATACAGGACTCGTAACCGAGGCGTAAACCTCGTTTGCAAAGTTTAGCATGCCTTCGAAACCAGCTAATGCTTCTTTTCTTTCGTGATTGTGATCGCAGAATCCGATTCCTAATTTGTAAGCAATCGGACGTTCTTTTACGCCACCAATAAAAAGGTCAACGCCTTTTTCTTTTACAAATTCGGAGAGTTCGTTTGGGTTCGAATCATCAACAATAATGGTTCCTTCATCGCACAATTTTTTAAGCAAATTGTAATCGTCTTTGTTTCCGGTTTGCGATCCTACCATTACGGTTTTCATCCCAATCAATCGAAGTGCTTTTACCAGACTGATTGCCTTAAAGGCACCACCAACATAAATCGCGGCCTTTTTGCCTTGTAATTTTTCTTTGAATGGTGCCAAAGCAGGTAGTAAAGTTTTAATTTCTTTTGAAACTAAATCTTTTGCTTTTTGAAGCATTTCATTATTCTTAAAAAAGCCGGCTACTTCGTAAAGGGCATCAGCCATATCTTCTATTCCAAAATAGGATACTTTAATGAATGGAATGCCGTATTTCTCTTCCATTTCTTTGGCCAGATGCATCATGGAGCCGGAGCATTGAACCACATTAATAGAGGCTTTGTGTGCCTGACGAATTTCATTTATTCTGCCATCGCCGGTAAGGCAGGTAATGATGTTTACACCAATTTTTTCGTAATATTCCTTTAGCATCCACAGCTCTCCGGCCAAATTAAAATCACCTAAAATATTAATGCTGAAAGGAGGTGCCTGAAATTCATTATCTGTGCCAACAAGTTTGGCCAAAGCATCGCAGGCTGCTTTGTACCCATCTTTTTTTGTGCCTTTAAAACCTTCGGCCATAACCGGCAGTACATCAATTTTTTGTTCTGCAGATACTTTTCGGCATACTGCCTCAACGTCATCGCCGATAACACCTACAATACATGTGGAGTAGACAAATGCAGCCTTGGGTTTGTAGGCTTCAATTAATTCAGTAAGTGCAGTATAGAGTTTTGGTTCTCCGCCAAAAACCACATCGCGTTCGCGTAAATCGGTCGAAAAACTTAATCGGTGCAATTGAGGTCCGGAGGATAATGCGCCGCGGATATCCCAGGTGTAAGCGGCACAACCTATGGGGCCGTGAATAAGGTGCAGAGCATCGGCAATGGGATAGAGTACAACCCGCGAGCCGCAAAAAACACAGGCGCGCTGGCTGACACTTCCGGCTAAGCTTTTCTTTTCACAATCTAAATCGTGGGCTGATGTCCCTATTGTGTGTACCTGAGTGGATCGTTCTTTGATTATTCTCTCCATGGTTGTTAATTGTATTTGTGCAAGGCACAGGTTCATATTGAGAGTGAAGAAAGTATGACTTTCTTTTGTTCCGGATGATAAAAATGAAGGAGGTGTGAGACACTTTATCCTAATTATGAGAAAAGGGTATGATTTTCAAATTAGCTAGTTACCTCCTTCATTTCATCGCATCACTACATTACCAGTTCGAATGATTCTTCAGGGCAGGCTGCATCCTGCTGATCCATAAGTTCAGAAAGAATTTTTTCAAGAATTCTCAATCCTCCCATATAGCCTAGTGTTGGAAAATAACTGTGTCCGATACGGTCAATAATTGGGAAGCCCATTCTTACAAATGGAATCTTTTCATCTCTTGAAATGTATTTTCCATAGGTGTTTCCAATTAACAGATCCACAGGATTTTCTTTGATCCATTGGTGCATTAAAAACATATCGGCATTGGCACCGTTTTTATATTTGGCCTCTGGTACACTTTTGCTTAGAATCTTTTCCATTCTTTTTTCGAATGTTTTACCTGGAGTTCCTGAAACAATGTAAACTGGTTTCATATCCATGTCTACCAAAAACTCTGCTAATGGAATCAATTGATCGGGATCACCCCATAATGCAACACGTTTACCATACAGGTATTGGTGCATATCAGTAATAACATCAACCAAACGTCCACGTTCATCGTTAATGGATTCAGGAACAGAAACAGATCCAAGTTTTGCCAGTGACTGAATAAAACGGTCAGTTGCCTGAATGCCAATTGGCAGATCCTGCATACTGAATTTTACTTTACACTGATTGTCGAGATTGATAGCTGCTTTTTCCGTTGCCCATTCACCCAAAGCAATAGTATGAAGGCTGTCACCCATGCTTACCATTTCAGGAATTGTAGTTCCTCCTTTGGGATACATTTCAAATTTCCCGTTCATTGGCGAATCCAAGACATCTGAAGTGTCAGGAAGCAAAACATTTTTCACCTTCATTAGTTTTAAAATCCTTTTTAATTCTCTCATATCAGAAGGTTCTACCCAACCAGAGAGAATATTCAGCTGATTTTTAAGGTTATCGCTTTTCTTAGCGAAATATTTTACAATACCTTCCAGCATATTGGCGTAACCAGTAACATGACTCCCCACATAACTTGGGGTTGGAGCCTGTATCACGTGCTTTCCTTCCGGAATTTTACCATCCGATGCAGCCTTACTTACAATCTGACCTAAGTCATCGCCAATTGTTTCTGATAAACATGTGGAATGTACAGCAATAATATCCGGTTCATATATTGTAAAGATATTTGTGATTGCCTGCAGTAAGTTTGCTTGTCCGCCAAAAACAGATGAACCTTCGGTAAATGAACTGGTTGCAGCCATTACAGGTTCTTTGTAGTGTCGGGTTAAAGTACTTCTGTGATAGGAACAGCAGCCTTGTGAGCCATGACTGTGAGGCAAACATCCGTGTATTCCTAATGCGGCATACATTGCGCCAACAGGCTGACAGGTCTTCGCCGGATTTACCGTTAAGGCCTTTCTCTCTACTATTTTACTTGTTGTATGATTTAATAACATCTATTTGTCCTCCTTTATTCGTTAATGGCAAAACTTCCAACAATTTCAGGGTCGGTTTTCCAAGGTGTAGTAACCATTTTCCAGATTCTTGTGCAAAGCATACGCTCCATTTCCAGATAGAAATTGATTGCTCCTTCAAAACCTGCATAGGGTCCACCGTAATCGTAACTGTGTAGTTGTTTCAATGGAACTCCTGACTTTTGTACCACATATTTTTCCTTAATACCTGCACAAAAAATATCAGGTTTGTAGTACTCAATCAGCTTTTCGGTTTCCCAATGGTTGATGTCATCAATAACCAGTGAGTTCTTTTTCATTTCGGGCATCATGCCGTCATAGTTGCTGAATTCGTAACCATTTTTAAGAAGTTTTTCTTTTTTTACAGCTAAGTCTTCGCGGTATAATTCAAGATCTTTCTCAACAGTCAGATCTTCAATGTTTCGGGTGTCGGCATCAATTTTGATGCTTGGAATAACATCTCTGCCTTCGTAATCGTCACGGTGAGCAAATTCATATCCTGCCGATACTGTGGTTACACCTATTTCAGTGAATAAATCCTGATAATGATGAGCTCTTGAACCTCCAACAAACATCATAGCCAATTTGCCTTCTGTTTTTGCTTTCACAGCTTCTCTTACCGTTTCCACTTTCTTCATCTCGCGCTCAATAATCTCTTCCACTTTTGCACTTAGCTCAGCATCATCAAAATACTCAGCGACTTTACGAAGAGCTTTTGCACTGCCTTCTGCACCAATGAAACTAACTTTCACCCAGGGAATACCATATTTCTCTTCCATCATCTCAGCAATGTAATTGATGGAGCGGTGACACATAATCAGGTTCAGATCGGCCATATGAGAGTATTCCATGCTTTCGATCGTAGAGTTTCCACTAAATGTGGACAGCAAAGTGATTCCTGCTTCATCAAACAATCTTTCCAATTCAAAGGCATCACCACCAATATTGTATTCGCCAAGCAAATTAATTTGGTATTTACCGATGCGCTCTCTGTTGTTGTTTCCAATTACATTTTTGAATACTCCATTGTTTGCGATGTGATGACCAGCAGACTGAGACACGCCTCGGTATCCTTCGCAGCTAAAACCGAAAATATTAATTCCCAATTCTTCTTTCATTTCGCGGGATACAGAATGAACATCATCTCCGATCAAACCAACAGGACAGGTTGAGAAAATACCAATCGCTTTGGGTTTAAAAATCTCGAATGCTTCTCGAACGGCATCTTTTAGCTTAGCTTCACCACCAAATACAATGTTAGAATCCTGTATGTCGGTAGAAAAACTGTAGGTAATAAAGTTATCTTCTCCTTCAGCAGGTCTGGTTTGGTTTCTTCTTGTAAGCCAGGCGTAAAAACTGCAGCCAATTGGCCCGTGAACCAAGTTGATAATATCTCTGGTTGGGCCTAATACTACCCCTTTACATCCTGCGTAAGTACATCCCCGTTGAGTAATAATTCCCGGAATGGTTCTTACGTTGGCTTGAATTTCTTTTCCTTCGGCAGGATCATTAACCACCAATGACTTTTGACGTTTCTTGGCAATTTTTGTCGGGTATTTTGCCATAATTTCATCCATCACTTTCGATGGATCCGGCAAACCCTGTGTTATATCTAATTTTTTTACCATAGCTTTTCGTTTAATTATCCAGAACTTGATCACCGCTTTCTGCAGTTCTTACACGTATCGCTTCATTTACAGGCAAAACGAAAATTTTACCATCTCCTGGGCTTTTTGATTGATTGGCTTCGATTATTGTTTCGATACATTCTGATACCTTATGGTTCGGAACAACAACTTGAAGCAGGCGTTGAGGGCGAAGTCTGGGCTCTTTTCCTAAAAGCTCCAATGCTTCAGGCTGATCATTCTTCACGCCTTCTAAAACTTTAGCATCCCAAAGGCCTTTGCCACGTCCGAATACACTACCAGTTGCAGTCATCGAAGAAAATCCGGCATCACGTAAAGCCCTTTTGGTTTTGTTCATTTTGTTAATCTTGATAATGGACATTATACACTTCATACCTTCGAGTTTTTAGGTTTATAATTCTTTGGTGCCTCTGCTTATTGTATAGGCTTCATCAACAGGAGATACGAATATTTTTCCATCACCGAAGGCTCCTTTTGGAGTGGATCGGGCAGCATCCAAAATGGTATTGATGGCGAAGTCTTTGTCTTCATCTTTTATAACCATCATCAGCATTTCTTTAGGCAGTTCATCGTAAGTAACATCACCAATTTTGATTCCCCGTTGCTTACCGCGGCCAACCACAGGCATTTTTGTTACAGCGATGTATCCAGCTTCAAACAGAGCTTTTAAGACCTTATTGGTTTTTTCAGGGCGGATTATTGCTTTTATCATTAACATAGTCTGTATTGTTTTAAATGTTTGGGATTATGTGTTTTATTAATTTGGGTAAGATTTGTTAGGCGTCAATACCAAAATCGATTAGAAGTTTTTCCAATTCTTCCATTTCCAATGGCGTTGGAATTACAAACATTTCATTGTCATTTATGGCATTGGATAATTTACGGTATTCATCGGCCTGTCCATGTTCCGGTTCATATTCAATCACTGTTTTGCGATGAATTTCAGCTCTTTGAACAACATTGTCACGAGGAACGAAGTGAATCATTTGTGTGCCTAATTTTCGTGCCAATTCTTCAATCATATCACTTTCGTGATCAACATTACGAGAGTTGCAAATTAAACCTCCCAAACGAACAACTCCATTCTGTGCATATTTTTGAATTCCTTTACAGATATTGTTTGCGGCATACATGGCCATCATTTCACCGGAAACAACAATGTAAATTTCTTCCGCTTTTCCTTCACGGATTGGCATTGCGAAACCGCCGCAAACCACATCTCCAAGAACATCGTAGAATGTGTAGTCTATTTCGTATTTGTCGTCCCAGGCACCCAGCTGTTCCAACATATTAATTGAAGTAATAATTCCACGACCGGCGCAGCCAACTCCTGGTTCAGGTCCTCCTGATTCAACACATCTTACTCCACCGTAACCAGGACGAACAATATCATCCAAATCAACGTCTTCTCCTTCTTCACGCAGTGTGTCAAGAACTGTTTTTTGAGCTAATCCTCCTAATAATAATCTTGTGGAGTCGGCTTTGGGATCACATCCAACAACCATGATGTTTTTTCCAGCTTCAACTAGACCTGCTACAGTGTTTTGGGTTGTAGTTGATTTTCCAATTCCACCTTTTCCGTAAATGGCAATTTTTCTCATGTCTGTTATTTTTATTTGGGTTAATAGTTGCCAAGCCGTATTCATAAAGCGTACCATTTGCTTTTTTAGTTTCGTTTCTCCTGGTCTCTTGTGGTGTTTAAGTGTTTGTTGTAGAGGTGTTTATTGTTTCTTTATCCGTATTTGTTTTGCATTGCAGACACTTCGATTTCCTACAAATTTGTAGGAAATATGGTTTTGGAGTACATATTTGAATTTAAGTGTGTAATCGTTGGTTCAGTAAGGGATTTCGATCTGTTTGATTATTTGATTCATACAGAAATGTATTTTAAACACGATGTTGAATTGAGGATTCAAACTGTAATAAAATGGTTTTGTAAGTGATGGGAATTGTTTAAATGGGGGTGTATTGGTTTTTAATGTATTTTTATTTGCATCAAACTGTATTTTTAATAGGGTATGATTTGTAATAAATATAAATTATTAAATGAATTGTGTATTTTATGGGGGTGTTGTTGCTTTTTTTATAATTTTGCAGATGTACCCCCTTAAATATTCGCTTATGAGTTTAAAATGCAAAAAAGCAGGCGACGAATGTTATGGTTTTAATGAAATGTCTCTTCTTTTCGATATAAGCCAAAGACTTTTGAACAGTAATGAATTAAAAAAGGATTTATCTCCGATATTAGCTTGTTTGGTGAAACATTTGAATGCCGAAAGAAGTTTTATCACGATTTTTAATCGGCAAACAAACCGGATGATGATTGAGGCTGCCTATGGATTAAGTGCATCGCAGCAAGCAAGGGGAAAGTACGATTTGGGTGAAGGAATTATAGGTAAGGTTGTTGAATTGGCCAGGCCTGTTGTTATTTCTGAAATATCAAAATCGAAACTTTTTATCAACAAAATTAAAACGGAACTTACAAAAGACGGACACGAGTTAACTTTTATTTGTGTGCCGCTTTTGCTTGATAATGTTGTAACCGGAGCCTTAAGTGTTGTGAGAATTTACAATTCCAACATTTCTGTTAATGAGGATATTCAGCTATTGAGTATTGTTGGATCGATGATTGCAAAAACGGCCCGATACAAGCAAGCTAAGCTTGAAGAATTAGAAGCATTACGAGAACAAAACAGAGAATTGCAAAGTCAGCTCGATAGCCAAAAACCGCATAATATTATTGGTAACTCAGGCAAAATGTGTGATTTGTATGCATTGGTGAATCGGGTGGCCCAAACAAACAGCACGGTTTTGTTACGTGGCGAAAGTGGGATTGGAAAAGAACTATTTGCTGAGGAAATACATGCCAAAAGCAAACAAAAGGATCGTAAACTAATTAAAGTAAATTGTTCTGCATTGCCGGAAAGTTTAATTGAAAGTGAACTTTTTGGACATGAGAAAGGTGCATATACAGGAGCTGATCAAATGCGAAAGGGGAGATTTGAATTAGCCGATGGGGGAACAATATTTTTGGATGAAATAGGTGATTTGCCTTTATCTACGCAAGTAAAATTGTTACGGGTTCTGCAGGAAAGAGAGTTTGAACGTGTGGGTGGTTCTAAAACCATTAAGGTTGATGTGCGAATAGTGGCAGCAACAAACCGTAATTTGGAGGAGCTAATTGAGAATGGTGATTTTAGAGAAGATTTCTATTACAGAATTAATGTTTTTCCAATATTTATTCCTCCTTTACGACACAGAAGAGATGATATTCCAATTTTGGTTGATCATTTTATCGATAAATTTAATCGAAAGAATAATTTTCAAATTAAAAGAATTACAACATCTGCAATAAATATGTTGATGGTTCATCGTTGGCCTGGAAATATTCGGGAACTGGAGAATGTAATTGAGCGATCGTGCATAATGACGAAAGATAATGTTATTCATAGTTACGATTTACCTCCAACTCTTCAAACTGCCGATTCAACAAACAGTGTAATGGAAGGTGGAATGATGGTTGTGGTTGAGCAGCTTGAAAAACAATTGATTCGGGATGCACTCACGACTACGGCCGGGAATGTGACAAAAGCGGCTGAATTGCTTTGTATTACAGAGAGAATGCTGGGGACAAGAGTAAAAAAATATGAGATTGAAACCTGGCGTTTTAAAGTGTAATTTTAAAATAGATTTCCAAACTGTAAATGCTTTTGCAAACCGAAAAACATGACAACACTTCCTTTTTCCTTTGTAGAGCTGAATCTTGATGATTCGGATCATCAGGCTGCATTGTTCAATTTAATGAATGCGTATATGTTGGATCGGATGGGATGTGAAAAGCCATTGCACGTCGATTCTTTCAAAGAATTAGTACGTGGATTGCAAAAACAGGCTAATTATATTGGTGTGTTGGTGATAAATGAGAATAAATATATTGCTTTGGCGAATTGCTTTGTGAATTTTTCAACGTTTAAGATGTCTTCTCTCATAAACATTCATGACTTAATAGTTTTACCTGATTACAGGGGGAAAGGTGTAGGGCGATTCTTAATGCAATCTGTTAAAGCCATTGCCCGGAAGAAGGATTGCTGCAAAATAACCTTAGAGGTTCGAAACGACAATCAAACAGCTCAAAATCTTTACCTTTCGGAAGGTTTCAAGGAGTGTAATCCTCCAATGTATTTTTGGGAAACAACAATTGATCGGGCTTAAAATTAGAAACTATTTAAAAATTTATTCTTTAGCTTTTCATAAGCCAAAAAGATCAAGAACCACTATTCGCATCAAATTTGCCTTATTCTGAGTCTTTTTTCTTCGATAAAAATTTCTATAAATAAATTTAAACAGCTTCTAAAAATACTTTTGAAATTAAATTGGTATTAACAACTAATAATTACCTGCCTAATGTATTGCCCTCGCTTTTATAAAATTATAATTGCGATTTTTTCATTTAACGAAGCCGTTAACGTATTATAATGACTTGCCTAAGCCTTTGGTGGAGGTATTAACAAATAATAACGACTTATTTTTGATGTTTCTCTGCAAAATGCTTATTGCTTCTGGCTTTCGAGGGTTTTACTTTCTAAAAATAAATTTGAACAGCTTCTTAGGCGAATTAATTATTTGAGGTTATGAATTAATTACCAAATCCTTCAAGGTGGCAATCCACTTCGGATGATCGTTTAGGCTCTCAACCAAGGCTAATTTTTCGCCACCGTTTTCCTCGAAAATTTCTCGGTATTCCATTCCAATTTCTACAGTTGTCTCTAAGCAATCAGCAACAAAAGCAGGACTGAAAACAAGTATCTTTTTAGTGCCATTTTTTGCTTTTTCTTCCACTACTTTATCAGAGAATGGTTCCAGCCAGTTTTTGTCCAATCGGGATTGAAAGGAAACGGTATATTTTTCTTTGGGAATAGATAATTTTTCAGCCAATAAGCGACTGGTCTCGAAGCAGGTTGAACGGTAACAATAATAATCTGTTTCCGGAATAAATTTTTTGTGACAATCGCATTTAAAACAATTCCGGTTAGGATGAACTTTGTTTATTTGACGAATTGGCAGTCCATGATAAGAGAATATGAAATGATCAAAATTGTTTAAATCATGCATTTTGGCATTTTCAGCAATAGTATCAAGGTATCCTTCATGGTCGAAGAATTGGTTTACAAATTTAACTTCAGGAATTACTTCCCAGGATTTGATAATTTCCATAGCCTTCTGGAAGGTAGAACCTGTTGATGAGGAAGCATATTGAGGATACATTGGAAGGATAATCAACTTCTGAGGCATATCCTTTTGTATTTTATCCAAAACGCTCTTCATCGAAGGTTGCTGATAGCGCATGGCCATCTCTACAGTAAAATTGGAATCCAGTTGCTTTTGAAGCAAGTCTTTTACTTTTTCTCCGTAAATCATCAATGGAGAACCTTCTTTGGTCCACAATTTTTTGTAGATTTTTGATGAACCTTTTGCCCGAAAAGGAACGATAATAAGGTTTACTAATATTTTCCGTAACAACCAGGGAATGTCAATTACTCTCGGGTCGTTTAGGAATTCGAAAAGATAGGTGCGAACATCAGATACATCAGGACTTTTTGGTGTTCCTAAATTGAGTAGTAAAACAGTCGTTTTTTTTGACATAGTGTTCGTGTTGATTATTGAGATAAAAAAGGAGTGCTTAGCTGTTTTCCAGTTTAAAGTAATAAAAATTTTCTTCTACTTCTAAACAAATCAAACAGCGAATTGTTTTTTGATTTGGTAAGTAATACCAAATTAACATCAAAACATGCCTTATAAAATGTTTCTTTTCAGCTATATCTTCGTTAAAAAAGATGCATCGTAACATGGCTATGCTTTACTTTTTTGCCTCGATACAGCTAAAAATTCATTCATTTTAATTAAAGTCTATTTTGAAATTAAATTGGTATAAACAGGATTGTAATTATTCCACCCAATTAATTCCTTTTTTTAGAAGAGAAAGTGTTAACTCTTCTTTGGAACCGCTTTCAATTGGGTACTGATAAGTCCATTTTACTTCGGGTGGCATGCTGACCAGTATTGATTCAGTTCTTCCATTGGTATCCAGTCCAAATTTGGTTCCTTTATCAAGTACCAGGTTGAATTCTGCGTATCTCCCTCGTCGGTGCAATTGCCAGTCTTTTTCTTTCTCCGAATAGCTTTCCTCCTTATTCTTGCTCATTATTCGACAGTAAAGAGGTGCAAATAAATTGCCTACATCCATTGTGAAATTAAAAATTTCCTCCTTGCTAAAACCATCTGTTCCATTTAAATGATCGAAGAATATTCCTCCAATACCGCGGGTTTCCTCCCGAAAGGGAAGAAAGAAATAATCATCAGCCCAAGTTTTGAATTTTGAATAATATTCCGGATGATGACGATCGCATACTTCTTTCAGTTCTTTGTGAAAATCTTTGGCTTGATCTACATTTATATAAATAGGAGTAAGATCGATTCCTCCACCGAACCAAAACGTACCATCCTCTAATTCGAAGTAACGAACATTCATATGAACGATCGGTACGTGTGGATTTTCGGGATGCATTATTAGTGAGACTCCGGTTGCAAAGAAATTTGAATTGGAAAGATTTAATTTGTGTTTGATTTTTTCTGGTAATTTGCCGTGAACTGCTGAGAATTGAACTCCACCTTTTTCTATAATGTTACCATTCACTATTACTCTACTTCTGCCGCCTCCACCTTCTTTGCGTTCCCAGGTATCTTCAATAAAATTTACTTTTCCATCGGTTGTTTCAATAGCTTTGCATATTCTGTCTTGTAGCAGGCGAAATTTTTCGGCGATTATTTCTTTATTCATGTAAGTGTGATTGTGTTCTTGGTCCATATCGCTTTTTCTAGGATAGAGGTTGTTTTTTCTTTTTAGGGATAAAACGGCTCAGCATTTTCTTTTCAAATTTCCAAAAGAATCGAAATTGACCCAATAAACTACCAACAATAATTAAAAACACTTGGTAGGTTGGAGTGATTATTAAAATGCTCATGAAAATTTTAATCAGCAGGTTTGTGTCAGAACCAATTGACAAGTAGGAAAAAACAGATTTTCGTACCATAACCGCGAGACTTCCGGTAACCGAAAAGGCAATAAAAATAAGTATCAATTGGATGTTAGAGGTGATCTCCCAACGCTTTTTAAGTTTCTCAAACATGAGGTTTTATTTAGAATTGTTTTGAATAAGAACAAATATAATATAAAATACCTTTATGTCTTAAATAGGATGCAAAAATTCTATTTGATTTTATTGATTGGTGTATCGAATATTTGATTGGAGAGCTGCAGGCATAAAAAAACCGCCTCAATTTGAGACGGTTTCTAATATGTAATATTTTCGTGTTAGGAAACTTTTTCCAGTTTTTTCATGATAGAGAAAATAAAAGAAGCAGCAATAAAACACAGAATAATGAAAATTGTCCATACTTGCCAGATCGCAACGCGTTCGTATAAATAGCTGCCAACGCCTAAGAACAAGTTTCCAACTGCAGTTGCTCCTAACCAACATCCTTGCATGATTCCCTGGTATTTTGGAGGAGAAACTTTTGATACAAAAGAAATTCCCATCGGACTCAAGAATAATTCAGCGATAGTTAAAGTAAAATAAGTACTAATTAACCAACCTGTACCAACACGAAGATGGTTTGGGTCTGCCTGCATAGCATTAAAAGGATCTAAACCTAAAGATCCAATTAACAGGATTAAGAAACCTACTGATGTAATAATCATACCAATACCAATTTTTCTTGGTGCTGAAGGTTCTATGCCTCTTTTGTTTAGCCAAGCAAATATTCCAACAATAATAGGAGTAAGTAATACAATCATAGTTGGATTAAAATGCTGGAATAACTCAGGAGAGAATGCATTTACCTCAGGGTTCTGAGTATAAAAATAATAGGTGGAAAACACTGAAACAGCAAGAACTCCAGCTCCAATTAATTTGTTTTTTGCTGATGCTCCTTTGTTAAATATAGAGCTTAAAGCAAGTATTCCAATTACAATTGAAAGTAAAGACCAAATATTGAAAACTAAATAGGTTGCAGGTCCTACACTTGTAACTGTGTAGTCACGGGCAAAGAAACTCATGGTTAAACCATTTTGGTGAAAAGCCATCCAAAAGAAGATAACTACCCCAAATACAAGGAATAAAGCTGTAAGTCTTTGTTTTGTTTCTTCTTTAGACATTTCAACAACTTCGCCTTTTTCTTTATCGGCTTTTTGAACATCAGGAAGGAACTTCTTATAAATAGTATAGATTACAAGAGATAAAATCATTGTTAGTCCAGCTACACCAAATGCATAATTAAAACCGGAACCGTAAGCGGAAAGGTAATTTGTTGCAAAGTCTGATAAATCAGCAACATGAGCTCCGGACACTTTATCTGCAAGTGTTTGTAATTCAGATATAACTCCAGTATCTGAAGGAGTGGCTTGAAATTTATGGATGATTGCAGGTAGGGCATCATCGCGTAAAAATCCTTTTGATTTTATAAACCAGTTAATGATTCCGGCAGCGGCACTAGGTGCAAAAAGAGCACCAACATTGATACCCATATAGAATACGCTAAATGCTGAATCTCTCAAATGAGAATATTTGGGGTCATCGTAAAGTTGACCAACAACAGCTTGTAAATTTCCTTTGAATAAACCATTTCCGAATGCAATTACGAATAGAGCAAGAACAGTAAAAATAAGACCAAAGCCTGGAATAGCCATTAAAACATAGCCGGCCAGCATCGTAATAAGCCCGATGTAAATGATTCCTTTGTAGTTTTTAGTTCTATCAGCTAGAAAACCTCCAACAAGAGCTAAACCATAGATGGAGCCATAAAAAACACTGTAAATCATACCTGCTTTAGTTGCAGATAAACCATATTTTGCGGTAAGGTAATATACCAGAATTCCCATCATGGTGTAGAAGCCAAAACGCTCCCCCAAGTTGGCGAAAAATGCAACGTATAGTCCTTTAGGATGTCCTTTAAACATAAATGTTAGTTTTTAATTAAAAGTAAAGTTTTAGTTTTAAGATTGACAAATATATAGAAAAAAACAGAAGACAGTGACGATTTGTTATCAGAATGAATCTATTTAAAACGTTTTCGTAAGCATATTCAATTATTGAAAGTTTAGTATCTTTGGTAAAGGCATTCAATACATGAGGAATTTAAACAAAAAAAGATATTGCGATAGCAAGCCTAAATTAGATACTGAACTATTTAGGTATTATCAGATTGTGATGTTTTGTTTATTAACTTTTGTATAACCTATCATTTAACGATTCAAAACCCAATAACAATGAAAATATTTACTGCCAGACAGATTGCTGAGATTGATGCCTACACCATAGCGCATGAACCAATATCTTCCATCGATTTAATGGAACGAGCCGCGGGTCAAATTTTTAAATGGATTACTTCACATTTTCCTGCTCCTCAAAGTTGCAGGATTTTTGCTGGTCCGGGAAATAATGGAGGTGATGGATTGGCCTTGGCACGCATGTTGGCCGATAAAAATTATGCTGTTGAAGTATTTGTGCTTCGGATAAATGATAAGATATCGGCTGAAGCTGAGGTGAATCTGGAGCGAATAAGAAATTTGAATACATTGGATTTGTATGAAATGACTTCGATTGAATCGATGCCATGGCTTTTTAAGGATGATATAGTTGTTGATGCAATTTTTGGCTCGGGTTTATCAAGACCTCTGGAAGAATTGGCGTTGGATGTTGTGAAAGCAATAAATAACAGTGATGCAAAAGTTATTGCCATTGATATTCCATCGGGTTTGATGGGAGAGGATAATTCTAAAAATAATTTGAGAGGAATTGTCCGGGCAGATTATACATTAAGTTTTCAATTTCCCAAATTGGCATTTCTTTTTCCCGAAAATGCTGAATATGTTGGTGAATGGGAAGTTTTGCCAATTGGGTTGCATCCTGAAATAATTCAAACAGAACCCACTGCTTACAAGTTATTAAGTAGAGAGTTTGTGAAGTCTTTATTGATGCCCAGGAAAAAATTTGATCATAAGGGAACCTACGGTCATGGCTTGCTTATAAGCGGCAGTTATGGGAAGATGGGTGCAGCAATACTGGCTTCCCGTGCAAGTTTGCGTTCGGGAATTGGTTTGTTAACTACCCATATTCCGCGTTTGGGATATCAAATTATGCAAACAGCAGTCCCCGAAGCTATGGTTAGTATCGATCGTTCGGATATTATTTTTACAGAATATCCCGATTTAAGCCAATTTAAGGCGGTTGCTATTGGTCCCGGAATAGATAAAAAGCAAAATTCTTTTAAGGCAATGATTGATCTTTTAAAGGAAGTAAAAGTTCCGATGGTAATAGATGCCGATGCAATTAATATCATAGGAGAGCATCCTGAACTAAAAGAAGAATTGCCGCTTGGAAGTATTTTTACTCCACATGTTAAGGAGTTTGAACGTTTGGTTGGGAAAAGCGGTGATAGTTATACCCGCAATTGTATGCAGCGGGAGTTTGCAAAAAAACATGGACTAAGTCTGATGTTAAAAGGAGCATATACAGCTATTTGCTGCCCGGAAGGAACTTGTTATTTTAATCCTACAGGTAATCCGGGAATGGCAACAGCAGGTAGTGGTGATGTGTTAACTGGAATAATATTATCTTTGTTATCGCAGGGCTATTCATCACATATCGCGGCAATAATTGGAGCGTATCTGCATGGTTTGGCGGGCGATTTAGCTTCTGTAGATGTTGGTGTAGAGGCTCTTACTGCCAGCGATATAATTGACTATTTACCAAAAGCATGGTTGCATTTAAAAAAATAGTAAGCTTTGTATATTAGTTAGGTAATAATTACCGTTAGTTTTAGTAGCCGATTTTAAATAAAAAATTCAGATTATAATGAACCGAATGATTCTAAGAACTTTATTGGTATTACTTGTTGTAATTTCTTGTCAGTGGTATGCTGGTGCTCAAAAGAGAAAAACGCTGGATACTCCTAATACAGTAGTGTATGCATTACCTCAAACCGTTTTAAAACTTAATGTGACTGCAGAAAAAACGATTTTGAAAAGAGGTCCTTTCGCCGAATATGCAAAGAAATATCTGAATATTTCGGATGTTGTTTCTGCCGATGGAGTGGAGTGGGAACTAAAATCAATTGATGTTTCCTCTTATGGTGAGGTAGATCCTGAAGAATATCATAAAATTACCACTTCCGTGGATTATGAGCCTAGTTTAATTTCTTTGACTCCTACCGGATTAATCAGAGGTTTTAATTTGGAGAAGAAAATGATATTGAAAGAAGAAAAAGAATCGGTTTTCATTACTGATGATAAGATTGATATAGAATACGGGAAATTTTCAATCGATCCAATAATAAAATATAAAGAGGATACCATTTTTAAAGTGGTGGAAACGGATACTGCTTTTGTAAAAGTTCCGGTTCTGGAAAAGCAGGCTTTGGTAAAATCTTTGGAGGAGAAAGCGGAAGAAGCGGCCCATCAGATATTTAAGTTAAGAAAAAGAAGATTTAAAATATTAACTGCAAATTATGAGGTATTGCCTCCGGATGGAAAGGCTTATGAGATCATTATTAAAGAATTGGAAAAATTAGAAAATGATTACTTATCTCTGTTTGTTGGCAAGAGAGTTGGATTTCAAGAGAATTTTCAGTTTTTATACACTCCTAAAAATGGAGAAAATGGCGGCGTAATTTTTCGAATGTCTCCGCAAGCTGGCCCGGTTGGAGTGAATGATTTGGGAGGAAAACCAATTCGTGTTGATTTTAAAAATTTAGAGATAACAAGAGAGTTGGCAATTATTCCAACAGTTGGAATTGTTCCTCAGAAGCAAATATTTTACAGAATTCCGGGAATGGCTGATGTATCTATTTCTAATGGGAAAGAAATATTATTTCAGAATAGAATGCCGATTGCACAGTTTGGAAAAATTGCGAATATGCCTGCTGAAGTATTGCTGAATGAAAATTACAGTATCGAATTTTTTCCTGATTTAGGATCAATCAAAAATGTAAGTAAATAATGTTTTTACAGAATTTAAAAAAAACCTGTTTGATTTTCAAACAGGTTTTTTTTGTGAGTCTTAACAGACTTTTATTATATCGCCTGATTAATCAAGCATTCTTTCAATAGTTTGAGCTCTGTTTGGACCAACAGAAACAATTTTAACAGGTACTCCGGTTTCTTCCTCAATAAAATCAATATAAGCATTGAATTCTTCAGGGAATTCATTTTCATGAGTAACGGTAGTCATATCAGTTTTCCAACCTTTAAACTCTGTGTAAACAGGTTTGATATCGTCAGTCATTTCATAAGGAACATGCTCAACTTCTTCACCATTTACAAGGTAAGATGTACAAATTTTAATCGTATCAAAATCGTCCATTACATCCGATTTCATCATGGTTAATTCAGTAACGCCGTTAATCATGATCGAATATTTAAGAGCAACCAAATCCAACCAACCGCATCTTCTGGCACGACCGGTTGTCGATCCGAATTCATTTCCTTTAGCTCTTAGTAAATCTCCATCAGCATCAAAAAGTTCAGTTGGGAATGGTCCCATACCAACTCTTGTGCAATAAGCTTTAAAAATACCAATAACTCTGCCGATTCTATTCGGTGCAATACCTAAACCAGTACAAGCTCCTGCACAAACAGTGTTCGATGAAGTTACAAATGGATAAGATCCAAAGTCAACATCCAGCATAGTTCCCTGTGCACCTTCAGCAAGAATTGATTTACCATCTTTAAGGGCATCATTAAGAAATTGTTCACTGTCGATTAACTGAAATTCAGCTAAAACTTTAATGCCTTCAAACCATTCGGTTTCGTATTCAGAAATGTCGTAATCAAACTCATAAAGTTTGTCAAGCATTAAACGGTGCTTGTCAACTAACGAGTCGTATTTTTCTTTGAAGTTTAATTTGATATCTCCTACACGCAAACCGTTTCTTCCGGTTTTGTCCATATAGGTTGGCCCAATTCCTTTAAGGGTTGATCCAATTTTTGATTTTCCTTTAGCCGCTTCAGATGCCGCATCAAGAATTCTGTGAGAAGGTAAAATTAAATGAGCCTTCTTCGAAATAAATAAGGTTTTGGATAGATTGATTCCAAGTTTTTTTATTCCTTCAATTTCTTTCTTGAAAATGACCGGGTCGATAACAACACCATTTCCAATAACGTTAATCTTATCATCGCGGAAGATACCGGAAGGAATTGTATGCAGAACGTGCTTTATTTCATTAAATTCCAAAGTGTGTCCTGCGTTGGGGCCACCCTGAAAACGGGTGATAAAATTGTACTTTGGGGTTAGTACATCCACAACTTTTCCTTTACCTTCATCTCCCCATTGGAGGCCTAAAAGTACATCAACTTTCATCTGTCTAATAATTTGATAGTAAATCTTAACAAGTAATTATCCAAACCAATTATGATTGGATTTATAAAATTGGTTCGGCTACGCTGTTAAATCTTGAAGAATGCTTGCAAGTTTTAACAGTCAAAGGTAATAAATATTTTTATTTAGGGCAGTTGAAAACAGGTCTTGTTGATAAGTCATTTTTGGGCATAAAAAAACCTCTTATTTAAAGAGGTTTTTGAAAGATATTGATTGTTGATAAACTTAGTTGTTTTCTAATTTTCGACATTCCTGGCAAATTCCGTAGATATATAAGGAATGATGAGAAACTTTGAAGTCCATATCATCAGAAACATTTTTACGAACATCTTCTAAACGGGTGTCGCAAAATTCAAGAACTTTTCCACAACGGGTACAAATCAAATGATCGTGTTTGTTGCTGTCATATGCTTTTTCGAACTGAGCGATATTTTTACCAAATTGGTGCTTAACTACCAATTTACAATCTAAAAGAAGATCTATAGTATTGTAAAGTGTTGCTCTACTGACACGATAGTTTTTATTTTTCATAAAGATATAAAGAGATTCAATATCGAAGTGACCTTCCCGGGAATATATCTCATCTAGTATTGCGTATCTTTCCGGAGTCTTTCGATGTCCCTTTTTCTGAAGATATTCTGTAAACATCTTCTTAACAATTTCTTTAGTGTCTTCGTTGCTCATATCAAAAAATAACCTAGGTGTTATCTAATCTAATTTAAAATAATGGGTCTAAAATAGTGATTTTTTTTAGAACTGAAAGCTTATTTAGAATAAATTTTAATTTAGCTGTATTCTTCAATATTTTCGATACGTTTCACATTATCAAGACCTTTGATCTTGATAAGTTTCATAATTAAATTGTTAAGATCTTCAGTATTGTGAACATAGAGATGGATTAAGCCCTCAAACACACCATCATGGCTTTCAAAGTGCAGCGATCGCATATTTACATCATGATCTTTTGAGATAACATTGGTAACTTCATTAACAATGCCAATTTTATCAATTCCTGTCAATTCAATAATGGCGAGAAAAGACATTAATCTATGACTGGTCCAATCTGCAGCAAGAATCCGATCGCCCTGACTTGACATTAATTTTAATGCGTTGGGGCATTTCCTTTTGTGTATGGTTACATTATTAGCCATATCCAGATAGCCAAGAACTTCGTCTCCAGGTATTGGTTTGCAGCAGGCTGCAATTTTATAACTCTCATTAGCTGCCAATTCTGTAAGCATAAGAGTTTTCTTTTTATCAAGTTCAGGTTTTGCATTAGGAGTTTCAAGGATTTCTTCGTCCTCATTTTCCTCTGAATTGCCAAAAAACTGAAGTTTCCAGTACTTAATGAATTTACTTTTTGATTTTTTTCGAACAACACCATCAATTTCGTTGATGTTGATGTTTCCGATACCAATTTTATAAAATAATTCTTCTTTATTCGAAAGTTTATAGTGCTCCAGCATTTTTCGAAATGCTTTCGCATTTAGGAGAAGACCGCTGTCAGATAATTGATCTTCTATCATTCTGGCACCTTTTAAAGTGTATTCTTTTCTTTCTTTTTTAAAGGCAGATTTAATTTTAGACTTTGCCCGGGCAGTAATTACAAATTCAATCCATTCATATTTGGGTACCTGTTTTTCAGAAGTTAGAATTTCCACCTGATCACCACTTTTTAATTCATGGCTTAATGGCACCAACCGATGATTTACTTTAGCTCCAATACAATGATTTCCAATATCTGTATGGATGTCGTAGGCAAAATCAAGAGTTGTGGCTTTTTTGGGTAAAGTGCGAATGTGACCTTTAGGTGTGAAAACCTGAATTTCCTTTGAAAATAAATTCAATTTAAATTCGTCGAGGAAAGCCATAGCGTCAGCTTCCGGGTTATCTAAAATTTCACGAACATCGTTTAGCCACTTATCTAATTCAGACTCTCCACCTCCACTGGTATTGTATTTAGAATGAACTGCAAAACCTTTTTCTGCAATGTCATCCATTTTCTCTGTTCTTATCTGAAATTCGACCCACCTTCCCTGAGGTCCCATGGCTGTTACGTGCAGCGCCTGGTAACCGTTGGCTTTCGGTGTACTAACCCAATCCCTGATACGTTCTGGTTTAGGTTTGTAAATATCAGTAATTAGGGAATAGATATTCCAACATTGGTTTTTCTCAGAAACACCTTCCTTGGGTGTAAAAACGACCCGTACGGAAATGAGATCGTAAATTTCTTCAATACTGGTATTTTGAGTTTCAATTTTATTCCATATAGAGAAAATTGACCTTGGTCGGTTTTTAATGGAGCATTGAATATCTGCTTCTTTAAGTTTCTCCTTAATCGGAGCAATTATGCTCTGTATTATTTTTTGTTGTTTTTCTTCTTGTTCTATTATCTTTTTGGAAATATTGTCAAAGTCATCCGGGTGTTCATATCTCAGACTTAAATCTTCCAGTTCAGATTTAATAGCATACAATCCCATTCGATGCGCTAAAGGAGCAAAAAGAAAAAGTGTTTCGCCGGCAATTTTCATTTGCTTGCGCAATGGCATAGAGTTCAGGGTGCGCATGTTGTGCAGTCTGTCTGCCATTTTTATCAGAATTACCCTAAGATCATCGGATAGGGTTAACAGCATTTTTCTGAAATTCTCTGCCTGCATTGAAGTTTGCTGATCAAATACATCCGAAATTTTAGTCAGACCATCAACAATTTGGGCAACTTTTTCACCAAAATGATTTTGGATATCTTCAAGGGTGTATTCAGTATCTTCAACTACATCATGAAGTAAGGAAGCTACAATAGATTTTGTTCCAAGCCCCATTTCTTTTGCTGCAATTTGAGCTACAGCAATTGGATGCAAAACATAAGGTTCTCCTGATTTGCGACGCACCTCTCTATGAGCTTCCCATGCAAAATGAAAAGCCTTGTCTATCATTTGTTTACTTTCCGGCTCACGACTCCTTTTGCAATGTTTCAAAAGTTCCTCGTAGGCATCAAGTATTAGTTGTTTGTCTTTTTCGGTTTCACTACTCATAAAAACCCCTTTGTTCTGTATATATTGTTGCTACGATTAAAAGTAGCAAAATCTTATAATTTTAAGATACTATATGTAGGACTTGTTTACCTTTTTTTAACAGGTAATCATTAATATGCGAATTTTCACAACAAATTACCATCCATTAAACTGAAATATTATCCAGTTTGGTAAAAAAAGAATTAATTTGGAAAAGTAACGGCTTCTTCGCATTCCTTCGGTCCGCAGACTATAAGGTAAATATCATCAAGCTGTAAATACTCATTCGCCAATTCCATTATTTTTTTTGCAGTAACGGCTTTCAAATCCTTAATAAACTGGGCAAAATATGTATTGTCTAATCCAAAAGGTAAATTTCCTTTTAATCCATCCGACAAGGCAAAAGGACTGTCTAAATTTCGAAGCAATTCACCTGAAATATAATTTTTCACTAATGTCAACTCATCTTCGGGGATCAATTCTTCTCTTAACCGCTTAATTTCGATGAATATTTCTTGAACTGCAGCCTTACAAACCTCAGCGCCAACCTCAGTAACAATGGTAAAATGGCCATCTTTTAGATGTGAGATCAGGATAGAGTTGATTCCGTAGGTATATCCCTTTTCTTCTCTAATGTTTTGCATCAACCGTGATCCAAAATAGCCTCCTAATATTAAATTTAAAAGTTGCATTCCCGTATGATCTGGGTGAGTTTTCGTGAACAATTTGCGGCCAATTCGGATTGTCGATTGAACAGCATCATCTTTGCATACGAAGGCTGACTTTTCTTTTGAACTTATTATTTTATGGTCGAAATCAATTGACGCACTTTGATTTGTCCATTTATTTTCACCAAATAAATCTTCAACCTCAGATAGTACATTATCATCCACCTTACCAGCTATTATAATATGGCAGTTGTTGGGCGTGTAATGTTCTTTGTAAAATTCTTTAACATCCTGCAGACTGCAATTGTCAAATTCACTACTATCATAAATGTTTGCATAAGGATGATTTTTTCCATAAATCATCTCTGTGAATTTTTCTTTAGCTAAAACATTTGTTTTTTGATGATCAATTTGATATTGCTGTTTTTTATTAGTTAAAATTGTTTTGAATTCTTTCTCGGGAAAAATGGAATTCTTGATTAGATCCGAAATTAAAGCAAGAGTTTCGGAAAAATGTTTTTTTAGGCTGTACAGAGTAACACTTGCATCATGTTTGCTCGCCGAAAATCCAATGTGAGCCCCAAGGAAATCAAATTTATCTGCAATATCAGATGCTGACAAAGAGGAGGTTCCCTCGTTAAGCATTGTGTTGGTTAAAGTAGCAATTAGCGGTTTTTTCTGTTGCCAGATTCCAGCATTAAAAATAAATTCAATTTTCACAACATCCTGACTGCCACCATTAATGATGTGAACGGGAATGTTGTTGCTCAGCGAATGTTTTAGTGAGGGCAGAATTTCAACGCTATCTACTGTTTTGAATTCGGGAGCTGTGTTTCTATATAAATTTTCCATTCCTATTTTTTTGAGTAGTAATAAAGTGTAGAGCAATTTTCTTTTCTGAAAATTTTAGCGGAACTGTTTAAAATGTCAGCAACACTTACTTTCTGATATTTTTCCACTTCTTTATTAATGTCGTCGGCATCACCTAGTAATTCATGAGTAGCCAAGTTCATAGCCTTGTTTAAATAGCTGATTTCTGAAAATACTAAGCTTGACTCCACCTTATTTTTTACTTTCTGAAGTTCGTACTCATCAACTTTTGTTGTGGCCATTTTATTCAGTTCTTCCCAAATGGCAGCTTCTGCTGTTTCCATGGCTACACCTTCAACCAGTTTTCCTGATATCAGAAACAATCCAGGTTCAAATTCACCTGTAATATAAGCGTCGATGGAAGAGAATAAATTCTTTTCTTTTACCAAAGATTGAAAAATACGTGACGATTGCCCGTTTGACAAAACATCCGAAACCAAATCAATGATATAGAAATCCTCGTCCATTCTTTTTCCCATATGAAAGGCCATATAGATTGCATCGAATGGTACGTTACTTTCGATTCGTTTGCTCCGAAATTCATTTTGAGTTGGTTCAACAGGAAGATTTCTTTCTTGAATTTCTCTTCGTTCAATTGGGCCAAACCATTTTTCCGATAGTTCTTTAACTTGTTGAGTATCCACATTTCCTGCAACTACCATAATGGCATTATTGGGTGCATAATGGTGAAAAAAGAAATCTTTAACTTCTTCTAAGGTAGCTTTTTCAATGTGATCGATAGATTTTCCAATTGTAGGCCACTGGTATGGATGTTCTTTATAGGCCAAAGGGCGAAGGTGTAACCAAACATCGCCGTAAGGCTGATTGAAATATCGTTGTTTAAATTCTTCAATGACTACACTTCGCTGCACTTCCAGACTTTTTTCGCTGAAAGCAAGACTCAGCATTCTGTCGGATTCCAACCAAAAAGCGGTTTCTAAATTTGCTTTTGGAACAGTAAGGTAGTAGTTAGTGATGTCATTATTGGTCCATGCATTGTTGTCGCCTCCTACCATTTGCAGGGGTTCGTCATAATTTGGAATATTTATCGATCCTCCAAACATGAGGTGTTCAAAAAGGTGAGCAAATCCGGTTCTTTCAGGATTTTCATCTTTTGCTCCAATATTGTATAATATATTTACGGCAGCCATTGGAGTGGTTTCATCGCGATGCACAATTACCCGCAAGCCATTCTTAAGTGTAAATTTATCAAATTCAATCATAGTTTCTTCTGTGTAATTTAAGAATGGATACGCCTTAAAATTTATATTTATTGGATTGTAATTGAGCCAGACTCTCTTGATATTCCTGTTCTATTTGGGATATAATTTCAGAAACGGTTTGGATTTTAGTGATTAGTGCTGAAACCTGCCCAATCTCCAATTCTCCGTCATCCAAATTTCCTTCAAACATGCCACTTTTAGCGCGGCCTTTTCCTAAAATTTCCTTCATTTCTTCCGGAGATGCACCTCTGCACTCCGCTTCATTCACTTGATTGAAAAAATTATTTTTAACCAAACGAGTAGGGGCTAATTTTTTCAAAGCCAGTTTTGTTCCGCCTTCACCTAGTTCCAGTACCGATTTTTTAAAATTTTCGTGAGCCGATGATTCTTCAGAAATAGCAAAACGGGTTCCCATTTGAACGCCATCAGCTCCTAATATCATTGCAGATAACATGCTTTCTCCGGATCCAATTCCACCAGCCGCAATCAAAGGCAATTGAGTGGCTTTTCGAACCGAAGGAATTAATGTCATTGTAGTTGTTTCCTCTCTTCCGTTATGTCCTCCAGCTTCAAAACCTTCAGCAACAACTGCATCAACACCAGCTTCTTCGCATTTTTTTGCAAAAAAAGCACTTGATACAACATGCACCACCGTAATATCATGTTCTTTTAAAAAAGGAGTCCATTTTTTAGGGCTTCCTGCCGATGTAAATACAATTTTAACACCTTCTTTTACAATGATGTTCATGATCTTATCCATTTCAGGATAAAGTAATGGAACGTTAACACCAAATGGTTTGTTGGTTGCAGCTTTTGCTTTCTGAATGTGCTTCTGAAATGTATCAGGGTGCATCGATCCGGCACCAATTAAACCTAATCCTCCGGCATTACTAACAGCCGTTGCCAACTTCCAACCTGAGCACCAAACCATTCCCCCTTGAATAATTGGGTATTTAATATTGAAAAGAGATGTTATTCGATTTGTCATTTTCTTTAAAATCTAATGTTATTCAATCAAAAAAAGACACAAGAACAAAGATTGTATGCTTGTGTCTGTTAAGTATGAATCGGTGATGATGCAAATTTAGAAAAATTCTTGATAAGAATAAGACGTGGAAGTATGATTTTAAGCATACCTATTCAACTTGTTACTCTTTTGAACGTAGTAATATGATCTGACAGATGTTCTTTAGATCTATTATATATATCAGATTACATTGGATTATTTTTTCGATTAGGGAGTTGCTTCTTGTATCTTAAGGAAGATATTCTTTATTTTAAGCTTCGAATGAAGGAATTTGGTGAACGATTGGCAATTGGTTGCGTTGGAATCGTGAGATTGGTTTTATTTAAATTTTAGGGTGAAAAAAAAATCATTATTAGGTCGTTTTTTAGTTTGGCGTTTAAAGCACATAAATAATCGTCAGTTTATTTCAATGTTAGCCATTATTATTGGTGTAACATCAGGAATAGCAGCAGTAATTATTAAAAATTCTGTGCATTTTATAAGTTCTCTTCTTCACCGTAATGCCTCTCCGGAATATGAAAATATTCTGTACGTGATTTATCCCACTATTGGAATTTTAATGGCTGTTTTATTTATAAAATATGTAATCAGACGTCCGGTTCGGCACGGTATACCTAATGTACTGTATGGCATTTCAAAATCCAATGCTCAAATTAGCCGGCACAATATGTTCTCATCGGTTGTAACATCGGCTCTAACAGTTGGATTTGGTGGTTCTGTTGGTTTGGAAGGACCAACCGTGGCGACCGGAGCTGCTCTTGGTTCAAATATTGGCCGTTTATTTCACTTAAATTACAAGCATATTACATTGCTTTTGGGGTGTGCCTGTGCGGGAGCAATGGCTGCCATATTTAAAGCGCCGATTGCCGCAATTGTTTTTGCTTTGGAAGTAATTATGCTTGATCTTACCATGTGGTCTTTAGTCCCGCTTTTGTTAGCATCTGCATCAGCTATTATCACCTCTTATTTCTTTCTGGGAATGGATGTTTTGTATCCTTTTAAGGTGCAAAACGGGTTCATTATGTCGGATTTACCTTACTACATTGTTTTGGGGATTTTCACCGGTCTGATTGCCACTTATTTTACAAAGTGTTACATGTTTATACATGGTATTTTTGAGAAGATTGATTCGATTTATAAGAGATTAATTTTTGGAGGATTATCACTTGGAGTTATTATCTTCTTTTTTCCTTCTTTATTTGGTGAAGGTTACGATGCGATAAATTCCTCTCTGTCTGGAAATTACTCTTATCTGTATAACAATTCATTTTTCTATTCTTTTCAGGATAGCTTTTGGATGATTATTGTTTTGTTGGTCATTGTGATATTTTTTAAAGTAATTGCTTCTTCAATTACTTTTGGAGCAGGTGGTATAGGTGGTATTTTCGCACCAACACTGTTCATGGGCGTTAATGCTGGAGTTTTGTTTGCTAAACTTGTGCAGCATCTGGGACTACGGAATTTAGAGGTTAATAATTTTGCTCTTATTGGTATGGCAGGAATGATCGCAGGAGTATTGCATGCACCGTTAACCGGATTATTTTTGATTGCCGATATATCAGGAGGATATCAATTGTTTGTTCCTCTGATGATTACAGCTACGGTTTCTTATGCTACCGTAAAAACCTTCGAAACACATTCTGTTTATACAATACAGTTAGCCAAACGCAAGGAGTTGATGACACATGATAAAGACCAGAATGTGCTGTCGTTGATGCGTGTTACCAGATTAATTGAGAAAGACTTTAGTACCGTAAATTCAGATGCCACATTAGGTGAATTGGTGAAAATTATTGCTAAAGCACATCGAAACATATTTATTGTAATTGATGAAGCTAATAATTTTCAAGGCATTGTAAAACTGGATGATATCCGGGAGATCATGTTTCAGCCGGAGAAGTATGATGACGTATTTGTTCGGGATTTGATGGTTGTTCCTGAGGTTGTTATTCAGCACGACGAGTCGATGGCTGATGTGGCCAGTAAGTATCAGTATTCCGATAAATTTAACTTAGTTGTTCTTAATGAAGGTAAGTATTGTGGGTGCGTATCGAGGGCACAGATTTTTTCTACTTACCGTCGTATGTTAAAGCACTTTTCAGAAGACTAATAAAATCGAAAACTAAGTTCGTTTCTTATACTGTGATATAACAAACGTTTGCTTTATTTGTTCTGATTGTCAGTGGTTTAATTTGTATTGGGAAAAGTTTATAAAATTTCCTGTCAAAAGGTTTTCTCCTTACTAATTATCTGTTACTTTTGCACTCCGTTTGAAGAGCTGTTATATAAATGTATAGTCTAATAAGTTCAGATACTCAATGGGATACATAAGATTAATGAAGTCGCTGGATTTTTTTATGTAATTCTCTATAGGGTCGCCTGACTTCTTCAGCCATCCGACCAATACGTATTAATAATGTCGTTAGACATAAACGTTGATTTTTTAGAAATGAAGAATAAAAGCTTGCTTTCCCGGTTTTTAATTTGGAGAGTGAAGAACATCAAGGAACGACAGTTCGTTCTACTTTTAAGTTTTTTAGTGGGTCTTGTAAGTGGTTTGGCTGCGCTTCTGTTAAAGAATGCAATTCATTTTACCCACCATTTTTTAACGCATCGATTGCATGTTGATTCAGCCAATCTACTGTATTTGGCTTATCCGGCAATTGGAATTTTATTGACTGTTTTGTTCGTGAAGTTCTTTGTTAAGGATAATATTGGTCATGGTGTGTCGCGGATCCTGTACGCAATTTCGAAGAAGAATTCTCAGATAAAATCTCATAACAACTACTCTTCAATTATCGCCAGTACTTTAACAATTGGTTTTGGAGGATCGGTTGGAGCTGAGGCACCGGTAGTACTTACAGGAGCATCCATTGGTTCGAATCTGGCTCGCTTATTCCACATGAATTACAAAATTGTAACTTTAATGATAGGATGTGGCGCGGCAGGTGCAATTGGCGGTATTTTTAAAGCCCCTATGGCTGGAATGATTTTCACATTGGAAGTTCTCATGCTTGATTTAACCATGGCTTCTTTAATTCCTCTTTTAATTTCATCAATTACCGGAGCCAGTGTTACCTACTTTTTTATGGGAAAAGCTGTCTTGTTAAGCTACGATGTTACAACCCCTTTTGTGATTAATAATATTCCTTACTATATTATTTTAGGTGTTTTCGCAGGTTTGGTTTCTCTTTATTTTACCCGCTTTTCAATGTATCTGGAATCTATATTTGGGAAGATTACCAACTGTTATCGAAAAATGGTTGTTGGAGGTATTTTACTGGGGATAATGATTTTCTTATTTCCTCCGCTTTATGGAGAAGGTTATAATACCATTCAATCTTTGCTGAATGGCAATCATACTGATTTAGTAAATAATAGTATATTCTATTTTCTGAAAGACAATTATTGGCTGTTGTTAGGATATGTTGTGCTGGTTATTGGTTTTAAGGTGATTGCCTCAACTGTTACTACAGGTAGTGGAGGGGTTGGAGGTATTTTTGCTCCTTCTTTATTTTTGGGAGCTGTTGCTGGATTTTTTGTGGCCCGGGTAATTAACGGATTTAATTTTATTAAGCTTTCCGAAAGCAATTTTACCCTTATCGGGATGGCAGGGATGATGGCAGGTGTTATGCACGCGCCTCTTACAGCAATATTTCTTATTGTTGAAATCACCGGTGGCTACGCATTGTTTGTACCAATCATGATTACAGCAACCATAGCTTATCTTACAATCATGTATTTTGAGCCACATTCAATTTACACCAAACGATTGGCAAAACGCGGCGAGCTGATTACCCATAATAAGGACAAAGCGGTTCTTACACTTATGAAAATGGGTAAGGTGATCGAGACGGATTTGAAACGAGTGAATCCGAACGCAACTTTAGGAGAATTAGTGAAGATTATTTCGCATTCACAACGGAATATTTTCCCTGTAGTTGATGAGGATGAGAAATTGTTGGGAATAGTGTTGTTGGATGATATCAGAGACATCATGTTTAATCCTGAGATGTACGATGATACATACGTGTGGAGTTTAATGATTATGCCGCCTGCAATTTTGGATGTTGATGCTCCTATGGATAAGGTGATGCGAAAATTTGAAGAAACAGGAGCCTGGAACCTTCCGGTTGTACAGAATGAAAAATATTTGGGGTTTGTCTCAAAAGCGAAAATATTCAATGTCTACAGAAGAGTTTTGGTGCATTTCTCGGATGAATAGATATTTACGATTGGTTATTAGATTTGTTAAGGTCCATTTTGCAATTGCGAAATGGACTTTTCTTTTTTTGTAAATAACTGATATTAAGATTCAATTTATTAAATTAGGACTAAACCAATTGAATTTCATGATCGGAAACACGCGATGGCGCCGGTTTCTAATATGGAGACTACGTCACATCAACAATCGGAGTTTTATTTTAATTCTGAGCGTACTTATCGGTATTGCTTCCGGAATGACTGCACTTGTATTGAAAACAGCAGTCTATCGCGGGCGTGAGTTTTTGCTGGAAGGAATCAATTGGAGTTATCAGAATTATTTGTTTTTTCTGTACCCGATGATTGGGGTTGGCCTTACTTTGGTATTCAGAAAATACATTCTTCGCGATCTCGCAAAACACAATCTCACATCACTATTACATGCAATATCAAAAAGAAATAGTATTGTTAAATTGCACAAAACCTATTCATCCGTTATTGGAGCCATTATCACTGCAGGATTTGGAGGTAGTATCGGTCTTGAGTCTCCAATCATTTCTTCGGGAGCGGCTATCGGATCGAATATGGGGCGTAATTTTCATTTAAACTACAAAGAAATTACTTTGATGTTGGCTTGTGGTGCATCGGGAGCAATTGCAGCTATTTTTAATACTCCTATTGCAGCCATTGTATTTGCTTTGGAGGTATTATTAATCGATTTGTCGCGGTTTTCCTTAATCCCCTTACTAATGGCCTCGGTTAGCGGGGCAATAACAACAAAGCTTTTTTTTGATGAGGATATATTGATTGAGTTTGCTATCATTCATCCTTTTGTGATACGGGATATTCCCTTTTTTATTTTACTGGGCATTCTCTCAGGACTTATTTCTGTTTACTTCACCAAAACATTTCTTTGGATTGAAAAACGATTTGAACAATTTAAGTTTCTGAGACACAGAATGCTGATTGGAGGACTTTCTTTAGGAATACTCATATTTTATTTTCCCGCTTTATATGGAGAAGGCTATAACACAGTAAAAGCATTGGTGGGTGGGAATCTTGCAGAGGTTTTTCGTTCAAGTTTATTTGAGGATTATACTGATGTTTGGTATATGGTAGTTATTTTTATCGGAGCTTTGGTTTTTTTTAAAGTGATTGCAGCCTCAATTACTTTAGGTGCAGGTGGAATAGGCGGGATTTTTGCTCCTTCGGTGTTTACAGGAGCGATGCTGGGCTTTTTGTTTGTATTTGTATACAATCATTTCGAGTTGGGGGAGCCACTTTCAGAGAGTAATTTCACATTGGTTGGTATGGCCAGTGTTCTTGGTGGCGTTTTACATGCGCCATTAACGGGAATCTTTTTGATAGCAGAAATAACGAGTGGATATGAGCTCATTGTTCCACTGATGTTGTCAACTACTATTTCTTTTATTACTGTAAAAAGTTTGCAAAAAGAGTCGATTATTACTGCACAGTTGGCTAAAAGAGGAGAGTTGATTACTCACAATAAGGATTTGGCTGTTTTACGTTTTATGCAACTGTCAAAAGTGATTGAAACGGATTTAATAAGCATTTCGGAAGATGGGAATTTAGGTGATCTGGTGAAAGTGATATCCAAATCGAAGAGGAATATATTTCCAGTGCTTACCGAAGAAGGTTATTTAATCGGGATCATTTTGCTCGATGAAGTTCGTGAAATCATGTTTAATGATGAATTGTATTCTACACCCATTAGTAGTTTAATGATTATGCCTCCGGCATCAATATCTCTTACCGATTCAATGGAAAATGTGTTGGCCAAATTTAAGGAAACAGGAGCCTGGAATTTACCAGTTTTGGATCAGGGAAAATACGTAGGATTTGTTTCAAAATCCAAATTATTTTCTGCTTATCGGCAACATTTGTTAGATATAACTGCCGATTAAGCATTTTCTTGTAAAGGAACTATTCTTGCTGCAAGGATTACAAATCGATAGATTTACTTTTATCGTTCCGATGCTTCCAATATATAGAATCTCTTTGTTGAAAATATCTTTTTTGCTTTTTCATAAAATCATTGTGCAATGAGTCAAGATTTCGATCCATCTTTTCATTGTGTCCCTTGGAAAAATACATGTGCTCTTCCATTATTTTCTCCATTTTTTGAAGAATATCATTGTGACTGGAATCACGGGAGAAAAAATCATTATTGAAGGATTGAGGATCGAAAAAATCATCATTAAAGAAATCTTCGTTGAAAAATGGATGGTGAAACTGGTTGTTTCCCGAACTGTCCTGATTAAGAAAATGCTCCAATTGTTCCTGCATCTTTTTTCTCATCTCATGGATGTCCGAAAAATTATGAAAGGCAGAGTCGGGAGTAATCTGTTGGCAGCTATCCGATGACCAAGTGTAAACATAGGTGGAATCATATCGAATCAGGTTTCCATCTTTATCAAATTCCTTATTTACTTTAATGTCCTCGTTGGGTTTTGTTTTTTTATTATTGTTTTGAGGAAACCCGGAAAGGGAAAACAGTAAGATCAAAACAAAAAATACATATTTAGTTCTCATTTTAAGTAAAGTTTAGTTTCCAATATCACTGTAAATTTACAAAAAGAGTGATTTTATTCCGAGTTAAATAATTTTAAAAAGTATTAAAAAAGCCACTCGAAATGAGTGGCTTGCATCTAATATCTTGTTGGTTTTGCTAGTCCATGTGTTTTAATTGCAATGCATAAAGGATGACAAACAAAGTAACTACCGCTCCTCCGATTAAGGAATTTGTCATTGAAGCATCAAAATCGATTAAAACCAAAGGGACTAACACCCAAAAGTAATTTACAATGGTGTATAAGAAGAAACCATTCTTTTTCAATTTAAACATCATGAAAACGCCAAGTAAACTTAATAATGCAAAAAGACAATTTACACCAGTTATCAGACCCAGATTCTGAGACATTTTCTCTAGTACTACGATTCCATTTTCAGTGCTTTTGTAGAAAAAACCAGAATCCATTCCTGCCTGTTCTAATTGATCCATTGCGGTCGTTAATTTTTCCATTTGAGCAGGATAAGTGCTTTCAAATGTTGCATACTGATATACAGAATACAATAATCCAAATCCACCACTACCAATAAGTGATAGGATACAAAGAACGGTTAAGAAAGTTGGTCTTTTTTTAGGGGCTTCAATAGTTGTTACATTTTCTTCCATAATAGTTTGGTTTTTTAGGGATAATAAATATTAATTAATTCATTTTATTAAGGTTGATAGCATAAAGGGCAATAAATAGGATGGTGAATATACTTCCAAATAAGATTCCAATATTAACAAATAAGTTAAATCCAATAAACACAGGAGCTACAAAGAGAAGCAACACTTGAGCTGCAGAATAAATATAAAACCCTGTCTTTTTTAATTGAAACATTAGAATGGCACCTGTTAAGCTTGCTGCATACAATATGAATTGAGTCAGCGAAATTTCAAAAATATGTTGAAGTGCTTTTTGTCCCATTTCAAGCGCTTGTTCTACAAATTTTCGGGCATACTCATCATGAACATTGTCCAGTGCGTTATCAAAGAACTCAGGATCCAGCAGATTTTGGAGAGGAGACATAATCATCCCAAGGATATTTTTTAAAACACCAAATCCACTTCCAATAAAGGTAAGAATGCACAAGGCAGTTAATAGTCCTGGTCTTTGTTTAGGGTTAATGTCTACGATTTCCATGATGGTTTGGATTTGGGTTAATTGCAATGTTAAATTTACAATAAATGCCTTAAGTTGCGAAATGAAAATTTAGAATTTAGATTTTATGCGCTTATTGAAAGGTGAGTTGCGATTTTTACAAGATGATTATTGGTTTTTACAGCTTCATGAAGTTTTGTAAGAATGTAGTGAGATCTGGGATTTTAATTGATCAATTTTCTATATGCTTTATAAATATTCATTTAAGGATGAATTATGCAGGAAATAATTTTTTTAATATGCTGATTTGTCTAATTTTGAACCTGCACTTTCAGGAATCTGTAATTTTAATTTTTTTGTGGTGCATCATCTTTTCAAGGGGGAGTAAATACTTTATCGATAAGGAATTATATTCCTTCTAAACACTAACAAATCATTAATTCATTTCGATTTATTTCGGAAAAAAGACAAACAACAATGGAAAGAGATATTCAAATTTTCGACCTAATTGATCAGGAATACCTACGTCAAAAGAATGGTATTGAACTAATTGCTTCTGAGAACTTCGTGAGTCAGCAAGTAATGGACGCAATGGGCTCATGCCTGACAAATAAATATGCTGAAGGATATCCAGGAAAGAGATATTATGGTGGTTGTCAGATAGTAGATCAAACTGAACAATTGGCTATTGACAGAGCATGTGAATTGTTCGGAGCAGAATATGCTAATGTGCAGCCACACTCTGGAGCACAGGCAAATGCAGCAGTATTTTATGCATGTATGCAACCAGGAGATACATTCCTGGGATTGGATTTGTCACATGGAGGTCACTTATCACACGGTTCTCCGGTAAATCTTTCCGGTACTTTGTATAATCCCGTTGCTTATCATGTAAAAGAGGAAACAGGTACAGTAGATTACGATGAGTTAGAGCAGTTGGCTTTGGAGCACAAACCAAAAATGATTGTTGCCGGAGCATCAGCTTACTCCCGCGATTGGGATTTTGTTCGTTTGCGTGAAATTGCAGATAAAGTAGGTTGTTTGCTTATGGCGGATATCGCTCACCCTGCAGGATTAATTGCAAAAGGATTACTAAGCAATCCAGTTCCTTACTGTCATATTGTGACTACAACAACTCATAAAACTCTTCGCGGACCACGTGGAGGATTGATTTTGATGGGAAAAGATTTTGAGAATCCTTGGGGACAAACAACTCCAAAAGGGGAAGTGAAAATGATGTCTCAGGTATTAAATTTTGCTGTATTCCCAGGACAACAAGGCGGACCTCTTGAGCATGTTATTGCTGCTAAAGCGGTTGCTTTTGGGGAGGCTTTAACCGATTCATATAAAGAGTACGCTGTTCAAATGCAGAAAAATGCAAAGGTAATGGCAGCAGAATTTATGAAATTAGGATATAAAGTTATTTCCGGTGGAACAGATAACCACTCAATGTTGGTTGATCTTCGTTCTAAATTCCCTGAAATTTCGGGTAAAAAAGTGGAAAATGTATTGGTGCAGGCTGATATTACAATTAATAAAAATATGGTTCCATTTGATACTCGTTCTCCATTTGCAACATCTGGTTTGCGTGTTGGAACTCCTGCAATTACAACCCGTGGTTTAAAAGAGGAGCACATGCCAATTATCGTTCAAATGATTGATGAGGTAATTAGTAACATCGAAAGTGAAGAGGTTATTGCTTCTGTTCGCGAGCGCGTAAACGAAATGATGTGTGAGCGACCAATGTTTGCTTGGTAGGCTTATTTCACAAATATAGTAGAAGAGGAGAATTTGATTCTCCTCTTTTTTTTGTTCAATATTCTGAGAAATGCTTCGCAATTATTGGTTTTATATTTATGAATAATATGTATAATCCAATTAATTTCTAAAAGGTATTTTGTTTTTTAACATGTTTTGTTTCAATTTTTATTTTTAGTTTAAACGCCTAAAAAAGATGAAATTATGGAGTGGTATTATTATATTTTAATTGTAATTGTCGGCGTTTTTTGTGGGTTTCTAAATACGCTTGCGGGTAGTGGATCAATTATTAGCCTGGCTATGTTGATGTTTATGGGACTTCCCGCAAATGTCGCCAACGGCACTAATAGAATTGCCATTTTAATGCAGAATATTGTTGGGGTCAGCAGTTTTAAAAAGCAAAAAGTATTTTCTTTTAAAGAAGGGATTTGGCTGGCACTTCCAGCCATTGTCGGATCGGTAATTGGAGCAGGCCTGGCTGTTGAAATCAATGAGGATATGATGCAGAAAACCATTGGAGGTTTACTTATTTTCCTCTTTTTTATTGTGCTTTACAAACCGGATGCGTGGGTGAAAGGACAAGCTGGTTTAATTCGATCTAAGCCGAGTATCATACAAATTGTAATTTTCTTTTTTATAGGATTGTATGGTGGATTTATACAAGCCGGGGTTGGATTTTTTCTTCTTTCAGGATTGGTGTTGGGAGCAGGTTTTGATCTTGTTAAGGCAAATGCAATTAAGGTATTTATTGTTTTACTTTATACTCCATTTGCTTTGGGCGTTTTTGTTATGAACGGACAAGTTGACTACAAAATTGGTTTTATTCTTGCTGCAGGAAATATGATCGGCGCTTATATTGCGGCTAATTTTGCTGTTAGTTTAGGAGCTAAATTTGTCCGTTACATTCTTTTAGCGGTAATTATTTTCGCCTCTCTCAAGTTTCTTGGAGTTTATGAAATGCTTGGATTGATATAAATCAATCCAATTGAAAATGATAAGTGATTGATCCCTGTTGAAATGCAGAAGCTTTTGGGTCAGAATTGAAAACGGCTTTCATTGCGGCCTTTCTGGCCACTTCGAACAGGGTAGAGTTACTGGTTGTAGAACCTGGCATTCCAGGTCTTGCATTAACGACTTTACCATTTCTGTCAACAGTTATTTCAACTACCACTTTTCCGCTTTCTTGCAGGTTGTATTGTGGCTTAGGGATGGACATTGAGTTTCGGCCTTTTAAATCGTACGAAACTCCTTTATTTCCTAATCCGGAACCACTGTAATTATCGGAGTCTGGAGATCCGTTAGGATCACCTTGATTACCCGATGGAAATGTTTTGCCCTGCGATGAATTTGAGGAAGTTCCCTGACCAAAAACGTTTTTTGCCTTGTTGTTGATGTTGGCAATTTTTTCCTGTCTTTCCGCTTCTTCTTTTTTAAGTTTCTCTATTTCAGCCAAACGTTGTTTTTCAGCCTCGGCTTCCTGTTGTTGTTTAATCTCTTCCAGCCGTTTCTTTTCGGTTTCGATTTTTTTCAGTCGATCTTGTTCTGCTTTTATTTTTTTATTTTTTTCAACTTCAGCCTTTTTTTTCGCAATTTCCTTTGCCGAAGGAACAGAAGGAGCTTCTTCGCTGTCTTGAGTAAGAATTTTTTCGTTGGCTGAACTTGTTGATTTTTCCGGTTTCGATTGAGAAACTTGTGGTTTTGTTGCAGGTTTCGAAACAGCAGTAATAGCTTGAGTTGACTGAGAAGGAGCCGGATCTTTTTTTCCCAGTCCCTGATTCGTATTCCCAAAATTCACCAAAATACCTTCTTCTTCTGGCAGAGGAAGTGGCGTATGAAAGCCTAGATAAAATAGTATAGCAAGCAATCCAATGTGGAAAATTATAGTTCCAACTAATCCAATTCGTTTCCCCTTAGAATTACTCATCTGATAAAATTATTTAGCTCTTGTTGCCAATATTAACTTGTACTTGTTGTTTTTCGCGATATTCATTACCCGAACAACTTGTTCCATAGGTACAGATTTGTCAACGTGCAGAGATATGGTTGGATCTTCTTCTCTGCCCAAACGTTTTTGTAGACGATTTTCAAGCTGTGAAAATGGAATAGGAGTGGTTTCAATAAAAAAATTAAACTCCTTATCGATAGAAACTGTAGTTATTGGTTTTGCCGAAGTTTGATTCTTACTTTGCGGCAAGAGTAATTTTAGTGCGTTTGGTGCGATAAGGGTTGATGTTACCATAAAGAATATAAGCAGCAAGAACACAATATCTGTCATTGATGACATACTAAAATTAGGATTTACCTTGTTTCTGGTTTTTAATGCCATGAGCTAATTACTTAATTGGTTCGTTCAATAAATCCATAAATTCGGTAGTGGTTGCCTCCATAGTGAAAATGACTTTTTCAACCTTTGCCACCAAAATATTATAAGCAAAATAAGCAATTATCCCTACAATAAGACCAGCAACCGTTGTTACCATTGCAGTATAAATACCGTGTGACAGAAGGGATACATCAATATTATTGCCAGCAGTGGACATATCGTAAAAAGCCTGAATCATACCCATTACTGTTCCAAGGAATCCAATCATAGGAGCTGCGCCGGCAACAGTAGCAAGAGTAGGCAGGTTTTTTTCAAGTTTAGAAACCTCAAGATTGCCGATGTTTTCAATGGCAGCATTAACATCATTTAGTGGTCGTCCAATTCGCTTAATTCCTTTCGAAATCATTTTTGACACAGGAGTGTCATTCGACTCACAAAGAGCTAATGCCGAATCCATTTTTCCTTCATGAATGTAATCTCTGATTCTGTTCATGAAATTTGAATCTACTTTTGTTGCTTTTCGTATGGCATAGAATCTCTCAAAAAAAATGTACATCGCAATACCCGAAAGTACTATGATTGGAACCATAATCCATCCTCCTTTAAAGGCCAGATCGATAAAATTAAGAGAAATTTCGGTGGCTTCCGTTCCTTGTCCTTCAAGTAAGGCTTCATTTTGTGCCGCAGTTTGAATCCCAGCTAAAATCAAAAGATAATTCATATTTACTATTTTCAAGTTAAATCTAACACATAAAAAAACGAGATATAATACAGAATATTATATCTCGCTAAATTAATATTATTGTTTTTGATTCTCGATACAAAAACAGGAAATTCTAATTTTAATGCAATAAGACTGCTTCGAGGTAGTAAACCCCGGCACCAGCAAGGTATCCGGCTAAAGCCAGAAGTGAAATCTTTTTCAAATACCAGATAAAATCGATTTTTTCCATTCCCATAGCTGCAACACCGGCAGCAGATCCAATAATCAAGATACTTCCTCCTGTACCAGCACAATAAGCTAAAAATTCCCAGAATAAACCATCCTGAACAAAGTTGGATAGATATCCTACGGCTCCTGCACCTTCAATAGAATACATTCCCATTGCTCCTGCTACCAATGGCACATTATCCACAACAGATGAGAGTATTCCAATAATTAGGTTGATGATGTAAATGTTATGAATGTTTTCATCCATATATCTGGCAAGAATATCTAAATGCCCTGCGGATTGTAAACTTGATACGGCTGACAATATACCTAAAAAGAAAAATACAGTAGGTACATCAACTTTTTTAAGAACCCCAATAACAGTTAGTTTTCTCTTATCTTCATGAGTCTTGTTTTTATGCATAATTTCAGTAACCACCCACATTGTACCTAATCCAAATAACATTCCAAGGTAGGGAGGTAAATGGGTTATGGTTTTAAATACAGGAACAAATAGTAAGGCTGACACACCCAGACAGAGAATGAAAACTCTTTCCTTATGTGTAGTGTATTCTTTTTCATCCCCATTTACATCAGTAGGACGCTTAATGATTCCTTTCATTGAGAAGGAAACGATGATTAGTGGTACAATCATTGTGAACAAAGAGGGAAGAAATACTCCGGTGACGATTTTAAGAGTTGTTACCTGTCCTCCAATCCAAAGCATAATTGTTGTAACATCACCGATGGGAGACCAAGCACCTCCTGCATTTGCGGCAAGTACAACCATTGATGCAAAAAACCAACGGTTTTCTTTGGCCGAAATTAATTTACGGATAAGGGCAACCATCACAATCGTTGTAGTTAAATTATCCAAAGCTGCAGACATGAAGAAGGTTAAAAAACTTAGTACCCAAAGTAGTTTAACTCTATTCGTGGTTTTTATTTTATCAGTAATGATTTTAAATCCTTGATGCTGATCTATGATTTCAACAATTGTCATTGCTCCTAAAAGGAAGAAGAGAATGGCTGATATTTCAGATAAATGATGAAGAACCTCATGATGCACAATAAAGTCAAGCATTCCTTCATGAGAATCAGCACTCGGGTTTATTGCAACGTATTCATTCCAGGCTCTGCTAACGCCGGTTGAAAGAATATCTACTCCTCCAAATACGTAAAGAACCCAGGTTATAACTCCGATTAATAGAGCAGAAGCTGCTTTGTCAATTTTTAGGGGATGTTCCAGAGCGATAGCTGTATATCCGAGAACAAAAACCACAACCATTAGTGTAAACATAGTAATAGATTATTTTTGAATGAATTAATTTTTACTAGATAAGATGCTAATATAGCAATATTTGCTATTTAATATCCGAGGTAATTAAAGAAAAAAACCTCTAACTAATTCTGCTGAAAAACATTGAACTGGCAATTTAAAAACACATTTCTGCTGATAAAGGCTAGTTTTCTTTTTTGCCTTTATTTGATTTGAGGAAATTGAGGTATTTTTTCACTAATCCGGAAAACGTGTTGAAGTCTTCTTTGTAAAAAATACCAATTCCTTGAGTATTTCTCGTTTCCTCGTACACCAGATATTCATTTGAACGGGTGAAAGCTTTGAGTTGTAACTTTCCTTTTTTGTCCAATCTGAAGTTTACATCAACATCACCAACAATATCATTATTGCTGGTCTGATTATTTCCTGTTCCAATATTTCCATTGATAGTTACCCTGTCGTCAAAAACCTGTGTAGACAGAGCCAGATCAATCTCATCACTGGTCAGATTGTCTCCGGGGCGGTAACTTACACCAATATCAAAATCGTTACTGATTTTACTAAGCCAGTTTGATAGTTGATTGGAAAGCATTTCGCTTGCGGTAACTCCAACGGCATAGCTGGAATTTTTATTTTCAAAATCAGGATCAGTGGATCGCAGGTATTCGGGAGTGAAAAACCGGTTTAAAACAAGTAAGGATAAAATCTGCTTATTCATTTCATCTTCAGTTGAAAACAGGCCTTCCAGAATACTTTGTGTTTGCTGATCCAAAGTAGGGAAATTGATATCAAAGCGAATAAGCGGATTTTCAAGATTCTGGCTTAAGTTCATATTACAATCAACAGGAATCTTCTTGGAATTGTCAATGTAAGGAGTATTCAAAAGCAGATCGTACAATGTTGTTTTAACACTATATACTGCATCAATATTAAGTGTTGCGTTGTAAGGGTCACCGTCCCATTTGATGTTTCCTCCGCTTGCTAAATCAAACTTTTTATTGATGACATTTTGTAAGGTAAAAAGGTAACTACCTGTTTGAATTGTATAATCTCCAAAAATTTTAAAATCGCCCTTGGTGTCAATTTGCAGTTTTAAATTTCCTCCTCCTTTGGCTTTTAAAACATCACCAATTTTCGAGTCAAATATAATTTGAACTTCAGTTTCCGGAGTAATTTCCAAATCGCAGTTTAATCGGATACCTGACAGATCAATTTTGTATTCTTCTTCCAAATTTGAATCAGCATTCAGATTTGAATTAACAAAGGTGATAAAATTACTTTCTTCGATATCTCCGCTGTTGTTAAGAGGAACATATAATTTGGTGTTTTTATTTGTTTTCACTCTCACCTCAATATCCAAATCATTCACCGGACCAAACAGAGTTGTAATTCCGGTAACATAGGCTTGTCCGTAAAATAGTTCGTTATCAGTCGGTTTTGTATTCAGGACATTAAAATTAAGTGCATTTACAGCTAAGTCTAAATTGAAGTTGTTGAATTGCTCATGAGAAATCACTCCGTAAATAACAGCTGAGTTTTTATCTGAATCGATAAGTTTAAATTGATTAAACTGTAACTCTGACGGTGTTATTTTAATGCTGTCATTGCAGGAATAAGTTGTTTGCAGCTCGTTTATTGTGAAACTTGCATTTTCCAATTTAAGAAAGCCTGTCGATTTTGGTTTACTGGATGAACCTTCTATATGTACCCGGCCAGAGGCATTACCCTTTATGTTGGAAATATTTTCCTGCAGGTAAGGATTTAATAACCCCAGACGTATTTTATCAATATTAATATCCATATTCAGGGAGTCTGACCCGGGGAAGTAACTGCCGTGTAAATCAATCTCTTTATGAGTGTTGTAGTCAGTAAATGAGGAAAATGAGAGCTTTTTGTCAAATTTATCCCAATCGCTGATCAAGTAGAAATTCCCTAAGGTATCATTATTAAGAACAAGGTTCTCGAGCATGAGATTGGAGTTGGATAATCTGTCGCCATAAAAGTCGGAAACTTGCACGTAGCCACGAACAGTCCCATCAATTCCAATGTTTTGTTCTCGGGTTAAATCATTTAAATTCTTTAAACTAATGTTCTGAATTTGAAAGTTTATACTGTCAGCAGGATTGGAGGAGATTTTTCCATCCAATCCAAAGTATTGATTCTCTCTGCTGATTCTGAAATTATCAATGGCGAAACTTGTGCTGTCAATAATCAGGTTGGATTGTTGAACAGACCAAATACTATCGGCCATAATTATGCTGCTGGGAAGTAAATTAATATTCCAGACAGGACGATCTGATTCTTTTGATTTTTCGACATTCCCTTTGGCGCTAACAAAACCACTGTAGGTAACAGCATCCCAGTTATTCCAAAGCAGATCCAGGTTAACATTGTTATTACTGGCTGTAATTTTTTCTGACAGATTGTACAATTTAAATTGATCCGAAAAGTTAAATTTATTTGTACGTCCCTTTATAACAAGCTCTTTATTATCGGTAGAGAGATCTAATTTGAGTTCTTCAAACGATTTATCTTGTATTGTAAGAATTGGTGAAGTAAAATGCATTTCGATTGACTGTTCTTTTGCATTTAAACTTCCTGCTAAGCTGGTATTTGGAGCTAATTTAATATCTGGATAAAAAAGTTTTGTAATGGGCTCTGTTTCTTTTAAATCTATTTTGAATTTGAAATTATTTGTACTGTCAGTATTTACAAATTCTTTTTCAGGAGCATAGGCTGGAAAATAGACATAGGCCATGTTTGCAACAGAAGAAATTAATTGATCAATTTCATAATTTCCTTCTATTTTGGCATCTGAAATATCAGAGTTCAGGATGATTCTTTTAAACGTTGGAGAGGAAAATGAGTTAATTGTAAATTTGTTGAGAACAAATTCGCCCAAACTGTTTTTGTATTCTGTATTTGTAAGTTCAATAATACCATTGGCGTTATCAAATTCGCTTCCTGAAAAATTCGCATCCAGAGATAAGCTAAGTTCTGATTTTGGATCTTTTGTATTTAAATGAAGGGGAAAAAGTTTAGCATTACGAAGATGGGAACTAAATTTCATGGTTGGAATTTCCTCTGAAAAGTCAATGTTACCAGTAAAATTAAACCCTATATTCGGATCTTCAATAGAAATTTGACCATCAAAGCTTGAATTCGTGAAAAATCCGTCTAAGGAAAGGTTTTTATATTCGTAATCGTAGAAATCCACTTTACTAATATTTCCTTTCATTTTACCTTGGGTTGTATTTGTTTCAGTAAAACCATTTACCGAAACGTTTAAGGAAACATTTCCAACTTTTTCCTGTTCAATTAAACCTCCGAGGTAGAAGTTTGATGCTTTAATATCTCCCGTAAAATTTAATCTGCTGCTTCCAGGGTTGGGTTTAAATAATATATCCGTTTCTATTTCTCCCAATTCAGTTTTAAAATCTCCATAGAAAACAAAGTCATTTAAAAAACCATTAAATTGACCATTGTAATGGATTAAGCCTAAATTATCGAAGTATTCAGGCAAACTAAAGAATTCTTTTTCATAACCTGGAATGTAAACTTTTTCAATATCAGAAATTGTAGTTGTGAGTTCTTCAAAATCTGCCTCTAAATAAGCATCTTTAAGGTAAGGAAGACCATTCATATAAAATCGTCCTTTAAGAACCGTATTTGCACCATATACAATATCAATATCACGACCTCTTAAATCGTAAACAGTGCCGTAAATATGTCCGGAAAGAAATCCGGTCTCCCGAAATCCCAAGAGCAAACTATTAAAATAAGCTACGTCTAAAAAACTAACCCGAGAGGAGATTAATTGGAAATCCAGCTTCATTTTCTTAGTAAAATGCTGCCAATATTGTTTGCCCGGTTCGTAGTCGAAATATAAATGTTCTGCTTGAAGTTTACTGTTTGCTGATGTGATTTTTACATCTTTTAATCCCCATTGATGAATTGTTATCCATGTTTTGGCTGTAAAGTCTTTCAATTCGAATCCTGATTTTTCAATACAGCTTAAATGCTGCAGTTGAAAATCTACCGAATCGCCAATAATTTGAATTTTTCGGGCTTGAAGATTCAATTTTGAGACATAAATATTGTTATAATTCATGCCAAATTCTTGAGGTATACTATCAGGTGCGCTATATCCAAACTGAGAATTGATAAGATCAACGTTGGTAACGGTAATTTCCCATGATTTTTGAATTGTATCTGTCGTATTTCCTTTTTTACCACTCGATAATGAGTCCAGAAAAACATCATAGTTAAATAATCTGTTCTCATCTTCGCGTAGGTTTACATAGGCTTTGTCTAAAGTCAGTTTGTTGATGAAAATCTTTTGTTTTCTGATGTTAAAAGAATCAATTTTAGCTGTCAGGCTACCCACATAAACCAAAGTGTCCTTCTGATAATCTTCAATATAAAGGCCTTTAAGTATTATGCTTTTAAAGGGGGAGATGTTAACTCCTTCAATTCTGACAGGAGTATTTGTTTGTTGGGAAATATAATTGGCAATTTTTTTGCTTGCGTAGGTTTGTACACGACTGTTCAAGAATATCAAATAGGTTAAAATGGGTATCATAATGATAACCACAAGCGTCCAAATTGATATTTTGAGAAATTTTTTGATAATTTTGCTTTTTTATGAGATGCACAAAATTAGCTAAAAAGAAGAAGATTTTTACACCTTAATATAGTGTTTCAAGAGATTTTTGATTTTTTTAACCATTTAAGTGTGTAAAGCCATTTTTATTCTGATTTAAATAAAATTTAATGAGTATAACTATATTAGGAATTGAGTCGTCATGCGATGATACTTCTGCTTCAATATTAAAGGATGGAGTAATTTATTCAAATGTCACAGCCAATCAGGATGTACACATGGATTATGGCGGAGTGGTTCCGGAGTTAGCTTCCAGGGCACATCAGCAGAATATAATTCCGGTGGTTCATCAAGCCATGCAAAAAGCAGGAGTTACTGCCGATGAGATTGATGCAGTTGCTTTTACAAGAGGACCGGGTTTGCTGGGGTCATTAATGGTTGGAACTTCCTTTGCCAAAGGTTTTGCTCTTTCTAAAAATATTCCTTTAATCGAGGTGAATCATCTTCAGGCACATATTCTTGCACATTTTATTGATGATTTAAAGAACAAATACGAACATCCTGACTTTCCTTTTTTGGCTTTGCTTGTGTCCGGCGGTAATTCTCAAATTATTGTGGTCAAAGATCATTTAGAAATGGAAGTAATTGGGGAGACCATTGATGATGCAGCAGGTGAGGCTTTTGATAAATGTGCCAAAGTGATGGGATTGCCTTATCCGGGAGGTCCAATAATTGATCGTAATGCAAAATCAGGCAATCCCCTTGCGTTTGAATTTAGCCGGCCAAAAATTCAAGGCTTAAACTATAGTTTCAGTGGCCTTAAAACATCATTTTTGTATTTTGTTCGTGATCGGATAAAGGAAAATCCGAATTTTATAGAGGAAAATATGAATGATTTGTGTGCATCGCTGCAATACACAATTGTTGATGTTTTAATGAACAAAATTAAAAAAGCAGCAAAAGAAACCGGGATTAAGCAAGTAGCAATTGCCGGAGGAGTTTCAGCCAATTCCGGATTGCAAAAGGCATTGACAGAGGTAGCTGTAAAGTTCAAGTGGAAAGTTTTTATTCCTCAGCTTGGTTATTCTCTCGATAATGCTGCTATGATTGCAATTACCGGATATTTTAAATTTCTTAAAAAGGAATTTGTGGATCAGGACACAGCTCCCTTTGCAAGGATGACTATTAAATAACAAATGGAAAACGGAAGGAATTAAAGTCTTCCGTTTTTTATACATTCAAATAGTTTTTTAGTACCGTAATTGCATTATCACTAAAATAGCAGAGATTGATTGGTATTTTTTCTTTGCTTTTTAGTACAATAATTAGTTTGTGATCTGTAATTGTAAAATCTTTAATATCCTTTAAGTAAATTTTTAGTTCTTTATTTCCCCATCCGGTTTTATAAGTTAATTTTCTGGCGTTAATAGTCAAATATTCTTTTGGGTAAAGAAATTTACAACCTAAAAGTAAACCTATAAAATAAAGCGAAGCAATTACCAAAACAAGTACAAGGTATTCGCTAAAAGGAAAGAAATCAAGATAGTTGATAAATACAAAAAATAATGCGACGCAAATCAAAAAGGAAATACCTAAGGCAAGTTGTATTCCTCTCGATTCGTTATTGTTAATTTTATGGTTCCGTATATCAAATTCAAATTGGAGCATCAATACGCAGCTTTAGATTCTATTTTAAAGTTACTAAATTGTTCGATGATATAAGTAAAAAAAAATACGACTGATTCGCTAGAAATATTATTCATCAACTAAAATCTGACTAAAAAGATTATTCTGTTGTAACAGATCGGAGTATGATTCTGATATTAAATGTTTTGCATTGATTTCGAGGATTTTAATGTATTGATTGCATTGTTCCCGCAACTTATCAATTGATATACTGCCATCATTATTTTTGGCTATGATTTCAACAAAATCACCTAAACCTTTAACTGTGTCGATATGGTATGTCACATTATCTATAGCATAAATTTCTCTTGTTTTTTCGACTACAGACCTTGTACCTAAAGTCTGTGTAAGAATTTCTTTTAAAGTAGAATCAGGATTTGTTGAATAAAGGTGAACCTGACTTTCATTAGATCCTTTTTTGTCTTCCCTAATATAATGGATTAGCATATTTTCGATAGATCCTTCCTTGAACTTTAGTATGCCTGATTTGGAATGGAAGTAAGTGTCTGTTTGGTGATCAGTTCCGTTGCATCCGGCGCCAATTGACAAAAGTATTTTTCTAATTTTCTCCTTGTTTTCACAATAAGCTTTAATCTCTATATTAGTTGGCATTTTCTTCGAATTAGTTATTGTGGAAAGTTCGGGAAAAATAATGGTTTATATCTTATACCAAATTAACATCAAAACATGCCTTATAAAATGTTTCTTTTCAGCTATATCTTCGTTAAAAAAGATGCATCGTAACATGGCTGTGCTTTACTTTTTTGCCTCGATACAGCTAAAAATTAATTCATTTTAATTAAAGTCTATTTTGAAATTAAATTGGTATTCCTCCAATATAATCTGAAATGTTTTGGAGCTTATTTATGAATAAATCTGGCTATAGGTTCAATTATCAGCTTAATATAGTTCACTTAATTCGATTATTTTTTTTGAAATCTGGTCTAAGGGTAAGATGTAGTCTGGTTTCATTATTTCAATGGCCGAAGCAGGCATTATTGTCGCAATAGCTGTTTCTGGATCTTCAACGATAGTAATACCAGCATATTTTTGAATTTCTTTTATTCCAAGGGCACCATCCTTATTTAATCCGGTTAAGAGAATACCAATCAATTGATTTTTAAAGTGCCAGGCTGCCGATTCAAACAAAACATCAATTGATGGTCTCGAATGATGTATTTTAGGATCAGCAGATAAAGCAATGGTAGAATCGTTTTCTATTAGTATATGATAGTTTGGGGGGGCAAAATAAACCGTTCCGGGTTTTATTTCTTCCTTTTCTTCGGCCTCTTTTATTTTTACTTTACTCTGTTTTTTTAGGTGTCGAATGAAGGAATCGTTTTTATTATCACCAATATGAAGTACAACAAAAACAGCCAAAGGGAAATCTTTTGACAGATGAGGAATAATGGCTTTTAAAGCATCTAAACCACCATAAGACGTACCGATAACAACAGCTCTAAACATTAATTAATTCTCTTTTTATATATTTTTTGTGAGGAATCGATATTGGCGAAATTGCTTTCTAATTGCGTAAATCGGAGACTTTCTTTTGTGCCTAAACATAAAAATCCGCTTGATGATAAACTTTGGTAGAATAAGTTGATCACCTTGTTTTGTAGATCTTTATTAAAGTAAATTAATACATTTCGACAAAGTATTAAATTAACTTCAGCAAAAACAGTATCGGTTACTAAATTGTGATCGGCAAAAACAATTTTCTTTGATAGGGATTGATCCAATTTAAGGGAACCATATTTAAGTGTGTAATAGTCAGAAAGCCTGCCCTTTCCCCCAGATTCAATATAGTTACGATTGAATTTTTCAAGATCCTGGGTTGGATAAATTCCTAATTTAGCAATATCCAAAACTCGTCGATTAAAATCTGTTGCATAAATCTGACATCTGTCCAAAAGATTTTCCTCTTTCAAAAGAATTGCAAGCGAGTATACTTCTTCTCCTGTAGCACATCCGGCGTGCCATATTTTAATAAACGGATAGGTTCTTAAATTTGGTACAACCTGTTCACGAAAAGACGAGTAGAATTCTGGATCGCGGAACATTTCAGTAACGTTAATGGATAGATCTTCAAGCAAGCTGATAAAAAAACTTTTGTCTCTCAGAACTTTATCTTGCATAAGGGAAATTGAATTAAATTTGCCAATTGCCATCCGATGCATTAAACGTCTTTTGATATGTGCTTTTGAATAATCTCTAAAATCGTATCCATATTTCTGAAATATAGCTTCCAAAAACAATGGAATTTCAATATCGATATTTTCAAGATCTTCAAATTGGTTTGGGTCCATATTATTCTCTATAGTGCTATACTTTTTGATGCTTCATTTAATATTTTTCGAAGTCCATCTTCTTTGAATGGTTTACTTAGGAAATCATTCATGCCAGCTTCGAGACATCTTTGTTTGTCTTCGATAAAAGAATTGGCCGTAAGCGCAACAATATATGTTGGTTCTTTAATTGTCTCAGCATTTTCGAAGCTTCTTATTTTTTCGGTGGCGCTAATTCCATCAAGTACAGGCATTTGCATATCCATGAGGATGACTTGATAACGATCTTTTTTATACATTTCGAGGGCTTCAACACCATTTTTTGCAATATCACAAGTTAATCCCATCATTCGAAGAGTTAGCATAACAACTTTTTGATTGATTGGATTGTCCTCTGCTACCAATATAGATAAATTGGAAGGAGGCTTAATGTATTGATCCGTAGTCATATTTTTTTGTTTTTCTTTGTGTCCAAATCTCAATTCAAACATGAATTCGGAACCAATTCCAAGTTCGCTTTCGACTATAATTTTTCCTCCCATTAATTGGGTGAGGTTCTTTGAAATGGCAAGGCCTAAACCTGTACCTCCATATTCTCGGGTAATTGATTTGTCTGATTGAGTAAATTCTCTAAAGAGCTTTTTTTGTGCATCCTTCGATATTCCAATCCCTGTATCTTTAACAGAGAAGAATAAAGATACTTGTTCTTTCGTCTTTTCAATGCATTTTATTGATAATGTAACAGAACCATTTTGCGTGAATTTTAGCGCATTGTTTGCCAAATTCATTAGTATTTGATTTAAACGAAACGAATCTCCAATTAAATTTTCAGGAATTATCTCATCTACTTCTATTTTAAAATCCACCTCCCTTTCAATGGCTTTGTAATTTAAAAGATGGAAAATTGTGTCGGTTACTTTTCGGATATCAAAATCAATATTTTCAATTTCAATTTGTCCTGCTTCAATTTTCGAATAATCTAAAATGTCATTAATGATTTGAATTAAATTTTCGCCTGATCTTGCCATAACATCGAGCATGTCTTTTTGTTCTGAATCTAGGTTTGACTGTTGTAAAATTTTGGAAAGTCCCAAAATCCCATTCATCGGAGAGCGAATCTCATGCGACATATTGGCCAAAAACAATGATTTTGATTTGGTTGCTTCCTCGGCTTTATTCTTTTCAATAATTAATTCTTCGTTCTTTTTTTCTAAATAAACCAAAAGGAGATCTAATTCCTTGCGTTGACGATATAAATCAAGAAAAACACTTACTTTCCCTTTTAAAACTTCAGGAATAATAGGTTTCGGAATAAAATCGACAGCTCCGGTTTCTATTCCTTTAATGATGTGCAAATCGCTTTGATGAATTGCAGAAACAAAGATCACCGGTAAATACTTGGTTTTCTTTCGTTGTCTCATTAATTCGAGGGTTTCATAGCCATCCATTTCTGGCATTTGCACATCAAGAACAGCCATTGCAAATTCATCTTTCAGAGTATATTTTAGGGCATCTTCACCAGATGATGCACGAACAAATTCAACATCAAAATCGCTAAGAATTCTTTCAAGGCTTATCAAATTTTCTTCCTTGTCATCAACGATTAATATTTTGTCTTTTTTCATTTTCCTGTTATTGTTTGTTGTCCAATTGTATTTTGTTTGGTACTGATTTTCTGCTTTAATTGAATCTATTTTAAGCGTAGAGTTAGTTGTAAAGCCAAATCTTTAACATTGAAAACAATTTATTTTCATCAATTGGTTTTGATAAATAATCATTTGCTCCCGATGAAATGGCTTTTTCATAATCTTCTTTCATTGCCTTGGCAGTCAGACAAATAATTGGAATGTTTTTAATTCCCGGAGTTTTGCGAATGATAGTCATGGCTTCATAACCATCCATTTCCGGCATCATAATATCCATAAGTACTAAATCTACGTTTTTGTTTTCTTTTAAAACATCAACTGCAATTTTACCATTCTCGGCTTCAAAAACCTCAATTTCCTTGTCTTCAAGTATTTTGCCCAGCGCAAAAATATTTCTGATTTCATCATCAACAACCAGTACTTTTTTTCCTTTAAAAATAGAATCATCTATTTCGGTAACCTTAATTTTAGGATTATCGGGAATTGTTGTTGCAACATGATGAAGAAAGAGCGTGACTTCGTCCATTAATCGTTCATCGGATTTTAATCCTTTTAAAATAATTGAATTGGTGTATATGCTTAGTTGCCGGTGTTCTTCCCGTGATAATTCTTTACCTGTATAAATAATTGTGTTTGGTATTATTATATTGGCTTCGGACAGCTTGGCCAGCAGTTCATTCCCTGTGAAATCAGGCAGACCTAAATCTAATATTACGCAATCGTAACTATTTTCTTTAATTAGCTTAAAGGCTTCAATTCCTGTAGAAACTTCTTCTATTTCAGCATTTGTTGATTTTAAAAGTGTCCTAATAATTTTTCGGGTAAACGAATGATCTTCAACGATTAAGATTTTTTTAGATTCTGAAAATAGTTCTTTTTGAATTTTTTTAATGGCACTCGAGAAATCTGTAGCTTTAACAGTTGGCAGTACATTTTTTTCCCTTTCTCTGATTCCCTCAACAGGATTTACAATATGAATAGGCAAGTTGGATGCATATGGGTGTGACCGTAAGATATCTAACTCTGCTTCTCCATTTTGCATTATAAGTTCAACTCCTATTATTATTGCAGAAGGTTGATGTGCTTCAATAAGTATAATTGCATCTTCAACATTCGATGCTACCAAAGCATGAAAATTACTTTCTTGAATTTGATAGTATAACAAAGTAGCTTCTTTTTGATCAGGATGAATTACAATTACAGCAGAACCTGTATGTGGAATGTCTCTATCATCATCAATGAAAAAAGGCAATACAACCGGCTTTTCTTCAAACGTCAACTCCTTGTTTTGTGATGTAAAATTTTGGGTTTTCGCTGGTTTACTTGCTTGTTTTACAGGTATAATTAGTGTAAAAGATGATCCTTTTCCAGATTCACTTTCTAAGTGGATTTCACCACCAAGCATTCTTGCTAGTTCTTTAGAAATTGATAAGCCTAATCCGGTTCCTCCATATCTTCTTGAAGTGCTTCCGTCCGCTTGCTGAAAGGCTTCAAAAATAGCTTCTTTCTTTTCATCTGGTATTCCAACACCTGTGTCAGTAACCATAAATGCACATGCTTCAACTTCTTTTAAATCATTACGTCGCAGAATATTTTTGTCTGTAACCTTTTTCATAGATACAGAAATGGAACCTTTCGAGGTAAACTTAAAGGCATTAGAAAGAAGATTTTTTAAAATTTGCGACAAACGCAACTGATCTGTCTCGATAGTTTTCGGGAAGTTCTTATCAATATCGATCATGAAATCGATTTTTTTCTTCACCGCCTGATGCTTAAAGTTCATCAAAATTTCTTGAGCGATACTGTCGGAACCGAGGTTTTCAAAATGGACAGTCATTTTTCCAGCTTCAATTTTCGAAAGATCTAGAATCTCATTAATTAGCTGAAGCAAATCTTTACCGCTTCTATTAATTATTTCGATAGACTCGATATCTTCTTCATCTAAATTGCCTTTTTTGTTTTTAGAGAGAAGACTTGATAAAATTAGTAAGCTATTTAAAGGAGTACGCAACTCATGAGACATATTTGCGAGGAAATCTGTTTTATATTGACTCGTCTGCTCCAATTCGCGTGCTTTTGTTTCTAATTTTTCATGTGTTTGGGATAAGCTAATGTTCTTGCTTTGAATTTCATCTTTTTGAATCTCCAATTGGTTGGTTCGTTCCTCCAATTCCTCGTTGGCAACTCTCAACTCTTCCTGCTGAACCTGAAGCTTTTTTTCGTTATCAATAAGTATTTTAGTTTGTTCAGCTAATTCTTCGTTGGCCACCCGAAGTTCTTCTTGCTGAACCTGTAATTCGCTGGCTTGTTTCTGAGTGGTATCCAATAAATTTTCCAATCGTGCGCGAGCTAATGTTGAGGCAATTTTCACAGTAATACTTTCACGAACAGCTTTAATGAATTCAATTTCCGATTCGCTAATCTTTTTAATCGATGCTAATTCCATTACACCCCAAAGAGTGTTGTTGAAAATTAATGGAACAATAACAATATTGGTAGGTTTTATTTCCCCCGTTCCAGAGAAAATTGTAAAATAATCTTCAGGAACATCTTTAATGTGTTTTAGTTTTTTTGTCCGAGCCACCTGACCAATTAATCCATGTCCTATTTGAATGTTTCTGTATTGGTTTTTATTTGGTATGCCAATGGAGGCTGTAAGTGATAAATTCTTATTTTCTTCCTGATAAACGTAAATTGCACCAAGCTCAGTACTTAAAAATTCAGTCATAAATATAAGAGAGTTGTCCGAAACTTCATTTAAATTTTGATCCCCTTGAAGAATTCCATTCAATTGATTCACACCAGATTTAAACCAAGATGTTTCATCATTTATGCTTTTTGCATCCTTAAGGGTTTTCACCATCTGATTTAAAGAGGTTGATAATTCATCTTCTTTGGATTTAGGCGTAAGACTTATGCTTAAATCTCCATGCGCAACTTTTTGTGTGTAGTTAACAACATTCTGAAAATCTTGTTGAATAATTTCGAAAGAATTAGCTAAAGCACCAATTTCATCTTTTGAATTAATATTTAAAGGAGTGCGAAAGTTACCTTTGGCAATAAGCTTAAAATTGTTCACCATTTGTTGAACAGGAACAGAAATTGATTTGGAAATATATCTTGACAACAGCAGAATTGTAATTGCCAGGAGTAAAGCAATTCCGAGCATCACCCAAATTAATGCAGAATTGGTTTTTTCCGCTAAATTACTAAGAACAGAACTAATTTCTGCATAGTGTTGTTTAATCTCGCTTAGCTGTATTTTTGTTGTATCAAGGCTTATATTTTCTCTTTTTGTAAGTAATTCTTTTTTTATTTTTTCAATAAGATCAAGAGTTTTTTTTGCATGAATTCTCGTGTCTTTAATATTGCTGTTGTTTAGTGCTTTAAGTATTTTTAAGCGATTCACTAAAAGTTTGGCATTATTAATCTCATTATTATAGATTTCAGGAAAATTCTTGAACAGATAGTTTGCTATTTCATCATCGCTTTTGAATGTGAAGTCATTGTTGATTTGTATAAAGTCTTCAGCTAAATGGTTTGCCCGGGTTAAATATTCGGCAGATTTTTCAAGATGTTCAACGTCTTTCGATATTTTGAAATTATAAAGTTCCTCAGTGGCGTTTTGAAGTAGAGTTTGATGAACACGTACACCATTAATTATTAAATCAAGAGTTTTGTTTGTGTTGAAAAAATAGTTTGAAGTCAAACTTAAGAAAAGGATACTTAAAAGTGCTAGAAGAGTCAGCAAAAGCAACTTGGATTTAATCTTCCAGTCTTTAAATCGTGTAAATCTTGTGAGCATAGTGTTTGAACCGTATTAAATACTTTATGAACAATTTTGTTTGTGTGTTCTTGTTATCCGTAGTAGTACGGTATTGCGTGCGAATGGTTACTAAAGTAGTGCGAATGTTACTTTTTATTACTTTAATTTCTAAAGTAGTGATTTTTTCAATTACCGGCATCAAAACCAATGGATATTTAATTTCATTTTTTTCATGTATTATGGAAAGAAATATTGTTAATGAATTGTTATTTTATTAGGATTTATTCCTTGGTAATCATAAGTTTGTGTGAATCAAAACAAACAATTAATAATCCTAAAAAGTAATACAATGAAATACGTAAGCATCATTGCAATTTTTCTTTTTTGTATGTCTTGTAATTCAAAACAAAAAGAGGCAAAGGAAGGTAATATTGAAAAAAATCAGTCAGCACAAATCAAAACAGCTGTTGTAACCATTGATCAGTTAATGGTAAATGCTGAAGAATTGGTTGGTAAAGAAGTTCATTTTACAGGATTGGTAAATCATGTTTGCGCACATTCGGGCAAACGATGTATTTTAAAGAATTTGGAAGGTAACTTATCTATTCGTGTTGAAGCAAGTGGGAATTTGGAGGGATTTGATAAAGAAATGGCCGGACAGGATATTACGGTGTCTGGAATTTTGAGAGAGAAACGACTTGAAGAAGCGGCGATAGATGAATGGGAGACAGAAGTGAAAGCTAAGGATGCTTCGGAAGACGGCGGAAAACATTGTAGTTCGGAAATGGCAAATATTAAGGAAATGCGCGACTGGATGAAAGAGAACAACAAAAATTATTATGCAATTTATTATGTAGACGGAAATAGTTATGAAGTTGTGGAATAATGTAAAGATTAGAAAATGGCTCCGTTATATACATCGTGATCTGGGATATTTTTTTGTTGGAATCACGATTATTTATTCCGTGTCGGGTATTATTTTAAATCATAAAAAGAATGGGGAAGATCCGGCTTACCGTACTGAGTCTAAAACAATGCAGTTGGCTTCAAATTTAACACCAGATCAGTTAAAGGTTTATTGGGACAAAAACATTACGAATTATCCTTTAAACCGAATAATTCCTGATGACAGTAAATACAATGTTTATTTAAAAGGAGGATTGGGAAATTACGATCCGGTAAACGGACGCTTGTCATTTGAGGTGTATGAGAAAAAAGAATGGGTCTATTTCATTAATAAACTTCATTACAATAGTAGAAAAGGGTGGACACTAATGGCAGATATTTTTGCCGTTGTACTGATTGTGTTCGCTTTATCCGGGATGTTTATGGTTCCGGGTAAAAAAGGGATTACAGGAAGAGGGAAATGGTTGATTGTTATTGGAATAATCATACCATTTTTGTTTTTTCTGTAAAAAATATAATTAAGCAAAGAAGAGTTCATTGAGAAGGTTAAAAATACTTTTGAAATGAACTTTTTTTTGTAGTCGTTTTTATAAGCAAGTTGTGGAACGATAATTGACTAATCAATAAAGTTCTTTAAATACTCATTTTGTTAATCAATTTATTCCTGTAAATTGCTAGCTCTAAATCTGATTTATGCCATGAATAGAATACTTGTTACACTACTACTGATCATTTTCCATATTAGCTCGATGAGTCAAAATAAGGAGCTGAAAAAATTGTTCTCGAAAGGAAAATACGATCAGGTAATTGAGAAAGCTCATTCTATGTTGCAGGGAAATGCAGTAGATCCGGATTTAAATTCGATTCTAGGTCGGGCCTATACAGATTCCAAGCAGTTTACAATTGCAATCCCGTATTTGGAAAAAACGATTGCATCGGCAACAGTTTCGAGTGATGTAAAAGAAATCAGTAAGGCGTATTTGGCAAAATGCTATTTTATAAATGGTGAAGAACAAAGAGCTGTAAAACTATTAAAAGAATGTCAGAATGACAGAAAATCAAAAGAGGCTGCTAATTATGCGGATAAATATTTGAATTTGTTTCAAACCGGGATTTATTATAAAGCATGGGAAGTGGTGGAATCAGAGAATATTCGATTTCATTTTCAGGATAAAAATAAATTGGAGAATGTGGGTGCATTCATGGCAAGAAACGATCTTAACTATAAAAGAATTACAGAAACCCTCGGCGCTGAACCAATTAAAAAAGTAGATTTTTTTGTATGGAGCGATAGAAATGAGGCATTTAGAAAGTTTAATCGTCCTCTTGGGTTCTCAAATTCGGATCTTCGTATAGTGAACGTACTATATAATACTCCTAATGACTACGAACTTTGCCATATGCTTTGTCAGATGGCAGTGCAGACAAAGTTCAGGACAATGTTGATCAAGGAAGGTTTGGGAATGTATTTCGACCAAATGGATCAGAATTTATTAAGAATTGCGCGCCTTAGAGTTCCAAAGGATAAATTTTCATTACTGCAGTTGTGGGAAGAGCCCACTAAATATGAAAGAGATTTAAGTTATCCTGTTGGAGCGGCTTTTATTGAATTTTTAATCAATAAAGGAGGAAAGCAAAAATTGAAAGAGTTCTTAAAAATACAAACCATAAAACATGCCGGGGAAGTTTATCCTGAGTTTCATAAATGGGTGAAAACTTTTGAAGCTATGTTAATGAGGTGAAATTTACCTCTCTTGGCAGGGAGGTATTTTTCATAAGAAAGTTTACTTCAGAATAGCAGCAAATGCTATTCAATTCCTTCTGTAATTTCATTGAAATTAGGTGTTTTTTTAATCCATTTATAAAACTCCCTCTCTTTACTGTTTGTAATAGAAACTATTTTGTCTTTAGGTATTTTTAATCTCACCGAAATTTTACCATTCGAAGAGGTAATTTTTTTGATATTGTTTTTGTTGACAATACATTGTCTATTGATTCTAAAGAAGCTATCGTTAAGTAATTCCTCGTAATGATTAAGAGAATGTGTTAATACAAAATTGTTTCCTGAAAAATTGATCAACGTAACTATTTTGCATTCAATATACATATAAGCAATAGTACTGCTGTTTATAGTTAAAGTTTCACCTCGTTTTTGAATTTGTATTTGTTCTTCAGTATTGATACTTGTTCTGTTTAAAATTTGCAATGTGTTCGACGAGGTATAATGAAAGGGAGTCCCTTCTATCGTGATTTTATATTCTTGTTGATCTTCTACAGCTTGTTGGTATTTCTTGCAATTCTCTTTACAATTCATGTTTGTTGTATATGTGTTTTAATTATTACCATAAAGGAGGGAACTGGATAATCAGCTTAAATCATGAAAATTATTAACATATAAATAAAATGCTGAGTTGCTAATGTTTTGCTTGGAATTTTCGGTCTATTATCAGAGATTAATTGAATTTTAATAATTATGTGGTATGTGGATAATGACTAGCAAATATATAGAATTGAGATGATGAATATCAATGGAGGATTTGAATTTGTTGATGAATGGCCATTTATTGTATGCTAATCTTGCTTTGTCAGGAAATATTTTCTATCGATGAGGTAGAGTGATTGATAAACAAAGATTCGATTTCAATCATAATTTTATTTGTCATTTTATCATGTCGATGAATATTGTGAGTAAAAGGTTGTGGGTATTTATTTTCTTTAAGAGGGGATTAGTATAATAAGTGATTTTCAAGTTTGGAAGTTTAAGCGTAAGAAGGCATTTTTACTATGGCATTGGGAAGAGGATTATTACCAATCGTAAAATCTTGATATAATCATGAGAGAAAATAAAAAGAAAGCTTTGCTATTTTGTGTTGATAATAAAGAGCGGGAGATGCTATCCATAATATTGGATGCTTTTTCTGTTGAAGTATTTGAGGAAACAAGTATGAATCGGGCAATAAATGTAGTTAATGAACACGGTATTGATTACATTATTGGAAATGAAGAGGAAGAGAAATTTATTAGTGCAAAAAGCACTTTTACAAGACAAGCGAATATTTCTTTTCAATTTATTTGTTTTCATAAAAGTGTATTTTACTTTTATTTGAAAATTTTTAGGAATGAGGAGGATTTCTTTGATCTAAAAATCGATATAAATGATTTTTTTGGAAATCAAAAGTCACGTGAAATATCGAATAACAATCTTCTCTCTATTCTAAGTCATGAAATATTCACACCTCTTAATTCGGTACTAGGATTTTCTACATTGCTTCAGGAATATAGTTATACAGAAAAAGATGTGAAAAAGTATTCAGGGTATATTTATAAATCTGGCCAGGAGATACATAATAAATATCGATTACTCATAGATTTTATTGCATTAAAAGAAGGAGGGAGAGATTGTCAATTTTCTTATTTTTCCATTGTCTCTCTTTTTAGTGATCTTTTGGAGAAATATAAATTAAAAAAGGAATCTATTCTGATTGAAGTTGAATATAATTATGATCTAAGTCAGGTTGAAGTTTTTACAGATAAAACCAAAGTAGAAAAGATACTTGAAAACCTTTTAGATAATGCAATAAAATTCACTGAAGAGGGAACAGTTGTTTTTGGTTTTGCAATTAATAAGAATAAGTCATTGGTTCTTTTTGTGAAAGATACTGGTATTGGAATTTCAAAAGAACATCTGAATTCTGTTTTTGATGCTTTTTGGCAAGTGGATAACTCTGATTCAAGAAAATATGGTGGTTTGGGGATTGGATTGTATTTGGTGAAGGAATTTCTAGATCAGTTGAATGGAAAAATAGTATTGAATTCGGAGGAAAGTAAAGGCACTTGTATTCAGATAGAAATACCTCTTCCCGAATCAATTCAGTCTGAAAAGATTCAATTGGAAGAGGCATGTTCTTTTAAATAATAACTGCTAAAACACTAAAATGTTAACCGTGCTGTTATTCGTATTTTAAACTTTTAATAGGGTTTTGGGTGGCTGACTTCCAGCTTTGATATCCTACTGTAATAATTGCTATCATTAACAACAGTATGAACACTGCAAGAAATAGCCAGAACGGAAAATCAATTCTGAATGGGTAGTTGACAAACCATTGTTCCATTGCAAAATAGGTGATTGGCCATGAAATTAACGAGGCGATCACGATCCATTTACTAAAATCTTTGCTGAATATAATAATTAATTGCTGCATTGAAGCTCCCAATACTTTTCGCACTCCAATTTCTTTAGTGCGTTCTTCAGCATTAAATGAAGCCAAGCCAAATAATCCTAAACAGGATACAATAATTGCAAAAATAGAGGCATAAAGTAAAGTGCTAACTGTAGCTCTTTGGTTTTCATACATATTATTGTAATTATCATCCAAAAACTGATATATCAATGGAAAATCAGGATTGTATTTTGAACATATTCTTTCGATTTCATGCACTGCTTTCATCGAATTTCCTTCAGCATATCTTATAAATAAGTAATTTGGATCGTGACACAAACGAAGCATGAATGGTTGTAATTTCCTGGTGTTTGGAGTACAATGATAATCTTTTACAACACCAATAATTCTTAAATCTTCGCTGTTTGAATGAATCATCTTATCTAAAACAGATTCTTTAGAAATCATTTTTGCCAATTTTTCGTTAATGATTACACAGCTTGAATCTGCTGCTGGGTTGTCAACATTGAAAGGTCTTCCTTTGATAAATTTGATTTTAAAAACATCGAAAAAATCAACATCAACGTACGGATAAGTGATTAATGGGTGAAAGTTTGGATCTTTTCCTTCCCAGTTTTCGCCCCAGCCATTGGAAAAAACCGTGTATGGAATGTGTGAGCTATAGGACACATTTTCAATAAGATAACTGCTTGATAATTCGTTTTTTATGGTTTCTATTTTGTCCCTCATTTGTTGATTTACATTCACCGAAATAACATTGTCTTTATTTAACCCAACATCCATATTGGCAAGATATTTGGTTTGAAGCACTATGGTTAAGGTAGAGATTAGTAGTGTAGAGGCTAATATGAATTGGATTACCACTAATGTTCTTCTGAATCGATTACTGCCTTTGCCTCCCGAGAAGGTTCCTTTTAATACCATAATAGGATTGAAGGAAGACAAGTAGAAGGCCGGGTAGGCACCTGCGACTAATCCTGTGAAAATAGTTACAGCAAAAATAATTAACCAAAATTCAAGCGATGAATAGTCTATAACCAATTGCCTGCTCATTAATAAATTGAATTGTGGTAAGAATAAATGCGACAATATAATTGCAAAATTTGCAGCTACAATTGTGATAAGTAAGGATTCACCCATAAACTGTTTGATTAATTGAGTATAGGTAGCCCCAATTGCTTTTTTTAAACCAATTTCTTTCGCTCTTTTTGCGGCTCGAGCTGTTGAAAGATTCATAAAGTTGAAACAAGCAATGATGAGGATAAAAATGGCAATCATGAAGAACATTTTCACCTGTGTTATTTTGGTTGGATTGCCATCCAGATTATACAAATGCACTTTGGTGATTGGGAATAAGAATGCATATTTTTCACTTTCCTTATCAACATGATCAATATAAAATTGGTCTAGCTTTTTATTCAGAGAGGTAATGTCAGTTCCTTTGGCGATTTTAGCATAACCAAAGTAATTGTGTGAACTCCAATTTTCAGAATAAGGATTTTGTTTTCTCATCATCTCAAAAGGGATCAGAAAATCAAACTTTATGCTGGAATTACTTGGAATATTTTCAGTTACTGCTGTAATTACCAGTGGTTGTCTATTGTCAACATTTACGATTTTACCGATTGGATTTTCCTCCCCAAATATACGTTTTGCGGCTTTTTCTGATATTATTAGCGAATTGATATCATTCAAACAGGTTTCCATATTTCCGTAAATCAATGGGAAATTAAATATTTTAAAGAAATCCGGGTCAGCGCTTTTAATATTTTCGTACTGCTTTTTACCTTTATATTCTACTAATAAATTTTCTCCCCAAGCATTATAATGAGTAGCATATTCTATTTCAGGATATTTTTCTTTGATTGCATCTATCAATGGAGTAGGTAAATTTGGCATTGCATTTTTTGTGCCATTCCAGGTTTGGTAGTTGGCCACCTGATATATCCTGTCAACTTCTTTATGAAAGTTGTTAAAGTTCAATTCATGGTTTACCCACAACAAGAGTAATATTGTACAAGCCATACCGATAGCGAGACCTGATATATTAATAAAACTATATCCTTTGTTGCGGATTAAATTTCGATAGGCAATTTTGAGGTTGTTAAAAAACATGATATGGGTTTTAATATTTTGAATTGTCTAAATTATAAAAAGGAAACGGCATTGGCAGGCGTTGCTATTTTGGATTTGTTGTTTTCACTTACAATTTGTCCGTCGAATAATTGAATTATTCTGCTTGCCCTTTCTGCATCGGAGCTCGAATGCGTAACCATCACAATGGTTGTACCTTCATCATTAAGCTGTGAAAGCAAGTTCATAACTTCATTGCCGTTAGCAGAATCAAGATTTCCTGTGGGTTCATCAGCTAAAATTAGATTCGGATTAGCAACTACAGCTCTTGCGATGGCAACCCTTTGCTGTTGTCCGCCAGATAATTGCTGAGGGAAATGCTTGCTTCTATTTTCGATCTGAACTCGTTTCAAAACTTCATTTACTTTTAATTTTCTCTCAACAGCAGGCACTTTTTGGTAAATCAATGGAAGTTCTACATTTTCATAAACGCTTAATTCATCGATTAAATTAAAACTTTGAAAAACGAATCCAATATTTTCTTTCCTTAGTTTCGTTCTTTGTTTTTCTGAGTAGTGAGATACTTCATTCTCAATGAATCTAAAATTGCCTTGACTTGGGTTGTCCAATAATCCAATAATGTTTAATAGTGTTGATTTTCCACAACCAGATGGCCCCATTATGGCAACAAATTCACCTTTTTTTATTTCTAAATTCACATTTGAAAGAGCCGAAGTTTCTACTTCTTCGGTTCTGAATGTTTTACATAGATTTTCAGTTTTTATCATGGCTTTGTGTTTTTAATAATTATTGATGCTGGAAGCTATTTTTGTACCAATATTCGTAATTGTCTAATGATGAGGTTTGTGTGATTGTTCGTGGTCGTTGTTAAGGTTTCAAAGTGTCACAAAATCATCCAAGAGATGTATCAGAATGGAACAATTGGTTTTTTAGTTGATCAATTTGATTTACTTTTAAATTTGTAAAAACGAAAGAGTAAATCTTTTTGAAAAATGAAAAAAGCAGGTAACGTATTAATTGTTGATGATAACAAGAGTGTTTTGGAATCTCTTCAATTGTTTTTGAAACGAAAATTCGATGAGGTGATTATTTGCAGCAATCCGAATCGAATCCCCAATCTACTTTCCTGTCATAAATTTGATGTTGTACTTCTTGATATGAATTTTTCAACAGGTATTAACAATGGGAATGAAGGCTTGTTTTGGTTGAAGGAGATATTGAAGATTGATTCGACTTTGGTAGTAATACTTTTTACAGCTTATGCCGAAGTTAATCTGGCAGTGAATGCAATGAAAGACGGAGCTGCTGATTTTATTTTGAAACCTTGGGATAATAAAAAACTATTTGCAACACTTAAAAGTGGTGTGGAATTGCACCAAACAAGGCAAAAAGTTGAAAGTTTAGAAAATCAAAAACAGTTTTTGGAACAAGATTTAAATCAGAGTTTCGAGAAAATAATTGGTGATTCTGAAGCCATGAAACCTATTTTTGAAACAATTAGAAAGGTAGCAAATACAGATGCTAACGTTCTTATTCTTGGTGAAAATGGTACAGGAAAAGAATTGGTTGCCAGAGAACTTCATTTGAAGTCTGCCCGGAGAAATGAAATTTTTATGGGGGTGGATTTGGGCTCCTTAAGTGAATCAATTTTTGAGAGTGAATTGTTTGGTCATGTAAAAGGTGCTTTTACCGATGCAAAGGAAAATCGACAAGGACGTTTTCAAACTGCCTCAGGTGGAAGTCTGTTTTTAGATGAAATAGGAAATTTATCGTCAGCCATGCAGGCAAAACTATTGGCTGTATTGCAAAACAGAAAAGTTACTCCTTTAGGATCAAACAGAGAAGATCATGTTGATATTCGCCTGATTTGTGCAACCAATCAAAATGTTCAGGAAATGATAATTGCAGGAAATTTTAGAGAAGATTTGTTGTATCGTATTAATACCATACAGATTGAGCTGCCACCTCTTCGTAATCGGGGGAATGATATCATTACAATTGCAGAACACTTTTTACAACGCTATGCTGATAAATATGGAAAATCAGAGTTGAAGCTAAGACCTGAAACGAAAGATAAATTACTAAACTATTTATGGCCGGGAAATATTCGTGAACTCCGGCATTGCATGGAACGGGCTGTTATTTTAAATGATAAGGGAGAATTGAGTCCGGAAGATTTTCTTTTGGAAACACAAAATTCAGGTATTGAGCTAGGAGACAGCCCTATAAGTTTGGATGAAGCTGAAAGATTAATCATTGTAAATTCAATAAAAAGGAATCGCGGAAACATTAGCAGTGTCGCTAAAGAATTGAATATTGGCCGGCAGACATTGTATCGTAAAATTGAGAAATACAATATTTCTTAAAATCTAAAATATGATTTATCCAAAATTAACGATAGTAATAATTGTTCGGGTATTTGCTTTACTGGTTAACTGTATTTTTTTGGCTTTGGCTTGGGTGTACTATAATGATGTACTTGTAATTGCGAATTTACTAATCATTTTAAGTATTCAGATTTATTTCTTTATCCGAAAGTTAAATGCTGTAAATCAGGATTTAGAAAATTTTTTTAAAGCAATTCGAAATAATGATACCAGTATTAAATTTCAAAACAGGAGATCAAACTTAGGTTATAATCAATTATTCACTCAATTCGATCTGATTAATAAAAGCATACAAAATATTAAAATTGAGAATGAAAACAGAAATCAATATTTCAAAGTATTGGTAGAGCATGTAGGAGTTGGATTGGTTTCTTTCAACGAAAAAGGAAAGGTGTTTTTATTTAATGGAGCAGCAAAGGAAATATTTAATAAGACTAATTTATTTCATATCCAGCATTTGGATAGAATTCAGGAAGGAATTTCGGGTTTGATATTAAATTTAGAGCCATCTGAACAAAAATTGATTTCTCTTTACCGAAATTATGAAATGATTCAGCTTTCTGTGAAAGCAACTAAATTGAAAATGTCCGGTCAAAACTTAACGCTCGTATCTTTTCAAAATATTAAAAATGAGTTGGATGATAAAGAGTTAGACTCATGGCAGAAATTAATTAGAATCCTAACTCATGAAATTATGAATTCTATCAGTCCGGTAAGTTCATCTCTTTCTACTTTAATTGATTTCTACCGAGATGATGATACAAATGAGCTGATTTCCAATAATGAGGTTGATGCAGAGATGATATCAGATACAGTTAGCGGACTGAAAATTATCGATGAACGAATTAAAGGTTTGTTGGATTTTGTTCATCGGTTTAGAGATATTGCTATAATTCCAAAGCCAAATATTCAACGAATTGATATTCTGGAACGAATCGTAAAGATTTCTAATTTATTTTCTGAAAAGTTTAAAAGTTCAGACATTAAATTCGATCTGATTTGCAGGGAAAAGAAAGTTGTTTTAAATGTAGATCCTGTTTTATTAGATCAGGTTATTATTAATTTACTGACAAATTCTATTCAGGCATTTCAAGGAATTGAGGATAGGAGGATAATTCTTCGCATTGGCAGAAATGAAGAAGACAGGAGTTTTATCGAAGTTGAAGATAATGGATGTGGAATCGAAAAAGATCTTCAAGAAGAGATTTTTGTTCCTTTTTTCACCACAAAAGAGAATGGCTCTGGTGTTGGTTTAAGTCTTTCAAGACAGTTGATGAGACTTCATGGAGGTACTATTTCTTTTAAATCAATGCCAAATAAACAAACTCTGTTTAGATTGCAATTTTAAATAATTGTTAAAAATCAATAAAGTATATTGGATGAAACAATTATTTTATATATTTGCACTCAAAATACTAAAATAGTTCATTTATGGCAAAATCAGATAAGGTTGAGATTCAGGAGAGGGTTACTAAGGTAGCGATGGATATGATGCTGAAATTTGGACTTAAAGGTTTGAATATGGTTGAATTAGCCCGGGAGTGTGGGCTGGCAAAAGCCACTCTTTATAAAATTATTGGAACAAAAGAAGATTTGGTAAGAGAAATTGCTTTTGAAATATTCAATGTGAATATGATTAAAATTTTAGAGCCTTATAAATCGAATAATGATCCTGCAAAGGCAACACAGGAGTTTTTAGATAACTATTTGAGCTATGCTATTGCTGGACAGAAGGTTCTAATACAACAGATTTATAAAGAATATCCTTTGATTGAGAAAGATGTTGATGAAAAATATGAAGATGAAATAAACATTGTTTATGCTAAATATACTGAATGGCAGGAACAGGGCTTAATTCGTCAGGATATTAATGTTGAGTATTGTATTGATGCATTAGAAAGTCTGAATGATATTTATATTACAAGGCATTACTCTGAAGAAGAAACGATTAATAGATTACGTGCAGCTTTTCGATGTATGATTATGGGAATGGGAATTTCTTTAAAGTAGAAAATAAAACAAATAGTCTTTTTGGAAATAGTATAGAGTGTGTAAAACTGTTGAGGTAGATATGCTTCAATATTTTTTTGATAAAAATGAACCTAATGAACGAAAATAGTTCAAAGAAATAAAATGAAAATGATGAAACTAATGAAAATGGTGATTCTTACTACAATTTTGTCAGTTGGAATTTTTGCTTGCAAAAAACAAGAGGAATCCAAAACGGAGATTATTCAGCCAGTTAAGGTGTATAAAGTAAGTGATAACCCCAATGGCATTTCAGTTAAGGTTTTTACAGGTTTGGTTAAAGAATCCAGAGAAGTGAAATTAGCCTTTCAGATTCCGGGTCCTCTTGTAAATTTGAATGTAAACGAGGGACAGTTTGTTAGTAAAGGTGACGTTGTAGCAGCCTTAAATGAACGTGATTATCTGGTGCAATTGGAATCGGCGAATGCTAATTTTGAAAATGCAAAATTACAAGCAGAAAGATATACTGCTTTGTACGAGAAGAAAAGTACATCAAAAAGTACGTATGATCAAATCCAAGCAGTATATAAATTGGCAAAAGCACAAAAAGAAGCTGCAGAGAATGCTTTAAAAGATACAAAAATTTACGCGCCATTTTCAGGATACGTACAAGCTATGTATGTTGAAAATTTTGAAAAAATTGGTGCAGGTCAGCCTATTGTTTCCCTTTTGGATTTAAATAATTTAGAAGTAACAGCCGCTTTAAGTGAAAATGATTTTCTTCAACATAAATTATTTACCGAATTCAGTGCGAATTTTGAAAACTTTCCAAATATTGATTTTAATCTGAAATTAATTGAAATTGAAAGAAAGCCAAACGGTGATAATTTTTTTAGAATGAGATTGAAAATCGATACTCAGAATAAACAAATTGTTCCGGGAATGGTTGCAAGTATTACCGCAAAATTAAAATCGACAACTATTACAGGTTGTAAAGTGCCGGTAGAATCTGTTTTTAGTAAAGAGGGAAAATCGTATGTGTGGGTTTACAATGAGAGCACGAATTGTGTAAAAAGAAAAGAGGTGCAGATGAAAGGTTTTGATTCTATGGGAATGATTAACATCACTAAAGGTATTTCAAGCGGAGATTTGATTGTGTCGGCTGGTATTAATAGTCTTCGCGAAGGTCAAAAAGTAAAGCAATTACTTCAAAAGTCAAACTCTAATATCGGAGGTCAGTTATGAATTTTACAGAGGCTGTATTGAATCATCGGAAGGTATTGCTTTTTGTGCTGATTGCTGTTGCAATTGGAGGTGTTGTTTCTTTTCTAAAAATGTCAAAGCTTGAAGATGCCGAAATTAGTGTGAAATCAGCTTTGGTAATTACTAAGTATCCGGGAGCTTCTCCCCACGAAGTAGAATTACGAGTTACAGATGTTCTGGAGACTGCGATTCAATCCATGGATAATATTGACAACATTGAATCCAGATCTATGGCAGGATACTCAGAGATTACTGTGGAAATTGCTTCATCTGTACGAACTAAAGATCTTCCTCAAATATGGGATGTTCTGCGTCGAAAAGTGAATGATGTAAGTGTTTACCTGCCATCAGGAGTATCTCATCCAATGGTATTTGATGATTATGGAGATGTTTATGGGATTTTTCTTGCTTTAAGCGGAGATGGTTTTTCTGATGAGGAATTAAAGGATTATTCCCGATACATGAAGAGAGAGCTGCTGCTTGTGCCAGGAGTGAAACGAATTAACTTATTTGGAGAACAGCAATCTTGTGTTAATATTGAGATCTCTCAGGAAAAAATGGCTTTTTTAGGTATTCATCCTTACAAGGTGATTCAAATTCTTGATGCTCAAAATAAGATTGTTGATCCCGGAACTTTTAAAGTGGGAAGTAATAGGGTAAGAATTGCTTCCGATGGCAGTTTTCAGCAATTGGATGATTTAAAGAATTTATTGATTTCGGGCAGTGGTAAGAATTCGGTTTTTCTAAAAGATATTGCTGACATTAAGAAAGATTCCTATACGCCGTACACCAATAAAATGAAGTACAATCAAACTCCGGCAATTGGTCTGGCAATAGCCATGGATAAGGGGGGGAATGTGATTAAATTGGGTGAACTTGTTCAGGCCAAGATCGATAAATTAATGACGAATGTTCCTGTTGGGATACAGATCAACCGTGTTTTTTATCAGCCGGATCGTGTAAGTATTGCTATAGAGCAATTCATGGTGAATTTAATTGAATCGGTTTTAATTGTGGTGATTGTATTGCTTCTGGTTATGGGATTCAGAACGGGTCTTTTAATTGGTAGTGGTCTTATATTTACCATATTAGGAACTTTTATTGTAATGCTTGGTTTTGACATTGCATTGCAGCGGGTGAGTTTGGCTGCGATTATTGTTGCAATGGGAATGTTGGTAGATAATGCTATTGTTATTGCTGATGGTATTTTGGTTGATCTCAAAAAAGGGATTCCGCGAAAAGATGCTATGGTAAGGACATCTAAGCAAACTGCCATGCCATTACTCGGAGCTACTTTTGTGGCAATACTTGCTTTTTTGCCAATTTATTTGTCGCCGGACAGTACAGGTGAATTTTGTGCCAGTTTGTTTCAGGTAATTGCAATTTCTTTGTTTTTAAGTTGGTTGCTGGCATTAACTCAAACACCTTATTTCTGCGATTTATTTTTGAAAGGTAAGAAATACAGTAAAAAAGAAGGGGACAATACAGATCCATACAGTGGAAAATTCTATCAGTATTTCCGTGGTCTTGTTAAATATTCTTTGCGACACAAAACGTTAATTATTTCACTTACCTTATTGGTATTTGTATCATCAATATTTGCTTTTAAAAATGTGAAGCAACTGTTTATGCCAAATTTGGAGTACAATCAGTTTATTGTGGAGTATTATTTACCTGTAGGCTCTGATATTGAAAATGTAGAAAAGGATCTTGGCGAGGTTGAGGCATATTTACTGAAACAGAAAGATATACTAAATGTAACAACTAGTTTAGGTGCAACTCCTGCCCGATATACATTGGTTCGTCCTTTTATAAATAATAATTCAAATTACGGTGAATTGATAATCGATACAAAGGATTATGAATCAACAAAAAGATTAGGGAAAGAGGTTCAGGAATATTTAGATGCAAATTACTCCTCGGCCAGATGTCGTGTAAGATACTATTCTCCGATTTTTGCAGAATATATGATTGAGGCTAAGTTTTCAGGACCGGATCCTAAGGTTTTAAGAGATTTGTCCGATCAGGCGGAAAAAATTATGGCGGCAGAACCTACAGCAGCTAAAGTAACCAATAACTGGAAAAATCCTGTTAAGGTTTGGAATCCTGTTTTTTCGCAGGCACAATCGCGGGTAACTAATATTTCCCGTTCCGATGTGTCGAATGCATTGGCTTGCGCCACTGATGGTTTACCAATAGGGCGTTTTTATCAGGGTGATGATATGATGCCGATTATTCTGAAAACAAAAGCGAAGGCGGACAATTACATCGAGGCTTTGGAGAATACGCCTGTTTGGGGGAATGTAGCCCATAGTATTCCTTTGCGTCAGGTAGTTTCGGATATTAAAATTGATTTTGAAGATCCAATAATTAAACGTTACGACCGTCGAAGAGCAATTAAGGCTCAATGTGATCCGGCATCAGGCTATAATGCACCAGATACATTTAAGAATCTCCATAAAAAGATTGAAGGAATTCCTTTGCCCGAAGGATACGATTTAGAATGGTTAGGAGAGCATAAAGATAGTGTTGATGCAAATGATAGTATTAATAAATTTATGCCTTTGGCATTTTTGTTAATGGTAATTATTATCATGATGCTGTTCAATAATTTCCGACAGCCAATTATCATTTTAGCCATTCTTCCACTCGCTTTTATTGGTGTGAGTTATGGTTTATTATTTACCGGGAAACCTTTTGGCTTTGTGGCAATAATTGGTACGCTCGGGCTGATGGGGATGATGATTAAAAATGCTGTGGTTTTACTGGATCAGATAAATGAGGATATAAGTGAGGGAAAAGAAATTTTAACGGCCATTATCGATTCAGCAGTTTCGAGACTGCGTCCGGTACTAATGGCGTCTTTTACAACCATACTTGGTATGATTCCTTTAATCAGTGATGAGTTATTTGGAGGAATGGCAGTAGCCATCATGTTTGGATTATTGATTGGTTCCCTTATTACATTGATTGTTGTGCCTGTTTTGTACGCGATTTTTTACAGGGTTTCAACAAAAAGCGTAATGGAATTATAAGTGTTAGCAGATATGAAACGTTCATGCCAAAACGATTGCGACACACGGGGAGATGATTATCCCGGCAGGATAAGTTCCATATGGCAAGAACATACAATTAGAATCATATGAAAAATAAAATATTTTGTCTTTTGATCTTTTCCCTGACAGCTTTTCAGGGAAAAGCTCAGGAGTTGTCTCTGAGCGAGAGTCGCACATTGGCATTGGAATACAATCAGAAAATTAAAATTGCTGATGAAATGATTGCTGAAAATGAGTCGAATGTTCGATTTGTATTCACACAGTTTTTACCGAGTTTAAAAGCAAGCGGTTCGTACAATTATTATCATGATATTGATGATATTAGTTTGCCTGGTTCATTTTTGCCTACTGCCAACAGTTTGGCTGAAGCGCAGCAGGGAATTTATAGTGGTACCAGTGATGTTTATTTTCCTGGCTTTAATTTAGAGTTGGGAAATATCGATTATTTTTCTTCTAATTTAACGCTTACCCAGCCAATATATATGGGAGGAAAAATAAGAAGCTCCTATCAAATGACTAAGATGGGAAGAGAGATTTCCATCTACAACAGGAAGTTGCAGTCATCGGATGTTTTGCTGGAAACTGATCAGGCATACTGGAATCTTGTTTCTATAAATGAGAAAGGCAAATTGGCTGAGAAATATGTGAAGATGCTTTCAGCTTTGGTTCAGGATCTGCAAAATGCATTTGATCTGGAGATAACCACTAAAAATGAATTATTAAAGGCTCAGGTACAATTGAATCAGGCAAAATTGGATTTGTTTAGGGTGCAAAACCTGATGGTGTTGTCTAAAATGTCCTTGTGTCAGGTGATTGGGAGAGATTTGATGAGTGATATTACCGCCACAGACACAACAATTACAATCATACAAAATGCAATTGATGCAGATTACATGCAAAAAGCATTAAATCAAAGACCAGAACTATTGATGTTGGGCAAACAGGTTGAAATTTCACAGGAACAGATTAAGAACACCCAGGCTGATTATTTACCTCAGTTAGGAGTTGGTGCATCTTACTCCTATATAAGTAGAATTGAAAGTTTGATTGGGTCATCAAAAATTCTGGCTGTTCAAGCGAATTTGTCTGTTCCGGTTTTTCATTGGCAGGAACGCAAGCATAAAGTAGCATCTGTGCGGTTTAAGAGTAAACAAAAGGAGTTGGAAATGGATCGCACCAGAGATCTGATTAGTCTTGAAGTTCAGCAGTCTTACTTCAAATTACAGGAAGCATATCAACAAATTGAATTGGCGAAAGTGTCAATGGATCAGGCAAATGAAAACGTTGAGCTTACTCAGAACAGTTTTTACGAAGGCTTGGCCAATACAACAGAATTGCTTGATGCACAGGCTTTTTGGCAAAGAGCACGTAGCGAGTTGATTGATTCAAAGATAAACTACAAGCTAAGGGAAATTAGCTTCTTGAAATCAATCGGAGAATTGGCAATCTAATAGTGGGGTGGACGTGACCGAATTAACCGGTAGGATGGGATTGATGTGTAATCATCAATTTTAATTCGGTCACTCCTTTTTTATATACAAGTATGATTAGCAGGTATCAGGACAGAGAGAAATTATATCAGTTTGGAATCACCCGATTGGGTAATACATCTCAGGAAAATATTAAAATATTAGAGAACCATTTGTTTCATCTTAAGATGAATGAGGATTATGTAATAAATTCTTATAAAGAAGTGGAGGAGTTGGTTCAATTTATTAATAGTAATGAATAAAATTTTATTTAGAATTAATAGTAAATCAGTTGGTATTTATTTTCTCACAATAATACCAATTTGGGTACTTGCATTTTTCTTTTTAATGATTTTTCAGGTGGATGAAACAAGTCATCTGTCTGTTTATAAGGTGCAAAATCTTATAAATTTATTGTGGTTTGGTATCATGGCTGGAATAATCTGGGGCACAATATTCAAACTTGCAAAATCTCTTCGCAATCAAATTCCTACTTATTTATTTACGATTATAGTAAGTTTATTGGTAAATGTAAGCAGTGCTTATTTGCTGGTTTATTGTATGTATCACATGGGAGATTTTTTTCCAATAGATAATTTTCCGGCGACCTTTCCTCAATTGTTGTCTTTGTATCAATCCAAGTTGTTTTACGCCATATTGGCTTATTTTTTCATTGTTGGAGGCTTAATCGAAATTTTCCACGAAATAGATCGAAAATTGGGTAAAGGTATACTTGTTAAATTTTTGCTTGGAAGATATTACAAACCAAAAGAAGAGCAACGGATTTTTCTGTTTATGGATTTGAAATCGTCCACCTATTATGCAGAAAAGTTAGGGCATTTTAAATACAGCAGATTAATTCAGGACTGTTTTAAGGATATTTCTGATGCAGTAAGGATAAATTATGCTCAGATCTACCAGTATGTTGGTGATGAGGTTGTATTGACCTGGAAAATAAACGATGGAATAGAAAATTTGAGATGTCTGCAGGTGTTTTATGACTTTTTGGATATTCTTGAGAAGAAAAAGGAGTATTATCAAAAGACTTATGGAATGATACCCATTTTTAAGGCTGGGGTGCATTCAGGTAAAGTAATGGTTGCAGAAGTTGGAGAGTTGAAATCTGAAATTGCTTATCATGGCGATGCAATAAACACGGCTTCAAGAATTCAGGGACTATGTAATTCTTATGAATCGAGACTGCTGATTTCCGGAGATTTGTTGGCAGAGTTGAAAAAGAAGAAAAAGAAGGTAGATATGTATACTTCTTTAGGAGAAGTTTTGCTGACAGGTAAAAAAATACCAACAGAATTATATTCCTGTTTGGTTAAGTAACCGATTTCCTTTTTTAAGGTGTTTATTAATAGTAGCAAGTAACTTCTTTTCGTCAAAAGGTTTTGCTATAAAATCATCACATCCGGCTTCAATACTTTTGCTTCGATCTTCTCTAAAGGCATTTGCTGTCTGAGCAATAATAGGTAGATTGTCTCTCATTTTTTTGATAGACTGAGTTGCTTCCAAACCGTTAATGTCGGGCAATCTTAAATCCATTAGCACCAAATTAATAGTTGGGTTTTTAAGACTTAACTCAATGGCTTTATTCCCTGATATTGTGTGTAATATTTTAACTTTTGTTGGTTTTAAAGCGGCTTCAATGTATTTAAAATTGGTTTCATCATCTTCTACAACTAGAATTAGTTTATCATCCCATTTATAGTTTTTTTTATTCGTGCTTTTTATAATTTTCGCCTCCGAACCTACAGGTTTATAAGGAATGGTAAAGTAGAAGGTTGTTCCTTTATCTTCTTGAGTTTCCATTCTTATTTGTCCGCCCATTAATTCAACAAAACCTTTCGAAATCGCCAAGCCAAGCCCTGTACCTCCGTATTTACGGGTAAAAGTTTCTTCCACCTGTCGAAAACGTTCAAATATAATTTCTTGTTTTTCCTTTTGAATTCCAATTCCGGAATCCTGAACATAGAATTCCAGAAAATTATTATCTATTAGATGGTATCCATATTCAATATAACCTGAAGAAGTGAATTTAAAAGCATTGTTAAGTAAGTTGGAAAGTATTTGACGCAGCTTTCTTTCTTCTGTTATCACCAATGTTTCTTCATCCGAAAGTGTCTTGTTAACTCTAAAATCAATTCCATCGTCCGCACTATTTTCTCTAGAGAATTGGGCAAACAATTCATCTAAGATAATATTAAGGAAGCATTTCGTTTCTTTAATAAAAGTTTGCCCGGAATCTAGTTTTGAGATATCAAGAATGTCATTAATTATTTTCAGCAACTGATTCGAACTTTTATAAATAATGTTGATGTAAGTATTGCTCTGAGCTTCTGTTTTGTCTGGTCTGCGAAGCATATCCGCAAAACCAATAATGCCATTCATTGGTGTTCTTATTTCATGAGACATATTGGCCAAAAAGGCAGATTTTAAGTGATCACTCTCTTCCGCTTTCTCCTTGGCTTTCACCAATTCTTTTTGTGTAGATATAATTTTCGAAATGTCATTAATGATAATCATTGATGAGTTGTCAAAAGGAACCATAAAGAATTCACAATGACGAACTTCACCATTTTTAATTGTCATATGAAATTCCTGTTTCCCTATGTCGGTATGCTCTTTTTTTGCTTTAGCGATAGCCTCTTTCCAAATGTTTTTAACTTCTTCCCGGTATTTTCGATCAGGGAAACACGATTTATACCAGTCATCCGAAGTTTTTATGTCATTTAAAGTGTATTCAAACAGCTCTATAAACTTATCGTTAAAGTATTCAATGTTTTGTCTTTCATCAGTAATAACAATAGGAAGGGGAGATTGATGAATCATTTTTTTCAACCTTTTCTCGCTCTGTACAATTGCCTGCTGAGCATGTTTACGTTCTGTAATATCTCTTGATGTTGATAAGATTACATGTTTTCCCTGCAGAGTTACAAGCTGACTAACGGTTTCCATTGGAGTTTTTTTTCCATACTTGGAAACGAAGGTTTGTTCATGAGTGAATTGTTTCTCTCTTGTTAACCTTTTTATGGAGTTAATGATATAATCATCTGGAAGATCTTCAATGTAATCGGCTGGAGATAAAGTAAAAAGTTCATTTCTTGAATAACCCAGCACTACACAGGATGTATCATTTGCTTCTATTAATTTAGAACTGCCGTCACCAATATATTCATTTACCAGAATAATATCGGTACTCCCGTTTATTAGGTTGCGGTATTTTTCTTCACTTTCGGCTAAAGCCATTGTTCGTTCAGTAACTCTTTCTTCCAATTTATCATTAAAGAGTCTTAATTTTTCCGAGTATTCGTGAATTTCCTGATACTGAACACGAATAGTATCTTCGCCACGCTCCCGTTCTTTTATTTCATTCTGAAGCTTAGTATAGGTTTGAGTTAATTCGGTCATGGAGTGATCCAGAAGCTGTTCTTCACTAATATGACGGACAGAGCCTTTTCCTTGACCTTGATAGATTGCCTGCGCTTTGTAAATAAATTTTTTAATGGGTCTGGAAATACTCTCGGAAATAATATAGGTAATAAATAAACTTGCGAGAACAATTAATATGGCAACACCAATAAATATATATAATTTTTTTGTGTGTGCTAAAGTTGCTTCCTTATAGATACGATTTGCCTGTTCTTCGGCGAAATCAGTCATTACTTTCGTTTTTTCTTTTAATTTATTGAGGTGCTCAGCCGCAATTCCATCAACCATTTTTTTTGCACTCACCTCTTTGCCGCTAACTTTTAAATCGATGATCTGATTTCGAAGTTCTTCCCATTCTATAAAGGTATGATAGGCAATTCCAACATCTCTCTTATCGCCTAAAAAGCGATTGAAAACAGTATCGAATTGAGTCATTACTTTTAGGTGATATAAATTGATTGTATCAATAGCCTGATCGAATTCTTGTTGTGTTTTGGCAAGAAGAATATCCTTCATGGCGCTTTCCATGGTTTGGATATGAGTGTTGATATCCCTAACAGCGTTACTGACCGTATATGTGTGAGTATAAATGAATTCGGACTCGTTGCGAAGATCTTTTACCTGGAAAATAGAGAGGATAACAAATGATACCGTAAACAGTAATATTAAACCGAATCCGGCGATTACTCTGGTGCGGAATTTCATTTTATTTAACATGAAATCTCAACGGGTTTAAGTGTGTAACATAGTGGGAGTTGATTCCAATTAATCGCATTTGACACCAAGTTAATTATTATTACGGATTTACACAATAAATTTGATTAAAGGTAGATATTGACCCATGTAGAGGCGATAATATGCAATAAAAAAGGCAGCTCATTTGAGCTGCCTGTAAAGTATAATGATGTGTTTTTTAATTACACAATACCGGAAAATCCCATAAAAGCCATCGCCAGTAATCCAGCTACAATTAGTGCCGCCGGAGTGCCTTTTATTCCTTTTGGTAAATCAACAAGGTCGAGATGTTCTCGAAGACCTGCGAAGATTACTAAAGCAAGACCGAAACCAATGGCTGTAGATCCTGAGAAAACAACTGCTTCTAACAGATCATAGTCTTTCTGAATTGTTAAAATAGCAACACCCAAAATTGCACAATTGGTTGTAATTAAAGGAAGGAATACTCCCAATGCCTGATACAATGCAGGACTAACCTTTTTGAGAATGATCTCAACCAATTGTACCAAAGCAGCAATGATCAGGATAAAGGTGATGGTTTGCATAAAGCCAATACCAAAAGGATCCAACACCAATTTTTGAAGCAGATAAGTTACAATAGTAGCCAGAATCATTACAAAAGTAACAGCACTTGACATACCTACTGCTGTAGATACTTTCTTCGATACTCCAAGGAAAGGACAAATTCCAAGGAATTGAGCCAAAACAACGTTGTTTACGAATATGGCAGATATAATGATTATAATATAATTCATGATGATTTCTCTTTAGGCTTTTTTAATGCGGTTAATAATAGCAATAAGGTATCCTAATGCGATAAAAGCACCAGGAGCTAATACAAAAATCAGCATACCATAATTATCACTAAATATAGAAATACCAAAAACTTTTCCACTTCCCAATAGTTCACGAACAGATCCCAAAAGTGTTAAGGCCATTGAAAAGCCTAAGCCCATTCCTGCTCCGTCCAATATTGAAGGTAAAATTTTGTTTTTGGAAGCAAATGCTTCTGCACGCCCTAATACAATACAGTTTACAACGATAAGGGGAATAAATACGCCCAATTGTGCATGTAAGGCAGGAGTGTATGCTTCCATTAAAAAACTAATGATCGTAACAAAAGCTGCTATGATTACGATGAAGGAAGGTATTTTTACTTTTTCAGGAATCTGAGAACTCACCATTGAAATAACCATGTTTGACATGATTAAAACGAAAGATGTAGCCAGACCCATTCCCAGACCATTAATTGCCGAGGAAGTAACACCCAGAGTAGGGCACATTCCAAGCAGTAATACAAAAATGGGATTCTCTTTAATAAGTCCTTTGGTGAAATTTTGAATGTTACTCATTGCTTATCTCCTCCTTATTATTGTTTTTTTTCATGTACTCGTCATAACCAGTTTTTATGGCATCCAGAAATGCTCTTGAGCTAATGGTTGCTGCAGTAATTGCATCAATATCTCCACCATCTTTGCTTACCGTGAAATTTATAGAGCCAGGGTTTTTGTTGATAACACTGGATTTTTCACGTGATGGTTCTGTTGGTTTAAACCAACTTACCATTTTTGTTCCTAAACCTGGTGTTTCAGTATGTTCCAAAATAGAATAATTGTGAATAGTTCCATCAGGTTCAAAACCAACCATAATCCAAACATTACCTCCAAATCCTTTAGTGGTTAGAGTTTTAACTGCCGTACCAACTAATATTCCATCTTTTTTAGCTGGATAAAATTCCAGAGTATCCTTTTCGTTCAATCCAACTTTGTACATCTCATCGCTGGGATTGTTATTAAATTCAGGAACAACTTCTTTAATGGCATTGAGTTTTTTTGCCAATTTTGCTTTAGCAATAGGTTCTTTGGTGATTTCGTATACCGCACCTAAAGCAGCAGAGGCTATCAGTGTTATTACAAACAACACCAAAACCATATTTGTAAATGTAGATTCTTTTTTCCCAGCCATGATTATTTCCTTTTTTCGCCGAAACGCTTTGGTTTAACATACACATTAATCAGTGGCACAAATGCATTCATAATAAGAATCGCAAAAGATACACCTTCCGGATAAGCTCCGAATACGCGAATTATAACAGTAAGTAAACCAATACCAATACCATAAATAATCATTCCTTTATTCGACATTGGAGAGGTAACATAGTCGGTTGCCATAAAAATAGCACCAAGTAGTAATCCTCCTGTTAAGATATGGAATAAAGGACCCGCATAGGCTTCAGGATTAGACATGTGAAGAATACCCGAGAATACAGCTACAGTTCCAAGTACAGCAACAGGAATATGCCAGGTAATGATCTTTTTAAATAACATGTAAGCCAAACCAAGAAGTAAAGCAATACCCGCTACTTCTCCCATAGATCCACCCATATTACCCATAAGCAAATCCATATTGCCTGGTACATCATGCATTAATTGTGATAATGGTTCACCTTTCTTTAATCCCTCTTTTATAAGTGCTAATGGAGTTGCTCCTGTTTGCGCATCGAAATAAGCAGTGTCAAAACCTAAAGGTTTTGGCCAGCTTGTCATTTGTACCGGAAACGAGATTAAAAGAAATACACGACCAACTAAAGCCGGGTTGAAAACATTGTTTCCCAATCCGCCAAAGGTCATTTTGCCAATACCAATTGCAACCAAGGCTCCAATCAGAATAATCCAGATTGGAAGGTTGGCCGGAACGTTAAAGGCCAAAAGAATACCTGTAATTAATGCAGAACCATCAGTTATGGTGGGAACTTTTTTAAGCAGGTATTTCGAAATTAGAAATTCGAAAAGATAACAGGATGCTACGGCGGTTAGGGTTACGATGATTGCACCCATGCCAAAGTAAACGAATGAAAAAACAAGCGCCGGAAGCATCGCAAATACCACTCCATACATGTTCTTTTGTATGGAATCTCCACTATGAACGTGTGGAGATGGGGCGACTAGTACTTTGGTGTTCATATGTTAAATTTATTAATTAATTTACTGGTTTATTGAAATTTGAAGCACTTGTAGGTTGTTGTGTACACTATAAGTACTTACTTTCGAGATCTCATAATCTGACCAACTTTTCCTTTTCCCAAGCGGATGTAATCCAATAAAGGACGGTTTGCCGGGCATGTAAAACTACAAGATCCACACTCAATACAATCCATAACGGCATCACTTTCCAAACGTTCGTATGCTTTTTTGTCAGCCAAAACCATTAGTAAGAATGGTTCAAGTCCCATTGGGCAAACAGAAACACATTTACCGCAACGAATACATGGTTTAGATTCTTTACGAACAGCTTCTTCGCGGGGCAACAGCAATAATCCAGAGCTGCCTTTGGTTAAAGGTACATCAACAGTAGTTAAAGCTTTTCCCATCATTGGGCCACCGCCTACAATCTTACCCGTATCTTCAGGTAAACCACCTGCGGCATCAATCAAATCTTTTACCGGAGTTCCAATTCTGAATTTCCAGTTCGAAGGATTTTTTAATGATTTACCTGTGATGGTTGCAACACGCTCGAAAAGAGGTTTGTTTTTTTGAACCGCCTCATAAACAGCTAGTGCAGTTCCAACATTTTGTACAACAGCACCAACTTCAATAGGTAGTGCCCCCGACGGAATTTCACGTTTAATAGTTGCTGAAATCAATTGTTTTTCACCACCCTGAGGGTATTGAGTTTTCAGTGGGCAAATTTCAATGCCTTTATAGTTTCCTGCAAGCTTGGTTAAATGAGCTATAGCATCAGGTTTATTGTTTTCAATTCCAACAATGGCTCTGTCAACACCTAAAGCTTTCATTAAAATTTGAGTTCCAACCAATACTTCATCGCCTTTTTCGAGCATAACTCTGTGGTCAGAAGTCAGGTAAGGTTCGCATTCTACTGCATTGATGATTAGAACTTCGGCAGTTTTTCCCGGAGGAACCGACAATTTCACATGAGCAGGAAAGGTTGCTCCACCCAAACCAACAATTCCGGCTTCGGCTATCTTTTTTATAATTTCTTCTTTGCCTGCGCTGATTTCTTTTACCAAATCTTCGCTTCGATCAATTGTTTCCATCCATTCGTCACCATCAACTTTAATGATAATAGATGTTCTGCGGAAACCACTTGCATCCATAATATCATCCACTTTAAAAACGGTTCCTGAAACCGAAGAGTGAATGTTTGCGGATACAAATCCTGATGATTTTGCAATCAATTGTCCTACTTTAACTTCGTCGTTTTTTTTAACGACCGGAGTAGCAGGAGCGCCAATATGTTGAGAAATTGGAATACTTACTGTTTCGGGTATTGGCAATACCTGGATTGCGCTGCTTGCCGATAATTTGTTTTCGGCAGGATGAATACCTCCTAATGAGAATGTTTTTAACACTGATGATCCTCCTATTTATTTGTTCTCAGTTGTGTCGTCATTTGCTGTTGGCTCTATCTTTGGAGCCTCTTCCGCTTTAACCTCAGCTTTTGGTGCTGCAACAGGTTTTACGCTTGCTGCAGTAGGTTTTTCAGTTGGCTTTTCTTTACGAGGCGGAAAATTCAACTCGTGAATTGCATTTGTAGGGCAAACAATTACACACTTTCTGCAAAGTTTACATTTATTGTAATCGATGTATGCAAGGTTGTTTTCTAAAGTGATTGCATCGAAAGGACACTCCTTAACACATTTACCACAACCAATACAGGCAACGTCACAAGCTTTTTTAGCAATCGCACCTTTGTCTTTATTTACACAAGACACAAAAACTCTTCGACTTTTTGGTCCTTTTTTACGAAGCTCGATAATGTGGTTAGGACAAGCTTTTACGCAGGCACCACAAGAAACACATTTGTCTTCAATAATTACAGGAAGACCGGTTTCCTTGTCCATATACATTGCATCAAAATTACATGCATCAACACACTCGCCTAATCCTAAGCAACCAAACTGACAGCCGGTTTCACCGCTGTAAAGAGAGGCTGCAATTGTACAAGATGGTGCGCCATCGTACTGATTGGTTTTAGGTCGGTTTTCGCAGGTTCCGTTGCATCGGAGCACAGCTACGGTTGGTTCGGCAGCTTTAACTTCGTGTCCAAGAATGGCACCTACATGCGACATTACAGGAGCTCCACCCACAGGGCAAAGAAAGTTGTCGATGTTGTCGGCCTTCACCAATGCTTCGGCAAAACCTCTGCATCCGGGATAACCACAACCACCACAATTTGCGGCTGGTAATGCTTCTTCTACCTCGTCGATGCGAGGATCTTCATACACTTTGAATTTTTGCGCTACAAAAAACAGTATAATTGCTGCCGTTACTCCAATAGCACACAAAGCCAGAATAGTGATAACTATAATGCTCATAGTTTAAATGTTTACGATTTTCTCGATTGTAAATGAAAAAGTTTTCTTAAAATGACCTTTATAAAAGGACAGTACTATATAATAGGGAAGTAATATGGCTAATGCCGAAATCCCGCTTATTAATTCATTATTAGTAATTGCTGTGGCAATGATTAGTGTAAGTATCACCAATACAAACGGCAACACATAGGCAAGAAACATTGCCAACCATCCTAAAGATTCCCGATAGCTTAGGATAACCTTTTCTCCAACTTTAAATTTGTTACTGTAATCAATAACATCAATTGATTTGTCTTTCATGTCAGACATGGTACAAGCACTTTTTGCATGACAACCTGCACAAGCAGAAATATTAACAATGCCCACCGTAATCTTACCATCCTCTATTTCAAGGATAGTCCCTTCGTGATCAATTTTTTTGTGATCCTGCATGTACTTTTCCCTATTAATTGTTGTTTCTAAGTAAAACTCCTGCGAAAGCAAATGAGTTTCATTCATGTAACATTCATCTAGTCAATTTGGTAGTGAATGGGTGCTGTTTAACACAACGCAACAAAAATAACACTTTCGGTTACATTCGATTCTGGCAAAAGTCAATTTATAGTGTGTTTAAATAGAGGCAGTTCCCTGCTTTTGTAAAGTAGAGATTGCAATTTTTTTTGTATCTCTATTGAATACAGTTAGTTTGGGCTATTCCTGAAAAAAATCAGTAATTTAAGTCTGTTTTGCAATCGAGTTAATTTAGATTCATTATGAATAAAATAAAGATTGCAGGATTCTATTCAAAGAATTAATTGATGCTAATTTGACTAAATTTAAATTTATGCGGTAATTCTTTGATAGTATGTGTGATTAGTGTTTTTTTATAGTTCTCCTGTTAAATAACTAAAAATACATTCTTTAAAATTGTCTTATTTGTGATAATAGAATTGAGAATTTTAAAGAATGTATTTTTAGTTATTTAAGAGGAATAATTAAAAAAACTTTCAAAACAATAGTACTTCAATACCAGTCAATCTTGTACTTTATTATATATTTGTTGCCCTGCAAGCAGCATAAATATCAAATACATAAAAATCAATTATTTACATAAAATAAGCTTACTATGTCAACTCCTTTTTCTGAATGTTTGTATTGCCAAGACAATGAATTGCTGCACAGTTTAATGATTAAGATCTGTGATTTGGAAGTATCGAAATTATTCCTGTTTAAAGAACAATCGTATTTGGGGCGCTGTAATGTTGTGTACAAGGATCATGGTGTAGAATTTCATGAGTTGAGTGACGAACAACGCAATGCATTTATGAATGATGTGGCTAAAGTTGCAAAGGCAATAGATACTGCGTTTCAACCTGCAAAAATTAATTATGGTGCTTATGCCGATACTTTATCACATTTGCACATGCATATTGTTCCAAAACACAAAGATGGATACGGATTTGGTGGTGTTTTTGAAATGAATCCACAAAAAACAACTCTTTCCGAAGCGGAATATATTGAGCTAATAGAAAAAATTAAAATGGGATTATAGTTTAGTTTTAGATTGAAGATCATTTTTTTTGAAATTAAACTACAAATTACTTGCATCAAGTAATAAAACATGCAATATTCTCACAATAAAAAAACAGCGAAATTCCCAAAAGGGTTTCGCTGTTTTGATATCTCGATATGTTTGTTTTTTAGCTAATTACACTCCAGTTTATTTTGGTTTTACTCAATCGTTTAACCTGTTTTGCAAGAGTGAAATTTTCTTCTTTGTCCAGTAGGGGATCATTGTCCAGTATTTCCTGAGCAACATCTCTTGCGTATTGAAGCAACTGTCCATCTTTACCAAGATTGGCAATCTTTAGGTTGTAAGAAATTCCGCTTTGCTGAGTTCCTTCAATATCTCCCGGACCACGAAGTTTTAAATCTACTTCGGCAATTTCAAAACCATCGTTGGTTCGAACCATTGTTTCAATCCGCTTTCGCGATTCGTTAGAGATTTTGTAGGAAGACATCAGTATGCAGTACGATTGTTCGGCTCCACGGCCAACCCGACCACGTAACTGATGAAGTTGGGACAAGCCAAACCGTTCGGTACTTTCAATAATCATTACTGATGCATTTGGAATGTTTACACCAACTTCGATTACCGTTGTTGCTACCATTATTTGAGTTTCTCCTTTTGCAAACCGCTGCATTTCAGCTTCTTTTTCAGCTGGTTTCATTTTCCCATGAACCATACTTATTCCATATTTTTCGGGAGGGAAATATTGAGAAACACTTTCATATCCTTCTTCCAGATTTTTGAAATCCATTTTTTCAGATTCTTTAATCATTGGATAGACCAAATAAATTTGTCTTCCCAAATCAATCTGTTTCTTCATGAAATCGTAAACCTGTTTTCTTCTTTTCTCGAAGTAGTGAACCGTTTGTATTGGTTTTCTTCCCGGCGGTAACTCATCAATAACCGAAACTTCCAAATCACCATATAAAGTCATGGCAAGAGTTCTGGGAATAGGTGTAGCAGTCATCACCAAAATATGAGGAGGAATATTATTTTTTTTCCACAATCGGGCCCGTTGCGCAACACCAAACCGATGCTGTTCATCAATAATTACCAAGCCCAGATTATTGAATTGAACAATGTCTTCAAGAAGAGCGTGAGTGCCAATCAAAATTTGCAGCTCACCACTTAGTAATTGTTCATGAATAATTTTGCGGTCTTTCTGTTTTGTTGATCCGGTAAGCAAAGCCACTTTAATATCAAGTCCCTCAAGAAATTCACTGATTGATTCCATGTGTTGAGTGGCTAAAATTTCCGTTGGAGCCATCAAACAAGACTGACAACCATTGTCAAGTCCCATAAGCATGCACATTAGTCCAACCATTGTTTTACCACTGCCCACATCACCCTGCAAAAGACGGTTCATTTGTTTTCCCGAACCAACGTCTTTTCTAATTTCTTTGATAACTCTTTTTTGAGCATCGGTAAGTTCGAAAGGAAGATTATTTTGAAAGAATTGGTTAAAGTTTTCCCCTATTTTAGTGAACTGATGACCACGATAAAGCACCCTGCGCTTCATCTTCATTTTAAGAATGTTTAGCTGAATGTAAAACAGTTCTTCAAATTTTAATCGGTAGGTGGCTTTTTTTAGTATTTCTGCATTACTTGGGAAATGAATCTGCGTAAGCGCTTCGTGAAGATTAATTAATCCTAATTTACTCGTCAAACTTGCCGGAAGTGTTTCCGGAATTTTCCCATTTAATGATTGTAATGCATTTTCCTGAAGTTTGTGAATTGCTTTAGAGTTGATAAAACTGCTTTTCATCTTTTCGGTAGTCAGATAAAAAGCCTGCAGGGAGGCATTCAATTTCCCATTTTTGGCCTCACTCTCTTCCAGTTCAGGATGAACTACATTTATTTTCCGGTTAAATTCGGAAGGCTTACCAAAAACGATATATTCAGTCTTGGGTTTAAGGCTTGCTTTAATGTATTTAATTCCCTTAAACCAAACTAATTCCATTACACCTTTTCCATCAGTAAAATATGCTACCAGTCTTTGTTGTCTTTTTTCTCCAATTACTTCAATGCTGGTTATCTCACCTTTTACCTGTATGTATGGTAATTTAGAATGAATTTCACTGATTTCGTAGAACTTGGTTCTGTCGATATATTTGTAGGGAAAATGATACAGTAAATCTTCGTAACTGTAAATTGATAATTCCTGATTAAGGATGGAAGCCCTTTTGGGGCCAACGCCTGCTAAAAATTTTATGTCGAGTCCAGCTAATTCTGACATTCTTACGGTTCTAATTCTATTTTATATGGAGGGATAAAATTTCACCCTGTTTGTGAAAATGCTTTAAAAATCTAAAAGTACAAACAAAAGTAAATTGAAAAACTTTTATTTTAAAGAAATGATTGCTTAATCTTATGCCATATTATCATTAATAATATCAGGATAATACCTGCAACAGATGATATCTTGGCTTAAGAATTTGAAGAAATTCAAATTTACGATTAAATTCGCCAATTCTAGTTTATTGTAATTATGGGTCGAATCCGCTACAAATTAAAGAAACGTTTATATCGCTTAAAGGCCTTTCGCCGAAAAGGATTTGGGGTTCATTCACCCTTTACTTTTCACCTGATTGTTAATGTTATTGAGGCAAAATTGTCTTACTATGCATTCGGTCAGTTATTTCCTTATCGGAAAATTATTGTGAATGCGCTAAAATCAAAATTGGAAGATGGTGAGATTGGTAAGGATTTGGCAAAGAAGTACAAAGAGGAAATTCAAATTATTAAATCGACTGAAGCATTGGATCGATTGCTGTTTCGCCTGATGAACTTTTGGCATGCTGAAAAATCAGGCTATTTTGGAGGAGGAATAGGATTTACCATTGCTTATATGGCAAAGCTTGATTCTCGAAATAGTGTTGCATGTCTGGATCGGGGAGGTGTTTTCCCAGAATATTCGGATGATATTTTTCGGAACTATATGGGAATTCAGAATTATAAGAGTTTTAACTATAATGAGATTCTGAAGCAAAATCCAAAATATGATTTTCTTGTTTTTTCTGAAAATACCAGTAAAGAAATTCTGTCTGATTTTATTCTGAATTATGAACTTTTGCTTGCAGATAATTGCATGATTGTTATTCAAAATCCACATAAAAATGATACGATTAGCCTCTTTTGGAAACAGATGAAGAAATTGGAGAAAATTTCCGTGAGTCTGGATTTATTTCATTTGGGAATTCTGATTTCGAAAGACGGAATGCAGAAACAAGATTATGTAAGAAAGTATAGGTTTTAGCTATTGCATAGATTCTATGAAATTTTATCTTTGTAGTAGTTCTGCTGAAGGGTATAAAAAGATCCTAAATGTTGGAGCTAATTAAAACACACACACAATGACTAAATTTAAAGTATATACAAAAACAGGAGATTCCGGTACAACAGGTTTGATTGGAGGAACACGAGTTCCGAAGCATCACTTGCGATTGGAAGCCTATGGTACCGTCGATGAATTAAACTCTTATATTGGTTTGATTCGATCGCATGATATTGAATCTAAATCAAAAGAGATTTTATTAGAGATTCAGAATAAATTGTTTATGATTGGTTCAAGGCTGGCAACCGATGAAGAAAAATCTGATTTAAAGGAGAAGTTACCTATTGTGGAAGCAGACATTCTTTTATTGGAAAAAGAGATGGATCGGATGGATGAAGAATTGGCTGAACTTAATAATTTTGTATTGCCGGGAGGTAGTTTGGCCAACGGGTTTTGTCATGTTGCAAGAACGGTATGCCGAAGGGCAGAACGCCGGGCAAATCAACTATCAAAAGATGTAAATATAAATCCACTATTGTTGAAGTATTTAAATCGTCTTTCGGACTATTTATTTGTGCTTTCGCGTAAGGTTTTGCATGATGCAGGAGCTGATGAAATTAAATGGAAGCCTGACTTGTAAATTCAAAAAAAAAAATTATATTCGCAGAATAATAAAAGAACCTAATAAAAATATTAAATATATGTACTGGACACTTGAATTAGCCACTAAATTAGAAGATGCACCTTGGCCTGCTTCCAAAGATGAATTAATTGATTATGCGATCCGTTCCGGAGCGCCATTGGAAGTGATTGAAAACTTGCAGGAAATTGAGGAAGAAGGTGAAATTTTCGAAAGTATTGAAGATATTTGGCCTGATTATCCAAGCAAAGGAGATTTTCTATTCAACGAAGATGAATATTAAGATATAAAAAAAGGGACTTTTATAAAGTCCCTTTTTTTATTGGTTTTTTTACGGCTGAATTTAATTTCCGAATTGGCGTATACTCTTTCCAGATAAATATGTCTTCCTTTGATTTTGGTTGGTATTCTTCAAGCCACTGAAAGTCTTTAAGAAATTTCATTTCCTTTTCTACTTCGAAGAGGGGATACATATTGCCGTCAGGTTTTTTAAGAAAGATGATTCTATCAATTTTATTTTTTTCGATGAGAATACTGATATTGCTGCTCTTGGCAATATTCATTCCCATAATTACCTCCTTGTCAACAGGATAATATAAGGTTTCACCATTGCCTCTAATATCAAGTTTGTAAAGTTTATTGTCTTTAATGTGTCCGAGCATATTTCTACCTTTTATCTGATTGAAAAAAGTGGTGTCTTCTTTAGCTGTTAAAAAAGAAGATCCTCGAAAATGCAGATAACGAATTGCTTTATTTTGGGTTTCAATACCAATTGTATCAGCTACCATTTGGTTTTGTTGTGCCCAAAGAACGGGATCATTGAATAATCTGATGGTCGAATCCTGCATGGTATAAACCAACGAATCGCAAATTCCCTGCAAATCTGTACGGTAAAATTTCACATGATGAAAAGCCTTAATCCGTTCAAATTTGGCACTGTCTTTTTCAATTTTCAGAGTGTCCGAATGAAGAAACAGTGAATCACTGTCAGTAATCTGAATAAAGACTGCAGAATCGGTCATAAGAGCCTCCTCTGTATTCTTGAACGTTTCAAGATAATTGCCCTTCAATATTAAATTATTCACCGTGTCCCGCAACTCAACATTTTTAAAGATACGGGCCAGTTCGTTGTTTCGATCCAAATAAATACTGTCGCCTTTAATTTGATACGATTTACTGTCAAGAGTTGTGTTTTTAAAGAACTGAGAGATATTTGATTCTGTATTGTACCAACCATCTTCCGAATATAAGGTTTCTTTCTCACCAACAATTTTAGTTGGTCCTAAAATAAAAGCAATCTTGCTAACTGTATTGTATTTTAAAGTATCTGAATACAGCGTGTAATCAGTAGTTACAGCTTTAACATTATCTTTAAAAAACAGCAGCTCTTGTTTTGTATAATACCTTCCAATATCACTGGTAAGAGTATTTTCTGCGTCAACAATTTTGCCGCCGTTAAAATAGTATCCTACGCTTTCGTTCATGTCAAAATCAAGAAATTGTGTGGTAACGGTAACCGATTTGTTTTTTAGTTTCACGTTATCTCTCATTTCTGCAAATTTTGTATTGCCATAATATTTTAGGTAGTCTCCGTATATATGAACGGTGTCGGCATTAATAATATGAACATTGCCAAAAGCCTCTAAAGTGTTTTGCTTTTCGAATTGATAAGCACTGTCACAATACATTTTTATATCGCCATGTGTAATAAAAACATTGCCTAAAAATTTATTGAGTACAGGATCTGAGTTTCTCACAAACTGTACTTCGTCCGAATTTTTGATCAGTACTTTCGATTTCTTTTGAGCAGAAGACGAAATATTTGCCAGGCAGATAATGCCTGTAAGTAATATAAATGTGTATCGATTAGCTTTGCTAAGCATTCTTTTTTACTTTAATAGTTCTTGTATGATATTTTCAATACTGATTCCTTCAGCCTCAGCTTTGTAATTCTTCATGATTCTATGTCGAAGAATAGATACTGCAACCTCTTTCACGTCTTCAATATCCGGTGAATATTTTCCAGACAGCAAAGCGTTGGTTTTTGCGCCAACCACTAGATATTGTGATGCTCTGGGGCCTGCTCCCCAATTAATGTATTCGTTGGCCATTCTGTGGGAATGCTCTGTGTTTGGTCTTGTTTTAGCAGCTAAATTAACAGCATATTCCAATACGTTTCTATTAATCGGGACTTTCTGAATTAATTTCTGATAGTATAGTATTTGTTCTGCCGACATTATTTTATCAAGAGCAATTTCTTTGCCGGAAGTTGTGTTCTCAACAATTGCCAACTCGTCTTCAATTTTTGGATAGTCCAGATATATGCTAAACATGAACCGATCCAACTGTGCTTCAGGAAGGGGATAGGTTCCTTCCTGTTCTATTGGATTCTGCGTAGCGAGGACAAAAAATGGTTTTTTAATTGGATAAGTTTTACCGTTTACAGTAACCATTTGTTCCTGCATTGCTTCTAAAAGTGCCGACTGAGTCTTTGGAGGAGTCCGGTTTATTTCATCAGCAAGAAGAATGTTTGCAAACAACGGACCTTGAATAAAGTTGAATTTTCTTTCATTGTTCAATATTTCAGTTCCAATGATATCCGAAGGCATTAAGTCGGGAGTAAACTGAATTCGCTGGTATTTTAAATCAAGAACCTGAGCTATTGTATTTACTAGAAGTGTTTTAGCTAGGCCGGGAACACCAACAAGTAAGCAGTGCCCATTACTGAAAATGGAGATTAATACTTTTTTGATAATATCATCCTGTCCATATATTTTTTTCCTGATTTCAGCAGTTAATTTTTGGTAATCTGCTTGCAGGGCATTTGCAGCTTCAACTTCAGTTTTAAAATTCATAGGATTCCTTCTTGATTATTGCCGTTAATAAATCAGACACAGCTTAGGCTGTGTCTGAGAATTGTATCGGTATTTTATTTACTTTATCCAGCCTTTGAATCGGAATTTAGCATTTTTATAGGTGTCATCAACATGAACATAGGTCTTTTCTTGTTTTTCAGAAATCCATTTGTTCAGGATTTTTTGTTGCTTCTGGCCGGTCAGCATGTTTTCAAATATGCTCCAATCGTCAGATAGATTTGCTTTATGCGCTTTTGTTTCCGATTTTATTTTAATCACCTTATAAGCTTCCTTGCCGCCTGTAACATCCAGAAAAGCTGAAGATATTTCATTTATTTTAAGATCGTTTACAGTTTTAGATACAGCCGGAGGTAAATTGTCTCTTTCGAATTTAGAGGCTCCGGTATAAGGATTTACGAGTAATCCCCCGTTATTTCTGGTGTCTTTATCATCTGAAAAATAAAAGGCCGCCTCATCAAAATCCATTTTGTCCTCACGAATTAAATTGGCAATACTATCCAGCTTATTGATAGCTGCGGTTCTTTTTTCCTCTTCAATTTGAGGTTTTAGAAGAATATGACGAACATTAATACGTTCTCCTTTTCTGTCAATTAGTTGAATAATATGAAATCCATATTCAGTCTCAACAATTTTCGAAACTTTATCTGTTTTTAAGTTAAAAGCCACATTTGCAAATTCCGGAACTAATGAAGATCTGGGTGTATAACCAAGTTCTCCACCTTTTTGTGCACTTCCCGGATCTTCTGAATAAAGAACTGCAAGTGTTGCAAAGCTATCGCCGTTTAGCACTCTTTCCCTATATCCTCTTAACTTGGTTCTGATTCTGTCTTTTTCATTATCCGAAATCTGAGGGTATTTTACAAGTTGCTGAATTTGAAGTTCTCCTGGAATAGTGGGCAAACTATCCTGAGGAATAGAATTGTAAAATTCCCGAACTTCGGCAGGAGTAATATGTATGTCTTTTGTGATTTCAGCCTGCATTTTTTCTTTGATACGTTCGTCGCGGGTGTCATCACGAAGATCGTTTTTCATATCAACAATACTTTTGTTGAAATATTGTTCCAGTTTTTCTTTCGATCCAATGCGTTGAATATACATTTCCATCTTGCGCTCCAACTGATCTTCAACTTCCTGGTCTGTTACCTCGATACTATCAATTTGCGCCTGAGCAATCATCAGTTGTTGAATCAAAAGATCTTCAAATATTTCAGTCTTTAAATCAACACTCCCTGAAGTATATCCCTGAGCCTGCATGCTTAAAAATCTGTTTTCTACATCCGATTTTAGAACCACTTGATTCCCAACAACAGCAATTACCTTATCTACCACATTATCTTGAGCATTGGCAGAAAAAACGCCAATTAAAATCAAGGCTAAAAGAGTATTGAACTTCTTGAAAATGTTATGCATATTTTATGGATTAATAAATTTTGAATTTGTTTTTGGATTCAGCATCTCTGTAAATGTTTTCTTCCAAATTTTTAATAAACTGAATTTTACGTTTGTTTAATAATATTTTTTTAATGTCTTCCTTAACAAAAGGCAAAGGAGCAAGATTGTCTTTTAGTTCAAATTCCTGAATTTTCACAAAGTAATGATGTGTTGAATCACTTGTTTCATAGTATTTTGTGTGTTTCAGAAATTTAACTTCATCATTTATATTACCTGGAAGTTTATTCAAAAGTTCCTGAGCATAAATCCAACGATCGCTAAAATTATCAAATTTTGTTGCATTCTGAAAACAGTAGTCCTCTAATTCAGCCCAATCGTCTTCTTTTTCCGATTTGTAAAGTTTTTGAATTTTTGAAAGATTAGGAACCGGAATAGGTATTTTTATATATAATGCTTTAAGAATGTTTCGGTTTAAAATGAAATTAGCTGAATAACTTCTATAATAATTTTCGATTTCGAATTGACTAATCAGGGTGTCAATTTTCTGTTCTATTAATTGTTGTTGATATTTGTGAATTATTAGTGACGATCTGTAGTCTTCAACCATTTTACTAACATCTTTATCTTCCTCAGACAGATTGAGTTCTGCTTTTGATATGATGAGTTGTTTTTTAATCCACTGATGTGTGTAGTTTTGGGCAATAAGAAGGCTGTCATCCTTGCTGATGCCATTTGGAATTACCTCTTTAACAGTACTTAAATAAAGAATGTTGTCGTTTACTTTTGCAACTGGCTTATCGTTTTCACTTTTATTCGAATTGCATGAATAAAGAATTACAAAAAGTAGTAACAGTAAGGAATGTTTAGTCATTTTGTAGTTGAACAATTTTGTTTAATGTTGATTGTGAGATTTCAATTTTGTAATTATTTCGCAATTGATCTTCCCAAACTTCTTTTAAATACATTTTGTAATCAGAAGCGACCTCTTGTTTTATACTTTCAAAATCAACATTGTTGTTGTACCTATTTATTTGGTTTTGATAGAATTCCATCAAACCTTTATTATTTTGTTTTGCCGGCAACCAAACTTTTTGTTTTGTAATGCCCAAAACCAACACTCTGTTTTCATAATTTTGAATCAGATTTATGAGATCGGTATTGCTCTCAAGTAACTGATTTTTGTAAAAGGCTAAGATACTATTGTTTGAGAAATTATCGTAAATTCGGTTGATGTATTCTATAAAATTTTCATAAATATCTTTAGATGCCTGCTGGCTAAGATAATTTGCAAAATCTTCCTGAGTATATTCCTTCCCGGCTATTGTGAAAAGTGGCTCCCATAAATCAGCATAGGCATAATCTAAAATGGAATAAAAATTAGAAAGAAGCACTCTGTTTTCTTTAAATTGGTAGTCTTTTTTGATTTTAGCAATCAATTCTTCAGTACTTAGTTTTGAACGACTATCTGATGCAATCAGGTATTGAATTTCTGCTCTGCAATCGTCTAATGAAGAGTAGTTTTTTTTATCGGTTAATTGTAAAATATGATATCCGAAATTGGTTTTAACGGGTTTCGATATTTCTCCAATTTCTTTTAATTGAAATGCTGTTTCTTCAATTTTCGGGTGTGTTTCAAATAATCCGAACCAAGGAAGAATTCCACCTGATGGAGCTGATCTTTTATCTTCGGAATATTTTGCTAATTGTGCGAAATCAGCACCTTCCATAAGTCTTGTATAAAGCGAATCAATTTTTTGTTTTATTTCCGATTCATTTTCAGGTTGATACTCGAGTAGTATGTGTCTGATTTTTACTTTCCCAGGATTTGGTATTTTTTCCAGAATTTGAATTATATGGTATCCAAACTGCGTTCTTACGGGTTTTGAAAATTCGCCCACCTTCAATTTGTAAGCAGTAGATTCGAACCGGTATTCCATGTCAAATGCTGTAAAATAACCTAATTCTCCATTGTTTTCTTTTACAGATTGATCATCCGAATTTTTTCGTGCTGTTTTTTCAAATGATTTTCCTTGCAGCAGATCCTGATAAACCTCCTGTGCTTTCTGATAAGCTGCAAGTGTATCGTTAGCCCGTTTGCTGATTTTTACTAAAATATGTCTCGCTTTAAGAAAATATTGGATCCGGTTGAAAGCTTCCTGAATTTTTTCTTCTGTTATAACTGTAGGGTAAAGAAACGAATTAAGGGCAATGTCTCTGCTGATTTGTAATTCGTGTTTTACTTCGGGAAGTGTATCAATTCTTAACTTTTTTGCCTCGGTTAATTTAACTTGAAACAGGATGTAAAGATTCAGAGCTTCTTCTATAGACAACTGATGGTTTGCCTGATATAGGTCTTTAAACTCCTGAGAAGAGAAAGGGGTGTTGTTTATTGTAAAAAGAGTATCTGCTGGATGTGATTGTCCAAAGCTTGCCATTTGGCAACACAGCATTATTGATAGATAAAAGAATACTCTCTTCATTTAGCAGATTTAATGTGATCATTGAACCGCAAAAAAAATGATAACCTGCACGCGGCAGGCTATCATGAAATATCAGATATGACTATCTGCTGTAATTTGGAGCTTCGCGGGTAATTGCAACATCATGAGGATGACTTTCTGCCATTCCCGAAGCTGTTATTTTCACGAATTTAGCATTGTGAAGTGCTTCGATATTAGGAGCACCACAATAACCCATTCCTGCCCTTAGTCCGCCTACCAATTGATAGATAACTTCATAAAGGGTTCCTTTGTAAGGCACACGGGCTACAATTCCTTCAGGAACTAATTTTTTGATATCATCTTCAGCATCCTGAAAGTAACGGTCTTTTGATCCTTGCTGCATGGCTTCAATGGATCCCATACCCCGGTACGATTTAAATTTACGACCATTGTAAATGATCGTTTCTCCCGGTGATTCTTCAACACCTGCAAATAAAGAACCTGCCATAATTGAATCTGCACCGGCAGCAATTGCTTTTACAATATCACCGGAGTAACGTAAACCACCATCTGCAATTACAGGAACACCTGTTCCTTCAAGGGCTTTGGCAATTTCATAAATCGCGGTAAGCTGAGGCACACCAACACCTGCAATTACGCGTGTAGTACAAATAGAACCAGGGCCAATCCCAACTTTTACAGCATCAGCACCTGCTTCAACTAAAAATAAAGCGGCTTCAGGAGTTGCAATGTTTCCAACAACAAACTGCATGTCGGGAAATCTTTTCTTTGCAATTTTAAGCAGATCGGCTACACCTTTTGTGTGTCCGTGAGCTGTATCGATAATAATTGCATCGGCATTTGCATGCACCAATGCTTCAATTCTGTCGAGAGTATCGCCGGAAACACCTACAGCAGCGGCCACTCTTAGTCTCCCTTTTTCATCTTTACATGCCAAAGGTTTGTCTTTTGCCTTGGTGATATCTTTATAAGTAACCAGACCGATTAATTTATTGTCGGAATCAATTACTGGTAATTTCTCAATTTTATAGGCCTGAAGAATTGCTGCTGCTTTTTCGAGGTCGGTTGAAACCGAAGTCGTCACCAGATTTTCTTTGGTCATTATTTCAGAAATAGGTCGATCCATATCCAACTCGAAACGAAGATCACGATTGGTTACAATACCTTTTAATGATTTGTCTGATTCAACAACAGGAATGCCGCCAATTTTAAATTCTTTCATTAATGCCAATGCATCTTTAACTGTTTTGTAGGAAGCAATAGTAATAGGATCATAAATCATCCCATTTTCTGCTCTCTTCACAGTCATAACCTGTTTGGCCTGAGATTTAATACTCATATTTTTGTGGATAACGCCAATTCCACCTTCACGGGCAATAGAGATGGCTAAAGCCGATTCGGTTACAGTATCCATTGCCGCTGATACAATTGGAGTGTTCAGAGTAATGTTACGGGTGAAACGGGTTTTTAGATTTACATCTCTAGGTAATACTTCCGAGTATGCAGGAACTAAAAGTACATCATCAAAAGTCAGGCCGTCAGAAATAATTTTATCAGAAACAAATGACATTATGCAATAATTTTAGATTTAAATTGCATGCGAAATTACAAAAAAATAGTGGAACAGAGATTGTTCTGAATTCTAAAAAGTGTTAATTAGTTGATTCATTTCAAAAGTTACTATTTTTAATTTGTTATTTATCTTTCAAAATCATGTTTTTTTAATCAAATTACTTGTAATTCAGTTCAATGGATCGTTTTAACGGGATTCTAAAAAAATATTGGGGTTATGTAGGTTTCCGACCTTTGCAGGATGAGATTATTAAATCTGTTGCAGATGGGAAGGATACGCTTGGTTTAATGCCAACAGGAGGAGGGAAGTCATTAACTTTTCAGATTCCGGCATTGGCAATGGAAGGGATATGCCTTGTTGTTTCTCCTCTGGTAGCTCTAATGAAAGATCAGGTACAAAACCTAAAAGACAAAGGCATTAAGGCTGAACTTCTGTATTCAGGATTGACACATAAAGAAATTGAAATTATTCTGGATAAATGTTTATTCGGAAATATTAAATTTCTGTATATCTCGCCTGAGCGGATAGGTTCAGATTTATTTCAAATAAAATTAAGACAGATGAATGTTTGTCTGATTGCAGTTGATGAATCGCATTGTATATCGCAATGGGGTTATGATTTTCGGCCTGCTTACTTAAAAATCACACATTTGCGGGAGTTGCTTCCCGAAGTGTCGGTTTTGGCTTTAACAGCCACGGCAACCCCTGATGTAGTTAATGATATTCAGGATAAACTGGGATTTAAGGAGAAGAACGTTTTTCGAAAGAGTTTTGAACGTAAGAATTTAATTTACCTGGTTAGGGAGGTTGAGGATAAAAAGAGATATCTGCTTAAAATATTCAGCAAGCAGAGGGGGAGTTCGGTTGTATATGTTCGAAGCAGAAAAAGGTGTAAGGAATTAGCTGAGTTTTTAAAAACAAACAATATTAGGGCGGAATATTATCACGCCGGCTTATCAAATGAGGTGAAGGATCTCCGTCAGGACAGATGGAAAAGAGGCATTTTTCAGGTTATGGTTGCGACCAATGCTTTCGGAATGGGTATTGATAAAGCCGATGTACGAACCGTAGTTCATATGGATTTGCCCGATTCGTTGGAAGCTTATTTTCAGGAGGCGGGTCGTGCCGGTCGCGATGGGAAAAAAGCCTTTGCTGTATTGTTGTATTCGAAGCCGGACAGAGTGCAATTGTTGAAACGGATTTCTACTTCGTTTCCTGAAAAAGAGACGATTAAAAGAGTGTATCAATCGGTGGGGAACTTTTTGCAGGTTGCCGAGGGGGCTGGAAAGGATGCTGTTTTCGATTTCGATTTAGCTTTGTTTTGCCATAATTTTAAATTTAATGTGCTTCAGGCTTTTAACAGTTTAAAGGTTTTGCAAAGAGCTGGATATTTAGAGCTTACAGATGATTTGGAACACGAATCGAGAATACATTTTCGAATTGAAAGAGATGATTTGTATAAATTTCAGGTGGCCAATAAAGATTTTGATGCGTTTATAAAAGTTCTTCTTCGGTCTTTTACCGGTTTATTTACCGATTTTGTTCCTGTTAATATTGATTTACTGGCAAAACGGATAAAAACTTCCAAGGAGTTGATTATTTCTTATTTAAAAGAATTATCGAAATATAAGGTGATTCAATACATTCCAAGAAAAAAGACACCGTTTATTATTTATACACAGGAACGATTACCGCTCAATTTTATAAAGTTTACGAAAGAAGTTTATCAGGATCGAAAGGAAAATTTATCTCAGAAAATTAATGCAGTAATTAATTACGCTGAAACAACAACCATTTGTCGGTCGAAATATTTGTTGGAGTATTTCGGACAAAAATATGCTCCTGAATGCGGGCAGTGTGACATTTGCAAAGAGGCGGAAGGACATGACTTAAGCAAGGACGAGTTTGCTAAGATTTATAATGAAATTTGCGCCACATTGGGCAAGGAAACTTTATGTGTTGATGAGATTATTAAAGTGTCGAAATACTCAGAAGAATCTGTTTTGGAGGTGATTCGTTTTTTGAAAGACAATGATGAGCTTGAGTCCTTAGATGGCAATCGTGTTCGTTATATCTCCTTTTAACTCTTGTTTTTATTCTTTTATAAGCAGTAGTATATTACTATTCTGCCAAATATTCGTAAAATCTTGTTATTTTTGCATGCTTATAGTATTAGATAGAAGATGAAAGATCAGTTTGACCATATTGTTTATTCAAAAAATGTTATCGAGTTTGTAGCAGTTGCCAATGAGTTTTGTTTGCTGTTGGAAAACTGTGCTAAGATATCAAAGATTGAATTTATTGAAACAGCTCAGAAGTTATTGCCTTTGCTTTACCTAAAGGCATGTTTGCTGCCTAAAAATGAAACAGACTTAGAGGAAGAGATTGAAAAATTTGTTTCTGAGTCCGATTGGGAATTTATTCATTCTTCGGTTCAGTCAAAAATGGGAGCTCACGATCAGTATCTTGAAGTGTTCGAAGAAGATATGGAATATAGTGAAACACCAGTTGTTGCTTCTATATCAGAAAATTTTGCCGATATTTATCAGGATGTAAAAGATTTTCTTACCTCCTACAGAATTGGCACAATGGATGTGATGAATGAGGCATTGTGGGATCTAAATAATAGTTTCTATCAACATTGGGGACAGAATTTAGTAAATTCATTGCGGTCAATTCATAATTTGGTGGCAAAAAACGAAAATCTTGATGAGGAGATTGAAGATTCTGATCGCTCCAAATTAGATAATATCGACTTAAGTAACTCAATCTTTTCGCAGAGGAAAAGAGAATGGGGAGAAGAGGATCAATAGATGGGAAAATAAATTCATGTTTTCCTTAGAAAAAGAGTAATAGATGTTACCATTTCAAAAATCAATTACAAAGGAAGAAGTAAACGAATTGCCATTGCAGGGCTTTGATGGTGAAATTGTTCTGGTCGATCAAGACATGGAATTGGATAATGCTGTTCAGTATTTGAAAAAATTTCCAATTTTGGGATTCGATACAGAAACGCGACCGTCATTTAAAAAAGGAAGAGTCAATGATGTAGCTTTGCTGCAGTTGGCTGCTAATTCCAAGACTTTCCTTTTCAGGATAAATAAAATAGGATTGCCTGAGCAATTGCTTGATCTTCTTGCTGATCCAAAAATCATGAAAGTTGGAGCCGCTATAAAAGATGATATTCGGGGATTGCAAAAATTGAATGATTTTGATGCCAACGGTTTTCTTGAGTTGCAGGAATATGTCTCAAAATTTGGGATTGAAAGTTATTCTCTGAAAAAGCTGTCAGCTATTGTTCTTAATTTCAGAATCTCGAAGCGCCAGCAGGTTTCCAACTGGGAAGCTGAAGAGCTAAGTTTCGGACAATTAAAATATGCAGCTACCGATGCTTGGGTATCCCTTAAAATATTCGAAAAATTAAAGGCTTCAATAGCATAGTAAACAAAGCTTTAATTAAGAGAATTCTTCTTTAGTATCTGTCCTGAATTATAAAAGTTTGAATTATTATTTTTAAAGAGAGAATCGGCGGGGAAAATTATTTTTCCGATTAGATTCCTCTCTGTTCAAAAAGAAAAGAAATTTCCAAAATGATAAATTATCCAAAAGTTATCCTTAAGCAAGGGAAAGAACATTCTATTAAACGATTTCATCCCTGGATTTTTTCGGGAGCGGTAAGCAGAGTGGACGAAGGGCTTGAAGAAGGAGATTTGGTTGCTGTTTATTCGGCAAAAGAAGAGTTTTTAGGGATCGGGCATATAGCCATTGGATCGATTGTGGTAAGAATTATTTCCTTCGAAAAGGTAGAGATCAATCTTGATTTTTGGGTGGGGAAATTCGAATCGGCCTGCAAAATGAGAAAAGCAATTGGTTTGTATGGAACTGCAGATAATAATGTTTGTCGTTTGGTGCATGGTGAGGGAGATGGATTATCTGGATTAATCATCGATTTTTATGCAGGAACTGCTGTGATTCAATGTCATTCGGTTGGGATGTATTTGCATCGCGAAGAAATTGCGAAAGCATTATTAGCCGTTTTGGGTGATGATTTAAAAGCTGTTTACGATAAGTCGGAAGGAACAATTCCTTTTAAATCAGGTATTGAACCAAAAAATGAATATTTGTATGGAAATACAGATTCGTTTGTTGCTTTAGAGAATGGATTAAAATTCAATGTTGATTGGTTAAAAGGACAAAAAACAGGATTCTTTATCGATCAGCGCGAGAACAGAAGCCTTTTGGAGCAATACTCGAAGGGACGATCGGTGCTGAATATGTTTTGCTATACCGGAGGGTTCTCCTTTTATGCAATGCGTGGAGGTGCAGACTTGGTGCATTCTGTAGACAGTTCAGCACGGGCTATTGAGATTACAAAAGAAAATGTTGAATTAAATTTTCCGGGAGATTCCCGTCATGAGGCATTTTCGGAGGATGCATTCAAATATTTGGATCGATCAGCAGGAAAATATGATTTGATTGTATTGGATCCACCCGCTTTTGCCAAACACAAAAATGTGCTCGCGAATGCTTTAAAAGGATACAAACGCTTAAATACAATAGGTTTCGAACAAATAAGGAGTGGCGGAATCCTATTTACTTTTTCCTGTTCGCAGGCGGTAAGTAAGGAGGATTTTCGAAAAGCCATTTTTGCTGCGGCTGCGAGTGCCGGAAGAACAGTACGGATTCTTCATCAGTTAACACAACCTGCAGATCATCCTGTAAATATATACCATCCAGAGGGAGAATACCTAAAAGGACTGGTTTTATATGTAGAGTAGTATAAATATTTTCACAGAGGAATTGGTAACAGAATTATCAGTTTTTTGTATCTTCCCTGTCGCTTGATATTTAGTTGGTTTTCAAATTTGAAAACCCAGTAATCAATAAGTAAATCGAAAAAAAATTGAAGTTTTCTGAATTTAACTTTACACCTGAATTAATGGACGGGCTTGCAGCCATGGGGTTCGAAACTCCTTCTCCTGTTCAGGAACTTGCTATACCGCAAATCATCAACAATAAGGATTTAATTTGTTGTGCACAGACAGGTACCGGAAAAACAGCAGCCTATTTGCTGCCAATAATGGATAAAATACAAAAGAATAAAATTGATGGTTTTAGCACTTTAATTTTAGTGCCGACGCGTGAACTGGCGATGCAAATCGATCAGCAAATGGAAGGTTTTGGCTATTTCGTATCGATTACATCGCTTTCGGTTTATGGAGGTGGAGACTCTTCAGTTTGGGATCAGCAGAAAAAAGGATTAATGGAAGGCGCTGACATTGTAATTGCTACTCCCGGCCGAATGATTTCGCATTTGAGTCTGGGCTATGTAAATACATCTAAATTAAAGCATTTAATTTTAGATGAGGCGGATAGAATGCTCGATATGGGATTCTTTGACGATTTAATGCAAATCATTGGTCATTTGCCAAAAGAGCGTCAGAATTTAATGTTTTCGGCTACCATGCCACCAAAAATTCGCGAATTAGCGAATACTATGATGAATAATCCTGAGAGCATCAATATTGCCATTTCGAAACCGGCTGAAGGAGTTTTGCAAGCGGCGTACATGATTTATCCTGAGCAAAAAATACCTTTGATAAATCATTTGTTAAGAGACAAGGATATTAAGAGTATTATTATTTTTTCTGCAACAAAGTTGAATGTAAAAGCAATTACCAAAGATCTAATAAGGCATAAGTTTAAAGCCGCAGGGATTCAATCTGATTTGGAGCAAAAGGAGCGGGAAGATGTTCTTCGTGATTTCAAAAACAGAAAGTATCAGATTTTGGTGGCCACAGATATAATTGCCCGGGGAATCGATATCGATTCAATCGACTTGGTGATTAATTTTGATGTGCCTCATGACGCGGAAGATTATGTGCATAGAGTTGGCCGGACAGCGAGAGCTGAAACCGAAGGTGTTGCAATTACATTAATTACGCCCAAAGATCAAAACGATTTTAAAAAGATTGAAGATTTGATTGAATCCTCAGTTTATAAAATTCCTGTGCCCGAAGAATTAGGAGAAGCTCCTGAGTACAATCCAAAGTCATATAGTGGAGGCGGGAAGAAGAAATTTTTCAAGAAAAAGAATTTCAAAAAGAAATAAACGTAAACGAACCCAAATCATGAACCATTCTAAAGTATACGACATGATTGTTGTAGGCGCCGGAATCAGCGGATTAAGCCTCGCCTGTCAAGTTGCCAAAAAAGGAAAACAAGTTCTTGTATTAGAAGGTGATAATAGAATTGGCGGTTGTTTAAATACTTACTACCACGATGAAAATGATTTTTGGGTGGAAATGGGAGCACATACTTTTTATGCTTCCTATACAAACCTGATTGCGTTGATTCAGTCTTCAGGTTTGGAATCAAGTATTGAGCCTAGAGCCAAGGTGGGAATGAAGGTTTTTACCGACCGGCACGAGAAAATCATGTCGGGGGTAAGTAAATGGGAATTGTTAACATCAGTGCCAAAATTATTTTTCTCGAAACGAGATGGCAAAACGGTGAAGGAATATTTCGGGAACATTGTTGGTAAAAAGAATTACGACAAGGTTTTTAACCGCATGTTTAGTGCAGTAATTGTTCAGAATGCTGATGACTTTTCTGCAGAATTTTTCCTGAAACGAAGGAAAACAAAAAGTAAAGAGCATCCTAAAAGCTTTATCCTGAAAAAGGGAATGCAGAGTTTTATGAATGCTTTGGCCGAAACAGAAAATATTACTTTGCTTACAGGGCAAAAAGTGGTTTCGGTTCAAAAAAAGAATGAAGTAAGTGTTACAACAGAATCAGGAGAAGAGTTCAACGCAAAAGATATTACTTTTGCTGTAACTCCATCGGTTGCCGGAGGTTTACTTGCTGAGATTAATTCCGATTTGGCTGCTAAGCTGAAAGAATATACTACCAAAAATATTTTATCGAGAACCGTTGTCCTGCCAAAGGAAAAATTGTCTTTCGATCCGGTTTCTTTTATTATTCCCTTGCAAGGGTCTTGTCTTTCGATGGTGACAAGAGATGTAATGGAGCACAAAGAATCAAGAGGATTTGCTTTCCATTTCGAGGAGAATAGTATTGTGAAAGAAGAGCAGGAAGCTTTAATGGCTAAAATACTGGGGGTGGATGCATCAGATTTGGGTGAGACAATTGTGGCAAATCACAGGTTGCCGGTTTTGGATTTGGGACATAAAGAGCGAATTCAGGAAATTCAAAAATTGGCGGAACAAGCAGGAGTTTATCTTACCGGTAATTATTTTAACGGACTCTCGTTAGAAGATTGTGTAGAGCGTTCGGGGAACGAAAGCAAAAGATACCTAAGAAATAATAGTTAATAGGCAGGAGTGGTCTTAAATCTCAGGTCTAATATCTCATATCTAAAATAGATGAAAAAATACATAGATCATATAAAGAAAAGCTTGCAGTTGCAGGCTTTTCAGGTTGAAAATACCTTACAACTATTGAGCGAAGGTGCCACTTTGCCATTTATTTCCCGTTATAGAAAAGAGATGACGGGTAGTTTGGATGAAGTGCAGATTGGCAATATAAAAGACGAAATTGCCCGTTTAACCGAGCTGGATAAACGTCGCGAAAGTATTCTTGATTCCATTGAGAAACAGGATAAGCTCACCGATGAGTTGAAGCAGCGCATTATGGATTGTGGTGAGCTAAATAAGTTGGAAGATTTGTACCTGCCCTACAAGCAAAAGAGGAAAACCAAGGCGGTAAAGGCCAGGGAAAAGGGACTGGAACCCTTGGCAAAAATCTTAATGAAGCAGGAAGAACGTGATGTGGAAAGCAGAGCATCGCAGTTTTTGACGGATGAAGTGCCAAATACCGATGAAGCTTTGCAGGGGGCACGGGATATTATTGCCGAGTGGGTAAACGAAAATGAAGTGGCCAGAAATTCGGTGCGAAGTATATTTCAGCGTCAGGCGGTAATTCGCTCCAAGGTTGTGAAAGGAAAAGAAGAAGAAGGAGAGAAATTCAAAGATTATTTTGAGTCGGAAGAGCCTTTAAAGCGGGTAGCTTCGCATAGAATACTGGCTTTGCGAAGAGGCGAGGCTGAAGGCGTTTTGCGTGTGAGTATTGCTCCCGATGAGGAGGAAGTATTGGATCGGTTGAACCGGCTTTTTGTGAAAGGAAATACTGCAGCTTCCCAGCAGGTAGAACTTGCAGTAAAAGATGCCTACAAAAGATTGTTGGGATCATCATTGGAAACAGAATTTGCAAATGCTTCGAAAGAAGCTGCCGATAAAGAAGCCATTCGGGTGTTTTCTGAGAATCTAAGACAGTTGCTTCTATCATCTCCACTGGGACAAAAACGTGTTTTGGCTTTAGATCCGGGTTACCGAAGTGGATGTAAAGTGGTTTGTTTGGATGCGCAGGGAAATTTGCTGCACAACGAAACTATTTATCCGCATCCGCCGCAAAATCACGGAAGTATGGCGGCTAAAAAGCTGACCAACATGGTCGAGACTTATAATATTCAGGCCATTGCTATTGGTAACGGAACTGCCAGCAGGGAAACAGAACGTTTTGTAACCAATCTTCATTACGATCGAAAAGTGCAGGTTTTTGTAGTGAGCGAGGCCGGAGCTTCTATTTACTCGGCATCGAAAGTAGCCCGCGAAGAGTTTCCCGAATATGATGTTACCGTGCGTGGTGCAGTTTCCATTGGCCGCCGGTTAATGGATCCTTTGGCCGAGTTGGTGAAAATTGAAGCCAAATCGATCGGTGTTGGCCAGTACCAGCACGATGTAGATCAGAATTTATTGCAGCAAAGCCTCGATCAGGTGGTAGAATCCTGTGTAAACAAGGTGGGTGTTAATTTGAACACGGCCAGTAAGCATTTGCTCAACTACGTGTCGGGTTTAGGTCCGCAATTGGCTCAAAATATTGTTGATTACCGTGTCGAAAACGGAGCTTTCAATACCCGAAAAGAGATATCCAAAGTGAAACGAATGGGTGCAAAAGCATTCGAGCAATGTGCAGGTTTCCTTCGTATTCCCAATTCTGATAATCCTTTGGATAATTCTGCCGTGCATCCCGAATCGTATGGCATTGTAAAACAAATGGCGAAGGATTTAAAGTGTTCGGTGGCCGATTTAATTGCCGATCAGGAATTGCGAAAGCAAATCGACTTGAATAAATATGCTAGCGACGAGGTCGGATTGCCTACCCTGAAAGATATCATGGAGGAATTGGAAAAGCCGGGCCGCGATCCGCGAACCATTATTAAGGTGTTCCAGTTTAAAGAAGGAATTTATAAGGTAGAGCAGTTGGAAGTGGGCATGGAGTTGCCGGGAATTGTAACCAATATCACCAATTTTGGCGCTTTTGTTGATGTGGGCGTGAAACAGGATGGTTTGGTTCATATCTCGCAGCTGGCAAACCGGTTTGTGTCAAATCCGGCTGATGTGGTTCAATTGCATCAGCACGTAAACGTGAAAGTAACCGAGGTTGATGTTGCCCGAAAAAGAATTCAATTATCAATGAAAGAATGTGAGCAGTAATTGTTATGTGTTGAATTTATTTGGTGTTTGTTTATTCTTCGGAGCAGTTTTTTAAGTTTGGACATTAATTTGTTGTTATATCCTTATTTTAAGAATAGATTTTATCTAAATAATAAGGAATAGGATATATTTTTTATCGAAAATGTTTTTTATTTCAAATAAATGCAACTAATTTGTAGTTGCATCGTAGATAAAGTTGTAAGTTGATTTCAAAGGATTGAAACTTAATATATAACCCCATTTTTATTTTTCATTAAATGAGTAAGATAGAAAAATTAAGAAGTCGTTTTTACCAAAAGCCAAAAGACTTCACTTGGGATGAAATGAAAACTCTATTAGAAGGGTATGGTTACAATCAGATTGAGGGGAATGGTTCTCGTGTATTATTTAAGAATGAAGCTCTTGGGCATTCTATAAAGTTACACAAGCCACATCCCGGAAAAATTATTAAAGGTTATATCATGTCTTATGTTTCAAAAGAGCTTAAAACCTTGTTTCCTTAAACTAAAAGAAATGAAAAATATTATTGAGTACAAAGGATTTATTGGGACAATTAATTTTTCCGATGAAGACAATGTTCTTTTTGGAAAAATCGAAGGTATTGATGATTTAGTGACTTTCGAAGGTCGAAGTGTGGATGAATTACGGGAGTCGTTTATTGAAGTTGTAGATTTACATATAGCAGACTGTGAAGTTGCTGGTATCCCTGCTGAGAAATCTTTTAAAGGATCTTTTAATATTCGTTTAAATCCGGAATTACACAAAAAAGCATTTAGGACAGCTTTAAAAAACGGAATCTCATTAAATCAACTAGTACAAAGAGCGATTGATCATGAAGTCAATTCATCATCAGATGAATGTTGTTGCTGTTAAAAAATCTATATAATTGGAAAGATTTTAAAGCCCACTGACAGTGAGGCTTTTTTTAGATACTAAAACTTGGATTAATTATCAGTTATTTGAGATTTTTTCTTTACGAAGGAGAAACAGAGGAAGAATTTCATATTTTTCCAATACTTTTATAAAATCAGAAAAAAGAGAAATTATGGAATTTAACGATCAGGAAGTAATTATAGAATGTCCGCATTGCAAGAGCGAAATTATTGTTAATATATTGGAGATTACCAATCATAAAACAGTAAGCTGTCCAAAGTGTTTGGGTAAAGTCGATTTAGCAGCAAACGATCCTTCTGCAAAATTGGGCGTTCCGAAAACCTACATGCCGTTCGAAGGCCTGGGTGATTATCTGAAACAGGTTGAGGAGAAGAAAAAGAAGAAATAATTCATAAACCTCTGTGTCCCTCAGTGCTCTCTGTGGTAGAAAAGATGGTAGTTTGGAAAAAAAACAGGAAGAAATTTCGACCGCAGAGTACACGGAGTATCACAGAGAAAAAAAACGATTTCCTATCTCAATCTGGTGTTTCCTCTCTGATAAGTTTAAATTAAAATTGCACAATCCCTCAGTGTTCCTTAGTGTTCTCTGTTGTAGAAAAAAATAAAAATAAATTTTGACTACAGAGTACACAAAGTATCACAGAGAAAAAAGGGGTGAGAATTGAAAGAGGCATTCCCGAATAGAAAATGCCTCTTTGTTGCTCTAACGACGATTAACATCTCCACCGCTTGAGTCACTTACGTTTATTTTTGCAGGATTTCCATAGTAGTTAACATCACCACCGGAACTTGCACTGGCCTCAATTTCTTCTTCTGCATAAACGCTTACATCACCACCACTTGATGCTTTTGCCTTACAAACTTTTGCGATTAATTCTTTCGCCTTAAGGTCGCTGCCACTGCTTGCTTTACCAGCAAAGAAATCAGCTTTTCCTCTTAGTGTAGCATCGGCACCAGAGCTAACACTGCAGCTTAATTCTTTAGCATTTAATTCCATTTTGGCATCGGCACCACTGCTTACCGAAATATCTAATTTTTCTGCGTTTATCATGTTTCTGGTTTCGAAATCGGCACCGCTTGAAACGTGTATTTCGGTAACATTTACCAGAGTAAGGTAAATATCCATTTTAGTTGCCCTGCGGATATTACCATCTACTTTAAGAATCAGTTCGTTTCCTTTTACACGGGTAATAATGTATTCCATAAGGTTTTCGTCAGCTTCAACACGTAAAGATTCTTTGTCGCCCTGAATCACATATACGTTCAATCCACTACTTGCCGAAATTGCAGAGAATGATCCAATTTCACGATCTTGAGTCTGAACATTGCCGTTCCCTTTTTCGCCCCAAAATTGAGCATTTGTATTTCCTGTAAACAGGAAAGTAAGACCTACAATTAGAAAGGAGGCCTTTTGGATAAATTTTTTCATAGGTATTGTGTTTTAAGTGAAAATGTTAATCAGTATATAGGACGCCGTGAACTCGAATTAAGTTACAGCTTAAATAAAAAAAGCAGAAATTCATAAGAAAGTCTGCTTTTTATATTTTGAAGAAAAGACGAGTAAATTGAATGGAGTGTTGCACAGAATCTATTTGTTCTGCTCTGTATATTCATCTGAATTTTTAAAACAGGTTTAAAAATGGTTGTCTGATAAAGTTTCTAATTCTACTCGAAACGGCCACTTTGCCTCTTAAACTGACTTTTCGGTTTTCAGGAATTTGAGTGTGATTTCCCAATACAATTACTGCTGGTGAAGCCGGCAATTCGCTGTTTTTTATTTGGCTGAAAAACTTTGTGTTCCCGCTTATCACATCACTGTCTGTATAGCTAACCTTCGATACTACATTGATATTGGTTTCCTTCGATAATTTTTTATGAAGCTCATCAGCCATGTCTTTTAAATGTTCCAAGCCCATGTAAATAACAACGGTATCGTTATTTTCAATTTCCCTTATAATTTCGTTTAAAGCACTTTTTTCACCACCAACTTTTACGGCAGAATGAAAATGGATGCCCGATGATTTCCCTCTTTCAGTAAGGGGAATCCAAAATTCACTGGAGGCGGCCATAGCAGCGCTGATTCCCGGAATCAGTTCAAACTCTAAACCCGCTTCCAGCAGGAAACGAATTTCCTCAACTCCTCTGCCATAAACCATTGGGTCGCCCGATTTCAATCTCACTACCTCACTGCCCAGCAAGTAATACATCAGCATCTGATCATGAATATATTCTTGTCTGCTTATCGGATTTTTACCATCGCCTGATCGCTTCCCTACATCAATAAGAATCGCTTTATTGGGAAACAGAGCCCGCACTTCATCGGTAATTAATGCATCGTATAAAATAACATCTGCATTCTGAATGCTTCGTAAAGCTTTTATTGTGAGCAGATCGGCAGCACCGGGTCCGGCACCAACAATCCATATTTTTCCGTTTTTCATATTCAAATAAATTTTTAACCACAAAGGGAGCACAAAGGACTTCTCAAAGACCACAAAGAAATATTGAGCCAATTTTGTTGTAATGTAGTTTTACTTTTCTCACCCCTAAATCCCCTTCATGGGTTTCTAGTCTTTCGACCTTTCAAGACCTATCGACTTTCCTATGTTTAATGCTTAAAATCTCTTGGATTCACAATTTCGGCAACATATTGTTTGCGGATCACAAAATCACCAAATTCTTCACCTTTTGTTCTGTTTTCGGAATAATCTTTAAGAATCGGACGAAGCTCATTCAGTATTTCTACCTCGTCCACATTTTCGCGATACAAGTTATTCAGGCGTGTTCCCTTAAAATTGCCACCCAAATAGAAATTGTACCTTCCAGGAGCTTTTCCGATAAAGCCTATTTCGGCTACGTAAGGTCTTCCACAACCATTGGCACAACCTGTCATTCGAATCACAATTTTATCCTTGGTTAAGCCAAATTCCTGAAGGATGTCATCAATTTTATCGATTAAGAAAGGAAGATATCTTTCTGCTTCAGCAAAAGCCAGACTACAGGTGTTTAAGGCTACACAAGCAATGGAATTGGCTCTTGTCCCGGAAATTGCCTGAGGCAAAAGCTGGTGTTTTTTCAAAATCTGATTGATTTTAGCCTTATTTTCTTCCTCAATCTTGCCTAGAATCAGGTTTTGATTTCCTGTGAGGCGAAAATCAGAAATGTTTAGCTTTGCAATTTCCTGCAATGCCGATTTTATTTTGATATGATCAACATCCTTCACTCTTCCGCCTTCAATAAAAAGACCTAAATACCAAAGGCCATCTTTGGCTTTTTGCCATCCGAATTTATCGCCGTTGCGTACTAAAGCATAGCTTTTTTCAGGCTCTAATGAATAACCAAGCTTTTCATTCAGTAGTTCTTTAAATGCATCAACCCCAATTCTGTCGATGGTGTATTTTAAACGGGCATTCTTTCTCACTTTTCTATTTCCCAGCTCCTTTTGTAAGAGCACTACTTTCTCAGCAACATCCACAGTGTTCTCTACCGAGGTAAAACCCAGAACATTTCCCAATCGGGGATAGGTTTCCGCATCGCCAAAAGTTGTTCCCATTCCACCGCCGACAACAATGTTGAATCCTTCCAGAACACCATTGTTTTCTATGGCAATAAATCCCAAATCCTGAGTGAAAATATCTGTATCGTTAAAAGGAGGAGTGGTAAATCCAATTTTGAACTTTCGTGGCAGATAAACCGGTCCGTATAAAGGTTCTACTTCGCCGGCACTTCCTTCTGCCACTTTCTTTTGGTCGAGCCAGATTTCGTAATAGGCAGGAGTTCTGGGCGTTAAATGATCGCTCACCTTGCCAGCTAATTTCTGTACCTGATCGAAAACTTCCGATGCATACGGATGAGGACTGGCCATAACATTTCGGTTCACATCACCACAGGCTGCAATGGTATCGAGTAATGCCTTGTTTATGGATTGGATACTTGGCTTTAGGTTTCCTTTTAAAACACCATGAAACTGAAATGCCTGTCGGGTAGTTAATTTGATGGTTCCGTTGGCATATTTATCTGATATTTGATCGATTTGCAGCCATTGCTTTGCATTTACAACACCGCCAGGAACTCTCACCCGAATTAAAAAGGAGTAATCCGGTTCCAGTTTGGTTTTCTTTCTTTCCCGTTCATTATCACGGTCGAATTGCTGGTAAATACCATGAAATTTAGAGACTTGTCTGTCATCAAGAGCAATGGCTCCTGTAATTGGATCGGCAAGACTTGCCTCCAGTGTTCCGCGCAAATAGTTGCTTTCGGTTTTTATTTTTTCGACTTCGGACAATTCTGCCCAGTTGATATTATCTGACATAGGTTTTTTGAATTAAAACCTGACAGAGTCGTACGACGCTGTCAGCGTTTGGTTGGTTAAGACGCAGACAGGTTTTTCAAACTCTGTCAGGTCTCTGTTTAGTAAACATCAAGCAACAATCGCTTTTCTTTTTTCAGCTTTTTTAGATATTCTTCAGCTTTTTCAGAAGTTATTCCACCTTCGTTCTGAATGATTTCCAGTAAGCTTGTCTGAACATCTTTGGCCATGTATTTTTTGTCTCCACAGATGTAAAAATGAGCACCGTTTTCGAGCCATTGAAATACTTCTTTCCCATTTTCCTTCAGTCGGTGCTGCACGTAAGCTTTTTCTTCCTGATCTCTTGAAAAGGCAACATCTAATTTTTGAAGTATTCCTTTTTTAAGGAATTTCTGCCACTCAAGTTGATATAAAAAGTCTTTTTTGAACCGTTGATTTCCAAAGAATAACCAGCTTTTTCCTTTTGCCTTATTTTGTTCCCGCTCCTGCAAAAAGCTTCGGTAAGGAGCCACACCGGTTCCTGCGCCAACCATAATCAGTGGTTTGTTTTCATCATCCGGCAAACGGAACGACTCATTTTTATCAATGTAAATGGGCAAATGATCACCTACATTAACTTCGTCGGTGATGTAACTGGAACAAGCACCGTTTCTGTCGCGTTTCTTACGATTGTATCTTACCGAAGCAATAGTAATGTGAACTTCCTCAGGATTCGCTCTCGGACCTGAAGAGATAGAGTAGAGGCGTGCATACAAAACCCGAAGAGTAGATAAAAATTGGTCGCTGGTAATTTCTCCCGGGTAATCTTCCAATAAGTCATATGCATCAGCTCCGTGAAGATAGTTTTCCAACTCATCCTCATTATTCAATAGCAGTTCAATATCCTTATTCTGAGTTATGGTTTTGTACTTTTCAAGCACTTCACGGTTCAAAACAGTTATTTCCAATTTGTTTTGTAAGGCCCGAAATAAACTGATTTCTTTCTCATCAATTGTAACTATTCGTTCCGGATCATCTTCCAACTTGTCAATTATCAAGTCCACCAAATCAATAGGATTGTTGGGCAAAATACCAATACTGTCTCCCGCTGTATATTCAATGCCCGAATTTTCCAATGAGATTTCAACATGATAAATTTCTTTTTCAGAATCAGTCGTTGTGATTCTCACTTTTTCCAAAACTTCGGCATAGTACGGATTGGCGCGGTTAAATTTCTTCTTTGGCACAGAAGCGCTTGCAGATTGGGTTGAAGCAGTAACTTCCGGCACCAAGCTCTTCAATTCACCAGTCACTTTTTCGATCCATTGTTCGGCGACTTCTTCGTAAGCAACATCACTGGTTTGAACCGGCAAAATTGCCTGCGCACCTAATTTTGTGAAAGCTAGATCGAAATCAATTCCTGTCTGGCAATACTTCTTGTAGGTTTTGTCACCCAAAGCAAGTACCGCATATTTGGTATCGGGTAGTTTTGGTGCTCTTTTGCCATGCACATATTCGTACAAATCTTCAGCCTGAATAGGAGCTTCACCTTCACCATGTGTACTTACGATCAGGAAAAGGTATTTTTCCTTTTTCAAATCATTTTTCGTGTAAAAGTCGAGGCCTTGTATCTTCGCATCGAAGCCCAATGCTAAAACTCTATCGTGAAGATCCATAGCTATTTCCTTGCTGTGTCCGGTATGAGTACCAAATAAAATAGTGATACTTTCGGAAGATTTTTGACTGGAAATTACCGAAACATCAATTGCATTCTTTTTTCCATTAATAATCCCCGATAGGTATCCATTTACCCAAACCAATTGCTCGGCAGATAAATTTTGAATCAGCTGATTTAGCTGAGATAATTGTTCTTGATTGATTTGAAATTCTTTTCCCATGTTCTTTCAGTTATAGAAAATGTTATGCCGCTATTAGTTAGCAATTAGTTGTTTTTGAAGCTGGTAATTTTCAAAGTAATCTTTCAGTTGATTTCTCATGCGAATAGATTCGTAAACATCTTCACCATTTGAACTTACAGCAACACTAATGTTTGAATGTTTGTAAATGGCGGGGGAAACGAACTCACAAAAATCTGGTTGATCGTGCACATTTAGTAATACCCCGGCTTCTTTTGTGTCTCGCATTAATTGTCTTACAAAAGCAGGATCTTCAACACAACTGTATATTAGGAAATAATCTTTTAGCACTTCCTTGCTGTATTGTTTCTCGTGATAAACAACACCTGAATTTTTAATCCAGCTAATGATTTGAGGAGCGATTACCTCGATTAAATTTGTGCTTCGTTGTAATATTTTCAGCTTTTTATAAGCATCTTCATCGCCTCCAATAATTAGTATTTTTTTATCCGTTATATCTAAGGCTATTGGTAAAAATTGTTTTTTCTGTTTCGACATGATTGCTCTTTTTAAATGTGATAATCAATGGGATGTTCTTTTTCTTTTCCTAATTGGATTTTATTCCATGTTCTTTCATGGATAAAATAGAGTCCCATTTTTGTAAACAACTCAACTCCGCCAATCGACATGGCCCATTTTAAATCTCCAATTACTAAATAGGAGATTAAGATGGTATCAATGGTTCCAATCGTTCTCCACGAAATGGTTTTTAGTACACTTCGGTATGTTTTTTCCTTCATTTTAATCGACTTACAAGAATAAAAAAAGTCCTTCTGCGCAGCAGAAAGACTCGATATGTAATGTTCATTTAGGTACATAACGAATTCTGCTAGGGTGGATTCCATAACATACACATACAACAACATGTTGCTGCATTGGTTCTGTTTGTTGTATGATTTGAATTTATATTCATCCTTGTGCGAAAAATATATTCTTGAACTGATTAAGTCTGTTGTTGAGATCATTTTGTCGAATAAAAAAAGCCTTTTTGCTGTTGCAAAAAGGCTCTTGAGAATATTCTGATATCTAATTCGTCAATTTAAGCTGTTCCTTTTTGCATAACAATACTTTCCATACACATACAACATGTTGTACACATACACAAAGACATTTTGTTATTTTGAAGAAATCGACTCATTGCTAAATTGGATATTTTGATCTGTTTATCGGGTACAAGTTTAGGAAGATATATTGAGGATTCCAACAAAGAGATAATAAAAAAGACTGTTTTGTCTTCTTTATTATTTAAAAGAAACGTTTGCATGAAGAATAGTATTTATTGTCAATTGGACTTTTAATCAGTTTGTTACGCTTGTTTTTGTTGAGGGAGTAATTTAAACTGTATTTTTTAAGAAAACAACATATTTAAGATCGGAAGAAAAAAATAAGATTTATTTTACATTAAATTATTCATTTAGTAGTTCTGTCACAGTAAACTTGTTGAATGAATATTCAATTATGACGAGAAAAAACAGAATTATAAGCTTTCATAAGATGAAGCAGGAAGTTGTACATCTGATTCATGAAAAATATCCTTTTGGTTACGATGATGAGATTAAGTTTTACAATTTAGGAGCCGGAAAAAGTTTTTATGCTTTTAATTTTATAACGGAAGAGTACAATTATTTGGTTAAAGTCGATATGAATGTTGATTTTTTTGTGGAGGAAGTTGAGTTTGAAGAAGCTAAAAATGAGGAAACTGATTCATATTAAGTTTACTTGGGAAATAAAAAAACAGAATTAATAAATAGTTAAGTCTATTTTGTTGCTTGGAGTTCAATCTCTTCCTATATTTACATCACGAAATTAAATCAAAAATTATGCTCCCAAAGTTTTTATTAGCAGACAATTCACAAGAGTTACCAGACACTCTTTTTATCGTTCACACACGTTCGCCAAAGTGTATTATCGAATGTGATGTTGAGGATTTCAATTCTAACCAAACTGTTTATTGGCTGGAGAAAACCCCGGAAGATCAAAATCTGATTGAAGATTTGATGGATGAGGCTGAAACCTTCTATAATGATGAGTTAGAGAATCAGGAAGATCTTTATGATGAAGAGTTTGATGACTAATTAATTTGTAAAACAAAGATCATGAGTAAGAAATTGAAACGATCATCGGATAAGATGATTGCAGGTGTTTGCGCAGGTATTGCAGAATATTTAGGATGGGAAATTAGTCTTGTTCGGGTAGCTTATGTGCTGCTCTCAATATTTAGTGCAGGATTTCCAGGTCTGTTGGTTTACATTATTCTTTGGTTCGTATTGCCTGAAAATAATTAAAGAATACATTGTTAGTATATACAAGGGGAAGAGCGAAGCTTTTCCCTTTTTTTTAGTATGTCGGGCATGGTAACGTGCTATCAAGATGAAACGTTCTTGAGTTCGCCGAGTTGACAGGAAGAACTAGCAATTGGCAAGGGTGTTAGGGGCGACCCTAAATCTGAAGAAAGCCATCAGCAAAGTCATGGTTCTAACGTATAGAAACTTGATATAAGGCTTAATAGTGTGGGCAACCGAGCTATGGATTGGGAAAACCCAAAAGTCAACCGTAACCACTAAGAGTAAATCAAGTAGGACGTGACGAAAGTACGTTATCTTATCCCGAGAGATCTCATAACCTGTTGTCCAAAACAACAAA
>NZ_MVDE01000018.1 GCF_002843385.1 Labilibaculum manganireducens
AGACACTGACGGAGATGGTGTTATCACAGATCCTGAGATTGCAGGAGATACAGACGGCGATGGTGTTATCACAGATCCGGAAATAGCCGGAGACACTGACGGCGATGGTGTTATCACAGATCCGGAACTTGCCGGAGACACCGATGGAGATGGTGTTATCACAGATCCGGAAATAGCCGGAGACACAGACGGCGATGGTGTTATCACTGATCCGGAAATAGCGGGAGACACAGACGGCGATGGTGTGATCACAGATCCGGAAATAGCGGGAGACACTGATGGAGATGGTGTTATCACAGATCCGGAAATAGCCGGAGACACAGACGGCGATGGTGTTATCACAGATCCGGAAATAGCGGGAGACACTGATGGAGATGGTGTTATCACTGATCCAGAAATAGCCGGAGATACCAATGGAGATGGCGTAATTGATGATTCCGAATCAACTGAAATCACTTTAAATCTGGTAAATGATGTTGATAATCCATTGAGTCTTTGTGATGATACTGAGGTTGAACTTGCATACACCGATTTAATTGGGAATCCAAGTCAATATAGGATCATATTCGGAGAATCAGCGAGTGCTGCAGGATTTCATGATATAGATTATACTGATATTTTATCGGATTCAGGAGTGTTTCAATTTGCAGTTCCTGTTGGGGTTTCGGATGGTTTGTATGAAGGGAATCTGCAATTGAGAAATAACTTTGGGATAGAGTCTGTGGCTTATAAATTTCAGTTTATCGTAAATGTATCAGCAGAATATATTATTTCGAAGTATGATGATGTGGTGCTGTGTGACAACAGCAGTGAACGATTTGTAGCTTATCAGTGGTATAAAGATGGAGTTGCGGTTCCGGGTGCTGTTAATCAATTCTATAATGATCCTGATGGTCTGATTGGTTCGTATTCTTTGGATTTAATAACTATTGACGGACAGCATTTGACAACCTGCTCAAAGGAATTCAATATTCCATTAAATAAATCAATTAGTGTTTATCCTAATCCGGTAAGTAGTAATAGTAAATGTACTGTTCGTATGAATGGTTTTGACGAAGACGAATTATTGGGAAGTCAATTGTCAATATTCAATTCGTTTGGAGCAAAAGTATTTTATACTGAAGATGTGATAAAAGAAAATGTATTACTGCTTCAATTGAAAAATGGAGTTTATGTTGGATATGTCACTACTGAGACGGGATCTAAGTATTCATTTAAAATTCTTATTCAAAAATAGCAGGTGTATTTTATCATGAGAAAAAAATTACAATCAACAGTATTCGTGAAAACTCAAGAAATCAATCAATGAAAAAATATAAAATACAGGTTCTAATTGGATTTTCCCTCTTTGTTTTTGGATCTGTTCAAGCCCAGAAAACAGATCAGTTTTTATCACTTGATATGGGTGGTGGACTGCATAGTATGCAATATTCTCTTCAAAATGGGAAAGTAAAAAGACAGTTTGGATATGGCTTCCATCTGTCTTACAGCTATTTTTTTAATTCACATTGGGGAGTGCAGACAGGTATTGGAATGCAGAAGTGTCGAAGTGAGGCAACCTTAAATTATCAGTCGAGTACCAGCGAAATTGATTCTGATGGCGATTCGTATGAGTTTCGTAACAGGTTTGATAACTGGCAGGAAAAGCAAGATGTTTATTTTGTTGACATTCCGTTATCCATACAGTATCAAAAGATGTTAGGGAAAAAGTTTGGGATTTTAGCTGGGTTAGGGGCTCAAATATCTATTCCTGCACAGGCTGCTTATGAAACAACAGGAGGTGAAATGGTAACCACTGCCTATTACAGTCAGTGGAATGTAGAGTTATACGATTTGCCGCAACATGGTTTAGGCTCGCTTACAACTAAATACAAAGGCGACATATCTTTAAATCCATCTTATTCTGCGATTGCAGAATTGGATGGGTTTTATCAAGTATCTGAGAAAATAGATGTGTATGCAGGATGTTATTGTAACTATGGTTTTACTAATTTAATAAGCCCTGAGAAAAAAATAGTTTATCAGCCAGACGGAGTCTACAATGGAATCTTAGCATCAGATCAGGTTTCTAAGGTTGATCTGTTGTCATTTGGACTTAAAGTTGGAGTCCGTTTCCGAATAAATAAGGTAAGGCGCAGTATTAGCAGGAAAAAAGGATCAATAAACGAGGCACAAACAGCAGAACATTCTGGTCCGTTGCTCCCAGCAGGTTCGGTAAAAGAAGAATTAGGTATTGAAGCAGCAAAAACAGGATCAATGAACGAGGTACAAGCAACAGAACATTCCGGTTTGTTGCTATCCGCCGATTCGGTAAAAGAAGAATTAGATATTGAACCAGTAAAATCAGAAATTAAAACCTCAGTTAATAAAGAAGAAACACCAATTGAAAAGGCAAGACAAATATCAGACTCTATGAATCTGGAGTTTAGTTTTAATTCTATAGAACTTATAAAAGAGCAAGATAGTAATTTCAAGATATTGAGTAATCTCTTGAAAGAAAATCAGGAAATACAGTTGCAAATAATTGGACACACATGTAATATTGCAGATTATGAAACAAATATGATAGTTGGTTTAAAAAGAGCAGAATATGTAAAGTCTAAATTAATTGAGTTGGGTGTTCCTCCTTTTCAAATGGAAATAGAAAGTAGGGGTTTAAATGAACCACTTTTTGAAAATACATCCGAAGAAAACAGAGCGAAAAATAGAAGAGTGGAAATAAAGGTTATCTCTAAATAATGAGGTTTTGTTGGATGAGCAGGAGAGAGAGGGATTATGCCTCTCTTTTTTGTTTTCGTAATGAGCACGTTAAGAATCCCAAACGGATACTTCTCGTCCCTTTTTCAATATTTTAAAATGTGCTCAAAAAAAGAGAGTCTCAAATGAATGAAACTCTCTTTCTAGATTAGAATAACACAATTTATAATCGAGATAGGTTATGGTAGGAGTTTACTACTTTGAGTCTTAGGAAGAAACCGTTTTCGATCCAACGATTCGATATTCGTTGATATTCGTTTTTCAAATGATTAAGACGAATTGGTCTTGGGTAATCAGTAACATTTCCTTGTTTTTTTCATCTGTTTAAAGCATCGGTAAATACATTATTATAAGCATACACCCAATTTCTCATCATGTTAAGATTGTTAAATATCATTTCCATAAGTAAACTGGAAGAGCCCATTATCACGTTTAATAGTCCTGTTTAGTCCAACTTTCCGTATTCGCTGGGTGAAACACCAAAAATACTTTTAAAGCTTTTTGAAAAACTGGAGAGGCTGTTAAATCCAACACTATACATGATTTCGGTAATGTTCCCCTCGTTGTTTTTGATCATTTGAGCCGCTTTTTGAAGCCGGTAGTTTTTTAGGATGTCTTTTGTTGATTGGTTGGTTATGGCTTTTAGTTTTCGGTATAAATGCGTGGAACTAAGGTTCATTTTTGAGCTGATCATTTCAACGGATAAATCAGGATTACTAATGTTCTCAGAGATAAATTCCATTACCTTTTTCAAAAATTGTTCATCCTGATTTCTGTCCGGATTATTTTCTTCACGTGGATGAATCAACAATTCTTTTTTGATAAAATCATGCAGTTGTTCTTTCCGGCTTAAAAGATTGTTGATGCAGGCTTTCAGGTAATTGATATCGAATGGTTTGGTAATGTACATATTGGCACCCACTTCAACACCTTCGGTTTTTTGTACGTCGAGAGTTTTTGCTGTTAGCAGGATTAGGGGAATCTGTTTTGTAGCGGTATTTTGTTTTATTTTTTTGCACATTTCAATTCCATCCATTACCGGCATCATAATATCCGAAATAATGATTTCCGGCTTAATTTCTACTGCTAAATCGTAGCCTTTACTACCATTGCTTGCTTTATGAATGATGTATTCTGTTTCCAGGTTCATTTCAATGTAATCAAGAATGTCAGGATTATCATCAACAATTAATATCTGCTTTAAGCCTTTGCTTTGGGGCAATAGTTTCGGAATTACAGCCTCGGTACTTGCGGTAACCTGTTGTGTTTGCTTTATTGTGATCTGCTCTCCCTCTTCAAGCGGAAATGTAAATGTAAACGTGCTTCCCAATCCGTTTTCACTTTTCACTGATATGTTTCCCTGATGTAAGGCGGCATATTGTTTCGCCATGGACAAGCCAATTCCTGTTCCCTGTTGATCGGCTGGATTGTTGGCAGACTGGTAAAAATTATCAAAAATTTTCTCCATATCGTCAGCAGATATGCCCGATCCTGTATCCGATACCGATATTCTTATTTTGTTCCGATTCTCATTGTTTACAATGGTAACCGACATTTCGATGCGTCCTTCGGGTGGAGTATGTTTAAACGCATTGATTAGCAAATTGTATAGAATGGCTTCAATTTTTTCTTTATCAAGAATTACATTGATTGGTGCAATATCACAGGTTAATGTGTAATTTACTTCGTTTCGCGAGGCCATATCTTTAAACGAATCAAATATTTCCTCGCAGAAACTTGTTAATTCTACGTGCTTTTTAAGTAAGGGTATGGTTTGGCTTTCCAATTTTCTGAAATCTAAAATCTGATTGATGAGGGTCAGCAAACGTTTTGAATTTTTCTCAGCTAACTTCAGCATTTCAAGGTTTTTCCCTTGCAGTGCGCCTGATTTTAGAACCTGTTGAATGGGTGGTGTTATTAAACTCAACGGAGTTCGGAATTCATGTGATATGTTGGTGAAGAATTGTTGTTTTGTATTCAGTATTTCTTCAGAGTGAATTTTTTCCAGATTGGCGATGCGCAATTGGTTGTTTAAATTTTGTCTTTTATTATAGAGTCGGAAAGCAAAATAAATTAATGCTGTGCCCAGGAACAGGTACAATGCTATAAAAGGATTGCTCAGCCATAAAGGTGGTAGAATAACAACAGCTAATTTGGTTGTTGTTGTGCTTTTAATACCTGCATAATTGATGGCTTCAACTTCTAAATTGTAGTTTCCTGGTTTTAGGTTCGAATAGGCTGCAAAATTAACATTTTGAGTACTGTGCCAGTCTGTATCCAAGTTGCTGAGACGGTATCGGAAATGACTCTTTTGGGGCAGCCAATAGTTTAATGTTGAGAAGAAAAATGTGACCGAATTGTTCGAATAGTTCAGTCTTATTTTATGGGTGTAGGCAATGTCTTTTTTTAATAGTTTTGAATGATTGCGGGAGTTAATCAGATCGTTATCTACTTTTATACCGGAAATAACAGATTTTGGATCGATCGGTTGAAAATCTTCCATATTTGTATTCACTTCTACGTATCCGTTGTCGCCTCCAAAATACACGTAGCCGGAGTTTGACCTTGCACTGCACTGAGAATAGAAGTTTTTTAAAGGGTAATGCGGATTTAGAGGCATGGAAATTACAGTTCCATTGCTGCTGTCGTATTTGATTACTGAAGTCAATCCGGCCATCCAGATATTATTTTTCTGATCTATTTCGATACTTATGAGATCGCTGATCACAGGATTGCTCAATGGATAGGTAACTACACTATCCAATTTTGGGGAGTAGTTGATCAATTGATTGTCTGTTGCTATCCAAAGCGATTCATTTTCTGATGTGTTCATGCAGGAGATGTACCGATTTTCAAGATAGCTGTTAACTTCACCAACTTGTTCAGTTGTTAAAGTGTTATTATTTATTGTCCACAACTTATTCGCCTTGCTATAGTAAATATTATCACTGCAGGCATAAATAAAATCAGGAGCAGAATCTTCAAGCTTGGTAAAATGGATCGCTTCAAGAGTTTTGATATTTCCGGTGAGTTTAAAAATACCACCTTCCCAGGCATTTACCCATACCGAACCATCTTTCGTGATGGCAAAAGAGCTGATGTAATTTGAGGTTAAGCCATTACTTTTGTTCGCACTAATGGATTTCATTACTTGCAGCTTTGGATCCCATACATTAATTCCTCCTGCTGTACCAATCCAAATACGACCATAAGGACCTTCTGCCAGAGCATAGGCATTATCGAGTAATAATTTATGGTTGTCCTTGCTGTTGGCAGTAAAATAAGTCTTTTTATTGCTGTTGGGATTATGGACAATTACTCCGTGAATGGTTGCCATATACATGGTTTCATCTTTTGTAACAAGTATATCCCGGATCTGATTTCCAGCTTTTTGATTGTTTACAGAATAGAACTCTTCATGAAGTTTGAAAAAAGGATTTTCTTTATTGATGAGGCTTATGCCATTGGATGTTAAAAACCATAATGTATTGTTGCAGTCGCGAAAAATATCCCACACAACATTGTTGGTAATACTATGATTGATAATGGGATTGTGGAAGTAGGTATTGATACATTTCAGATTCATGTCGAATATTGACAAACCAAAATCTGTTCCTAGCCATAATTTATCTTCATCCGTATGGATACATTTAACAACTTCGTTGCTGATGGTTGTATTCGAGCTGTTATACAATTTGTGTTTAAAACTGTTTGTGTTAAAAATGGCGAGTCCGGTTTCTGTTCCAATATAAAGGATCGAATCGTTCGTTTCCGAGAAGGGACAAATATCCAGGATCAGATTATTTTTTAAGTAGGGTTTATAATCCCCTTTTAAATTAAAGGCTTTAAATTTCCCATCTTTGAATCGGTTCAGTTGATTATAGGTTCCAATCCATAAAGAACCGTCTTTTGTTTCATGCAGACATCGTATTGTAGAGTGACTTAATTCACTGTTAGTATTCGTAAAAAAATCGAATTTATTTAGCTCTTTGTTGTAAACCAAAAGCCCGTTTGAAGTTCCAATCCAAATTCTGTTATTCATCGATTTGTAAAGGCATCGAATGGTAATGTCGGGCCCCAGGTTCACTCTTTTTATTTCCAGGGTTTTGGTATTTATTTTGCACAAACCTTTCCAGGTTCCAACCCAAAGCGTATCGTCATCGATTAGTAAGGAGCTAATGTTGTTGGTGGGTAAGGAATTCGGAGAACCGTCATTTTTAAATACAATAGTTGTAAAGCCATCGTACCTGCACACTCCGTTTGTTGTGCCTATCCATATAAAACCTTTCTGATCCTGAACTACCGAACTGATGATGTTTGAAGGGAGTCCATCCTCTTGTCTTAAATTGGTAAAATACAAAGAGGGTACTTCAATGGCATACACAGGCATAAATTGGAGCACATAAAGCAATACAGCCATTGGTTTTAATAGCATGGACTGGACCTGTGTTTTAGGCTTTTTTTTATCTGGAGTATAATTTACCATTTGTATTGATCAAAAATTAAATGCCCTGAATGCTTTAAGTAAATGTAATAACTTAGATCTGACAGTTTGTAAGTGTCTGATTTACAGAGTTGTTTATGTGTAAAAATATCTCAGCATAAAGATTTGAAAATAAGCATACTGCAAATCAATCTAATATCTCATGATCTGTTGAGATATTAGTTAATCGTAAATATATTGAAATTTTACTAAGAGTAGCTATCGTGTATGATACCTGCAAGTTTTGGTAAGAAATGAACTAATCGTAAAAGTTTTAGTAAATAATTGACTGGCGTGTTTTTAGGTCTTTTATGCAAAAAGTAAGATTTGAACAACAATTGGTATGTCTTAACAAAGTGGTGGATTTAATACTTGCTTACTTTTATTGCAGCTATTTGTGAAGGCAATTTCAAATGTTAAAAAAATATCGAATATGACCATGAATGTAATAAAGCAAAGCTTTGCACTCTTTTTAATACTGCTTATCAACCAATCTTGTGTTAGCAAGGGTGGAAATAAGGAAAGTAAGAATTCTGATTTGGCAGTAAAATCTGTAAAAGAGTTTGTAATGGGAGTTGATCTCTCCTATGTAAATCAAATTGAAGATTTTGATGGAGTGTATAAAGAGGATGGGAAGGCGAAAGATGTTTATTCGATATTTAAAGAACATGGAGCCAATATGGTGAGACTTAGAATTTGGAACAATCCCGATTGGATTTACCAGGTTTACGGAGAGAACAGCTCTTTGTATAGTGGTTTTGACGATGTGAAAAAATCCATCCGCAGAGCGAAAGCACAAGGCATGGCTGTTAATCTTGATTTCCATTATTCCGACACATGGGCAGATCCCGGACATCAGACGGTACCTAAGGCTTGGGAGAATATCACGGACATCAATGTGCTTTCGGATTCTGTTTACCAATATACTTATTCGGTTTTGAACGAGTTGTACAAAGAGAATTTGCTGCCGGAAATGGTACAGATAGGCAATGAAACCAATTGTGGATTAATGCATACTGATACGAATGAGAATTTCCCAAAACTATCCATTTGTGATGATAATTGGACTAGTTTGGGAAAGGTGTTAAATGCAGGAATACAGGCAGTAAGAGATATTGATGCCAAAACAGGAAAGTCAACCATTGTTGCGCTGCATGTGGCAGATCCAAAAAATCTGGATTTTTGGTACAAAGGAATTATTAATAAAGCAGGTGTTACCGGTTTTGATGTGGCCGGGTTTTCATACTATCCACACTGGCATACTGAGGTTTCTTTTTCGGACTTACCCAATGTGGTTAAAAATTTATGTGCCGATATCAATAAGGATGTGATGATTCTTGAAACAGCCTATCCATATACCCTTGAAGATGTTGATAGTTACACCAACATTTTTGGGAAAGAAAGTGCCATCGATGGCTATCCGATTAGTGTGGAAGGGCAACGTTCATTCCTGATTGATTTGACGCAAAATATGATGGATGCAGGTGCTAAAGGGGTTATGTATTGGGAGCCTGCATGGATTTCTTCTAATATGAAAGATCTTTGGGGTAAAGGTTCTGGATGGGATAATGCTACGGTTTTCGATTCGTTGGGAAACCTTACAAATGGCATTGATTATATGTCGTACGACTACAAAAAAAATAAGTAACAGTATTTGATAAGATTTGAAGGTGATGAGGAGATTTATGTTGAAAATAGTTCCTGTATTAGTTCTTTGTGCGGGATTTTTGTCGTGTGGACAGACACACAAGGGAGAGTATGTGAAAGGAAGAAATTCTTTTAATAAGGGATGGGAGTTTGTTAAAGATGTAAACAAATCGGTTGATGAATTGATGAATCGTAAAGACAAGGATTTTTCATGGGAGAAAGTTTCTTTGCCTCATACTGCAAATATTGAACCTTTGGTGATTAAAGGCGATCAGTGGCAGGGAACTTGTTTTTACCGAAAATATTTTTCTCTTTCCAAAGATTTATCCGGGAAGCATTTGGGATTGTATTTTGAAGGAGCTATGCAGGTTGCAGAGGTATTTCTGAATGGTAAGCTGCTTTATACTAATTTGGGAGGTTATCTTCCTTTTTATGTGGATATTACAAAAAGTGTTGAGTTTGGAGTTGAAAATTGTCTGCTTGTGAAATTGAATAATGAAGACAATCCTGTTGTTCCGCCGGGGAAATCATTAAAAGTACTTGACTTCAATACTTATAGTGGAATTTACCGCAATGTTTGGTTGGATGTAAAAGATCCTTTGCACATATCGAACGAAATGGAGGTGAATCACATTGCTGCAGGAGGTGTATTTGTAACTTATAGTAATGTTAGTGAAGAGTCGGCTAAGGTTCATGCTCAGGTGGATGTAAAAAACGATTTAGCCACTGAAAAAGAAGTGGAAATTCAATTGGAATTAATTGATGAGACTAAAGCAGTAGTTGGGAGTTCTTCTCAAAAACAAGCACTAAAAGCCAATTCTACAGCAAAAGTAAACACGGATATAGAAGTTAAACAACCAAAACTTTGGTCGCCTGGTTCTCCGTCTCTTTATACTCTCAGAATTAAAGTATTGTTGAGGGGAGAGGAGTTGGAGACCAAAGATGTAAAAATAGGAATCAGAACATTTAGCATCACAGCAAAAGAGGGGTTTACAATAAATGGAAAAAGGCTGAATTTGCGGGGAACCAACCGACATCAGGAATATCCATATGTGGGATATGCTATTTCAGACAATGCCAATTACAGAGATGCCTGGAAAATTAAAATGGCAGGTTTCAATATTGTGCGTTTGTCGCATTATCCTCAAAGTCAGTCCTTTTTAAATGCCTGCGATGAGTTGGGAATATTGGTTATGGATGCCATACCTGGCTGGCAGTTTTTTGGGGATGAGGAGTTTCAGAAAAATGCAATTCAGGACGTACGTAAAATGGTTCGGGTTGACCGTAATCATCCTTCTGTAATATTGTGGGAGTCTTCCTTGAATGAATCAGCTATGGATGAGTATTTTATGGGGAAATCTCATGAGGCAGTTCACGAAGAATATCCTGGAACTAATGTTTATACCTGTGGATGGAAAGATTTTGCATACGATGTTTTTAATCCCGCCCGTCAACATGCTAAGCCTCCATATTATTGGAATAAGTATGAAAAAGACAAACCGTTTTTTATTGCTGAATATGGCGATTGGGAATACTATGCCCAAAATGCCGGGTTCAATCAAAAAGCCTTTCAGGATTTGTCTGATGAGGAGCGTAACTCAAGACAATTAAGAAGTTCCGGTCAAAAACGATTGGCGCAGCAAGCTTTGAATTATCAGGAATCTCACAATAGTAACCTACAGGGGAAAGCGATTGGCGATGCCAACTGGCTGATGTTTGATTACAATCGTGGCTATGCACCGGATCTTGAATCTTCTGGAATCATGGATATTTTCCGTCTGCCTAAATTTGCCTATTATTTTTACAAAAGTCAGGCAAGTATTGGAGAATCAAAATTGAAACAATTTGCAGAACCAATGGTCGCTATTGCCAATTATTACAACGATCCATCCTTTTTAAACGTGAAGGTTTACAGCAATTGTGAGGAAGTGGAATTATGGGTAAATGGCAAAAGTGCAGGAAAACAAAAGCCGGATCAGGATAAAAACAGCACACACTTAAATCATCCTCCGTTTTCTTTTCAGTTAAAGTCATTTACTCCAGGCGAACTGGTGGCAAAAGGATATGTGGATGGCAAAGTGGTATCAGAAGCTGTTCAGAAAACTCCGGGCGAAGCTGTTGCTTTGAAATTATGGATTGATGAGAGTGGTAAAAAATTAACAAGTGGGTGTAATGACCTTGTGTTTGCATATGCAGCGGTAGTCGATAAAGAAGGCAACATACTTCCTTTGGCAGAAAACAGTGTTCAATTTTTTGTTGATGGAGGAGCAGAGGTTATTGGTTCTAATCCTATGAATGCCGAAGCCGGAATAGCAACTGTTTTGCTGAAGGCTGGAGAGCTGGCCGGAGATATTAAATTAAAAGCTGTTTCGGATGGTTTACAGGAGGGTACTTTAGAAGTGCATGTAGAGTAGCAATGTATTAGATATCGCGGAAGGGGTAGCATGCAAACCTTCTGCGGTGTTTCAAATGATAAAATAGTAATTCTTAAAATCAAAATCTATGAAAAAACAAGAATTTAAGATATGCAGAACAGCATATCCCTAAAACTACCCGAATGGCATATTTGCAAATGGAAAAACAGATCACTGGGAGTACCATTTAACTTGGTCATAGTAAAATGATTTTATGAGAAGAATTTCTTTATATGGATATAAATGAGACTCTCCTCTTGTATATCATTTGTTTACTAACCTGATTTTGCTGGGTAAGGATTCTCAGCGAATGAAATTTTATACGGAAAATAGCATAATGGGGATTGTAAATTTCCCTGTTAGTGCAAAGGTTTTCATAACTAATAGTTCGTTAATCTTTTAATAAAAATAAGACATGGAGAATAGTTTTAAACTACGTTTGGTTTCAATCATTCTGTTTTTGTGCTGTGGACTGGGTGCTTTCGCTCAACAAACTCAAATCAATGGCTTGGTTGTAGATGCCGAAACGAATGAGCCTGTTCCAGGAACGACAGTGATAGTAAAAGGAACCCAAAGGGGGAGTGTTACCATGTTCGATGGTAGCTTTACCATTGAGGCGAATCAATCGGAGGTGTTGGTGTTTTCATTCATCGGTTACTTAAGCCAGGAAGTAATTGTAAGCCCCGAGGCAAATTACAATATAAAGCTGCAATCAGATGTGGTGAATATGGACGAAGTGGTAGTTATAGGTTACGGTGAGCAAAGGAAAGGCGATTTAACCGGAGCTGTTTCGAACGTTTCGTCTAAGGATTTTAATCAAGGCATTGTAAGTTCTCCTGCGCAGTTAATCAACGGAAAGGTTTCGGGCGTGCAGATTATCTCAGGAAGTGGTTCTCCAACATCGGGTAGTTCTATTCGGATTCGTGGCGGAGCTTCTTTAAATGCCAGCAACGATCCTTTAATTGTTTTGGATGGTGTTCCTCTTGAAGCAGGAGGTATCAGTGGCAATAGCAGTAACTTTTTAAGTTTGATTAACCCTAATGATATTGAGAGCATGACTGTCCTAAAGGATGCATCATCAACAGCCATTTATGGTTCCAGAGCATCAAATGGGGTAATCATCATCACAACTAAAAAAGGTTCTAAAGATAAGATCAGAGTTAATTTTAACTCAACCAATTCATTGCAAATCAAATCCAAACTGGCTGATATGTTATCAACAAATGAATTTCGTAATGTAGTTCAGGTTGAGGGTAGTGATGCGCAAAATGCACTGTTGGGATCTAATGAAACGGATTGGAATGACGAGATTTTTCAACTTGCATATGGAACCGATAACAATGTAAGTGTATCAGGATCGTTAGCAAATGTTCCATATCGTTTCTCGGCTGGTTACTACGATCAGGATGGTATTTTAAAAACGGATAATGCACAAAGAACTACTGGAAACCTTTCTGTTTCACCCTCTTTTTTCGAGGATCATTTAAAGGTGAATGTGGGTTTAAAAGGATCTTATAATAAAAATAATTTTGCCAATACGGATGCAATATGGGGCGCTTCTACCTACAATCCGACCATTCCTGTTTACTCAGGAAACTCTGTTTTTGGAGGTTATAACGAGGCCATTGACGAAAACGGGAAACCGGTAACGGGAGCAGTATTAAATCCCTTAGGTACATTGAATCAGTATTCATCAACCAGTACGGTGAGCCGTGTAATCGGAAATTTGGATCTGGATTACAAGCTCCATTTTCTTCCTGATCTTAGGTTGCACGCTACTTTAGGTTACGATTATGCAAAAGGCGAAGGCGAAATTTATGTTCCTTCAACTGCAGCACAATTTTACGTAACAGACGGGCGCGATTATACGTATGGACCTCAAAAAAAGGAAAACAAATTAATTACGACTTATCTGAACTACAAAAAAGAATTTGAAAGCATACAGAGTAAGGTAGATGTAACATTGGGGTACGATTATCAGACTTGGAAGAATACCACCAATGCTTACGAAGAAACAAATACACTTGATGTGTCGCAAAGTTCTGTGGCTGCCGATGACCAACGTCATGCTTTAATTTCTTACTACGGAAGAGTAAACTATTCTTTACAGTCAAAATACATGTTGACGGCTACTGTTCGTCAGGATGGAACTTCCCGTTTTAGCAGTGATAACCGTTGGGGTACTTTTCCATCTGTTGCATTGGCCTGGCGATTATCCGAGGAGTCTTTTCTCCAAGGGATTGATTTTCTAAGCAATTTGAAATTGAGAACCAGCTTCGGTATCACCGGACAACAGGAAGGAATTGGGAACTACGCCTATTTACCTGTTTATACCATTAGTCAGAATGGCGCTCAGTATATTTTTGGCAATTCAACGGTTAATACTTATCGTCCTGAAGCCTATGTGTCCGATTTAAAATGGGAGTTGACAAAAGCGTATAATTATGGAATGGATTTTGGGTTCTTTAACAATCGTTTATCAGGATCTGTAGAGTATTATACACGTAAAACAGAAGATTTGTTAGCCACTGTTCCTTCGGCTGCCGGAACTAACTTCGATAAAAGAATATTGACCAATGTGGGCAATGTGGATAGTAAAGGAGTTGAGTTATCAATTAATGTTACTCCTGTAGATAACGAAGACTGGACCTGGGATTTTAGTTTTAATGCAAGCTGGCAGGAGCAAACCATTAAAAACTTATCCATAATACCCGGATCAGAGATTTCTAATACTTCAGTAGGATCAACTATTGACAGCTACTATTTTCAGGTGTTAACGGAAGGTTATTCGCCAAATATGTTTTACGTATATCATCAGTTGTACGACGAAACAGGAAAACCAATTGAAGGTGCTTATGCCGATTTAAACAATGATGGAACTATTAATTCGAGCGATTTATACCGTTATCACTCGCCATCGCCTGATTATATCTTAGGTTTCAGTACATCATTGCGCTATAAAAAATGGAATTTGAGCACAAGTCTTCGTTCCAGTATTAACAACTATGTATACAACGGACTGTCTATGAATGCAGGGGCATATGGAACCATGTCGTATAATTCGTCTCAGTTAAATAATCTTCATAAAAGCTATTTAGATACAGGTTTCCAAAGTCGTCAGTATTTATCTGATTATTATGTGGAAAATGCGTCTTTTATTAAGATGGATAATATTTCGTTAGGATATAATTTTGGAAGGGTAAAGAATTTGTTTAACCTGAATATGACTGCAATGGTTCAAAATGTATTCACAATCACCAAATATTCAGGTGTCGACCCGGAGATTTCAGGAGGGATAGACCAGTCTTTCTATCCTCGTCCGAGAATTTTTTCTCTAAGCTTAGGTATCGATTTTTAAAATAAGCCCTAAGGTGAAAGCAGCAAACGAATTTAAAAATACTGAAATTTTGAGACTGAAATTATGAAAAAAATAATCAATATATTCTTGGTAACAGTTGTTTTACTTCATACCGCATGTACGGATGAATTAAATCAATATCCGAATGTTGAAGAAACCTCAAAAACGGTTTATTCAGATCCGGCGAACTATATTTCGGCACTGGCTAAATGTTATTCATCATTTGTTACAGCCGGTCAGGAAAAAGGAGGGGGTGATGCAGATCTTAGCAGTAATAATGGCTACGATTATATGCGTTGTTATTTTAATGTACAGGAAGCAGGAACAGATGAACTGGGCTCAACCTGGATAGAAGGTGATAATATTGGTGATTTAAGCTTTTTAAGCTGGGATGCCAATGATCCTTGGGTGGCCGATATGTATTACAGATGTTATTATTCCATATCACTTTGCAACGAGTTTTTGAAGAATGCTGTTGATAGTAAAATAGCATCTTTCACCGAAGAGGAGCAGGCGGAAATCAAATTATATCGCGAAGAAGCACGGTTTCTTCGGGCTATGGCTTACTCTCATGCAATGGATTTGTTTCACGATGTTCCTTTTGCCGATGAATCGGTAATTGGTAGTTCTAAATTGCCTGAAGAGATAAAGGCAGCTAAATTATTTAATTTTTTGGTTACCGAATTAAAAGATTGCAGCGAAGGTATGCTTGATGTAGATGCCTGCGAATATGGGCATGCACCTCGGGCTGCCGCTTGGATGCTGTTGTCAAGACTGTACCTGAATGCTGAAGTATATGATGCAGGAGTAAAAAACGACTCTTGTATGATTTACAGCCAAAAAGTGATTGATGAAGGTTATGCTTTGGAAGCTGATTATGGCAAATTGTTTAACGGCGATAATCATTTGCGTGTAGGTAGAGGTAATGAAATAATTTTCCCTTTAGTAGTTGATGGTACAAGTGTATTGTCATGGGGAGCCACTACTTATTTGGTTTGTGGGGAAGTAGATACGGACTATGGCGCTGCGGCCTCAGAGGTAGGTTGTACGCTTGCCTGGAGCATGTTTCGAATCAGAGGCGAAGTTCCTGCTCTTTTTGATCTGGACAATGACAACCGGGCCCTATTTTATACCGATGGACAAAATCAGTACATGGATAATGGAATAGACGATAGAACCGGAGGTTACTTTGTTCAAAAATGGAGTAACTTAACCGATGCCGGAGAGGCCGCTACAAATACCACCAGTGATGGAGTAAATACCGATTTCCCAATGTTTCGTCTGGCTGATGCTTACCTGATGTATGCCGAGTCTGCGGCTCGTTCAGGGAACGATATGACTACCGCATTAAGCTATGTAAATGATTTAAGAAGTCATAGAAATGCAGCCTCGGTGAGCGAAAGTGAATTGCTTGCAACTACCGACGGTATTCCTTATAAATTTTTCCTTGATGAAAGAGCCAGGGAGCTTTACTGGGAATGTGTTCGCAGAACTGATTTAGTGCGATTCGGATGTTTTACCAGTAATAAATACATCTGGCAATGGAAAGGTGGAGTTAAAGATGGAAAGGCTGTGGATGATAAGTACAATATCTATCCGATTCCAAGTGCCGAGCTTTCTGCCAACCCAAATTTATCTAACGGTGATTATTAAAAAACAGAATAAGTTATGAAGAAATTAATCATATTTCTGGCGGTATGTTGCTCAGCATTATTTACTGCCTGCGAAAAAGATGGGGATGAGATTTTCGTTTCCGGGCTGAATTCATCAACGCTTCTAACAAGTGAATCTGATATTGTTCTATCTCAGGAAACCAAGGATGCACCCATGTTGGCTTTAAGCTGGAACGAAAGTGAGCTTAGTATTAGTAGTGCGGTTGTAAGTATACCTGATGATATCCCATCTGTTGCAATTGAGGTTTCTGCAGCTGAGGATTTTAAAACTTATCAAACTATAAAGCCGGAGAGTAATATATACTCTTTTACCGGAGGTGAATTGAATACCATGGCAAAGAATTTTGCTTATACTCCGGATGTCAGTATTCCTATGTATTTCAGAGTCAATTTGGCTTATGGCGATAATACAGATCCTTATTACAGCAATGTGATTGCTGTCAATATTACCAGCTACACTATTGATATGTCAAAAGCTTTTGTGCTTGATGCAGATAAGGTGGAGACTGGTTTTGTATTGTATGCTCCTGATAGCGATGGTGAATATTCTGGTTTTATTGGAACTACTGCCTGGAGCAATTGGTTTTTAAAAGAAGGAGACGGAAGCCTTTGGGGCAATGAAGGTGCTGATGGTAAAGAATTTTTGATGTCCTCGGACGAAAGCTCCATGTGGAATTTTTGGTATCCGGGTTTTGGTGGATGTTACTATACAACAGCAAGTACATTATCAAAAGAATGGACAGCAACTTATATTCCTAACCTGACTGTAAGCGGTGATGTAAGTGCCGAAATGACTTTTGTAAAATCGGAAGTGAAATGGTATGTGTCAGTAAGCACCGCAAAAGATAATGCAGTGGTGAAAGTCAGCTGTTCTGATGCTAAACTCTATAATTTCTCCACTGCAACGAATGATGATGCCGCTATTAGCAAAGAGATTGGTTTTATTGCTGATGCCAATGGTGGATTGACCTTTGATATGTTGGCTGCATCTGCCGGCGATATTACTTTTGGAACAGCCGGCGATTATACTTTAACTTTCTATTTGTCGGATCCACTCAACCTGCATTATGAGATAACAGCTGGTGCAACGGAAGAGGTAAAACCACTTAGCGGGTATTTGTATCTTTCCGGTGTTGATGATGGCATTTCAGGATCCTGGACATTTGACAACTACCTGCGTTTATTGAGCGAAGAGGATTCTACATTTGCAGGGGTGATAAATGTGAATTCATTGTGGGGCTATAATATGTCTCTAGAAAAAGACAATTGGAATGATGTTTATAAGATGGGCGATACAGAAGGAACATTGAAATTTCAGGGAGCCAATAATATTACTGCTCCGGATCCGGGATTGTATTTAATTCAGGCCGATTTGAAGAACTTAACTTACAGTCATACAGAAGTAACCAGCTTAAGTTACGGTGGATTTAATGATGATTGGAGTCTGGTAGAAATGACATCTGAAGAGGTTGATGGAGTCTATTCAGGTAGTGTAACGATTAATGTCGCCTCTGAATATGGAGCTAAGTTATATATAAATGGCGGATGGGATTATTTTTATGGTGGTGAAGGTGGAAATCTAAGCTTGGGAGCCGATGGTATTACCGATGATGCTTCAATAGCAACAGGAACTTACGACTTGGTTGCCAACATCAAAAATCAAACCTATGTATTTTTAGGCGATGAGGTTTATATCACCGGGCTAAATGATGTTTGGGACTTTACTTCAGTTGTATTAACGAAAGCATCTGCCGGAGTATATACAGGAACTGCAAGCATCAGTGCTGATTCACCATATGGAATGGCCATTCATTTAGATCAGTCATGGAACCGTTATTATGGAGGTTCTTTTGATTCCATGAGCTATTTGGGTGCTAACATGACAGAGGTTCAAAGTCTGGCAAATGGAACATACAATGTAATTGTTGACTTTATTCACAATACCTGTACTTTTGAAGTACAGTAATAATGAAAATGAGGTATTCTAAATGATTTTTACAATTCATACGAATTAGAATACCTCTGTTTTTTTACTAAACGGATATTACAACAATGAAAATTCAAAAAATTACAATATTGCTGATCAGTTTTGTTTTTCTTTTTGTCTCGTGCAGCGATAATGAGGATAACAAGCCTTTGCCGGAGAATCCAGTTGTAGGGGATATGTGTGGTTTTGCCAAAGGTGCCGATGTAAGTTGGTTAACTGAGATGGAGAGTGCGGGTATTTTATTTTACAATGCCGAAGGAAACAAAACCGAATGCATGAGCCTGTTAAAAAGTTTGGGTATGAATTCCATTCGCTTACGGGTTTGGGTAAATCCAACCGATGGATGGTGCAATAAAACCGATATGCTGGTTAAGGCCAAACGGGCCAACGATTTAGGAATGCGTATTTTGGTTGATTTTCATTACAGCGACTCATGGGCCGATCCTTCCAAACAAAGCAAGCCTGTAAGTTGGGAAAATCTGTCTTTCGACGATTTGTGCCTTGCCGTAAAAGATCATACCTCTGAGGTATTAACTGCACTTAACAACTGGGGGATTAGCCCGGAATGGGTTCAGGTAGGCAACGAAACTGGTAATGGCATGCTTTGGAGCGATGGAAAGGCAGATGAAAATATGGCACAGTATGCAAGTCTTACCAATTATGGATACGATGCTGTAAAAGCTGTTTTCCCGGAGGCAAAAGTTGTTGTACATCTGCAGGAGGGAAATAAGAATTCAAAGTTCAGATGGTTGTTTGACGGTTTGAAAAATAATGGCGGAAAATGGGATGTGATTGGCATGTCCTTGTACCCGGAACCGGACACCTGGCAAAGCATGAACGACGATTTAATCAGCAATATCAATGACATGGTCAGTCGCTATGCTTGCGGGATCATGATTTGCGAGACAGGTATGAACTGGGACGGGGAGGATGCAGCATATAACTTTCTTTCAGATCTGATTACAAGAACCAAATTAAATGATAGTTGTTTAGGGGTTTTTTATTGGGAACCACAATGTTACAATGGATGGAAAGAATACCAAAAAGGAGCTTTTGATGAGGCTGGTTATCCAACAAAAGCGATGGATGCTTTTAGCAAATAATTTAGAATGTGTTTTTTCATTCTGTCATTTTGGGGATCAGTAAAGAGGAGAATTTAAGTAAAAGAGTTTGGTTTTATTTGTGGTGGAACGAATAAGTTGAAATGAAAAGGACTGTAAATTAATTGATTTACAGTCTTTTTGTTTGGGGTGAATCCTAATTTTTGGAGAGAGAATGATCTTTATTGCTTGTGCTAAATCGTGTTATTTATAGTTGTTTATTGCAGTTTAATTATTGGCGTTTCCTTGAGAATTCACCTAAAATATTTGAGATGAAAGAGAATGAAATTTTATCTCATTAGGTAGATTGTACCGGTTTTTTTCCAGTATCGTCCATCAGAATAATTTCCTTCCAGTTCCCAGATGTAATTGCCTTCAGGTGCATTCTTGCCTTTGTCTTTTCCATCCCAACCTGTTTTTTGAATTTCGGAATTGTCATTGCTTCTATAAACAACTTTTCCCCAGTTGTTGTAGATTCTAATTGTTAATTTCGATAGCCCTGTGCCGTACACAAGGAATCTGTCATTGTTGCCATCATTGTTTGGAGAGAATAAAGTAGGAATGAAGATCTCGTTGTTCACATGAACGCTAATATTTTTCTGGTCTGACTGACAGCCAAATTCAGAATAGCCAATTACTGAGAATATTGTATTTTCTGGAATGCTGGCTATTGGTGAATTGCTTGAAGGGTCATCTAATGGGAATTCCGGAGTCCATTCGTAAGTGTTTGCACCTTTTGCCCAAAGTTTGAATTCCTGCTTAGCTCCCACAATAGTGTCGGGTTTTATAGCGATGATTGGTTTTTGATGTACGTTGACTTTTATTTTATCTGTTAAGATTTCGCAATTGTGTGTGGAAACAACTAATTGATACTCTGTACTTGTTGAAGGTGTTGCTGTTGGGTTGGCAATGTTAGGATTGTTAAGTCCTGTTGAAGGAATCCATAAATATTTATACTCCCTAAGACTATTTTGAGCTGTAGGATTGCCGCCAAGTTCTAATGATTCTCCAACACAGATCGATTTGTCTGAACCTGCATCAATGTTGCTTATTGGATTTATGGTATATACAGTAGTGTCACGATCTTCGCAACCATTTGAATCAGTAACTTTTAATGCTAATTCAGTAGATTGAAGCGCCTTAAACTTTGGGTGCATTTCTTCAGAAACGAAAGTGTTGTTAGATGAAGTCCAAGAGTATTTGTATGGTGATGTTCCCCTTTCGGCCATTGCATCCGGTCCAAGTGTAATTTCAGAACCTTCGCAAATTAGGGTGTCTTTTCCTGCGTAAGCTGATGGAAGAGAGTAAGGATGGAGCGCAAATTTCTGTTCTGATGAACATCCCTCTTTATTTTCCACTTTTAAATAAAATTCATAATCATTGTCGACTTTATAAGTGAATTTATTGGTGTTTTCCAATAGTAAGTTTTTATTTTGATTCAACCATTTAGTTTTATAATAATCACTTGTTTGAATTGTGATTTGTTGGTTTTTACAAGCAAAATAATTGTCTTTTAAATCAATTACAGGAAGTTTCTGTACAAATATAAAACTTGTGTCTTTCGCAATACAGCCGTATTCTGATTGTACTTCAAAAATCAAGGAATCTTTTTCGGTAGTAAGTATATTGTAAATCAGATTATTACTAAGTATTTTGTTTTCGAATGTTTTCCATGTCCTGATAGTGCCATTAGTTGTGGGATTTAAATTTATACTTTCACCGTAACATGAGTATGTTTCATTATTTAATTCAATTACCGGGTTTTCATGATAAAAAATATTAATTGTATCGCACACAATACCTCCGTAATTTTTGTTCAATTTAACCCAAACGGTATCATCGGTAGTAATTGATAGAGAAATGTTGTTCGTATTGCTTGCAATTTCACCTTTACTTTTAGAATACCAGTTTGCGGTGTAATTACCATCAGGAATTGATAGATGAATTTGTTCGCCGGGGCAAACATTTAGATCTTCCCCTAAACTTATTGGGGCATTAATAAAAAACGTATGCAAATCAGATAATTCTGAAATATTGCCGGCAATGTCAACACTTTGTAAAGCCCAATAATATTTGCCTTCAGAAAGATTCGCCAACTCGATAGTTGTGTCTGACAGTTCGTTTTGTGAAGTCAATAAATTTTCACCGGTAGTTAGATTAGTATAAAAAGGGTAGAATTCAGATCTGTCGGTTGTGGTTCCAAGTTTTAATCTGTAATGAAGACTGCTTGGGGTAGATATATTATCACTGCCTTTGTTCCAACTTAAAGATACATTAGGATAACTTGTTGCTGAATTCAATAAGGTTGGAGGGGTTGGTTTGTTGTACGAGAAACTGTAATTATTAGAGTAGAAAAGAGATTTAGGACCTTCTGGGATTTGCGTGCCGGAAATGAATATATCAGCTTTACCATCTCCGTTAAAGTCTGTAACGGCCAGGCAACCTGCAAAAACATTTGGAAATACGATGTTAGAATTAGAAAGCAGACCGTTATCATTGGTATACAGCACGGTTTTTGGGCTTGTATTGTTAATTCCTCCTATGCTGATCAAATCTAAATCTTCATCACCATCATAGTCCAGCCATTCTAAATCGCAGCCACCAAGTGGAACAGATAAGTTTTGAGAAAACTGCAAAGTCCCTTTATTATTTGTGTATACTCTTGATTGATAGTTTTCACCATCATATCCAGCAATTACAAGGTCAGGGAATCCGTCATTGTTGATGTCGCCCCATTTTGAATCGCCCTCTGTTACTCCATCCAGTTCTATTACTTTATGGAAAGCAATGCCTTTTTCATTTCGATATAAATAACAAATTCTGCGGGAGCCTTCCGATTTTCCTGTGATTAGAAGATCTGTCCATCCATCTTTGTTGTAATCAATTGATGTTGTACTTCCAGAATAAACGGTTGCTAAGTCATATTCTCGGAGATAGAAACCTTCATTTTTGTTGTTTATATATGTTTTTGTAATAATTTGATTTGTATCATTCAAGCCTGACAAAACCAGATCAAGAAACCCATCATTGTTAAAATCAAACCAGGTATGGCTGCTAAGGTTAACATTTTCGAATGATGTTGTCATTTTCACATATGAGTTTCCGTTGATATTTTTAAACAGGAGAGTGTGTTTAATGCCATCCTTATCTATTCCGGTATAAAATAAATCAAGGTAGTTATCATTGTTAAAATCCAGTAAAGAGAGAGAACCATTGCTAAGAGGTATTAATTCGGGAACAATCATTTGAGAAAAGTGATCACTATCATTAATGTATATGCTGGTTACATACTTATCAGGTTGTTCGCCCATTAATACTAAATCTTGGCGCCCGTCATGATTAATATCTCCCCAAACACATTTACTATTATTCAAATTGGGAATGTTGGTGAAAACTTTCTCCTGAAACTGAGCCAGACACATATTAAAACAGAGGCAAACTATGGGGATTAAAAATATTTTTTTCATTTTTTACTATTCAGGAATGGGAAGAACTAGTATTCTTCGTTTATAATTTTGTAATCAGTGTGTTGTAAAAACCAATCGCGGCATATTTGAAGAGCTTCGGTATAATTCTTCGTGTCTATATCTCCGCTATCACTTACTTTAAGAGGGAAGTTTGCTATTACAGGAGCAAGATACTCCATGATTCTATATCCGCATACAATCATTTCTTTCGATTCTGCATTGGAAGATTCACAGTTTTTTTCATTGCTGTTTAATAACTGGATTAAAAAATCAAAAGCTTCTCTCTGATGTGTGTAGATAAGATCAGGAACGTAATCATAAACTAAATCATCATTTACCTCCATCATCTTAATTTGTTTCATACAGAATTCCATTGCTGCATGATCTCCAATTCTTGCCAGTGCCAGTTTGGCTGCCCAGTATGGTTCATTGCTTTTGATAATTCCAGATGACAGTAGTTCTGTAATACTTTTTAGAGTAGAGTCAGGATTAACATATCCAGCTAATCTGATTAGTTCATGATAGTAAGGGGGAGTTAGGTAAAGTAATTCCAGAATTTTGTTTCGGGCCTTATTGTTATAGCTTTTTTTAGCGTAATCTTTCAGTAAATCGCTTACAATACCGCAGGTGCCGGAGTTTGAGTCACTAAATCCTTTTAACAGAAAATTAACTACATCCTGTTTAAGGATAGAATTTGTATCATTTTTAGTTAGGTTATTGGCAATAAGGTAAGCGTATTTTCGAACTGCGTCAATTGAATCAATTCTGTATACTTCTAAATCATTTAAGATTTCAAGCTTATTTGTGCTAAAATCACTTGGCGTATTATGATATGAATCAGGATTTGATATTACATCCTTAAAGAAGGATTGTATCCCTTTTCTGTTTAACTCCTGTGTAAATGAGGTGTTTGAGAAGAATAATACAATAACACCGCATGTAATTAACTTAAAAATTGATTTCATGATTTTATTTTGAAAATTATGTTCGAATATAGACAAATAAAATAAAATTGGAGAAGAACTTTGTGATATTATCCCCTTCCATATGTTAGAATGTATTTAAATTAATCATAGTTGTGTTTTGTTTTAATGTGATTTTACTATTTAAAAGATTCGGATTAAAAAGGTTTGTAAGTTGTATGAAATGATTCTGTATTGTATGTATATCCTTATTTATAAGGATTTTTGGTTGATTTGTTTTGTCGTGTGGCAAGCTGTGGAATGTATTATTTACGAAGCTTGTGAAGATGTGTTTTTCACTTGTGTCAACATAAAAGAATATTAAAAATCTAATTTGCTTGTTAATTAGAATATTTATTTTAAGGCTGATAAAATTGAGTCTTATTTAAGAAATATTAACAAAAAATATTGTGTATTAACATATTAGTGTCTATTATTGTTGTCCGAATAATGTAACATATAAAATTTATTAGTTTTAGGCCATTTCAACCTGTTAAGGTTAATTTCCTGAGCTAGAGTATTAGATAAAACAGTAATCCAGAATGAGAGGGAAAATAATTTTATTGGTTTTTATTGTCGTGTCATTTCACCTCAAGGCTCAAAAAATACCCTTAGTTAACTATACAGAATCTCCATTGCAATACAATCCTTCAGCTATTGTCGGGTTGCCGTACGCAAAAGTAAGTTTCTACAATCGCATTCAGAAAATTAAATCAGGTTCTGCCTTTACAACCTCTCTGGTTACCGGTGTTTTGCCGGTTTTAAATGATAAGAAACGAGGCCATTTGGGCGCTGTAGGTGTGTCGTTTATGTCTGATGATTTGTCGTCTAATGATTTGCTGAAGGAAGAGAGTTTTGCCGTTTCTTTGGCCTATAAGTTGAAAGTGTCGGATCAATTAAATTTAGGTTTGGGTATTTCCTGGAATGTACTTCAGCGTTTTTTTGACAACAATGGTTTTACAACGGGTAGTCAGTATGTTTTAGGAGAAGGTTTTAGTCCAAGTTTAGCTATTAATGAAAATTTTCAGGATGTATCGGATGGATATTCTTCATGGAACTCTGGAATTCGACTCGAAAAAATGTATCGAAATAATAGTCTTAACTATTTTATTGGTGCCTCACTGGCCAATTTAAACAGACCTGTTTACACTTCCGGGAACGATCAAAAAGAGAAGCTTTCTTATCAATACGGTCTTCAGTTTGGGTACAACCTTTTATTAGGGAATGAATTAAGTCTGTTAGCAGATGGTGATTTGAGATTTCAGGATGAGAATGAGTGGCTAAATCTTGGTTTGGATATGAGATATTATTGGCAGAATTCCAAAGGAGGTTTTTTTAAGGAAGGAAGTGTTGCTTTAATTCCCCGGTATGTTGTTGACAAAGTCTACGCACTTGCTGTAGAGTTTTCGCAATCCTTTTATTCAATAAGAGTTGGCCGTACTATTACATCTTCAAAAATAAATTCTAATTACATGACAAGCAATGAAGTGATGCTTTCGTTGAATAAGAATTTTAGTCGGGAAAAGAAATCCGGCTTCTCTGATAAGATAAGAAATGCAAGTGGACTTGTACGCAAAAAGAAGGAGGAGTTTGTTTGGGATGATGAGTACTGGGATTATTCAACCGTCGATCAGCACAAAATTATAGATAAGAGTTTGAAGAAGTTTATTGACTCTTTGATTGAACGGATGCAGAAGCATAAAAATTCAATCGTTCATATACATGTTTTTACCGATATGATGGTAAATGATGCGAAGAATCTGGAAGTATCTGTTCATAGGGCTGAAATTATTTCGGATTATTTCGAACAGCATGGAATTGCAGGAAACAGAGTGGATTATTTTGGGGAAGGAAACTCAAATCCTGTTGTAGCCAACGCATATGGTCAGGAAAGATTAAAGAACAGACGAATCAAATTTATTATTTATCGGTAAGAAATGAATAAAGGGGTTCACGATATAATAAGTTTGAGTAGAAATAGAGACCAGAGAGCCCGGATATTTGTCCGGATTTTGTGTTTCCTGTTTATTCAGTTAAGTTCATTTCTTGTTGTTTGTTCTCAGGATGTTGAGCAAGTAATCAATGCAAAAAAGATTGGCGTTTCGGGCAGTATCTCAGCCAATAATGTTAATTATTCGGCAATAGGGGTTAAGCGCAACAGAGACGCACATACATTTTATGCTGCAGGTAATTTGAATCTGTCACTGTTTGAACAGTGGTCAATTCCTTTAAATTTCACCTATTCCAATCAGGATGTAGAATTATCGCATGGAGTTAGTTTTAACCAGATAGGAATATCTCCAACTTACAAGTGGGTGAAGCTGCATGCGGGTTATTCAGCCATGAGTTTCTCGCCTTATAGTTTAAGCGGACATAGTTTTTTAGGAGTCGGGCTTGAGCTGACTCCACCAATAAAGCTAAGCGCCAGCCTTATGATTGGAAGACTTCGGAAAGCGGAAGAACCAGTGGGTACGGAAAAGGAAACATTGTTTTTCTACAAAAGGATGGGCTACGGTTTAAAACTAAATTACAAAGACAAGGGGGATGATTTGAGTGTTATTGCATTTGGGGCTAAGGATGATGAGAATTCAGTAAAGCTTATTCCAGACAACACCGAAATCACACCCATGGAAAACCTGGTATTGGGAGTGAATGTTCGTAAAAATCTGTTCAGTAAAATTTTTGTTGGTGTTGAATATACCAATAGTATGCTGACCCAGGATAAAAGACTTAAAAACAGGGGTGAAAAGAATACCGGTGTATTCGTACTTACCAATGGCATCATGAATGCCAACTCATCAAGTTCTGTTTATACCGCTATCAAAACTGATGTATCCTATCAAAGTCAGGATTTTTCTGTGTCGATGTTGTACGAAAGGGTTGATCCGGAGTACCAAACATTGGGAGCCTATTATTTTACCAATGATATGGAGAATATTTCAGTGACAACTGCCAAACAGTTTTTAAAAGGACACTTAAATATCTCTGCAAATGCCGGTTTGCAAAGGAATGATCTGAAAAACGAGAAAAAATCAAGAATGAATAATGTGGTGGGAGCTGTAAATGTTGGAATACAAACAGGTGCCAAAACGAATCTGAATTTATCCTACTCAAACTATAGTTCTTTCACGAATATCCGATCCGATTTCGAAGACATAAATGAAGTGAATCAGCAACAGGTTTATGATACCCTCGATTTTACCCAGGTTTCTCAGAATATGTCACTTAGTCTGTCGCAGGTTTTGGGTGATGTGAAAAATGCAGATGCCAGACAAAATTTAAATGTTAATCTGAATGTGCAAATGGCATCGGAAAAACAGGAAGGGCAGAATAAAAAGCCCGGAAATAAATTCTACAGCACCGGAATTACACATAGTATTAGTTGGAAAAACAGTGGAGTTTCTTTGTCCTCCTCAATAAATGGGAATTACAACGATATGGAATCGGGTGATGCCTTAACTCTTGGGCCAACACTGAGTTTGTCCAAAAGGTTTAAAAAGAATTTGAGAAGTTCGGTGAGCGGATCCTGGAACAGATCCTACCAGAACGGCGATTTCGCAAATCGGATTTATGTGATTCGGTGCAATAATTCTTATGCTGTAAAGAAACATAGTTTTACTCTAAGCATGAATTATATGAATAGGCATGAGGAGAAGAAATATGCAGAGTTTACTCTTAGTATGGGATACAATTACAGTTTTTAAACAAACAGCAGAAAATGAAGTTCGATTCAATAGGTAATAAATTAGTTCGAAATGGAATTTACAGGGCAACGATGAGGCAATCGCTGCGAAATTTGATGTTGCTGATTTTGCTTGTTTCTGTATTTAAAGTTGGATTTTCTGCAAATCATTTTGCTGTTGAAAATGATATTGATGAAATAAAACTATTTCAAGAGGATTCTGTTCAATCGCAAGGAGCATCGATGGCTGCATCTTTGGTTAATCCAAAGGATATTAAGCGAATGGAGAAATTGATTGCTACTGCAAAGAAAATCAGAACCGAATCGCGTAAACTTCAGGATTTAATAAATTCCAAAAAATCATTCGATTTACCATTAGGTAAAGATCAGTCAATTGGAGTGGGAGGAGTTACAATATGTATTGATTCCGTATTTCTAACTCCTAAAGGAGGCGAACTTTGTGCTTCAGCATTAATTGATGTACCTCTTGCAAAAAGACAACTTGGATTTGCCGGAAGCCGGATTGGCTTTAACCGTGGAGGATTTACGGGCGATGCACGTTTAATGCTGATTGGGAATCAGTCTTTTCCGCTTAACAAGAACATGACAATGGTATTTGTAGGTGAGAATAAAAAAACATATGTAGATTGGGATTGCAACGGATACAGGGGGATGGGCTTGCAGGGAAAGCTTGAGTTTAGCCGCGATGTACTATTGCCTGCCGATACAATAAATACTGCAAAGGTTTCTGCCGCTTTCGAAACAAGTATTACTACATTTTCTGATTTTGTTGTTGATGTGAGCTTGGATCCTTTTCAGGTGAAAGGTCTTACCGATTTTAAGTTTAAGGTTAGCAATGCAGTTTTTGATTTTAGTGATACCCGAAATTCTTCAGGGATGGTCTTCCCAAAAGGCTATCAATCTACCTCAATGCCTGAATTAAATAGTCCGCTTTGGCAGGGATTCTATTTAAAAGATTTAAATGTTGAGATTCCAAGTCAATACCGCAAGAAAAATCAAGAGGAAAATATAAGTCTCTTTTTGCGAAGTGCTATTATTGATGAAATGGGTTTTACAGGGGAATTCGGAGGAACCAGTTTAATTCCTTTGGAAGAAGGAGATATGAGTGGTTGGGCATATTCTTTGGATACATTGGGAGTGGGTTTAAAGTACAATAAGTTACAAAAGGCATGGTTCAATGGAGATATTTTACTACCAATTGCCGGTGATACAGATCATTTGGGCTACTATGGTTTAATTCAACCAGATGATAAATACTATGTGAAAGCAACAGTAAAGGAAGATATGGATTTTCCGCTGTTTAAATCAGAAGTGAAATTAGCTCCTTCTTCATATTTAGAAGTTGATGTGGAAGATCATCGTTTTCATCCTACAGCGGTATTGCATGGTTCAATGGTACCAAAAACAAAACTTCTAAATATTGGAGACATTTCTTTTGAAGGATTAATGGTGACTACCCGGGAACCCTTTCTGGATGCAGATCGTTTTAGTTTAGGACGAGAGAATACACCTAAAAAGTTAGGTTTTTTACCAATTCAACTCAACAGAATTACATTAACGAAACGAAAAACGAATGAATACGGTTTGGGTTTGGACATGACCGTTAATGTTAGCAGTAGTTTTAGTGGGATTGCAGAAGCTATTATTTTGGCCGAAAAAGATCCTGAACGAATAAAATTTAAGTATGCAGGATTGGATATCGGCAAGCTGGGTATTGAAGTAAATCAGGGCAGTTATCAATTAAAAGGTTTTGCGCAATGGTACAAAAATGATCCTCTTTACGGATCCGGTTTTAAAGGAATGGTTGATGCCAAATTTACGCCCGGAATTGCTTTGCAGGCTTCAGCGCTTTTTGGCAGTGTTGAAGGATATAGGTATTGGTATGCTGATGGTATGTTTACTTTGCCGAGTGGTGTTCCTGTATTTCCAGGTTTAAGTATTTACTCTTTTGGAGGTGGTGTTTACAATAGGATGTCGCATAGCGGAACAGCTTTAGGTGCAGGCAGTATTGGGGCAACTCCCAGTGGAATTGTTTATGTGCCAAACAAAGAGGCCGGTCTTGGTTTAAAAGCAAGAGCCGATCTGGCTTCACCAGATAAATCTGCAGTAACAATTGAAACAATTTTCGAGATGTCGTTCAATAGCAATGGAGGATTGAATTACATTTCGTTTGAAGGAAACGGGAAATTTTTATCTCCCTTAAATATTCCGGGTGCTGATGCTATGCAGGCAAGTTGTATGAAGTTGTCTAAAAGTCTGGACAAAGGATTAAATAATATAGTTGAAGACGTTAATATGTCTGGAATATCAAAAGTAAATAATCTACTTGACAAAGTTAATCTGCCTGGAATAAAAGGACAATCGGATGTTCAAACGCAAATGTTTGGCTCTGAAAGTGAAATTGCCGGAAAATCTGTGGTGGCTGCAAAAGCAAAAGTCAGCTACGATTTTCCCAATAAAAGTTTGCACGGAACATTCGATTTGTTCATGAATGTGCCGGGAGGAGTTATTCAGGGGGTAGGATCGAATGGAAGAGCAGGCTGGGCCGAATTGCATGTCGATCCTAAAGATTGGTATTTCTACATGGGAACCCCAGAAGACAGGGTAGGCATTAAATTAATGCGCATACTAAAAACAGGCAGCTACTTTATGGTGGGAACAAAAATACTGGGCAGTCCGCCTCCACCAGATGAAGTTGCAGATATTCTGGGGGCAGATGACTTGGATTACATGAGAGATTTTAATGCATTGGGAACAGGGAAAGGCTTTGCTTTTGGCTCCAATGTCAGCATCAGTACCGGAAATCTGAATTTCCTTATTTTCTACGGCTATTTTAATGCCGGTGCTGGTTTCGATATCATGTTAAAGAATTATGGTAACGAAGTGCGGTGTAAGGGGAGTGGTAAATCGCCGGGCATTGATGGCTGGTATGCCAACGGACAGGCTTACGCTTATCTCGACGGAGAAATTGGTATTCAGGTGAGAGTATTTCACAAACGAAAAAGGATACACATTCTGCACATAGGTGCCGCAGCATTACTTCAGGCGCAATTACCAAATCCATTATGGATGAAAGGAATTGTTGGTGGCCGCTATAGTGTTTTGGGTGGTTTGGTAAAAGGCCGTTGTAAATTCGAAGTGGAAATTGGCAATAAATGCGAATTGGTGGGAGGAAGTGTATTGGACGAACTGGAAGTGATTTCGGATGTTACGCCTCAAAACGGAAGAGTTGAAGTAGATGTTTTTACCGCTTTTCAAACTGTTTTTAATCTGGAAATTGAAAAGCCGTTCGAAATGGTTGACTTGGATGAGATTGAAAAAACTTTCCGTGTTAAACTGGATGAAATGAGCTTAAGCTTTAATGGAAAACCAATAGAAGGAGAAATAGAATGGAATGAAAATAAGGATGTGGCTATTTTTAATTCGTTGGACATATTGCCTCCTGAATCGAAAATTGATTACAAGGTAAAGGTGAGTTTTGAAGAGAAAATTGGTGGAGTGTGGAAAAAAATGAAAGGTCAGACTCAGGAAGAGAAGGGCAGTTTTACTACCGGAGTGGCTCCTGATTATATTCCGGCACGTAATATTGCCTACTCTTACCCGGTATCGAACCAATTCAATTTCTTTAAAGATGAATATGCTTTGGGTTACATTAAGCTCAGAAAGGGACAACCCTATTTATTTGAACCGGACGATAAATGGGATCAGAAAATGAGAATGACCCGAAAAAATGGAAGTGCACTGCTGGGCGATATTTCTTATGCCGACCGTACCGTTAATTTTGAAATACCAAAGGGATTGATTACCAACTCTGTTTACAAACAGGAACTGGTAAACATTCCAAAATTTAGTGCCGGTAAAATGGATGCTAATGTTGTAATTAAGGAAAGCGGGAACGAGGATGCGACTGTAAATAATAAAAAAGCCAAAGAGGGGTCAAGTATTACTACTGTAGAAGAAAAGCAGGTTTACGAAAACTTCTTTAGAAGCAGCAACTACAATACTTTTAAAGAGAAATACAAGAAAATACAATTCGGACGAAGTTGGGAATGGCCTGTGTATACAGGTGTTTATCAGGCAAACGTAATGTTTAATTCTCCTGAAGTATTTGGTAAAAATGAACTGAACGGAGGAGATGATTACAAACCATTAATACAGTTCGAAGCGCAGCAAAACAACCGCTGGTTTAAAAATGGATTGAATCCATTGATGTATGGCGAATATCCTTTGGCCGGAAAGTACACCTTAGATTGGCGGAAACCAGATGTTTTGGGAACGCCTCCGGTTTTTGCCGTAGGAATCTCACAGGACATAACGAATCCTTTAATTACGGAAACCAATTATACGGGAGAAGATCCGCAGGTGCAAACACAATATTTTAACCTGAATTACAATATTGCTGCCGTAGCTTACGGCGATTTTAAAGATTTTAGAAACAAGGTAGCTAAAGTATCATTAATGCCTCAGAAAGAGAATTTGAGTAACCTGTTGAACAGTCATTTCCCTTTTCAAACCGGTGGAAAATACGAAGTAATTATTCGTTATGTATTGCCTGGAATCAACAAGGAGACTTATTCGAACAAATTGGTGGTGCCTTATTTAATGGACTAAAGGAGTTATGAATGTGAACGTTGTGGTTAGATTGACCCCAAACCCTTAAAGGGGCTTAAGGGCAATAGTTTGGAAGAAGTCCCCTTTAGGGGATTTAGGGGTAGGAAAGAAGTAAGACTGTTTGGAGTTATGAGTTATGAGTTATGAGTTATGAATGTGAACGTTGTGGTTAGATTGACCCCAAACCCCTAAAGGGGCTTAAGGGCAATAGTTTGGAAGAAGTCCCCTTTAGGGGATTTAGAGGTAGAGAAGAAGTAAGACTGTTAAGAGTTAATTAGAAATTATGCTTTGGGTTTTTTGTAGTAAAACCTTTAAAAGCCTTTTTGCTGGAGTGAAAAGCGAAATAATAAAAACGAGAATGTCGAAAATCGATAAGAGTAGACACCATTTAATAAAATTTAAAATGATTAAAAAGTTTTTACTAATTGTGTTAACAATTTTTTGTGTTGGAGAGGTAAGTGCACAACAACTGCTATCACCATCGTTTACTTTTTCGCACAAGAAAACGGCTTATCTAACTCTTGTTGATGGAACAGAACTAGAGGGAATCATAAAGGATGTTGATAGAAAAAAAGGTTTAATAAAGTACATTAAAATAGAAGATAAAATAGGGAAGAAACACAAATTGAAGCCTGCCGCTATTGTACACATGTATCTGCCGGCAAGTGGTCTGGATAAATTGAGTAAAGCAATTTCTTTTGTGGAGGATATGAATAAATGGAACAAACAAAAGCTGAATCAGGATTTGTTGCGCCAGGGCTATGTTTACTGTGAAAATACGCAGGTGTTGGTAAAAAGGAAAGAGAGAACAATGATGTTACAATTGCTAAATCCTGAGTTTAGTAATGAAGTGAGAGTGTTTCACGACCCAATGGCAAAACACACTATGGGAATTGGTGTTGCAGGTATAAATGCAACGGGGAACATTGCAAAATCATACTATGTGAAAAAAGCTGATGAAGATGTTGCTCATTTAATTAAGAAAAGCAAATACAAAAAGGAATTTGCTGCACTTTGGGGTGGATGCGATGCCTTAATTCAAAAAACAACTGATATTAAATGGAGAGATTTAACTCAACACATTTTGGATTATTCTGATTGTGGTAAGTAAGATATCATAAATCAAAACAAAAATATTTTTATTGCTGGCACGCTTTTGTAATTCGTGTCAGCAGAAATATATAATGAATCTTTCTCTTGGTTTTTTGTGTAGTCGTTTGGAAAGTCCCCTTCAGAGCTTCCGAAAGCTTTCGGGATAGAGGTAGAAGAAGTAAGACTGTTTGGAGTTATGAGTTATGAATTTGTTTGGATATACTCTGCTCCCGCACGATTGCATCGTGTGGCAAGTAATGACTGTTACCCCAACCCTAAAGGGGCTTAAGGGTAATAGTTTGGAAGAAGTCCCCTTAAGGGGATTTAGGGGTAGAGAAGAAGTAAGACTGTTAAGAGTTATGAGTTATGAATGTGAACGTTGTGGTTAGATTGACCCCAAACCCCTAAAGGGGCTTAAAAGGTGCGGTTTTGGAAGAAGGAGAGTCCAAAAAGGAATAAAAAAAAATGATCAGAAATTATTGATTGAATTATGAATAAACAAATACCAAGGAACATTGTTTCCATTCTCTTACTAGTATTTGCTCTGCTGTTTTCAGCAGGTACAAGTAATGCACAACATTATCCGGTACAGTGCAATGTTCAGGTTATTCCACCCTATTCGGTACATTTGGCCGATTATTATCAAGGGGGCAATCAAAAGTTATTGGTCAATCTTACGCTAAAAGATTTAAATCACGCTGATCTTTCGGTACGCCTGCGAATCAGCATCGAAGGACAGGGAATTAAACTGATTACCAAAGACGATTTTATTCCCAAAACTCCCGTTCTGCTTCAGGCAGGTACACCCGAGTTGTTGTACGGCGATCGTTTGGAAGAATATTTGGTGCCCGAACACATGAATTTTTCGGGAATCACCAAAAAACAGTTCCTGAAAACCGGACGATTGCCCGAAGGCGTTTACAAGTTTACGGTAGAAATATTTGAGGCCCGCCGACAGGAAAAAGTATCGAACACAGCCACCAGTATGGCGTGGATGTTGTTGAACGAACCACCGGTAATTACTGCACCAGCCAATAATAAATTGCTGAAGGCTACCGACCCTGCCTCCATCTTTTTCAATTGGCTGCCACGGCACATGAACTCACAAAATGCCTTGGCAGATGTAGAGTACGAATTTACAATGGTGGAAATCTGGCCTGTAAATCAGTCGGCCGAAGAGGCAATTCGTTCCAAAGAACCATTGCTGAAAACCGTATTCCGAAACACATCCTTTGTTTACGATGCACAATACCCCATGCTGGTACCCGGACGCCAATATGCCTGCCGGGTACGGGCCTTTAGCAATCAGCAAAAAGAGATGTTTAAAAACGAAGGTTATTCGCCCGTGGTAAGCTTCGTGTTTGGCGAAGAATGCAAGCCGCCTTTATTGGTTGATGTTGATCCGGCTCTTGGAGGATCGGCGCAGCTGAGTATTGTACCCCAAAGCAATCACAGCTCGTTTACCGTGCAAATTCGCGATGTTGCAGGCGACAAGTGGTACTCCCAGCAGTCGAACCAGCCCGATTTTGAGCTGAAACAGCTAAAACCGGGTGCTACCTACCAGTACAAGGTACAGGCCCAATGCGAAACGCTCGAAAGTGAGTTTACCCCAATCAGCCAGTTTAGCCTTTCGAAAGAAATGGCAGAAGTGGAATGCGGACAAAATGCATCGGTGCCCGAAATTGATGGCAGTCCTACATTAAATCAGCTTAAAGCAGGCGATGTAATTAATGCAGGTGGCTTTAAAGTAACAGTGAAACAGGCAAGTGGCAGCAGAGGTACATTTACCGGAAGCGGTGTGGTGCGCATTGGCATGTTGGGCAATATTGAACTGCGAACCGTTTTCGATAATATTAAGGTAAATGAAAGCTACCAGCTAACCGCCGGAGAAATACGTGTGGTGGGTTCGGATATTTACGCTCTGGGCAGCGATATACGCGATCAGGCCGACGATTTTTTCAACAACGATATTTGGGACAGCGTTGATGATGCCATTGCAGATGCCGAAAGTATCGTAGATGAGATCAGCAATCTGCAAACAGACATGGGCGGCAACAGCCTGAATAATGAATTGGAAAAAGCCAAAAGAACCATCGAGAAAGGGCGCGATCAGTTGGCTGTAGGGAATAAAGAAGGAGCTCAGTTAGTAAAAGAGGGAGCCGATAAGGTGGCACAAATTCTCGATCAGGTAAACAGCGGCGATTACCAGATTACCCCCAACGGCATTCAGTTTTTGGCTTACGACCAGCAGCACTATGGTTTCGACAGCCACGAAATTGGCTTAACTGAGGAAGAGAAAAAAGCCTATTTGCCCTACTACCAAAGCATACAACTGGGCGACTCTACTAAGAGCTACTACATAAAGCCCTGGAAAAGCATTGCCAGTAATGGCAACGATGTGGTGAACGTGAAAATGCAGTTGAGCAGTGGCATGAAGGCCGACACTGTTCATTTTATGACTGCCATGGGAGCCGAAATTGCAGCACAAAAACAGGGCGATGCTTTTAGCTTGAACCTTCGGGGCAGCTTTCACGAAGATGTGCAGCAAATTACCGCTTATTACGAGGTAAAAAACGACAGCACCAAAAAAACAAAGAAAGTACCCATAGGCGCACTGAATGTAATCAGCTACGATCAAATTGAAAAGAATATGGTTTTGGTTCCTGTAAATGGGAACAATACAAGCATACCACGGGCACAGCTCGAAACCTACTTAAACGATACTTACAGTCCGGCCAATGTAAGCTGGACAGTGAGCCAACATGCTGGCGTACAAGTAGAGTATAACGACGACATGAGCCAGGGTTTGGACGATGGCGAATCGCGTATGCTGAGCAATTACACCAAGGAAATGAACAAGGTGATCACTGCCTTGAAACGTTCCGGCGATTACGACGAACATAAAACTTACGTGTTTTTGGTAGATAAAGCCAGGAATCCTGCAAAGGCTGGTTTTATGCCTAAAAAGAGGCCTTGGGGTTTTGTATTTACCAATGTTCATTACAACAACAGCAAGGCATTGTGTCGAACCATTGCCCACGAGGTTGCTCATGGCGAGTTCCGCTTAAGTCATCCTTTTCAGGATTTTCCTTCCATTCCCGAAAACTCTACCCAAAACCTAATGGACTATGCCGACGGACAACAATTGCGCAAATACCAGTGGGACGACATTCATAACCTTAGGGATGTGGAGTTGTATGGGCAGGATGAAGAGGGGAATGCGGCCACAATTAATCCTATTAATAGCCAATATACTCTTCTTTTTGACTTGGTTAATAAATATGCAGAATCAGCACCGCCCCCTTTAGATTCATATTTTGGACTTATTGACCGTGCAATAACGAATTCAATAGCAAGTGTGCCACTGACCTATACTGATGATTATGCAGATACCTGGACTGATGTGGATAAAAAATGGATCGATGAATGGTCTTTAAGAGCCAAAAGTTCAGCCGATGTGTTAAAAGAAACGTGTGCTATTTCAGCAATTAAAAAAACAGGAGCAGGTAAGAAAATTGATAAAATAATTCTAAAAGAGAAACATATTTATCTAGCAAAATATACTATCAAAGATGATATATATCCAATAGCTATTTATGGTGATGGAACAAATCATAAACTTGAAAATATTATAACTAAAAGGCAGGTAAATAATTTGGATAGTTTGATAAGTAAAACAAATATTAAACATATTTATTGCGATGATGCTTTATTTTCAAAGTATCTTGTGATTGCTTTTTATGAAAAAGATAAAAAGAAACCTTCTATGATGATTCAGGTTATGCCACCTGATAATTTCACCATTAATGATATTAAAGAGAGGTGGCTAAAATATTTAGGTATTTACATGGAATCTTTAGACGGAAAAACTATTGATGAAATATTTTTGCAATATGATGTTTTAACAGCTTCGCAAATTGCATATGTTAGAAATTTGATAGAAAAGGAAAAGGACGAAACAAAAAGAGGAGATTATTATCAGGAGTTACAAACCAAAGTTGCTTATCACAACCAAGTTGACAATGTTAATTCGCCTTATAGGACATGTAATGTAACCTCATTGGCTATGGGATTTGAGATGTTAGGTGTTTCGAAAGAAGACTATATTGCCAAAGCAGAAAAGGATGGTCTGACTATTTCTGATGATGTAAAAAATGGTGATTTTGAAGACTTACTAGAGCATATAAGAAAAGAAAAGAAATTTGGTGATCGCACTTCGGCTAGTACATGGACTAAGCTAGCCAAATATAATGGCTTAAAGGTTGTGGAAAAGGCCGCAGGTTCATCTAAAAACAAACCAGAATTAACAAAATACTTAAATGAGCGTTTACGTGCAGGAGATGGTATATTAATGTCTATTGCATATGAAAAAGGACATATTGTGCGTCTTCAAAGTATAAATGATACCAAAGTTGTAATAGATGATCCTTATGGTACGGTTAGTAGTTTGGCAAAACGAGAATTTAAAGGATTAAATTCGTCAAGCACTTATGATAGGAATACTGCCGACATGAGTGATTCTGGACAAAAAGGAGAAGATTGTCCAGTTGCATGGAATGAGTTTGATGTATCGGTTGAGCAAGGCAATGGAGGTAACGAAGAAATTAAAGCTGATAAAATATTTAAATATGAGGTTGATGGTATAGTTTCAAAAGAATCTTTTGAAGACTGGCTAAAGGGAAAAGCGATTAAAAATATAGGGGAATACGATACCCGTGAGGAAACCAAAACCGAGACAGCTAAAGGAAAAACAATAACTACAACAACAAAATATTATATAACCAAAGGTGCAACGGTAAAATATTATCGCATTTTTTCAAAACCATAAAACAATGAAAACTAAATTATTAATAATAATGCTATTGTGTTCGCTTAATTTGTCGGCACAGAGTGATTTTAAGGAATTCGTAAAGTTATTTCCAAAATACGAATGGAGTGAATTATCATCTATTTTTAAAACTAGAGAAAAAACAGGGAAGTCTATAGACCCAGAACTGGCTAATAAAAGCATATTTGGAGAGTATTCAGGAAGAGTAAGAAAGCAGACAATTGATTATCCATACCCTACAAGCGCTCCTCATACAAGAGTGAATGATACCTGTTATATACAATATCATGGCGGTTATCATGGTATTTATGATTCTCATTCCGATTCTAAACCGAATACATTACTTCCGTTGGCACGGGTTGATTTTAATAATGATATTGTAATGCTAGTGCTATATTACAAATATTTCAATTTCGAAGAAAATTATTACAATTCAAGTCAAGAAGTTTACTTGTTTAGGAAAACGGACGAGCAGATGTTATCAGCCATAAATTTTCATGGTGGAGGAACATGGAGAGTGTTTCTTGAAAAAGACACAACGATTACTTCTTATGAATGGTTTCCTAAACCAGGCGATACCGATCCTACTCCCGATAAAGTTTTACGAAGAATTGAATATAAAATAGATCTTGATGGTTATTTTCATCAAACAAAAATAGAAGACCCCTACGAGAGTGGCATCTTAATAGAAGGAAGAGTGCAAGATAGCGATGGCTGGACCAATGTAAGAGAAACTCCTGATGGAAAATCAAAAGTACTATATAAAGCTTTAAGTGATAGCCCTATTTATGTTGAAAAAATTGAAAATTCTAATTGGGGAAGGGTGGTGCAGATTCAAATGGGAAAATCACCTGATTTAATATTTAAGTTTAGTGGTTATATACATTTAAGTAGAGTTAAACAATAGTATTTTCTGCTCTCGCCTCGCTCCCGCACGATTGTATCGTGTGGTTTGTGAGAAAGTTATGTGGTAAGTAATGCAATTAGAAATTAATGATTAACTGTTTAGAGTAAATTTTGATATGAGTCGTAATAATAAATTTATCCCTATTACCCCAAACCCCTAAAAGGGGCTTAAGAGGGTAGTCGATGTGAAAAAGTTCCCTTTAGGGGATTTAGGGGTAAGAGATGAGTAACAAGAAATAGGAAATAAGAAAGCAACCGTACTCCCTCGCACGATTGTATCGTGTGGTTTGTGAAAGATATGTGGTAGGTAATGCAATTAGGAATTAATGATTAACTGTTTAGAGTAAATTTTGATATGAGTAGTAATAAGTTGTTTTATAGTCCGGAGGGAGTTCATTTTATGACTGCCATGGGAGCCGAAATTGCAGCACAAAAACAGGGCGATGCTTTTAGCTTGAACCTTCGGGGCAGCTTTCACGAAGATGTGCAGCAAATTACCGCTTATTACGAGGTAAAAAACGACAGCACCAAAAAAACAAAGAAAGTACCCATAGGTGCACTAAACGTAATTAGCTACGATCAAATTGAAAAGAATATGGTTTTGGTTCCTGTAAATGGGAACAATACAAGCATACCACGGGCACAGCTCGAAACCTACTTAAACGATGCTTACAGCCCCGCCAATGTAAGCTGGACAGTGAGCCAACATGCCGGTGTGCAGGTTGAGTACAGCCACGACATGAGCCAGGGTTTGGACGATGGCGAATCGCGTATGCTGAGCAATTACACCAAGGAGATGAACAAGGTGATCACTGCCTTGAAACGTTCCGGCGATTACGACGAACATAAAACTTACGTGTTTTTGGTAGATAAAGCCAGGAATCCTGCAAAGGCAGGTTTTATGCCTAAAAAGAGACCTTGGGGTTTTGTATTTACTGATATACATAAACGCAATAATATAAATCCGACTAAGGCATTGTGCCGAACCATTGCCCACGAGGTCGCTCATGGCGAATTCCGTTTAAGTCATCCTTTTCAGGATTTTCCTTCCATTCCCGAAAACTCTACCCAAAACCTAATGGACTATGCCGACGGACAACAATTGCGCAAATACCAATGGGACGATATTCACAACCTAAGGGATGTGGAGCTTTGGGGACAGGAGGAAGAGGGGAATGCGAGTGTTAATAAGCGGGAAGCATATAAGCAAATAGAAAGATTGCGTTATGGACGTGCTACAAGAAAACCTATTAGTCTTACAGATTATAGTTTTATGTTTGAAGAATTTGAATATCCTAAAGGTAGTAGCGACCCAATTGTATTTTATGGTATTCATGCAACGGGAGGAGAATATTTAATGACAGATAAGTATAGTGTAGGTAATACTGTGATGAGACAAAGTCAATGTTTGAAATTTGTGTTTACTCATTCTGGGGAGAATTGTAATAATCCTGATTATTTATCCAATATTCAATTTACATCTTATCCAGGGGAGTTAACTCTTGTTGTAAATGCCAGTCAAAATAATAAATTCATAAGTGATATATTAACATTGACTTATTCTTCTTGGATTTCTGAATTTAAACAATTGATTAAGGAAATGAATTGGGAAAGACTACAATATTATCCTGAAGAAGCATATTATGAATTGTCAATAGATGATAGATTAGAGGTAATTAATGGGATATTTAATAGTAATACTATTTCTGATGGTTATTTGTGGAGTGCAGATAAAGAAAATATTCTCGCAAGCGTTGTGAAAAATATATCAGGCATTACTGATCAGAGAAAACTTCTTGAAGTTTTATTGAAGAATAATGCGATAATTAATCTCATTAAAGATATTGATGGTTCTGAATTGAAGAGTTTTGTATTCACAATTTCTGATTATATCACTAAGGTATATGGTAAATCAAGTTACGCAGAATTAGCAAGGTACAATTTGTCTCAATCTGGAGCGTATAATAAAATATTTAGATGGGCGGAAACGGCTGGTCCTGACCCTAGTTATCACTCAAAAGGAAGCAGAAGATTAGGTTATTTTATTATAACATACAATACGGATTGGTGGTTTGATGAAGAAGAGAAACTTATGGATATTTCACCTTATGAATTTGTTGGGATTCAGATTGAAAGCCCAATTGAAAGCTTAAATGCTAACACTGGTGATTTTGTTGTTATTCCGGGAGTTCTATTTCATTGGATTTTAAAACAACAGGATAGGAAACAAGCATTTGATGATGCCGTGTTAGCAGCAGATTTATCACTAACAGTATTCACTCTTGGTACATATGCAGGTGTGAAAACAGCAGTTAAAGTCGGGACAAAAGTAACTATTGCCATGACTATTGACTTTGTTTTTCAGGCTGCGATTATTAGTTTAGATCCAGAATTTAATTTTACTGATGTAAAACTGACTGATGTGGTTTGGAGTGGTGCTAGTTCTCTAATAAAAGATCCTAAAATGAATATCGTAATATCATCAATTAGGGGTGCACTAAAGGGAGCTTATGAAGAATCCGATAAGGGATTCGAGGAAGCATCTTTAGTTGCTCTTGAAATAATGGAAAATGAAATAATTATTGCGATTATTACTCATGGTTTAGTTGGTCAAACTAATTATCTTAATTTGCTTGAAAAAACTTTTAAGAAAAGCCCCAAAGCAGTGTATGATAAATTAATTTCATTAGGGATAAAACCAAAGGATATTCAATCTGTATCAAATCAATTTGTTAGTAATGCATTGAAACTAACAATAAAAAGTTTAGGAAATGAAAAACAAAAAAAATAGAGAGTATTGGCTTTATGTTATAGGTTTAATTGTTTTAGGTTCATTGTATATTTCAGTTTTGCGTGATTATGAAAGATATATAAATAGAGACATTAAAGTTAGTACTAGGGCTAGAGTGTTTAAAGCAATTGTACAGCATTTGGATTCAATTGGTGGTCCAACTTTTGTATATGGTTTTTTTGGATTAATAGCAATGTTTTTTGTCTATAAAATTGTATTAGGAATACTTAAAAATATGAAAGATAATTCGGAAGAGAGTTAGATTGATATTTATTCCCCCGCTAGTGCGCGATTGTATGGCGTTCTAAGTCATACAGTTTTTCTTGTGTGATAAAGGAACATTGGAAGGAGTGGTTGTAGTGATGTAGTAAGCACACGATGCAATCCCCCGCTCCCGCACGATTGTATCGTGTGGTTTGTGAGTGTTTTGCGAAAGATATGTGGTAAGTAATGTAATTAAGTATTAACTGTTTAGTGTAAATCCTACTATGAGTCGTAATTATAAATTTTATCCCTATTACCCCAAACCCCTAAAGGGGCTTAAAAGGGTAGTCCGTTTGGGAAAGTCCCCTTCAGGGGATTTAGGGACAGAAAAGAAGTAGTACCGTTAAGCTACTCCAGTGGAGGCTATGGATTATGGAAGATATTAAATTGGAAATATTGTTGTATGAAACATCAGAAGGATTTGGAATTAGAAACTAAACTAATTTTTTGAATAATATTGAATTTGCTAATAAAAATCAAATAAAAGCTATGAAACTCAGACTAATTATTTTAACGCTATTTATCTCTAACAGTTTGTTTGCACAACATGCCAAAGAGAAACAGGTTTACTTTAAAGAGTGGCATTTTCCTACCGTAGTAGTACCTGCCAGTATAAATGAGTACAAAATTGTTTATGCACCTATTAGTTTAAGTAAAATTAAATTTGAATCGGTTCGGAAAATGGACGAAATTAATTTGGAGCCTGTAGACTTAGATGAAAACCGTTTAAAAGATGGAAGTATTTTTAGCTCTCTTGTTTTAAACCAGTTTAGTTACAGGAGGCATTCTAACTATTGGGATACTTTGCTTATTATAAAAGTAAAGTATAAGGATGTAAAGTTTAAAGTAGAGATAAAAGACAACCGACAAAAAGGAGATAGCATTGCTTCGTATAAAAGTACCCTGAGTGCCTACTGTGAAGTGCAAATTACAGCTGCAAATAAAGCTGGTATAAACTTTTATGAAGAGAGCAAAAAACACGAATTCCCAATAACCGAACTTAAAACCTACAAAAAGCAAAAAATTACCAGTAGTGATCTTGCCAAAGAGCTAATAATAAAAAGAATTGAAAAAAATATTGAAAAATACAATAACGACCTGTACGAGGGAGTAGCTAATTTTACAAAAAGCTTGGGGAAACCTTTAGTTGAAAGTATCGATTTTTATGTGGCTCGTACACCAATTCCATTTTATTTACTTAAGGATAAGAAAGGCTATGATTTTACTGAAATCAATAAAGTAACAAGCGAGATGATGGACTTATTCTCTTTGCCATTTTCTGATACCAACAAGTTAAAGCTGGATGAAAAAGCAAAGACCTGTATTAATTTTTGGTTAGAGAAAACAAAAGATTACACGGAGAGTGATAAAAAAGACAAAAAAGTATTATGGGCTTTATATGCCAATATTATAAGTGCTAATTACGTGTTGGGTAATGATGAAAAGACGATTGAATACAACTCCAAAGTTAATGAATTAGATAAAAGGAAAAGCAGTACTATATTTAACGAAATGGTGCAGAAAAGAGCCGATTTAAGACAATTACATGCGGACGAGAATGGGCAGTTTAAAAGAGACTTTGCAGCAGTATCCTTTTCGAAGAAAAATAAAGAACAGCTAAAAGAACATGGGGAATACCTTAAGTATAAAGCATTAGGCTATTTGTATGGTCGTATAGAAACCAATGAAGGCATAAAGCACGAAGGCTACCTTAAGGTGAACACCGAAATAAAGAGTGACATTATTAAAGATCCATCTTTTTTAGATGGTAAAAGTGCAACTCTTCTTACTATAGATTCTATGGGAGCTGTTAGTACACGATTGTTTAAAGCGAAGAATTGTAAATATTTAATAAGAAGTGGCTTTGATGGTGGAGATACAGGTTCTCTCCATAAATATGTAGCCTTAAAGTTTTCATACGATGGCAAAACTAAGCCAGGGGAAGGCAAGCAAATTCAACTTCGTCAATACCGATTTGCTCAATTGTATGTTGAGTCTAAATATATAAAGTTGTATCAGTATGAAAATGCAATTGTTCTGCAAAAGCCTGAAAATGATTATGGCGAATCCACTTCTTCTTTGAAGTTTCAATATGCATTTAAAAAAGAACTGGCAAAATTTGTACCTGATTGTCCCGAAGTATTAGAGAAAATTAAGAATAACGAATACGAGAACGAATTTATGAGCCTTTATGGTTTCGCTAGTGATATTGTCGATTATTTTGAAGATTAGTATTCAATAAAATTTGCAGCATACGCAAGAGTCGGAAACATTATAATCATCTCCCACCCTTAAGTGTAGCTTATTGGTGCGGTTTGGAAGAAGTCCCCTTCAGGGGATTTAGGGGTGGAGGAGGTAGGGGTGAAAATAAAAAGGGAAAAAAGAATAATAAAATGGCAATGAGTGATCAAGTTTCAATGTTTTATAATGCGAAGCCACACATTTTTGAGAAGGCAAAGTATCTGAGAGGAAATATGACTTTGGCAGAATTAAGGTTGTGGGAAGAATTGAAAGCAAAAAAAGTTCAGGGTTTACGCTTTAGAGCTCAACATCCAATAGATATTTTCATTGCCGACTTTTATTGTCACTCATTAAAATTGGTAATTGAGGTGGATGGTGGGATACATCAATCTTCAGAACAAAAGGAATATGACATTGGTCGGGAAGCAGAAATAAATCATTGGGGAATTAAAATAATCCGTTTTACCAATAATGAAATTGAGGAGGATCTTAACAAGGTAATTGACGAAATCAATAAAATCTGTAGTATACAGAAACTTGAGTTGAAAACATTATAATCATCTCCCACTGATAACCCCCGCTCCCGCACGATTGCATCGTGTGGTTTGTGAAGGATTTTAGAAGGTGAGGTTGGAAAGTTATGTGGTAAGTAATGCAATTAGGAATTAATGATTAACTGTTTAGAGTAAATTTTGATATGAGTCGTAATAATAAATTTATCCCTATTACCCCAAACCCCTAAAAGGGGCTTAAGAGGGTAGTCGATGTGAAAAAGTCCCCTTTAGGGGATTTAGGGGTAGGTAGGATAAGAAACAAAAAAAATACGAAAGTAACCGAAATCATTGGAGTCCATTTAGGGGTAGAAAGTTGGAGTAGTATATGCTGGATACCCCAAGCCCCTAAAAGGGGCTTAAACGGGTAGTCGGTTTGGAAAGTCCCCTTTAGGGGATTTAGGGGTAAGAAATGAGGAATAGGAAAGCCGAAAAGTAAGACAGTTATTAATTAGAAATTATGCTATGGGTTCTTTGTGATTGTACTTTGAGTCCTTTGTGGTTAGATATATCTCAAAAGAATTAATGGTGCGGTTTTGGGAAGGTTCCCTTCAGTGGTTCCGAAAGTTTTCGGAATAGGTGTAAATGAGAAAAAGGAATAGTTGAAAATAAAAATCAAATAATTAAAACAATACAAAAATGAAAGACTTTAAACACTACTGTTTTATACTCTTAATGGCTCTTATGGTTTGCAGCTGCCAAAAAGATGAGCCTATGGTTCCCCCGGTAATAAATGCCATAGCAGCATCAGATATAACCAATACAACGGCAGTTATTAATGCCGAAATTACAGAAGCAGGTTCCGAGCCAATCCTTAAGTATGGGTTTGTTTGGACAGAAGGTTACGATGGAGTTTCAACTCTAAACGAAGGAACGGTTGAATATTTAAATGGAAATCCTCAGGAAGGTAAAATCTCTTTTGAATTAAAAAATTTAGAGCAAGGAAAGCATTACAAATACAATGCTTTTATTCAGACCGAGACCGATACTTATATGAATAAATATGGAACTGGTTTTGATTTGGCAAGTCCTGAAATTACTGATATCAGCCCTAAGGAAGGTTCAGGTGGAACTAAGGTGACCATTACTGGTAAATACTTTACAACTGACAAGGAAGCTATTTCCCTAGAGTTGGGTTCAGATGAGGCCGAAATATTGGAAGCCTCCGAAACCGAAATTACGTTTATTGCACCAGATGGTTATGCGGGAGATAAAGATATTGAGCTTTATTTAGTTGTAAATGGAGCGACAAGTCAAAGTGAAATCACATTTAAATATTTGAGATATTTTACACTAAATGAGGAGTATATCAGATCAGACCAATCAATAGGAGTTTTTGTTAGTGGATATTTGCCTATGAATTCGGAAACAAATAGAGCGGATATAAATTTCAAGATTAATGGGAAACTATGCGAGGTTATTTCTGAGTGGCCAGGTGATAAGGGGTATACGGTAACTGTACAAACTCCAAAAGATCTTCAGCCTGGAGTAGCTGATTTGGAAGTGACAAGTGGCAGCGGGTATAAATATTATAATAAGAATAATACGCTTACAGTATTGCCACCTGATACCTGGCTTAAGAAAAACAATTTGCCAGAGAAACAAATGGGGGATGGCTTTGGTTTTACCAAAGGAGATTTTGCTTATGTTTTAAGTAATCAAAAACTTTATCAATACAGTCCAACCAACGATAGCTGGAGCCTTTACAAAGAGATTTTATCGCTAGAATATAATAAGACTGATGCAATTGGTCTGATTGATGAGGAATTATTGATTCTGCAGGGAAAGACTTTAAAGAGCTTTAATTTTATAGGAGATTACTCTATGGCACGGGCAGAATTCCCCGGAGAGCTGCGAAAAGGTGCAGCCAGCTTTGTTGTGAACAATACGTTCTATTACGGCTTGGGATACATCGGCGACGTATTTCAGAATGATCTTTGGAAGTATAATATTGATAAAGATGAGTGGACGCGTCTTTCGGCTTGTCCATCACGAGGTGAGTCAACTAAATATTACAGAGACTGTGCAATTGTAAAGGATGAGGTGGTCTTTATTGGGAAGTTTGAATATGATTATATAACAGATACATATAAAGAGAGCAAGTCATCTTATCGACCAGAATATCATTCATTATTGATTGAAGATAAGATTTACTCAATTAAAACGGATAATTACATCTTCGATTCAATCAAAGATGGTTACTATAAATATAAGAGTAGACTTAGTATATCAAATTTCAGTTTTGAAAACAATTTGAGCATAAGAAATACTGATTGTCCAGGAGCATATAGTAGTCATTACTTTTATTTTGTTATTGATGGGAAGATTTATATTGGTGGAGATAATGACAATTTAGAGTTTTGGGAATTTACTCCTGCAGATTATTAAATGAAAAGAAAGTTTTGGGGAGTTGTAATTGTATACTCCCCTAAACCACATCCCATAAAATACCAAACAATTTAATAACTAATGAAACATCTTATAGCCCTATTTTTATTGAGCTTATGCATAAGCAATGCTTTTTCGCAGGAAAACGATGCAGAGTTTAAACGTGGTGTCGCAATTCTGGCTTCGCCCAAAAAAGATAAAGTGTTGCTGCGTTGGGCGCCTAACCATCATATTCTTTGGAAACAGGCGAGTACAAATGGTTATACTTTGGAACGATTTGTATTGTACCGTGATGGCAAACAGCTACCTCAACCCGAATACAAGCTTTTACAAGAAGGGATAAAGGTGAATAAAGAAGCATGGTGGGAGAATGCCATGCAGGATTCTCTTGTAGCCGATTACGATTGGCTTTGTGTGGCAGCTCAGGCTATTTATGGCAAAGAGTTCGAAATGATTGATGAAAAGCAAAATCCGATGATGCAGATGGTTTATAAAACCAGAGAACAGGAGAACCGGTTTTCATTTGCCATGTTTGCAGCCGATCAATCGGCCAGAGTGTCGAAGGCAATGGGATTGAATTATACCGATACAGATATCAGGGAGAATGAAATGTATCTGTATCGGGTTTATCCTACCCATTTAACTGTTGAGGTGGATACGGGATATGTATATACGGGAGCAGCTGATTATCAACCCTTACAAAAACCATTGGGACTGCATGCTAAGGCAGATGGAAAAAGAGCATTAATTGTATGGAATCAATTTCTATTATCAACGACTTACAATGCTTATATGGTGGAACGATCGGATGATGGAGGAAACTCTTTTCACTCAATAAGTGAATCGCCAATGGTTCTTACCTATGGCGATGATGGAGATATTCCTATGGATATGATGAAGCCCGATTCCTTACCTGAATTGTTGAAAGAATATCAATATCGAATTTATGGACGCACTGCTTTTGGCGAAGCAGGTCCTTATTCCGATGTGGTTAGCGCAATGGGAAAGCCTCAGTATCAAATAGGATATGAAGATTTGGATCAGCAGATTAATGATAATGGAGAGGTGGAAATTCGATGGAAACTGGATTCCGTTGGAGAACAATATGTGAAGAATATGCAGGTGCTGAGGGCTGGCTCATCAACCGGAAATTTTAAGGATGTTTCGGGTGAGTTGAATGGGAAAGCCCGGTCTTTTGTTGATATGGAACCATTAAGCACCAATTATTATAAAATTAAGGCAACAGGAGTAAACGACGATAACTTCTATTCGGTGCCGCTGCTGGTGCAGCTTCAGGACAGTATTCCTCCGGCACCACCTGTAAACTTACAGGGGCGAATCGATTCTACTGGTTTGGTACACCTAAGTTGGGATGCAGGGCAAGAGAAAGATATAAATGGATACCGTGTTTTCCGATCCAATTTCATGATTGATGAATTTAGTCAGATTACCAAAGTACATACTCGCGATACTTTTTTTGTAGACTCCATCGATTTGTACAATTTAACCCCTAAAATTTATTACAAGGTAGTGGCTGTCGATCAACGTTTTAATCAATCGGAATTGAGCGAGGCATTACTGCTTCAAAAGCCAGATACCATTTCTCCAGTGCCACCTATATTTTCGAATTACGAAATTACCGATGAGGGAATTAGTCTTAGTTGGGTACATAGCTTTAGTGTTGATACCCAATACGAGAAGCTGTTGAGAAAAGAAAAAGACAAGGAGAGCTGCGATACTTTGGCTCGTTTTTCCATTACCGATTCCATAAATTCCTATCTGGATAGAAGTCCTAAAAAAGGAATTGCTTACCAATATTGTATTCTTGCCGAAGATGCCGGTAAAAACCAGTCTCCCGCAGAAAAGTGGCTGCAGGCAGAAATTGCTGATGATGGATTCCGCCCTGAATTAAAAGCAGTACAGGCAGAGGCAAAAATAAATGAGGGACATGTACTTCTTACATGGAAAGCAGCAGACAAAGATGTTGTTCAGGTAAATATATATAGAGCTGCAGAGGGAAAAGAATTAATATTCTATCGGCTCATTCAAAACAAATCGGAATTTAAAGATGCTGATGTAGAGCTAAATACCCACTATCAGTACCGACTGCAGGCTGTGTACAAAGATGGAGGTAAATCTCCTTTTACCGAACTACTGCAAATTCAGTACTAAACAATTATTTTCAGATACCAGATCATTTTATCATCCATAAAACCATTACTATGAAATTGAGATTTTTACTGTTTTTTATACTTGTTTTTTTATTGGGGAGCTTTTCGGTAAAAGCACAACAGGATTTGGTTTATAATGGAGAGGTGGAGATTGAGATAAGATTAAATAAAATATCTGGGAGATATATTCATGATAATGATAGTTGGGCAGAGTGTAGGTTAAGGTTTTGGAAAAATGATGTAGAGCAAAATTATGTATTCGGAAGTGGAATAAAGATTGATAAATCGTATTGGCAAGATTTTGATCATGATTATTTACCTGGGTATTGGCTTTATAAAAAGAAAGTTAAATTATCAGGTAAGACATTAGTAGATTATTATTCAGATTCAGATTATACTTTTAGTTTTAAAGGATGGGAACATGACGGAGGAAATAGTTCTGATAAACATGTGCAGTATGGTGATTTTAGTGTGAAATCGCTTTTGGAGTATAATAATTCACCGGGATGGCATACAAAAACAATTGAAAGTGCTAAGGGGAGTGATGCACATTCATGTTGGAGGATTGAATTAGAATATTACATTACACCACCCTCAGTAGAAATTACAAGTCCTTCTAAAGATGATACCAGTTTTCAGGAGGGTTCCATAGTTCCTTTAAAAGTAGTTAAACCTGAAGGTGCTAATTTTGAGTACGAATGGATGGTGCAGATTGATGGTGCTACTACTACAGAAAAAACCGAACGTAAGGTTTTAGCTCCGTTTTTCTTTTATGAATATGGAGAATCATTTCCTTGGATTTCGGCAATTGGCAGAGAGCCAGAGGATGGATATAATCTTCAGTTTTATTCTAATATGTCTCGGGAAGAAATATGGAATGTTACTCAATATGTTATGTTTTATCTTAAAGATGATCCTTCTGATAATGAATTGGAGGATATGATAGAGCGATACTTGATAGATGAAACAATTGATATTCCCTATTTTGTTCCAGCAATAGATAGTAAAACAAAGTCCAATATCACAAACGATGGAACCTGTGATTACCTACTCCCCGAATCAAATAAATTCTACCGAAATTTCAAATTTAGAGTGCAAACCATTGTCCGTACTGATGACAAAGCTGACTTGCGATGTATTGAAGAGGATAAAATAGTTATTATTGATGTTTTTCCGCATTATCCAATAATTAAGGATTTAGTTGCATCGAATATATCCTGCCATAGTGATGATGAGCATTACCAAGATCTTGAGCCTAATCAAAAAGATGGAAGTGTTAGTTTTTCAATTACAGGAGATGTTGGTGTTGGTGTTGATTTTTATCAAATTAACGTCACAAAACTCGACCCATCGGGTAATTATACTATAAATAGGTATTCTGAACCAGAGACAGCTAATTCAGTCATAGTGTCAGGACTGGATGAGGGTGAATATAAGATTGTTGTCAGTAACTATTTTAATAAAGTCGATCCACGTGATGTTAATCAGGGCGTTCCATTTATGGTGGGCGATGGGAGTGCTACTTTTAGTATTGGTAATCCCAAAGCATTAGAAATTATGAGCCGCGATGTTGTTAACAAAAAAATATGCGATCAATACGAAATAACAAATATAGTTGGTGAAGGAGGAATTAAAGGGGACGGGTATAAGTACAGTTTTGTTTCGGATGAGGATTTTTCTGCTGGTCCTCTATTACTAGATGTAAGTTCTGTTGAAAATAATTCTGATTTTAACTACTCCTTATGGATTAAAGATGATAATGGATGTTTGGCTAAAAAGGAGTACGTGAAAAAACGAAATATACAATTAGACCTGGAATTGAAAATAATTGATAATGTTGAATGTTTTGGAGAAAAGGGGAGTGTTAATATACGAGCTGTCGGAGGAGTTGAGCCATATACTTTAATAAATGAAACGAATGGAAAATCCCTAACCCAAGGTACTATCGCTGGATTTAATGCAGGAACGAATGATATTAGTATTACTGATGATGAAGGTTGTTCTTTTGAAAAGCCTATTGTCTTAAATGAGCCACAAAAAATAGAAGTCTATGATTTTGTAAATGTGAAGCAATATGACAATTTTGATATCAAATGCCATGGAGCAAGTGATGGAAAAGTAAAGTTTAAAGTAAAAGGAGGGCTTGCGAATGGCCCAGATGGTAAACCTAATAAATATTCATATACAATTTCTGGTCAGATGAATAAGAGTGGTGATAATTTACCTCCTGCGACAGACATAACATTAGAAGGTTTAGAGGCAGGGAATTATACCTTAGAAATATCCGATGCCAATGGTTGTTCTTTAGGTACATTATTTCCTTTTGAATTGAAGCAACCGGATGTAATTACAATTAAGAATCCCGAGCCTAAATATATCAATTCCATTAAGGATAAATTTCATTTCTCTTGTAGTGATGCATCAGAGGATATAAGTATAGAAATACATGGAGGTTTACCTCCTTATTCTGCAACACATAGTTCTTCTTTAATACCAATTGAAAAGGTTGGTGCAGTGTATAAGGCTAAGTTAGTTAAAACAAAGGAGGTTAAACCAATACTGTATGTTTCTGACAAGGGCTGTATTAATAAAAAAAGAAGCGTCGATTTAATAAAACCTTTACCGTTAACTGTAAATTTTGAATGCTCTACTTATAAGGCAGGACCTGAGGATGGCACGGGAGAAATTTACCATATCAAAAAGAATGGAGACACCGATAAGTTGAATGTAATTATTGAAGGTGGGATTACTCCATATACTATTAATTTTCAGAAATATGATGATAAAAGTGGAGTTTGGAAGCTTGTAGAGAATAGACCCTCTAACTTGAGTGTGAATACATTTAATGTAACTGCTGGTACCTATAAAGCTATTGTTAATGGGAAATATCCTACATGTATACAAGAAAATGCGATAACGATAAAGGAACCAGCCAAATTAGAGTTGCCAATAACATACTATAAAACAAATGGATATGATATTGCATGTAAGGATTCAATAGGTGCAATTACTGTAAAGCCTACGGGAGGGATTCCCCCTTATGCTTTAACTGTAAATGGTGGAGTATCATTGTCATTTTCTAATTTAGTTAGTGTAGACAAGTATATTAGTAAATTACCTGCCGGGACTTATGATTTATTGTTAACAGATTTTCATAAAACAGAATTTAGAGATAGTATTGTTCTAATCGAGCCGAAAGAATTAACACTAGATCTTACCACAACAACTTATGAAGGTGGTTATCAAATTAAATGTTCAGATTTATTAGGTTATGTTGATGCAAAAGCTGGTGGTGGGATTGGTACTACATACAATTTATTACAAACTTGCAAGGATAAATCGGATGTTTTCAAGGAAGATATAAATACCGAAACTGTCAAATTTATTGGATTAGACAAGGGGTATTATACGTATAAGTTAACGGATAAATATGGTTGTGTCCTTGAGAAGTCAATTGATATAAGTAAGCCTGAAGAACTTAAAATAAATTTTGGAGCTATTAAAATCCCATCATGTAACGAATTCGACATGGGTGATCAATCTAAAAAGGAAGACGGACAAATTGAGCTTACGATTAGTGGAGGAGCAATGCTTGGCTATAAAACCAATATCTATCAATCGGATGGAGTCTTACCTGATGTTAGTAAAGTTGAAGTGAATGGAAATTCACCAGTATTTAATTCTCTTGTGGAGGGAGAATATAAATTTATCACAATAGACGGGAATGGATGTAAAGTTGAAGAAACCAAAAAGAAACTTGAGCAACCTGATTTATTAACATTGGATGTAAGTAAAATGATGGTGACTGAACCCACATGTTTTGATTACAGCGATGGTCACTGGGAAAGTAAGATTTTGGGAGGAACAACTGCAACGGGTCAATATACTTATGAAATAAATGGTGTAGGAGGCAGTACTGGAAGTACGTTTAACCGAAACAATTTAGCAAGCGGCAAATATGTAATGGAGATTTCAGACGATAATGGTTGCTATTACAAATTGGAAAAAGAATTAAAGGAGCCCGATTTCATTATTAATCAGTTGGAAGTATTGGGGATAGATATTTTGAAAGATGGCGGTGTTGCTAATTTTGACTGTTTTGGCAGTGAAGATGGCAGTACAATAACAGTGAATGGGGGAACTGCAAATTATACAGTGCAGATCAATAAAGAAGGAACGCTATATCAGGAGCTATTAGAAGTTGCAGAAGGAGTGGGTGTCTCAGCCAAGGATTTAGGAGCAGGTAGTTATAGCATTCTTACTACAGATAAAAGAGGTTGTCAATCGGATAAGATTGATTTTGAATTAAAGCAACCGGAAGAAATAGAGTTTAATCGGGATGAGGCAAAGTATATCGATGAGGAAACTAAGGAGGTATTTGATTATACTTGTTTGGGAGCTTCTGAAACAATTGGAGTATCGGTAAAAGGTGGTTTTGCACCTTACCAAATAACTTATAATGGGGAGACTAAAGAAATATCAGAGTCAGAAGGATACGTTGATTTTAATGTTTTTGGTACAAAACCTGTTTTCTATATTGTTGATGCAAAGAACTGTCCTAAAGAATATAAGCCAACACTTAAAGAGCCATTAGAACTACAACTGGAGTTATTCAGTAATCATTATGGAGAGGATTATCAAATTAAATGTTTTGCTGGGACAGATAGTATTTGGGCAAAGGCTACAGGGGGAATAACTCCTTATAAATTTGAATTACTGGATGAAAGCAATACTCTAATTGCAACCAAATTATCCAATGATGAAACATTTTTTGAAGATTTACCTGCTGGTTTTTATCATGTAAAGGTAACGGGAGCATATAATAACGATTGTTTTACAGCAAACATAATTACTTTAAATCAACCAGAGGCATTAAATGCAGATATCGAATTGTCAAATTACAATGGTTTTGAAATAAAATGTAATGGACTAACCGATACTATTAAAGTAGAAGCCTTGGGTGGTATCTCTCCTTATACAATCCACTTAAAAGGGATGGTACCTGAGGAAGAACTTACTGAAATTGGTGATGAGCAGATTGAGGAGGAATTTACTGAAGTAAAAAATGGACAGGTAATTTTTAGCGATTTACCAGCAGGCGAATACCAAGTAAGTATTACTGATAAATTTAAGGCTTGTGAATATCTAAAGGATACGGTATTAACTGAACCAACAGCACTTAAATTTGATATTGAAACATCGCATTACGAAGGCGGGTTCGAAATTAGGTGTTCCTATTTGAAAGATTCTGTGAGAATCACCCCATATGAAGGAATACCCATTACCAATTCATCAAAATATAAAATCGTACAATCGGATGAAGATGAAAATCATCAATTAGGAAATATTGTTGCTGGAGAAGATCTTGTATTTAAAAATTTAGAAGCAGGTATGTACACCTATATAGTTTCTGATGATAATGGGTGTTCTGTTAGCAATGTAGTAACGCTTGTAAAACCGGATTCTTTGCAAATTACAGGTATTGATTTTACAATGCCTACTTGTCATGAAAAGGATATGGGGGACATTTCGAAAAGAACAGACGGTGAAATAAAGGTTCAGGCAACAGGAGGTGTAAGTTATTCTGGAGGCTATTATGATTTTCTATTAAATAAGATGTCCCTTTCAGATGCAAAAGATCGGTTGGATTCAATTAGGGCGATTTCAAATACAACATTTATTCAACGGGAAACAGGAGAATACATTGTAGAAGTGACGGATGCAAATGCTTGCAGAATAGTAAGAAGCAAGCTACAATTAAACCAAGCGGATTGGCTGCATATAGAAAACTTTAATTCTGTTATTCCGGAATGTTACGAAGCAAAAGATGGATTTTGGACGAGTGAAGTATTAGGTGGAACAAGTACCTCGGGAAACTACTCATTTATTATTTCTAAAGATGAGCAGGATTTTAGAAATGGCACAACTGGTAAGGAATGGAATCAGGATGGGTTAGGCAAAGGCAAATACCTTCTCGAAATAACTGATGATTTAGGCTGTTACTACAAACAAGAGGAAGAATTGCTGCAGCCTGCCGAAATGGCCATCGATTTTGATGTAATGGGTGTGACCAATTTTGGCAGTAATGATGGAGCAGTTCAGGCGAGAGTTAGTGGTGGAAATGGAGACTATCGATACCAATGGTATCACAAAGGTGAAAAATACTCAAATGGCACGCTTAAAAAAATTGAAGAGCTTTATGCTGGAGAGTATACTGTTGAAATCTGGGATAAGAACAATTGTCCCTATGGTAATAATGAGTTTGGAGTTGCAAATGGTTTGAAGAAGACGGCTGGTGTAATGGAGCCAGGAGGTAAATTATCTATTGTTGCCAATCCTGTTAAGACCAGTTATTTTGGTGCGGCAGATGGTGTATTGGAAGTTTCAGCTGTTGGTGGATGGCCTTATGCCGTTTGGCCGGGATATGAATTTTCTTTAAATCAGGGTACATGGGTAGTGACCAGTAAATTTGAAAATTTAAAAGCTGGATTGTACCAATTGCGGGTAAAAGATAGTAAAGGAGTAAAAGATTCAATAGAAGTGGTGATTGAAGAGCCTGACGAAATTTTGATGGAATTAGAGAAGAGCAACTGTCTTTGCTTTAACGATGAAAGTGGTAGCGTAAGGGTTAGTGCAACTGGAGGTACCGCACCTTATACCTATGCAATTAATTATGCGGTAGATTTTTCTAAATCGAATGAATTTGCGGATCTAAAAGCCGGGAATTACCGTGTTTTTGTAAAAGATAAGTTGGGTAATATTCAAAATCAATATATTGATGTTGATGAACCGGAAAACCTTAAGGTAGAATTGTCAGATTTGACACATAGTACCTGTAACAGTAGTAATGGTTCTGTGAAGATAGAAATAACAGGTGGTACGCCTGAATATTATATCAATTGGGGTGATTTTTATCCGGCTAACCAATTACAACCAAATACTCTGGCAGCTGGTAATTATCAAATTGAAGTTACTGATGCCAACTCATGTGCAGCTTCACAATCATTTTCAATAGGAGAAGAGAGTGGCCCTGAAATTAGTTTGATAGACTTGAAAGAAGTGAGTTGTCATGAATCCACAGATGGGGAAATATCCATTGAGATAACAAATGGGACAGAGCCATATGATGCGATTTGGAAAGGCCTCGAAAGTTTAAATCCAAGAGAAATCAAACAATTGGGAAAAGGGAAGTATTCGCTTGTTGTTAATGATGCAAACAATTGTTTTGCTGAGGCAGAATATGAAATTACGGGTCCTGAAGAATTGGAATTATATGTAAGCAGTTTACAATCTCCAAATTGTGTTGGAATTGATGATGGAAGTATTCTGTTGACTGCTGTTGGTGGAAGTCCTGACTATAACTATAATTTAAATGGTAAATCAAACAGTAACGGATGGTTTCCTAATTTAGGAGCTGGAGACTTACAAATAGAGGTTACTGATGCAAATGCCTGTAAAAAGGCTTTAGAGGCCGAATTGAGTGCGCCAGTACCTGTTTCAATACAATTACCAAATAAGTATGTATTGTGCAAAAATCAAACAGAAATAGTAAGTTCAGGAGTGAATGGTGTTTTAAGTGAGTGGTTTTTTGGAGAAAATCAATTTAGCACTAATAATGAGGTTGAACTTTCCGAAGAAGGGGATTATCGATTGGTTGTAACAACAGAAAAAGGATGTGAGGCAGAGCACGAATTTGCAATAACATTTCTTGATTATGAAGTAGTGGCTGATTTTATTATTCCTGTTGAGGCCATTGTTGGTGATACTATTGTTGCTGTTGATATTTCGTGGGAGCAACCCGATTCGGTAAAATGGCATTTCCCAGACGGATTAGAAGTGGTGAAGAAAGAAGAGGCATCAATTTGGTTGAGAGTACTGAAAGCAGGAAACCACACAATTGGCATGTCCATTTTTAAAAATGAATGCAGCGATTATATGGAAAAGCAAGTTAGGGTTGAAAGCAGCAGTACTAAACGGAAAGCAGGATTTATTCAGCCTGATCAAGTTTATATAACTGAGGCAAAATTATATCCTAATCCGAACAGGGGTGATTTACATTTAAAGCTTCTCTTGAGTAAAACAGCAGACGTGAGCTTGGAAATATATGATGTAGAAAGAGCTCTTAAAATAGATACAGATGAAGGCCATAATAATGCCGTTTACCAATTCGATTTCAATAATAGATCCATATTTAGGCCAAACAATGTGTATGCAGTTGTAATTATAGTTGGAAAAGAAAGACGAGTACTGAGATTCCTTGTGTACTAAAGTGATTTCAAAAGTTTTCTGATGATTTTAATTAATAATCCCACTTTAAATATTTATTTGAAGTGGGATTTTCTTTTGAAATGTTTATGTCTTTTTAGATCTGTAGTAAGCGTCTCCATCTCGTTTGATATCAACTTTTCGCTGGCTCTGGCATAGTTTTCCGTCATTCTGGTGTTCGTATGTCCCATCATGTTCGAAATAGCCTTACTATTGAGATTATTGCCCAAAGTAACAGTTGTTGCAAATGTATGTCGAGCTGAATGTGTACTTAAGCTTTTATTGATGCCACATAGGTCTGCTATTTCCTTTAAATAGGCATTCATTTTTTGGTTGCTTGGCACGGGCAATAGCTTTTGCTGAATCTTACAAATAGGATCGTCTTTGTACTTGGCAAGAATGGCTTTGGGAATCTCAAAAATTGGAATTTCGAATTCTACTTTCGTTTTACGCCTTTTGCTTTTGATCCATTGATTACCATCTATGCCTTTTACAATGTGTTCTTGGCTAAGAGATTTTACATCTGAAAAGGCCAATTCTGTAAAACAACAAAATAAATAGAGGTCTTTAATAATTTCAAGACGTTTGATATCGAAAGCTTTCACCATTAGATTATTCAACTCTTCATCATTCAGAAACTCTTTATCAACCTTTTCCATTTTGAACTTGATCTTTGCAAAAGGATCTGATCTCATCCATTCATTTGCCAGAGCCCAATTCGTTATTTTCTTAAAATTCTTAAGGTATTTAAATGTGGTATTGGTAGAACATTTTCGTTCCGTTCTAAAGTAATGCTCAAAATCGGTAATAAATTGGTGGTTGATTTTATTCAGCGGTAAATCTTTTAAGTTGTATTGCAGCTGAATGAAATCTTGAGTATGTTTCAGACAGGTTCTGTATCGCTCTACTGTACCTTCTGCCATATCTATCTCAATACGTTTTTCACACCTTTCATTGTGTTTCTGAAAGATGCTTATAATGCTATGATCATCATTCTCCTGATTTAAGCTGGCTTTTACATTTTTACAAGTAAGCTCTTCTTGAATTTCAAGATCATTAATGATTTTCAAGAGTTTTTCATCCATATATTGAACGTATCGATTGTTTTCCTTTGCCTTAAGAGAATTGCCTTTACATTTCCCTTTATTAGAATCCCAGAACTTAGCATCAATACTTCTTTTAAGAGATATGTCTAATCTTTGACCGTCAATTGTAATTCTTACGAAGATTGGAGATTCTCCGTTTTTCAGTTTGGTAGTTTTTCTTGCAAAAAATAAAATTGAAGTTGTTTGTCTCATTTTTACTGGTTTTTAAATGTTTTAAAACGATTTTCAAAACTAGCAAACGAGTGATTTTTCGATAGAGCAAAAGGGTGTATTGTAGTGTATTAGCACCTCTGTAAGGTGTAGCGTTTTTCAATATTCTAATCTACACCTTTCAAAACACCATTATAATGTACTTTTTGGTGCTTTATTGCGTCGGTGCTAAATGAAGAAAGCCTTGTAAACGTTAAGTTTACAAGACTTTTCTTTTTATTGCATTTCTGCATGGCGGAGAGAGAGGGAGTTTTTTGTTAGTGTATAAGTGGTTTATTTATTGTTATTTATAGTGCTACGGTTGCTTGTGTTCACCTGAGAGTTCACATTTAGTTAATCTCAAAAGAAATTATATTATTTGATGTATTTTGTACATTTATCGATATAGAAAGCATACCTATAAATAAACGAGCCGGTTATGTGAATTAAGTAACAATTGAATGACTAGTATGATTGGTAGTTTGTTTTAATTCAGTTAATTAAATTTTATCAGGAGTGATTTAGTAAAATGTTAGGTAAATAAATAGCCTGTGCCGAATTTAAACAAAAGCAACTAAAAAATCTAAGTTTTATAAGATTAAAACTTATACATTCTGTATATGTCAGTTTTAACTACACTGTTCGTTAAATGGACGAATACCCCAAGGGGTGTTTGAGGAACAAATTAAGAAATCATATTTCTCTATTTTAGAATGTGTTGGATAATGAGATGAACCAATATCAAGTATAAATGAGTCGATATAAATTACATTTAGCTTTTAAATAAACTCATATACTCTGAGGGGGTTTTACCCGTAACTTCTTTAAAAGCCCTGTTAAATGCAGATTTACTATTAAACCCGCTATCAAATGCCAAATACAGAAGTTTAATATTGTCAGAATTATCGTTCTTCATTAGTTCGATCATATGATTTACCCTGTACTCCTTAATAAAATTGAAAAAATTGGTTTTTAGGTGAAAATTAATTATTTCAGACAAATCCTGACGTTTTAAATTTAACTGCTCTGCAAGGCTATCTATTGACAAATTTCCATCTATATAAGGTTTATTTTTCTCCATATAAGCTTTTAAGATGGGAACATACGAACCAAGTTTTTCATTTACTTCCTTTTTGGCAACCAACTTAGCAATCTGAGTGGGTGAAATAGTACTTTGCCAAATTCCCAATACCATAATTATTAATAAAGTAATAGTTTCATTAAACATATAAAAACGGCTTATTTTGATATAGATATCAACAACCATATTACTGCTAAAAATATTCCATCCTACGCCTACTAAATGAATAATAACATCATATGTAAGAATGCCAACCACCCAAACCAAACTGATCTTTGCTGATTCATATGAATAATAGTTTTTTAACTCCTTATGGTGTCTCTTTAATATATTAAATGAAAGTATTAGAAAAACAGCCATGAATACAGAAAATAATCTGTTAATTATTTGAAAATGAATATTAGGATTAACATACCCTGTAACAAAATCATACTTTGCAGCAACCATATAAATCAACAAAAGGCTGGAGGGCAAAAAGAACAGGATATCCTTTTGTTTAATTCGCTTCAGGTCTGATGTCATATATTTTAAATACAAGAAGAAAAAAATATATTTAGCTAAACTTATAGATGAGGAGATATTCGAAAGCAACAAATTATTTAGATTTTCATTAAGAAGTTCTAAAGAATATTTAGTTATAAATGTTGCGAAAAATGAAAATAACATTCTGTTGCCTGCTTTGCTTATATCTTTTAATGTAAAAATAAAAACAGCACCTAAAGTTGAAATTACAACTCCGTATATATTGATTACATCCATTATTATATTTTTATAAAAATTACTCTTACTTATCTAATTGCAGCAATAACAATACAAATTTATAATTCGAGTAAAAACAGCCAATTTTATTTCAGACACCCAGAACATGGCGGTTATCTAATTAATCATTTTTTCACAGCTAAATCATTCTTTACTCTCTATTTGCTAATTGAGAAGATTACATTTTTTCATCCATACATAGTATCGGTATAGGATAGAAGTTGTTCTAAATAAAAAACACTGTCTCCAATATGCTTCTCTCATACAGCGTCTTATGGGTGCCACTTTAAAAACAGGACGTCTATATTCTAAATAAAATTGAGATGGTACTACAATAACTGACATTATCTATAAAATTGCCGATGTCATTTCAACAAACTGTAGTATCAAATAAAATATAATGATATGTTATTAAAAAGAATTATCCTAATCAATTTATTGTCGTTCATTTTTTCTGTCGGCTTAATGGCACAAGAAACACACAAAATGAATTTACAGCAAATGTTAGATTTTGCCAGGCAAAACAACTATCAGTTAAAAGAAGCCAATCTTAATAAATTAAAAGGAGAACAAAAGATAAAAGAAGTTCGAGGAAACGGATTGCCTCAGATAAAATCTGAAATAGATTATAAGAATTATTTAAAATTGCCAACAACTATTGTTCCTGGATCCCTGATGGGAGGAGGTGAAGATATGGCATTGTCATTTGGGCTAAAACACAACATGGACGCTTCGATACAGTTATCTCAGCTTCTTTTTTCCTTGAAATACATCAACGCTTTAAAAACGGTAAAACGGGCATCGGAAATAAGAGGTCTGGAGGTGGAGAAAGCTCAGGTTGAAATGGTTCATTTGCTTTTAAAGGAGTATTACAATTTAATGGCTATCTACAAAAATTTAGAGATTATTGAAAGCAATATGCAATCTCTCAGCCAGATGAAAAAGAAAGTTAATGCCTTAGTTAAAGGAGGTCTTGCACTAAAAACAGACGCAGATAAAATTACAATCAATTACACAAACCTGCAAGCCAACAAGGAACAAGTTACAGCCGCCATTAATGTACAGACGAATAATCTGAAATATATCATTGGTATGGAAGCGGATGAACAACTTGTAGTTGATACAACTAATTTCCAACTCCTTTTCGATGGTTCCCTTTTAACTCAAAGTTTTGCTGAGGGATTAGACTTTCAAAACCTCACTGAAATTAAACTGCTCGATAAATCATTGGAATTAAACAAGCTTCAAATAAAAACTGAACAGGCAGAAAAGTACCCAAATATTGCCTTGTATGGTAGTTATATGTTTCAAGGAATAAGAGACAAATTTAATTTTTTTGATGGCAGCAAGGACTGGTACAATATAAAGGTGATTGGTGTTAAAGCGACCATCCCAATATTCACAGGTTTTTCCAATAACGCAAAAATCAGATCTGCCAAATACGACATGGAGGTGACACAAAACAAAAAGCTAAGTGTTATGACAGGTTTACAGCTTCAATATAGCAATGCACTGATGCAGTATAATTCCAATGTGAAGAATTGCCAAATACAATTGGATAACATTGAATTGGCGAAGGAAGTAAGGCATCAGGAGGATGTGAAATACAATGAAGGTATTTCCACCTTAACAGATTTTTTAATATCTGAACAAGATTTACGTAACGCCGAAATTAATTATGTGCAAAATTTCATATCTATGAAACAGGCCGAAATAGATCTCTTAAAATCAAAAGGACTGTTAATTAATTATTCAATATCGGGTAATTAAACCTTTTTACTATCTCTATAATTCATAAGACAAGCAAAAAATCATAAAATGAAAAAAAATATTAATCGACTAATGTACATTGCCATAGTTGCAATAATATGTACCCTTTGTTTTCTACAACTTAAAGCAAATAAAGAATCTACAACGAAAACAGCAGAACTTGGCAACATAAAAGGACAGTATTACCCGGTAAAAGCTCTTGTTATTAAATCGATAAAGCCGGTATCAAAATTTTCTTCAACTGGATTTTTGGAATCGGAAACTGATTTAAATCTGATTTCGGAAACACAAGGGCGAATTGTTGAAATTTATAAGTCGAAAGGCGACTATGTAAACAAAGGTGATATTATTGCCAAAGTTGATGACGAACTATTAAAAGCGCAGCTTGATGCCAGTAAAGCTGCATTAGAGCAATTAGAAAAAGAAGATGCCAGATTTACGAAGTTAGTTAAAGAGAATGCCGCAACAAGCCAACAATTAGAGGATATACAACTGAAACTTAAAACAACCCGGGCAAAATATATTTCGGCAAACCGCCAATTGGAAGATACTAAAATTAAAGCTCCTGTTTCTGGTTATATTGAAGATAAATATATCGATATGGGGCAATTTATTGGCGGTGGTGCTAAAATTTGTAATATCATTGATGCTGTAAATCTGAAACTAAAGGTGACTATTTCCGAACAAGATTATAGTGGCATTAATATTGGACAAAAAGTAATTATAACTTCCTCAATTTATCCGGATAAGTTTTTTGAAGGCTATATTTCATATATCGGGAAAAAAGCGGGTTATGGAAATAGTTTCGACACAGAAATTAAACTAAAAAACAACGGCGAAAAACTGTTGAAGGCGGGTATGTTTGTATCATCTGAAATTTTATTGAAATCGGACTCCGCAAGTTTCTTTGTTCCAAGAAAAGCTATAAATGGCTCATTAAAAGATGCAAGTGTATATACCATTGCGAATGATAAAGCTGTTTTAAAAACAATAACAATAGGAAAGGTGATTGATAGTCAAGTTCAGGTACTCGAGGGACTAAATTCCGGAGAACAGGTAATTATTGACGGAAACTACAGCATTTTCGACGGAGCAACAGTGGAAGTAATCAAATAATTAACAGACTTCATTTGGACAAAAACTAAAATACATTTCAATGAAACTAGTAAGCTTATCCATAAAAAGAAGCACAGTACCAATCGTATTATTCACAATTTTGGTATTGTTAGGAATATTTTCGGCTACAAAAATCAAATATGCCCTGATGCCGGAAATTTCAACAGCTACAATAGTAGTTACAACGATTTACCCAGGTGCAGGACCTCACGAGGTAGAGCAATCGGTAACAATTCCAATTGAAGATGCTCTTGCATCAATGGAGGGGATTGAAGAAATTGAATCGACTTCAATTGAAAATCTTTCTATTGTGACCTTATCGTTGGCACTGGATGCAAACACTGATGTTGCGGTACAACAGGCAACTCAAAAGACAAATAGTATTCTGTCTCAACTTCCTGAAGACATACAAACGCCTTCTGTTGACAAATTTGATTTGAACACCTTACCAATATTCATTGCAGGTGTTAACAGCAAGCTTTCCGGAACTGAGTTTTTTAAGTTGGTTGATGATCGGATCAAACCGGATCTGTCTAGTATACCTGGTGTTTCAAGAGTTGATTTGATTGGAGGTTTGGAACGTGAAATTAAAATCATGTTGGATCCTGATAAATTGGAAGCCTATAAGCTGAATTTGCTTGAAGTAACCAAAATGATTGAATATGCCAATATGGAATTCCCAACTGGGAAACTGAAGACTTATACCAATGAGATGACCATTCGTCTCTCTGGAAAAATCCGTTCAATTACTGAGTTAAAGGAAGTCATTATTGGGGGATCCAAAGACGGTGGAATTGTTAAGCTTGGGGATATTGCTGATATTTATGATGGTATAAAAGATCCCGACAACATTACAAGGATTGACGGACAGGAAACTATTGGGATAGAGATTAGTAAGCAAAAAGAAGCGAATTCAGTTGAAGTAGCAAAATTAATCAAACAAAAATTTGCAGAACTTGAAGCCAATTATGCCGACCATGATTTAAAATTCGATATTGCTGATGATCAATCCCGATTTACCATACAGGCGGCTGATGCTGTCTTTCATGACCTGATACTGGCTATCGTTCTCGTATCGTTAATTATGTTGGTTTTCCTGCAAAGTATGCGGAATTCAATCTTTGTTTTAATTGCTATTCCAACATCATTAATTTCAACCTTTACAGCCATGTATCTATTTGGGTTTTCATTCGACCTGATTAGTTTAACATCACTTTCCTTGGTTGTTGGTTCCTTGGTTGATGATGCGATTGTAGTTATTGAAAATATCTACCGTCATATGGAGATGGGAAAAAACCGTATTCAGGCATCTTATCAAGCTGTAAAAGAATTGGGAATGACCGTTACTGCAATTACACTTGTACTTGTTGCGGTATTTTTACCTATTGCGTTTGTATCAGGCATCGTTGGCGATATTTTGCGTGAATACGCTGTAACTATTGTTGTGTCAATGTTGATCAGTCTATTGGTTTCGTTCACGCTTGTTCCCTGGATGACCTCGAAATGGGCAAAACTGGCTGTTCCAAAACAAAACTTTTTAGGCAAAACTCTCAATATCTTTGAGCGTGGAATTGATGGATTGAATGCATGGATTTTGGGATGGATGCATTGGGCATTGAAAAATAAAGCCATTACTCTTATTGTGGCTACAGCTATTTTCTTCGGAACGTTTATGTTGTTCCCTGCCGGATATATTGGAGGAGAGTTCGTTCCTGCAGGTGACCGGGGTTCTTTTATTTTGCGTATGGAATTCCCTCATGATATAAGTCTTGATAAAAATAATAGTACTACACGTAACGTGGAAAATTATTTGAGAAGCCTTCCTGAAGTTGATATGGTTTATACTACAGCAGGTAAAAAATCAGGTATTATCAGTACAACTGCAACTCCATATTTTACAGAGGTTTCGGTTAAGCTTATTCCTAAAGAACAACGCACAGTATCCACCAATATATTTGCCCGAAAAGTACGTGCAAAATTGGAAGAGATGATTATTGGTGTGAAAATTAAAGCTGTTTCGCTTAATATTATGGGGAACGAAGATACACCACTTAAATATTACGTTGTTGGTAGGGATATTGACAGTGTTCTGGTTTATTCGCAACAAGTACTAAATTGTATGAAATCAATTGAAGGTACCGTGGAAACTGAGTTAAGTGTTGATCAGGACAACCCTGAATATAATATTAGTGTTGACCGCAATAAAATGAGTAAGCTGGGTTTAAATCTTGCTACAGTTGGAGCTGTCTTAAGAACTTCATTTGCCGGCAACACAGACAATAAATTTCGCGATGGAGAAAAGGAATATGATATTAATATTCAACTTAATGAAATAAATCGCAGGGATAAAAAAGATTTGGAAGATATTTCGTTTGTATCCATGAGTACTGGTCAACTAATTAAATTGTCTCAATTTGCAGAAGTAAAAGAAGGAAATGGTCCGTCGCGTTTGGAACGCTATAACCGGAACCCATCCGTTCAATTAACAAGTCAGGTTCTTGGGGTTTCTCAAAGCACAATTCAAACAGAATTTGCCTCAAAACTTGAAGAACTAAATGCCCCTGAATCAACAAAGGTTACAACCTCTAAACAAACTAAATTGATGGCAGAATCATTTGCTGATCTGGGATTAGCTTTCCTTGCCGCAATCCTTTCTGTTTACCTCATTATGGTGGTTTTATACAACAGTTGGGCCGATCCGTTTGTGGTGATGTTTTCCATCCCGCTGTCCATTTCAGGTGCTCTTTGGGCATTGGCATTGACGAATTGCACTCTTAATATTTTTTCCATTTTGGGAATTGTGATGCTTATTGGTTTAGTAGCCAAAAATGCTATTCTGATTGTTGACTTTGCCAACGAATTAATCTCTGGTGGTAAAGAATTGGTTGAAGCCATTTCTGAAGCCGTAAAATTGCGTTTCAGACCTATTTTAATGACCAACGTTTCCATGATCATTGGTTTGATTCCATTGGCTTTCTCTCAAAGTGAGGGTGCCGAATGGAAAAATGGTATTGGCTGGACTTTGATTGGTGGTTTGACAGTTTCCATGTTACTATCAATGATTATTGTGCCGGTTGTTTACTATATGGTAAAAAGATTACAACAAAAGATGGGGTTCAGTTCAAAAAATGAGATTGTATTAGAAGACGAGTAATTTATTTATTCTTAAAAATAAAAGTTTATCGGAAAATCTGAATTGCCTGCATGTGATAAAGATTTTCCGACTACTTATTTTTATCAATTTTTCAGCTACAAAATGCTGTGAAAAAATAGTAGTATTCATTGCCTTTATGTAAGAATTACTCATTACAGAGGAAAAGAATAACAATCTAAAAAAGTAATACTGCAACTATTCCATTGAAAATCAACATATATAGGAGCAAGGTTTAAGAAAAAGGCTTATCTGGCAATAACAAAACTATACAAGGATAATTCTCATGACGAAATATAAATTCTGATTTTGGGTGGTAATTTTCTAAAAGGAAATGTATGAATCATCCGGAATTCAACTTTCTTTTGTTTTCCTGTCTTGAATTGGAAGGAAAATTAAGCTATCAATCATTGTGGCTAATCAAAAAATATATTTGATGTACATTGAAAATTTAAGCAATCAAATAATGATTGTAGACTGAAGTATAATAAAAATGACAATGAATGTAACTGCTCGATTTCTAAAGTATTGAAATTAACATCTTTCTTTTGTCTTCTCTTGGTGGGTTAATGAAATAGATCGAACCTTTTATTATCCGAATTATATTGAATTTTAGATTGAATTCATAAAATACGGTACTGTGTATGAGTTGTTTAAATGATGTATAACTATTATACCTGAAGATTATATCAATTTTGAAGCACAAAAAAAAATATTAGCTTTACACATATGGACATTGCTTTTATTTACATTGGTTTTGCCCAATCAATATTTGTGGCAATAATGGTTTTCCTAAAAAAACCACTTACTGTTGCTGATCGGATTCTGGGATGTTGGTTGTTTACGATAGCCGGGATGTTTTTATTAAATGTAGTCAAGAATCTATATGCTATCAGCGAAGAACTATGGCCTTTTTCAGTTAATCTTGCAATTACTTTTCCAACATTCCTGTATTTATATACGAAGTATATCAGCCAGGATCACAATCACTTTTTGCGAAAGGACTATTTAAATTTTGCCCCATTACTTATTGGAGTAACCATTGTTTTGCTGACTTACAGCAGCGAAATAAACAGTCTGGAATCGTTTATTGAACACTACTGTAAGCTTATAAACGTCAGGACTATTGTTGGTCATTTATTTGTTTTGTGTTTATGGATCTACACCATTTTATCTCTAATTATTCTGTTTCGGCATAAAAGACAAATTGCTAATAATTACTCATTTGAATCCCGAAAAATAAATTTGTGGTGGCTGTTTACGGTAATCACAGCATACTTTTTAGTTTATAATTTTATTATACTTATAAGTGCATTTCATATTCAGAAATCATTCATCGAGCACATTGAAAAGTTCCGAAGCGGAGCCTTACTGGTCTTTGTTTATATTTTAAGCATATGGGGATACCGGCAGCATCAATTAATTTCAAATTACACATCGGTCAGTTTAAGCAAATTTACAAAACCGGATTCCGAACGATATGAAAAATCGAGCTTAAAAGAAAAACAAGCTGAAAAATTCACGCTAATACTGATTGATTTTATGAATAAATCAGAAGCCTGGAAAGATAATGAATTATCAATAGCTAAACTTTCGGAACAAACAGATATTCCTAAACACTATATTACACAAGTTTTGAATGAAAATCTCAAAAAAAACTTTTATACTTTTGTTAATGAGTACCGTACGGAATATGCAATGAAATTGATACTTTCTCCTACGCATAAAAATTGGTCTTTTATTGCGATTGCATATGAATGTGGATTTAATTCAAAAACTGCCTTTAACAATTTCTTTAAGAAATATACCAATCTAACTCCTACTGAATTTAAAAAATCAAATACACTAATTTAAGAATAAAGTACTTTGGACTGAAAGCCTTTATTTAAGCAATATCTAATAAGGTGTGTGCTATATAGTGTATTTAAAAACGTTATTTTGAGTTGATATTTTAGGTGTAAATTAGTGCATTGTTCTACCTAATTTCAGAAGAGTTTATATAATAATTAACTTTTTCTTATCAATTACTTCATCCCATTATTCTTATTGCTTTTTTTTTGTTTGTCTATTCCATTATTTTATTAGTAGGTTGTTTTTATCGTTGTTTTTTTTATAAGGATTGTTTTGTAACGATCAGTTAATTAGGTGCCTACAAAATGCGCACAGTGAGATTTTGATTAAACGGACGTGTTGATTATAAGGGTGACAGAATCAGAACGCTTAAAATGCAGATTCAAGTATGTTTGCATTGTTATCGAAAACGATTGTATTGTTGGAGCTATACTTGGAAGAGAGTATTCTCAGCATAGGATATACAATTTACAAATAATCTAAAAAAAATTATAAATAATGAAATGAAAGAATATTGAATTTAAAGCTAATTGAATTTTAACTGATCGTCAGCAGTTAAAAAACTAATTCTATTTTATCACTAAATATTGATCTATGAAAAAATTATTAAGTGCTTTATGTGTTGTTCTTGTCTTTGGTATGTCAAAGCAAGTATACTCGCAGGAACAGAAGGATTCTGCAAGTGAAGTGAAGACCCAACAGACTACTGATACCCTTATCTCGAAAAAGGAGGAGAAAAACCGGAATGTAATGTTGAATGCTGAAAATTCAACGGGACCTCGAAATGTGAATATTGGTTTACCTTTTAGAGGTGACCTTGTTATTGCTGAAAATGGTGTGCCTGTAGTTTACTATTTTTATCCAACAAATCCTTTGGCCGCATGGAGAAAAGATAATAGCTTAACTAAGCTAGGTCTATTATCATTTGAAGAGGGTGCATTGCTATATGGTAAAGTAGGTAATCCTGTGCGTTCTTTTACCAGAGATGCTTCAAGAAAGCATCAAGGTTACGCTTCAATTGCTTTAACAAGTAACGGTACTTCTCGTTATGATGCAACATTTACCGGGCCTCTGAATAAAAAGGGCTTAGGATATATTGTTAGTGCCTACAAGAACTTTGATAAAGGCAATGGAATTAACTATCAGTATACAGACTGGTACGATAACACTAGCTTGGGTAAGATTGGTATTCAACAGAAGTATAATAAAGGTAGTGTTAAATTAATTTATAAGATAGTTGATTCAAAAATAATCATGTCGAATTATGTGCCCTTAAAAAACGACGGAGATGGTGAGTTTAGTGAACTTCCTACTTTTGATTTAGGCAAAGATTCATATATCCCCGGCAGCGGATTAATTCCTTACAGAGATGCGTATGGGAACGCAAAGGTTGCAAATTTGGATGATGATAAGTTTAGTCAGTCTTTATCGCATAATATATATCTGGTAGGTGATCATCAGTTTGATAATGGATGGGATATGGAATATACATCACTTTTTCAAAAAATGAAAGGTACTATGGGAGTAATATTTCCTTTAAGTACTAATATTGATCCTGATGCTAATGGTGGAATAGGCAGCCAGTTGACTTTGAATCAGTTGATCCCTCAGGCTGATGTTACAATGTCTAATTCCAGATTACAATTCACTAAGAAAATTGGAACACATCGATTAAGAGCAGGTGGTCAATACCAAATGTTTCATCGGGAATATGAAACTTTAACAGGGATGTATACTATGACTGTAGAAGCCAATCCGCGAATTTATACAGCTCAAAGAACTGCAACAGGAACTGTTATTACCTATTTTGATGGCACTAATGCGGAAGAAGTACTAAGTTCAGGGAACAATGGTAAGGTAGATGATAATCAGGTAAATAAAGCTGCCTTGTATTTCTCAGATGACTTTTCTTTGGGTAACCGTCTTGATTTAGGATTAGGGTTTCGTATTGAGCATCAGAATTATAAAGAAACACATGATCAGTTTAATTCCAATGAAGCAGCTGTTGAATCTGAATTCATTGAATATGAACAAAAAGATAAATTTAATAAGGTTGCCGTTGGTAATTTAGTTTTTAAGCTTACTAAAAATTTCGGAGTTATTGCTGACGGATGTTACAATTCTTATTGGGATATTTTTTGGGATTCAAAACGTGGATCTGAAGGAACGCCAATTCCAGAAGATGGAAATACCTATACTCGTAGTACAATACCAACGGACAATGAAATTGTTGTTACAAAGTACGGAGCAGGAGTCTATTTTAATATAGGATCGAAATTAAATCTTGTTTCAAAAATTACAGGAATTAAAAAAGCAAATGTTAAAAGTACAGAAACAACACTTTATAATGCCAGTGCTGAGGCAAGTCTGGGACAAATGGCAGGATTAGCACAATTAGTAAGAGATGATTTTGGTCCGGAATTATATGATATTCAAACCTTAGGTTGGACAACTGATATTGTTGCCAATCCATTTAAGAATTTTAATATCCATTTTTTGATTACACTACAGAACCCTCAGTATAAAAACTATAGCTTAAGCTACAAATTTGATGCTACTCCTACACCATATGGTGTAACTGTTCCGGCAGGTGAAGGTTCCTATAACTATTCTAACAATCAGGTAACACAATTATCTAAAGTATTACTGGAAATTGATCCTAGTTATAAATTTTTCCAGGGAAAAATGAAAGCTTGGTTAAGCTTACGCTATTTTGGTAAACAATATGGAAATGCTTTAAATACTGTTTCCTATAAACCATGGTGGGAAAGTTTCGGAGGTTTGGATTACAACATGAGCCGTAATGTAATACTTAAGTTTAAGGTAACCAATTTCCTTGATCAAAGAGGTATTAAAGGTGACTTAGTTAATTCAATGCAAATGGATGTTGCAAAAGCAGAGCAGTTAAAAGCTGTTGTAGCTTCTGCAATTCGTCCAAGACAATTTGAATTATCAGTAGATTTTAAATTTTAATAATGTTTAATTAAATCAATAGAATTATGAAAAAGTTTATAATGTTTATTTTCGCAGCGGTAATTGTTTCATTAACAAATTACTCTGCAAAAGCACAAGAAAATGCAGATTATTATGCTGGGAAATGGGATATTCTAACTGAAGGTACTCCAAGTGGAGATGCTCATTCTCTTCTTATTCTGACAAGAGGTGAAGATGGTAAGCTAACAGGAACTTTTAAGTCAGAAGGAAAAGAACCATCGAAACTTACTCGCGTAGAAGAGAAAGACGACAATGTAACTTGCTATTTTGTAGCAAGTGGTTACGATGTTTATTTGTACATGGAAAAGGTCGAAGCAGATAAGATGGAAGGTTCAATGATGGATATGTTCGATGCATATGCCACCCGTGTAAAAGAAAATAAATAGTTCTGAAGAAGTCAGGGAGATGAGTTTCATCTTTCTGGCTTCTTTTTTCTTCTCTCCCTGATTATTATGTCGCTTAAAGTTAGGCGGGATGGTTTGTGAATACATTATCACACGATTCACATTGGGGACACCTTTGTTTGCTTTAAGATACTCAATTTACAACCACTCTTCGAGTTTAATTTCATTTATACCAATGGATTTTTCTCTTTTAAGAAATATCCTGTCCGCAAAATAAGCATCTTATTGAAATTAGCAGGTTCTGATAAATAAGGCCACGGAATAAACAATCAACGAAATTCAATAACTAAAAAAAAACAACCGATACTAATCTTAGTATTTAATCTACATGAAGAATGAAAACAATATATATAGTAACGCTTATACTTATCGCCACGTGTTTAGGTGCATTTGCGGTTGACTTAAAAACAGATAATTCAAAAGACCCTGTTTCTCCGGGACAAACTGAGCATATTATCAGACTAAAACTGAGAAACCTAAAACAGATTGCTGAAGTAAATGAAAGATATCAGTCATTTAATGTCGAAATGTGTGAAGTTGTCGGAGGCAGATTCTGGATACCCTATGTTCTGCTGGATTCGACCAAGATAAGAGGTGGTGGGTTTGATGCTTTAAAAAGAAAGATTCCTGCGGTTAATCTGTATGATAAAAAATTGCGTATGCTTACTTCCGAACTGGGGCCAACCTATATTCGGGTGAGTGGCACCTGGGCTAACTCAACTTATTTTCAGGATAACGATGATTCTAAGTTGGTAACTGCTCCTGATGGGTATGAAAACGTATTAACCAGAAAGGAGTGGAAGGGAGTCATTGATTTTTGTAAAGCTGTCGATGGCAAATTAGCAGCATCTTTTGCTATTAGTGATGGAATGAGAGATAAAGAGGGCAACTGGACTCCGGCCCAAGTAGAACCGCTAATAAATTATACAAAATCGATTGGAGGTGAAATAGCAGTTGCCGAAATGTTTAATGAACCATCTCATGCCAGTCACGGGAATGCTCCCAAAAATTATGATGGAAACTATTTTGACAAGGACTTTGCTGCGTTTAAAAGTTTTGTTCGTTCAGCAATGCCTGAAATGATAATTGCGGGTCCGGGGTCAACGGGTGAAGGGGGAATCATGCCCGGAATCTCTCTCACAACAGATCAAATATTTGCAGCGGATCCCAAACCAAATTTTGATATTTGGTCGTATCATTATTATGGTATCTTATCAAAAAGATGCTTTGGCAGGCAAACTCCTGAAAATGCGATTTCGAAAGAATGGTTAAGTAAAACAGAACTTGGTTTAAAATATTACGAAGAATTTAGAGACAAGTATCAACCATGTGCTCCAATATGGTTAACCGAAACCGCTGAGGCTTCCTGTGGAGGAAATCCTTTGTCCGAAACCTATTTGGATTGTTTCCGTTATCTGGAACAATTAGGACGATTGGCAAAAAAGAATGTGCAGGTTGTTATGCACAATACCCTTTGTGCCAGTGAATATGGAATACTTGACCAGTATACCTTAGAACCACGACCTAATTATTGGGCTGCGTTGCTTTGGAATAAACTAATGGGTACAAAAGTGTATGATGCCGGAGTATTAACTGACGGTGTCGATATTTTTGCACATAGTCTTAAAAATTCATCCAAAGGAATGGCTGTATTGATCGTGAATACAAAAGATACGGAACAATCAATTTTCATTCCGGCAAAAGCTAAACAATATTTGTTTTCTGCTGATGTATTTCAGCCAAAATCTGCCAATGAACTTCAGACAAAAACAGTGAAATTGAACGGTCAGGTACTTAATTTGAACTCGGATGGAGCATTGCCTAATATTAAAGGGAAAAAGGTATATCCAGGAGTTTTTAAACTTCCTCCTTACAGCTTTTTGTTTCTTTCGTTTTAAAAGAATTAATGTGTAGCCGATTTATTGGATTAATAGTGGCGGTACGAAAATTTAGTATTTATTGGTATTTGATAATAAAACCTTCGACAAATGGTTTTTAAGTTTTTGCTTGGGTTCCGATTAATCAGGATGAGTGATTTCGGAAACCAAACAATCCATTATTCAAATTGAAGGCAAAATCTGAATGACGTATTTACGTGTGATAACAAACCCGGAATGGCCAGTTTTTTTTGGATAAATGAACTTTGTTCGACTAAACGCTCAAATAAAACGGATTGTATGCAGCCATTGGATGCACTATTGAATTGTAAATTGAAATCATTGTTTTCATCATAGTTGATTTGAGTTAGGGTTTTGTACAGTTTTTAGTTGCATTATGAATTGCACATAACCTCGATGAAAACAGGACATCAAAAAATAAAATCTAATGAATGCTCAAAAACTAATTAATAATTTATTTTCGCTTTTTATTTTGTGCTTGACTTTGGCTTTTAGTCAACAGGTGTATGCAAATGATCAACGTGACGCTTTCATCAAGGCGCTCATGGGCAAGATGACCATCGCTGAAAAAATTGCTCAGTTAAATCTGGTTACACCCACTTCGAAAACCGGTCCTTTTGCCACAAAAAATGCTTTTCTAAAATTGAAAGATGGCTCAGCCGGCAATGTCTATTCGGTGATGGGAGAGCCTGACTTCATCCATGAAAAGGCGATGTTAGCTGATAGCACCAGTTTGAAAATCCCTTTTCTCAACGGACTGGATATTATTCACGGTTACAAAACCGTATTCCCAATTCCGCTGGGTCTTTCCTGTTCGTGGGACTCTATCTTGATAGAACAGACAGCCAGGGTAGCAGCAATAGAAGGTTCCGCAGTTGGGTACAACTGGACATTCTCACCTATGGTAGATATCACTCGTGATCCTCGTTGGGGAAGGGTGATGGAAGGTGCAGGTGAAGATCCTTATTTGGGTTCCGTCGTTGCACGTGCCATGATCAAAGGTTATCAGGGAGATGACTTGAAAAGTGAAACTTCCCTGATGGCTTGTGTTAAACATTTCGCCTTGTATGGCGCTGCTGAAGCAGGTCGCGATTACAACACCACCGACATGAGTCGTCTGACCATGTACCAATACTATTTACCTCCCTATAAAGCGGCCATTAAAGCGGGTGCAGGAAGTATTATGTCGTCGTTTAACGATATTGACGGGGTTCCTGCCACTGCTAACAAATGGTTGTTAACCGATTTGTTGCGCGATGAGTGGGGATTTAAAGGGTTTGTAGTCAGCGACTACAATTGCATTCAGGAACTGGTTGCTCACGGTGTTGCCAGCGACTATGAGGAGGCTGCGGGCAAAGCACTGATCGCTGGTTTGGATATGGACATGGCCAGTGAAAGCTTTGCCGGTTCGTGTCAAAAACTATTGGATGACGGGAAAATTACCATCGACCAGATTGATGCTGCCTGCCATAGAATTCTGGAGGCAAAGTACAATTTGGGTTTGTTTGAAAACCCGTATCGAAATTTCGATCCCGGGAAAGCCTCAACGGTTCTTTTATGTGAAAAACACAAGCAAGTTGCCAAAGAAGCCGCGTGCAAATCGATGGTGCTTTTAAAGAATGAAAACCAAACGCTTCCGTTGAGTAGACAGAGCAAAATCGCGCTTGTTGGTCCTTTGGCCGATGTGCAAAATCAAATGTTCAGTATGTGGTCCTTCCGGGGAGAAACAGATAGCATTGTAACCATTCTCAATGGGCTGAAAAAACAACAGAACAAGATCGTTTACACGGAGGGCTCGTTTATTACTGATGAGCCGGTATTCCTGGGAAAGAGCCGTGGTTTTTACAATGACCAGGAACAAGCGGAAATGATTGCTAAGGCGATCGAAGCTGCAAATCAGTCCGACGTCATTGTCGCGGTTTTAGGTGAAACATCGAATATGTCGGGTGAGGCAAAGAGTAAAACAGATATTTCAATTCCCAACTGCCAGCGTCAGCTTTTAAAGGCGCTTAAGGCTACCGGAAAACCGGTGGTTCTGGTGCTCATCAATGGCCGTCCGTTAACCTTGACTGATGATTTGCAGTTTGCCGATGCTATTCTGGAGGCGTGGCGCCCGGGCACGATGGCAGGTGATGCCGTTGCTGATGTTTTATTCGGGAAGTACAATCCTTCGGGTAAGCTAACCATGACATTCCCGCGTTCTGTAGGACAAATACCGATTTACTATAACCATAAAAATACCGGGCGACCTTATGTTGATGGACAGCGCGGCGGGATCATGAAATTCAATTCCTACTACCTGGATGAATTGAATTCACCTTTATTTCCGTTTGGCTATGGATTGAATTACACCTCATTTCGTTATGGTGAGATCCAACTCAGTGATACGCTTGTAACTGGCGATAAAGGCAAATTGACCGCAAAAATCACCGTGACTAATACCGGAAATTACACCGGAGAAGAGACTGTTCAGCTCTATCTGAATGATCCGGTTGCATCGCTTGTAAGACCGGTGAAAGAATTAAAAAAATTCCAAAAAATTTACCTGGAACCCGGAGAATCGAAAGAGCTTGAATTTGAATTAACAACCGAAGACCTGAAATTCTATAACCATGATCTTCAATGGCAGTGGGAGCCGGGTGATTTCAACCTGTTTGTTGGAACAAGCTCTTCTGATGTAAAAGTCGCTCAGTTTAATTGGCAAAAATAACTAGTATGAATTATCAAATGAAGTTTAAACATTTTGTACTGTTTGCTTTGATATTGCTATCTGGCAACGTCAATGCCCAAGTTGAAGGGCGTGAACGGATTCGTGAATTGAATCATGGCTGGAGATTTTCTAAAGACTTTAATCAGACCGGAATGGAGCGTCCTCAATTCGATGATTCTGCTTGGCGGATCGTTGATATTCCTCATGACTGGAGTATCGAAGACTTACCCAATCAATCTGATTCTGTTGTTGGGCCATTTGACAAAAATGCAGTTAGCGGCTTTAACACTGGTTTTACAGTGGGCGGAACAGCATGGTATCGTAAGTCTTTTCAACTGAATAGAGTTGACAAAGGGAAGATCGTCTATCTGTGTTTCGACGGAGTTTACATGAACTCTGATGTATGGATTAATGGTCATCATCTCGGTAATCGACCGAATGGTTATACCCCTTTTTACTACGATTTAACACCGTATCTGAATGAATCCGGGAAAGATAAAATCATCGCCGTTGAAGTAAAAAACGAAGGCATTAACAGTCGCTGGTATTCTGGTTCGGGAATCACACGAGAAGTTTGGCTTGAGGTCGTTCCAACAGTACATATCGACGTGTGGGGCGTGTTTGTTACAACACCAACTGTTCGGAAAGACATAGCAGATGTTCTTCTATCTGTAACAATTAATAACTCCGAAGAAAAGGATAAAACAGTCGATCTGGAGATTGAACTGATTGATGCAAAAGGAGAAATTGTTGCAACATCCGAGAATTCAGTTCAAACTGTTGCAAACAAAAAAAGCGTAGTGGAAAAGCTGCTAACTGTTTCAAATCCTGTTTTGTGGTGTCCGGATAGCCCGAACATGTATCAAGCGAGGGTTAGAATAAAGGAGAAGAAGAAAAATTCAGATACTGTCATTATTCCTTTCGGAATTCGAGATGTCAATGTTAATGCAGAGAACGGCTTGACCATTAACGGCATTCCTACACTGTTGCACGGTGGTTGCATCCATCATGATAATGGCCCCATCGGAGCGATCGATATAGAAAGAGCTGTCGAACGAAAGTTAGAGATATTGAAAGCGAGTGGCTTTAATGCTGTTCGGACTGCCCACAATCCGTTTTCCAGGACATTTCTGAATGTTTGCGATAGAATGGGCATGTTAGTGATGGATGAAGCGTTCGATATGTGGAACAACAAAAAGACGGAGGATGATTACAGCCAATATTTTCAGGAGTGGTACAAAAGAGATTTGACCAATATTCTATTGCGTGATCGAAATCATCCGTCTGTAATTTTTTGGAGCATTGGAAACGAAATTAGAGAACGAGTTGATTCGCTGGGTTATGCAACAAGACATCAGCTGAAAGAGATTGTCAAATCAATAGATTCAACCCGCTTTGTAACAGAAGGAATAAACCGAACCCCGAAATGGGAAAAAAGGACACCTGAAGCGTTTGCCGATCTTGATGTGTGTGGATACAATTACCAGTGGAATCGTTTTGAGGAGGATCATGAAAAATATCCAGATAGGGTGATGGTGACGACTGAATCCTACCCTAATCAAGCTGATCAGGCATGGCCTTTTGTTGAAAAATTGCCCAATGTGATTGGAGATTTTGTTTGGACAGCAGTCGATTATATGGGGGAAGCTGGGCTAGGCGTCTCCGAATTTTTTAATGAACCGGGGAAAAGGACGACCATTGAATGGCCAATGTATAATGCCAATTGTGGCGATATTGACTTGATAGGAAACAAGAAACCACAATCGTACTATCGCGATGTGGTTTGGGGACGAAGTAAAATAGAAATGTTCGTTCGTAAACCAATTCCGGATGGCCAATACGAATTTGAGAGCTGGTGGGGATGGCCCGATGTGCATAGGAGTTGGAGTTGGCCTGGAATGGATGGTGATAGCTTGCAAGTTGAAGTGTATACCAGTTGCGAGACTGTTAAACTATTCTTGAATGGGCAAGAAATAGCCAAACAACAAAAGCCGGATGATGGTATTACGGTTTCATTTAAGTTGCCATATCAACAAGGGAAATTGCTTGCTATTGGTTACAATAATGGCAAGCAAATTTCATCGACAGAACTGGTAACAACTGGAAAGCCTGTCGCAATCCGCCTGGTCGCCGATCGTTCAACAATAAAGGCAGATCGAAACGACCTATCCTATGTGCGTGTTGAGGTAATTGACGCAGATGGCAAGGTGGTTCCTTATGTGAATGATATAGAAGTTGAGTTTTTTGTAAGCGGAAATGGAGCATTAGCCGGTGTTGGTAATTCAAATTTTGTCGATGTTTCCAGTATGCAGCAATTCCGGAAGAAAGTATTTCATGGTAAAGCGCTGGCCATTGTTCGCCCCAAGGGAGGATCCGGAACGATTGTGCTGAATGCCAAGGCTGACGGATTGAAAAGCGATTCCATCGAAATTAAGGCTCGATAAACTGGAATAAAGGTAGTCAAATTGTCTTGGTGAAATGTAAAATAGATTTAAGGTAATTATGAAACTTCAGAAACTTACAATAAAGTTTTGCTCGTTGATGGCCTTGTTTTTTGCCATTGTGCTATTATTTGCGCAAAATAATTCTAACATGCCAACTGGTGCATTTGATGTAGAGAACTTGAAACAAAATTATATCAGTTTGATTCTTTCTAAAGGGGAGGATGAATTGATTCAACGACTGATTGAGCTGCCCAGAGAGATGTTGGTTTCAGATCAGATGGTTGTTGAATTAATGCAACGATATCCGGCCGATCCGAAGGACGTAAATACCATACTTCAGAATCAACTCGCAGATGGTTCATGGCCTGATATTGACTATAATACAACTGAGACTTCGGGATGGCAACCCAAGCGTCATTTAGAACGTCTGCTGTTGATGTGCAAACAGTACCGATTTGAAAAATCGTCATTTTACCAATCCGAGCAGCTAGAATCGGCTATTAGCAGAGCATTGGATTTCTGGTTCGACAAAAAGATAGTCTGTATCGATGGATCCAAAAGAGTTGGTCATCAGCGTGATTGGTGGTATAACGATATTGGCATTCCAAAAGCATTGGCTCCAATCTTCATTTTGTTTGAAGATCGCATGAGCCCCACCCAAAAGGCAGAAGCAATTCAGGCGATGGCGGCTTCTAAAATTGGGACAACCGGTCAAAACAAAGTCTGGTTATCAGGCAATGTGTTGGTTCGTGGTCTGTTGGAGAACAATTACGACTTGATTAAGCAGGCCAGGGATACGATTATCTCAATGGTTGTCATGGGACCAACCGGACCTCGTGACGAGGGAATTCAATATGATTACAGTTACCACCAACACGGGAAACAGCAACAATTTGGCAATTACGGGGCTGCATTCATCGCCGACATGAGTTTCTGGGCTAAGACTTTCGCTGGTACCTCGCTGGCGATGGAGCAAAATCAGTTGAATATTCTTTCCGATTTAATCAATAAAGGCTTTCAGCGCATTATTTGGAAAGGAAATATGGATGTCAATTGTTTGGGCAGGCAGTTCTTTAAACAATCACAACAACATAAAGCGTTATCGGTTGCTTTTTCGGCCAATGCTTTGGCTAATGTCGATTCAAAAAATAGAAATCAGTACGAAGAATTTCTGAAAAGCAGTTTCAAATCTACGGATGAAGTACCAGGCATGCAAGGCGTATATCATTTCCGTAACTCCGATCAAACTGTCTGTCGGCGCCCGCTGTGGATGACTTCAGTAAGAATGTCTTCTACCCGTACAATTGGTGGTGAAGCAGGCAATAGTGACAATAAAAAGGGATATTATATATCCGATGGTTCAACGTATACCTACGCGGACGGAGATGAGTACAACAACATTTTTCCGGTATGGGACTGGCGAAAGCTTCCAGGAATTACTGCTTTCGAATCTGAAGTGCCCTTAAAAAAGTTGACGTTTGGGGGGTATCGAAGTCAAAGCGATTTTGTTGGCAATGTGAACGATGGTGAGACGGGCATGACCGTCATGCAATTGGTTCGTGACGGATTGACGGCACAAAAGTCCTGGATATTTACCGAAGATTATGTGCTATGTCTTGGCACCGGAATTACCACCGACAGTGCCTGTGTTGTGACCACTTCAATCGAGCAATGTTTGAAAAAAAACGATTTGCTACGTCTAAACAAAAATAAATGGACACCAGTCGGAAATACGGAATTGATAGATGCAAATGAGGTTCGTTTCTTTCACCATAAAACGGGTTACATTATTTTTCAGGCAGAAAAGGCATTTGCAGGCAGTGAATCAAGAACTGCTTCCTGGCACGATATCATGGGTATGTATCCCGAAGATATGAAAGAAACAAAGGAGGTTGTCTTTTTATGGGTGGATCACGGCGTAAAATCGCAAAACTCACACTATCAATATGTCATTCTCCCGGCTACAACCGCAGTCCAGACAGCCCGGTTCGATACAAAATCGATTCAGGTTTTATCGAATACCAAGGAGGCACAGGTGATATATCTTCCCAAAGAAAAGAAGGTTTTTATCGCAGCCTATTCAGTATTAAGCATGCAACTACCTCATGATTTAAACTTTAGTTGTGAGCAACCCGGGTTGTTTATCATCCAATATCAACCTAACGGAAATAAACCGAAAATAATCTGTTCCGATCCAACTCAAAAATTGAGTTTTCTGGATATTGAAATTGATGGCGAAAAAGAACGAATAAACTTGTAAAATATAAACGAAATGAAATCATTACATTTGAAACGATCCGTGTTGTTCTTGATTCTTGCTTGTTTGGTAGGTCAAAACAGGGTCTACTCCCAAACATTGGAGAATACTGTTTCACAGCGAGAGGAAAGGCCGTATAAAATAGGAATCCTTGGCTCCAATTTCATCAAGTTCAATACTGATGAAATGATTGATATGGTCAGTCGATTGAATATCCACTATTTATCGGTTAAGGAAAAACATTTGCCCTTTGAAAGCACCAATGAGCAGATCGTTGAATTCCACCAAAAACTAGCCGGAAACGGTATCATTGCCAATAGTGTTGGTCTGTTTTATTTGAACAAGCAGGAAGAGATTGATCGGGTTTTCGATTATGCGAAACGTGTTGGTGTTGATCTGATTGTGGGTGTTCCTCAATATGAACTACTCCCTTATGTCGAACAAAAGGTCAGAGAATATAACATCAAGTTTGCTATTCATGTGCATGGGGGAGACGTCCCGATGTTTCCAAATGCTGTTGATGTTATTGCGCATATTAAGGATTTGGACACCCGAATCGGCGTTTGTTTGGATATGGGACATGAAATGCGCGGTGGATCGAATCCTGCTGAAAGCCTGAGGAAATACAAAGAACGGATTCTGGATATTCAACTCAAAGATGTCACTGCTGCCGATAAAACAGGTCGAAGTTGCGTGATAGGACAGGGCGTTCTGCATATTCCGGACTTTGTGAAAATGTTAACGGAAGTTGGCTATGCAGGTACTTGTAGTTTCGAGCTGGAAGAAAACCGGAAAGATCCGCTACCAGGTCTGGCCGAATCGAAAGGCTATTTTGAGGCAGTTGAAGACATGTTAACCCATAAATTCTAGACTGAAATGAAAACACGAATTCAGCGAAGGATCAGTTGTCTTTTGCTCTTGGCACTCACATTGGGGGCAACGGCTCAAACGAAGGTTGATTATTGTCAGCCGGAATACGTTCGTTCTGTTTTGAATAAGGTGGCAAAATGGCAACTGGATAATCCCAAGCGGCGGGCTCCAAACGATTGGACAAACGCGGTGTTTTTCACCGGATTATATGCCGCATGGGAAGTGACACAATCATCATTCATGTACGGGGCGATGATGGAAAACGGAAAGTCGACGAACTGGTCTCCTTACAAACGCTTTTTCCATGCCGACGATATTGCCATTTCCTCAACCTACATTGACTTGTATTTGATTGAGAAAAAGCAGAAAATGCTTCAGCCGATGATTGATACTTTAGCTCGTTTTGTAAAGGAACCTTACCCGGTAAAAGGGATCGAGCAGATCAAGTATTGGTGGGCAGATGCCTTGTTTATGGCTCCTCCAGTGTTGGTTAAATTGGGACAGCTTATTGACCGTCCGGATTACTTGAAATACAATGACGAGTTATATCGCCAGGCTTATGAAATGCTTTACAATAAGGAAGAACATCTGTTTGCCCGCGATTTGAATTTTACGATTAAAAATGATCGAACGGATTTGTTCGAAGCCAATGGAAAACCACTGTTTTGGTCGCGTGGAAATGGTTGGGTTATTGCCGGGTTAGCTCGTATGTTGAAGGAACTCCCTTCCGATTATCCGGAACGTCCGTTTTACGAAAATCTTTTTCGCCAAATGGCTGCCCGTTTAGTTGAAATTCAGCGTGAAGATGGTTTGTGGAGTTCCGGATTACTAGACATCTCTGCCTATCCAAATGGCGAAGTCAGTGGGAGTGGATTGATTTGCTATGGTTTGGTTTATGGTATAAATTCAGGATTGTTGAAAGGGAAAAAATTTAAAAGAGCAGCTTGTAAAGCTTGGAAGGGTCTAACAAATTGTGTCAGTGACGAAGGTCGGGTTAACTATGTTCAGGGAGCCGGCGATCGTCCAAGTAACCGTGACTTTTCTGATAATACGGAACTCTATGGAACAGGAGCGTTCCTGTTGGCTGGTAGTGAAATCTTTAAAATGAAATAAAATGGAAAAACGAATAACAAAAGGGATCCTAAAAATTAGTTTGTGTTTCATATTTGCCGTTGTCAGTACAAATCTGATGGCACAAACCGACTCAAATCTTCGCACAAGACTATTCGATGAAGGATGGTCCTTTAAATTGGATAGTATCGAATCAGGTCCGGAAAAACCGGATTTCGATGACTCGGGTTGGCGGAAGTTGGATTTGCCTCACGACTGGAGTACCGAAGATGTTGCCATTCAAATCCCCGATTCGATTGTCGGCCCGTTTTACCGGAAATCTGATGGCCAAACGTTCGATGGATTTACATACGGCGGTACAGGTTGGTACCGGAAATCGTTCAAATTATCGAAAGCAGAAGAAGGCAAGAACATTTTTATTCAGTTCGATGGCGTCTATATGAATTCCGATGTTTGGATCAATGGTCATCATCTGGGGAATCACCCATACGGCTATACGCCTTTCAATTATGAATTAACCCCTTATCTGAATCTTCCAGGTCAGGAAAATGTACTGGTCGTTAAGGTTCGGAATGAAGGAAAAAATAGCCGTTGGTATGCCGGTTCTGGTATCTATCGTCATGTTCAATTAACGGTCGTGAATCCATTGCATATCGACATCTGGGGTGTAAATGTTACAACTCCGGAGGTATCGGAAACGTCGGCAAAAGTAAATGTTGCTACAACAATTACTAACGGTGAAAAAAAAGACGAAGACTTTATCCTCTTTACCCAACTGTTTAATGCCGAAGGTCATAACGTTGGCAAAGGCGAAAGCAAGGTGACAATAGCCGCAGGTGAAACACTTGAAACCAGCCAGGTGCTGATGGTTGAAAATCCAGCCCTGTGGTCGGCCGATTCACCCAATCGATATACTGTTCAGGTTGAAATTCAACAAAAAGCGAAAACTGTTGACAAGGTATCTCTTCCTGTTGGAATCCGTGATATCAAAATTGACGCGAAAAATGGGCTGCTGGTCAATGGTAAACCGGTGCTTTTGAAAGGCGGGTGCATCCATCACGATAACGGATCATTAGGTTCGATATCAATAGAGGCCGCAGAAGAGCGGAAGATTAAATTATTGAAGGAGAGTGGATTTAATGCCGTCCGGATGAGCCACAATCCCCCATCATCCGTTTTGTTAGAAGTTTGCGACCGCTTAGGAATGTATGTGATTGACGAAGCTTTTGATGCCTGGAAGAAAACCAAATTTCAGGATGATTACCATCTCTATTTTGAAGAAAACTGGGATAAGGATTTGACCGCGATGATCCATCGGGATCGTAATCACCCATCAATCATTCTTTGGAGTATCGGGAATGAAATCCGTGAACGTGCTTCGGACGAAGGACTTCAGATTACCCAAATGTTGCTGGATCGGGTAAAAGTGTTAGATCCTACCCGTAAGGTTACCGAAGCCGTTTGTGATTTTTGGGATGCCCGCAGGACGTATAACTGGGAAGAACACACTCCTGCAATCTTTGACATTCTTGAAGTTGGCGGGTACAATTATATGGATGAAAAATACGAAGCGGATCATGAAAAATACCCCGATCGAATTATGTTGGGAACAGAATCCTATCCTTCAAAGGCATATGAAATATGGCAATTATTGCAAAAGCACTCTTATCTGATTGGCGATTTTGTGTGGACGGCTATGGACTATAGAGGAGAAGCAGGATGTGCCAATACGGGATTTATTAAGGGGAAGCAAAGAAAGACATTTGTTCAATGGCCTTGGTTTAACGCCTTTTGTGGCGACCTCGATTTTGTTGGCAATAAAAAACCACAATCCTTTTATCGCGATGTGGTTTGGGATCGGAGCCCAATTGAGATGATGGTTCAAAAGCTTGAAGTTCCGGAAGGAATGAGATACTACGTGAACGACTGGGGATGGCCCGATGAGTTGAAAAGCTGGAGTTGGGCGGGTTCGGAAGGCGACACGCTACAGGTTCGTGTGTATACCAAAAGTAAATTGGTGAAACTCGAATTGAATGGAAAACTGATTGGAGAACAAGCGATAGCAGACACTTCGATAACAGCGCTTTTTAATGTGCCTTATCAACCGGGTACATTGGTTGCTAAAGCTTATGAGAATGGAAAAGAAGTATCGTCAACATTGTTGAAAACAGTTGGAAAACCTGCTGCCATTCGACTGATTGCCGACCGAACGACTATCAAAGCGAATCGGAATGATTTGGCTTATGTTTCAGTCGAAATTGTTGATGCTGAAGGCAATCTTGTTCCTTATGCCGATGATATCGAGATCAATTACACAATCACTGGTCCGGGCGAAATTGCAGGAGTTGGTAATGGAAATCCCATAGACATATCCAGTTTTCAGCAGCCTAAAAAGAAAGTTTATCAAGGGAAAGGAATGGTCATTGTCAGGCCAACAGGAATACCCGGTGAAATAATTTTGGAAGCCATAGCCGCCGGCATGGATAAAGATCGGGTAAAAATAACATTACATTAAGTAGACTATGATGAATAAATATATTGTTGCATTTGCATCTGTTTTAATGCTGTTGTTCACGGCTGAGGCTCGTGCCCAACAGCGAACTTTTTGTAACCCGATGAATCTGAATTACAGGTTCTGGTCTTCCTCGCGAGAAGCGGCAGACCCTGCAATGATCATGTATAAAGGGAATTACTTTTTATTTGCTTCTCGTTCTGGTGGATATTGGTATTCGGTCGATATGCTGGACTGGAAATATGTACGAACAGAAACTCTTCCGATCTTAAAATATGCGCCGGGTGTAATTGCCATCAACGATACGGTTTATTATTTGGCTTCTTCACGAATGAAAGATTATATTTATTATACAACAAATCCTTTTGAAGATGATTGGAAGAGAATGGATAAAAAACTCCCGATGGATGTTTGGGATCCTCAATTCTTTCAGGATGATGATGGTAAAGTTTATTTATACTGGGGGTGTTCCAATAAAGAAACAGAGCCAATAAGGGTGGTTGAACTGGATGAAAACATGCAACCAAAAACAGAACCGGTGATATGTATCCGTCATAACCCTGACGAGTATGGATGGGAAGTGTTCGGCGCAAAAAATGAAACAGGAGAGAATGGGTATAATGAGGGACCATGGATGACAAAATATAAGGGGAAATATTATCTCCAATATGCTTCAAACGGAACCGAGTTTAAAACTTATGCTGATGGAGTTTATACTGCCGACTCTCCTATAGGACCTTTTAAATATGAAACTTACAGCCCATTCTCCTATAAACCGGGTGGATTTATAGGAGGTGCCGGGCATAGTGCTACAATTCAAGATAGATATGGAAATTACTGGCATGTGACGAGTTTAAGTATTGGAATGCGAGGGAATTTTGAGCGTCGTTTGGGCTTGTTTCCCGCAAGTTTCGATAAAGAAGGGGTGTTACGTACCTACACTGCTTTTGGCGATTATCCTACGATAATACCATCCGGTAAAATGAACCCAAAAAAAGAAAGTCTTTTTACAGGCTGGATGTTATTGTCCTACAATAAAAAAGCTAGCGCCTCTTCTTTTTTGGAGCAATATCCGGTTATGGATGCTTTTGATGAAAATGTAAAAACCTGGTGGTCCGCCAAGACTGGGAATAAAGGCGAATGGCTTAGTGTGGAATTGGATGACAAAGTAACTGCAATTAAAGCTATTCAGATCAATTTTGCCGATCATGAAGCATTACTAAATCCAGATAGCACAAACATATACGCTTATCGGGTGTGGGCATCGATCGACGGGAAGAATTGGGAAGTAGTGGTTGACAAGAGCAATAATGCGAGAGATGCTTGTCATGATTACATTGAGTTTGCAAAACCAGTGAAAGCTAAATACATCAAGATTGAAAATGTGAAAGATGTACCCGGTGATGGTAAATTTTCAGTTTTCGATTTACGGATTTTTGGAATGCAAAAAGGCAAAAAGCCGAAAAAGATTAATGAATTCGAAGTTAAGCGCGATTATGACAATTCCCGAAAGGCTTTGGTGAAATGGACCCTTGATGATTCTGCTACTGGATATGTAGTTAATTATGGAACAGCCAGCGACAAGCTATACACCTCAGTCATGGTATACGGGCAGGATTCAGTACAACTTACAGGTCTAAATAAAAGAGTGAGTTATTATTTCAGTATTGATGCATTTAATGAAGCAGGTATAACTAATGGCACTAAAAAGATAGAGGTAGAATAGTGCAACGATGTTGGTATCTCGGATATTTTAAAATTGACTATTATAAACATAATTCAACATGAAGCAAAAGTTAAGCATATTCTTATTGTCTGTTTTAGTTAGCATAGCTGCTAAAGCTCAAAATCCCATTATTGGAGATATTGGGATCTCAGATGGCCATATTCGCGTCTTTAACGATACTGTTTTCTTGTACTGTGGGCATGATTTTAGCAAAAAGGATACAACCTGGGTCATGAAAGACTGGCGGATTTTTTCAACAACAGATCTCGTCCACTGGACTCAGCGGGGAGTTGTTTTGCCAAAAGATAATTACATGGACGATAACAGCACCGATTGTTGGGCAGGGGATGCAGCCCAGCGTAACGGGAAATACTATTTTTATTTTTCTGATAATATTCGAAGTATTGGTGTAATGGAGTCGGATTCTCCGGCAGGGCCATTTAAAGATGCACTTGGGAAACCATTGGTGGCACCGATGCACGACCCGACAATTTTTATTGATAATGATGAGAACAGAACTCCCTATATAGTCTATGGCAGTAAAGATGGAGGCGGTTATCATATCGCTGAACTAAATGCTGATATGATTTCATTGGTTGAGAAACCTAGGCTGATTATAATAAATGGTCCGGAATGGGAGCGTGCACCAGGATGGCAAGATAAGAATTACCTCTTTAAATATCAGGATACTTATTATCTTAGTTGGGGTAATAAGTATGCGACTTCAAAAAATGTTTATGGTCCCTATGAGTGTAAGGGGAAAGTTGGACGCGGCTATAAGTTGGGAGCTTTGGCGCATAGCTGCTTTTTTGAATGGAAAGGTCAGTTTTATCATATGTGGTGTTATTACCAGGATATGGCCTATAAATATCGTGAAACAATCATTACCTACTGTCACATTGGAGATGATGGATTGGTCGTAACCGATACCGATTTTCTGGATGAGCATTTCTCTAATGGCATGGGACAATACAATGCAGGCTGGCCTAAAATTGAAGCAGAGTGGTTTTACGAAGTGTCAGGAGATATTCGTAAGCGAGGAAATAAACCGGATGGATATTATTTGGGCGATATCAGGGACGGCAATTGGGTGCGATTCGCGAATATGACATTTGATGAAAAAAAAAATACACTTGTTGCTCGAATGTCAACTGAAGGTAAAAGCGGTAGACTTGAGGTGAGAGTTGGCTCTCCAGAAGGAAGAATGTTGGGCAAAGTTGCATTACCGGAAGCTGTTACACCTAATTCTTTTCAGGAAATTGCTTGTGAGCTGGATCAGTTCGTCGGTAAAACCGATGTCTACTTCGTGTTTAAGGGAGATAAGAACGCGACAATGAGTTTAGACTGGGTAAAATTTGAAAACTGATGGATATAAACAGTCCGGGATTCTGAAAAGGCTCATGTGTATTTTTTGGATGAACTGAAAATGAAAACCAGTGAGAATCTATTATTTGAATCAATATTAAAATCGCTGTTAAAAATGAGAGAATTTATGGTTGTCTGCTTGATAGTCATTCATTGTTTGAATTGTCAGGCACAAAATAACGATACGGAGGAGAAGAATATGTTTCAGGCCTCAATGATTAAACCAGATCGGATAGCAAAATTATCAGATGAACATTATTTCTTCGATTTTGGGAAAGATGCCTTTGGAACTTTAATAATTGAAATTAAATCGCCTCAAACAGATACGCTTATCGTGCACTTGGGTGAAAAATTGGCCGAGGATGGAACAATTGACCGGAAGCCGGGTGGCACGATCCGCTATCAAAAAGTAATGGTGACGGATATTCCAGTGAATGAAAAATTTGTGTTGTCATTACAACGAGACCGTAGAAATACAAAATCGCAAGCGATAGCCTTACCTGATTCATTTGGTGTAATTATGCCTTTTAGGTATTGCGAAATCGAGAAACTGAATGTTCCGATAAGTGATGTAGCAATCAGACAAAAAAGATACAACTATCGTTTTAATGATAGTGCAAGCTCATTTGTGAGTTCAGATACTATATTGAATCAGGTCTGGGATTTATGTAAATATACGATAAAGGCCACCAGTTTTGCTGGAATTTATGTCGATGGTGATCGGGAACGGATTCCCTACGAAGCAGATGCATACATTAACCAGTTAAGTCATTATTGTGTCGACCATGAATACGGCATGGCAAAAGAAACAATTAAGCACTTTGTCGATTATCCAACCTGGCCGACAGAATGGTTATTGCATACCATACTAATGGTTTATCAGGATTATTACTACACCGGAGATACAAGCCTGATTTCTTGTCACTATGAACAATTAAAAGAAAAGACCTTGTACCAGCTTGCTGACAAAGACGGTTTGATCAGTTCTTATTCGGATAAAGTAACGGGTGAGTTTATGCATAAAATTGGTTTTACTGATACGACTCAACGCCTAATAGATATTGTGGACTGGCCTCCTGCCCAAAAGGATTCGGGATGGGAATTGGCTAACGAAGCAGGGGAGCGTGATGGGCACGAAATGCTACCTGTTAATACTGTAGTTAACTGTTTTTTCTATGAGAATATGTGTATCATGGCAGAACTTGCCGGAGTACTAAATAAAGAAGACGATGCCAAATTTTTTTCGCGGATGGCTGAAAAGTCAAAGTATTCCATCAACGAAAAACTGTTCAACAAAGAAAAGGGGATTTATATCGACGGAATTGGGTCAACGCATGGCTCCATTCACTCGAATATGTTGCCGCTTGCATTCGGATTGGTTCCTGAAAAATACAAGCACTCTGTGGTTGCTTTTGTAAAAACACGCAAGATGGCATGCAGTGTTTATGGTGCGCAGTATTTGCTGGAAGGCTTGTATCGGGCAGGAGAAGCTAGCTATGCCCTTGATCTAATGACTTCAACTAGCGATCGCAGCTGGTGGAACATGATCCGCGTTGGTTCAACCATGGCTATGGAAGCTTGGGATATGAAATACAAGTCGAACTCTGATTGGAATCATGCTTGGGGGACTGCTCCCGGTAATATTGTTACCCGATATATGTGGGGAATTACACCGGCTGAACCTGGCTTTGAAAAAGTTCAGGTAAGTCCGCAAATGTCTAACTTGTCATTTTCTACCATAAAAGTTCCAACAATAAAAGGGCCAATAAATGCAGAATTCAAGCAAAAAAACGGAAGGACAAAACTTTTTATTTTGGAATTACCACAGGGAATGGAAGGGGAATTTAGTTTGATTGCAAAGGGTGAAAAATCAAAGGTAATGGTAAATAAAATTGCTGTTCGATCAAAGGATGGGCAAATTCCATTAAAGCCGGGATTCAATCGAATTTCAATAAAAGAAAAGAAGAAATGAGAAAAGGTAAAATTAAATACGAATGCATGAAATTTATTACAGCAAAAAAAATGACAATTTCATTCGAGCTAAGAGGTAATGTTTCATCTATTTTTCGACAGTGTTTTCTACTTATTAACATTGTTCCAATTCAAGTATTGGAATTACTCTCTGTTTTTAGGAAAATTGTGATCTGTTTCATATTCGTTATGGGAACACTTTTAGTGTTTGCTCAACAAAACGATTGGGAAAATGAACAGGTTATTGGTATTAATAAAGAAAAGGGGCATGCCTTTTATATTCCATATGGAACTTTGGAACAGGCTCAGTTAGGCTATGTCGATGGGTCACCCTACTTTCTGTCGCTAAATGGGATGTGGAAATTTAATTGGGTAAAACATCCCGATTTAGCTCCTGCAAACTTTCAGGAACCCGCTACTGATGTCAGCTATTGGGATGATATCGATGTTCCCTCCAATTGGCAATTACGGGGGTATGGTAAACCTATATATACAAATACAGTCTACCCGTTCGAGAAGAATCCTCCTTATGTTATGGGGAAAGATATTCCGAGTAATTTCACGAAAAATGATTTACCCAATCCTGTAGGTTCATATCGACGTGACTTTGAAATTCCCGAAAATTGGGATGAGAGGGAAGTATTTATTCATTTCGACGGTGTTCAAAGTGCCATGTATGTTTGGGTGAACGGACAGAAAGTGGGTTATAGTGAGGGCAGTATGACACCTGCAGAATTTAATATCACTAAATATATCAAGTCAGGGAAAAATACTTTGGCTGTGAAAGTTTACCGTTGGAGTGACGGAAGTTACCTTGAATGCCAAGATTTCTGGCGTCTATCTGGTATTTATCGCGACGTATTTCTTTATGCTGTACCTAAGATTCATATCAGTGACTATTTTCTCCAAGCAGATTTTAATGATGATTTCAGTTCGGCCACTATCCAAACAACCCTTGAAATTAAAAAAAATGGAGGTAAGGATGGAGGTCAATTAGATGCTTTATTAGTAGAAAAGGGTAAAGACTTAAATACAGCAAGATCGTTGTTCTCTATTCCAATGACGAAGGTCTCGAAGAACGGTCTTACGCAAACAATTATCAGTGAAGTTGGGGCTCCCAAACTATGGACGGCAGAACGACCTAACTTGTATGATGTATTTTTTATTTTGAAATCCTCGGATGGAAATGTTACTGAAGTTCTGCAATCTAATTTTGGCTTTAGGGAAATTGAAATCAAAGACCAACAGCTTTTTATTAATGGGAAAAGCATCCTTCTGAAAGGTGTTAACCGAGTTGAACATGATCCCTATGATGGACGTGCTATTGGTTTAGAGATGATGCAGAAGGATATTGAGTTAATGAAGCAACTGAATATTAATACAGTCCGCACTTCTCACTTTCCTAATCATCCCGATTGGTATCGTTTGTGTGATGAATACGGATTATATGTTGTTGCGGAAGCGAATGTTGAATCGCATGGCATGGGAGGTGATAAGGATGGACGACTTGCCCGTGACCCTAGATGGGAAAAGGCTCATGTTGATCGAAATGTCAGGTCCGTTGAACGGGATAAGAATCATCCCTCAATCATTATGTGGTCAATGGGAAATGAAGCTGGTTCCGGTTCTAATTTTGCTGCGAGTTATCAGGCAATTAAAGCAATTGACAAAACTCGCCCTGTGCATTATCAAGGAGATAACGATCATGCAGACGTAGAATCAGAGATGTATATTACAATAGGTTCATTAAAAAGAAAAGCTAAATCAGAAGAAAGTAAACCTTTTTTTGTTTGCGAATATGCACATGCTATGGGTAATGGCCCGGGATCAGTGAAAGAATATTGCGATATGTTTGAGCAGTATCCAAGGCTAATTGGCGGTTGTATATGGGATTGGGTTGACCAAGGTATCGCAAGGCCAGTTCCGGGAGAACCAACAAAGACTTATTTCGCTTATGGAGGTGATTTTGGAGACCGTCCCACGCGATGGAATTTTCTGATGAATGGGCTAACAACACCCGACAGGCAAATTACTCCTAAAATGCAAAATGTGAAGAAATGTTACCAATACATAAGCTTAAAATCTCATGATGTGGTTTCAGGTAAAATAGAGGTCACGAATAATTATCAGTTTATAAACCTTAAAAAATTTGATGCAATATGGGAGTTAACATGTGATGGAAAGGTTATTCAGGATGGTGTTATCGAAAAACTTGATTTAGAGTCAGGGTGCACAAAAGAGGTGATAATTCCATTCAATTCTCCGGATTATGAGACAGGGGCTGAGTATTTTTTACGGGTGAGCTTTCGTCTATCTAAAGATGAATCATGGGCTAAATCTGGATATGAGGTTGCCAGTGAGCAATTTTTGATTCCTTTTGATGTGCCAGATTCAAAGGTGTTGAGTTTGGATGGATTTGGAGTGCTTAAGTTTGAAGAAAAAGGTGATTCTCTGATATTATCAGGGAAATTATTTAAAGTTTGCTTTAGTAAAAAGGCCGGTACTATTACCGATTATCAATTCAATTCCATGAATCTGCTACATACAGATCAAGAAGCTATTCATGGCGTAAATGTGGAAACACCGGTTGTTTACTGGGATACTTTGACTGACAAAAAGGTAGCTGGACCACAGCTAAGTTTATACCGGGCGCCAACGGACAACGATCTAGCTAATGGTCGAGGAATTGCTATGAAATGGAACCAATTTCAATTGGCTCATTTGACGCATCAGGTGACATGTTTAGATTATAAGCAAGTTAATAATAAAGCGATTGAGGTAAATGTACACATGGTTTCCTCAACTTCAGCAAGCTATCATATTAATTCCCACACCAAGTATACTGTTTTTGTCAATGGGATCATAAAAGTTGAAACAACTGTTGAACCAGATGATAAGCTTGGGATGCTACCACGCGTAGGTCATATTTTACAAATGCCTGAGGGGTTTGAGAATATTGAATATTTTGGAGCAGGTCCATTCGAAAATTATCGGGATCGGATGGATGGTGCTTATATTGGGAGATATCATACTACCACGACAGATATGGAAGAGTATTATGCCCGTCCTCAGGAAATGGGCAACCGCAGCGAAGTCAGATGGTTTACCGTAACTAACCGAACTGGTAATGGTCTTATGTTTGTGGCTGATAGCACTCTTCTAAATTTTAGTGCTTTACATTTCCGTCCGACTGATTTGAGCAAGGCGAATTATCCATATCAATTGAAAGCCAGACCTGAATCAATTATCACTATCGACGCTTCACATTTAGGTTTGGGATCCGCTGCTTGTGGCCCATTAGCTTTAAGAGAATATGTTTTAAAGGAGGAAAAAATGTCTTTCAAGTATGAGATAAGACCTTATAATCCATCATTGGGTGATAAAGCAATTATTTCAAGAAAGTTAGTGCCTGGATATTAGTGTTGAATTCTTTTTGGGGTGATACAAGGTTCTTAATATATAGTGAATCATGAATATGTATGTTTGTTAATTAGTATATGAAAAATATAGAGAAATATTACAGGTCGAGAAACTTTGTTCAATTGACAGTTGTTTTAATAAATTTATTTTTGTCTGTTTCAACAAATGCTCAGATAGTGGATGAAATCTACTTGCAAAAAAAGTGGAAAGCAAAATGGATTAGTGTGCCAGATATTAATCCATCCGGTTATGGTGTCTATTTATTTCGGAAAAATTTTGATTTGGAAAACATACCAGAAACATTTCCGGTGTATGTATCCGGAGATAACAGATACATGCTCTTTGTCAATCAGAAATTGGTTTCGATGGGCCCTGCACGAGGAGATGTTTCACATTGGAACTATAAACAAGTTGATTTAGCACCTTTTCTACAGTCTGGGAAAAATATTGTTGCAGCGAAAGTCTGGAATGAAGGGGAGTTCCGTCCTGAAGCCAATATGACTTTTCAAACGGGTTTTATTTTGCAAGGAGGAATTCGGGAGGCCCGTGCGCTGAACACCGATAAATCGTGGCAATGTATACAAGACACAAGTTATACTCCAATTGAAATCAATTTGCCTTCAACTTCGTACAGGGCCGGTCCTGGTGAATTGGTCGATATGAATAAGCAAATACATGCCTGGAGCGAATTAGATTTTGAAGATAGTTCCTGGGTAAATGCAAATGAAATTACCAAAGGCTATCCAAAGGATATGATTGGGTATGGCAGTGCTTATGGTTGGTTACTGATTCCTTCAAAATTACCTCAAATGGAGATGAAGCTACAGCGTATCCCCAAGCTGGTTAAAGCTGAAGGAGTGAAAGTTTTAGGATCCTTTCCTGCTAAACCAAGTTCAATTACGATTCCTGCTAAAACGACCGCTACGCTTTTGCTCGATCAAACATTCCTGACTAATGCCTATCCAACGCTCATTTTCAGTGAGGGAAAGCATGCTGAAATTATATTAGAGTATGCTGAAGCTCTATTTGAATCCCTCCCTTTTGAAAAAGGTAATAGAGATGAGGTAGAAGGTAAAATAATGAAAGGAAGATATGATTGTATTATTTCAAATGGGACAAAAGATCAGCAGTTTACCTCACTTTCATGGAGAACATTTCGTTATTTACAAATAAAAGTAACTACCGGAACCAGCCCATTGGTGATCAATGATATCTATGGGAATTTTACAGGATATCCCTTTGAGCTGAAAGCAAAACTTGAAACAGATCGACCCGATCTGCAAAAAATAATGGAGATTGGCTGGCGCACTGCCAGGCTATGTGCCACCGAAACCTACATGGACTGCCCATATTATGAACAATTACAATATGTTGGAGATACCCGCATTCAAGGTTTAATTTCGTTGTATAATACAGGAGACGATCGCTTGTTACGAAATGCGATCAATATTTTAGATTATTCCAGAGTTCCTGAAGGCCTCACTCTTGCAAGGTATCCGGCCAATAATCCAATGATTATTTCGCCATTTTCGATTTGGTATATAGCCATGCTCCATGACTATATGATGTATGGCAATGATGAGAATTTTATTAAAGATAAACTTGCCGGGGTCAGGCAGGTTATGGCTTATTATGAAAAGTATCAACAACCTGATGGCTCTCTTAAAAATCTGCCTGGATGGATTTTTACGGATTGGGTAAAAGTGCCTGATTGGTTTATGGGATGCCGGTCTTATGGAGAGGATGGGAATTCAGCATTGATCGATCTTCAACTTGTATATGCCTATCAGTGTGCTGCCGATTTGGAGGAAGAAGTGGGAATGGCAGCTTTTTCCGAGTTGTACCGGGAGAAAGCTGAATTGTTGAAACACACGATTCGGAGTAAATATTGGGACAGTAGCAAAAAACTTTTTGCTGATAGGTCGGAGAAAGATCTTTTTTCACAGCACACTAATTCACTGGCGATAATAACAGGAACAGCTTCGAAAGAAGAATCCCGATTGATTGCCGAGCAGCTGCTGGCTGATTCAACTTTGGCGCCTGCTTCAATTTATTTTAAGTTTTACTTGCATCAAGCATTAACGAAGGCGGGCTTAGGTGATGGTTATCTCAATTGGTTGGATACCTGGCGTGAAAATATGGACATGGGCTTAACAACTTGGGGAGAAACTTCTGAGGTTAATGAAACTCGATCCGATTGTCACGCTTGGGGCGCAAGTCCGAACATCGAATTTTTCAGGACAGTACTTGGAATAGACAGCGATGCTCCCGGATTTACAAAAGTGAAGATCGAACCTCACTTGGGTAAGCTGACCGAAATTGGAGGAGAAATGCCGCATCCCTATGGAATAATAAAAGTGAATTATTCATTACTCAAAAATAGCTTGAAGGCTGACATTGTTCTCCCATCCAATACAAGTGGTCGGTTTATTTGGAAAGGTAAGGAGATCTTGTTAAATGAAGGAGAAAATCATTTGAAACTATAAATGTGATGAATCAACAACGAATATTGCTTGTTCTTTTAGCCTTATTGTATTTGGTGTTAATTTCAAATACTTGTTACAGTCAAAGAGGGGAAACCATATGCAATCCACTAAATATAAATTATCGATTTCAGTTAGACCAACCATCCCGAAGGGAAGCTGCTGACCCGAGTGTGATACAGTATCAAGATGGTTATTTGTTATTTGCGTCCATGTCTGGTGGTTACTGGTATTCAGAAGATCTGGCCAATTGGGAATTTATTGAGTCGGATCAGATTCCTAAAGAAGAATATGCCCCAACAGCTATTTCAATCGGAGATACAGTTTACTTTTTGGCCTCGTCAACTCAGAAGAGTACCATTTATAAAACAACCGATCCGCTATCCGGTAAATGGGATGTGGCTGTAGATTCACTGGAAATTATAGTTTGGGATCCCTATTTATTTATGGATAATGATCAGCGACTTTACTTATACTGGGGATGTTCAAACTTTAAACCGATTTATGGAATAGAACTGAATTATAAGGAAAACTTCACTCTTATTGGCGACCGAAGTGAATTGTTTTATGGGGAACCAGATACTTACGGTTGGGAACGTCCCGATGATTATAATAATTATTCCGGGCGCAAAAAGCCATGGGTCGAAGGTGCTTGGGTAACAAAACATAACGGAACCTATTACTTGCAATATTCAGCTCCTGGAACCCAGTTTAAGAGCTACGCTGATGGTGTTTACGTTTCAAATAATCCCTTAGGGCCATATGAAATTGCAGCGAATAATCCCTTTTCCTATAAACCGGAAGGCTTTATTGCCGGGGCAGGCCATGGCAGTACTTTTCAGGATAAATATGGAAATTTTTGGCACATGGCATCCATGAGTATTTCAGTGAAGCATAAATTTGAACGCAGGTTGGGTCTGTGGCCCGCATTTTTTGATAATGATGGTACATTTTACAGCTATACTGCATTTGGAGATTTTCCGCATCAGCTTCCACAAAATCGAATGAAAGGGTCCGGAGACTATCAGCCCAGTTCTCTAATACTTTCTTATCATAAACCGGTTGAGGTTTCATCAACCCTGCCCAATTATGCAAAAGAAAATGCCACCGATGAGAATGTTCGAACAAGCTGGAGTGCCGAATCCGGCAATGCTGGAGAATGGCTTATGGTCGATTTGCAAAGTCAATATAAAATCAGTGCCATTCAAATCAATTTTGCTGATGTGGAAACCACTCTTTTAGGACGTAAGGATTCCATTTTTTATCAATATAAAATTGAATATTCAACTTATAAAATAAAATGGAAAACTTTGGTTGATAAAACAGCGAACACCTATGATTGTCCCCACGATTTGATCGAATTGCCTTTAAAGGTTTCATGTCGATATGTGAGACTAATCAATTTCAGAGTTCCTGATGGAAAATTCGCGCTATCAGGATTCCGGATTTTCGGTAATGGGAGAGGTAAAACTCCACGGCAAGTGTCCAATTTTTCTTGTCAGCGCGACACCACAGATAATCGGAATGCTAAGCTTAGTTGGCAAAAGAGCAATGGCGCAGTGGGTTATAATATTCGCTATGGAACTTCTCCGGAAAAATTGTACCTGAACTATCAGGTTTATGATGTTGATTCATTAACCATTCACAGTTTAAACAGCATTCAGAACTATTATTTCACTATTGATGCATTTAATGAAAGTGGAATAACCAATGGGGTAAAGATTATTGATGCAGCCATGAAAAATTAGTTAAGAGACGATGTAACTGAAATATAAACACCAAAATATTAACGGATTAAAATAGAATAAATGAAGAGAGGAATTGTATTGTTGATCTTGCTCGTTGCAAGTACGCTGTCATACGTCCAAGCAGCAAAGGCGGATTATTTTGTGGGCAAGTGGAATGTTGAAATTAAGGGTACTCCCGGAGGAGATTCAAAATTAGTAGTAACGCTTGTACGAAAAGAGGGAAAGTTGACGGGGACGGTCTACAGCGAAGCCGATGGAACAAAAGACGTTAAGGAAGTTGAAGAGGATGGTAATTCGTTGAAGGTCTTCTTTAAACATGGTTGGTTCACCGTTGAATTACTCATGAATAAGAAAGATGAAAACCATTGCTCGGCCAAAATGGCCGATCGCTACGATGGTGCTTGTGCCCGAAATTTGGCTGATTCCGAATAAATTAATCTAAAAAGTTATCAATGAAAGTCAAAGGAAAAATAATTGTAGTAACTGACGGAGGCGGTGGTTTGGGGCGTAAACTTGTTTTAAATCTACTTGAAAAAGGAGCTAAGGTAGCTATAGTTGATATTAATAGTGAAGCGTTGGATGAAACTATAAAGCTAGCAAGGGAAAATATATCAAATTTATCTAAGTATGTACTAAACATAACGGATAAAGAAAGGGTTCTTGTCTTTCCGGAAGAAATCATAAAAATTCACGGAGCGGTAGATGGAATTATTAATAATGCAGGAATTATTCAACCATTTATAAATGCAAGTGCTGTTGGTTTTGATGTAATTGAATGCATTATGAACATTAACTTTTATGGCACTTTAAATATGGCTAAAGCCTTTTTACCATATTTTGAAAAACGTCCAGAGGCGCATATCGTTAATATTTCAAGTATGGGTGGATTTATTCCTTTTCCTGGACAAACCTTGTATGGCGCTTCAAAAGCTGCAGTTAAACTACTTACCGAAGGCTTATATGCTGAATTGAAGGATATGAATATAAAGGTTACTGTTGTACACCCAGGTGCGATTAATACAAATATTAAATTTAATTCTGGTTTAGAACAATCTGAAAAGGAAAAAGAAGAAGCTAAGACAAGTTCCGGAGTACTTCAGCCAAACGAAGCTGCCAAAAAAAATATAGCGGTCATTGAGAAAGATAAATTCAGAGCTAGGATAGGAAAAGATGCCAAAATGTTAGATGTTCTATACCGTATAGCTCCAAAGTTTGCGGTAAATTTAATTACAAAAAAAAATGAAATCAGCATCTCAATTTAAAGATATTTGGTTTTACATGTAAATAGAAAAAAAATGTAAGACTTTAGTTGATATATTGTCATTTTAACAATTGTTATTATTGAAATTGTTTAAATGCCCAATTTGGAGCAGGTAATCTGATTAGTAGACTGGTATTCCGTGATTTAATTTACGTGTTAATTAAAAATAGATCAGATGCTAAGTACTAAAATTATAAAAAAAACATATGTGAGCATTTGCCTTTTGGTAACCAGAGGGGCAATACAAAAGTAAAACTTCATGAAATAGTTAAAGCCAGATTATATCGTCTAAAAACTGGCTGTTAGCGACTGTAAATATCATTCAAACAGCTATTTAGGATAAGATGTAGTTGAAATAGTGTTTATTCCCACTATAGAAAATGGTGCAAAGATGAAAAAGCTATGGCAATCTTTACTTAGTCATCTCTTAAAAAGATGCCAGAATATTGATAATCAGTTGATAAACTTTTTCATTCCATACTTAAATCTGCAAGCAAATAATTATTTTAGTTTAAAAGCTTGCAGATATGGTTGGAAAACAGGACAATACACCTCAATTAAGTATTTTTGACACACCACTAGAACGATTCATCAATTTAGAGCATGAATTGTGTATTTTATCAAGGCAAATTGACTGCGATTCAATAGAAATGGAATTCTCTGTTTATTTTTCCGAAATCGGACGTCCATCTGTTCCAATCCGAAGAATGGTAGGGTTGCTTGTGTTGAAACACATTTATAATTTAAGTGATGAGTCCATCGTTGACAGATGGATTGAAAATCCCTATTGGCAGTATTTTAGCGGGGAGAAAGTTTTTTAAACACAAAAGCCTTTTGATCCAAACGATTTTATACATTTTAGAAACCGTATTGGGAAAGAAGGAGCAGAAATATTATTGAAAGTATCAATTCAGTTATTTGGCAAAGAAGCTCAGGAAAAAGAAGTATTAATTGACAGTACGGTACAAGAGAAGAATATCACTTACCCAACCGACGCAAAACTACACAGGCGTATAATTGAGAAAGTAAACAAGATAGCCAAACAAGAGGGAATCACATTACGCCAAACTTATACCCGAACCTTAAAGCAGTTGATGATAGACCAACGTTTTCATAATCACCCAAAAAGAAGGAAGAAAGCCAAAGCTGCATTACGAAAAATCAAGACTATTGCAGGTCGCCAGGTCAGAGATATCCAAAGACAATTCACCACATCTCAACAAAAGAGATATCAGGAATTATTTATCATTCTCGATAAAATCTTAACACAACAAAAAGGAGATAAAAACAAGATTTACAGTATCCATGAACCTGAGACTCGCTGTATTGCTAAAGGAAAAGAAGCAAAGAAATTTGAGTTTGGAAACAAGACTAGGTTTGTTTTGACTAAAACCACAAAAATAGTAGTTGGCGCTATTGCCTTTGAAAATAATCCTTACGATGGGCACACTCTAGAAGAACATTTAAAACAAACAGAATCTTTAACAGGAAGCTGTCCAAAAATAGGGATCGTAGACAGAGGATACAGAGGGAAAAAGAAGATCAATGGTACTGAAATAATATCACCTTCTGTTCCTAAAAGAGAAACGACTCAGTATGAAAAACAAAAAGCAAGAAAACGTTTTAGAGCCAGAGCTGGAATAGAACTAGTTATTGGACATATTAAGCAAGATCACAGAATGTTAAGGAATTATCTAAAAGGTGTTCTTGGTAATCAATTAAATACAATTTTTGCCGGAACTGGGTTTAATCTAAAGAAAATGCTCAATAGAATTAAAGAGCAAATCCTTTGTGTCTTTTAAAAAAAACTAAATCTTTGGATGCAATTATTTTCAAAAATCAAACTCTCAAAAGATATGACTTTTTAAGATTTGACTACTTAGTAAATACAAATCATTGCTAGATATGTCATCCGTACAATTGTATGACACACATAAACCATCCTAGCGAGGAGGAGAAGCTGTGGGATACCAAGGCAGAAAAAAACGTAAAACAAGCAAATTCTTATCCTTTCGGATGTAAATGGGATACCAATCGCTTGTAGTGAGCCTATCACGGGCAATTACAATGATGCTTACCAACTTGTAGAAAACTTTGAAAGTATGATTGAGTCACTGAAAAATCACATATACCGATTGACGGTCTTTTTCTAAATGCTGATGCTGGTTTTGGCAATAAAGCATTTAGAGACAGTCTATGCACACATGATATTGCCGACAATATTGACAAAAATAAACGCAATGGAGTACAGGATGACGATTTATTCTTTGATGATATACTATACCGAAGATGATTTGTTAATGAAAGAACCAATACTTGGTTAGATGCCTTTAAGACTATTCTAGTTAGGTTTGAAACAAAAAAAACTTATTGGAAATCACTCAATACCATCGCGTTTTATGTCATTTTACTCAGACAACTTTAAACAACTTCAATATTAAAATGCAGCCTGAAGTTATTTAAAGACTTTCAGGTTGCTTTTTTTTTTGCAATAGATTCTTTGATTTTCTATCGGCCTTTGTTCATTTTATGAATACCATAAGGATGAAAATAATTTACTGGACTTCTTGCTTTTTAACACGAACCGGATTTCTTCTGTTTAACGAATAAAAGTATACATGGCCCATAAAAGAAAGAATTGCACACTAAAAAAGCAAAATTATTAATTCTCAGTTTTTATATCATTTTTGGGTGTTAAGGCTATTTTACAGCTAAAGTGTAGTAACCAAATAATTTCATTGAATATCTTTAAAGCGATATAAATAAGGTGCTTTGTGCGACTTGCCACTATATTTTTTCTCCAGCCTTTCCAGTATGTTTAAACTTAACATTTTTCGTTGAAAATTGGTTCTGGTAAATTCTCGTTGAAAAACGGCTTCATATAATTTTTGCAGTTCACCCATGGTAAATGTCTCGCTCATCAAATTTTCTCCAATTTCAACCAATTTTTTATCCAAGTCATCTTGTAATTTTAAAATAGCTTTTTCAACTATAATATTGTGATTAAACAAAAGTTTAGGATGTTCAAAAGCATCAACCCATTTATGTTCATTAACAAATAAGTCTTTTGTTGTAGGTTTTAACTTATCTTCATCAACTAAGGCATAATAACATATTCTAATAAACCGTTGATTTAGCCAATTCTCAACCATTTTATCTCCTAACTGTTTCGAGAAAACATTAACAATATCTTCGCTGTTGTATTTTGCTTTCCCTGTAGTATAGAATTGTTCCAGATATATATTTTCCAGGTCTGTTCTATCCTTTAAATTTCTCATTGCAGCATCGTCTATGTCCTCATCTTTCATAACCAAGCCCCCGGGTAACATAAAATGAGGTGTGTCTGCAAATTTCAGCAAAAGAACGTTTAGTCTTTTTTTATGAAAGCTAAAAATAACTGTGTTAACAGCTATATTAGGTAAATGAAATTCCGATGCATATTTTAAATGCTCTTTTACTTTGATTTTATATTCTTTGTCACTTATATTTAAATAATTCATCTGTATTGATTTAAGCTTTTTTGAGATTCAAAAGTTCGATAACTTTTGAATCTTCATTCATTTTTATAAAATGTGTTTAAAATTTTAGAATTTCTCTTCGTTACAAGATCTTCGTTGTAATTTACTTTTCTGCAAGAAATGAATTTGATATCTAGCCTAATATTTAAGGCACACAATAATACAAGCCATTTTATACTGCAAAGATATTGTTTTTATTTGTTAGATAAGAAGCAATTAAGTTATTATGTCGAAATGATACAATCGCATAGTTTTGAACCATCAAATTATAACATTTTGGGCTTAAGTTTATGATGAAGATTTAAAATTTGGATATTCAATCTTTCGGAGAACAACTTTAAAAAAGATAGTCTCTACACAGAGGCTTGTTTTACTAAATACCATATTATTTTTTACATTATCCATGCTGCAGATAACCAACTGCAAGTCTTTAGCATCTTCCTAATATTTTGGGGTAACTTATCAACTGCTAATAGCCAGACACTAATAAATTTTTCAGTTAAAATGAATTAATAATCGAATTCAGATATTAGTGTTCTATGGTGGGTGCAAATTGATAATTTAAAATCTATGCAAAATGTGCATACTTAATCTGTTAAATATATTCCAGAAAATCTTCTTAAAAGTCTAAGCAAGAGTTTTTTTGGAAAAATGAAATGAAATGCCTACTATTGTATCGTGATGATACAATAGTAGGCATTTCCTATTTCAATTTCTTTATTCTTTAAATATGCAATCGATGGTGTTGCTCAGATAAACCTGAGGAGAATTATTTGAAAAATGAGTATAGCAATCGATTTAAAAAAAACAGATTTCGGTGTTTTTTTTACGAAGTAACATCGGGTTCATTTATAAAAAAGAAAGTTATTAATAAACTTAAAAACCATGAAAATGAAAACGTAAAGAAGTTGAATTCGACTTTTAATTGAGTTTAAAGTGTAAGTTAAAAACTAACCTATTCCTAACATTAGATTTTTTTATGAAAAAAGGATTATTAAGTGTTTTATCTATTGCGATTGCTTTAGGTATAACAACGCATGTTCACTCACAAGAACAAAAAGATTCTACAAATGAAGTTCAGACACTATCCACAGATTCTATCTCTTCAAAAAAAGAAGAAAAGAACCGAAATGTGATGCTTAATGCAGATAGTAATACCAGCCCCAGATCTGTGAATATTGGTTTACCATTTAGAGGTGATATTCTAATTCTGGAAAATGATGTGCCTGTTGTGTATTGGTTCTGGCCAACAGTTCCAACAGTTGCCTGGAGATATGATAATAGCTTGGCTAAAATGGGGCTGTTAAGTTTTTCTGAAAGTGCTTTAACATTTGGTAAAGTAGGATTTGCCGTGCAAAGTTCAGATAGGGACGCCAGTTCCAAATTTAAAGGATATGCTTCTGTTTATGGCAATAGTTTTGGCTCAACCAGGTTTGCTGCAACGGTTACTGGTCCATTAAGTAAAAAAGGCTGGGGTTATACCTTGAGTGCTCATCAAAACCTGGATAAGGGTAATGGCATTAATTATATGTATACCGACTGGTATGAAAAAGCTACCTTATTAAAAGCGGGTATTCAAAAGAAGTATGATAAGGGTGCTGTAAAGCTTTTATACAAATACACTACATCGAAGAGTATGATGTCCAATTATCAGCCTTTGCGTTATGATGGAGACGGTAAAACAAGTGTGCTTGATAATTTCGATCTTGGAAAAGATAGTTATGTGGTTAGGGATGGTTTGGTCCCTTACTTTGATCCTTATACAGGCGAGGCAAAGCAAGCAGATCTTACGGATGATGAATTCTGCAAATCCGAGACTCACTCTCTATATCTTTGTGGGGAACATAAATTTAATAATGATTGGAAATTATCTTATTCAACAATGTACCAAAAGGCAAATACGCCAATTGCTATTCAGGTCCCTATTAGTGTAATGTTATTTGAAGAAGACCAACAGGGTATGGATAAGTATTATTACCATGATACTAATAATCAATATACAGGTTCTGTTCAATATACATTAAATCAGTTAATTCCTCAGTCTGATATTACCACCTGGATTACACGAGCAGAAATAACAAAACAAGTCAACAATCATTCGCTTCGATTAGGTTTTACACATCAGTATAATCACTCAAAATTTGTAACACTTAGTGGTATGTATGTGCAATCAGTAGAAGCTAACCCTGAATTGCTTGATTTACATGGCTATATTCCCGCATATGGTATGAATGTTCCTTTCTCAAACGAATATGGCGGGCTGCCGGTTCAATATAGTGGTTATTGTAGTCCTACTGACTTTACAGTTAATCATACTGCTCTTTACCTTTCGGATGATATTAAAGTAAATAACTGGTTTCGTTTCGGAGTTGGAGGACGTATTGAAAAAGTGTCGAAAGACGAGAATAGAAATATTTATACAAAAGAGTTTATTTTAGACAAACCAACAAAAAAGCATACGTTCAATGAGTGGAATACAGTTGGTATTGCCGACTTTGTATTAAATATTACTCCTAATTTTGGATTGTTGGGAGATGTAACCTATAACAATTTTATGGATGTTGAAACTTCATGGAATTACCCTTATAAAGATGATAATGGTAACCCAACGAATGCCAACGGACTTACTGCTGATGAGGTTACTGCTGCCAATCGAGCTGGGGGTAGCGAAGTGATGCCAAGGCAATCAGATCCAATGGGCCATAAATCAACGGTTTTAAATATTGGTGGAGGTATTTTCTTGAATCATGGTACAGATTTTAGCCTGGTATCAAAAGTAACCCGTATTACAAAAGAAAATATACTTTCAAATTCTGCTACAGTAACAAATCCGAATGGTTCAGGAGAGAGAGCTGATTTTTCGCCTATTTTCTATGATATTAGCACTACAGGTTGGTCTACTGATATTGTTTGGAGACCGACAAAAAACTTTAATCTACATTATTTATTAACCCTGCAGAATCCTCAATTTAAGAACTATAGTTATGGAGCATTTGGGGTCAATTATAATTATAGCAATAATGTTATACCAGAACTATCTAAAGTGTTGATGGAGATTGACCCGAGTTATTCTTTTATGAACGGGGCAATGAGGTTATGGTTTAGCCTACGATATTTTGGTGAGCAAAATGCCAATGCAACCAATCAATATTTTTATGAACCTAGATGGGAGAACTTTGGTGGATTGGAGTATCGATTAAGTAGAAAAGCGATGTTAAAGTTTCAGGTAACCAATTTCTTGGATCAGAAAGGTGTTAAAGGTCAAATGCAAGGTGCTGATCAAATTACAGATGATCGTTTTGTAGGTAGATCAGTTGTGGCAGGATCTATACGTCCAAGAACTTTTGAGTTGTCATTAGACTTGAAGTTTTAATTTATTATTTAACAATTTTTTAAAAATAGAGAATTATGAAAAAGGCAAGAATTATTTTATTCGGAATGTTATTTGGTTTAATAGCAATATCTGCAAATGCACAAGCTTCAGATTTTTTTGTAGGAAAATGGGCCATTTTAGTTACTGGTATACCTAATGGTGATGCAACGTCTTATTTTACTTTTGAAAGGGTGGATGGAAAAATAACCGGATTTACAAAGACAGAAGGGGCCGCTGCCATTAAATTTTCTAGAGTTGAGGAGGATGGCGATGAGGTAACTGCTTATTTTACTTCTGCCAGTGGTTATGATGTGTATTTATACATTGAGAAAATTGACGAAAACCATGTAGAAGGTTCTATGATGGACATGTTTGACTGCACCGGAGAACGTGTTGTTGAAGATAAGAAAGAGTAAATTATTTAATAGGGTGACCTATGGGGCACCCTATTTTCCTTCCTGATTATTATCTCAGTATATTCTGTAAAACCCACTTAAAGGCTATCTTTTTTAAGCTAAACAGTCTTCGTGTATTATTAAAAAAAATGACATGAGTTGTAGTAAAACTTTTTTACTATTGTGTTTTTTATTGCCCTTTAATTGGTGTTTTTCTCAACCATTTAATAGCAATAATAAACCACAATTAGGCACTTCTTCTATTAAGAGTATCATCTCTGAAATGACACTTGAAGAAAAGATTCAAGTAGTAGTGGGGGCTGGTTTGGACAGTCAAGCCTCACAAAGTGACGATGGCATTATTGGCGATGTGAAAGGCCGGGTGCAGGGGGCTGCTGGTAGTACCAATAGCTTACCGAAATATGGCATTCCGGAAATGATATTGTCTGATGGGCCTGCAGGGCTTCGAATTGATCCAATCCGTCATAACGATTCAATAAATACTTATTATGCAACAGCTTGGCCTGTTGGCCTGTTGCTAGCATCATCCTGGGATACCACTTTAATTGCCAGTGTAGGCAAAGCGTTAGGTAATGAAGCTAAAGAATACGGTGTTGATGTGCTTTTGGCTCCGGGAATGAATTTGATTAGAGATCCGTTAAACGGAAGAAATTTTGAATATTACTCTGAGGATCCTTTGCTAAGTGGATTTATAGGAGCTGCTTATGTAAAAGGCGTACAATCCAATGGTGTTGGAAGTACAATCAAACATTTTGTGGCCAATAATCAAGAGAGTAATCGGCTTAACGTAAATGTTAATGTTAGCGAGCGAGCTTTAAGAGAATTATATTTAAGAGGTTTTGAGATTGCAGTTAAACAAGCCAGCCCATTATGGGTGATGAGTTCGTACAATAAAGTAAATGGCACCTATACGCCTGAGAGTTATGATCTGTTAACCACTATTCTGCGCAAGGAGTGGGGTTTTAAAGGGGGTGTAATGACTGACTGGGGAGGCGGCAGAAATACTGTAGAACAAATGAGGGCTGGCAATGATTTAATCATGCCTGGCGCTGAATTTGCAACGCAGACAATTCTTAAGGCAGTCAAAAATGGATCGCTGGATGAAAAGATATTAGACGAAAATGTGGAAAGAATATTGGCCCTAGCTGTAAACTCCCTTTCATTTAAAAAATATAACTATAATAATACTCCAGACCTGAATGGTCATGCTGTTCTGGCAAGGAAGGCTGCTTCTGAAGGTATTGTTTTATTAAAAAATACCAATAATACTTTGCCCATCGTTAAAATAAACAAATTGGCTTTATTTGGCTGTGCCTCCTATGATACCTTTACCGGAGGAACGGGGAGTGGTGAAGTGTATTCAAAAGATAATGTGTCTATTGTAGATGGCTTAAAAAATGCTGGTTTTAATTATGATTCAGAATTAGAATTACGTTACGATAAACATATAACACAAGACAAGATAGATTTTCCAAGGCCAAAGAAAACCCTGGGAAAAGTAAGAATTACCCCTGAAATTTTTTTTAGCAAAGAGCAGATAGAAGAAGTTGCCAATAACAATGATATCGCCATTTTTACTATAGGCAGGCAAATAGGAGAAGGTAAGGACGTGGATGTAGAAGATGGGTTTAATCTGAATGAATTGGAAAAAGAACAGATTAAAACGATTGCTGAAATTTTTCATGCAAAAAATAAAAAACTAGTTGTTATTATTAATGCCGGAGGTGCTATAGAAACGGTTTCATGGCACAATAGTGCCGATGCTATTTTATTGCCTTGGAAGGCAGGGCAGGAGTCGGGCAACGCCATTGCTGATGTGCTCAATGGCTTGGTAAATCCTTCAGGTAAATTAACCGTTACGTTTCCAAAGAAATATGAAGATGTGTCGTCTTCAAATAATTTTCCGGGAACTCCGGCAAAAAGGCCTAAACAGGTAAATTATGAAGAAGGTGTATATGTAGGATACCGTTATTTTAATTCCTTTAATATAGAACCTGCCTATGAATTTGGGTTTGGTTTATCCTATACTCAATTTGAATACAGGCATTTAAAGTTGAGTTCGAAAAAATTTAAAGATTTCATATCAGTTAGTATTACGGTTACCAATACAGGGCATGTTGCCGGTAAAGAGGTGGTGCAGCTCTATCTTTCTGCTCCTGCTGCTTCATTAGATAGGCCCGAAGCAGAGTTAAAAGGTTTTGCCAAAACAGCATTGTTAGCACCCGGAGCTTCTCAAACAGTAACCTTTAAGTTATCTGCAAAGGATTTAGCCTCGTATGTAACAGACCAGTCAGCCTGGATTGCTGAGGCTGGTAAATATGCTGTTAAAATTGGTGCGTCAAGTAAAGATATTAAGCAAACCTCTCAATTTGCTTTAAAGCAAGTCCTGTTGGTTGAAAAAGTAAATAAAGTGCTTACGCCTCAAATAGCAATTAGCGAGTTAATTCATAAAAAATAATAAACGATTTAGGGTAGAGGGTTATGGAAAAAATTAAAGATAAGATATTACTCATACTATTTGTTTTTAGTAGTATAGCTGTGTTTGCACAGAACAAGGAAATCTCCAATCGAACAATTGCTTTTGATAGTGATTGGCTGTTTATAAAGGAGAATGTTGAAAACGGGGAAAAAACAGATATTGATGATTCGCAGTGGCGCAAATTAAATCTGCCTCACGATTGGAGTATTGAAGATTTACCCAATCAAATTACTGATAGTATTATAGGTCCTTTCTCTAAAGCTGCACCTTCACAGCGTGATGGCGGTTTTTTGGTGGGCGGGACAGCCTGGTATCGCAAGCATTTTGTGCTTGAAAAAACAGAACAAGCCAAAAATGTTTTTATTCAGTTCGATGGTGTTTATATGAATTCTGATGTGTGGGTTAACGGCCACCATTTAGGAAACCATCCCTATGGCTATACTTCATTTTATTACGATTTGACACCCTACTTGTTGCCAGCAGGACAATCAAATGTCATAGCTGTGCAAGTTAAAAACGAAGGGCTTAATTGCCGTTGGTATTCAGGTTCAGGTATCTACCGCCATGTTTGGCTAACTAAGGTGAATCCTGTACATATTGATAACTGGGGAACCTATATTACAACGCCTTCTGTTTCTGACAATGAGGCGGAGGTGGCCATTGAAACAACCATAAAAAGCAATCATAAAAATACTCCGGTTACCTTATATGCCGAGATTTTTAATGAATTGGGAGTGCTGGTAGCGAAAAGTAGCCAGGATATATTATCGCTTAAAGAAAAAACGGTTACCTATACCCAAAAGGTTCGTGTTGAAAATCCTGCTTTGTGGTCCATTGATAATCCTGTTCTTTATAGCGCAAAAGTGAAAATTTTTCAGGGTGAAGATGTGCTTGATGAAACAACCACCACTTTCGGAATTAGAAGTATTCATTTTGATGCGAAAACAGGGTTTACCTTAAATGGCAAAAATATATTATTAAAAGGCGGTTGTATACATCATGATAATGGGCCACTGGGTGCAGCAGCCATTGACAGGGCTGAAGAACGTAAAGTGGAATTGCTTAAGCAAAATGGCTACAATGCCATCCGTTTAAGCCATAATCCCTATTCTCCTGCATTTCTAGACGCCTGTGACCGATTGGGCATGTTGGTGATTAATGAGGCTTTTGATGCCTGGCAGGATCCGAAAAAACCACAAGATTATCATCTTTATTTTGATGAATGGTGGCAAAAAGATATAGCATCAATGGTGCGCCGAGACAGGAATCATCCGAGTATTATTATGTGGAGTACCGGTAATGAAATCTATGAATCTATTGATACTGATGGTTATGAAAGTGGGCGAAAATTGGCCGAGGCTATACGTGCTATAGATTCCACCAGACCGGTTACCATGGCCATCCCAAAATTTATTATGGCTATGTCGAGCCGAAAGGGAAAAAAGTGGATCGATACAGCACCCTCTTTTAACAACGTTGATGTTTGTGGTTATAACTATGCCACAAGTAAGTATAAAAAAGACCATGTAAAATTCCCTGAAAGGGTCATGTATGAGTCTGAAACCTTTCCTCCTTTGGTCTATGAAAGTTGGGAAATAGCTAAAAAGTTACCCTATGCCATTGGTATGTTTACCTGGTCGGCAATGGATTATTTAGGCGAGGCTGGTTTAGGTGCCCCAAGAATTGTTCAGGAAGATAGTGAGACTAGTTCGAACCTTTTTCTTGAGCCTGCATGGCCTATTTTTAACGCTTATTGTGGAGAGTTGGATTTAATTGGTAATAAAAAAGTTAATTCCTATTATCTGGATATTGTATGGGATAGAAGTGATGTTGAGATGCTGGTGCAGCCTCCTATTCCTGAGGGGTATAAAGAGGCTGATTTCTTTTATAATTTCCCAAAACAGATTAAGAGTTGGAGTTTCCCCGGCGAAGAAGGTACAAAGCTGAAAGTATTTGTGCATACAAAAGCCGAATTAGTGAAACTCGAATTAAATGGAAAATTTATTGCTGCCCATCCAATTTTGCCCAATTCAATTACAACAAAATTTAATGTGCCTTATAAAACGGGTACATTGGTTGCAAAGTGTTTTGAGAAAGGGGTAATGGTTAGTTCAGATACTTTAAAAACAGTAGGTAAGCCTTATACCATTAAGCTAAGTCCTGATAGGGCAGTGATTAATGCCAGCCCTAACGATTTATCTTATGTAAGTGTTGAGGTGGTCGATGAGCAAGGCAATCTAGTACCTTATGTTGATGACTTGCTTATAAACTATCAAATAAAGGGAAAAGCGAAGTTGGCTGGCGTAGGTAATGGAAACCCAGCCGATATATCAAGCTTTCAGCAGCCTCAAAAGAAAGTGTATCAGGGCAAAGGCTTAGTTATTTTAATGCCCAATGGCAATAAAGGAAGTGTAACATTAAGGGCAACAGCAGAAGGATTGAAAGGTGCTAAAGTAAGCATTAAATTAGAGTAGCTATTCACGATGTAGGTTATAAGTGAAGCATCATTTTTTAATATAAAAACAGAGCAATGAATCGGTTTAAAAACATAACAAAAGGCTTTATCATGGCCTTGTCCAGTCTGTTCGTGTTAAATTCTTGTCAAAACCAAAATAAGGCAAAGGCGCAACAGTGGCTGGTAGAATATGACTTTGAGGCTACTCAGTTTATAAGTCCTAAACAGGAATTTGGCCCTTTTGCCCGTTGGTGGTGGCCGGGTAATGATGTTGATTCCATTGAACTGAAAAGAGAGATAGGCCTGTTTGCCAATAATGCTTTTGGAGGTGTAGAAATACAACCTTTTAGTATAAATGTGCCGATGCCTACAGATAGTGTACGTGCTAAAGTGTTAAGCTGGGATACGCCAGGTTACTATCAAAATTTAAAAGCAGTAATGGGCGAAGCTCAAAAAAAAGGAATAATTGTTGACCTTACCGACGGCAGTGGCTGGCCTGCCGGAGGGCCTTTTTTAAATGCCGAAGATGGATTTCTTAATCTAAAATACGATGACATAGATCTTGTTGGCGGGGAAACCATCACCTTTAAAATACCAACAATAAATAATGACACTGAGGTGCCCTCTAAATTGATTGCTGTTTTGGCATCAAAAGCAGGAGAGCGTGTAAAAAAAACAACCCCGCTTGATGGTAAGTCAACGGTGTTGTTAACTAATAAAGTCATTAACGACTCTATCACATGGGATGTTCCGGAAGGGCACTGGAAAGTTCTCGCTTTTTGGAGCAAACCTAATAGCCTTACCGGCTCAATGGTTGCCGGCCCTAAACAAGGGCCGGTGTTAAACTATCTGGATTCAACAAAAGTGGTTAAAAACCTGGCATATCTGTTGCGCGAAGAGACTGGTTTAGCGCCCTATTTCGGAAATCCGTTGAGAGCTATTTTTGATGATAGTTATGAATTTACTGTGGATCGCCATTTTTCGAAAGATTTTATTGAATATTTTAAAGCGAAAAGAGGCTATGATATTACCCCTTGGTTGCCGGCTAACATGGCCAGAAGATACAATTACGTATCCTTCAAAAATCCAAATGCTGCTCCCGACTTTTTATTCGGCGCGGAAGATTGGCGTTTAAGGTATGATTACGATTTAACAATTAGTGAGTTGTTTGGCGAAAGCTTTATAACAGCCAGTGGCAATTGGTTGGAAGAAAGAGGCATGCTACACCGTACGCAAGCCTATGGCATGTATATGGACATGATTGCCAACGCCGGAAGAGCCTCTATACCAGAAACAGAAAGTATGCTTAGTCAGGAAGCCAATCTGAAGATTATGACCTCTGGTGCTCATTTGTATAATCGGCCGGTTATTTCTGCCGAATCAGCGGTTATGAAATATCGGGCATATATGACAACTCCACAAAAACTAAGGCTAGCTGTAGATAAACTTTTTGCAGCAGGCGTTAATCAAGTTATTTATCATGGGGTACCGTACAAGTATATTACTAACGAAACCACCGATTTAGGTTGGTATCCATTTTATATGGGATTTATTGGATTTAGTGCCCATTTAGGAGAAGGCACACAATTCTGGAAATATCAAAAAGAAGTGAATGAATATGTTGCACGTACACAGTATGCGTTACGTGCCGGCAAATCTCAGGCTGATGTACTATTATATTATCCTTATATGGATGTGGAAGGGTTGCCCGATAACCCTACCGAAATATTTACAGTTGGCTATTTGCCGGATGTAGAACCTCCGTTGAAAGAGGCAAAAGAGTACCATGCTAAGAAAGAAAAAGAGGAGTGGGCAGCCAAGGTGTATCCTGTTATTAATCAACTGGAAGCTAATGGCATTACCTGGGATTGGGTCAATGATGCGTCTATTCAAGCGGCAAAGGTGGTTAATAATCAAAAGATAAATATTAGAGGTAACGAGTATCAGGCACTTATGTTGGTTGGTATTGATGTTATTCAATTAAATACGGCAAAGCATATAAGGGATTTGGCTGAAGATGGGATGAAATTTGCTGTTGTGGGCGACATACCTTCCAAACAGCCTTCATTCCTCAATTGGGAAGAGAATGACCAAGCCACAACAGAAACAATTAGTCTGGCTTGTAAAGAGCCTAATAGCAACCACTTTGCGGTTGATACACCATTGGATTTTTGGCTTGGAGAAATAGACAAACCTGTTAAGTTTAAAGATAAATACCATTTTTCACGCCAGGTAGAGAGAGTGATGAGTGATGGCAGCCGTATTCAATACATCTGGAATAAAAGCAACCAATGGCGACAAATAACGCTGAAACTGAATGAAAAATATACAAACATATATTGGCTAAATGCAGAAAATGGTTCAATCATTCCGGTTAAAGCCGGTGATGAAGTATCGTATGAATTAGCGCCTTACAGCACCATTATCCTATACGCAAGTGCTAAAGAGCCAATCGCTGAAAATTTATTAGGCAAGCCTGAAGTTTCACTTTATTATGCCCATCCAATTTTTGAATTTAAACAATGGGGTATTCAGTGTAAGGATACCTTACTAAAAGATACGGTGCTATTTGATTGGAATACAGATGAACAGCTTAAGTATACTTCTGAGGATGGCGTTTATAAGGCAAAATTTCAATTAGTAGCCATTAGTAAACACGAAAGCTATTTAATAGATCTGGGAAAGGTTTGCTACACAGCCACTGTATTGGTAAATGGACATAATGTAGGCCAGCGTATCAATAGCCCTTATGCCTTTGATGTAACCAAATGGCTTAAAGAAGGTGAAAATATCATTGAAGTTAGCGTCACTCCGGGACAATTGAATGGTCTTATTGGTGAAGGTGAAAAGGGAAATCCAAGGTATCGTAAGTTTAAAGGAAGGTCAAATGATCTGATGAGTGGTGGGTTAATTGGCCCGGTTACTCTTTATAAAAAGTAGGCTGAAATAATGTATTATGAAAGTTAAAGATATACTAGTTGTTGTATGCTGTATGCTCACAGCAACTGCATATGGCCAAAAATACTCATCATGGGGCGATCAAGAAAATGGCACCTATATCAATCCAGTATTGAATGCTGATTTTTCCGATCCTGATGTGATTCGTGTGGGAACGAAATATTACATGGTTTGTTCAGAATTTCATTACATGGGAATGACCATTCAGGAGTCCGATGATATGGTGAATTGGAAAATTGCAGGCCGCATATTCGGCCGAATTAATATTCCTTCATACGATAAGATGGAGAGATATGGATCTGGCTCATGGGCACCGGCAATCAGATATCATAATGATAAATTTTATGTCTATTTCTGTACCCCCGACGACGGCTTGTTTATGACCACGGCAGAGAAGCCCGAAGGCCCCTGGGAGCCACTATGCCAGGTTGTTGATACGGCTGGATGGGAAGATCCTTGCCCCTTTTGGGATGAAGGTGGGCAGGCTTATCTGTGCCGCAGCAACGTTGGTGCAGGCCCAATCATTATTCATCGCATGAGCGAAGATGGAAAGTCACTTCTTGACGGGGGAGTTACCGTGTATACCGGACCTGTTGCCGAAGGGACAAAAATTTATAAGTTAAATGGTTATTACTATTTCAGTATTCCCGAAGGTGGTGTTGTTCAGGGCTGGCAAACGGTTTTGCGATCTAAAAATATTTTTGGGCCATTTGAAAAGAAAGTTGTACTGGAAAAAGGGGCAACAAAAATTAATGGGCCGCATCAAGGCGCATTGGTCGATACACCAAACGGTGAGTGGTGGTTTTTTCATTTCCAGATGGTGAAAGGAAGTGGACGTGTAATGCACCTTCAACCGGTTTCTTGGCAGAATGATTGGCCTGTTGTTGGTGTTGACATAGACCGTAATGGCATTGGTGAACCTGTTTATGTTTGGAAAAAACCGGATGTTGGACGCACATTTCCTGTTTGTGTTCCGCAATCGAGCGATGAGTTCAGTTCCACTCAATTGGGACTGCAATGGCAATGGAATCATAATCCAGTCGATGAAGCGTGGTCATTATCACAAAGGCCAGGGTGGCTTTCCCTGACTGCTCTTAAGGCTCCCGTTTTGCAGGAAGCCAGAAATACTTTGACTCAGCGTATTATTGGAGATTATGGCGAAGTCATTGCGCAGGTGGATGGGGCAATAATGATGAATGGACAGAAAGCAGGATTAGCTTTGATGTCCAGGTTGACTGCAGTAGGAATTAAAAAAGTCGATGGTAAATTTTATCTGTTCTTCGATAATCGTAGAAAGGAATCTGCAGAAATTGCTATTAAAAAGCCGATTGTTTATTTAAAAGTGAAACTCAATATACCCGATGAGAAAGCATGGTTTTATTATAGCCTTGACGGGAAAGCTTACCAACCGATCGGCTCCAAAATTAAACTTGTATGGCGAAATTGGAAAGGTGATAGAGTGGGGTTATTTAGCTACAATGGGTTGAATAACGGGGGAACAGCCGCTTTTAATTATTTCCATTATGAATTTGACGGGCCTGACCAAAAACTAAATCAATAGAACTTAAATATATGAAGATTAATTATAAAAAAGAAAGGGAATTATTTCCCGTTGTAGCTGGTTTAATTTTAGCTTGTTGTGTGATATTCAGTGCATGTTCAACAAAAAATAATAGGGAACTTATAGAACCTGGAAAATTATGGCCGGACAAAGATGGAAACCATATTCAAGCCCATGGTGGAGGGGTTATCAAAATTAAAAACACATACTTTTGGTATGGAGAGCAACGAAGTCAGGGACTTGATCCAAATTATCGATATGTTAGTTGTTATTCATCAAAAGATCTGATGAACTGGAAGTTTCGAGGCAATGTGCTTAAAATGACAGCACCTGATTCTCTTGCTTCCAACTGGGTTTTAGAAAGGCCCAAAGTGTTTTATAATGAAAAGACCGGGAAATGTGTCATGTATTTTCATATAGACGTGAATTATGGTATTGCCAATATGGGAATGGCTGTTAGCGATAGTCCGACCAGCGAATTTAAATATATAAAACGTTTCCGCCCAATGGGACATGAAAGTAGGGATATAAGCCAGTTTATAGACAATGACGGAAGTGCATATTTGATTTATGAAGATAGAAAGATTTGGGGAACAAGGATAGTTAAATTATCCGATGATTATATGGAACTTGAGAAAGAGGTTTCAGTGTTGGAATATGTAAAAATGGAAGGCGGGGGAATTTTCCACAAAGATGGTTTATACTACCTGGTAGGCTCAAGATTAACCGGGTGGAACCCAAATCCCAACGTATATGCAACCGCTCCTTCTTTAGAAGGTCCGTGGTCAAAATTAAATGGTATCGCACCCAAAGAAGTAAAAACATACGGTTCACAGACTACCATGTTACTAACCGTTGCCGGTACCAAAGATACAACGGTTATTTTTCTTGGAGATATTTGGAGGCCTGAAAATCAACACACATCAACCTATTTATGGATGCCACTCAAAGTTGGAGACGGAAAATTGTGGCTACCGGAGCCCCAGCCTTGGAAAATTAATGTAAAAACAGGGGTGGTAGATTATAAATAAGATTTGTAAAATAACTTTAATTCATGTATTATGAAATATTTTTTTTTGTTTATTGTTCTGGTTCTTTATGTAAGTTTGGCAAAGGCACAACAAGCATACGAAACCATCACCAATATTTCCTATTATGAAGATACTACGGGAAGCAGTGATCAATATAAACAGGGCAAGTGCCAGCTTGACTTCTATTATCCCAAAGACAAAAAGGACTTTGCAACAATTATTTGGTTTCATGCAGGAGGCCTTATTACCGGGAAAAAGGAGATCCCGGTTGAATTAATGGAAAAGGGCTGTGCAGTTATTGGTGTAGGATACAGGTTTTATCCCTTCGTTAAAGCTCCTGCCTATATTGAAGATGCTGCGGCAGCAGAGGCATGGGTTTTTAAACACATTGCTGATTATGGAGGGAATCCCCGATTGATTTTTGTTTCGGGTCATTCAGCAGGCGGATATCTGACCTTGATGACCGGATTGGATAAACATTAGACATTATTCCTAATTAGAAATATAGTTTTGTTTATTTGTTTTTAACTTCGGATACTTCCATCGTCTGATAGAAACTCTCAAATTTTGTAGCCCACATGCTATTTCCATTACGACGTCATGGA
>NZ_MVDE01000019.1 GCF_002843385.1 Labilibaculum manganireducens
GAAATATCAGATCTACAAGAAAAGATTACAATGATGGTAAATGAGTTGAATCCCGATTTAATCAAATCCATTACTGGTTATCCAATTTATACAAATTGCTTTTGTGAGTAAATTAGTCTGTAAAATGGTATAACGTGAACTTTTCGGTGATTTTGGATGATATTGTTCCTTATAATTTATCTCCAATACAATGGTTCGTGTACCTTTCTTATTAACTGCCCTAGGCAATTAACCTTCCGGAGATCGTCAGATCATCAATAAGTTTATTGATGATCTGAACGTCTTCATCTCACCCATCATTGATAAAACGCCTAAAATATTCGACTCCGGGAAAGGCAAACTGCTGAGCCAGCGCAATTACAAGGAACAATAAAAAAACAACATAATTAATTTTCGCATTCTACTCATTTAGAATGTGTTTACTTTCAGTATATTTCGATTCACTTCATGTCCAACTTCTAGAATCGAATTAACATCTGCTGCTGAATGAACATCGATATGAATCTGTTCTGTCTCTTCTCCGTGAACTGAAATAAGTGGCTTCTCAGATTCCGACAACACAAGCTCTTTTACAGATACATTTTTTGAATTATATAAGGCAATTGCAGGAAATACATTGGTTTGCAAATGCAAATTTCGAATCGTAACACCTGTTGCATCGATACACAACAGCCCTTTTTCTGTTTCCATTGTAATATTTTCCAACAAAATGTTTTTAAGATTCATTTCGGGCAGGCCTTGTAAATAAATGGCTTGAGCGGCTCCTTTACAAGTGACATTTTTAATACTAATGTCTTTAAATTGCGGAGTTTCTTCTGTTATCTCAGGAAGCATTTCGGAAACCGATTTCCCTCCATAATACAAATTAAAGGAGATCGCCTTGTTTGGAATGTTAATCATATCGATATCAGAAATGTAAATTCCTTCCACAACACCACCTCTACCACGATTACTTTTAAATCGCAATCCAACATCAGTTCCCATAAATGTACAAGCCGAAACATGCATATTTTTAACTCCTCCCGACATTTCACTACCTACAGTTAAACCTCCGTGCCCATGATACACAATACAATTTTTCACAATCAGGTTTTCGGTAGGCATGGCTCTTTTGCGACCATCTTCATCTTTACCTGATTTAATACAGATTGCATCATCGCCCACATCAAAACTACAATTTGTTAAAATGGTATTTTTACAAGACTCTATATCAATGCCATCACCATTCTGAGAGTACCAAGGATTACGTACTGTAAGATTTCGCACCGTTAGGTTTTCGCACATTAGCGGATGAATGCACCATGCCGGCGAATTCTGAAACACGGGACCATCCAACAACACCTCTTTACAATTCACGATACTTACCATTACGGGACGTAGAAAATCTTTAATTTCCTCGTATTCTTTTATCGTTTTTAAATTTTGAGGCACATTCATTTTACTTTGCCTGTCTCCTTTTACAAACCCCTCAGACGGATACCACTTCCCTCCTTTTTCATCGACAATTCCTCCTGAAGCGACAAGCTTTTTCCACTGGTCACCGGTTAATTTCGAACGCTTTACCATACGCCATACTTCTCCTGACCCATCAAAAACACCACTTCCTGTTATGGCAACATTTCTTAAATCGTTCCCTTGAATTGGCGACAAACACCTAACTGTATTTAAGCCTTCGAAACTTGCATTCACTAATGGATACAAATCTTTATTGGTACTAAACAGCACCAAAGAACCAGCCTCGGCGTGAAGGTTGATATTACTTTTCAAAATAATGGGTCCGGTTATCCATATTCCCCTTGGAATAATTACTTTTCCTCCTCCTTTACCTGCAACATGCTTAATAGCATCGGCAAAAGCCTGTGTATTTATTGTTTTCCCATCCGCTACAGCTCCAAAATCAGCAATTGAAACTGAAAAATCAGGAAATGCAGGCTCTACAACCTGAGGCATATCAAACTCGATTCCCTCGTACACCTTGCTTATTCCACTATTTTCAATTGGTTTATTCTGACAGGCAAACGCCAATACAAGAACCAAAACCGAATAAAAAAATCTCTTAATTTTTTTTTCTACCACTCTCATTCTATCTTATTGATTTAGGGTTACTATTCTTCAAATGTTTTCATTCCCTCAAAAATCAATCGGACTATTTCTTTTGCTCCGACCGATTGAAAATGTTTATTATCATTCTGTCCATCAGGAAATGCTTCATAAATCCCCGCAGGTAAATTCATGAAATAATATTTGGAAACATATTCTTTTCTTTTACTGGGAAGAAAATCTATCGACAATTGTTTTAAACCGATCAACTAAATATGCGTCCTATTCCTCAATCTTCTCTATTCGAAACCAATCAATGTCAGCACTTCCTGCATTATTAATTACACCATCACGAAGAGCAAAGAATCCTACTTTTGCCCCAATCCAACGTCCCGGAACTGCATTAAAATTGTCTCCTGCCTCTGTAAACTTCTCTCCATCGGCGCTATAACTAAAAGAGCAAACGGCACCAGCTTTAACTTTTAGTCTGAAATAAACTGTTTTCTCTTTAAAACCATGTTCAAACAGTTCTTTTTCAGCTCCATTCTTTCTTGCATTACCGCAACGAACAACCCGAATTTTTAATTTCTCATTGATCTGTTTTAGAGAGATAAACTGATAATTTTCTCCCATTACAACAAAACCTATTTCCTCACCATCAAAATGATTATTGAATGTAAATTTCGTTGTCACCATAAATTCTTCAGCCGGAAATTTCTGTAGTAATAAATTTGGAGTCTCCCACAAATTCACATAATCGTCTGATTTAGGAATACAATTTAGACGATAAAAACCCATATGTCCGGTTGGAAATCCCCATGTTATTTTTGGATTGGCATGCCATTGCCATTGTAAACCCAATGATGGCTCATTAAACTCATCACTTTCGGATGGAGTCATTACTTTCCCTTTTGGCAAATCAGGCTTTTTATAACTAGACACAGGCTCTCCAATTCCATCCCCATCCAAGTCAATACCCATTACCGGCCAATCATTTTTCCAACTCATTGGCTGTAAATGAACAATTCGACCGTAAGCATCTTTATCCTGAAAATGAATGAACCAATCTTCTCCGGAAGGAGTATCGACCCAAGCACCTTGATGCGGACCATTTACAGCTGTTTTTCCTTTTTCCAAAACAACCTTTGAGTCGTATGGTCCATAAATGTTTTTAGATCGAATAATCAATTGCCAACCTGTTGAAACACCACCTGCCGGAGCAAAAATGTAGTAGTATCCGTTTCGCTTATAAAATTTTGGCCCTTCTAAAGTCGGATGATCTTGGCCTCCATCAAAAACCATTACCCCATCGTCTAACAGCTTGATTCCATCAGTACTCATCTTGCTAACAACAAGAATACTCTTTACACCAGCACGACTACCAGCAAATGCATGAACCAAATATGCTTTTCCATCATCATCCCATAAAGGCGATGGATCAATCAAACCTTTTCCTTCTTTCACCAATATTGGCTCGGACCAAGGTCCCATTGGATCTTTTGCTTTGGTAAGGTAAATTCCGAAATCAGGATCAGGATAGTAGATGTAATATTCCCCTTTGTGAAAGCGAATGCATGGAGCCCAAACACCATTTCCGTGCTGCGGTTTATCGAACACATCAAAAGGCGGTTGTTTATGTAATGCATAGGAAATTAGTTCCCAATTAACCAAATCGGTTGAATGTAAAACCGGCAAACCAGGAGTACAGTTAAACGACGAAGCTGTCATGTAAAAATCATCTCCCACCCTTACTACATCAGGATCTGAATAATCAGCATGCAAAATTGGATTTTTATAGGTTCCATCGCCATTGTCAGCGACCCATACCTGAGAGATGTCCTGTTTATTTTCATCATTAGATTGTGCTATCGCAGGACTAACAATACCTGCAAAAAAAGCAATCAGCCAGAACGGAACTATTTTCTTCCTATTTATTTTTTGTTTTCCCATAACACTTTATTCTCTTCAAAATCGATTAAAAACAATAATATCTGATTTATTTTATTTCCCACTTACTAAGCTGAAGCACATTCTCTACTGTATATTTTTCAGCTTGTTTCGCCGTTAATTGTTTCGACCAAACAACTCTATCGCTTGTATCAGCTCCTAAACCACGATTCCGATACTCTGCATAAAATGCTGTTTCTTCTCTCTCAGGCTTCGACCAGTTGTGCCATCCTTCAGGGCGAATATGTGCACCCAACACACAATTCAAGAAAACCACATTTGCGTAATCACGCCAAGGTCTTCCTAAAAATACCTTAGAAATTTCGGGCGTTGCTTCTATTTTGCAATTCATAAATACGTATCCAAACTCACTCTCTTTTGGTGTTGATGCCGCAGTGATGTAAGAATTTTTTTTACATAGAATTACACAATCCTGAAAGACAGCTGTTGACGAGCCAAAAATAAAATCGGTTGTTCCTTCTATATAACATTCCTGAAAATACTGACGGCTATTTTTTCCTGAGGCATAAACAGTGTCCTGATTTCCCAAAATCCGGCATTTTTTAAACGAACAGCCATCTCCTTCTACATGCAAAGCTACTGCTTGTCCTTGCATACCTTCCGAATTTTCAATCGTTAAGTTTTCAACACAAATATTATTTCCTAAAATCTGCATGGTAAAAGATGTAAATGTATTGATATCGCCTTTCCCAGAATAATCATCCCAGGTTATGATCGTTTTTGCAACGTCTTCGCCCACAAAATGAATATTCTCCTTATCTACAGGAACAACAAGCTTTTCTTTATAGATTCCTGATTTAATAAAAATAAGCTTTGTTTCCTCAGATGACCTTACGGCATTAATTGCTTCCTGAATACTTTTGTAATCACCTGATCCATCTGCTGCAACTACAATCTGATTTTCTATTGCTGATGAACAGGAAAAAAGAATTGTACTCCCCAATAAATAAAGGAGTATGAGTATGTTTAATTTTTTTCTCATTGTGTTTGAATGTTTGCGGCTGATTCAGGAATCCAGCCATTAAAAATATTTTCCAATGTATAAGTTTCTCTTTCTTCTTTTGTTAATTGATGCGACCATGAAACTCTATTCGCATATTTGGCTCCTGAACCCGTATTTTTATATTCTGAATAATTAACAGTTCGTTCAGCATCTTTTTTATTCCAATTGTGCCAACCTTCGGCTTTAATAACCTCTCCTAATTCGCAGTTTATAAATGCGGTTTTAGCATATGGCCTCCACGGACGTCCTAAATAAACCGATCCAGCAGGAGCATTTCCTGTGATCTTACAGTTGATAAACACAAAACCAAAAGGTGTTTCTTCCAAGGTAGAAGCCGCTGTTACGTAACCTGGCCCTTTGCAGAAGATCTCGCATTTTTCAAAAACCGCTGTCGACCATCCAAAAATAAAATCAACTGTTCCCTCGATAAAGCAGTTTTTGTAATATTGACGACTATTTTCGCCATGAGGATAAAGAGTATCCTGATTTCCTAAAAAACGACAGTTGTTAAAAAAAATACGATCGCCCTCAATACGCACAGCAACTGCCTGCCCAACCGGTCCTGAGGAGTTCTCGAAAGTAATATTCTCTGCTTTAAAATCATCTCCGAAAATGTAAAATCCGGAAGAGCCTGTTGTTCCTTTTTCTTCTCCGAAACAATTTTTCTTCGATGCATAATCATCAAAAGTAATTATCGTATTCTCCAAACTCTCACCAATAAATAAAACCTGATTTTTAGAAGCAGGAAGAATCAATTTTTCCTTGTAAACTCCATTTTTGATATAAATAGAAGTCCTGTTTTTTCTGAAATCAGGAACCGCATTAATCGCATCCTGAATGCATGTAAAGTCTCCGTCACCATCCTTGGACACAATAAAATCGTAATTTGAACCTGTACTTCCTCTTGAAAATTGACTAAAACAGGTAATAAAAACAATAAGAATAAGATATTTCCATTTCATACACATTAATTTTATTTTCAACATACATCTATATTTTTACAACACACTTAACAACATCCAGACTCTGGTTAATGATTACATTTGATCCGTTCACTCCAATTCTCAATTCTACAATCCAGGTATTACGAAACACATCACCTCCGGATCGTAAAGTAATAGTTGATGCTTCAGGCAATAAAATTAAAGCAACAGATGAAGTTAACTGCCTTTACCATTCCCAAAGAAGACAGTCTGTATTCCCTGACAGGAAATTATTTCCCAAACAAGAGGGGTATTCTTCCCAAAGACTGCAAAAAATAAAATTCAAAAAAGCACAATATACTACTATAGAGATGCTTATAAAGGCAAAACGCTGAATGTTCTTCTTCCAATTCACTTTTCAAAACTCTCTGTTTTTAGTGATATAGTATAGCTATTCAGCGATAATTTTTGTGCTTTTAACTTCTTTTTCAGAAACAGCTCTTACAATATAAAAGCCATGCTTGATTGTAAAATTAATGTCACTATTTATTTGCAGCTGTTTTACAAGTACCCCTTTTATATCAAAAACAGAAACATTAGTACTCAAATCAATACCTTTTATATAAATTCTGTGCCTTCCCCCAAATATTTGTATTTTCGGTTGTTGAATTTCACCCACCCCAGTAACTACATCAACAACTGCATCTTTGTTTTGGTTATTAACAATGTCTGAAACTAAACTATTAAGATAGGTTTCCAGGTTAGAATATTCGGCATCTACAGTCGTCTGCAGGGCATCATCAGCATTATTGCTGTTCAATCCATTATTTTTCTCCCAACTATCTGGCATGCCATCTTCATCAGTATCTACAGGCGCTTCTGCCGACATCAGATTCGGCCAACCACCAACGGCACTTTGTGTATCAATAATACCATTTGTACTCCCATTCCCTCCATCCATAACTGAGGCTGTTCCGTTTCGTACATCATCAATAATTCTTTTATCAACGGCATCTCGCATCAGGCTGGCACCTGCGTAGTCTAATACCCTTTTATAAGCTTCATCTGCGGTATGGGTAGTAATTTCGCCAGAATCGAATGATATATTTGCTTTAATTGCGTCTTTTTCTTCGTCAGACAAACTGCCATACTTACTGGCAAATTGATTATAAACACCATATGTCCAATTGTCTTCTGATGCTTCTTCCACCCCTTCAATAATAGTTCCATCGATATAAAAATGCCCCCAAATATCATAAATTTCAGAAGTGTTGTTTTTTGTGTATTTATCAATTGATACAATACGTGTTGATTTTGATGATGAGGTTGCTAAACCCGGTTTGTAATAACAATTTACAATATTCACATTCATAGCTTCTCCACCATAACAGCTGTTTCCACCCCAGTTATAAATTACATTATTCCGCAAATCAACCAAATCGGTTAATGCGAATTTATCTCCGGCATATTCCCCTAAGCGGGGATTTCGGCTATCGTGATCTGCAAGAAGATTGTGGTGAAAAGAAGCATTTTTACCTCCCCAAACTCCCCCGTATCCATGAGCTCCTTTTTCATGTACCGAATTGCGAAGACTTTCAGAGATGATACTCCATTGCAACGTGAAATTTTCATTTGCGTAAAAGGAAACACATTCATCTGTAGACCAACTCATAGAACAATGGTCTACAATAATATTTTCACGAAAACGACCTCCCAAAGCATCATTTTCTTGTTTGGCAGCATCTCCCATGCGGAATCTCATAAAACGGATAATCACATTATCACAGGAAATAATTACTGGATAATCTCTTAGGCAAATGCCATCGCCCGGAGCTGTTTGTCCTGCTATGGTAATATTGTTGCTGGTTATTTTTAGATTGGATTTCAACTGGATTGTTCCGGAAATTTTAAACAATATAATTCTGGCACCAGTTTGATTTATTGCATAGCGCAATGACCCTTTTTGATCATTATCACTCAAATTAGTTACATAAATCACCTTTCCACCACGGCCTCCTGTAACATATTTCCCATGTCCTTCAGCACCAGGAAAAGCTGGCAATTCACTCCTTTGTGCCAATGCACTACACATAACTGTAAACAGTATAAATATAGTATTGAATAATTTCATCTTCTTATTCATATTTCAATTCTATTAGAAAATAAATAGTTCAAACAATACCAAATTAACATTAAAACATAGCCTGCGAAATGTTTCTCTTCAACTGTATCTCAGTTAAAAAAGATGCAAGCTAAATTGGCTGTGCTTTCCTTTTTTACCTCGATCTACTAAAAATTAATTCATTTTGAGTAAAATCTCTTTTTAAATTAAACAGGTATAATTTTAATGAAAAAAAATATTGCAAAGAATACTGGTTCTTCTTTGCAATATTTTATTGTAGATTAATTGATGTTTACCACCAACGAGAATCACCAACTTTATCTTTCAAACGATCATCAGAAACAGAAAAGTCATTATTATCCGGGTCAGCAAAAACAGAATAAATGTCACCACTTAACTGATTTATGTCCATTGGTGCAACTACTGTAACAGCACCTGCCTCATCAGTAACGAAAGTCCATACCAAATCACTTGTTCTATAATTATCTTTTATAGTAACGCTTGCAGCACTGCTTCGATAACCATTAATCATGTCGGTATTCCATCCCATTCCAAATAATGATTTGGTAATTGAAAAACCATTTTCCAATAATTGCCCTTTAAGATCGAATAAATAATAATTGCTCGTACCAGGAACAAAACATGCTGTGAGGTTTTTAATGGTAAATGATTTTAAAGTAGGAGCCTTAGTTGCCTCAACAAACTTTTGTGCATGTGTTATTGTTGAGTTTGTAATACGAATATCTTCTATTACCGCTGAACTGTTATCTTGTTTTATCACACCGTAACCTCCAATGGAATCTATAAGGCAATTGTTCATTGTAATTGCACTAATTGTTGCCGCAGTTTTAATTCGTATTACTCCACGTTTGTATCTTATTTCACAGTCTTCAAATGTAAGTGAATCAACAGCAGCTCCCGAATTTGAAACATTAAATATATATGTGCCACCAAAATTACTGTCAGTAGTTTTTGGTTTATCCGGATGGTCGGTGAATGAAATACCTTCAAAATACAATTTCTGAATATTTGCCGCTCCATCAACATCGAAGTTACCCGATACTGCAATAACAGCTTTCCCATTCAAGCTGTATCCTGTAACAATACTAACATTGGATGACAATGTTGGTCCGGTTAATTCGTAAGCCATTCCTCCTGCCAATACAAGTGTTACACCATTTGGATGATCGATCGCTAACTGATCAAAATATTCCTGAGATAATAAAGAATAACTTTCTTCTTCACTATAACTTCTAAGATCAATTACATCTCCTTCAAAAGTTTGTGCTGGCATAGTAGTAAAACTTTTTTTTCCCAAATAATTTCCCTCACTATATGCTTTTACAACGTAAGATGATTCTTCCACCAAATTCTTAATTATTCTCTCTTTCTTTTCATTCTCACTATCTGTTAAAGCAACTGTTGTTATAAGGGTATCATTTTTAAACAACATCAAACTATCGTAAACAACGCTCTCCCATGAAACCCGAACCTGATTATCGATTACATCGCTGGATGAAATTGAGTTGAGTTGAGTTGGATAATCTGAAGTCGTAATAACTTTATTTACGTAAGGTCTCGACTCCAGCGTTTCTCCAACTGATTTAATCTGCAGGTAATAATCTGTATCATATTCCAAATTTTCAAAAATATAAAAGGAGGTATCGGTAGTTACTTCCTGTACAAATGTTTTTAAAGAATCATCGGAAATTTTCAGTTCATAATATTCTACATTTTCGTATTGATCCCATTCTGCTTTAATCCATGTTCCACCATAACTGGTTTCACTAATAGTTGGGCGAAATAAGCGGTCTGCAACAGCTAAATCGTCATCGTCCTGACATGCGGAAAAAATAACGATAAATAACATTGCTACCAATAAAGGCAATTTCATTTTGAGGTTATTATATTTCATTTGTTTGCAATTTTTATTTATAATAAACATATAAAACAAGCCATAAGAGTCTATTCTTTGTGCAGGAAAGTATCCCTTACAACACGTTTCATATAACCAGATTTTAAATTTATATTATGGGATTATTATTCTTAAATAATCCATTTGATACTATAATTCACTCTTATAGCTTTTATAAATCAAGTCCATATCCATTATTATCTAAATACATACTGGCACTAATGGTTGTTGTTGAAATTGGGAGTAAATAAGGTACTGCAGAAATACCGCTATCATCAGTATATCCCCGCCAGCATCTGGTTGTATAATCAGCACTTTCATAAATACGTTCGCCAGTTTCTAAATTATCAGTGTAACTATATAATGATTTTGCCCAGTTTGTTGATGCATAAGCATTCTCATTTCCATCATTCTCAAGATCATCTTCATCCACTGTTGTTTCAGGAATTTCTTCAGGCACATATTTGGTATTTAAAAACCGAATTGCACCATTTGTTTTCTGATAATATAATTTAGCTGCGTAATCAACATATTGTGCAACATCAGGATCTGAGAGATCCAGTTCATAAGCTGCTTTCCCAATATTGTTTAATGTGTTTTTAGTTTCAATAATTTTCCTCCCGTAAATATTCCATCTTACCAAGTCAAATTTACGCAAACACTCTCCACCAAACTCCCAGGCACGTTCGTTAACAATAGCATCAAAAAAATCTTCTTTTGAAGAAAGACCGGAAATATAGGTATCAACTTTTGTACTGTAATCTTCTTCTGCAAATGCTCGTTTCCGCACTCTTGCCAAAGCATTTTTCGCAAGTGAATTAGGGCCATTCAACTCATTTTCAGCTTCAGACAACATCAGAAGAATATCAGAATACCGCATTAAAGGCCAATTAATTCCTGTTCCTTTAGAAGACTCGGATCCCGGATCGATTGTTAGCCATAAACGATTCCATTTTCCCGTTGATAAACTGGTAATATTTGACACATATTCATCATTATCATCTTTGTAATAAACTTTTGAAACAGTCACGTCTCTTCTACTGTCTTTATCATCAAATGAAAAATAGTAAGTTGGTGTCAGGTTTACCTGAATTGTTGATTTCCCTTTAGATCCTCCGGTAACAGTTGTTCCAACACACCAACCAACATCACCTCCATTTTCTGCTAAATTTGCAACCTCATAAAGAACATCATCGTTAACAGGCTTTTTAAATACACATTCATTATAAAACACCTCTTTAAAGCTAGGATTTAGCGAACGATCCTTTAAGCCAATTAATTTCTGACAATAATCAGAAGCAAGCTGATAATACTCATCGGAAGTTCTTGCAATTTTCTTTACACCATCAATAGTATACGTCACAGCCAAACTATCATTAGATGCAACAGGAAGGTATTCATCAGCTTTTTTCATGACTCCTTCTTTTGTCATCCCATAACCAGCTCGAAACAAAGCCAAACGGGAAATCATCCCCATGGCAAATTCCCGATTCATACGTTCAATTCCATCGGCATATTCATCGGCAAAATACATTTCTCCTTCACAATCTACTAAATCTTGAATGCACCCGGTATAAATGTAATTCTTATCTGTTTTAGGAATATCTAATTTCAGACCTGCTTTTGCGGCATAAGTAAAATATGGAACATCACCCCAAAAATTAGTAAGAAGAAAATAGCGATATGCTCGTAAACAATATGCTTCTCCCAACATCATTTTCATATCCTTATCCTCTGCGATACTGCTTGATTTAATTCCCTCGATACATTGGTTTGCTCTATCAATCGCCAGATAATTATTCTGCCAAGCTTTATTGATATCACCAAAACCAGTTAAATTGCTTCCCTGCAAAGACCAAATATCCCGGCGTGAACCATCTGGGTTTGCAGATGGCTGTATTGCTTCAACATCTGAATTTTGCATCCATACGCATGACATCCGTGAAGAATAGGGATCCTGAGCAAAAAGAGAATATACGCCAAGAAGCGCTTTTTTTGTGTCTGCTGTATTTGAAAATACATAATCTGCATCAAAAGAAGATGGAGACTCGACTTCTAGATGGTCTTCGCATGATGACATTAAAATCACCATCAAATAGAAGATTGGTATAATATATTTTTTCATTTTTTCTGCTTTTGTTTTAGTTCACTAAAATTTAGAATGTAACATTAACACCAAATGTCCAGGATAAACTCTTTGGATACGATGAATAATCTACTCCTGGAGTAAGCCCTGATGTAGAAGAACTGCGCACCGGAGAGCTAACTTCCGGATCATATCCTGTATAATTGGTCCACGTCCACAGGTTATTCACAGTACAGTAGACTCTAAATCTGCTGCAGGAAACTCTTTGGCTTATTGCTTCGGGAAGTGTATATCCTAATGTAATATTTTGTAAACGCAGAAAAGAACCATCTTCAACTGCCCATGAATGTGGTAAAACTACAGCGTTGCCAAAAGAGTATGGAGACCATAATTCTTTCTTATTATTCCCCTCATTCATTGTTTTTAATGTTTGCAAATCAGTAACTACTTCCCCTGTTTCGCGATTCAGATAAGAGTAACTGTTTTCTGCATCCATTATGGCTAAGAGATTCGCATCATTTGTACGATATTTTTGTGTTGATGCAATTTTATTGGCATTGTAAATATCATTACCGTATACGAAACTAAACATCACAGAAGCATCAAACCCATGATACATTGCATTCATACTAAATCCGCCTGTAAAATCAGGATTTGTGTTTCCAATAACTTTTCGATCTTCTCTATCTACAGTTCCTGAATTATCAAGATCTTTTAATTTTATGGTTCCAGGTCTAACACCTATAACACCCCCCAGTAAGCCAGTGCCGGCAACACCATCTTTTAGTACATATTGTTCAGAAGATTCATCATAGCTTTCAAAATCATCAGTTGTATAATATCCATCAGTAACCCATCCATAAATAAGACCTACCGGTTCTCCTACTTTTACTCTGTAATCATCATTACCTTTATTATCTGTTCCTGCCCAACCCGAACTGTAAACCTGCTCACTAATTCCATCAGCCAATTTGTCAACATTCGATTTATTGAATCCAATATTAAAGTTTGTAGACAGGGTGAAATCTTTTTTATTTATAATAGTAGCATTAAGCGACAGCTCTATTCCTTTATTGGATATGGCTCCTACGTTCTCTACAGTTGTTTCATAACCGGGCGCTACAATAGATCTCTCTATTAAAAGATCCTTAGAAGAATTATTATAAGCTTCCAGTGTTCCTGAAAGTTTCTCATTAAAAAACCCAAAATCCAAACCAATATTGCGTGTTACAGTCGTCTCCCATTTTAGATTAGGATTGGCTAATTGCTTATTTTTTGCACCGTAATAGCCTGAGAATTTATCACCTATACCATAAGCTTTTGAATCTTGAATGCTATAATTTTGTTTGTACATGGTACTCTTAATCCGGTTGTTTCCTACTTCTCCGTAACTTACTCTCAGTTTTAGATTTGATAACCAGTTTTCAGTAGACTCCATAAAAGGCTCCTGCGTAATACGCCATGCAAAAGCTGCTGCTGGAAAAATCCCCCAATGATTTTTCGATGGAAATTTAGACGAACCATCTGCCCGCGCAGTTAATGTCAGCAAGTATTTTTCATTATAATTATACCCAATACGACCAAAGAATGATTCCAAATTATCATTATCATAAACCGCACTTGTTACTTTTGGTATTCCTTCTCCCAAACCCAGGTTGGCGAATATTTTATCTGGAGTTAGGTCTGTACTATAACCAGTAGCATAAATATTACTTTCATCACCTTGCCCCGACACAAGCTCCTGCCCAAGCATTATATTGAAATTATGAAGTGTGCTAATATTAAAATTATATGCAAGCGTTTGCACTTCACGGTAATTTTTAGCTGTGCTTTTTGTCCAGTCTACTAAAGGTTTACCTCCAACATAAGAAGCATTACTTGTATATTGTCCCCAATAGTTTTGTGTTTCGTTAAAACCAATTGTATATCCACCATCTAAACGATAAGTAAGCCCTTTTACAATCTCCCAGGTTAATCCTCCTGTAAAACTGTATTTTTTATTATATTTCCTTTTCCAGTACTGAGCTGCTCGTTCTGACAGTGTCAAATTACTTTTAATCCATTCACTATATTCATCATCTGTTAATGTACCTGGATTAATCTGAATAAATTCCTGCAATCCATTAACAGGCCCTTTTGTAACTGCATCGGATGTACGAACCTTATAAGAACCACCTGATGTTCCTGAACCATTTGTTCTGCCATCAGAAACACGTACATTAGCATCAAACTTCAAGTTCTCAGCTAATTTATGGTTTACCTTTAAATTAAGATAATATCGTGTATAATCATTATCCTTCATTAAGCCACCATCATGATTATAGGAAGTACTTAACGAAAACTTCGTTTTTTCATTTCCTCCGGTGATAGAAATGTTATGTTGTTGTGAAAGAACATCAGCCCCAAACATATCATCTTGCCAATTTGTTCCTTTCTGAAACTTATAAAGATCCAAATCATCGAAAACCCCGAATTTGTTTTCGAAATTTTTCAAATCGTCTTCTCCTCCCAACGCGGCCAGTTCATAATTCCTCATCGTGTACTCATATGGATCCAAAACATCCAGCCTGTTGCGAAGCTTTTTTGTTTGGAAAAAACCATTGTAAGAAACCTGAGTTTTTCCTGCTTTTGCACTTTTGGTTGTAATAATCACAACTCCATTTGCTCCTTGCGAACCATAAATTGCAGTAGATGAAGCATCTTTTAAGACATCAATGGTTTCAATATCATTTGAAGATACATCACTCATACTTGATACCGGAAAACCATCCACAATATAAAGCGGCGAATTATCCCCAGTAACAGAACCTCCTCCACGAACTCTAATAATCATCTCAGCATCAGGAGATCCGTCTGCAGTTGTGATTTGTACTCCGGCCAATCTACCTGTTAAAGCTTGAGCTACACTGCTAACCGGAATGTTAGCCAATGCTTTTCCTTGTACTGATGATACAGCCCCTGTTAAGTCTCTCTTCTTAACTGTACCATAACCAATAGCAACAACTTCGTCCAGCTGTTCTGAATCTACCTCCAGAGATACATTAAGTATGCGTTTCCCTTTCAAAGGAATTTCCTGTGATTCATACCCTATGAATGAAAAAACGAGGATTGCTTCTGATGATGCCTCTAATTTATATGCCCCATCAATATTCGTAATCGTTCCAATTGTAGTTCCCTTCACAAAAACATTAGTTCCTGGAATACTTTCCTTCGTTTGGGCATCAATTACTTTACCACTAACAGTAATGTCCTGAGCGAACACACTGGAAGTGCTACAAAATAATAAAACAAGAACTCCTATGCGAAAACAAATCGGACATAGTTGTTTTTGTTTTACTTTAGAAAAGTTTGTCATAGTTTTTAATTTAGATTTTTATTAGTTATTCATTTCTATACTTGCCAGAATAAAAGGGCCAATTCCTTTAGGATCATTATCCCGGACAGGTTCTTTAATATAATAATCATAAGATCCATCCCGGTATGGAGTTCCACCCAAACCAGCTACCGAGCAAACACTCGTAATACTGATGGTTTCATCAACATTTTCTTTAATGAAATTTTTCAATATGCCATCGTATCCTTTTTCAGCAACCAAACGGTATCTTTTATCGATATAATTTAAGCGAGAAGCTTTTAATAACGAATACACAAACATACACGAGCAAGAGGATTCCAAATAGTTACCTTCCTTATTCCCTAAATCTAAGACCTGATACCAAAGCCCTGTTTTTGGATCCTGAACTTCTTCAATTCCTGCTGCCACCTGCTTTACAATCCCTATTAATTCTTCTCTTTTCGGATGATTTTCAGGAATAAAATCAAGAATATCAACCAATGCCATAGCATACCATCCCATAGCACGGCCCCAGAAATGAAGAGAACAACCATTCTCAGGATTAGCCCAAGCTTGCTCTTTACTTTCATCCCATCCATGGTAGTTCAATCCCACCTCAGAATTATATGTGTGTTTATGAACAACTACAAATTGATTAATAACATCGTCGAAAGCTTCAGGCTCATTAAATTCAGATCCAAATCGAGCATAAAAAGGCTCCCCCATATACAAACCATCCAACCACATTTGGTGTGTATATCTCTTCTTATGCCAAAATCCTCCTTCGGTAGTTCTTGGATGATCGTTCAATTGATCACGAAGTATGAAAATGGCTTTCTTATAACGATCATCGTGAGTATTCTGATAAAGATCAAACAAGAAGTTACCCGAATTCACATTATCAATATTAAAATCACTCCTTTTGTACCCTTTAATCTCGCCATTGGCATTAATAAATTGATCAGCATAAGATTTTGCATAATCGTAATATTTAATTTCGCCGGTTTGTTTCCACAATTCAACCATCGACTTCGTAACAAGACCGGCAGTATAGCCCCATTTTCCTTTGGGGTTAAAATCAACGGTTGAAGAGTTAGGGAAGTGAATCATTTCTGAATCTGCCATTCGAACAGCCATATGCAAACCTTTGCATTCCACGTCTGATTTAATTGTTCTTTTGCAAGAAATACACTGACTATATCCAATCCCAACAATAACTATAAGTAGGATTTTTCTATTCATTTTAAACACATTTATAACCTATTCTAATTAAAATAAACAAAATGAGGTTTCAACTATAGTAAATGCAATTCACAAGAACCATCAATTACCTGTTCCATGCATTATGAAAATATTCCTCAGGAATATTAAAACCTTCAATTTTACAATCAGCTAAATTATGGTAAAACAATGAACTGTTAGCCTTAATTATTCCCAAAGAAGATAGTCTGGATTCCCTTGGGGGTAAATATTTCCCAAAAAAGAGGGGCATTTTTCCCGAAAAAAATCACAAACGTACCCAATCACTAGAAATACAAGCGATTAACAAATAAATAAAAAAGGGAATTTTAAGAAAGGTGAAACGAAAAGGAGAAGAAATCAGCCCTAATATTTTTTACTTAAAACTAATTAAGTATAAAAAAGTACACATCGCAACAAGTCATCAACCTTTTTTCTTAGGGCTAATAAGGAATTGAACTAAAAGCAAATTACTAGAACAAGATCATATACTTCAACAAACTATTGATTTGCAATTATGATTGAAATAAAGTTTTTACAACTAATTTAAACTTCATTTTTTCTGTTTGTACTCTGTTGCATTCATACCATACATTTGCCGGAAACATTTTCGGAAGTGTGACAAATCTTTAAACCCAACAGCATAAGCAATTTCACTAATACTCATGCTTTCCTGCTCTAACAACTGCGAAGCTCTTTTTAAGCGAATACTGCGAATGAATTCTTTTACAGTCATATCTGTTAAAGCATCAAGCTTACGATAAAGCTGCATTCTACTCACACCTACTTCCCGGGAAAATCGTTCAATATCGAGATCCGTATCTGCAATATTGTTTTCCACGACCTCTACCGCTTTTTGCAAGAATTTTTCATCGGGTGAAGAAATAATAATATTTTTCGGCAGCAATACCATTTCGTTCGAAAATTTTTCTTTTAACGAATCCCGAATTAACAACATATTGTCAATCTTGGTCTGTAAAACAGCAAGATCGAAGGGTTTTGTAATATAATCGTCAGCACCACATAATAAACCTTTTATTTCGGATTCTTTTGAATGAAGAGCCGTCAAAAATAACACCGGAATATGTGATGTGCGTTCATCTTTTTTTACTCTTTTACAAAACTCGTAACCATCCACATCGGGCATTAATACATCACTAATAATAATATCAGGAATATTAATAAGCGCCAGTTTCCACCCTTCTTTACCATCATTCGCTTCCAAAACCTGATATTTTGAAGTGAAATGACTTTTAATTATCGCTCTAACATCAAGATTATCCTCAACAATCAGCATAATTTTTGAATGAAAAGAATTTTTCGTCCCGCCCTTTTCTTTAACAAACTTTGCATTTGGTTCGATTGATGGAATTGCTGTTTTATTTCCCGAAACAACTTCAGAGACTTCTTTTTCATAGGGAATCCGGATTGTAAATTTACTCCCTTTTCCGGGTTTACTCACAACAAAAATTTCACCTTTATGTAGCTTAACCAATTCTTTTACAAACGCTAAACCAATACCTGTACCTGTTTGCACATCTTCTTTATTGGCCTGAAAGAACCGATTAAATATTTTAGGAACATTTATCTCAGATATTCCTTGTCCAGTATCACGAACGACTATTTCTATAAATTCTCCGTCAGTATTCTCTTCGTTCGTATCAAAAACCAAGGAAAGATTGACAGTAATTTCCTCTTCTTTTTCTGTAAATTTAAATGCATTGGAAAGTAAATTATTCAATATCTTTTCAATTTTGTCAGCATCAAACCGAGTCACTAACCTCTCCTTCAAAGTATTGAATCTTAAATCTATTCCTTTCTCCGCAGCATAGCTTTCAAAAGATTGTACAACACCCGAAATAAACCTTACAATATCTCCCTCCGCAAGTTCCAATTTTAAATTGCCTGATTCTAATTTTCTAAAATCTAATAATTGACTTATCAAACGATCGAGCTTTGTTGTATTGCGATACATAACATCCAAATACGAATTTATTTCATGAGGAGGCATTTTTTGAGAAATCAATTTCTCCAAAGGAGTTAGTATTAGTGTTAAAGGGGTTCGTATTTCATGCGATATATTTGTAAAAAACTTTAATTTTAACGTATCAAGTTCATGAAGTTTTCGGGCTTTCATTCGCTCCAAAACCAATTCATTTTTCATTTTTCCCCGATAAATAAAAAATTGAATCAGAAAGTATATTACTGTTCCTAAAATAATTAACCCAATAAAACGAAACCACAATGTTTTCCAGAATGGAGGAAGTATCGTTATCAAAAATCTCAGTTCATTATTATTTTCAGGATTACCTAAAACAACTCTTTTAATATGCAGAACATAATCACCTGGATTTAAATTAGTATAAGTTGCTGTTCTGTCTGCGCTAGGTTCATTCCAACCTTTATCAAACCCCTCCAAATAATAACTATATAAATTGCTGGTACTTTTAACGTAGTTAAGAGCAGCAAATTCAAGAGTGAAAACATTCTGGTCGTAATTTAACACCAGATGATTGGTTTCCGAAATGCTTTTTTTCAGAACAGAGTTCTTACCTGAACCAATTCCAATTTTTTTATTAAAAATTCTTAATTCAGTAAGTACCAAAGGAACTTGATTCTCTTCACATTTTACTTCAGAAGGATCAAAAATAGTAAAGCCTGAAATACTGCAAAAAAGCAAATCACCTTTACTTGATTTATAAGCTGCTCCGTAAGTAAATTGATTATTCCCCAGACCATCGTGACTTGTAAAATTACAGAATGTATTACTTTCCACATTAAATTTTGACAAACCATTGGATGTACTTATCCATAAAAAATGCTTGCCGTCCTCTAAAATACGTAAGGCCTGATTATTGGCTAATCCATCAGCTTTATTATAATACTGAACAGGTCCTTTTACATCCGAATACTGAACAATCCCCTTGTCAAGTGTTGCAATCCAACATCTACCTTGAGTATCTTCTGTAAATGATCTGGAATGCTCTTTGAAACGTGTTATTTTTTTTGTCCTTTGATTGTGCACAATAATTTCATCAGAAGTACCCAACCAAATATTATTCTGTGAGTCCATATCAACCCAGGTAACAAGTTTCTGCCCAGCCAACTGCGGATAATGAATAAATTCTTTTGTTTTAGAATCGAACCGATCTATTCCTAATGAAGTACACACCCAAACATCTCCTTCTCTATCAAGAAGAAGATCCCATACTCTATTATCTGCCAAAGTGCGGGAATCAAAAGGATCATTTATATAGTGTTTAATTTTGTTTGTTTTAAGATTTAAAACATCTATTCCTCCCCCAAAGGTTCCAATCCAAAGATTTCCTTCCTGATCTTCCTGAAACGCTTTAATGCAATTTTTCGAAATAGAATTTGGATTAGCAGCATCTGCTTTTAAGTAGGTATATGATTTGGTTTCAGGATGATAAATATTTACACCTCCATCTTCTGTCCCAAGCCAGATATTATTCTCATCATCCACCCACAAGGCATAAACGAAACTACTGTTTAGGTATTTATTATCTGAGAGATGTGCTTTAAAATTATGAAAGACTTGTTTGTTTTTTGCCAATAGGTTTAAACCTCCACGTGTACCAATCCATGCTTCACCTTGTTTATCATGTATAATATCAAGCACCGAATTGTTGATTAAGCTGCTAGGTTCACGATCATCATTCCGGTAAAAATCTGACGTAGCTTTTGTTTTATTGTAAAGATATAAACCTCCACGCGTGCCAATCCAATAATTACCAAAAGCTCCAACTGAAATAGTACGCACTGTTTCTGTCCGTTCAAAAGATGGATTCAAAATCACCGGCTTTACCGACATAGAAACAGGATCGACGATAAAAGCCCCGTTGAAATAGGTGCCAATCCACATACTTCCATCCAAATCGAGGAAAATCTCCCAAATCTCATCTGTATCACCATTTTCAAATGGCAAATCAACATGATCCACTTTTTTACTTTCAGTATCAATAATAAAAACACCATTATTAGTCCCGGCCCATAAGCGCCCCAAATTATCAAACTGAAGAACACGAACAAATTCCCAATTAAATTCGTTGGTGGCATCATCATTTCCCAAGGATACAACACTGACTGTTCCCAAGGAATCGATCTTTAAAATATTAGTATTCGTTCCCAACCAGATATTTCCCGCATCATCTTCCTGAATATCATTTACTGAGACATCTTTTGATTTTAACAGTGGATTATTGTTATAGGGATGATGAAAAAGTTCTAATTCCCTATCGAATACATTTAATCCCCCGTTTTCTGTTCCAACCAGTAAATTTCCTTTCCGGTCTTCAAAAATTACCCGAACCAGTATTCCGCTTAGGCTCAAGCTATCTTCAGGCGAGTTCAGGTAATTAACAAAACGATACCCATCAAAACGACTCAGTCCCTGACTGGTACCAAACCACATCCACCCTTTTTGATCTTGATGAATACATTGAATTTGATTACTTGGAAATCCATCATCCTGAGAAAAACTATCGAAGCTCATTTCATTCTGAGCCGACACACTCAAAATAAACAGAGACAATATTATTTGTAGATATAAAAACTTCAATCCTATTTTTTTAATTCAACTTACTGTAGAAAATAGTTGTAAACCACGGATTTCCTTCAACTTAATTTCCGATTTAAAACCAAAGACAAATATCATATAAAAAACATCTTGGACAAAATGTATATAATGAATTATTGATAATATTGTTTTTACGCCCAAAATTCTAATCTTGCTTCCATTTTGAAAAGAATAAATTAATCCTATGCCACAAATACTTTAGTAACCAGAGCGATACATTATTTCACTTTCTCCATAACACCAAAACAACAAAGCTATAACGCACAACAATTAAGCATATTAGATGTTTACGTAAAAATTTTCAGCTTAAAAATACCGGTTAAGTTGTTTAACCTTAATTAACATCTTTTAGCATTTTCAATCCAGATAGTTTTCATAAGTTTGTACTATCCTTTCCGAGAGGATTAGGTTTTCATAGATTAAAATGGGTTAGATTAAAGTCCGGGGTGGTTCCCGGACTTTTTATTTTATATGAATTGCTCACAAATAAAAAACCGGCTATTCTACAACCGGCTCTTACTTAGCTACAATCTGATACCTACAAAAGGTTTTGCAGGCAATGCGCGGTATATGGCTTTGGCCTCCGATTCTGAGATCACCAATCGAATTACGGGATAATATTCAGGCACTTTAAACCTAATGGTCTCCTTTAAATTTTTAAGACTATTCATATCCTCCTTAAACCAAAACTTTCGTCCGATCCACCAATCCGATCGGGAATATTGATCGCTTCCTTCAATTTTCAGAACAATTTCCTTATCCAGCGTCAGCATCCAATGTACGACTTCTGGTTTTAATGATTCAATTTTTACATTTGAAGCCTGAGCTTCTGTTGTATCTTTGGGTGCTTTTTTCACTATAACTGGAGCCTTGCTAATTGTCGACAAATAGCTCTTCACCCGTGATTGCGTACCAAACAAATGCTGGTAGGTTGCCGGTTTTAACTGATAAAAAAATTGATCAACTTCAAAATCTGTAATTTTAGTTGATTTTATAACAACTCCTTTCAGTTCCAACTGAAGAATGCTGTCTTTCAGATTTACGGACAGACTGATTGAATCGGCTTTCGACATTTGGAAACGAGTTTCCAGAAATACTTTTTTCTTAAATAAATCTGCAAGCACCGAATCCATGTGCCTTTCGTTTATCGGCAACAATGCTGCATCAATTTGTTGATCAAACATTTTCATTTTTTGCCTTACAGCCATCACTGAAAAAACTCCGTATTGCAAAGCGATTCCAATAATTACAAGCAAAATACTATAAGTTATGTAATTCCTGAATAAATGAAAACTTCTGGAATTGTAATTTCTTTCCTTACTCATATTAGTAGATAAAAACCTTTGCCCCAATTGGCAAAGATTGATAAACAGTCTTTAAATCGTCATCGTTCATTCGAATACATCCATGAGTAACAGGCTGTCCTAAAAACCTTTTATAAAGTGTACCATGAATCAAATATCCCTTACCCAGACTAAGTGCATAGTCTCCCAACACACCATACTCAAAACGGGATGATGAATTGGAGCCAGGAATTGGTAAGCCTTCCTCAACAAAAGCCCAATCGGGTTTTCGCCAAACGGGTGACGTGATTTTCCCTTGAATGGAAAACACACCTTTGGGAGTTTGAAATATCCAGTTCTTATTATCTTCTGCCTCGAGTTTAATGTAACTGCCTGTAGAACACAAACCTTCCCGAATAAGAGCTTTATTTCTATAAAGAGAAAATGTATTATCAGAGGTATTTACAATTAAATAAGCACCTCCGGGAGTTAATCGATCCATCTTTTTTTGTACTTGCGCGATTCCTGCCTCCAATTCTTTCCCGAACTTACTGTTATTCTCATTCTCCTGAATTGCACTTATAGTCTTCTCAAATATGAAAGGTCTGTTTTCCAAATAAGGTACTCCAACTAAAATAAACAGAATAATAAACCAAAAAATAACCGGCATTAAGAGCCAAAAAATAAACTTGATCAGCTTACTTTTTTTGCCAGAATATGTAGTCTTCAATTCTCCTTGTAAATTGCTTTCATCATTTATCATGATTCTTCCTTAATTTTTTCCGCAAATCTCGCTTAAAGGCTCTAACGACCCAACAATAATTACTGATATTCCAGTATCTATAAGGCAAAACAGAACGTCCATATCTTTGTTGTTTAAGGCAATACAACCATCTGTCCAATCAATTCCTTTTCCCCCAAGACCATGAATTTCAATTAAATTCCCGATGTGAGTCCGAAAAGGCAGAGCACCCTTTTTCTTTTCAGAATCAAAGCGTTGTTTGTCTTCCTCGTTTGGATAATTAATTAAAAGTGCCTTATAGAATTTTGTGCGCGATCCTTCTTTTTTTTGAATGACCCGGTACATTCCTTCCGGAGTAGCTTTATCACCCTTTTGTCGTTTATCTCCCATCCAATTCACACCCAGCTCTGCCTTAAAGCTTCTAAGGATTTTTCCATTCTGATAAACAAACAACTGATGAGCCATCTTATCCACCAAAATAATTTTATGTCCGCTCTTTGATAAGCGTATTGCATCGGCTCCCATTTTTTCCCAATGTGGATAATCTGAGAACCATTCTTTCAAAATCTGTTCTGCCTTATCATTTGAAGAATTTAGCAAACCGTCAGCTTCTTTATAACTTACAAATGCTTCATTATACCGTTCACTATCGTAGGCAATTTTTGCCTCGCTAAGCTTCATCACACCTAAATTATGTGCTTTACTTACAGTCTTAGATAAAGGGATCTGCTTATAAATACGATTGTAAAGCAATATTTTTCCCTCCAGATCCTCAATACCGCGCTTAGCAATAACATTTGTATTTTTAATCTGCTGCAGAGAATTCTGTTCTGCATGAATTGCTTTTGCTATCGTTAAATTAACGAAGCTCAACACCTCCCTATAGTCTCTTCTTGGGAAAAATCGCTCGTTCTGAGCAGTCCATGAGCTCATGGCTGAATCGTATAACTGCTTTGCCTCTTCATACAAAGGTTTTGCGTACTCCTCGGCCCCTGCTTTCTGAGCTGAATTAATTGCCTCCCGGGCAAGTTTCAATTCAGTTTGAGGAGACTTCGGCTTCAACCAAATAAGCACTATGCCTAAAACAAACAATAAGCCAACTACCGCAATAACAATCCTAATAAAAGGCTTGTTCTTCCCTTTCCCCATACTCTAAGCGTTTATAAAAAATCCCTGAAGAAGACTCTTCAGGGAAATAGTATTTGATTATAAATTATACTTGATACTATTTTCTTTTATTTTTGGCATATTTTGCAATCACCTCGTTTAATTCGGTATTAATTTCCAATGCTTTTTCTTTTGCAGCTTTAACCTTATCCAAGGCAGCAATAAGTTGATCTTGAGACACAAGACCTGCAACGTCGATTAAAGAAGCTTCGATTAAGCTGATATCACCTTTGATTGCTTCCAATGCAGCAACACCTTCTTTTCCTTTTGGTGCTTGAGTTGTTAATTCCTTGTTTTGCATTACAATTGAATCAACTTCTGCCTGAAGGCTTTCAATCTCTAATTTCACCTCTTCTTTTCGAGCTTCAGCATTATCTTTAACTTCTACAGCCATTGCATTTACAACAACTAATTGAGCTTTCACCTGGTCGAAATTTTTAAAAAATTTGGCATTTTGAACTTCAACATTCTCGTTTACCGATCTCATTGAATCCTGAAGTGCTGCAAAATCTTCTGCAACGTAAACATTAGCTCCTACAGATTTAGCAACTTCGATTGCAGCATTTGCACCATCTATTTCTACTTGTGGTACTTTTCCACAGCTGCTAAATAATACAGTAGTACCTACTGCCAATACGAACAACAACTTTTTTTTCATCTTTAAATTAGTAAAATTTATTTTTCTTGTTTTTATTTCAATTTCAATGACTATTTTCGTTTGAGTAATTTAAATCACGATTGAAATTTCCATTTAGACGAAAGATTTTAACGAAGTAACGCTGAAGAATAAAAAAATATTAAAAAAAAACACCACAACCGAATCAAACCATCAACACTCTGATATGCAGAGAGAAAACTACAGCAAGACCAGCGACGAAGAACTTATTCGTATGATCATTCATGAGAACAAAACAAGCCTTTTTGAACTTCTGTATCATCGCTACTTCAATAAAGTAATGGACAAATGTTACAGTTTCATTAAAGACAAACAACAGGCTGAAGATTTCGCCAACGATATTTTGTCTAAAGCCTACGAAAAACTGTCTGGCTTTAAAGGAAATTCGTCCTTTTCATCGTGGCTGTACTCCATTACCTATAATTACTCTATTGACTACCTGAGGCTAAAGAAAAAACTACATTATCCAAACTGGAACAAACGGAATGAAATACCTGATATAATAGACGAATCTGAAACAGATCTGGAAGATTTCAATTACGAAAATCTGTTGGCAATTTTGGAGATGATTCACCCGGAAGAAAAAGCCTTGCTGTTAATGAAATATCAGGACAATCTTTCTGGAAAACTAATTGGCCAAACTCTGAGAATAACCGAAGATGCGGTGAAAATGAGACTTAAACGAGCAAGAACAAGAGTTATCTATCTTTATAAAAAAACATATCCTAAAGAATAGAAAATTGCGTTACTATTTTGGCAGTTCCCGTCAAAATGGGACGATTGAACTAACAGTAAAAAAATGGATTTCAAAAATTTATTTCGCAAAATATTTAATGATTCGCAGGAATCAGTGACCCCGCAGACCATAATTGACACCTTCAATAATCAATTCGATTCACCATTAAATACCGAATGGCATAAAACAGATCAATTTTACGAGGCTATTTTCTACAAAAACGAATTGGAACATATTGCCGTTTATCGTGCAAACGGAACGTATGTATGTCTGAAAATCAATCTTCAGCTGGAGTCGATTCCTGATGCTATTTATCAGGCAACTAAATCACACGGTGAGGTTATGAATGCAATTAAAATTAATTATGCGGACTTGCAAAATTTTGAAATTATTGTTCGTGACCAAAACCTTATCCGCTACTCTTTACTACTGGATGCTCAGGGAGAAATAGTGGATAAAAAAATTGTTTAGCCCCAAACAAATTAGTTTTTAATTCCTCTAATCAAGAATATTTTCCAATATCATTGTTTGTTTTCTTGCTACTCGATAAGCTTGCGACTATTTGCATTGATAAAAAGAATATTCCCAAGTTTGTCGTATCCCTTAAAAAGTTCCGCCTTCTCGTGCTTAAGCGATTCACCTCTAAATCCAATTATTGTTATGCCTGCGTCGGCCGACCGCTGATTAATAACTTCTTTCGATGATACATTTTCCTGCTCATGGATGATTTCAATATTAGAGGTTGTAATCGGTAGTCGGCCCGAAACTACCAAATCATCCAATTGCTTTCTGGTTTCATCGGCCTGTTCCTTTTTACAGATGTTGAATATCTTAATATCCGCCTTTTTCCAATCAGAATGACCTGCAATAATGAAACTGAGCAGAATCATTAAATTCGCATTATAAGTATCCGAAGATTTAATCCAGACATGGATATTGCTCTTGAAATTTAATGTCCGCGAAGAACTTCCCAAAATACAGAAATCAAAATTACCTGCACGCGCCAGCGAATAATTATCAATGATCAAATTCAAACGATCAGGGTTTCCCTTATCATACTCGAATATCACCATATTATTTTCCATTCCTGCAACACCAGGCAACTGAATTGCTTGTGCAATAGCCGAAGTATAGGATGGTGAGATGATGGTATCAACGTAAACGTGATTCTCTATTTTATCAAAACTTTTAATTAACCGATCCAATTCTTCTTTTGATTGCTGATAAGTAGCTTTTGAATAATATCCCTCAATTCTATGTAAATACGTTCCAAACCCATATTTGTAGGATATCCAGTTCAAAAGTTTAAAAGCGGTATCTCTCTCAAAAGATTCTTTCGAAATACAAATAGCACTTGGTCTCCATTCCCGGGCTTTTCCTTTTCCTGTTTTCTGCAAAAATACCTGCATGTTTCTGTTTAGCTGATAAAGAGCATTTAGAAAGATTGACTCTATTCCATTCCTGTTTTTATGATATCGGTTAATGAACAAATAAATTATCGACATGACCACTACGGCGGCAAAAGCATATAGAAAGCTAATCTTAAACATCACCCAAACCGAGGTTATAAAGCCAATAAGAGATAATACCCACTTTGATTTAAAGGAAGGACGATAACTTGGCGATGACCCAAAATGATTTAAAAAAGATATCAGACACAAAGATCCATAGGTTACCATAAAAAACATAGAAATAATTTGTGCTACCGCATTCACATCACCTAAAACAACAAACACCATTGCAATAATGCATGTAATTAATGACGCATTTATGGGTTCATTATCAGATTTCCGGCCTTTTGCCAACCATCTGTTTACCTTTTTGGAGGGAAAAGAACGATCGGCCGATAGTGCCTGAAGAGTTCGTGGAGCAACCATTACTGAACCCAGCGCTGATGAAATTGTTGAAGCCGCAAGTCCTAAAGGAATCACCAGACTTCCTCCAATAGCAATTTTTGCCATTATCAGCTGATTTTCCATCAAATCGGCACTACTAACCGAAAATGCCAGCTTGTAAACTACAAAAAAGTAAACAATCATTCCCAATAACGTTGCAGTGCTGGTACCTAAAGGAATTGATTTAGATGGATTTTTAAGATCTCCCGACAGACCAACACCAGCAGTCATTCCTGTAAAGGCAGGAAATATAATTGCAAATACAATAAAAAACTGATCTGCATTTCTAAATTCTGCATTCATTAAACCAAAGTCTGAAACGGATGCATGATCGGTTGAACCGAGGAAAAACAGTACAAGTGAAACCATTAAAACAGCAACTACAAAATACAAAGCCTTTACCCCCAGATTGGCTCCTTTTTTCAGAATCAATATCGATAAAAAGAGCATTGCAGGAACACTAACTATCTGACGCGGAAACTCATACCCATAGGTACTGAAAGCCAAATTAAATAATGGTTCGAAGGCCTCAGTAAAAGCAATTACGTAAAATGCAACACTTATTGCCTGAGAAAAAAACAAGGCAATACCAATAGTCGCACCAATATTTAAACCAAACGAACGTGAAATAATAAAATACTCTCCACCACCTTCAACACGCTTATTTGTCGCCAGTTCAGAAATAGCCATAGCCGTTGGTATCGTAACCAAATGCCCTAAAAGAATAATTAAAACTACTCCCCAAAAACCCAAACTCCCAACCGCAAAACCAAAGCGGAGAAATAAAATTGCACCTAAAATGGTAGAAATTGCAGTAAAAAAGACAGGTGCTGTCCCAAATTTTTTATCAGAAGTAGTTGTGGGCATAGATTCGGTTGTAAAAGTTTGTGTACTAAAAATAGCAAAAAACTACCACTATAAATGTGTATAGTAAGCTGATAAAAGAAATAAAGTTAAGATCTTAGGAGGTATCGCACCTATCCCATTGAAATAAACTCAGATTCTATGTATCTTCTGATATTTATAATGATGCATTATAAACATTAACAGGCATACGATTCATTTTCATGAAAGAAAAAATTGTTTTAATCACTGGAGCTTCTTCGGGAATAGGTAAAGCTTCCGCCTTACTTTTTCTTAAAAAAGGATACACCGTATATGCAACAGCTCCTTCAACCATTGCTATGATAGATTTGGAGGAAAAAGGGGCACGAATTTTACAGATGGACGTCACTAACTCTGAAAATTGCAGGCAAGTTGTAAATCGCATCTATAAAGAATCCAAACGCATTGATATTTTAGTGAATAATGCAGGATTTGGTCTTTATGGTGCAATTGAAGATGTTTCGCCGGAGGATGCCCGCCAACAATTCGAGGTTAATCTTTTCGGTTTGGTACAATTAACTCAGATGGTTCTGCCCATAATGAGAGCAAATTGTGAAGGGAAAATTATTAACATTAGCTCCATTCTTGGCAGAATGACACTCCCAATGGGCGGATGGTATCATGCTTCAAAATATGCATTGGAAGGAATTTCTGATTGCCTGCGCCAAGAAGTAAAATCATTTGGAATAAAAGTAATCCTAATTAATCCCGGTGTTATTGAATCAGATTGGGCAAATATCGCCTTATCTAAGGCGAAAGAAAATTCAAAGAATTCAGTTTATGGCACAATGACTATCCAACTTGAAAATCTTCTTATAAAATCGAGAAAAATTCAAGTAAAAGCAGAAAAAGCTGCAGAAGTAATTGTGAAAGCAAGCCTCTCAAACAATCCAAAAGTAAGATATATTGTACCAACACATGCAAAACTAATTTGGTTCCTCAGGAAACTAATCAGTGAAAAGAGTTTTGATTATTTTAAGGAAAAACTATTTAAATTTCATTCATAAAATGGAATATAAATGATCCTAATTTAAAATTTCTTCATTTCAATTTTAGAGTATTTTAACAAAATCTTAATTAAAATTTGATCAAAAAAACTCTTTAAATCCGTAAGTTTAACATCTTTAAGTGCTAAAAATGAACAAAAACCAACCTGACAGTCAAAAAAAATTACTGAACGGGGTTCGCCCTGGAAGAATTGTATATCCAATTCTGATTGGCGTTGCTGTTGTTGTTTACATGTTGATGAATGAGGTTGACGGCGAAACTCTTTCCTTAATTGAATTTTCGTGGTATTCGTTTTTTTGGCTTTGTGTTGCATTAATCATGATGATTGTCCGCGATTTAGGTTACATGGCTCGTTTGCGGATCCTTACCGACAATACATTTTCATGGATCAAAGCTTTTCGTATTATTATGCTGTGGGAATTTACATCGGCAATAACTCCTTCTGCAATAGGAGGAACATCCGTTGCAATTCTATATCTTAATAAAGAAGGCTTAAAAGTCGGAAAAAGTTCGGCAGTAGTAATGTCCACTTCTTTTCTCGACGAACTGTATTTTATTCTCATGTTCCCAATCCTTATCTTGTTTCTGGATATCAACCAATTATTCATGATGGATATTCAGGAACATTCTGTTTGGCTGGATTCTCTTTTATATTTTGCTTTAGTTGGTTACCTTGTAAAAACGGGTTATTTTATTGTTTTAACTTATGGATTATTTTGGAACCCAAGAGGATTAAAGTGGTTGCTGCTTTGGATATTCAAACTTCCGGTTCTTAGAAAATGGAAACAAGGAGCAAATCAGGCTGGCACCGACATAATTGAAAGTTCCAAAGAACTGCGAAGAAAACCGTTCTGGTTTTGGTTTAAAGCATTCATGGCAACTTTTTTTTCCTGGACAGCCAGATATTGGGTCGTAAATGTGATTCTTCTTGCATTCATGTTTCAAGGATACAGCTTTACAGAGCATATCATGATATTTGCAAGGCAATTAGTCATGTGGATCATGATGCTTGTCAGTCCGACTCCTGGCGGAAGTGGATTTTCGGAATGGGTATTCACAAAATATCTAGGTGAATTTCTTCCATCGGTAGGAGTTGCGGCAGCCATGGCATTAATTTGGCGGCTAATTTCATACTATCCCTATCTCCTAATTGGAGTCTTTATTCTTCCTAAATGGATCAAAAAACATTTTAAAAAATAAATACCACACAGATTTCAACATGTTTTTGCATTCGAAATAACTTCGGAGAATATCAAATCAAACAGATAACAATAAACCGCAAATTATCGTATAACCCGTATTAATTAACGCGAAAAACAAGAATTACCCAACATTTCAAAGGGATTCAGACAGTATTCATCTACTGATCGAACATAGATAGAATCGTGATTATCAATTGATAGAACATCATCCTGAACAAGTTTTTATAATTATTCACCAATGAAAAGAAGCAGTTCATCAAATCTTTAGGTCGCTTAACAATAATTAAACTTATCATTTAAAACAAACAACGTAACTTGCAACAGTAAACTAAATTTGCAATTCAGTAAAAATAAAAAATACTTATGAGAAAATATCTACTAGTAATGATTGGGCTTTTCATAATTGTTTCTTCTTGCTCGGACAATAATGATGACAATCAGCAAACCGATCAAAAGAAAACAATTCAAGAAGGCATTTCTATCAACAATAACCCTGCGGATCTTTCCAGTAGGGTTAAAACAATGAATGATTTAGTTATTATCAACAATCTTCCAGCTGGAACTACAAAAGAAGGAACAACGGAAATTGAAATTGATTTGACTAAAAATTATGCTTTTAAACTAAAAGCTGAAGTTGAAGCACCTAAAGTAAAAGGTGAAGCAGTTCAGGCTACTCACGTCAAAATTATCGACAACATGGCATTTGTTTCCTACAATACAAAGGGAAGTAAATATAGTGGTGGTGTTGAATTATTTGACATTTCAGATCAAGACAATCCAGTATTACAAGCTCAGGCGTTATTTCCTGATGTTGACGTTAGTGCCGTTGACTATTATGACGGAGTAATTTATCTGGCAGGTGCAGTAGATCCGGAAAGTGCTGGTTATGTTCTTGCATCTCCTGCTGTTTTAATTAGTTTGGAGTTAAGTAATTCTAAAAAAATCATGTCTGTTTCAGGACTGGTTGATCTTCCTTCTTATGTTGCTACAGATGTTGAAATTGATGAAAATTACATTTATGCCACTAGTGGATCTGATGGAAAATTAAGCATTCTTAAACGCAGCGACTACTCTTTAGTAACTGGAATTGATATTAATGATGCCAGATCGTTAAGTAGTAATGCTGAAAATATTTATGTGTTGAATGCAACCAATGAAAAAATACAGTCTTTCAAAAAAGCTGATTTTACAGAATTAGAGGCAATTGAGGTTCAAGGACCAATAACAGACGAGTCAAAAACTGAAATTGATGTTACCGACAACTATATTCTTGCTGCATTAAACGTATCAGGATTAGATATTCGTAATTTGGACGGAAGTCTAAAAGAACGTTTCAATCGCCCTGAAACTCCTGAAGGTGGTCTTGAGGAGGATTACGTAACCAATTCGGTATGCTTAAATGAAGAACTATTGCTGATTGGTAACGGTGGTGCTGGTGTATACGTTGGTGCAATGATTCCTGAAAATGATAATAATGTTACTCTGTTGGGAAGTATGGATTTTGGTTCATCGGTAAATTTTGTTGAATCGAGAGGAAACTACATTTTTGTTGCTGCCGGAACCGGCGGACTTAAAATTATTACCATCGAAATGGACGAAGGGGTTCCGGATGATATCATTCAAACAAAACCTTGCGAAACACTTGTTGAAAATATTAAAGCAATGTTCCTTGAAAATAAGGATAACCGCGCAGCGAATTCTGAATTATTCTCAGATGAAAACAACTTGATTCTAAAATTAACCGAAGAATCTCCTGTTTATTTAACTTTCGTTGATGAAGGCGCTGGATGGAAAAATTCATTGGCATACTACACCTATAATAGTGAAAATCCACCTGCAAGTGCTGACGAAATAGAGCTTCATATGCTTTTCCCTAATGTTTCAAAAGAAGGTGAAGGAGGAGGATTAAAAACTGGTGATCGTGTTCAGTTAGGTGATGCTCCTTTTGCACAAAACACAGTAATTGGATTTTGTCTAATCGCCCAAGGTTGGAAAAACGGTGCTACCGTTGATGGTGTTTATCGTCATTATACCAACATTGAATGGAACAAAGACGCAACACAACAACATGTATTGTTCAAAGAGAAAAACTGTAAAGATATTGTATTGTGTTTCGAAGATATTCAACTACCTGGTGGAGACAAAGATTTTAACGACATTATTTTCACAGTTAATGATAACAAGGAAGATGCTAATATAGCAACAGCCTTCGACATGACTAATATTGTAGAAAAATAAAATCGAACTTAATTATATGGAGTGCCATTTCTTAGGAGATGGCACTTTTTTTTATCCAATAAAGTGGATGAGAATACTTGAGATCACAAGAATATAAAACAAAAACTCTCCAATCCAAGAGTGTTTTTGAAATACAAAATAATGGCTTGCAATGTAGGTTACCGGAATAATACTGATAAAGTACTGTTCAACACCAGCCCCTTTAAAAAATACAAAGCTAAAAGCCGAAACAAGAAAGAAACTCAACAAAATAATAAAATATTTACGCGAACTAATTTTTTTCTCCTCATAAACATTCAGCATGTACAAAGAAGAGAGAATAACCAAAAAGCCAAGTATTCCCCAGTATGAATATTGGAAAACTGATACAACCCCTAAACTATTTTTAGATGAAAAGAGATTCCTAATTGTATTTAAGAGTTCAGCCAAATTATCGTTCCAGATGTACCAAACAACAACTAAAAAAACAGGGACTATAAAGCCTGTTAATCCTGCCAGAATTTCTTTACCGCGCAAATATCCTAAAACTGCAAGAGCCATCCAAAACCAAAAGATATATACTCCTGCATACAAATAGAACAAACTTGCCAAACCTACTAAAAATCCGGCATCAAAAGAGTTCGAAAGGGTTGCTGTTCCCTGATAAATTTTAAATACCCGATCTACAGACAGAAATAATAAAAATGCGGCAAATAGTGAAGGATGCATGCCTCCTAATGAGACAGTTCCCGTGGCAATAAGAGCAAATACGAATGCAGGTAAATCTGTTCGTTGCCGAATAAAAATATACTGCTCATTTAAACGCACCATTCCGTAAGCGATCAATATTAAAATCAGGCAGGCAATTAAACTTAGAACGAAATTATTACCTCCCGTAAGAAATAACAACAATTCATACAATGGCATTTGGTTTTGTCCAGCCGTTAAGGATTCCGAATGCAGTAACGTACCCATCCAAAGCAATACGATAACAACCGGCATTAGTATCAGTAAAATGGAATGGCGTCCTTTAATTGTCTTTAAGAGCATGAATTTAAGCTTTTAGCGAACCAGAAGTGCAAAATAACAACTACCACTCAATTTTCAAATAAAAAAAAAGAGCAGTAGTTTTTATAAATCAATTACTTTAAATCGAAACCAATATCTTTTCTGTAATATTTCCCTTCAAAATTAATCAGTTCAGCATTTCTAAAGGATTTATCCAAGGCCGACTGCATCGTATCACCGTATGAGCTTACCGAAATAACACGCCCCCCGTTAGTTACAACATCATTACCCGAAAAAGTTGTTCCCGCATGAAATACAATACTTCCTTCTACCTCATCTAATTTAGTAATGGTTTTGCCTTTTTCATACGCTTCCGGGTAACCTCCCGCAACTAACATTACAGTAGTTACCGTTCTGTCATCCATCTCAAAAGGAGCTTTATCCAATTCCTGCTTCGAAACGGCTTCCATCAATTCCAGTAAATCTGATTTGATTCTTGGAATGATTACCTCCGTTTCCGGATCGCCCATTCGAACATTGTATTCAATAACATAAGGATCGCCTCCAATGTTCATCAATCCAATGAAAATAAAACCTTTGTAAGGAATATTATCTTTCTGAAGACCTTCAATTGTTGGAACAATCACGCGATCTTCTACTTTTTGCATGAAATCCGCAGTTGCAAAAGGAACCGGAGAAATTGCACCCATACCACCTGTATTTAAACCGGTATCTCCTACTCCAATTCGCTTATAATCTTTTGCCTCGGCAAGTGTTTTATAATTTTTGCCATCGGTTAATACAAAAACTGACAACTCAATACCTGCCAAAAACTCTTCAATAACAACAGTACTGCTTGCGTCACCAAACATTCCACCGATCATCTCTTTTAGAGATTGTTTTGCCTCCTCTAAGTCAGAAATAATTAAAACACCTTTTCCTGCAGCAAGACCGTCTGCTTTTAAAACGTATGGAGCTTTTAAGCTTTCCAGAAAAGTTAATCCTTCTTCTAAATTTTCAGAGGTGATACTTTTATATTTTGCGGTAGGAATATTATGCCGGAACATAAATTCCTTTGAAAAATCTTTGCTTCCTTCTAATTGAGCACCTAATTTTTCAGGACCAATGACTGGAATGCTCTTGATAGCCTCATCGGCAAGAAAGAAATCGTGAATTCCATTTACCAACGGATCTTCCGGACCAACAACAACCATGTTAATTCCTTTTTCAAGAACAAAATCTTTTATTTTTGCAAAATCGTTAGGATTAATATCTATGTTTTCTGCAATTGCAGCAGTTCCGGCATTTCCCGGAGCAACATACAATTTTTCCAATTTTTCACTTTGAACAAATTTCCATGCAAATGCATGTTCACGGCCTCCGGAACCCAAAAGAAGTACTTTCATCTAATAGTATTAATTAGCAACCACTCCCTATTTGCTGTCTGCAAACGGGAATTATCAAATGGTTTTGGTTATAAAATGGTATTAATAGTTTGATCGAGAGCAAATTTACGTATTCAATTGCAGTTTACCTGATGGAAAAGAAATGTTTTTTTGATTTCTTATTGGCAAACATCAAACTCGTAACCCTGAAGCTTTAATTCATCGATCAGCCGGGGTACTGTAAAACGCATATTCACCTCCGATTTCTGATGATTGTGGAACAATATTATGGATCCCGGACGAACCGTTTTAAGAACATCTTTCAAACACTCTTCGGGAGTTATATCCTTCCGGTAATCCCCACTCAAAACATCCCACATAACAATCTTATACTCTGGTAGTAAATGTTTTGCCTGAGATCGTTTTATTTGGCCGTAAGGTGGCCGAAATAATTTTGAATTAATTAAATCGGAAGCCATTATTACATTCTCAAGATATAGTTGTGTATCAACAGACCAACCTTTTAAGTGATTGTAAGTGTGATTTCCAACAGCGTGACCTGAAGACAGAATTTTCTGAAACAGCTCAGGATATTTATGCACATTCTCACCTACGCAAAAAAAAGTAGCTTTTACACTCTTCTCCTTCAGCATATTCAATGTCCACAAAGTAGATTCCGGAATAGGTCCGTCATCAAATGTCAGATAAACCTTTTTTGCTCCCGAATTATATCGCCAAATAAAGTCCGGAAATAAGATTTTAAATATCCCCGGCGCTCTCATCCATCTCAACTTCATCATCCCTTTTTATAGCTTTCTAATAATCTTTTAAATTCCAATTCAATTTTCCGATTCAATTCCTTTTGATTGTACTGATTTGTAATGCGGTACAATTCCTGCAATAAAGCCAGATCCCTACTCCTTAACCGAGGAAATTCCGAAGTTGAAACCGGAGTTAGAGTCATATAATAATCTAATTCCTGTACCAATCGATCCGATATGGTTTGAATCATCTGATTGCCTTTTTCATCCTCCGCTGCACGATAGTAGGACTGAGCCATAAGAATGGCTAAATAATCAAAGGGTACCTTCTCATTAGGCACCAGCTCAACACATTTATCAAGTACCTGAACAGCAGAATCTCTTTTTCCCTCATCCAGTAAACTTTCTGACAGCCTCAGAAAATTATTTCTCATGTTGGTGCACAAACGGGAAGTTGTTTCATCGATATAAACATCCGGATGGTTCATATTTCCCCATTTGAACTTATTCATCAGATTGGTATACATTACATCCGTATTTACACCCCCAATCTGCATTTCCTCATTTTCAAATTTGATCGGTACCAGTCGATAAGCAAAACCTTCCAAACGAAAATAGTCTTCTAAGCCATAATATCCGCTTGACGGCACTGTTATGGAAAAATAAACAGGTCGTTTCCAATTGTTTTGCACCAGCATATCATAAAGAATTAAACCACCTTTATCTATATAGTTTGTTTTCACTTCCCATTCCATTTGATTCACAATTTTTGCAGAATCTTTTTCGGAAAGAGTATTGGTCTTTACGACTTGCTCCTTATCAATTACAAGGCGAAATTTATTTGCCGGGAAATGATCAATCCGCTCATCGTATCCGTATATTTTTTTGGTACTTTCCTTTTCACTCGCAACATATTCTATCGCGTCTTTCAGATCCAATCCTCCGTTTTTCTCAACGTAAGCCTTCAAACGCGGATCATCAAGAACATAAACCACATCTCGTTTCCCCATCAGGTATTTATCCTGAGTAAGAGATATTGGTAACGGATCTGAATCGTAGTTTTTTTGCTTCATCTGATCGATGTACCAATCGGTTGACAGATAACTTAAATTACAAACGCGAACATCGGTTCGAATACCCTCTACCTCCTGCAAATACCACAAGGGGAAAGTATCATTATCGCCCATGGTAAATAAGATTGCGTTTGGCTCGCAGGAATTCAGATAATCGTAAGCCAAATCCCTTGCCACATATCGATCCGACCGATCATGATCGTCCCAATTTTGTTGCACCAACAAAGCGGGAACTGCCAAAAAGCAAAGCGTGAATGCTACAGGAATAGCGACCTTATCTTTTCGAAGCAATTTTTTAGAAACCTGCAGTACTGCAAGAAATCCCAAACCGATCCAAACAGCAAAGGCATAAAATGATCCCACATAGGCATAATCCCTTTCCCGAGGCTGCAATGGAGGCTGATTCAGATAGACCACAATAGCCAAACCCGTCAGTAAAAACAGCAGAAAAACCACATAAAAATCCTTTTTCCCCTGATTACTTTTTCGGTACTGATAAAGTAATCCTGCCAAGCCTAGCAAAAGCGGTAAAAAGTAGTATGTATTGTTTCCCTTATTTTTAGTCATGTGCTCAGGCCTCAGACTCTGATCACCCAAACGATAATTATCTACGAATGGTATTCCGGAAATCCAGTTTCCATCAACAACACCACTATAGGATTGCCGGTCGGATTGCCGACCGGAAAAATTCCACATAAAGTAGCGGATGTACATGTAATTAACCTGATAACTAATAAAGAAGTCCAGATTCTGCACAAAGCTCGGTTTTGTTTTCTGATCAGCCTTGAGTCCTGTCCACTTGGCATATTCTTCGGGGTTCCTACCTGTCATTCCCTTTGTATACATTCTGGGAAACACTGTTTTGTGAGAACTGCTATAGTTTGGTTTCTTTGGCGTGTAAGAAACTACATATTTCCCGTCCTTTTTAATGTAAACATCTTTGCCATCTACATAACTCTCCTTTTCATCATACGGAGCATTAAAATATTCGCCGTACAACAAAGGATTATCGCCATACTGCTCTCTGTTTAAATAATAAAGTAAAGAAAACAGATCCTCAGGATTATTCTGATCCAAACCAGGATTTGCCGCCGAACGAATCATGATAAGCGAATAGGACGAATATCCAATTAGAACAACGGTTAGTGCAGTAAGTAATGTATTCAAGACCACTTTACCATGAGAAATTGTATATCGAATACCGAATACAAGACCTGAAATCAGCAGAATAATAAATACATATGCGCCTGAATTAAAAGGCAAACCAATTACATTTACAAAGAACAAATCGAAAACAAAAGCAAGTTTTACAACACCTGGAATGATTACATACATTGCTCCACCCAAAAGAAGCAAAGCAACACCCAAAGCTTTTAAAACTCCATTTCTGCTTGGTTCGTACTTCTTAAAATAGTAAACCATTACAATGGCCGGAATTGCCAATAAATTCAGAAGATGAACACCAATAGACAAACCCATTAGGTAAGCAATCAAAATCAACCATCTGTTTGCATAAGCCTTGCCTTCTTCGTTTTCCCATTTTAAAACGCACCAGAAAACAACTGCCGTAAACAGCGAAGATGTAGCATAAACTTCTCCTTCGACAGCTGAAAACCAAAATGTATCGGTAAAAGCATAAGCCATGGCTCCAATAAATCCGCTGCCAATAATTGTCCATATCTGAGATTCTGATATTTTATCTCCTGCAACAACCAACTTTTTAGCCAAATGGGTGATTGTCCAGAATAAAAACAGAATGGTAAAAGCACTTGCCAAACCAGACATGGAATTTATCATGAGAGCCACATTTTCGGTACCCGAAGCAAACATAGAGAAAAAACGAGCCAACAGCAGAAAAAACGGAGCTCCCGGAGCGTGTCCAATTTCTAATTTATAAGCAGAAGTTATAAATTCTCCGCAATCCCAAAAACTAACTGTAGGTTCAAGAGTTAAAAAATAGACAACTGCAGCTATTGCAAATGATATCCATCCGACAATAATATTTGTTTTTTGGTACTTACTCATATATTATCAAAATAAAGGTTAGATTTTATGGTACAGACAGCGAAGTTACCACTTTTGGCAAAAAGAATTGATTTGTATTATGTGAAAAAACCTTAACAGACTTTCCATATTTCAAGACCAATATAACCATCATTATTCTTTTTTGCAGATGAACTCTTTGCATTAGTTTGTAGAAAGATGAATTACTTTGATTTAGGAAATCAAAAAAAAGACATAAAAGAAATGGCTGTCTCTACATGAAGACAGCCATTTAAAGTATATTATAAATCTTTTACTCCCCTGAAGCAGATTTAAATAGCAGTTCGAATTTTAATTGCAAATCTTCCCTCAACTTAGTTTGCTCACCCATATCAGCTAAACCTAAAAGCATCTGCACAACCCGCACTTCACGCTCCTGTTCTGATCTAAAAGTATTTGAATATTGAGGATCCAAACTTAAGAAGTAATTCATTTTGTCGTATGATTGTTGTGCCACCTCCATCAATAAAGCATTTGCTTTATCTACTGCATTTGCTCTGTAATACTCCTGAATAAATCCAATCAGTGTATTATCAACCGGTATTTTATTGGTTGGCAGTTCTTCCATACATCTATCCAAAATATCAATGGCTTTTTCTTTCTTTCCCTCATCATTTAAAGCACTGGCCAATCGGCTGTAATTTGCTCTGAATGACATGATATTCACAGTTAATATATGAAATTGATCAACATATACATCCGGATCTTTTATCCCGCCAAAAGTGAATTTATTCATGTAATTATCATACAATAATTCTGTATTCACATGGCCAATACCATTTCGTTCCGGTTTTGTTTCAATTGGAACCAAACGATAAGCAGCACCTTCCAACTGAAAATATTTCTCTAAGCCAAGAAAGCTTTCAGTCCCCATTCCTACAGAAAAATAAACAGGGCGTTCCCAATTGTTATTTGCAATGATATCATAAACCATAATGTCATTTTTATACAAATAACTTCTTTTGATCTTCCACTCTAACTTGTCTACAATTAAATGAGCATCTTCGGGCTGAACAGTACCATTTGCAAGCACCTTAGCCGAATCAACAGGAATATAAACGTTTCTTCCAGGGAAATAATTAAGTTTTTTACCCGATTGGGTTTCTACTTTTGCAGCATCATTATCGCTTCCTACGAATTTTATCATTTCACTCAAAAGCTCTTGTCCTTTCAATCGCTCAACAACAGGAACCTGATCGCGAATACCTGGTTCCACTTTATCCGCGGTAAGCGACATAGGAATCAGATCGGAATCGTAGGCTTTTCGTCTCATCTGATTGATGTACCAATCGCCGGCAAGTAAACTCAAATTTACAATCCGGATATCTCTTCGAATCCCTTCCACTTCCTGCGCATACCAAAGCGGAAAGGTATCGTTATCGCCATAGGTAAATAAAATAGCATCAGGTGCACAAGAATTTAAATAATCTTTTGCATAGGCCAAAGTAGCATGTCTTCCCGAACGATCGTGATCATCGAAATTCTGCTGAGCCAATAATCCGGGAACGGCAATTAAACAAACAGCAGTAACTGCTCCTGCGGTAACAACAGATGGTCCTTTTTTACTCAACCATTGATACAAACCCATTACTCCAAAACCTATCCAAATGGCAAACGCGTAGAATGAACCGGCATATGCATAATCACGTTCACGTGGTTGATAAGGTGATTGATTCAGGTAAACAACAATTGCCAAACCTGTAAAAATAAAAAGCAACATCACCACAAAGAAATCCTGTTTGCCTTTTTTGCTCGATTTATAATGATAGAACAAACCTATTAAACCAAGTATAAAAGGTAAAAAGAAGTAAGTATTTCTTGATTTTTTATTTGCCATTTCAGGATATAACTTATCCTGATTTCCAATTTTCATTTCATCGATAAAAGGAATCCCCGAAATCCAGTTTCCATTCAGGATATCGCCATGCCCCTGAATATCGTTCTGACGGCCTACAAAATTCCACAAAAAATACCGCCAATACATGTGATTCACCTGATAGGTCAAGAAAAACCTAAGATTTGATCCAAAACTTGGTTTGTAAAGAGTCTCATCGCCAACCTGAATTGGATTGTTCTTTTTTACATCTCCCCAGTATTCATATTCATGAACATGATTTGCCCGGGAACTATACATTCTTGGAAATAAGGTATTGAAACGCGAATCGAATTTATATTCCTGTTTGTGCGATGCAATAACATACTTATCTTTATTGTTTTTATCCTTTTTTTGAATGTAAACAGGACTGGTTTCAATCAGGTCAACTGCAGGAGCATTGTAATACTCTCCGTACACAAGAGGTCTGTCGCCGTATTGCTCCCGATTCAAATAGGAAAGCAAAGCAAATACGTTATCCGGATTATTTTCATCCATTGGGGGATTAGCCGATGAGCGGATCACGATCATGGCAAAAGAAGAATAGCCAATCATGATCACCACAAAAGCTGTTACAATTGTATTCAAAACCACCATTCCACGTTTAATGGAGAAGTTGATCAACCAAACTACAAGAGCAATAAGTGCTGCTGCATAAAAAATTACACCAGTGTTGTAAGGCAAACCAAATTGATTTACAAATAACAACTCGAACCATGATGCAATAGTAATTACGCCAGGAATAACCCCATACATAACCACTCCCAAAATAAGAACCGAAAGTAAAAATGCTCCTATTATTCCATTTCGGGTAGGTGTATATTTTTTAAAATAGTAAACAAATATAATTGCAGGAATAGCCAAAAGATTCAGCAGGTGAACACCGATCGACAATCCCATTAAATACGCAATTAAAATAATCCATCGGTTTGCATACTTCTCATCCGCAACATTTTCCCATTTCAGAATTGCCCAAAAAACAACTGCCGTAAACAGTGATGACAAAGCATATACTTCCCCTTCAACAGCCGAAAACCAGAATGTATCAGAAAAAGTATAAGCTAGCGCTCCCACCATTCCGGTTCCCATTACGGCAATTAAATTTCCTTTTGAGATTTCACCATTAGTTATCACCAGTTTTTTGGCAAGATGTGTAATTGTCCAAAACAAAAATAGGATTGTGAAAGCCGAAGCTAAAGCCGACATAGAATTCACTAACAGGGCTACTTGAGATGGATTGGGTGCGAAAAGAGAGAAAAACCTCGCCATAATCATGAACAAAGGTGCTCCCGGCGGATGTCCAACCTCTAATCCGTAGGCGGTAGTAATAAATTCTCCACAATCCCACAAACTGGCTGTAGGCTCAATAGTAAACAAGTAGGTAAGTGCAGCAATGACAAAAGCCATCCAGCCTAACACATTATTAACCACATTGTAATTAGATTTCATCTTGTGTGTATTTTTGTTTATTATATTCGATATGCAGGATAATATTTTGAACGAAAATAGTCAATTTTAATAGTTCCCCCGAATTCTATCTGAAAATTTTACACTTTTTGTTTGAGCAAATAAAAAAAGTATTACATTTGCAGAGTTCTTTGCAAAAAGGACAATTATGATTGACCCGTGGTGTAATGGTAACACACCTGGTTTTGGTCCAGGCATTTAAGGTTCGAGTCCTTACGGGTCAACAATAAAAAAGCTTCGAAATATTTCGAAGCTTTTTTTTATTTTATCCTTTATGTTTATTTTTCAACAATCCTCTCAAACTTAAAGCTACCCGAAATTCCCTGATCATCTAAACTATCTCCCTCAATTGTTGTCTCATTAATCAACATGCCATCCCAGGAATCCAATTCGTAGCAAATATCAAAATCGGAGTGAATAACATCATACTCTATAGCTTTTAGCTGAATTCGATTAAGATTTATCTCTCCTTCCAATTTTTCCTGGATCATGAACGTCTCCTCATCCTCTACATTTTCAGAAAAAATGATTTTACCACTCAATTTTCTCCCGTTTTGAGTCAATAAAAGCTCTCCTTTAGCGCTTCCATAACCGTAATCTTCCTCGTAAAGCCACTTTCCTGTTAATGATTCTATTTTTTTTTGCTCCATATTTTCTACCCTTTCAAATTGACAATCAGAATAATTACAAATATATAACAACAACAACGAATAAAAGTCTGCAATATTTTTGCATTTTTTGGTTTTGCCTAACAAATATTTCTACTATATTTGCACCGTCTTAGTCAGATATGACTGAACGGGAATTGACCCGTGGTGTAATGGTAACACACCTGGTTTTGGTCCAGGCATTTAAGGTTCGAGTCCTTACGGGTCAACACAAGCTTCTGATTTTATCAGAAGCTTTTTTTATTTTATGACGAAATCAGTAAAATCCTGATCCGGCAAATTACAAATAAAAACATCCTTCACTTTAGCCCAATCAGGTCCCTTTCTGCACCACTCACAAAATAGTTCAACTCCCAAATTTGTTCCAATAATTTCAGCATAAACCGTACCATCCGGCTGATTTCTGACGAACCCCTTAACACCAAAACGCTTTGCAGCCTCTTTGGCATGATACCGAAATCCAACATTCTGTACCCTACCTGACACTTTTATGCTTACCGATCTCCCTTCCATTTTGCTGCGATTTAAATGCAAGATAGAATTTTAAATGATGAATTAAGAGTTAAAAATTAATAATTAAAACACTCCTCAGTCTATCATCTCCGGTAAAAAGGGAGAATTTCATTCAAAAATTTTAAGTCTTGCTTGATATTTCTACTTGGCCCCTTTTACTTTATCCTTAAACCTTGTTACTTCTTCCTCGACACTTGGAACTTGATACTTGATACTTGATACTTCTTTTTCTACTTTTGCCCCATGATCAATTATCACGAACCGTTATTTAGACCGCCAAGCGAGGCTCACTCCCTAATTATCCAGGCAACATTAGGTTGTGCATGGAACAAATGTGCTTTTTGCGAAATGTATACCTGTAAACAATTTCAGGCTCGCAAAGAGGAAGATATTTTTGCTGATATCCAGAGCATGTCTCCCTATTCAAATCATTACCGTAAGGTATTTTTGGCAGATGGAAACGCTATGGTACTTTCTTTCGATAAACTTTCGCGGATATTGGATCAGCTAAATGCAACTTTTCCCCGACTAACTCGTGTTTCGGCCTATGCAATACCAAAAGACATAGAAGCAAAAACAGATAAAGAACTTCAAATTCTTGCTGAAAAAGGACTAAAACTACTTTATGTTGGTATAGAATCAGGAGATGATGAGCTTTTGAAGGCAATTGATAAAGGTGAAAATTTTGAAAGCACGAGTCACGCCCTGCAGCGGGCCCGAAAAGCTGGCATTAAACTTTCGGTGATGATACTAAATGGTTTGGGTGGTAAAAAGTATTCTCGGCAACATGCCCTTAACTCAGCCAAAGTCGTGAACAAAATTCAGCCCAAATTTCTATCTACCCTTGTTCTTAGCTACCCTTACGGAGAAGAACACTTCATGAAAAAATTCGATGGTGAATTTATTCCCCTCAACACCATAGAGTTAATTGCCGAAATGAAAGTCTTTATCGGGAATCTGGAATTAAGCCAGTCTATTTTTCGAAGCGATCATGCTTCCAATTATTTGATTCTGCGCGGAAACTTCCCCCGCGACAAGCAGGAAATGCTCAATCGCATTAATGGTGTTTTGGACGACCCGGCCAACGCACAGTTGAGACCGGAATGGATGAGGGGATTGTAGTTTTCCTCAATTTGCCTCGTAATCAGACTATTAAAAACCTAAAAGAATTAATAAAGCTTGTAGAAATCAATTTCGTTTTACTTATTAGTTCAGTAATATATTTTAAGGGAACTAAAAAGGTTTATAAATGCACACAGAAACACCTTATAAAACACTCTTGCTGTGTTTTATAAAAGAAAGAGCTGGCAATAATTCAAAGATTACTTTATCACCATATAATTCTTCTTATTCTGCAATCTGCCCCAGTCTTTAGTATTCATCGACTGAATCATTTTTGTTGTTAAATCAACCACAACAAAATCCTCATCTCTCGAGAAAGAAAACAACTCTTTAATCATTCTTAAAATCTTCATGCCCCTAATTTTTTTGTTTTTCTGATATTCTAAATTTAAGAGGATTAAAGGATAAATTCAAGGCATTCTGGTACGATTTAATAATTACGTAATATAGGTTTTTAAAAGCGTATTTTCAGTTCACACTTGCGTAATGTGAAATTACAATCTGATTCGTTTTACTAATCTTTAAACTCTACGGTATCAAAAAAGAGATTCTTTTTATCAACTAAAAATTGCTTCATTCTTGAAGGACCTCCAATTGCAATCTGATAAATAAACTTCCCACGAAAGAAAAATCGTTTGTAATAGGTATACTCATGTTCACCAACCAATTGTGTATAAACAATTTCTTTCCCCAGCATTTTCTGATACGCTACAGAGTTTTCCGAAATTAAAATCGCATTTCCGGTTACCAAACTCCCCTCTTTCATTTCCTGATAATATTCCGAGGGATCGGAATACGTAAAATCCAAACCTACCTCTGAAAAATCGGAGGCTACAACACCAAAAACCGTTGCCGCATCTTTATAACTAAAAACCTCTATTTTTATTCCATTCAGCTCCTTATCCTGAATAATCGGATTTTCGGGTAATTCAAAGCTAATCTTTGATTTTTCCGATCCGGATCTTACCCAATCGTTTTGTGCGTATACAGCAGGTGCTGCAAGATTAAGCAACACTAGTAAAACAACTATTTTTCTCATTTGATACATTTAAATCGAATTTAGAATCTCAATTTTGCAGATAAATTCATTAATTAATTCCGGGCAGTTCTATTCCTTTTATAGTTCTGTACAAATCCAAAGCAAAAACATCTGTCATTCCAGAAATAAAATCAAGAACAGACATAATTTTCTCGTAATCAGATTCGCCGTTTACATTATACTGCTCAGGAATTAATGACAGCAGGTTTCTGGAATAAAAATTTTCTGGTTCCAAAACGGCAGTAACAAACTCATCAAGCAAAGTTCCTAAAATTTTGTAACCGGCAAGTTCTATTTCCACAACCGAACGATGACGATAGATTCGTGAAACAGCAACCTGAGTGCATTTTTTATAGGCAAACAGCAAAATTTCATTGATCTCTTTAATTAAGCTTGATTGAAATTTACCTTCCATTATTAACTCATAATGATCAACAAACACACCTACACATTCCGAAATTAATTTCCCAATAACTCCTGCCCGTATGTATGCAATTTGCTCATTAATATCGGTAACCTCCTTACAAGTTTCATCAATTCGGTTCAGAATAGTTTTGTCCTTGTCCGGATGGTAAAAACTCAACAACAAATCCTTGGTTTCTTCGGTGCTTAGTATCTTTAGCTTATGAGCATCTTCAATATCCATAATTTGATAGCAAATATCATCAGCAGCCTCAACCAAGTAAACCAATGGGAAACGGGCAAATATTCCTGATGACAATTCAGGAATCCCCAGCTCTTGGGCAATCACAAGGTAATCTGCCTTTTCAGCTTGAAAAAAACCATATTTTTTTTTCTTTACTACCTCAATCTTATTACTTTCCCAGGGATATTTAACAATAGATGCAATACTCGAATAAGTTAAAGCAAACCCGCCGTTTCTTCTTCCGTGAAATGCATGAGTCAACAATCGAAGAGCATTTGCATTTCCTTCAAAGTTGGTCAAATCACACCATTCCTCCTTCGTGAATCTGCCTTGCAGTTCTTTCCCTTTTCCATCCGAGAAAAAATGAGATAATGCCTTCTCACCCGAATGCCCAAATGGTGGATTGCCCAAATCGTGAGCCAAACAAGCTCCGGCAACAATACTCCCAATTTCTTTAATTAATTGAGAATCATCAACCAAACCAAGCTGAATAAGATTGTCGGCAAGTGCATTTCCCAGTGATCGTCCTACGCTGGAAACCTCAAGGCTGTGAGTTAAGCGGTTGTGTACAAAAATACTTCCGGGCAACGGAAATACCTGTGTTTTATTCTGTAAGCGACGAAAAGGAGATGAAAATATTAATCGATCATAATCGCGCTGAAACTGAGATCTGATATCTTTCTGCTGAACAGAAGAAAATTGGTCTTCCTGACCAAACCTTTTTGCTGATAGTAAGCTATTCCACTTCATTTTTTCAATTTATAGAACCTAAAATTACACTAATATTTGGCTTTGCTCTTATCCCTTGGTATTTATTCACATTTATTAAGACAACGCACACTAAATTACTCACATAATACCAAAATTACCGTACATTATCGTACACTCAATGTAATATAAGTGGACACAAAACACAAAATTCTGCAAACCATTTTGCATGTAAAAAGCTAAATATCAGAATAATTAACCCTATGGCACGCCAATTGATAAACTAACAATAATTTGGGGTGAATATTTTCTTTGGTTATTTTATCGATTAAAACAAGACATTATCAGTTATAATTGCTGGTTTGTCGATAGGTAAACATGTTTGTCTAATTTTGTTTGCAATAAAATGTAATAACATTAATATTGTATACAGATTTATTTTTAATACCAATAGCTATTATGATTCGATTACAAAACATTCACAAATCGTATATTACCGGTACTAATAAACTTCACGTTTTAAAGGGGATCGATTTGCATATAAAAGAAGGCGAATTAGTTTCCATAATGGGGTCGTCAGGATCAGGTAAATCTACACTTCTTAATATACTTGGCCTTTTAGACAATCATGATGAAGGAGCTTACACTCTTAATCAGGAAGAAATAAAAGCCATGAGTGAAACAAAAGCTGCAAAGCTTCGAAACAATCTACTCGGTTTTGTATTCCAGTCCTTTAACCTGATCTCTTTTAAAAATGCGATGGAAAATGTGGCACTTCCATTGTATTATCAAAAGGTTGCCAGAAAAAAGAGGAATAAAACAGCTTTGGAGTATCTGGATAAAATGGGACTAAAAGATTGGGCTGAGCACATGCCAAATGAGCTTTCAGGTGGTCAGAAGCAAAGAGTTGCAATAGCCCGGTCAATAATCACGCAACCAAAAATTATTTTAGCAGACGAACCAACTGGTGCATTAGATTCTGCAACCTCCGTTGAAGTTATGAATCTTTTAAAAGAAATTAATCAATCCGGTATCACAGTTATTATCGTAACACACGAAAATGATATCGCCCATATGACAGACCGGATTATTAATCTAAAAGATGGTAGAATCGAATCCATTATTGAGAATAATAAAATCAATAGTAAGGAAACTATCAAAATTCCTCAGGAATAAACAAACTATCTAAACCTAAACACCTGGAATAAAGCTATGTTCGACAGAGATAAATGGCAGGAAATATTTAGTACCATTAGTAAAAATAAAACCAGAACCGTTCTGACCGGTTTTTCGGTAGCAACAGGAATTTTCATGTTGATTTTTCTTTTGGGTGCAGGACGAGGTCTTAGAAATGGAATGACTTCAGTTTTTGCACAAGATGCAACCAACAGCATGCAAATATATGGTGGCAGAACAACCAAAGCATACAAAGGAACTCCCGAAGGAAAACGAATTCAAATGGTTAATGAAGACTATCTTGGGTTTAAAAAATCAATTGAAAAATTGGATGTAATTTCTGCAATGTCTTACATTCCCGGAGCTGAAATAATATCCTATAAAAACAATTATGGAAATTTTAATGTATCTCCTGTTCATGAAACTTATAAAGAGATTAAAAATTTTGAAATACTTGAAGGACGGTTTCTAAATGAAAAGGACATTAAGGAAAACCGAAAAGTTGTTGCCATTCAGGATGTTGTTAAGGAGGTTCTCTTCCCTAAAGAAACGGCTATTAATAAATTAATTAATATCAACAACATCAAATTTAAGGTAGTTGGTGTTTTTAATCAGCCAAGTTTCGATGATAATTCCAGAGAAATTTACATCCCGATTACTGTTGCTCAAAATATTTTTAACAACAACGATCACCTTCAAAGAATATCCTTTACACTAAACGATATTTCAGTAGATGAGAGTAAAAAAGTTGAGCAATTTATTACTTATCAAATGGCTAAACGACATGAATTTAGTCCCGAAGATAAGAATGCTCTTTGGATACAGAACAACATCGAAAATTCGCAGCAATTTGCTGGTCTTTTTAGTGCAATTGAAATGTTTGTGTGGATTATTGGAATTTTCACTATTGCATTAGGAGTAATTGGTGTTTTTAATATTATGATGATTGTTGTTAAGGAAAGAACCAAGGAAATTGGAATTCGAAAAGCAATTGGGGCTTCTCCAAGCTCTGTAGTTGGACTGATATTAATGGAGGCAATATTTATAACAGCAGCCTCGGGATATGTTGGACTAATTGCCGGGGTGGGCTTACTTGAAGTAATCACCAAATTTGACCTTATTAACAAAATATACCCACCTGCAGCAATTTACTTTTTAAATCCACAGGTTGATTTAGGAATAGCTATAGGTGCAACCATTGTTTTGGTTGTAACCGGTGCTCTTGCGGGTTTTTTCCCGGCAAGAAAAGCCGCTTCAATCAGACCCATTGAAGCTTTAAGAGACGAATAATAAACCAGACTAATAAACGATCAGCTAATGTTCGATTTGGATAAATGGCAGGAAATTACTGCCGCACTAAAAAAGAATAAACTACGGACCATACTTACCGGTCTCGGTGTAATGTTTGGAATCTTAATTCTGGTAACCTTACTGGGTATTGGAAGAGGTTTTCAAAATAATATACAATCCTCATTAGGTAATTTCGCAACAAATTCAACAGTTTTTTGGGTAGAAAAAACTACCAAAGCTTACAAAGGTTTGCCACGAAACAGATCGTATCTGTTTACCAATGATGATCTGGAAGTACTTAAAAGATCGATACCTGAATTACAGGATATTGCTCCTGATATAAATGGATGGAGCGGAAATGCCACCAACAATACATTTCGGGAAGATAAAAAAGGAAATTTCAGAATCAAAGGGACTTCACCGGAAATGAACAATGTAAATCCGGTTGAAGTTACTGCCGGTCGTTTTATCAATCAAAATGATTTAAAAGAATTTCGAAAGGTAATTACAATTGGACCAAGAGTTCAGGAACTAATGTTCGAAAAAGATGAAGATCCAATTGGTCAGTACCTTAAAGTAAATGGAATTTATTTTAGAATTATTGGTACAATTAAACCATTAAGTAGAAATATGGGAATGCGCGATGACGTACTTCAAATGCCATTTACTACGTTGCAGCAATTGTATAACCAAGGAGACAAATTCCGTGTCTTCTTAGCAACGGCTAAGGTTGGAGAATCAGTAGCCGACTTGGAAGACAAAATATTTGAAATTCTGGCCAGAAGGCATTCCATTCATCCTGATGACAGACAAGCCATTGGTAATTTTAATATTGCCAAGATGTTCAACAAAATATTTGGCCTTTTTAACAGCATTGGATTCTTATTTTGGGTAATAGGCTTTGGAGTTCTTCTAACCGGTATTATTGGAGTTAGCAATATTATGCATGTAGTTGTAAAAGAAAGAACAAAAGAATTAGGAATTAAACGTGCCATTGGTGCACGTCCTCGTGAAGTTGTTGGTCAAATCATAAATGAAGCCGTTTTCCTTACCACCTTTGCGGGATTCTGGGGACTGGTTTTAGGTGTTTTAATTGTAGAAGGAATCGGTAAAATAACAGAAGGTGATCCTAATCCACAAATTTTAAATCCTTATGTTGATATAAATGTTGCATTTATAGCACTCGGTGTTTTGGTTTTATTTGGTGTTTTGGCTGGACTGCTTCCAGCACAAAGAGCCATCAGAATTAAACCCGTAGATGCATTGAGATACGAATAAAAAAAATAATTCATAATCCGAAAATAATACTAGTCATGAAAAAAGTTTTTAGAATTGTATTGGTTGTATTTTTTATCCTCCTTTTTGTAGGAACCATTGTATTCCTATATCAAAAGTCGCAGGATAAACCTGTGGTTTACAACACAAAATCACCTGAAATAACAGATATTATTAAAAAGACGGTTGCAACCGGATCTGTTGTTCCAAGAAAAGAAATCGCAATTAAACCTCAGGGAGTTTCCGGAATTATTGAAACTTTATATGTTGAGGCTGGGGATATGCTAAAAAAAGGTGATCCTATTGCTAAAATAAAGATCATTCCTGATATGATTAATTTGAATAGTGCTGAATCAAGAGTAAAAGTAGCCCAAATTAATTACGAGGATAAAGAAATTAACTACAACCGGGATAAGGCTTTGTTTGACAAAAAAGTTATTTCAGAATCTGATTTCCAAAAGACACAATTGTCTTTCCGAAATTCTACAGAAGAGTTGCAATCAGCAAAAGATAATCTGCAGTTGATTAAAGAAGGTGTAACTAAAAGCTCTGCAAAAGCTACAAATACCATTATTCGTTCAACAATTGAAGGAATGATACTTGATATTCCGGTAAAAGAAGGAAATTCAGTAATTCAAAGCAATACTTTTAATGATGGAACCACAGTTGCTATTGTTGCTGACATGGGTGAAATGATTTTTCAAGGTAAAGTTGATGAAACAGAAGTTGGAAAGATTGTTCAGGGAATGAACCTTGAATTAACCATTGGTGCAATTGAAGATGTGAAGTTTGACGCTCATCTGGAATACATATCTCCAAAAGGTGTGGAAGAGAATGGCGCCATTCAATTCGAAATAAAAGCCTCTGTTAAGCTTAAAAAAGACTTCTTTATTCGTTCGGGATACAGTGCTAATGCTGAAATTGTGCTTGATAAAAGAGAAAAAGTATTGGCTGTAAACGAAAGTCTTTTAGAGTTTAAAAATGATTCAACTTTTGTAGAGGTAGAAACTTCTGAGCAAAAGTTTGAAAAGAGATTTATTAAAACTGGTCTTTCGGATGGTATCAACATAGAAGTTTTAGAAGGTATTACAAAAGACGATAAGCTTAAAGGAGAAAAAAGGAAAAAAATTGAAGAAATAAAAGAGAAGAAAGACTAGGAAAAACTTCCATTGAGGTGGAAAGATTAAATAAGCATCATTAATTTATCCTTGTTAAATTAATGACGAAAGAACTAGTTTTATCGGATCAAAAAAATACATACACACATGAAAAAAATATTATTACTTGTCCTTGTTTTTGCCTTTTCCTTTTCTGGTATTTATGCTCAGGAATTATGGAATTTGGAGAGATGCATAACACATGCAAAGGAACACAATATCAACCTTAAGTTACAAAAACTGGATGCTGACGTTCAGGCAAACAATACCAGGCAATCAAAATTGGATCTTTTACCAGACTTAAATGGTAATACAGGATACAACTTTAACTATGGACGTTCGTTAAGCGCTGACAATACCTATGTAAACGAAAACAGTCAAACTGGTTCTCTTGGCCTTTCATCCAGAGTTACTCTATTCAGTGGTTTTCAAAAATGGAATTCAGTTAAACAAAACGAATTGGATCTTAAAGCAAATTTGCAGGATGTTGAAAAAGCAAAAGAAGATCTAGCATTGAATATAACATCCTACTATTTAGATATTTTATTCAAAAAGGAACTTCTTCAGGTAGCACAAGAACAATTAAAAGTTACTGAGCTTCAGATTAAAAGAACAGAAGTTTTGGTAGAGGCAGGAACTTTACCAAAAGGAACTTTGATGGAACAAAAAGCTCAGGCCGCACGCGAAGATCTTGCTGTAGTTAATGCGCAAAATTCTCTTGATATCGCTTTGCTCGATTTGGCGCAGTTATTGGACTTAGAAGACACGAAAAATTTTGATATCCAGACACCTGAACTACCTGTTTTAAATGCAACCAAATCAATGGTTGATCCTGAATCAGTTTTTATTAATGCATTAACCTTCCGTCCGGAAATGAAAGCGGCACAATACCGTTTGGAAAGTTCTGAGAAAGGTTTGATTATTGCTAAAGGTCAACGTACTCCAACTTTATCTATGTCGGGATCATGGAATTCGGGTTATCGCAGAAATCAACCTGAATATGGATTCGCCACAGACGGAAGCCCTATTATTATCAGAAAAGAAATGAAATTGAATGATCAATTAAGATTGTTTGAATCTAAAAGCTTTGGTTTCAATTTAAGCATTCCAATTTTTAATGGAGGAGTTGTTAACCGAAACATTAGTAACGCAAAAATCAATATTGATCGTTATCGCTTAAATATGGACAACTCTAAAAATGTCCTGCGAAAAGAAATTGAACAAGCACATGCCAATGCCAAGGCTGCCATGAAAAAGTTTTTCTCTAGTGAAACTGCAGTTTCTTCAACCGAAGAAGCCTTCCGTTACACCGAAGAAAAATTCAATCTTGGCTTGGTTAATTCTGTTGATTACAATCAGGAAAAAAACAATCTTTTCAAATCTAAATCAGATTTACTGCAAGCGAAATACGAATACATATTCCGCACCAAAATTCTTGATTTCTATAATGGCATCGAAATAAATTTATAATCAAGTTTCAAATTCAAAAAAGCTCTCAGCCCATTTCGGGTTGAGAGTTTTTTTTATCAAGTAAGTGTTTCCTTCCAATTATTTGTCTTAGTAATAGAACCATTTTAAAACCATATCATTTACCCATTTTAATAAATTTGGATAGTGCACTGGTCATATATTTGAACTGTTATCGTTCACAATTAGTATTTTATCCTTTATTTTGCATTGATTTTAAATTTTATCAAATGGCATTACTATTACATATAGAGACATCAACAGCGGTTTGTTCTGTTGCATTAGGAAAAGATGGTGATTTACTGGCTCTTAAGGAAACGAAAGAAGGAATGAAACACGCAACTCACCTAACCATTTTTATTCAAAACATTTTAAAGGAGAATAATTTAACTCCAACCGATTTAGACGGAGTTGTAATTAGTATGGGCCCAGGATCGTATACTGGCTTACGCATTGGTGTATCAACAGCAAAAGGGATTTGTTACGGAGCTAACCTGCCTCTAATCTCAATAAATACTTTGCAGGCAATGACAAAGCCATTACTTGAAAATAAAGATATTACGTCTCTATTGACTAATCCTGAAAAAGCCTATTACTGTCCGATGATTGATGCAAGAAGGATGGAAGTTTACACTGCCTTTTTCAATAGCAAAAATGAATTGGCCGGAGATATTTCTGCTGATATTATTGATGAAAACTCCTACTCGAAAGAACTTTCGGAAAGAGAAATTATTTTCTTTGGTGATGGCTCTTCAAAATGCAAGGAAGTAATTAAAAGTAAAAATGGCATCTTTCTTGATAATATAACACCATCGGCAGTAGGAATGATAGAACTGGCTGAAATAAAATTTCAGAATCAGGAATTTGAAGATGTGGCTTATTTTGAGCCCTTTTATCTGAAAGATTTTGTTGCAACTACTCCTAAAAAGAATATCTTTAATTAAGAATCAACAATAATCCATATGTATAAATTATCTCTTAGCATTCTTCTAATTTTTCTAAGCCATACACTTTTATTGGCCGATTCTCCTATTAAGAATACCGAAAAAGGGGAAAATCTAAGATATGTTATACATTATGGAATTATTCGAGGTGGAAAAGCAAGCCTAAAAATCAGAAGTGAAAAAATAGATGGCAAAGATCTGTATCATGCAACTCTAACTGGGAAAACCATCGGATTATTCAATTCGCTTTATAAAGTAAAAGATACATACGAGAGTTTTATTAATACAGAAACCCTGTTGCCTGAAAAAGCAATTAGAGATATTCGCGAAGGAAATTACAAAAGATATACTGAAATTGTTTTTAACCGGGAAAAGAATGAAGTGAACTCTACACGTTCAGGAATTCATAAAGTACCGGAAGGAACACATGATATTTTATCGGCTTTTTACTTTGCAAGAGCCAATCATTTCAATTCAAATTTAAAAGTTGGAGAAGTTGTGAAAATCCAAACTCATTTCTCCGATGAATTGTTTCTTCTTCAATTCCGATTTATGGGATATGAAACAATTAACAGCAAAATTGGAGATGTGAACTGTTATAAATTCATACCAATTGTAGCAACAGGTAGAGCATTTAAAGATGAAGATGATATGACCATCTGGATATCTGCTGATGCAAACCGGATTCCGGTTCGCGTACAATTCGATCTTTTTATCGGTTCATTGCGCTGCGATTTGATTAATTTTTCAGATTTTTCCTATGACTCCCTCTTGGATAACGACTAATTTTTTACCATTTCAAGGGTATCTATTTCAAACAAAGCCTCATAATATTTCAGAATATTAATTGTTTACCCTATTTTTGCAAAACTCAAAAAGAGACGAAGCTTTTCTTTTCTTAGAAATGATTATTAAAAATTAATATTATATCATGGCATCTACTACAGATTTTAAAAATGGAATGTGTATCCACTATAAAGGAGATTTATATACAATTGTACAATTCCAACACGTAAAACCAGGTAAAGGTCCAGCCTTTGTTAGAACAAAACTTAAAAATGTTAAAACAGGTAAAGTTATTGACAATACTTTTAACTCTGGTGTGAAAATTGACATCGCCCGTATCGAGAGACGTCCGCATCAATTCCTTTATAAAGATGATATGGGATATAATTTGATGCACACCGAAACATACGAACAAATTGTTTTACCTGAAGAATTGTTTAATGCCGCTGACCTTTTAAAAGAAGGTGAAATGGTTGAGGCGGTTTTCCACGCCGACACAGAAACTCCATTGTATGTCGATCTTCCTGCTCATGTTGTTATGGAAGTTACTTACACAGAACCTGGTTTAAGAGGCGATAGTTCATCGACCTCATCGCTAAAAGCAGCAACTGTAGAAAGTGGTGCTACCATAATGGTACCTTTATTTATCAACACGGGCGATTTAATTAAAATTGACACACGTGACCACTCTTATTCAGAGCGTGTAAAAGCATAATTTTTATAAACTCATCATCAAAAAAGGATTCTTTATGGAATCCTTTTTTTTTTTCATATTTCCGATTGACTGATGATTTGATATTTCTTAAATTAGCATGGAACATAAACCCTCCCTATCGTGATCAAGCAACAATCTGTTAACAGCAAATTTAAGCTCAACCTAATCCTTAAAATTACTCAGGCGATTAATGAAAACTTATCAATTGATGAGCTTTTGCAGCAGTATAAGCATATTTTATTTAATGATCTTAAGATTGGGAAAATTGCAGTTTACAAATTTAGTTCCCGCTGGGAAAAATTATTGGTATCCGGTATTTCAAAAGAATGCATTGATAAGATTAAAATTGGAAAACACCTAAGCAGTATTTCTGAAATTACTTATGTATCACGAGATTTACCCGAAGTGTTCTGGTCTTTTGATTTTATTATTCCGGTCATCCACAAAAATTCAGTACTTGCATACATCCTAATTGGTGATATCGATGAAGAAATGGAAGGAATGAGCCCGGCAATCAGACACCTTAGCTTCATACAAACCATTTCCAATATTATCATTGTGGCCATGGAGAACAAACGTCTGTACAAACAATTATTGATTCAGGAAGCTTTTAAGAAGGAAATGGAATTGGCTTCAAAAATCCAAAACCTTCTCATTCCCAATCAAAGCTCACTGCCACAAAATCAATATATTTCTACCTGCGGATATTATCAGCCACACTTTGAAATTGGCGGCGATTATTACGATTTTATCAACTTTAACGATCAGGAGTTAGGATTTTGTATTGGTGATGTTTCAGGAAAAGGAATTCCGGCAGCCTTAATCATGTCTAATTTTCAAGCTACATTACGGGCGCTTTTCAGGCCTGAAACACCGCTGGATGAACTCATGGTTCAATTGAACCAAAAAGTATGCGACAACTCAAGCAGTGAGAAATTCCTGACCTTTTTTATTGGGATTTACAATTACACCACCAGAAAGCTGAAATATGTGAATGCCAGTCATCACCCTCCACTTCTTTACAATTTTGTAAATGGAGAAACTACCTTACTAAAAAAAGGATGTATTGGTTTGGGTATGCTTAATGAAATCCCAGCCATATCAATTGGAGAAATTACTATTAATGAGCATTCAAAGCTGCTTTGCTATACCGATGGATTAATAGAACTCGAAAGAGATGATCAAATGGAGGTAGGCGTTCAGTTCCTAACCAAAACGTTCGCAACACAAAAAAATATCTCAGATACCTTTACAGATCTGATACATCACATCGACATCGGAAAAAAGAACAAGACCGTAATAGACGATATCTCTTTGTTCGGCATCGAGTTCAAAACTACACAAATGTAAAAAGGAACGGCATCAGCCGTTCCTTTTCAATTGGAATATTATTTTTCTATTCTACTACAAAAATTCGGGGCTCTGATTTTATATTTTCTTCTGTTGAAGCATCCGTAACTTTTATTTCTATGGTATATTCTCCCTTTTCTGGATTACCCGGCAATGTCATATCAAATGCAACATCTTGAGTTTTTCCTGACAATAAACCTGATTTATCAAATGTAAAAACCTCTGGAGCTACTTTTACAGATGCTACACTAGCAGCTTTAGTTAACTTAACGTTTACAACATAGGATTTTAGAGCAACATTATCAGTAGCAGTAAAACTCACTTTTACTATTGCATCTCCAACAAATGATTCCTTTGCTTCAGGACTTTTAATTGTAATTCCAGGAGCTTCTTTATCAGTATCATCTCCACCACTACTGCCACAACTCATCATACCTATTGAGAAAAGAACGATAAGGGCATACTTTAAGAATTTCATATAATCTGATTTTAGTTTGTGATTTAGTTTTATCTAATAAAAATAGTTGATAGCTAGCAAACTAGCAAGCAACTACAAGGAAATAATTCTTTTTACCTTTTTGAACCAAAAAATATTTATCTGCAATTAAATGTTCTTTTGTAATTAACATCTCCGGATTATCTACTTTTTCCTTATTAATACTGATTGCATTGCCTTTAAAAAGTCTTCTTAGTTCTCCTTTCGATGGAAATACATCTGTTTTAACAGCCAATAATTCCAAAATATCAATACCATTGTCAAATTCAGACTTACTAACAGTAAACTGAGGTACTCCTTCAAAAACAGATAAGAATGTCTCTTCATCCAATTTTTTCAAAACATCAGCTGTGGCTTTTCCAAATAAAATTTGAGATGCTTCAACTGCTGTATTGTAATCTTCTTCGGAGTGGATCATGATAGTTACCTCTTTAGCTAACCGTTGCTGCAATTTTCTCATATGAGGAGCTTCCTGATGTTCTTCTATCAGAGCAAAAATTTCTTCTTTCGGAAGAAGTGTGAATATTTTAAGGTATTTCGCGGCATCTTCATCAGAGGTATTCAGCCAAAACTGGTAGAATTTATAAGGCGAAGTACGTTTAGGATCTAACCAAATATTTCCTGATTCTGTTTTTCCAAACTTTCCACCATCTGCTTTAGTAATCAGCGGACAAGTTATCGCAAAAGCAGTACCACTTTCTTTTCGGCGAATTAATTCTGTTCCGGTAGTAATGTTTCCCCACTGATCGGAACCACCCATCTGCAATTTGCAGTTCTTAGTTCGGTAAAGTTCCAAAAAGTCAGTTCCCTGCACTAATTGGTAAGTAAATTCGGTAAAAGACATTCCTGATTTAGAATCAGCACTTAATCTTTTCTTTACAGAATCCTTACTCATCATGTAATTCACAGTAAGGTGTTTGCCAATATCACGAATAAAATCAAGAAAGGTAAAGTCCTTCATCCAATCGTAATTGTTCACCATTTCGGCAGCATTTACGGCGTCTGAATCGAAATCCATGAACTTGGAAAGCTGCGCACGCAAACATTCCTGATTGTGACGAAGAGTTTTTTCATCCAGTAAATTTCTTTCCTGAGATTTACCTGAAGGATCTCCGATCATGCCGGTTGCTCCTCCTACCAATACAATTGGCTTGTGTCCCGATACCTGAAAATGTTTTAACATCATTACACCAACAAGGTGTCCGATGTGCAGTGAATCTGCCGTAGGATCAATTCCTACATAAGCTGATGTTAGTTCTTTTGCAAGTTGTTCTTCTATTCCAGGCATCATATCGTGAATCATGCCCCGCCACTGGAGTTCCTCAATAAAATTCATTTGTTCTGTATTTAATTTCCTGATAGGAATCTAATTATCAATTTTCTATTTGAATGGCAAAGATAAGAATTTTACCATTTTATTATGCTGTAATTTTTTCTATTCAACAACTAGTGAAATCAAGCTGTATAAAATCCCCGATATCAGTAAAATATTATAGATAAAAGAAAGCATAAAAAATTTCACAATTGTTTTTATCCATGATTGCTGATAATAAAATTTCAAGGCCAGAAAAAGTTGTATGGGAATCAATAAATACAAATAAAAAGCAAACTGATGAACAAATTCTAATTTGGTCATTATCAACAGCTCACTAACAATCACAATCACAAAAATAAAAGAATGGAAATTAAGTGATATTAATAAATGTTCTAACAAATAATGCTTCCTGCGGATGTAGAACAGTGCCAAAAACAAAGCAAATACCGGAAGTATAATCAGCAAAGTTTGTGATAACTTTTTAAAGACATTATCCATCATCAAGGTTGGATTTAACTTCCACATGTCAATCACACGTTTTACATCTGAATTTCCGAACTTGTTATTCTTCCCTCCCTTTCCGCCAAAAGTAATTGATTGCGCCGTTTGTGCAGTATCCTGACTAATATTTAAGTTAAACAATCCTTTTTTTAATTTTGAATTGGTCAAAGAATCTGACTCCAAGCTATCTACCTGGTTTTTATTTTCATCAACCATATCCTCGAAATAGGATAATACATCAACATCTTTTCCTTCCTCTGTTGTAAAAGTAAAGTTTTTTTCTGCCTGAGTTTCGGGCATGTGATTGTGGGAAAGCAGTAAAAATGCAAAAAAAGTAAGAAATAGATACAGTCGAAAAGGTGGCGTATATCTGGCTCTTTTCCCTCTCATAAACTCTTTGGTAAGATAACCAGGCCGAACAAACAGAGGCACTATCGTATGAAGAAATTTATTATCAAGCGATAGAGCATCTCCAAGCGATTCGGACAAGACACTAAAAAAAGGTCTGTGAAAATCTTTTACCGACTGACCACAATTGGAACAAAAACTACCATTAACCGGATGTTCGCAATTGGCACAAAACCCCTCAAAATGAAAAACTTTCCTTTTGGGAAGTTTTTGGATGCATTTCTTAATTATTTCTTTCATCAGACTTCAAGAGGGAGTTCTTTTTTCACTTTTTCCTTAATCTTTTCTTTCGTATCACTAAAATCTGAATCAAACAATTCAAACATCTTTTCCGAAACAGTTGTCATTGGCTTATATAAGTAGCTTCCATCTTTTTTTTCATCTGAAATAAATTTAAATTTCCGATCTAAATAATCAACAAAATAGACAATAATACCGATTATAATAATGCCCTTCATTAAACCAAATACCATTCCCAAAATTCGGTTAAACATCCCTAAAGCAACAGCTTCAACAAGTGAATTGAGAAGCTTGCCAATGATATGAACAATAATTACAATGACAATAAATGTGATTCCAAATGAAATGTATCCCATATATTCGGAGTCGTAATTAAAACGATCCCTTATGAATTGCGCTGTAAAATCGGAGAAATGAATGGCTCCATAGATCCCTAATACTAAAGCAATCAAGGTAGCAATTTCAAAGATGAAACCATTCTTAAAACCTTTAACCATTACCCAAAGCAATGGAATACCTATCAATATATCGAGAATATTCATTTGTAATGCGTTTCTAATTTGACAATGATCACCAAATATAAGTAAAAACCAACATAACCTGAGCATAATATTTAGATAAGAAACAAGACCTCAATTAAAATTTCTTTATATTTAAATCAGTAAACTATTCAAATATGGCTTTAATAAACTCTCTTGTTAGTTGGCTGAATACGAAAAGATTCTCTCAGATCGATTTTTTTAAAAATCATCCGATTGAAACTCAGAAAGAAACCCTTACGCAGTTAATCGAACAAGCTTCGAATACTGAATGGGGAAAAAAGTATGACTTTAAAAGTATTCGCACACTTTCTGAATTTAAAGATAGATTGCCGGTTCAAACCTATGAAGATATAGAACCTTACATTAACAGACTTAGGAATGGTGAGCAAAATATTTTTTGGCCTTCCGAAATAAAATGGTTTGCCAAATCGTCAGGCACCACCAATTCGAAAAGCAAATTTATTCCGGTAAGTAAAGAAGCTTTGGAAGACTGTCACTTTCGAGGAGGAAAAGACATTTTAGCCATCTATACTTCTCTGTTCCCCGAAACCGGGATTTTTAAAGGGAAAGGATTAACACTTGGTGGAAGTCATCAGATTAACAACATCAAAAATGATTCTTATTATGGTGATTTGTCAGCTATTCTAATTCAAAATTTGCCTTTTTGGGCTGATTTTATAAGAACACCTGATACATCTATCGTATTAATGGATGAGTGGGAAGAAAAACTGAATAAAATGACAGAAGCAACACTGAATGAGAATGTAACCAGTTTATCTGGTGTACCTTCCTGGTTTTTGGTTCTGTTAAAACATATTTTAAATGCTTCAGGCAAAAACAACATTCACGAAATATGGCCTAATCTTGAACTTTTTGTTCATGGAGGTGTTAGTTTCGACCCTTACCGTGAACAATTTAAAGGATTGTTACCATCTCAAAATATGCACTATCTGGAGACCTATAACGCCTCCGAAGGTTTTTTCGGAATTCAGGATAATCCTTTAGATGATTCACTGCTTTTGATGTTGGATTACGGTATTTATTATGAATTTATTCCTATTGAATGTTTGGCCAATGATCATCCAGGAGCCATCAGTCTGGAAGAGGTAAAACTTCATACAAACTACGCAATCGTTATTACAACCAACGGAGGATTGTGGCGTTATCAAATTGGAGACACCATCCGGTTTACATCAAAAGCCCCGTTTAAATTTAAGATTTCGGGCAGAACCAAATTATTCATCAATGCCTTTGGTGAGGAATTAATTATTGACAATGCCGAAAAGGCAATTCAAACAGCCTGCGTAAAAACCAATTCAATCATTAAAGAGTATACAGCCGCTCCTGTGTTTATGGCATCGAATCAAAAAGGGGCTCACCAATGGTTAATTGAATTTGAAAAAGCACCCGGCAACATTGACGAATTCAATTTCATATTAGACAATGCCTTAATGAGTGCAAACTCTGATTATGAGGCAAAAAGATACAAAAACATTACCCTTGAGAAACCACACATTACCATCGCTAAACCTGGTTTATTTTATCAGTGGCTGAAAGAAAAAGGAAAATTGGGCGGTCAGAATAAAGTACCCCGACTTTCAAATAATCGTGATTTAATTGAGGAACTACTACAAAAAAACAACTAATCATTTATGCTGCAATTCCTTCTTTGGATATCTCTTTTGTTTCCATCTCAAAATAATGTTCAGATCAATCAGGTTCATGATTTTATTTCGGTTGATCACCTGGGCAATATATTTGTCGTGAATAAGTCCGAACTAATTGAATTCAATTCGAAGGGAGAGAAATTGACCGTTTTTTCTAATTCCATGCTGGGTTCTATCTGTCATATTGATGTCTCGAACCCACTTCGAATACTGATTTTTTACAATGATTTTAATCAAATATTATTTCTGGACCGTAATCTGGCAGAAATTGGCGGCGAAATTGATTTATTTGAATTTTCGGATAACGAAACCGAATTGGTTTGCACTTCTGCAAATGGCGGGTTTTGGATGTATAACTCAAATGACAATCAGGCAATTCATATTTCGGACATTGGCAAAATAATAAATCAAAGCAGCTTACTGAACTCCTTTTATCAGGATTGTATTCCTGATAAAATGCTGGAATACAACAACGATTTGTACCTCCTTTATCCGAAAATGGGAATTCTGAATCTGGATCGGAACGGCCAATTCAAGAAAAAAATTCCACAACCGGGCATCAAAAACTTCCAAATATCCAAGAACACACTTCTATACACAACTGAATCAGGAATTTATTCCTTTCAGCCAATGTCCAGAGAAGACAAATTAATTTTCAGTTTAGAAGATTTAAAAGATTCTCAACTTATCATCCGAAACAACAATTTGTATGTTTCTAATAAAAAATCAATATCAATTAAAGCATTAACCCTCTGATTAAAAACAGACTGCAGCTTACTGGTATTTTTTCCAATTGAATTCCTGAAAAATATTCTTAATTTTAGTTGCCTTTTTCACACAAAGTAAACATAAATATGCACATTGCTGTTGCTGGAAATATTGGAGCTGGTAAAACTACACTAGCGGGATTATTAGCTAAACACTACGGATGGGAAGCTCATTTCGAAGATGTTGATGAAAATCCATATTTAAATGATTTTTACGATGATATGAAGCGATGGTCGTTCGCTCTTCAGATTCATTTTTTAAATAGTCGTTTCAATCAGGTTTTGACCTTACGCAAATCCGGGAAAGACATCATTCAGGACAGAACCATCTACGAGGATGCCTATATTTTTGCTCCTAATCTGGAATCGATGAGTTTAATGCCCAGAAGAGATTTTGACAACTATCTGTCTCTTTTCAATATCATGAGTTCATTAATTCAGCCACCGGATCTGCTTATTTATTTGCGTGCAAGCATTCCTACGCTGGTAAGTCATATTCAGGAGCGTGGCCGTAATTATGAGGAAACCATTCGCTTAGACTATCTGAAGCGTTTAAACGAGCGTTATGAGGCATGGATATCGGGCTATGCAAATGGCAAGCTTCTGATTATTGATGTGGACAACATTAATTTCCTGAAAAACCCTAAAGACTTAAGTGAAGTAATCAACAAAATTGATGCTCAGCTAAACGGACTCTTTTAAATTATAAATGATGAATTATCAATTTATGAGTTCATATCCATAATTGTTAATTCTTAATTCATAACTCATAATTACTAAACATGCATATCGCAATAGCTGGAAACATTGGCTCCGGTAAAACTACCCTTACCGAACTGCTTGCAAAACAATATGGCTGGGAGGCTCATTATGAAGATGTAGATGAAAATCCTTATTTAAATGATTTTTACGACGACATGAAACGATGGTCGTTCAATCTTCAAATCTATTTTTTAAAAAGTCGGTTCAACCAAATTATGGAAATCCGTAAAGCGGGAAAAAATGTAATTCAGGATCGTACCATTTATGAAGATGCCATGATTTTTGCTCCTAATTTATTTGATATGGGTTTGATGTCGCAACGCGATTTTAAAAATTACAACAACCTGTTCGAATTAATGGGATCAATGGTTCAAGCTCCTGATCTGCTAATCTATTTGCGGTCGTCTGTTCCTACATTGGTCAATCAAATTCAGAAAAGAGGCCGCGATTACGAAGAAACCATCCGTCTGGATTACTTAAAAAACCTGAACACCAGATACGAAACATGGATTCAGAATTACAATCGTGGCAAACTATTGATTGTTGATGCCGACAATATTGATTTTCTGGATAATCCTGAAGATTTAAACAACATTATGGATAAGGTAGAGGCTCAAATTCACGGATTGTTTTAAAAACGGTAAAACAATCCGATTGATAATTCTGGGAGAGAGATCTTATCTAGACCAGAATATGCAGTTATTGAATCTGAGAGATTAGGAATATAAATATATCGCAAATTCATATCAAAGCTCCATTCATCGGAAAGATGATACAAAAAGCCAATATTTGGAGCTAATCCTACTTTATTATCAGTCATATCAATTTTTATATTTTCCATTCCAGCTGATATAGCTGTAAAATCAACTTTATTTCTATAGTAGAAATAGCCAAAGGCTAGAGAAGCATAAGGTCTAAAATCACGATCCCAACTATCGAAATAGTAAGACGCTCTTAACAGAGCTGAACCAATATTATAATCTACGTTGTAACTTCCACGATGATCTGCATTCCAAAAATCATCTTGTCCTAAAATACTATAACCAAGCTCAACACCAACTCCTATCTTCTTATTAAGCATCATCTGACCGGTTAACCTAATCGAAGGTCCTCCTTTCGCCTGATCTCCTAAATCTCCAAAAGGATGCTGGTAACCAACAGAAGCACCAACTAAAAACTTTTCATCTTTATAATACTGAGCTTTTCCTACAGAACAAATACAGATTGCCAACAGGAAAAATATAGTAGATTTAAACCTCATCGATTCTATTTTAAAATTTATCAGCCACTAAATTACAAAAAAATGGGAACCAAACCGGCTCCCATTTCATATATAACTTGAATAAAATTATTCAATTACTTTTAATTCTTTTCCAATTTTAATGAAAGCAGCCAAAGCTTTATCCAAATGCTCTTTTGTGTGCGCAGCAGAAAGTTGAATTCTTATTCTTGCTTGTCCTTTCGCTACAACCGGATAATAAAATCCGATCACATAAATACCTTCTTCCAGTAATTTAGCTGCAAATTGTTGTGATAGCACTGCATCGTACAACATCAAAGCATTAATAGCCGATTCGGATGGTTTTACATCAAAACCTGCAGCCAATAATCTTTCTCTGAAATATTTAGAATTTGAAATTACCTTATCGCGTAATTCTGTAGATTCGGTTAACATTTCGAATACTGCTAAAGAAGCTCCTACAATTACAGGAGAAAGCGAGTTCGAGAATAAATACGGACGGGATCTTTGACGTAAAATATCGATAATTTCTGCTTTACCAGTTGTAAATCCGCCTAAAGCTCCACCCAATGCTTTTCCTAATGTACTTGTGATAATATCAACACGATCCATACAATTATGGTATTCGTGAGTTCCCCGGCCGGTATCACCAATAAAACCGGAAGCATGACTATCATCAACCATTACTAATGCATTGTACTTATCAGCCAAATCACAAATTTCATTCAGTTTCGCAATATCTCCGTCCATAGAGAATACTCCGTCGGTAACAATTATACGAAAACGCTGCGCCTGAGAGATCTTTAACTGAGCCTCCAAATCTTCCATATCAGCATGCTTGTAACGATATCTGGCCGCTTTACACAAACGAACCCCGTCAATAATCGAAGCATGATTCAACTCATCAGAAATAATCGCATCTTCCTTGTCGAATAATGGTTCAAAAACGCCGCCGTTTGCATCAAAAGCTGCTGCGTACAATATAGTATCTTCAGTTCCGAAGAAAGCCGCAACCTTTTCTTCCAATTCTTTATGAATATCGGTTGTACCACAAATAAAACGAACAGACGACATTCCATATCCATGCGACTTTAAAGCTTTTGAAGCTCCCTCCATAACCCGGGGATTGGAAGACAAACCTAAATAGTTATTCGCACAAAAATTTAATACTGTTTTACCAGTATTTACTTTAATTTCTGCACCTTGTGGGGTTGTTATAACTCTTTCGTTTTTATACAAGCCGGCATCTTTAATAGACTGTATTTCCTCTGCCAAGTAATCTTTGAATTTTCCGTACATGAGTGTTTGTTGTTTATATGTGTTAGGTGTTTAATATGTTTCTAAATTCCAAGCCAAAATTACAATAAAATTTCGCTTCTGAGTTTTTCAAAAACTGTTTTTTTGTTGCTGCTTATTATCCAATTCCGTTTTTAACCAAATAATTTTCCTTTCAGACCAACTCATCCTGCAAAACTCAATCCTTGAAAAACAATCACATAGCCATTACGTACAGATAGCAACAAGTCAAATTCAGATTAAAAAATCATTTTTTTGAAAAAATATTCCGGCAGATGTTGTATTATTGAACAAATCCTATTAGTTTTGCATCGCAATTTTCCTCCAGAATGTACGTCATTCGTGCAACTCAGAAGAAAATTTGGAAGTTATACTCCTTCTTAGCTCAGTTGGTTAGAGCATCTGACTGTTAATCAGAGGGTCCTAGGTTCAAGTCCTAGAGAGGGAGCAAAAAAAGCAAGCTAAATGCTTTCAAAACAATTTTAGCAGAGTATTCCTTCTTAGCTCAGTTGGTTAGAGCATCTGACTGTTAATCAGAGGGTCCCAGGTTCAAGTCCTGGAGAGGGAGCAAAAAAAAAAAGCAAGCTAAATGCTTTCAAAAACAATTTTAGCAGAGTATTCCTTCTTAGCTCAGTTGGTTAGAGCATCTGACTGTTAATCAGTCCCGACGAGTCGGTATAGGTTCAAGTCCTAGAGAGGGAGCAAAAAAAGCAAGCTAAATGCTTTCAAAACAATTTTAGCAGAGTATTCCTTCTTAGCTCAGCTGGTTAGAGCATCTGACTGTTAATCAGTCCCGACGAGTCGGGATAGGTTCAAGTCCTGGAGAGGGAGCAAAAAAAAGCAAGCTAAATGCTTTCAAAACAATTTTAGCAGAGTATTCCTTCTTAGCTCAGTTGGTTAGAGCATCTGACTGTTAATCAGAGGGTCCTAGGTTCAAGTCCTAGAGAGGGAGCCGAAAGCCATCCATTGCGGGTGGCTTTTTTCGTATCCTTAATTTTTCTTCCCTGCAAAAGTGACTCCAGATCCAAAATTTCCTTAATTTAGTTATATGTTTTTCATATATATTTTATACTCTCCTTCATCAGACAAATACTATCTAGGATATACCGAAGATGTTTCCAAGCGGATTTTCATGCATAACAACCCCATACGAACAAGTTACACTTCTAAACACAGACCATGGATTCTTAAAAAAGCATTTAAAGTTGGTAACAACAAAACTCTTGCTTTAAAAATTGAACGAAAAATTAAGAAAATGAAAAGCCGAAAATATCTCGAACAATTACTGGATCCGCAGATAGGCGAACAAATGTTTGGTGATCTTTTAATATCATCAACACCTGACTGTTAATCAGTCCCGACGAGTCGGGATAGGTTCAAGTCCTGGAGAGGGAGCAGAAAGCCATCCATTGCGGGTGGCTTTTTCTTTTTTTAGGTACTCCGATCCAAAATTTTCATCTATTTTTGTTGGAATTGAAAAATTCTATGCTTTGAAACACTATTCATTACCAATATGTCTTTTTTTGATCCTGCTTTTAAGTATCCCAATTTATGGATATGCTCAGGTAAAAATTGATACAACAGTTACATTTCCTAAAACCCGGCTAAATCCTGGATTAGGCAAAAGGGTTTTTAATAAAGAAAATCTATTGGTGTTTGGTGGATTATTAGGCACTTCATTTCTACTCGACGAATGGTCGAACAAACGGCTGAAATTAAATCAAAATTCCTTTTTAGATTCCTACACCAATATCTTTAATGAATTTGGTGAGAAGAAATACATTGCACCTGCCACATTTGCGACCTGGATTATTGGCACAGCAATTAAGGATGAAAGGCTGTCAACTACTGCGCTCAACTCGGGAAAAGCTTTAATCACTGCTGCAATTTTAACCGAAGGCACAAAAATAATAGCCGGTCGATCCAGACCATCATTAAACAGAGGAAATATGCATTTTGATGCTTTTGGAGGAACCAGCAACGAAACAAAATCATTCCCTTCCGGACACGCTTTTGTATCCTGGGCAGTATTCACTCCTTTCGCCGAAGAATACAGCAAATGGATTTACGTGATTCCAGCCTCCGTGAGCTTTGCAAGAATGTACCGGAACAAGCATTGGTTTTCCGATGTTGTTTTAGGAGGAGGAATTGGCTATTTTGCAGGCCTTTATTTTCACAAAAGAAAAAACCAATCTGTCATTTTCGACGGAAATGGAATTGTAATCAAATTTTAACCAAACAAATTTATACAACCCAAAACCCAATATTATGAGCTTAACAAGTGTCTTTAAAAAATTCCCGAAAACCTTTTGGGTTGCAAACTCCATAGAACTATTCGAAAGATGGGCATGGTATGGTTTTTTCATGCTTTTTGCAAATTACCTTACCGGATCTTCAGATGCCGGAGGTCTTGAATTTACTCAAGTTCAAAAGGGTATGATCATGGGAATCGGTACTGGAATCCTTTACTTCCTCCCAATATTAACAGGATCGATTGCAGACAAATACGGATATAAAAAAGTATTATTCTTAGCATTTATCATCTACACTTCTGCTTTTATTCTGTTGCCAATGTTCGATACTTTTACCGGAGTTTTTATCATGTATCTTTATTTGGCATTAGGGGCAGCACTTTTTAAACCTATCATATCAGCAACAATCGCTAAAACTACCACCGATGAGACTGCCTCAATCGGGTTTGGTATTTTCTACATGATGGTGAATATTGGCGCTTTCTTTGGTCCAATGGTTACACTACTATTCAAGAATTCCTCATACAACCTAGTCTTTTACATCTCCGCAGGTATTGTGGCAATCAACTTTATATTGCTGCTATTCTATAAAGAACCCAATCGTAAACCTAATAACGACACTTTGGGTGTTTCAATCGCTAATGTTTTTAAAAACATAGGTCTGGTAGTGGTTGATTTAAAATTTATGCTTTTTTTATTGATTATTGCAGGTTTCTGGACGATGTACAATCAATTATTTTTTACCCTTCCTGTTTTTATTGCTCAATGGGTTGATACATCAGTTGTTTTTAATTTCTTTCATAATACAATACCTTTCTTCAGTGAAAATTACGGTACTCATAACGGACAAATGGAAGCGGAGTTCATTACAAATTTTGATGCCCTATTCATCATCATTTTTCAACTCATTGTATCAACCATTGTTATGAAATGGCAACCACTTAAAACAATGATGACTGGATTTTTAGTTTGTGCAATTGGAATGTCACTTACTCTTTTCACCCAAAATGTACTATTTACTTTTGCCGCAATCTACATCTTTGCAATTGGTGAAATGGCCGGATCTCCAAAAATTACCGAATACATCGGACGAATTGCTCCTGCTGATAAAAAAGCTCTTTACATGGGGTATTCATTCATTCCTGTATTCCTTGGAAATGTATTTGCCGGTTTTATTTCAGGTAACGTTTATCAGGACATGTCGGACAAAACCTTATTTGTAAAGCAAGAAGTAGCTAAAAGAGGTCTTGAAATTTCTGAAAGTCTCTCACAAAACGAATATTTCAATCGTGCGGCAGAATCAATGAGCATGACCCCAAACGAATTAACAAACTATTTGTGGTCTTCATATAATCCATCGAAAATATGGTATGTGATTTTAGCGATTGGCCTTTTCGCAGTTCTGGCTCTCTATTTTTACGATAGATTACTGCTGAACAAAAAAGCACAATAGCCTGCAAACAAGGACTCGATAAAACAACAAATCCCACTCCGGTGGGATTTTTTTTGTCTTCTTCATCAAAACTATTGAGATTAGCAAGGACTTCTGCATTATATTTTTTAATTTGCAGACGAAATAAATCAACAAATAAAGTCACTTTTTGCTGATTTATTCGTACTAAAAAAACCACTCAACCATTTTTATGCTACCCAACCAAATTAATAACATGTTAAGGCATATTATATGATAAGAACTCTACACGTAAAAATTTTATTTTTCCTCTCTGTTTTTGTTGCTTTTTCAGTTGCAGCAACAGCTCAGATTTCTATTGAAGAATACTACCAAAACGCTGCCGGAAAAACAGGTGGTGAATTGAAGACTGCATTGCATTCAATTATTAGAAATCACACCGAACTGCCCTATACAACTAAAGATGCCGGTGACCAATACAATGTTTGGGAAGCGCTTAAGATTACTGATGAAGATCCAAATAATACAGACAATGTACTTCTAATTTATACCGGAAGAAGTGAAGTGAAAACAAGACAAGATGATGGAGTAAGTAATGATCCCGATTCCTGGAACAGAGAACACATCTGGGCCAAATCACATGGAAATTTTGGAACCGACCGGGGTGCAGGAACAGATATTCATCATCTTAGAGCCTGCGACCGAAGTGTAAATACAGATCGAAGCAATAAGTTTTTTGACAATGGCGGAACAGCTCATTCTGAAGCTGCAGAATGTAAATTTGACGGAGACTCCTGGGAACCCCGCGATGCTGTGAAAGGCGACATAGCCCGAATGATATTATACATGGCCGTATGTTACGAGGGAGAAAATGGTGATCCTGATTTGGAAATGACCAATGATATGACTTACAGCATGGATAATTACTCTGCTCCGTTTTTTGGTAAGCTATCTACTTTATTAGTTTGGAATACACAGGATCCGGTTGATGATGCCGAAAAAGCAAGAAACGAAAAGGTTTATACGATTCAAGGCAATAGAAATCCATTTATTGATTATCCAGAGTGGGCTGACGAAGTTTGGCCACCCGATACAGATAGCCCTGCTATCGCCGAACTATCTCCTGTTAATGAATCTTCCGGAGTCTCATTAACGGCAAATCTCATTATCAAATTTAATGAAGATATAAAAGAAGGAACAGGTAGTGTTACCATCAAAAGATACAGTGACGAAACAATTTTTGAAACACTAACAATTCCAAGTGCCAGATTAACTTATTCAGGCAACCAGCTGTTAATAAACTCTGAAGCTAAATACGAAGAAGGAGTTAGATACTATGTTGTAATTGATAATGGTGTAATTACCGATGCTTCCTCGAATGCTTTTGAAGGATTTTCGGATAAAACCATATGGAACTTCACAGCAACCTACACTCCTCCTGCAATTACCGGATTTACTCCGGCTGACGACAGCGAAAATGTTCCCGTAAGCACTGATCTGGAAATTACTTTTGATAAAAATGTACAAGCTGGAAATGGTAAAATTTATATTAAAACCAATGGCACTGCAGTAGAGGAAATATTTGCTTCAGATGCATCTGTCACTTATAGTGGGACTCAAGTAAGTATTGATTTATCCGATGATCTGGAAACAGGAACCGAATATTACATTAACATTGATAATAATGCATTTGTAAGTTCAAACAGCATAGCTTTTGCAGGTATCAGTTCCATTACAGACTGGTCTTTCACTACCGAAAACCCTACCGGAATTGATGATTTACATACCGATGGAATTCCATCATTCTACCCGAACCCAGCCGTGAATGAAATCCGGTTGAAAAATATGGATGATGTGGAATCGATGTATATTTCGAACTTAACCGGGCGAAATATCATGGAAATAAAATCTCCTGATACAAGAATATTCATTAGTAAATTGCCAAAAGGGATGTATTTTGTGACCTTTGTTACTTTCGACGGAAAACGAATTACCAAAAAATTACTAAAACAATAAGTTGTAAAATTCTAATTAATTAAGACTGTTCTCGAATGGAACAGTCTTTTTTTTGGGGCAGAGGACTCTAAATATCTTTAAGATCCGAAACAACCACCCCTCCTGATGGCGAACCGCCACCTGTACAGGTGGGAGACCACCACTCTCATACGTGGAAGGTCACCACCTGTACACATGGCAGACTACCACAACGAAAGGTTTGAGTTTGTCATCAATAAAAATCCGGACAGATGGTTCTGTCCGGATAAAATGTATTCAATCTCAGTTGGTCTATTCTACAATCAGAACATGCTCAAAGGGTGTAGTTCTGGGCTCTTTTAGGGTAGAGTTATTAGATGAATATTGTGTCACAATCTCTAAAATGTAATTACCTGCTGGCAGATCAGGAAGCATTACCATCAATTGTTTTGGCTCATTGGTTACGATTTGTTCACATTTGCAGCGCGTATTGGTACCCTGATCTACCAGATAAACACCTACACCAGAATCGTCTCCTGCAATCTTAATTCTGTTTCCTTTAATAACAATTACATTACCCGGGGTAATCGTGCTATCCTCTGCTTTAGTTAAATTGTCGATTACTTTCCCGATAACGGGCTCGGTAGTGGCTGCTCCAATAATCTCTACTTGTGTTTTCTTTAACTCTTCGCGCAAAGCAGTACTGCTGGTAAAAGATGCTGTAATGCGGTGCTCATTAGGATCGAAACGATCTGTTGCTCCGTGAAAAGCACCATTTATACCAATATGGCTGTAACATACGCCTGTATTAATGCTATATCCCTCAACCAATTTAGAGACTTTAATCCGGTCGCTTCGATCGAGGATATTTAAAATGGTTTCCTTTTGGTATTCGGTGCCTTCCTTTACCATAGCATCGGCGATATCGTTATTGCGGAGTGTACCCTGAGGCTTAACTTTTCCGTAGAAATCATTGGGGTCGGGAGTCAACAGGTTATCGTATAACCATACATTTACTTTACTCATAATAATGTGATTTAATTAATATAATTAACAAGTTAAAAGTTCCGATTCTTCTTAAACAAAACCAAGACAGGAGCAGTTAAATTATTATGTTATTGAACACCTTTATCAGTCCTCCAATCAAAACATGTACTCTGCATACAATCTAAGCAATGGAGATAAAAAAAGCCCGAATCCATTGGATTCGGGCTTAGTATTATATTCCTTTCTGTTAAATATCTTCAACAGCTTCAAGTATCACTGTTTTATCAGTTACTCCAGCACTATAATATTTATAAGTAACAGAATAAACCTGACCTACAGCAACCTCATAATTGTTTTTGATAATCTTAGCGATTTTTTCAAGAACAACAGCTTCTTCTTCATCGAAGTTACCATATTGACTATTGCCAACAAAAGCATAATCATCATAAACCAAAGTAAACGTTACAGTTGGGGTCTTCTCCGACTTCACAAATTTGATTGGAGGAACAAACAACCATGTTTTATCTTTGTAAGCAACCAAAGAGGATGCTTCAACAGTACTTTGATAAGCAACCCACACCCCTTTAGTTAAAGTATATTCAACAGCTTTTGTTTCTGTCACACCATCACCAGCATAATACTTGTAAATTGGTGTAATTTTATTTCCTTCTAAAGCAAAAGGAAATTTAAAACTAAGGAAATTTGGTAAATAATCAGCAGGCACAATTGAACTTGAAAAGTTATTGTATTTGCCAGGTTGATTAGAACCTGTTCCCATTGCATCGTAATCTTCGGTAGTCAGTTCATAAATCATTACATCACCAGGAATAGCCGGAGCAACTTTATCAGATTTAGTCCAAACAGAACCATCAAAAGCCCAAAATTCAGTAACCATAGAAGTTGATGAACCATTGTAATATTTGTAAGTTACAGCTAACTCATCACCATCAGCAGCACTAGGGTATTTACCCAATAAGAAGTCAGGCAAATAGTTTTCTGCTTTTACTGTAGCATCGAAATTATTGTACTTGCCAGGCTCACCTGCAGCAGTTCCCATACCATCGTAATCTGCTGTAGTCAGTGTATAAGAATCAATAGCAGCTAACACTTCCAGATAATCAAGATAATCATAGATATAAGAAAGACCACCTCTATAATAATTATAGTTTACAGTATATTCTGCTCCTGCCTCACCATAAACCTTCATGTTTGTTAATACTTCAGGCAGGTTATCAGCTACAGTAGCAGTACTTGAAAAATTCTGATGCCCGCTAACATTCGTGTTAGTTGAAAGGGCATAATCAGCATCAGTCAAAGTATATCCTGTTTCAAGCAATACTTTATCTGAGAAAAATTTCGCATCAGCCACAGCATCAGCATTCGCTTCATCTACTTCTTTGTAAGCATCTTCCATTGGGTCACAAGAAGTGAAAACCAAAGCAAAGAAGGATGCCATATATAATAATTTCTTCATCTTTCTATTTTTTTTATTAAACAAAAGTCTGATTAAAACTTAATTTTAAGACCTGTTGACCAAGTTCTTCCGAATCCGTAATACACTAAAGCTTCATTAGTTGTATGAGTTAAACCATCTTGCGCTTTAGAAACATACTCCGTATCAAACAAATTGTAAACATTTGTATTTAAAGTAGCATCAAGTCCTGCAATCTGAAACTTATAACGGAAACCTGCATCAACCAGCCCTGCTTCCGGCATTTCCCATGAATCACCACTGGTGGCAATATCAGTTCTCTTAGTAGCATCAAAATCAGCATAATGATTACCGTAGTAGGTATAATCAACACTTACATTTAATTTAGGAAGCACTTCGTAATCGATAGAAGCAGAACCAGATAACTGAGCTGAATTACCAACATGAACATCTTTTAAATAGGCTGTAAACTCACCTTTTTTCACTTGTGCATCATCATAAACAACCGCATGTACATCATCTTGATAAACCCAATCACCTACAGATACCATAGCGCGAACAGTTAATTTCTTAGAAGGCTTGTATTCTCCCTCAACCTCGATACCTTGGTGAAGTTGATTCAAACCTGAGATATTAACATTTTCACCACCAAGACTTTTCACCAAACCTCTGTCTTTCCAATTGGTACGATACAAAGTAACATTTGCATTAAAGTTTGAAGATGTATATGCATACCCTAACTCAGCAGTAATGATTTTTTCATACTTCACATCCTTGTTCACTTCATTTGTGTTGTTCAAAAATACATTTGCCATATAAGGCGTTCTTTGCACATATCCTCCATTTACGAATACATTGTGAATAGAGTTGATCTTGTAATTGAAACCAGCCTTCACATTCCAAGGCAAGAAATCTTCCCAATCAGACTTTTGGTTTCCTGGCTCATACAAGAAATAATCTGTACGTCGGTAAGCTTTTCGTGACACTGCTGCAGATATAAATGCTGAATAATCATCAGTTACATATTCTGTTTGACCGAAAAGACCAGTATACAACGCTTCACCATCATTATAATAGTTAATTTTATCATCGGCCTTTAACCAAGTATTAGCATCACGATTAACATTACTAGAGTTTAGGTAAAATTGCCCACCTAATAAATCATGAATTTCGTTATAATGCTCTCCCTTGTAATAACGCGCATCTAAACCTGCAGTAAAAGTAAACTGCTTGTATTCATGTGTTAATGTAGACAATAAACCATACCAAGCATGATTATTTACTGAATTAGCAATAATCGCCTGAGAACCTAAAGCGGTGGAAGCTGCATTGATCGCCGCAACCCCTTCAAAATCCAATAAACCATCAGGAGTTCTCATTGTTACATCATAATCCTCACCAGTACTATAATTAACACCTAATAATTTAGACTGAGTTCCATATACACGACGACCACCACCAGAACCAACTGATGCATAGAATGAAGTAGTTAAAGATGTTTTATCATCCATAGTCCAATAATGATTCAATTGAGCCTGAGGTTTGTGGTAATAGTTGTAACCATATGCTCCACCATATAATTTTCCTTCACGCATTCCATAATCAGAATTGTATTTAAATTCATCTTTATGATCGCGGTATTGCTGGATAGTGTGCTTGTTTCCACGCTGATTGTGCCATTGTGGTGCACCTGTAATCATAAAAGACAGAGTATGTTTTTCATTAATCACTTTAGAGATATTGGCAAAATAGGACCAAGCATCATAATCGGTTCCTTTTATATATCCATCACCTGATGTGTGAGAACCTAAGATAGTAACAGCCCATCCATTATCCATTAAACCTGTTGATAAAGAGATTAGGCTTTTCTTAAGACCATCGTTTCCAATACTCGATTTAATTACTCCACCTTTTTTAGCATCTGTAGATTTAGTTAAAACATTAATAGTACCTCCAACAGAAGAAAGTCCAAGTTTAGAAGCTCCTAAACCACGCTGAACCTGCATAGTACGGGTAACATCAGAAAGTCCGGCCCAATTTGACCAGTAAACTTTACCTGATTCCATATCATTAACAGGGATACCATTAATTAATACTCCAACATTATTCGAGTCAAAACCACGAATATAAACCGAAGCATCACCAAATCCACCACCTTCTTTCGAAGTATATACAGATGGTGTAGACTTTAAAATTTCAGGAAATTCCTGAGATCCCAATTTATTCTCTATTATATCCGAAGAAATAGTAGATACAGCAATTGGTGTTTGACGATCTGTTACAATAGAAGCCATTACACTAACTTCTTTCAATCCAACAGCATCAGATTCCAACTTAATAATTCCTAAATCCTGAGCACCTTTTAAGGCAATTTCTTTGTCAAGAAATCCCACGAAACTTACAACAAGCTTTGTCGCTCCTTTTGGCAATTCAAAAGCAAACGAGCCATCAAAACCCGAAACGGTACCGGAAGTTGTTCCGGCAACAACGATAGAAGCACCCGGCAAACTTTCGTTGGTACTACCATCCACGACTACACCTTTTACGGTGGTTTGAGCAATAGCTGCAATGGACAACATCATAATTGCCGCCATTGTCAAAATACTTCTCATAGCATTTTTCATAAAACAATTTGTTAGGTTAGTAATTGTGTGGCAATGTCGCCACAAAATCATCTCACATTTCCCGGAGAAAAGGATCACAAAAATGGTTGCTTTTTAACTATTTAACAAAAAATCGACGGACTAATAATACCCGTTCGTCTTCCTTTTTTAGCTCTTCATCGAAAAAGTTCATTTCAAACCTGAAACAGGGACAGTTTTTCAACAATCACGCAAAAAAAAGAACAAAAGTTTTAACCAAAAAGGTCAGTTAAAAAATGGATACGGAAGATAATATTTTTCTTTCAAAATCCATAATCGCAAAACTAACCAAAAACTTAGTTTAAACCTTATTTTAATATCCTGATAAAAAAGTTATTATTTACAATTTAGAATATATAAGGACTGTAAAGTTTTTACACAGATGCTATACTTGCTACTTATTTCTATTCTAAATTAGATAATCACTAAATATCGTTGACGTCACAAAGAAACAATTTCATCTGCAACGGTCTGTTAATTTAACATTAAAAAAAAGGAAAGAATTAAATTAATATCTAAAACAAAATTAAATCCGCCTGAAAAGAAAATTTTCAAAAATAAAGCGTACTTTTGCAGCCGCATTTTGAGCACCGCAATCGATTCACTCACAACAATTTCAACGAATGTGATGATTAGATGAATGATCAATTTGACTAGTACAATAAAAAGAAAGAGAATACAGTATCCCATTTCATTAGCTTTCAGCGGATATTTTTTCTCAAATTAATAAAATACAAGATGAGGAAATTGAGAAACATTGCGATTATCGCCCACGTTGACCATGGAAAAACCACTTTGGTTGACAAAATGATAATGCATAGTAACATTTTTAGAAAAAATGAGAACCCAGGTGATTTAATCCTTGATAATAACGACCTGGAAAGAGAGAGAGGAATCACCATCTTGTCGAAGAACGTTTCTCTTGAATACAATGGTGTAAAGATTAATATCATAGACACTCCCGGTCACTCGGATTTTGGTGGAGAAGTTGAGCGTGTTTTGAATATGGCTGATGGTGTATTACTACTAGTAGACGCCTTTGAAGGAACTATGCCTCAAACTCGTTTTGTACTGCAAAAAGCGTTAGCTCTAGGTCTTAAACCTGTTGTGGTTGTTAATAAAGTTGACAAACCAAACTGCAGACCTGAAGAAGTTCAGGAGCAGGTTTTCGAATTGATGTTTAATTTAGAGGCTACTGAAGAGCAATTGGATTTCCCAACCATCTACGGCTCGGCCAAACAAGGCTGGATGTCGAAAGACTGGCAAAAGCCAACAACCGATATTACAGCAATTTTAGATGCGGTAATCGAGTTCATTCCAGAGCCAAAAACCATTAACGGTACGCCACAAATGCTTATCACATCTCTTGACTACTCGGCTTATGTTGGACGTATCGCCGTAGGGCGCGTTCACCGGGGAGAAATTCGTGAAGGAATGGATGTTAGTTTGGTTAAACCTGATGGAAGCATCAAAAAACAACGCATTAAAGAATTGCATATCTTTACTGGTCTGGGCAAAGAAAGAGTTCAATCTGTTGCCTCAGGAGAAATATGTGCTTTAGTAGGTATTGAAGGTTTTGATATTGGAGATTCTATTTGTAGTGTTGAAAACCCGGAACCTCTAAAACCAATTGCCATTGATGAACCTACAATGAGTATGTTATTTACGATCAACAATTCTCCTTTTTATGGAAAAGATGGTAAATTCGTTACTTCCCGTCACTTAATTGACCGGCTAAATAAAGAATTGGAAAAGAATTTAGCCCTTAGAGTTGAAAAAACTGATTCTGCTGATTCATATATTGTATACGGACGTGGTGTTCTTCATTTGTCTGTACTGATCGAAACTATGCGTCGTGAAGGATACGAGATTCAAGTTGGTCAGCCACAGGTTATCATCAAAGAAATTGGTGGTGAAAAATGTGAGCCAGTTGAGTTCCTATTCATAGATCTTCCGGAAGATGTTTCAGGAAAAGCAATTGAGATCGTAACTCAACGTAAAGGAGAAATGCTGACTATGGAACGTAAGGCGGATCGTATTCACCTTGAATTCCATATCCCATCAAGAGGTATTATTGGTCTAAGAAATCAACTGCTGACTGCTACTGCCGGAGAAGCGGTAATTTCTCATCGTTTCCTGGAATACCAACCACACAAAGGCACTATTCCCGGACGTATTAACGGTTCATTAATTGCTATGGAAACCGGATTGACTTTTGCTTACGCTTTAAACAAATTACAAGATCGTGGTACATTTTTCGTTGCCCCAACGGTTGAGATTTATGAGGGTCAGGTAATTGGAGAAAACAATCGTGCCGGCGACCTGGTTATTAACGTTACTAAAACTAAGAAGCTAACCAATATGCGTACTTCTGGTACTGATGACAAGGTGAGATTATCACCTCCAATCACTCACTCTCTTGAAGAAGCATTGGAATACATACAAGGTGACGAGTATGTTGAGGTTACTCCTAACTCAATCCGTTTAAGAAAAATACTTCTTAAAGAAACCGATCGTAAAAGATCAGGCAAATAAATTTTGAATTTCATGTGACTGCAATTAATTAAAGATGTCACATGGAACTCGCCAAATAGTCATTCTATTGTGTGAGAATTTTTTCTCATGGCTTGTTTCAACTGAAATTTAAAAACGCAATATTTTAAAAGAGCGATTTCCTTGTTGGGAAATCGCTCTTTTTACATTCTAAATACCAAGTTCTCCCCTGTTAATTCCATTATTACATCAATTGGTTTCCACCCGAATACATTTGCCTGGACAAATATCGGCCGCTTTCCTATTTTTCTGAACCTCATCATTAAAAATTTCTAATTCGTAACAATCTCTCTTCCTTATCGAACCAATTAGGTCACATCTGCCATCTTCAGTACACATCTCCCAAAATTCAGGTGCTGCTCCTACACAATAAGCACAACCTATACACCTATCTCTAAAATGCTTTATTCTTGTCATTTTTTTAATAACACCCCCTGCTTAATATTGATTTTTTTAGAATATTCAAATATAAGACAATTTTAAATTAAATTTATACTGCTCATTTTCAACTACTTAGATATTTTATTGAAATATTTTTAGTACTATGCTTTGCATATTACCTTTTTTTGTACGTATATTTGTATAACAAGCTTGCGTGCTTGTAATAGTAGTATACGATATAAATACAATCACCATGAACAAGAGAAACAATTCACTATGCAAACTCAGCCTGATTCTAATTGTTCTATTTTCGTGGACAACAGAATCCAATGCTCAATTTGTTTCTACTGCGAAACAATCGAAAATACTATCTCCTATTGTGAAAATTATATCTGATGCAATTTTAGGATGTGAATCAAAAATCGACGGAGAAAAAAGCTATTTCAACTCAAGCCTTTTCTTTTTTGAAGAAAATATACAAGTATGTAAAGATATTTTAGCCGGCAATAGTGACTGCACTGACACTGTAAATATTTCATCTCAAACGAGAGAACAGATCCTAATTGAAAAAGATACTGTTCTAACAAAGGAGGAAACGAAGGTAGTTGAGAAGAAAAAACACAAAAGCATCTGGAACAATCCGGGAAACACAAAATCAAGAATTTAATTTATTCCAACCATGAAGATCGAAAATACTAAAGCCCAAATGCGAAAAGGAGTGCTGGAATATTGTATTCTATCCATTTTATCAAGAAATGATGCTTACGCTTCAGATATAATCAAGGAGCTAAAAGAGGCAAAAATGATTGTTGTGGAAGGAACATTATATCCACTTCTAACCCGATTAAAAAACGACGGACTGCTAAGTTACCGTTGGGAGGAATCAACTCAAGGTCCACCTCGGAAATACTATACAATTGCCGAACTTGGAAGTGGATTTCTTAAAGAATTGGATCAATCCTGGCAAGATTTAGTTGATGCTGTAAACACAATTAAAAAGTAAGACCCTTAAACCGATATACAAATGAAAAAGACATTAACAATTAATATAAGCGGAAGTATTTTCCATATCGATGAGGATGCTTTTGAAAAACTACAGGCTTACTTACGTACTATCAATTCCCACTATGGTCCGAGCGAAGAAGGCCGGGAAATCATATCTGATATTGAAGCTCGAATTTCAGAAATTTTCCATGAAAAACTGAGCACAAAAGATCAGGTGGTAAATGTTGATATGATCGAAGAAACCATATCGATTATGGGGAAACCCGAAGAAATATTTGCTATCGACGAGGAAAGTATTGAAGACGAGTCGAATCAGGAAACTGACGCAAAACAAACTTCCGAAAAGAAAAAGCGCAGATTATTCCGCGATCCCGACCATAGAGTTTTGGGTGGTGTCGCAAGTGGTTTAGCTGCTTACTTTGGAATTGATGTGGTTGTAATCCGTCTCCTTTTTGCACTTTTCTTTTTCCTGGGATATGGATTTTCATTTCTTCTTTACGTGATTTTATGGATTGCTGTTCCTAAAGCAATCACCACAACCCAAAAATTGGAAATGAAGGGGAAAAAAGTCAATATTTCGAATATCGAAGAAACCATTAAAGATGAATACAAGGAAGTTAAGGAAAGCTTCGAGAAAATAAGAGATAAAAACGGACCACAAGTTCAGGATGGTTTCGACAGAGTAATTGATTTTCTGGGCACAGCACTTCGACTCATCCTTAAAGTGATAATTATTTTGCTTGGTATTGGATTCGTATTTGCAGGATTTGTTACCCTTATCAGCTTTATTGGCTCAATGATTTTTGTAAATAGCTTTTTTGGTCCATTTTCTGATTTCCATTTTCCCGGCACAGTACTTCCACACCTATTTCTTGACGGAAGCAGTATCACTCTATTCACAATTGGCGTAATTGTGGTGATTGGAATCCCATTACTCCTTCTGATTTTTGCAGGATTAAAACTCCTGTTCAATTTCAAAACCAACAATAAAATAATAGGATTCTCAGCACTTGCATTTTGGATACTGGGAATTATCCTTTTGGTTAGTCTAAGTTTTTCTCAAATAAAGGGATACATGCAAAGCAGCACCCGTTATTCAGAAAACATTGAAATACAGCCTACCCAAACAGATACACTATATTTAAAATCAACTGACAATATCGATTTTGACTGGCATAATGGACACATCGGTCTGGACAATATAAAAATCATAGTCAAAGATGATAAGGAAATTATAGTTGGAGAACCCACTCTTGATATCGAAAAGAGCAATAGCGGCAAATTTGAAATTAAATTGAAAAAGAAATCCAGAGGAAGGTCAAACGAACAGGCAAGTGAAAATGCTGAAAACATTGAATACAACTGGAAACAAACTGATTCCCTAATTGTCTTCAATCAATTTTTCACACTACCAACAGATAGTAAATGGAGAAATCAAAAACTACACATCACAATTAAGGTGCCCGAAGGAAAAGTGATTTATCTGGACAAGTCGATGCGAAAAATCATTCACGACATTGATAATGTAGATAATGCATGGGACTACGACATGCTTGACAAGATGTGGATCATGAAAAAAGAAGGCCTAAGCAAATTAAAATATCATAACAAATAAATCCATGCTTTACACCGGCTCCTTTTTCAACACACGCTTTGCTGGTGTAAACATGGTAAACTAAAAAATAAAATATCATGAAGAAATTAGTAGTAATAATTGCCGCAATAGTATTTCCAATCCTGATGCAAGCTCAAACCAAAGGTGAGCAAATACATGCTAAATATTCAAATTTAGATGGTTTTAGCAGTTTTAGTTTTGCAGGTAGTTTCCTAAAAAACCTCGACTTTGATGTTGATGAAGACGAATTGGAGAAAAATATCACCGGAGAATGTAAAAACATCAAATTCCTAACTTTTAAACATGTAAACGGAGACGAAACCAAATTCAAAAAGATTGTCTCTTCACAACTATCAAAAGGAAATGCCTATAAAGAAGTATTAACTGACAGGGATGATAAAAATTCTGATGATGTTCATTTCTTCGCAAAAGGAAATGGGAAAAAATTTAGTGAATTTCATGTCTTGCACTATAATGAAAACAGAACTTCATTGGTTTCCTTTTTTGGAGATTTTCGTGTTGACGAATTAAAAACCCTATCGCATTTTACGTTTGATGACGAAGATGAAGAACAGGAGTAATAAAACCAAAAATCCAGAAATATGAAACGCTTAATAAGATCAAAGGAGAAAAAAATAGCTGGTGTTTGCGGAGGTATTTCTCAATACATAAATCCGGAACTCGACCCAATAATTATAAGAGCTGCGTGGCTGATACTAACTTTATTCAATCCACTAATGCTTCTTGCATACTTTATATTAGCATTGGTTTTGCCTGATTCTTCATACGAAACAGCATAAAACAACACATAACAATATAGTCTGATTTGAATGCAATATTTATCCCAAATTTGGTTCTAAAGGTATTTAGTCTTTTTCACCGAAACACAACCAAAGCATTCATTAAATTAGGGTTTCTCTTCAATCAGAGAAACCCTTTTTCTAAATAAAAAATAATTATTTACCTCTTCTTTTAAAATATTTCTTCAGATAATTGTACATTGGCTACCTTAAAATCAAGATATGGCCAGACTCTTCCCACAGGTATTCATCATATTATTATTGCTGTTGACAAGTCAATATTCATCATTGGCACAAGATTTCAATACGCCGTTTTTACATTATAAAGAATTTCAAAAAGCTGACAGCAATAAATTATTTTTAAGATTTGAGAATTTCAATTTTGTAAAAAACAATGAGTATTCCGGCACTTTTTCTAATGGAACAACCTGGATCGGCTACTCAGCAACACCAAAATTGGTTTATTATCCGTCTTCTAAAATTCGAATTGAAGCAGGTATGCGGTTTCAGCAATATTCAGGACGAACAAACTTTAATGAAACACAAGCAATATTCTCTGTAAACTATCAAGCCTCAAGCAAAGTCAATTTAATTTTAGGAGGCTTAAACCAAAACAACAACCATATGCTTTCGGAGCCCATGTTCGAACCGGAAAAGTTTTTTACGGATAAAGCAGAAAGTGGAATTCAACTTTTGTATCATACAAAACGATTAAAACTTGACACATGGATTAATTGGGAACAATTCATCTTAAAAGGGGATCCTTTTCAGGAAAAATTCACTTTCGGAATTTCAAGCAGCTATCAGTTAAATAATACATCTTCACAAAACAGACTGTCCATTCCGGTTCAGGTTCTTTTCGCACACAGAGGCGGTGAAATTGACTCTTCTGACGAATCCGTTCAAACCATTGGCAACTTTTCATCCGGCCTAGATTTTTTAAGAAAAGTTGAAAATTCCAGATTTACTTCATGGTATATCCGAGCTTTAGCATATTACGTCAGCGACAACTCCTCTGTTAGCGAATTCCTTTTTAATAAAGGACATGCTTTTTACCCGCAGATAGGCATTAACACGAAACATTCTCAATTTAGACTAGGATATTGGTATGCATATCATTTCATTGCCTCAAGAGGTTCAGAATTATTTCAATCAATATCCTATAGCAAACCCGGTTCATATCAAAACAGAAGAGAACTTGTTACATTTAAGTATTTCTATGAGCGGAAAATAAGTAAAGGGATCCATTTCGGAGGAAAAATAGATCTTTATTACAATCCAACAGATTCAAACGCGAATTACGCCACAGCAATCTATCTAAGAATCAATGGAGATTTCTTTCTAAGAAAAATTAGCTGGAATTAAAGCTTTGCTTTCTCAATTTTATAACGATACAACTTGTTTTTCCATATATCACCCGCATATTCCACATTAATTCTGGGATGAAGGGTATAATTGCATAACATGCCATCATCTTCCACCCAAATTCGATTCGAGCTCTCCAGATTCTCTCCATAAAAACTCTTATCCAATTTTAATTGCTGTCCGATTCTGCCTGGCCCATCAATTCCTTCAACACCACGAACTAATATTGCCTGAGCTTGATCCTTTTTACCGGTTACAATATTCAGCAGCCAATACATCCCGTAAATTAAATAAACATAGACGCAACCACCGCAAGAATACATAACCTCTGTTCTTTTGGTACGCCCTTTTGATGCGTGAGATGCCAAATCCATCTCCCCCACGTACATTTCAATTTCCGTTATTCGAAACCGTTCTTCTTTCATTGCATCAAATTTTCTAACAATAATTTTTCCGACCAACTGATGGGCAACAATATGGATATCCTTCAGAAAAAAATCTCTTTTTAATCGAACACTCATTCGTTTCAATATTTTTAATTACCAAATGTAAAACTCCTTAGTTCCTGCATATCAAATCTTCCAATTGCATTTCTTTCTAAAAAAATACTAAAAAGAGACTTCAAAAATAAATTTATTTCATACTTTTGCAGAGAAATTGTGACGATGGGCTTACTTACCAGGACTCCCGCCCCCAACAACTTGATTCTACTACCCTTAGCAAGTAAAGGATTCATTATTGGGAAATATATCAATTTGATTTTTTGACAGACTTAACTCCTCCACATTACCCGATTATCCACATCAGGTTAAGTTCTTCATCAATAAATCGTTAAAAAAATTGGTGTATTTATAGGATTCTTGTACTTTTGCAAGCCAAATTGGAATAATTGTATTAAAAGTATTATTTATTAAAAGTTTTTAACGTGGATACATTAAGTTACAAAACAGTTTCTGCAAACAAAGCAACTGCTACTAAAGAGTGGATTGTTATTGATGCAGCAGACCAAGTGTTAGGTAGACTTAGCTCTAAAGTAGCAAAGCTGATTAGAGGTAAATACAAACCTAATTACACTCCTCATGTTGACTGTGGAGACAACGTGATTATTATCAATGCTGAGAAAATACGTATGACTGGAAATAAAATGACAGACAGAAAGTATTTTTCTTACACCGGACACCCAGGTGGACAAAGAATTAAAACTCCAGCTGATCTTATGGCGAAACACCCAGAAAGATTAATTGAGAAGGCTGTAAAAGGTATGCTTCCAAAAAATCGTTTAGGAAGAACTCTTTACTCAAACCTATATGTAGTTGTAGGTTCTGAGCACAAACACGAAGCTCAGCAGCCAAAGAAATTAGATTTAAACACAATTAAATAAGTAGGTATGGAAGTTATTAATGCTATTGGACGTAGAAAAGCAGCTGTTGCCCGTGTATACGTTAGCGAAGGTAAAGGTCAGATTACCATCAACAAAAAAGAGCTTAAAGAGTACTTTACTACCGGAACTCTGCAGTACATCGTAAAGCAACCTTTAAACCTTTTAGAGGTAGCCGATAAATACGACATCAAAGTAAATCTTGATGGTGGTGGAGTTACAGGTCAAGCAGAAGCTCTTCGTTTGGCAATCTCCAGAGCACTTGTTAAAATTGATGCAGAATCAAAATCAGCACTAAGAACTGCAGGTTTTATGACTCGCGATCCTCGTGAGGTTGAACGTAAAAAACCAGGTCAACCTAAAGCACGTAAGAAATTTCAATTTAGCAAGCGTTAGAATTTTTGTGGCAAGTTTAGTATCTAAATTGGTAAGACTTCGATTTTCGAACTACTTAGCAATTGCCATAAAACGAATGTAAACGATTAAAAAAAACAAAAATGTCAAATACAACATTTGAAGAATTATTAGAAGCAGGTTGCCACTTTGGTCACTTGACTAGAAAATGGAATCCAAAAATGGCTCCTTATATTTTCATGGAGCGCAATGGAATTCACATTATCGACTTGCACAAAACAGCTGTAAAGCTGGATGATGCCGCCGCAGCATTGAAACAAATCGCTAAATCAGGAAGAAAAATTCTTTTTGTTGCTACTAAAAAGCAAGCAAAATCAATCGTTTCTGAAAAAGTAGCAGCAGTAAATATGCCATATGTAACTGAGCGTTGGCCAGGTGGTATGTTAACTAACTTCCCTACTATCAGAAAGGCTGTTAAGAAAATGTCTACCATTGACAAAATGGAAGGTGACGGAACTCTTAACCACCTGTCTAAAAGAGAAAGACTACAAGTATCTCGTCAAAGAGCTAAGTTGGAAAAAAACTTAGGTAGTATTGTTGATCTGACCAGATTACCGGCAGCTCTATTTGTAGTTGATGTAATGAAAGAATATATCGCTGTTAAAGAAGCAAACCGTTTGGGTATTCCTGTTTTCGCAATGGTTGATACAAACTCAAGCCCTGATGGTATTGATTTCGTAGTTCCTTGTAATGATGACGCTTCCAGCTCTGTTTCTATCATTCTTGACATTGTAACCGCCTCTATTAAAGAAGGTTTATCGGAAAGAAAAGTAGAAAAAGATACAGAATCGACTGAAAAGAAAGCTTCTAAGCCAAAAAAAGCTAAGAAAGCAGATGCTCCTGTAGAAGAAGCACCAGTTGCTGAAGTTGCTCCGGCTGTAGAAGTAGCACCAGAAGCACCAGTTGCAGAAACAACTCCAGAAGCTCCAGCTACTGAAGAAGAAAAGAATGATAAGGAATAATTAACTAACAAAAAATTAGATATATCATGTCTATTAAAGCAGCAGACGTAGCCAAATTGCGTAAAGCAACTGGCGCAGGAATGATGGATTGTAAAAATGCTCTTACTGAAGCTGAAGGGGATTTTGACGCAGCGGTAAGCATTATTCGTAAAAAAGGAATGGCGATTGCTAACAAACGTGCCGACAGAGAAGCAACTGAAGGTGTTGTATTAGCAAAAGTTTCTGAAGATAAGAAAAGTGGTGTAATGATCACTCTAAACTGTGAAACTGACTTCGTTGCGAAGAATGATAGTTTCGTAGAATTTGCAACTAAAATTCTTGATTTAGCTTTGGCAAACATGCCTGCAGATCTTGAAGCTTTGAAAGCTTTAGAGCTTGAAGGAAGAAAAGTTGAAGAACACGTTACTGAGCAAACCGGTGTTATCGGTGAGAAAATCGATTTAAGTTTCTTTGGTAAAATGGAAGCAGAATATTCTGTTGCCTATATTCATGCAGGAAACAAATTATCTACTATGATTGGTTTTAACAAATCAATGGATGAGCAAATGGCCAGAGACGTTGCTATGCAAGCTGCAGCTATGGCTCCAATTAGTATTGATAAGGATGATGTTGCTGCTGATGTAGTTGCTAAAGAACTTGAAATCGCAAAAGAAAAAGCTCGTTTAGAAGGAAAACCTGAGGCTATGCTTGATAAAATTGCAGAAGGCCGATTGGTTAAATTCTTTAAAGAATCAACATTATTGAACCAGGACTTTGTTAAAAACAACAAGCAAACTGTTAAGCAGTATCTTGCTGAATCTGACAAAGATTTAACTGTGACTAAAATGATGCGTTTCACATTAAATGCTTAATACAATTATTATTACATATAAAAAGAGTTCCTTTCCGGAACTCTTTTTTTTTATCTTATCGTAGAATTTTCTCAACTTTGGGTATAAAAATCTGAAAGAATGGTTAAATACAAACGTGTACTACTGAAATTAAGCGGCGAATCTTTAATGGGTGATCAACAATATGGAATTGATTCACAAAGATTAAACGACTATGCCGAACAAATTAAAGAAATAACAGATCTTGGTGTTCAAGTTGGAATCGTAATTGGCGGCGGTAATATTTTTCGCGGATTAAGCGGTGCTGCTAAAGGTTTCGACCGTGTTAAAGGCGATTCGATGGGAATGCTTGCTACCGTAATTAACAGCCTTGCACTTAACTCCGCATTGGAAGCCATTCAATGTAAATCACGGGTTTTAACAGCCATTCGAATGGAGCCAATTGGTGAATTCTATTCGAAACAAAAAGCGGTAGACTACCTTTCTGAAGGTTGTGTTACGATCTTCTCTGCCGGAACAGGAAATCCGTATTTTACAACAGATACTGGTTCTTCGCTTCGTGGAATTGAAATAGAAGCTGATGTAATGCTTAAGGGAACCCGCGTTGACGGCATATATACTGCTGATCCTGAAAAAGACAGTAGCGCTGTAAAATTTGAAACCATTACTTTCGATGAAATCTACAACAAAGATTTGAGAGTTATGGATTTAACGGCAACAACAATGTGTAAAGAAAACAATTTACCAATAATTGTTTTTGATATGGATACAAAAGGAAATTTAAAGCAAGTGATTGAAGGTGAAAATATTGGGACATTAGTTCACAATTAACAGCCACAAGCTCTTTACTACTGATACATTTTAGTTTTAGTAAAAAAGGACTATCTTTATTTGATTATAGATTTTTGCTATTTTTGTAAACACTATACATTGATCAATAAAAACATATAAAAATCTTTCTCCGATGACTGAAGAAGTTCAAATGTATCTGGATGATACGCAGGAAAAGATGGAAGCTGCTGTTGACCATCTTGAAAAAGAATTAGTGAAAATTCGTGCTGGAAGAGCAAATCCAAGCATGTTGAATGGTGTGATGGTGGATTACTACGGAAACATGACTCCACTGGCTCAGGTTGCCAATCTAAGTGTACCCGATCCAAGAACTATTGCAATTCAACCATGGGAAAAACCAATGATTGTACAGATTGAAAAAGCGATTATGAATTCCAATTTGGGTTTTAACCCGGATAATAATGGAGAATTAATCCGTATTCATATTCCTCCTTTGACCGAAGAACGCAGAAATGACTTGGTTAAACAAGCTAAATCGGAATGCGAACATGCAAAAGTAAGCATCCGAAATGCCAGAAGAGATACCAATGTTGAATTAAAAAAACTGGTAAAAGATGGTTTATCAGAAGACATCGAAAAAGATGCAGAAGCTTTTGTTCAAAAGCTTACCGACAAATTCAGCAAGAAAATTGATGACTTGCTGGTTGAAAAAGAGAAAGATATCATGACCATATAATAATTGAAAAAAGCTGCCGGTTGGCAGCTTTTTTTTACAATTATTAGTTTCTTAATTTCTTAACTATCTGCATAAACATTTTCAATCGCTCATCAGAAATTTCATTCTCCCAATATCCATCTTCCTTAAAGTGTGAACCAACTATAAAAGCAGAAGCATAATCCCAATACTCCGAAAGATTCTCAGCAGTAATACCTGATCCAATTAATATTGGAATATGAATTTTATCCTTCAGACTTTTTAATTCGTGCAAATAAACAGTTTTCCCAGTTGAAGAGCCCGTAATAATAACTCCATCACTTAAGAAAAATTCGGCAGCCTCCGCTGTTTCTGCAATATCAACATCCGCAGTAATGGCATGTGAGCTGTGCTTCTTTTTAATGTCTGTAAACACAAAAACATTTTCCGCTCCAATTGCTTTTCGATAACGCATCAGCTCCCCGGCACAAGAATCTATATAACCCTCGTCAGCAAGATGCCCAAATACAAAACCTTCCGCACGGATAAATTGAAAATTAGCCACTTTTGCCACCGCCAGAGCTTCTTTATTCGCTCCTGCCAATATTTGAATTCCTAAAGGTAATTTTACTGCATCACGCACTGCTTTTGCAACAACTGCCATAGCTGCTGTTATTTCCGGCCCTACCGAACCTTTTAGGTAGGGAACGTCGTGCATGTTTTCTATCATAACTGCATCCAAACCGGCTGTTTCATACTGCCTGGCTTCTTTTACAGCAAGTTCACAAATCTTTGCCAAGGAATATTTATTCTTCGGCGTACCTGGCAATGCCTGAACATGCACCATTCCTATAATGGATTTGTTTAAGTTCATCATATCATTTAGCTTGAAGCCTTGTATTAATTTGATTCCAGTATCTTAAACAACTCATCCAATTTTGGGGTGAGAATGATCTCAGTTCTACGATTTTTACTACGACCTTCGGCGGTTGCATTAGTACCAATCGGCACGTATTTACTTCTACCTGCAACGGTAAGTCTTTCAGCATCAATTCCAGTATTTAAAATTAATATCCGAACAATAGATGTTGCTCTTTTCACACTTAAATCCCAGTTGTCTTTTAACTCACCACTGCCCTTGTAAGGAACATTGTCGGTATGTCCTTCAATCATTACATTAATATCTTTGTTTTGAGCCAATACACCTGCCAAATGCCCTAATGCTTCCACACCTCTTTGATCCACCTGATAACTTCCCGATTTAAAAAGGAGTTTTTCATCCATAGAGACATAAACCTTTCCATTTTTGGTAGTGATCGACAAACCATTGCCGTCAAATCCGGTAAGGGCATTCATTACCTTTTGTTTTAAAGCCTTTACGGCCTCATCTTTTCTGTTTAAAGCCGATTCCAACTCCTGCAATCGCTTATCTCTCCGATTCAATTCAGCCTGTAAAGTATCGAGGGTTCGTTTGCGGGCATCCATTTCTTTTTCCAAAGAAAGAACCTCATCTTCACGCAGTCTCAATTCATTTTGAGCCTTTTTAATCTGACCTAATAAAGCTTTGGTTTCCTTTTCGTTGCCTGCCTGCATTCCTGCCAATTGATTTAGTAAATCCTGATTGCTCTTTTCTATTCTGCTTAATCGTTCCCGTGCAGACTGAAGATGTCGTGATATTTGCAATGTATCTGCAAGAATATTTTTATATTTTTCATCTAAAACCTCAAGTTTTCCACTCAATTCATTATTCAATTCGCTTAGCGTAAGATTTTTTTCCTTTTCCATCTCCAATTCGTCCTGGCAGTTTTGCTGCTTAGATTGGAGTTCTTGAAATTGTCTTGTAGGAACACAAGAAAAGCATAGAAAAACTGATGCTAAAATAAATACCAGCTGACTCGTTTTTTTGAACATGTTTAAATTGTACTTTTGTTAGTAATGAAACTTGCAATTACACAAGCAAATATAAGAATCTGACATGGTATCGTCATCACCAGACAGAAGAATACTTTAGTTTTTATTATTATCTTCGTCAATATTTTTCTTCCAGAATAATCTGTTTATCCGCTATCAGTTGAAAAAAATGATTGGGAAACAAATTCTTATTCTGTTAAACGATTAAAAAGGGTATTTCGTACATGGCTAAGTCTGAAAAAGAATTTTTAGATAAAATCAATTTTCCATCTGATCTGAAAAAGGTATCTGAAGACGACCTTATTCAGGTTTGTGAAGAATTGCGCCAGGAAATTATTGAAGAAGTTTCATGCAATCCAGGGCATTTTGGTGCCAGTTTGGGTGTGGTAGAACTTACCGTTGCTCTTCACTACGTACTAAATACTCCCTACGACAACCTGATTTGGGATGTAGGCCATCAGGCATACGGACATAAAATTCTTACCGGAAGAAAAGATATTTTTCATACGAATAGAAAATACAAAGGAATAAGTGGTTTCCCTAACAGAAACGAAAGCGAATACGATGCTTTTACTGTCGGACACTCCTCTACTTCTATATCCGCAGCCTTGGGAATGGCTACTGCGGCTCAATTAAGCGGAGAGACCGATCGAAAAACAGTTGCCGTAATTGGTGATGGATCGATGACTGCCGGTTTGGCCTTTGAAGGACTAAACAATGCTGCCAACAACAATGCTGATTTACTGGTTATCCTAAACGATAACAATATGGCTATCGATCCTAATGTTGGAGGTTTGAACAACTACTTGCTGGATATTACCACTTCGCAGACCTATAATAAAGTAAAGAATGATATTTGGCGGTTTCTGGGGAAATTAAACCGGTTAAATCCAAACACTCAAAAAATATTTCAGAAAGTGGAACAAGGAATCAAAACCATTCTGCTAAAACAAAGTAATATTTTTGAGGCTTTTAACTTTAGATATTTTGGACCTGTTGATGGTCATGATGTGAATCACATGGTAAAAGTTTTGAGTGATTTACAAAAAATTTCAGGCCCAAAGCTTTTGCATGTTATTACAAAAAAAGGAAAAGGCTTTAAACTGGCCGAACAGAATCAGACTTACTGGCACGCTCCAGGAATGTTCGACAAGGTAACAGGTGAAATTTTACAACCTGAATCAACGAGTCCGCAAGCACCAAAATTCCAAGAAGTTTTTGGCAATACTTTGGTTGAACTGGCCGAAATGAATGATAAAATTGTTGGTATTACACCAGCAATGCCAACAGGCAGTTCATTAAATATCATGATGGAAAAAATGCCCGATCGTGCATTTGATGTTGGGATTGCGGAACAACACGCCGTTACTTTCTCGGGAGGATTGGCTGCAAAAGGCAAATTACCATTCTGTGCCATTTACTCATCATTTATGCAAAGAGCTTACGATCAGGTGATTCATGATGTAGCTCTGCAAAATGTAAATGTTGTTTTCTGTCTGGATCGTGGTGGTGTTGTTGGTGCCGATGGTGCAACTCATCATGGTGTTTACGATCTGGCCTTTTTCAGATGCATTCCAAATATGACAATTGCTTCTCCTCTTGATGCTGTTGAGTTGAGAAATTTGATGTTTACTGCCCAACAAGAAAATATGGGTCCTTTTTCCATTCGTTACCCACGCGGTAAAGGTCGTATTCTTGACTGGCAAAAACCTTTTGAGATTCTTCCTGTTGGCAAAGGCCAAAAGTTGAAAGACGGAAAAGATCTTGCAATATTATCGATTGGTGCCATTGGTGTGGAAGCTGTGGATGCCATTGAAGAACTGGAAAAAGACGGCTACTCGATTGCCCATTACGACATGCGTTATCTGAAACCTATTGATACCGAATTGCTGCATGAAGTTCTTGGAAAACACGATCAGATTATCACTCTTGAAGATGGGTGTATTATTGGCGGATTAGGTTCAGCAGTCATCGAGTTTGCGAATGACAATCATTATCAGGCCAGGGTAAAACGATTGGGTGTACCCGATAAATGGGTAGAACAAGGTACTCAGCAGGAATTGTATCGTGAATGTGGATACGACAAATTGGGAATCATAGAATCGGCAACCGCAATTTTAGCCAAAACAGAAGGTTAAGGACTATCTCTGTATCCATCAGAATAAGGATCAAGCCCTTCGAAATCTCCTGTAAAAGAATCAATTCGGGCCTGAAGTTCCTGATTCATTTTAATTAGATAGATTGTGTCTTCGGTACGCAACTCCACAACATTTATTTTATCACCATTTGGTTTCGTAATGCTGATCAAGTCATCTTCATAAATTCCATCGGGAAAGGTTTTTATCAGACGTTGAATCAACTCAATACCAATGCTTTTAAAGTCCTTAATTACTCTTTTCATCACACACTGATTAATAATCGATATCAATCTTTTTTCACATTTCCCTAAAACTGGTTCGGGCAGATAAGAGTTTCAAACAAGATCATTCTTTCTTTATTGTTACTGATCTCAATTTAAGGAATTTAAGAGAATGAAAAAAAATATTCTCCCATATGGACTCTATTTATATTTTCAATTTAATGGTGCAAAATTGAAAATGAGAATGAAATCAAGCTTTCCGAAACATCTTAAGCTGCACATAAATCGTTTTCGCTCAAATAAAAGTGAATTCTATACACCAATACCAGCATTCCTAAATATTAAAAGCCTAGTTTTGCCGACTTATTCAAAATTTTGATGATTACATATGGTAGATTTTTTTAGAAAGAAAGCAGCAAATTCAAAAGATGATATATTATCCGGATTAACCGTAGCTCTTGCGTTGGTACCAGAAGCGGTAGCCTTTGCCTTTGTGGCTGGTGTTGATCCTTTAGTTGGACTTTACGCCGCCTTTATGGTTGGTTTAATTACTTCTGTTTTTGGTGGTCGCCCGGGAATGATATCCGGAGCTACAGGTGCCATGGCAGTTGTTTTGGTCAGCCTTGTAAAAGAAGGAAATGATCTGGGAATGGCGATGGCTAATCCCGTTCAGGATATGGGTTTGAACTATTTGTTCGCAACAATAATTCTGGCAGGTGTTCTACAATTTTTAGCCGGTGTTTTCAAGTTTGGTAAATTCGTCAGACTCATTCCCCACCCTGTTATGATGGGGTTTGTAAATGGTTTGGCAATTGTTATTTTTATGTCGCAGCTAGGAATGTTTCCACAGGTAATTAATTGGGATGCAATTTCTTTCTCAGACTACACCCTACATATAAACCGTGAAGCTTTTTGGGTAGCAGATAAAGTTCTATATACGATGGTTGGTTTGGTTATTCTCACCATGAGTATCATGTATCTTCTTCCAAAGATTACAAGTAAAATACCTGCAGCCCTTGTTGCTATTTTAACTGTATCGGCCATTGTGATATTTGGGAATCTTGATGTCAGCACTGTTGGATCCTTTATTCGGGATGGCGGCGGTACTGGTCTTAAAGGTGGCTTGCCTTCTTTCCAGAGCCAATTGTTTGCAATGGTTCCTTTCAACTGGACTACCGTTGCATTTATTCTTCCTTATGCGGTAATTTTAGCTGCCATTGGTCTTATTGAGTCGCTAATGACTTTGAATTTACTGGATGAAATTACCAACAGCCGTGGAAACGGGAACCGCGAATGTATGGCTCAGGGAGCTGCAAATATCGTTACCGGATTTTTCGGTGGAATGGGTGGATGCGCCATGATTGGTCAATCGCTGATTAATGTAAAATCGGGCGGACGAGGAAGACTATCAGGTATTATTGCGGCATCAACCTTATTGGTATTTATTCTTTTTGCCTCTCCTTATATCGAAATGGTGCCAATCGCTGCACTTGTGGGAGTAATGTTTATGGTGGTTATCGGAACATTTGCCTGGTCAACCTTTAATGTATTACTTAAAATACCAAAAGCCGATGCCTTTGTATTGGTTCTTGTATCCGGACTAACCGTTATCTTCGATCTTGCCATTGCGGTACTGGTTGGTGTTATTGTAAGTGCCCTTGCCTTTTCCTGGGAAAATGCCCGTAGAATCCGTGCAAGAAGATCGTTTCGGGAAGATGGTACTAAAATATATGAAATCTGGGGACCTCTGTTTTTTGGTTCCATTACCACTTTCAATAACAAATTTGATGTCGAAAATGATCCTGAATCGGTAGAAATTGATTTTATCGAATCGCGTGTAGCCGACCATTCGGGAATTGAAGCAATCAGCAATTTGGTTCAGAAGTATGAAAATGCAGGAAAAACCATTAAATTGAAACACTTAAGTGAAGACTGTATTACTTTACTGCAACGTGCCGATGATCACTTTAGAACCGTTATTTTGAGAGATATTGATGATCCGAGATACTATGTAGTGACCGATAAAGCGAAAATTGGATAAGCTCAAAAGACATTTGTGATGGAAATTTGTTTCCATTGCTTTTTTTCACCTCCTTCCCATGTGGGAGGAGGTGTTTTGCGTAAAAAAGGGCTTGAATTTTCATCCAAGCCCACTTCGTTTAGTATTTGGATTTTATTTCAATCCCAATTTCCTGGCAATCTCGGCAGGAATCGCATCTTTATGCAATAGCAATCCAACGGTTTTGTACTGTACAAATGCCTTCGATGCATAAAAATATCCATCGTAAGGATTGTTGTCGGTTCCCCACGAGTTTTTGATCAGGTAATACCTGTTGCCGTTTTGATCTTTCGCAGTACCCACCATGTGCATCAAATGATCTTCGGTCGATTCGTAATCATCAAACGCAATTTGACGCATTTCCTGAGTTATTTCTTTTTCTTTCACAGGATATTCTGTTCCGTATGCCGCTTTCTGATCCTTGCTCATTTTCTCCCATTTGGAGATTTCGGCATTGTCCATGCTTTTTTCTTCGGTTTCGGGAACTACAGCCACACCTTTACGATATGCAAATCCATCTTCACTAACATCGCTTCCCCAGGCAAGACTGTATCCATTCTCAATGGCATTATCAACAACCTGCATCATTTCATCCATTGGTAAATTGTACACCTTCCCCAACGACCAGTTATCCGGTCCTTCGAAAATAAAGCTTTCGTAAAACGGATGATGTGTATAGGAAGTAATTGTTACGTAATCGTCCATATTAAGGCCTTGCGCTTTTGCAAAAGACATTGGCGTGTATTCTTTAGTATTGTAAATAAAAGTCTCAGGAATCTCTCCTAAATAAGCATCTAGAATTCCATCAAACCCTTTCATCCAAACCGGAGTAATTTTTTTGTTCTTATTTTTTACAACAGCATCAACATATGCTTTTAAAACCTCATCCATCTCACCATGTACGGGCATTGTTTCATCAAAAGTATTTCCTGAGTAAGCCAATTGCGGAATCAGACCATATTTCTTCACCACATTTAAAGCATCCCAGCCTTCAGCACCGGAAGAAAAACTTTTCATCCCGTGAAAACGGACATAATCTGCTGCGCGCAAATGATAGTTGCGGTTCACAATAAACATCTCCGAAAGATCCAATTCTCCTTTTCCCAACCGAATAATTTCCGATTCCAAAAATGAAATGCTTGCAAAAGACCAACAAGTTCCGGATCGGTACTGATTTTTCACCGGTGTTGCTTTCAATTGCTTTTCGATAGTAAACTGATAGCTTTTCTTTACCTCTTCCTTTTTTTTAGCAGAAGATGTTTGAAACAGGCCAAATACAAGAATGGCCGCAATTAAAAATCTGTTCTTCATTTTTATAATTGTTAGGTTGTTTAAGTTAATTATTATCAGGTAAATCTTGATAAAACAATTCTTTGCTGTATTTTTGATTATTAACAAAAAGATCATGCAATGTAAAAATAATTCAACAATTTTATTGTTGAAAAAATCAAAACCAAACAACATTTTCTAACTTAAATATCACACAAAAATGAAAAAAATCGCTTCAATTACACTGTTGCTGGCCATTAGTATAGGCTTTGTTGCTTGTAATGAGAAACCAGCCAAAAAAACTGAGGTTTCTCCAATACAAAAATTAGTAGATCAGTACGCTGAATTTGAACTTACAACAGACATCAGTAAACTGACCAAAAACGAAAAACAAATGCTTCCTGTTTTAATGGAAGCTGCTGATATTATGGAAGAGTTATTCTGGAAAGATGCAATTGGAGACAAAGCAGAATTTTTAGGAACGCTTACTGATCCTGCAGCTGTTGCTTATTCAAAAATAAATTACGGCCCCTGGGATCGTCTGAACGACAACCTGCCTTTTATAGACGGATTTGGAGTAAAACCTAAAGGTGCAAACTTCTATCCATGCGACATGACTCAAGAAGAATTTGATGCCATTCCGGACGAAATGAAAACCGATTGGTATACAAAAATTGAACGTGACGAGAGCGGAGAACTGAAAGTAGTTCCTTATCATGTTGTTTACAAAGAACAAATTAAAAAAGCTGCTGATTTGTTACTAAAAGCTTCTGAATTGGCTGAAGATGCTGGTCTGAAAAAATATCTTGAGCTGCGTTCTACGGCTCTTCTTACTGATGATTATCTGGCTTCTGATTTGGCTTGGATGGATATGAAAACCAACACTCTGGATTTTGTTGTTGGTCCTATCGAAACCTACGAAGATGCTCTTTACGGATACAAAGCTTCTCATTCGGGTCAGATTTTGGTGAAAGACAAAGTTTGGAGCGAAAAATTATCAAAATTCGCTTCATTACTGCCCCGCCTGCAGGAAGGTCTTCCTGTTCCTGCCGAGTACAAAGCAGAAAAAGCGAATGCCAACGCGGATATGAATGTTTACGATGTGATTTACTATGCCGGCGATTGCAACGCGGGCAGCAAGAACATTGCTATTAACCTGCCAAACGATCCTCGTGTTCACGCTCAAAAAGGATCAAGAAAACTGCAGTTAAAAAATGCAATGAAGGCTAAATTCGATAAAATTTTAGTTCCTGTTTCTGATTTACTAATGGACGAAAGTCAACGCAGGAATGTAACTTTTGATGCTTTCTTCGAGAATGTAATGTTTCACGAAGTAGCTCACGGTTTGGGTATTAAATACACTTTAAAAGATCATGAAAGCGTCCGCAAAGCATTGAAGGATACTTATACCTCTATTGAAGAAGGAAAAGCAGATATTCTTGGTTTGTACATGATTACACAAATGGCTGAGTGGGGCGAACTGGATGCCGGTAAACTGATGGATAACTATGTTACTTTTATGGCCGGTATTTTCCGTTCGGTACGTTTTGGTGCTGCCAGTGCTCACGGAAAAGCAAATATGATTCGTTTCTATTTCTTCGAAGAGCAAGGTGCCTTTACAAGAAATGCAGAAACAGGAACTTACAAAGTTGATTTCGGGAAAATGAAAGCCGCTATGAATGAATTGGGAAAACAAATTCTAATTGTTCAGGGTGATGGTGACTATGAAGCAGCAAAACAAATGATTGCCGAAAGAGGTTTTATTCGTGAAGATCTTCAGAAAGATTTAGATCGTATTAACAGTGCCGGCATTCCAAAAGATGTTGTATTTAAGCAGGGAATGAACGTATTGGGATTGTAAAAAAACAGTATCAAGTAGTGAGTAATTAGTATTGAGACTATTTACAGCTACGAAAAAATAAAAAAGGAGGCAGAATCAAATTGATTCTGCCTCATTTGTTCCCCTCAAAACACCTTATGTAATCCCACTCCCCTTATTTCATCTCTTTTGTAATTGTTAAAATATTAATCTACTTTAGCGATTAAAAGACCTACTTGTCTTTTTTCTGAATTTTAGTTTCTGTTCTATAAGTCAAAATTAAATAAGTACTAGCAATTCATAATATTTATGCTCTCAAAAACTGCCGAATATGCAATTCGTGCACTGGTTTATGTCCAGTTGCAAAACTGGGAAGAAAAACGTCCGGGATTTAAGGAAATAGCAAAAAATATAGAATCACCTGAACATTTCACTGCAAAAATATTGCAGGTACTAACACGATTCGATCTAATAAAAAGCTTGAAAGGAAGAAATGGCGGATTTTTCTTTGATAAAGAGCATGAAGATCTTCAACTCTATAAAATTATTACAGCAATTGATGGAGAAAAATCTTTTATCAGCTGTAATTTTGGTTTTAAGGGTTGTGATCATGAAAACAAATGCCCTTTGCATGATGATTTTTCAGAATTAAGAAAAAATTATACTGTTCTTGTAAAAAAGCGAACCATACAAAGTCTTGCAAAAAAAATCCTAAGCGGAGAAGCTGTACTAACACAGAAACTGCAGTAAAAGAGGCAGGATTCTATATAATCCAGCCTCTTTCATTATTTAGGATTTTGATGTCTCTGCTACTTGCAAAATTAGCTTTGGATCAATGCCGTTAGCAATGAGTTCTTTTTCCTTTTCGAGCTTTAAATCTTCCTGTAAGGGAATTAATTTTTTATTGATGTACTGATTGAATTCATACATTCTAACCCAATAATTTATAACTCTTTTGTCTGAAGGATTATTTCTCAGAAGAAGGTAATTACTATAGGGCATTTCAAAGAAGTTCTCACAATATTTTATCGAAAGAGGCATGATATAGTTATCTCCAAACTCAGATTGACTCTCTCGTTGACGATTCAACTGATTTAATCCGGATTCATAATATTCAAACAATTTAATTTTTAAACGGCTATTTTTCATTAATGCTATCCCCTGGTGTTTAAAACTCTCGTAGGCTCCAATATTCATAGACATAGAAGAACGTCCCATTTTAATTTGTAATTTATCCTTCAGATCAGATTGATTCACTGGTTGGATTGTTGTAAGACAGCTATCTAAGTATTTTAAAGGACGTAAAAATGATTTTTCTGTTGTTATTATATTCTTTTGGATGTCATTATAATCCTCTGTTACATCAACATACAGATCACTAATTAACTCCAATTCCAATTGTTTTAATTTTCTTTCTTCATTCCAGTTATTGAATTGCATCGAGAAGGTAATCCCAATAAAGATCATAAATAATTCAAATAGTTTCGAACTCTTCAGAAAGCGCGTTAGTAGGTTTTTCATATAATGGGCTGGTTTGTTTATGATTTTAACCAAAAATAATCAAACCAAATTTTATGGACAATAGTATTGTTTATTAGTATTTATTTTTAGTGCAAATAGATGCAAAGTATTTTTTATGGTTTTATAATATACTGTAACTTGTTGCAAAAACAATCATGAAACGTCCATAATTAAAGCTTCCTGCACACTGGGAAATAACTGTATGGATTCATAAAGACAAAAACTTTAAAATTATGAAAGAATTGGTACGTTGTCGTCCTTGCGGATATGTAATGGAAAAAGACAAATTAAACGGTGTTTGTCCGGCCTGCGGCTTGCCCGACAAGGTATTCGAATCCTATCGGGAACGGGTATCACCAAATCGGCTTTTCATTCTAAATCTGGATTTACATCCCATTGCAATCCACATCTCCCAAACTTTTATCGCACTTATTCCTCTTCTGCTGGCAATTCTATGGTTGTTTCCCGGCTGCTATCCCGAAAAAGTCCGCATCATTGCTGAATTTTTAATTCTCTTTTTACCTCTTGCTCTAATGCTGGCCTTTGTCACAGGAATTATCGATGGAATTACCCGGTTTAAAAGTCTGAAACCTCCGCTGTTAAGAAATAAAATCATTTACAGTGTACTCCTGCTGCTTACATCAGGAATATTGCTGTTTACAATGAAGCACTCGCAAGCTCTTCTCCTTTTACTTCTGGTTAGTCTGATTGGGCTTGGATTTGCTGTTGCTCTGGGCTTAATCGGAAAAAGCCTGCTAAATGTAATATTACCAGGAAAATACCCTCAGAAGAAAGCACAAAAAAATCAGGTTTAGGGACTAAAATTGGGTATTTTACAACATAGCATATCATATTTAGCCTTTGTATCTTACCCTTCCTTTGAAACTGGCCCGATATAACCATTTTATGATGGAAAAGTATAAACTGAATATGAGTAATAGAAGTAACCTTCGTTGGAAGACTCTCCTTCTGATTTTTTTCGTTTTCCTTTTTGCATTTCAGACTTCTGCAAGAAAACAAAGAGTACTTGTTTTGCATTCTTACCATCAGGGATTGAATTGGACCGATAATGTAAGTGCCGGGATACAATCTGTTTTGGGTCGTGAAGACGATGTTGAGCTGATGTTTGAATACATGGATACAAAACGGAATTCAAATCCAGAATATCTGAAAGAATTCGCGAATCTTTATGGCCTCAAGCATCTAAAAAATAAATTTGATGCCATCATTGTTTCTGACAACAATGCCTTGGATTTTGTAAGAGATTATTATACTGATTTCTTTAAAAACGCACCAATAATTTTCTGTTCTATCAATCAATTCTCCGATCAGCTGGTGAAAGGGATCGAACACATTTCGGGTGTTACCGAAGAAATTGACTCCAGAAAAACAATTGAAGTTGCCTTGCGTTTGCATCCTAAGGCAACAAAATTAGTTGTGATTAACGACAATCAGACTCAATCGGCAATCTTGAACAGAAATAACATTAAATCTTTTTGGCCTGACTTACATACCGATGTTGAACTTGTTTTTTTGGAGAATTTACTCATTGATGAACTGGTTGATCAGGTTAAACACCTTGACCCCAACAGCATTATTTACCTCCTGAATTTTAGCCGCGATAAAGAAGGCAATTTTATTTCCTATCAGGAAAATATTGAAATTATACGAGAGGCAACAAAATTACCAATCTATAGCAGTTGGGAATTCTATTTTAACGAGGGTATTGTTGGAGGAATGCTCACAAGCGGATATAAAGAAGGAGAATTAGCCGCTAAAATTGCTCTTCAGGTATTGAATGGGAAAGAGATCAATAAAATTCCAATTGTACAATCAGGATACAACAATTTCAAATTCGATTTTGAACAAATGAAACGTTTTGGGATTCTCCCCAAACAACTTCCAAAAGGCAGTATCATCAGCAATCAACCACCTCCTATTGTTCCCCAGTACCAAACATCACTATTTGTAATCATTATATTCGGCTTAATCATTGCAATCATTTTACGATATTCGAAATTGAAAAGGGAGCAGAATGAAAAGAAACTGATTCAGGAAAATGAAGAATTGGACCGAAGAGTAGCCGACAGAACAAAAGAAGTTGTGTTTGCGAACGAAAAACTGGAGCTGCAAACCGAACAAATTATCAAGCAAAATCAGGAGCTGGAGGATCACCGGCACAATCTTCTGGAACTGGTTAAAGTACGTACCGAAAATTTAGAAGAAGCAAATCTGGAATTGAAAAGCAGCCGGGACAGGCTTCTTCGAATGCTGGATGCAAATTCGGATGGTGTTTGGGAGCATAATTTCGCAAACGATCAAACCTACATTAGTAAGATCATCTGGGATAAACTGGGTTATAAATCTGTCACCATTTCAAACACAAAAGATCTTCTCTGCAAAATTATTCATCCGGAGGATTTAATCATCATCAAACAAAAACACCGGCAAAACAAATTGGGCTATAGCGCATTGTTTATTGTCGAATTCAGAATTTTCACAAACACTAAAGACTGGATGTGGTTCAAAGCAAAAGGACAAATTCTTGATTATGACCAAAATGGAAAACCTTTAAACATAGTTGGTACACTTATTAATATCACCCAACGAAAAGAAGCCGAAGAAACAATAAAAAGCGAAGAAAGGAAGTTGAGAGTATCAGAAAAAAGATGGCGTTCCTTAATTGAGCAGGCATCAGATGGAATATTAATTTACAATACTGACGGCCATATTCTGGATGCCAACTCAGCTGCCTGCAATTGGCTGGGCTATTCTGCTGACGAAATCCTAACACTAAATTACAGCGAAATAGATTCCATGCACAGCAGTTCCGAACTTCATACTTATTGGAGAAAATTAAATGCCTCCTACCCTTCTCTTTCTTTTGAGTCGGTGCAAAAAAGAAAAGACGGCAGCAGCTTTCCTGTTGAAATTCACTTAAGCTTAATTGAACTGGAAGACAGTAAACTGATTTTATCTTTGATAAATGATATTAGTGAACGCCAGAAAACCGAACGAAAAATTCTAAATGCAGTAATCAACACAGAAGAAAGTGAACGAAAACGATTCGCTACCGATTTGCATGATTCTATTGGGCCACTGCTTTCCAGCATCAACCTGTATCTGTCATCCATAAATAAATTTGAATCGGAAGCAGAGAAAAAGAACATTATAAAAGCTTCTGTTGAAGCGGTAAATGAAGCGTTGGTAAGCATCAAAGAAATTTCGAACAACCTGAGCCCGCATATTTTGAACGATTTCGGATTGGAAAAAGCCATTCGTTCTTTCACCAACAAAATCAATTTATCGCAGGCCATCAGCATTAGTTTTTATGCTGAAAATATGAACGAGAGAATCAACCATCAGGTTGAAGTCGTTATTTTTAGGGTAGTAAGCGAATTAATTAACAATACAATTAAACACGCTAAGGCAACAAATATTGAAATAAACTTGTCAAGAGAAGAAAATTTAGTTTCTCTTATCTATATTGACGACGGAATTGGTTTTGATGCCAAGGAGATCAATGCCGGAACATCAGCGGGAATGGGATTGTATAATGTATTTAGCAGGATTAAGTCGTTAAACGGTTCGCACAAAATAAAAAGCCACCCAAAACGTGGCGGCATGATGGCAGTAGTAGAAATTAATCTGTAAAATTAAAGAGCATGAGTGAGTACAGGGTAATGATTGTAGACGACCACAAAATGTTTAGAAGTGGATTGCGGTTTCTTTTGAATAGTGTTCCCAACATCAACATTGTAGGGGAAGCTTCGAACGGAAAAGAATTTCTTGAAATGGCAGATACTATTCCAATCGACATTGCCTTAATGGACATTAACATGCCGGAAATGAATGGAATTGAAGCCACACGAATAGCTCTTGAAAAATTTCCTGATATGAAAATAATTGTTCTGTCCATGCATGGAGAAGAGGAATACTACGATCAGATGTTAGATGCCGGCGTTAAAGGTTTCCTACTTAAAAACTCCGATGCCGATGAACTGATATCAGCACTTGAGGCAGTTATGGCTGGGAAAAGTTACTTCTCTCAAGAACTTTTGGTTGATATTCTTGATCAGAAAAGACTGCACAAATTAAGAACTGAAACCGTAAAATTATCCCAACGGGAATTGGAAGTTTTAAAACTAATTTGTGATGGATGCAGCAATGCTGAAATTGCTGAGGTATTATTTATCAGCCAAAGAACGGTTGACCGCCACCGATCTAACTTACTGAGTAAAACTGCTTGTAAAAATTCAACTTCGCTGGTAATGTATGCAGTAAAAAACAGAATTATTGAAATAAGTTAACCTCCAGATAGTATAATTATCGGATCTTACATAAATTTCCATTCGTATCCCGTTAACATTTTGTATTTTTAGTTTCTCAAAAAACAGATGTTTACAAAATGGAAAGCAATTCACAACTGGATCTGGCTCACAAGTTTGTACGATTCACAAACACTACAATTTTTTTAACGGGTAAAGCCGGCACCGGAAAAACTACCTTTTTGCGCCAGTTAAAAGAGGAACTGCCCAAACGAATGGTAGTTGTTGCACCCACCGGTGTGGCGGCCATTAATGCAGGTGGTGTAACCATTCATTCCTTTTTTCAGCTGCCTTTTGGCCCCATAATGCCAGGGCAAATCTTAAACGAAGATAAAAACCCCAAAACCGAATCCAATTCGCCCATCCGGAAATACCGAAAAGAAAAAATCGATATTATAAAATCTCTCGACCTGCTGATTATTGATGAAATTAGTATGGTTCGCGCCGATTTGCTGGATGGCATTGATGAAGTGCTTCGCAAATTTAAAAACAGAAATCTGCCTTTTGGTGGTGTTCAGGTTTTAATGATCGGCGATTTGCAGCAATTGCCTCCTGTGGTAAAAAATGAAGAATGGAGTCTGCTTCGGAATCATTACGAAACTCCTTTCTTTTTTAGCAGTCGTGCATTTCTGCAATCGCAGCACATTAGTATCGAACTCACACATGTTTACCGTCAAAAAGACGAAAGCTTCATTAAAATTCTGAATGAAATAAGGAACAACCAACTCTCGCAGGAATCCTATACCGAATTGGAAAAAAGATATTTGCCCGATTTTAAACCCTCCGATAAGGATGGTTATATCACTCTAACAACACACAATGCCCGGGCTCAGAAAATAAACGAAGAAAAACTAAAGCAACTAAAGGGAAAACCGCAGCAATTTATGGCGAACATTACAGGCATATTTCCCGAATACTCCTTTCCTACCGAAGAGCAGCTGCAGCTTAAAACAGGTGCACAGGTGATGTTTGTAAAAAACGACAGCTCGCCCGAAAAGCTCTATTTTAACGGCAAAATAGGAACGGTTACCGGTTTTGGCGATGATGTAATTCATGTAAAATGTGAGACAGACAATTTCGAAATTGATGTGTATCCTGAAGACTGGCACAACATCAATTACAGCATCAACCCGGAAAGCAAAGAAATTGAAGAAACAATTTCGGGTGGTTTTTCGCAGTTCCCATTGAAGCTGGCCTGGGCAATTACCATTCATAAAAGTCAGGGACTGACTTTTGAAAGAGCAGTGATTGATGCCAATGCAGCCTTTGCACACGGACAGGTTTACGTGGCCTTGAGTCGATGCAAGTCGCTGGAAGGATTGGTTCTTAAATCAACGCTAAGTAAATCGGGAATCATCTGCGACAACGCCGTATCTAAATTCACACAAAATATGGAAGCCAACCCTCCGGGGGAAGAAAATCTGGAGAATTCCATTCGTAAGTATCAGTTTCAGCTTCTCGAAGAACTGTTTTCTTTTCATGATATCTACCGAATCTGCAATTACTGCAACAAGCATTTGCAGGAAAACAGAAACAGTATTCAGGGCAATTTAGCTGATAAAATGAATGCTGCCCTTCCATTTCTTGGCCCTGAAATTCTGGTGGTTGGTGAAAAATTTATTCCATCGGTAAAACGGTATTGTACCGATAATCAGAACCTGCATGAAAACAAAGAGGCGCAGGAAAGAATCAGCAAAGCTTCGGCCTATTTCGTGGGAAAACTGGAGGAACACCTGCAATCCATTCTGAAAGATTTTAGTTTCGATACCGATAATCAAAGTATAAAGAAAGTAATTGAGGGGCATTTGAAACAGTTGAATGAAAAGCTAAGCGTTAAGCTTGTTAGTTTAAAATCGTGTTTGAAAAAATTCGATACTGCCAACTACCAAACTGTGCGCGCCAAAGCTCATTTCGAAAAACAAAACTTCCGTTTAAAAAGCCCTAAGGAAGTGGTTGATGAAAACGTAAAACATCCCAATTTGTTTCGAATACTAAAGAAATGGAGAAAGAATATGGCCGATAAAATAAACGCTCCGGTTTATTACATCGCCTCGCAGCAAAGTCTGGTTGATATTGCCAATAATCTGCCCTACACTACAGATCAATTAAAGGATGTGAAAGGCTTTGGAAAGAAGAAAATTGAACATTACGGCGCAGATGTAATCAAAATGGTTACAGAATACCGCCAGGGGCAAAATCTGGGTCTGTTGAATTTCACATCGGCTGAACCAAAAAAAATAATAAAACCCGGTAACAAACAAGATACGAAAGAGATAAGTCTGGAATTGTATAAAGATGGCCGAACAGTGCGTGAAATTTCGGCTTTCAGAGATCTTACCGTTGCAACAATAGATAAACATCTGGCACATTACGTTGGCTTGGGAATGCTGCCTCTCGATAAATTTGTGGAGAAAAAAAAGATCAAAAAAATTAAAAAACAACTTGAAAAAGAGGGTGTTGAAAGCCTGAATGAATGCAAACAAGAACTTGGTTCTGATTACTCCTACTCCGAAATACGATACGTTCAGGCTTATCTGAAAAATGCAAATACAAAATAAATCAATAACTTTTTAAGTTTAATTAACTTTAATTCAATCCTTTTTGCATTCCTATGCCCTACATTTGTAGTGTACAAAACAGAAAATGTTTTTTCATATAGATTAGATTTAGGTTAGTAATTAGGGTTAGAGAAAATCCCGGACTTCGCGGTTCGGGATTTTTTTTTGACCCTATCCGACTCCTACCATTCCTAACATTTAAAATGGAACAAATTCTCACACAAAATACTTGTCGTGACAATTAATTTATATATTTGTCATGACAAATACATTTACTATGAACAAAATAGACTTAGAAAAATCTGTAAACCACCATATTGCCATTAGCGCAATCATGATAAAGAGAGTCTTCTTTAAAATATTAAGCCGAAACAAACTCAGTATTACCCCTGAACAATGGACTATTTTATATCATTTGACAGAATCGGATGGGATGACAATAGGTGAATTAAGCGAACTCACATACAAAGATTTCGCCAATATGAGCAGAATGACTCAAAAGCTTGAAGCTGCAGGTTTTGTAGAAAAACGAAGAGATGACATTGACAAAAGAATATTCAAACTTTTCATTACTCCTGAAGGCAAAGATTTAACCAAACAACTTCATCAATGTGCCTTTGAATCAACCAGTATTGCTTTAGAAGGAATTGATGATTCAACGAAAAAGATAATGATAGAAAATCTTAAAAAAATCATTCTAAACACAGATAAATTTCTAAAGTAAAGAATATGCAGCAATTATCAATCACCCAAAAGAAATGGCTTAAATCTATTCATCTTTTAGCCGCAGGAATATGGGTAACAACCGGATTAACCATGTTCCTTTTACATTTTATGCGCAACGAATTACAAACCGGAGATCAATTGCATTTAATCAATAAAATCATCCATTTTATTGATATGAAGATTCTGGTTCCATCAGCAATCGTAAGCTTACTTACCGGATGGATTTATTCCCAATTTACAAAATGGGGCTACTTTCAACACGGCTGGTTGATATTTAAATGGATAATCACTTTGCTGATAATCATACTGGGTACTCTATATTCCGGTCCATGGATTGCCGAAATGGTGAGAATATCAGGTGAGCTTGGCCTGACTGCGCTTAGCAATACCGAATACCAATGGTATGATAAATCGCAAACATTAATGGGCATTTGCATGAATGGCACACTGATTCTTACCATTTTTATTTCAGTGTTTAAACCGGGGAAATCAAAAAAGAAAATAAACAAATGAATTTTTAAGCTTCCTTAACTTTAATTCAATCCTTTTAGCATTCCTACACACTACATTTGTAATGTAGAAAACAGATAATTTTTTTTCATAGATTAGATTTAGGTTAGTAATTAGGGTTAGAGAAAATCCCGGACTTCGCAGTTCGGGATTTTTCATTTGATAAAAATTCACAGATTTCCACGAAGTAAAATCATCTGCAGAAATCATAAAAAATCGCAATCATCTTTGTCTCCATTTTGAAAAACAGATAACTTTATCTTTATTTGTATTCAATTTAAATAGCATGTGCGATTTTACTTTCTTTTTGGATGAATCGCATTCCAAATTTTATATTTCCTGCTATTTTAAATAGCTTTTAGCCAAGGGCTATTAGCTAAAAACTTCTAATTTTTGGTATGGAAGTTTATTAAACAAGTAATAGTTATTAAATAACAATAAATTGATTTAACGAATATGGAAGATATACAATCACCATGCATTAGCATTTGCCGGCAAGACAGCAACGGCGTGTGCTTTGGATGCAGAAGAACAACTGAAGAAATAGGGAACTGGTCGCTGTACACCAACCAAGAAAAAGAAGAGGTAATTAAAAAAGCTGCCGACCGGCGAAATGCTCCCGACACAGCGACAGGAACTTTTTTCAGATAAAAAGATTACAGCCAAATTGAAATAACAATTCAAGAAACATATCGGAAATATCCCGGGCTTCTGCCCTGGATTTTTTCTTTACAAACACCCCATAAAAGCAATAAAAGAAGCTGGATTTAACAAAATCTGATATTTTCAGAAAACCACAGCAGGTTTCGATGCAAACCACGTGTAGTTTCATCCAAAAGCACGTGTGGTTTCGAGTAATACCACAGCAGGTTTTGACCAAAAGCACAGCAGGTTTCGAGTAAAACCACAGCTGCATGCTAAAAGCGTGAAGAAAGATTTGGCTTCAGCCAGTAGGTTGAAGAGAGAAAGCATTAAAGAAATCAACGAAAACTTGGTGGGCTATATAAATACCATGGTAAAAGTAAATCCAGCTACCTACGAAGCTACTGCCAAAACCATGGCCGAATTAATCGATAAAAACAATGAGTTGGTAAAACGCCGCAAAAAAAACAAACGTGGCAGATACCGAATTGGTGTAAAAACCACCTGCTAAGGGTTTCACAAGTTGTGAAACCTTTTGTTTTTGAATAAAAGCCTCAAACACCTGCAAACAAGACCTTTCTTTACTATTTATACTGATACCGGATAAGCGGGACTGGTTTCCTGTTTTTATTTTATGCTTACTTTTAAGGGGCGACAGTAAAAAACAAATGGATAAAACACTTTTACGTGTTCTTCATGCACCAAAGAGAATTATAGAAAGTATGAATAACCTAAGTTCACATGATATTGAATTATTGCATGCATTTTTTAAGCCGGCCAGCCAGCTTACCGATGAAACATTTGAGGAAATGAGTAAATATTTTACAAAATACTCTTACAAAAAAGGAGAATCCATTTTGAAAATCGGAGAGCTTGAAACTAAGGCCAGTATTGTGTTAAAGGGTGTCGTACACCAATATATTTTTGACGAAGGTGAGTCTAAGACCATAAATATTACACCAAAAGGATTGAGTTTTAATAGTCTTAAAAGTTACATTGACGGATCGCCATCACTTGAAGTGCATGAAGCTATAACCGATCTGGAAATTGTCTCTATTGACAAGCGTGATTTAGAAATTCTGACACAAAACAGCCATGAATTCAGTTATCTCATGTTTAAAGTATATGAAAGAATTCTTCTCGATCGCGAAAATAGAATGATTGTGTTACAATATCGAAACCCGTCAAAACGCTTCTCACTTTTTCATGAAATAGTAGAAAGGGCTAACTGGATTCTGAAAGATACACCAGATAAATACATAGCCAGCTACTTAAATATGACACCACAACAATACAGTAAGGAAAAGAATATTTTTTTTAGAAACAAAAAATCGGAATAAGTTATCCTGAGGCAACTTCACTTCGTACAACATTCTATTATTTTGTGAATGCATAAAAATATTAGAATGAAAAGACAGTATTTATTTTTAATTATTATTTCTTGTTTCGGTTTATCAGCTTTAGGGCAAGAAATGCCTAATTCAGTGTTAAATCAATATTCAATTCAAGAGTTTGGAGAGTTCTATAATCCTACAAGTAGAGTCGGTCAACAAAACTTAAAAACAAACCATCTCTATAAAGAAAAATTAGATAGTATTATTGAGTACAATTACGATGAAGGGACAGGCACGTGGAATAAGAAATTCATAAAAACGACTTATGTATACGATGAAAATTTCAATGAGATATTATGGGTTTACTCGGCTTGGAATGCTGGTGACAGCAATTGGACAAACCTCATAAAAGAGGAATCGCAATACGATGAGATAGGAAACAGTGTGGTGAATACCCAATTTATTTGGTCAAATGACCACTGGAAGGAAGAAAGAAAATGGGTCTATTCGTACAACCAAAACAATGAATTGATTCAAATGCTCAGCTATAAGTGGAAATATGATTTAGAAAATTGGTTATTAACAGAAAGATGTGATTATAGTTATAATGCTCAAGGAAAACCTTTAACAGACAGTTTATATTGGTGGTATGCCAATTCGCAGGAATGGAAATTACAAGAGAAGGTTGATTACGAGTATATAAATGACAAAGAACTACATTATATTTTTTATTCAAATTGGGATAGCAATACGAATCAGTGGATACCGAGTAAAAAGGATTGGTATTTATATGATTTGCAATGGCGCTTAATCAATTTATCAAGCTACGAATGGGACATTTCAAGTGAAGATAATTGGAAATTGACAAATAGAAAGGGGTATAGTTATGATGATGATGATGATTTGAAAAAATATGCTAATGTGGTTATTAAACCTCGTAAGGAGGATGGCTTTCTTCAACATGAGATTATGTGGGAAACATATGAATTCGATTTTTCTTTAATGTTTAGTGATATTTTATTGCCAAATTATTTCAATCATCAGGAGTTAAAGTTTCATCATAAGCTTTTAAACACAAGCCTAAGCCAATACAATTATGATACAAAACAAGAAGAACAATACAGAGAGATGGAATTTTATTATTCCCCAATAGTTGTAACAGGAATCGAAAGTCATGACATTTTATCGGAAAACATAAGCATATATCCGAATCCAGCTAAGGAAAGCATACACATAAATTACCCAAGTGAATTTATCCAGGCATTGTTTGAATTATATGATATTAACGGAAAAAAAATAATCTCGTCGACCATAAATAAAGCTGAAAGTATAGATATAAGAGCATTAATAAAAGGGGTTTATATCTATCGCATTAAGTTTGATCAATATGAAAACGTAGGCAAGTTAATCAAAGAATAAGCCTTTTTTAGCAACTATTACTACTTTTCCTATATCAGCTACTACTACTTAAACAGATTAACCACCTCAGGTTGTGAGCCATACAATACAAAAAAACAGAGGAAGTAAAGTTAGCCACGGTGCTTTTCCATAAATCAAAAATGAAAGTCACTATTGCAATTCACCAACCGAGAATCTCTATAAATTTATCAATCTTATATTTGCAAGAGATCGAGATAATATAGCACGAAAGCACAGTCGAGTAAGCCAGGGGAATTTGACTTCGTCGATTTTCAATTCACCCCTAACTTCTCACAGAACCGTATCCTGAAAAAAATCGGGACAGGCAATAAATCTCTCAATTCATACGGTTCTTAATGATGCAGTCAATTCAATTTTAGGTCAACTGATAACCCAATATCCAATGATAAAATAGATTGGGATAACATAAACCAGCTTGTGACTTACTAATGCTTCTGAGAGTCACCCCAATGCATAAGGGACTTGCACCCTCTGGGCTTTCTTTCATAAAAATTAACTACATAAAAGAACTTTTACTAAATTTATCATTCAAGGCACACACACGCGCTAAATTTAATTGCCGTTTCTTCTGAATTCCAGCCACTTACCCCGCAACAACATCAGTGGGGCTCGACAGGAAATCAACCCGCAATCGGCAACTAAAACTTAGCGCCACCGTTGAACAAAAACCGCCTATGGCGGTAGTTAAGAAATAAGCTCGTAACTTGATTGAATATTTATTCATTAAAAATTTAGTCATGAAAAAAAAGTCTTAGAGAACGGATGATTGCGGAGATGCAGATT
>NZ_MVDE01000020.1 GCF_002843385.1 Labilibaculum manganireducens
TAGCTCCGGCGGCATTGTCCAACTATGTTTTATCCTTTATTTGGAACTATTCTGAGAAGTAAAAATCAGTGTTCTAAATAATGTTTTGTTAATTTTAAAAAACGAAAGGATAAAACACTTTTACGTTAGCTGTGATTTAAAAAAAACGACACCGTGACAGATAAGAAATACATAGAATATTATCCGAACAGATTAGCAAAACTCAATGACTTTCCTAAACATCTTAAAGACAGGGAACGGTTTAATGACTATTGTAACGGAAAAAATGAATACTTCTATAAAGACGAAGGCAATTACGGTTATAGACGCAATAACGAACATTTTACTTATGACCAAAGACTAGAAAGAGAATATTTATGGAATGACTTTGGTTTTTGGACAACTTGGCAAAAAACAGGTCGAAATATTTTTGACTTTTCAGAAGGTCTTTTAGAAATGCTGAAAGATACAGACGTTTCAGATATAGACCTTGAACAAATTAAACTTCCTTATCCAAACTTTTATCTTGATATTTCAAAGGCAAAAATTCCTTTTGCGGACGGTTTTATGCCATTGATTGAAGGAGTATATGTGTCGGAAGAAATTAACAAAGACATTGACGAAGATATTACGTATGAAAAAGTAATATCTTTTAATTTTACTGGAGACTATATCCAACACTTTAAACACATCAATGACAAGTTATACAATCACGTTAGGGGTTTTCATTCTTATTCTCTATATCTGGACAGACCTTATAATTTGCTGAATGTTGGTGATGCCGTCAAAGATGCAAAAAGTATGTTTTTAGACGTTGACACTTGGGAAGACCATGATGATGACACGAAAATTGATTTATACAAAATCCATTCTGATTTCATTGAGCGAACAATAAAACTTGTTGTTAATTGTCTTCTTTATCTTTCTCTAAAAGATAAGGACGTAACGGAAAAATTCACATGTGATTTACCAATTCACCTTAAAACAAAACTTGAAAAAGCAAATACAAAAAGAAAGAAAGAAGTTGCGAATAATGAAATACGAAATTTTGGATTTAGTAAAATCAAGTTTGTCGGTCTTTATACTTTCCCTTCAAACAAATATGATAAAACAACAGGTCAAATTTCGCCACACTGGAGACGCGGACATTGGAGAAATCAAAAATTTGTAGAAAATCTTTCTCAGTCTAAATTGCTTTGGATTATGCCAACAATTGTCAATAAAGATAAAGGTGAACCTTTAAAAGGGCACATATACTCTGTAGAAAATTAAAACTAAAATATGCTGCAAGGATATCCGACAAAAAATGGAACAGGAATTTCAATATTCGGAGACTATGGCGATTTAAATAGTCTTTACTCAACTGTTCATGAAATTGCTAACTCACTTGATGAATATAATGAGAGATTAAAAGCACAACATCAATTACTTATGAATTTTGCTTATGAAATTCGTAAAGCATATTCAGGTCAACGTCTTACCGACAAACTAATATTTAACGGTGATGATAAAGAAATGCATTATTATGGTTTTCAATGTGTTTGGACAGATATTCTAATCTTTATCTCTGCACTCAGACACAATGCTGGTTATGTGCAAACTGACAAACTTCAACAAGCAAACATGTATATGCTTGAGTATGTTGTTGAAAGAGCTTTGTTTGAATATGACTCGGAAGGGGCAAATTCCATTCAACATTTTATTGGTCAACGTATAAATGTTACCAATAAATACGCTTTCATTATTTATCAAGCCTTACATATAAAATTTGTTTCAGACCGACAAGGAAAGAAAAGATTTAGAAATATACCAAAATTAATTGGTGACTACTTTTCAGAATGGAGACAAGAATATAAGGATTTGATAGCTTCTTTTGAAATTTCAGCAAAAGAGCAAAATTGTAAAATTACAGACCTTGAATTTAATGATTTTCCAGAGATAAAATGGTAAGAAAAACCACAGCTAATCGAGTAGACAGGTGACGGTCTATTGACCGCCACTGTGCCTCTCACACCACCAGATACTTCGCAAGCTCAGCATAAACCAAGCGGGTTTATTCACAAAATAATTTCACAATAAGGTATTCATTAAGGCTTCGCCGTACGTATACGGTCCCGAAAAATCGGGATTAAGTTAAGGGGAACAAGGAATCACGTCTTACAGGCGTGATTTGTTTGTAAGTGTCGAGCATCGGTTCATAACCTCGCTTCCGCAACCTTTCAAGAGTAATGGTCGTTCTCAGAATTGGACTTACACCCTCTGGACTTTCTTTTATAAAACTTAACATTATAAAAGAACTTTTACTAAATTTACCATTCAAGGCACACACAATATGTATAAAATATAGGCGGTTTTGTGCGGTTATTAATGTTTCTACTTTCTATTAAGTTTAGTGCAGTCGGATAAGGCATTAGTTTCTATTCGCCTACATTTCATACATTTAACGTCAGTCTGTCTAATAACCTAAACTAACTTGCTTAGATTCTCCTATTTATTCATTTTTACAGACTACTACTTATATAAATCACTGTCAAGCTTTGCTTTTTAGACAGTCTGCCGTTAGCGGTCATTGTAAAACGACATTGAAGAAACTGAACATTAATAACTAATTTAAAATACAGAACATTATGGCAGCAAATGGTGCAACTCAAGATAATGTATGGCCTTTACCAAAGTTTTACTTCAAAGTAAAACTAGGCTCACAAGACAATACCGTTTCTTTTCAAGAGATTTCCGGATTAGAAACGGAGACACAAGTAATTGAATATAGACACGGTGACAGCAAACAATTTTCGACCATTAAAATGCCGGGAATAGCTAAAACTGGCAACGTAACACTTAAAAAAGGCGTTTTTGTAAAAGACAATAATTTCTTTAAATGGTATGATGCCATTAAGATGAATACCATTAAAAGAGAAACCGTTACTATTCAGTTATTAGACGAAGGTGGAAAATCTACTATGACATGGACGTTAATTAACGCTTGGCCTACAAAAATTTCAAGCCTTGATTTAAAATCGGATGCGAATGAAGTTGCAATTGAAACATTGGAGTTAGCTCATGAAGGAATAACCATAGCAAATGGTTAGTATGTGAGTGAGATTGACACATAAGTATCCTTTTATTTCTAAATGTCTTTTTCAGGTGTACCTAAAAAGGCCGGAGTTAATTATAAATAGGCACCTGGAATAACTATAGTAATAAGGATAGATGAAACACCTCAAGGTAATTCAACTCTGTTGGATTCTACCAAATCATAGGAAGAAATATTGATAAAATGTAAGCGAGAAATAAAACGTGAACTAAATAAAACAACGAACCGCTAATCGAGTAGACAGGTGACGGTCTATTGACCGCCACTGTGCCTCTCACACCACCAGATACTTCGCAAGCTCAGCATAAACCAAGCGGGTTTATTCACAAAATAATTTCACAATAAGGTATTCATTAAGGCTTCGCCGTACGTATACGGTTCCGAGAAATCGGGATTAAGTTATGGGGAATAGTAAATCACGTCTTACAGGCGTGATTTGTTTGTAAATGTCGAGCATAGATTCATAACCTCGCTTCCGCAACCTTTCACGAGTAATGGTCGTTCTCAGAATTGGACTTACACCCTCTGGACTTTCTTTTATAAAACTTAACATTATAAACGAACTTTTACTAAATTTACCATTCAAGGCACACACATTTTGCATATTCCATAAGGGGTTCAGTGGTATGCTAGCGGCGGTTTTCCGCTCATTATCTCGTCCGTACCCGGACAGATAATCACACGTAAACCCTTACGTAACATGCAATTTTCCGTTAGGCAAAATTTCTAATTAACGCGTTTTTCTAACCATTACAGTATTGACAAATCAAGATTCGAATGAAATTAAAAGAGTTACTATTTGACAAGACTAATAAGATTTTAAACTATTTTAAAAATAATATTATAAATATATTGATTCAGTTTGTGGTTACTTTTAGTGGAGTTTACCTTTCGTTAGATTTGCTCGAAAAGCAGAATGCAGAAATTGAAAAGAGAGAAATAGAAAGTTTATATAGAGTAATTAAAGAGGATTTTAGACAGACTTATGCTTTGACAGCTAATAATATGGCTGATGAAAACATTCGAATTAGAATGGAAAATAAAAGATTAGCCGTGCCAGAAAATAAATATATAGGTTCAGCTTATATTGTATTCCCTTCAACAGCAGAGCTATTATTAAAAGACAGGACTAACTTAAAATATTGCTCACAAGAATCATTGACATATTTCACTCATTTATTGCATAAACTGAGACTAACAAAAGATAAGTTGGATAATCGTGGTCAATACAATAAGACAGCTAAAAATGAACAATTACTAACTGACTTCATGTTTTACAATACACTTTTGGCAATGGGATATAATATTTTAAAACAAGAATTAGAATTTCAATCTGAAAGAATTAGTAAACAAAAATTAACTGAAACTCTTAAAAATATTGAATCAAAATGCGGAATATTATCAGAAAAATATTCATCTAGTTTTGATGGGGAAATTTTTAACTTAACTATGGATTCTATTTTTATTCCTATTGAACAGGTTATTAATCATGGTGATAGTGTTTCTATATCATTATCTCATGTAGGAATTTCATGGAGAGAATTCAAGAAAAGACATATGCTAAAATAAACTTTGCCCAATCGAGTAGATGATCCCGACTAGAATAGCCGGGATACACCTCTCACACCAGCGTACGGGTCTCGTATACGGTTCCGAGAAATCGGGATTAAGTTAAGGGGAATAAGGAATCACGTCTTGTAGGCGTGATTTGTTTGTAAATGTCGAGCATAGATTCATAACCACGTTTCCGCAATCTTTCAAGGGTAATAGTCGTTCTCAGAATTGGACTTTATTCACAAATATATTATTTCGGGCGTTCATGAAGACTTCTCCGTAGAGCAATGACTCATAAAATCATTTATTTGCGACGAATGAAAGCTTTTTTACATCAACAAGACAATTGTACGGAATTTACCTGGAATAGTAATGAATTCCTAAGTCTATTAGGTGAGGCAAGAAACCTGCAAGGCCGACTTGTTGGAAAATATGGAAACATTGGGTTTTGACTTAAGAAATGAGGCTTTACTTGATACATTGACACTTGATGTACTAAAATCATCAGAAATTGAAGGAGAAATTCTAAATCCCGACCAGGTTCGTTCATCAATTGCTCGTAGATTAGGAATGGAAATAGCTGGTTCGGTAGAATCTGATAGGAATGTAGAAGGCGTTGTTGAAATGATGCTTGATGCAACACAAAATTGCTTTAAACCATTAACTGCAGAGAGATTATTTGATTGGCATGCCGCCCTCTTTCCAACGGGTAGAAATGGAATGTACAAAATTACGGTTGCTGATTGGAGAAAGGATACAACAGGACCGATGCAAGTTGTATCAGGAGCAATGGGAAAAGAGAAAGTACATTATCAAGCGCCCAATTCAGGATTGCCAGAAAAAGAAATGACCCGATTTTTAGATTGGTTTAATAGTAACGCCCCGATTGATTTGGTAATTAAGGCAGCGATAGCACATTTATGGTTCGTGACAATTCATCCTTTTGACGATGGAAACGGTAGGGTAACAAGAGCTTTAACGGATATGCTTCTGGCGCAATCAGACAAAAGTAATCAACGGTTTTACAGTATGTCGGCGCAGATTAGAATAGAGAGAAAACAGTATTACGAACTACTGGAAAAGACGCAAAAAGGTAATTTAGATATAACAAATTGGATTGCGTGGTTTTTAAGTTGTTTGATTAATGCCCTTAAATCAACAGATATTGTTTTAACAAAAGTGTTATTTAAAGCAGATTTTTGGCAAAAACACATTGATACTGTTATAAATGACCGGCAGAAAAAAATATTGAATAAGTTGATGGATGGATTTGATGGAAAACTGACATCTTCAAAATGGGCGAAAATTGCAAAATGTTCCAAAGATTCGGCTGTTCGCGACATAAATGCCCTGATTGAAAAAGGAATATTACAAAGAGAAGCCGCGGGAGGAAGAAGTACTAATTACGAACTGACAGGAATGCCAGCGGCTAACAACAATGTATAAAATAATAACAGGCAATGGCTTCATTTGCCATTGTTTCAGTCCTTTTTTGTCACAAATTTCAGTAGTTTTTTAAGATGATAGGCCGCAGCAGACATGTGCATTAGCTTGTTGGCCTGGCGAATGCCTATGGTATTGATTTTCCGAAGATCCATATACTGGATTGGAACCCTATCTGCAAACAGTACAGCTATACTTTGTTGCTTCTGGAAAGTTAATTCAGATTCCGATACTCACTGGGCGACATACCAACACTCTTCTTGAACATCCGGGTAAAATGCTGTGGATATTTAAATCCAAGTTCATATGCAATTTCACTAACAGGTTTTGAAATATCAAGGATTCTATCTTTTGCAATATTCATCACAGTTAATTGAATGTATTCCTGAGCCGTTTTTCCAGTCTCTTTTTTAACTAAATCGCCAAAATAGTTAGCCGATAGATGAAATGCATCTGCAAAATACGCTACCGAAGGTAAACCAAGTTCTTGTGGTTTAACTGACTTAAAATAGGTATTCAATTCGTTTTCGAATTTTTCAAGAATCCCTTTGTTTAAATACTCTCGTGTTATAAACTGACGGTCGTAAAACCTCATACAATAATCGAGAAACAATTGAATGTTATTAACAATAAGTCTTCTGCTGTGTTTGTCTATGGGTTGACTAACTTCAAACTGAATTTTATCGAACAGTTCCAATATCATTTTTCGTTCCCGCTCCGAAATATGCAAAGCCTCGTTTATGTCATATGAAAAGAAGCTGTAATCTCTGATTTGTTTTCCAAGGTTGGTTCCTAATATCAAATCAGGATGAAACATCAATGCCCAGCCTTTTCTAACTTTAGAATTATTACGTACCAATTCAAGAATTTGTCCGGGAGAAACAAAAACCAAACTACCTTCTTCATAATCATAGGTATTTCTGCCATACTTAAGTTCCCCACAATTTACTTCCTTTAAAAAGATAGCGTACACACCATAATAAAAATGCGTGTGTTCGGAGTAGTTTATTACTGTCTGCGAAAAGTCGACGATGCTAACCAGAGGATGAAATGTTTCCAGTCCATTTAGTTTATTGTAGTCTGCAACCGATTCAATTCTAAAAATATTTTTCATCGCTGTAAATCTGAAATTATATTACAAATATACATCAGTAATTGCTTATTTATAAATCCAATAGAGCAAATCAGTAATAATGGTAGGTATATCCGTAATCGGTATAATTTAAGGCTTTAAATTGAAGTCAAAAACCAAAAATATAATACCTTAAAGTGTATTCAGTAATAATGGTAAGTCAATCCGTAATCTGTATAATAAAACTGCTTTTTTCTCTTTGGATATTTGTAATGTGAAATTTTGTATAACAAGAAGCTAACAAAATGAAAAAAGGATTAATAGCATATTACTCAAGGAAAGGTCAGAATTATGTAGGTGGTAGTATTATAAATCTACCTATAGGTAATACAGAAGTGGTGGCTAAAAAAATACAAATACTAACCGGAAGTGATTTATTTTTTATCGATACCATGAAAGGGTACCCTATTGATTACATGGAAACAACTCGTGTTGCTCAAAGGGAATTAGATGATGATGCCCGACCGGAGCTTACAGATACCGTTGATAATATGGATGAATATGATGTAATATACCTGGGTTATCCCAATTGGTGGGGCACATTCCCAATGGCTGTATTCACATTCTTGGAATCCTACGATTTTTCAGGGAAGACCATAATTACTTTTTGTACACATGAAGGCAGCGGATTAGGACATAGCCTTGCAGATATTAAAAAATATTGCCAGGGAGCAAATGTTTTGGATGGTATTGCAATTAAAGGGGGTTCAGTGCAAAATGCCGATTTTCAAATTGAAAAATGGCTAAATAGATTAAAAAAATAAATTATGAAAACACGTAAATTAGGAAAACAAGGATTAGAAGTTTCAGCACTAGGACTAGGCTGTATGGGACTTAGTTACGGATATGGGCCAGCCATACAAAAAAGTGAGGCAATTAAACTAATTAGAAAGGCCTACGAATTAGGAATCACTTTTTTTGACACCGCAGAAATATACGGTCCCTATTTAAACGAAGAAGTTGTAGGAGAGGCAATTGCTCCATTCAGAAATGACATTGTGATTGCTACAAAATTCGGATTCAACTATGTTAATGGGCAACCGGCAGGATTAAACAGTAAGCCTGCTAATATTCGTCATGCAGTTGAAGGTTCATTAAAACGCTTGAAGGTTGAAGCCATTGATTTACTGTACCAACACCGCATCGACCCTAACGTACCCATTGAAGATGTGGCTGGTGCGGTTAAGGATTTAATTCAGGAAGGGAAAGTAAAATACTTTGGTATGTCAGAAGCCGGAGAAACAAATATCCGGAAAGCTCATGCGGTTCAGCCTGTTTCTGCATTGCAAAGCGAATACTCATTGTGGTGGCGTGAACCCGAAACAAAAACATTCTCAACTTTGGAAGAATTAGGAATTGGTTTTGTGCCATTCAGTCCTCTGGGTAAGGGTTTTTTGACCGGGAAAATTGATGCAGATACAAAATTCTCAGATAACGATTTCCGCAATGGCATTCCCCGATTCAATATTGAAAACCGCGAAGCAAATATGGCTTTGGTAAATCTGGTAAAACAAATGGCTCAGCAAAAAGAAGCAACGCCTGCACAAGTGGCGCTTGCATGGATTCATGCTCAAAAAGACTGGATTGTGCCTATACCCGGAACAACAAAAATTCATCGTTTGGAAGAAAACACAGGCTCGGTAAATATAAGCTTAAGTTCCGGGGATTTGACCGAAATACAAAATGCAATTTCAAAAATTGATATTGTAGGACAACGTTATCCGGAAAGCAGCGAAAAAATGGTCGATAAGGATTGAAACCAAAATCATGAAAAAAGAAAATATAAATCTGAGCGATGCCGCAGTAAAGAATCACGAAGAACTCTGGCCAAATTACAAATCGAAAGCAATACAAACAGACCCAGAACTAATCGCGATTTTCGACAACTGGGCGTTTGATGAAGTAATAACCCAAAGCTCAATCGACACTAAAACTCGTGTAATGATGATTATGGGTTCGTGTATTGCACTGGGAGCTTTAACCGAATACAAAATGTTTGTAAATGCAGCTTTGAATATAGGGGTTACTCCAATTGAAATTAAAGAAATAATTTACCAATCGATTGCTTATGTGGGCGTGGCAAAAGTAATTGACTTTCTTTATGCTTCAAATACAATAATGCTCGAACATGGCATTGAACTTCCTTTAGAAAACCAATCGGCAACAACGCCTGAAAATCGTGAGGCTAAAGGATTAGAACTGATGAAAACAACCTTTGGCGAGCGAATTGAAGAAATACGCTACAATGCACCGGAAGACCAAAAACACATTCAGTACAACCTTGCTGCAAATTGCTTTGGCGATTATTACACCCGCAAAGGTTTGGATATAAAAATCCGTGAACTGCTTACATTTAGTATGCTTATTAGCATGGGTGGAACCGATTCGCAAGTTCGGGGGCATATTCAAGGCAACCTGAATGTTGGAAACAATCGTGAAACGCTTATCGGAATTACCACGCAACTTTTGCCATACATTGGTTATCCCCGGACACTTAACGCTTTAAGCACAATTAACGAAATAACAAAACAATAAATCAATAAAAAGTTAGATATGGAAAATTTTAGTTTTTATGTACCAACAACCATTCATTTTGGCAAAGGGCAAATTGAAAATCTATCAAGTTCAATAAAACAGTTTGGAGGCAGCAAAGTACTGCTTGCCTATGGCGGTGGAAGTATTAAAAAGAATGGTATTTACGATGCTGTAACTAATGAATTAAAAAAAGCAGATATAGATTTTGTTGATTGCGATGGAATCAAACCAAATCCTCCGGTTAGCGATGTAAGGAAAGGCATACAAATCTATCGTGAAAATTCGTGCGATTTTATACTTGCCGTTGGTGGTGGTTCTACCATTGATGCTGCCAAAGCAATTGCTGCCGGAGTTTGCTATGATGGCGATGTTATGGATTTGATGGCTGGCGGACATGGAGAAATCAATGCAGCGGCTCCCTTGGCATCGGTACTGACTATGGCCGGAACCGGTAGTGAATTGGATATGGGTGGTGTAATTACAGGAGAAAAGAACCATAAGAAGCATACCATTATGCATCCGTTTCTTTATCCTAAATTCTCAATTTTGGATCCTACCTATACATTCTCTGTTCCTGAAAAGCACTCGATGGCTGGCTGTTTCGATGCGCTTGACCATTTATTAGAATGCTATTTTGTGGCTGGAAGCGAAACCACTGATGTGCAGAATATGATGAATGAGGGCGTTATGCGGTCTATCATTAAAAATGCACCAAAAGTTTTAGCTAATCCTGAAGATTACGATGCCCGTGCAAATATTATGTGGGCGAGTTCTATGGCATTGGCAGGTTTTCAATTTGTGGCTGGTAAAAAAGGTTCAAAGTGGCCTATGCATGGAATGGGTCACGAATTGTCGAGTTTATATGATATGACCCATGGTGTTACATTGGCATTAATTGCACCTTCGTATTTGGCTTACACATTAGAAAAAGCTCCCCAATACACTTGGCTGTTTGCGAATTTTGCACGAAACGTTTTTGGAGTAAGTGAAGCTGATGATGCTACTGCTGCTAAATTGGGTATTGGTAAAGTAAAGGAATTTGCTGATCGTATTAACATGCCTAAAAACCTGAAGGAAGCCGGAGTTGAAGAAAGTAAACTGGAATATTTAGCAGAAAAAGCAACTGAATGGGGCAGCCTTACTGCTTTATGCGAAATCAATAAAGATGATACTCTTGAAATTTTCAGAAGGGCTTTTAATTAAATGTTTTTTCGGGATACTCTTCTGTTTTGAGTATCCCGATTTAATTTAATACACTTTGTATGTTCTTCTTATTTACCGTTTAGCCCCAAATTGCTCATTAAAAACAAACTGATACGGATGAATCGATGACCAAACAGACTACAGATGAATCACAAATAATAAACCTTATCCGGTTATTTATAAAGTTGATGATTGATAGAGATACATCCCGGATGAATGAAATTGTGGATGAGAATCTCTCATTAACCCATATTACCGGTTACGTTCAACCGAAAAAGGAATGGTTTGCTGAAATTGTATCCGAAAGCATGAAATATTCTTCAGCCCAGACGGTATTTTCTAAAGCAGATATCAAAGGAGATAAAGCGAAATGGGTCGTACGACACTTATTAGATGCACGAATTTGGGGTTCACGTGACATCTGGCGTTTACAGCAGACTTTTCAACTAGAGAAACGTGATGAAAAATGGTTAATTCGGGAATCTGTTGCAACGATTTTTTGATAATAACATAAATTTTGGTTTTTTCCCCCCTTAAAAAACAAAATAAATTCGTGCTTCGCTGCAAGGTCAGAGCAGATGATAAAGTAAAAGTTTAAATTTGTAGAGAAACGTAACGGATTGACAGTGAATCACGAACACCAGAACATAATACTGAATATACAAAATGGGCGAGATTGTACTAAATTCGAACGCTATAGCCCGCTATTAATTATTGCGGTTTGATAAGTTTGAAGCCTGCAATTGCCCACATTTAAAATTGGCTGCAGTAATATGGACAATAATTACTCAAAAAGTGCCTTATCAGCCACCGGCATCTCATTTGTTTTTAGACCAGAAGAGAAAATTAAAGCTTGTTTCAAGAATAAAGAAAAATATTATTAAGTTTGACATAAAGCCATAAGATATTGGGTTTTGCAACTTTGAGTCCAGAATTTTGACCTTAGTCAGAATTAAAAAAAGACAACTGTAGTGCACAGGATAATTTATTGTAAATTTATGATCGAGTAATAAAAGCAGATATAAATGAGAAATACATTTAAAATATTAGTTATAGCCCTGATTATTGGTTCCTGCAACGAAAAAGAAACTGATAAATACCCTGTTCGGCAAGCAGACTGGAAAAGCAAACAAGCTAATATTGAGAAATTTGATGAGTTTTTTCAAGGAAAAACATATCTTCCGGTCTACTCTCATATATACCATATTCATGAGCATCGTACATTTGACCTTACAAGTACTGTTAGTATTCGGAATATTTCACCAACCGATTCTGTTTATATTTTAAAGGCTGACTATTATAATACCATTGGAGAAAATATTCGACAGTATATTAAAAAGCCTATTTTTTTAAGACCATTAGAAACCTTGGAAATAATCATTGAAGAACAAGACATGGAGGGAGGTTCGGGAGCAAATTTCGTTTTTGACTGGGCAAAAAGAAATGATATAAATCCGCCGTTGTTTGAGGCTGTAATGATTTCAACATATGGCCAACAAGGATTATCATTTACTACAAGAGGACTACCTGTATTTGAATAATATGCAACGAGCCATGAGAAGACTTTTTTCGCACACGAGGATGGCTAAGCTGGCGAGTTCCATGTGGCAATAAAAAAACAAATTAGACAAATGAAAGAATTAATTAACACCATACTATTGTTAATTGCAGTGATAGACCCTTTGGGTTCGATTCCTGTTTATTTAGAAGCAACCAAGCATTTTGACAAAATACATAAGAGAAAAATTGCAATTAATGCTTCAATAACAGCTTTTTTAGTCCTTTTATTTTTTATTGTTGTTGGTCAGATTATACTTGAGGGCATGGATATTACCCTTGAAGCCTTTCAAATTTCGGGTGGCGTGATTCTATTTCTATTTGCTCTTACAATGATATTTGGTGAAGGAAAACCAGAATCTGAGAAACACTTAATAAAAGATTACAAACATGTAACCGTTTTTCCTGTTGCAGTTCCTTCAATAGCCTCACCTGGTGCTATAATGGCAGTTGTATTGCTAACTGATAATCATATTTATTCATTAAACCAACAAGTTACTACGACATTAATGCTTTTGATTGTGGTTACAATTACATGTATTTTACTGCTTGCATCAAATTTCATTCACAAGAGAATAGGAGAATCCGGAATTATTGTGATTAGTAAAATTATGGGCTTGATTTTGGCATCATACGCAGCGCAAAGTATTTTGAGTGGAGTAAAAGAGTTTTTTATGAATTAAGTAATAAAAGCACACAACAAGCGGTTATTAGGCATGGCGGGGTTTTCCGGATGTAAATGTTGTTGCTCGCATTTAAAGTTGGTGTCCCTTGATAAGTAATCGCCCTGTAATCCGCCAATTTGTTTTTAGACAAACTAACGATAGCGCTCATTAGTGCAAAGCTGAGAAAAGAATGGTAGAGATAAAACAAAATATTCAGGTTTATGGACTTGTTACAGAATTGACAAAATCTCAGACTGATAATTCTAAAATAATTCAGAAACATTGGAAAATATTTAATGAAGAATTGAATAGATTAAAACTTAATCAGAACGGTGGTAATTGGACAAAATATGGAATAACATTTAAAACTGATGAAAGATATTTTTACTTGGCAGGAATCCCGTCAAATAAAAAAATGGTTCCTGATTACTTTATAAATAAAGAAATACCAAAGGGTGAATACGAAATATTTACACATCAAGGAAAAATGGAAAATATAAAACGAACACTTCACGAGATTTATAAGGTAATTTTGCCAAAATCAGAATTAAAGATTGAAGACCAAAGAACGACGGGATTTTTTCATTTTGAAAAATATGATCATCGTTTTCAATGGAATAAACAAACTTCAATGCTTGATATTTATCTGCCACTAAATACGAGAATGTAAATGTGACAATATGAATAAGATTAATTATAAAAAAGAAATTTTAGAAAATATTTGTTACACAGACCTTGTTTATGGAAGAATTAACAAGAAACTAAACTTAGCGCTTTCAAAAGATCAAATTGAGAAAATGATTCTCACAATTATCAAAGAAACAGATGAGATAGAATTTCATAAAAAAGGAAAAAATATCTATATAAATAATATGGACAGAAATATTCGTTTGACAATTAATTCTTTTACGAATAGAATAATTACAGCAGCTAAAATAAATGGATAACCTTTTAAAATATATTCAATCGCAACAGTATTTTCTGATAAAAGTTGGGATTTACTTCAATTTGCATTAACGAAAAGAAAAATGAATTTCTACTTCAACAAGGGCAAGTCTGTAATTCACTCTTTTATATTGATAAAGGTTTTTGTAAAAGCTTCTTCGAGATTGATGGTGCAATAAAAAATACAGCTTTCTATTTTGAGAATGAAATTGCCACAAATATTAAGAGTTTTGAAAGTGGACAAAGATCTGATTCTAATCTGATTGCATGTGAACCTTTAACTGTAATTATCTTTGATAAGGATAAATTATTTCAAATTGCTAAAGAGTCAATAGAAATAGAAACCTTAGGGCGTAATTGCATTCGTTCATTTGCGGCGAAACAAGAAGAATTCTCAAATCTGTATAAGCTTTACTCTCCGCAAGAACGTTTCGAATATTTAGAAAAAAATTATCCCAGCATTATACAAAGGGTATCGCTAACACAATTATCCTCGTTTCTTGGTATTTCAAGAGAAACATTAAGCAGAATAAGAAAACGCAGATTTCATAAGTGATTTTGTGACAATTGATACAGTTAATACTAAAAGTAGAATTAGATATTTGTATAAATAATTTAAATACAGAGTTTATGCAAAATTTAAAGAAAATAGATTCGGAAACCAATATTTTAACTTGGTTTGAGATACCCGTTACTAATACAGGGAGAGCAAAAACGTTTTATGAAACGTCCATGCCAAAGCGATTTTGACACACAGGGAGATGATTATATGGTAAGTTCCATATGACAAAAACTTAAAATTATAATCATATGAAACAATTCTGGATATTAAAATGACTACCCGCATTTTTCCAGAGACTAATGAAGAACTGACTTTTTTTCCTTATAATCCAGATGTTATTCAGGCAACATCCGGAAGGGTTACAGGCGTTCTGACTAAATCAGATACAAATACACCTTCAAATTGTGGAGCACTTATTTATATCAATACAAGTCCAGAAATTCAACTCATATTGGATAAAGTTGAGAAAGCTGGAGGTAAAATACTGGAACCTAAGACTTCAATGCCTTTTGGATTTATTGCTGTAATTGTTGATTCTGAAGGAAACAGAATAGGACTTCATTCAGAGAAGTAAAAACACCGAACAACAGCTAATATAAGTAATCTGGGTTTTGGTAGTTAGGTATACAAAAAAGAAAATTAGTAACGGCTTGACAAAACAGTGGCTTCGAAACCCCACCCTACTCATATTGGCGAACCGTCAGACTATCTAGAAACCTTGATAAGTTGTTGACAAGTAATCACAATTTAAAGTTATGGCAGAAAAAAGAAACTCAATTTTAGCAGGATCACATAATTTCAATGTTCAAAACCATGGAGAGAGTATAGACCTTAATCAAATCCAAATACCATAGGAATTATTTCGAATGGACTTATAATTAAAAAAAATGATGGGAAGACAGAAAAATTCGTTGTTATTGGCAGACGAATTTGGAAGGAAGAAATTGAGAAATTAAAATCTGACAGCTAAAAAAACAGATGATAATCCTGAATAATATAAAAAAGCATAAACCGCCAACATTATGCATATGTAAGGCAGGGAAAGTGCTAAATATTAAGGTGTGTAATCCGCTCAAGCTATGCAGCAGTTTGTCAGTAAAGTATCAAGCAATCTGCCACTACTCGACCAATCTTCCGTTGACTGCTACTTTACTGACACCGCTCCAAAAAACAAACTACTTGACTTTGACAACAACCTTTCCTTTAGCACGACCACTTTCTACGTATGCTAAAGCATCGTTAGTTTGCTCAAATGGAAAAATCTTGTCTAAAACAGGCTTTAATGCTCCCGATTCGATAAGGCTTGAAATTTGACTTAATTGTGCTCCATCAGCTCTCATAAAAAGAAACGAATAATGGACTCCTAATTTTGAAGCTTTTTTACGAACTCCAGAACTAATAAGTGACAAGATAATTTTGACAAACCAAGGTGCGCCAATTGCTTTTGCAAAATCAGCGGTTGGAGGACCTGAAATAGAGATTAGTTTACCTCCATGTTTCAAAATTCGCAACGACTTTTCCAATGTTTTTGCATCCTGACTGTTCAATACCACATCATAGTCTTTCAAAATACTTTCAAAATCCTGGGATTTATAGTCAATTAAAACATCTGCTCCCAATTCTTTGAGCATTGGGAAGCTTTTCTCGCTAGCTGTAGCAGCTACAGTAGCACCTAAATGTTTGGCTAACTGAATGGCAATGGTTCCAACACCACCCGATCCTGCCTGTATAAATACTTTTTGCCCTTTCTTTAGGTCTGCTTTTTCAATAAGAGCCTGCCAAACCGTTAGTGCAACCAATGGAATCGAAGCTGCTTGCTCCATGGTTAAGTTTTTAGGCTTAAGGGCTATATCTTTTTCATCTATGGCAATAAACTCTGCCAATGTCCCGATGCGAAAATCAGCAGGACGTGAATAGACTTCATCACCGACTTTGAATTTTTTCACATTTTTCCCAACCTTGGCCACTACACCGGCAACATCGTGTCCTAAAACTAATGGAAGTTTATAAGGCAGAATCAGTTTAAACTCTCCTGTTTTTATTTTGGAGTCTAAAAGATTTAACCCTGATGCATGTATCTCTACTAAAACATCGTTGTCTTTCACTTCCAGCACAGGTACATCAGCAAGTTGTAACAGTTCTTTTTTGCTGTATTTTTGAATAGTATATGCTTTCATATTTCTGTATATCATTATGCTTTTAATACCAAGTCTGATTTCTTCGGATTAATCAATCCAAAAGTCAGTTTTGGAAAAATTCGGCTAAACATATAAATCAATTTTGAGTCTCCTACACGAATAGTGTACTGGTCTTTTTCCAGACCTCTTATCAATTCTTTTACCAGTTTTTCGGGACTTATTTTTTTATCATCACGATCAGCTACCATATCTGTATCTACCAAAGGAGGTAATAATTCAAAAATTTTCACATTACTGTTCAAAATTTTTAAATGACCTCTTAAAGATTTGGTGTAGAACGCCAAGGCCGATTTTGATGCTGAATAGGTAGCTTCAATCATTGAGGGTACAATGCTCAGAATAGAAGTGGTATTGATGATTGCACCTTCTTTTCTTGCTTTCAGCATTTCAATGAAAAAATTGTTCAACCTGATTACACCTAGGTAGTTAACCTCCATTTCATATACTGCACCTTCCAAATGTTTATCATTGGCAATACCTAAATTAGCAGGTGCCACACCGACACCTGCATTGTTGTACAAAATATCTATACCACCCAATTCCTGGACTTTATTGAAAAGAGATCGGGCATCTGCTTCATTACCAGCATCACTCTTGATGGCTGTCAATTGAGGATACAGTTTTTTTACTGCATCCAGCTTGGCCTGATTTCTCCCCGTAACGATAACTTTCGCCCCAATTTCCAAAAATTGCTTTGCTGCTTCCAGTCCTATGCCCGATCCGCCACCTGTTATCAGAATTGCTTTTCCTTTTAAATTCATTTCAAGTTAGTTTTAAAATTATATTGACTAATGAGGCACTTGTTCTGTAATAGGATTCAACAAAGCGTGTATCTGTTTACTGTCACCAACCGGAACTTCAAACTGGTTTTTCTCTAAAGATACAAATAATTCATCTGCCACTTCTGATGGTGGAATACCATTGGCACCACCAATCTCAGCTGAAAATTGCGTGTTTACCAAAGGTGGATATACTTCATATACTCCAAGTTTTTCATTTTCTGCAAAGGTATCTCTCAAGCCTTGCGTATAACTATGAAGTGCCGCTTTACTGGCCGAATAAGTAGGCAGGTATTTGTTTGACCTAAACACCGCGATAGACGAAATATTGATAATTGCAGCCTCTTTTTGTTGCAAAAGCTGTTGCGTTAATAGTGATGTAAAATGGATAACACTAATGTAATTGGTGTTAATTTCCTGATAAGCTTTTTCAGCAGCATCATTACAATCAGCTAAATCATTCATAAAAGCTGCACCAGCATTATTTACGATGATATTCACGTTTGGGTACTTGGTTTTCAGTTCTTCCGCAATGTGAATTCTGTCTGCTTCAATGGATAAATCTCCTTGTATAGCAACAGCATTATCCAGTTCTTTCAAAGCAGTTTGAAGACGCTCTTCGTTACGCCCATTGATAATAATTTTATTACCTGCTGCGCTTAACTTTTTAGCTATTGCTAATCCAATTCCTGCACTTCCACCACTGATGAAAACTGTGTTTCCTGATGTTTTCATTATTATTGAATATTTAATTTTAAAATTTATTGATTATTTAGAGTTGGATAATCTGTATATCCTTTTTCGCCTGGAGTATAAAAGGTGTCTTGGTCTGGTGCACTAAGTAATGCATCGGTTTTGAATCTTTCAACCAAATCGGGATTTGCAATAAACGGAACTCCAAAAGAAACTAAATCGGCATCCCCCTCATTCAAGACTTTTTTTGCAGTTTCTTTATTAAATCCTCTGTTGATAATAACAGTCCCTTTGTATATTTTTCGGAAATGCTTAGCCACTTCCTGAATTGCATCTGAAATACCAGAAACATCAGTAAATGGCTCAATTAAATGAATATAAGCCAGGTCGTAATCATTTAACCGGTTCACGATATAGTCATAAAGAGCGATGGTTTCATCATCTACTAAAATCCCCATAATTCCATTTAATGAAGGATTTAGGCGAATTCCTACTTTTTTAATATCAACCACTTGTTTCAATTCATCTAAAATATCAAACAAAATTCTAGCACGATTTTCCACAGAACCACCATATTCATCTTCACGAAAGTTTGTGTTTTTACTGAAGAATTGTTGCAGCAAATAACCATTAGCACCGTGAAGTTCTACACCATCAAAACCTGCTGCGAAAGCATTGATTGCTCCCTGTTTAAAATCAGCAATGGTTCTTTTAATATCTTCAATAGTCATAGCTTGTGAAACTTCGGAAGGTTTAAAACCTGTTGCAGTAAAAACCTGCTGATTCGGATTAACAGCCGATGGAGCTAAAGGCTTTTTTCCATTGTGTAAATCAGGATGCGAGTAAGCTCCTGTATGCCATAATTGAGCAACTATCTTTCCTCCTTTTTTATGAACTGCTTCGGTTGTTAGTTTCCAACCTTCGACTTGTGCTGCAGTATAAATTCCGGGAACGTTAACAACACCTATAGCTTCTTCGCTTATAAAAGTACCTTCTGTAATAATTACGCCTGCAGAAGCTCTTTGTTCATAATACTTTGCAGTAAGTTCAGTTGCTACATTACCTACATTATTAGATCGACTTCTAGTCATAGGAGCCATCACAATTCGGTTGTTTAGCTGTACTCCATTTAACTGATAAGAATCAAAAATTGATAAATTTTCCATTATGTTTATAAATAAATTTGTAAGTTTACTTGCATATTGCAAGTGTAAATATACAAACAACTTTCAATATGCAAGTTGTTTTTTAAAAATATTTTATGAAACGAGTAAAAAAAGATCCAACAGCCCATTGAGTTGTTCACTTGACGTATTTGGCAACAAGTGGTAATTACTCAGTATCCGAGACTTGATGTTTTATAAAAAAAACTCTAATGACTTTTTAAAGTCGGAAGAAGGTATCGCAACCAATATTTTAGTGTCAAGACTAAAAGTACTTGAAGAAAACGACATAATTGAAAAACTGGAGCACCCCGGCAGTAAGGCTAAAACATTGCACTGACTTACACAAAAAGGAATTGACTTGTTGCCAATAATTATGGAAGTTTACATTTGGTCAGACAAATATTTTACAGCGCCAACCAACATAAAAGCAACAATTAAAGAAGTGAAAAAAGATAAATTTGTATCAAAACATCATTTTCTTTAACAGTTGGGGCGGACAGCTCAACAAGTTGAAGTTTATCTTTTTTACTCTAACGATATATTGTATATGCTTTCATACTGTTGTGTTCTTATTTTAAATATTGCTCCGATTTCTTTGGATTAACCAATGCAAACGCCAATTTTGGGAACAAGCGATTAAGAAAATAAAAGGTTGAAGTATAGCCCATACGAATTGTGTATCGGTCTTTTTTCAATCCTGCAATCAATCCTTTGATAAGTTTTTCGGTGCTCATTTTTTTTATCTTTCTATGAGCAATTAGTTCGGTTTCTACCGCAGGTGGCAATAGTTCGAATACTTTTACATGGCTGTTTGCAATTCGTAAATGCTCTCTCAACGATTTTGTGTAAAATGCCAGGGCAGTTTTGGTAGCCGAATAAGTTGCTTCAAGCAATGAAGGCACATAACTTAAAACGGATGTTGTGTTGATGATTGCACTTTCTTTTCTTGATTTCAGCATATCCAAAAAGAGATTATTTAAACGTATAACAGCCAAGTAATTGATATTCATTTCGTAGGCAGCTCCTTCTAAATGCCTGTTGTTGGTAACACCTAAATTTGACGGCATAACCCCAACACCTGCATTGTTGTAAAGAATATCAATTCCGCCCAAATCTTTAACTTGATTGTAGAGCGAAATTGCATCTTCAGCTTTTGCTGCATCACTTTTTATAGCTATTAAATTCGGATACAGTTTTTTTGCGGCATCTAATTTTTCTTGATTCCGTCCGGTGATGATAACCTTTGAACCAATTTCTAAAAATTGTTTGGCAGCTTCAAATCCAATGCCAGCACTGCCTCCTGTAATTAAAATTGTCTTATTTCTTAAGTCCATATTTCTCTCTATTTAAAAATTTACTATTTTTGCTTGCAAATTGCAAGTTCAAAGATAATCATCCACTTGCGCTTTGCAAGTTGTTTGTAAAATATTTTTTTATGAAAGAGAAAAAAAAAAGGTCGAATTGTCCCGTTAGCTGTTCGCTTGATATTTGGGGCGACAAATGGTCGTTGCTTATTGTTCGAGATTTAATGTTTTCAAAACAATGTACTTATGGCGACTTTCTGAAATCAGAAGAGAAAATTGCAACCAATATATTGGCTTCACGTCTGCAAACACTTGAAGAAAACAGAATCATTACTAAATCTGACCACCCTGACAGTAAAGCAAAGGTTTTATACAAGCTTACCCAAAAAGGAATTGATTTGCTGCCCATAATGATTGAAATAAATTTGTGGGCAGAAAAGTATTTTACGATACCAGCCGACCAGAAAGCAATTTTAAAAGAAGTGAAGAAAGACAAAGAAACATTTATTAAAACAGCGAAAAATGATTTGAAGAAAATGATTTGACAAAAAAGTGGCCACCAACACACCATATAAATAAGAGTTTCAGCGGTATGCAAAGTGTTGTAGTCCGCTTCAAATTTTCGTGCCACTTGACAGGAAATCGGTTGCAATCGCTTACTGACCATATTATAAAACGTTAGCGGTTATTATAAAGAAACGAATGAAGAAACAATATCATATACTAAACGGGGATTCGTTAAAACATCAGTTACCTGAAGCTATTCAAGGCGAGTTCATTGTAGCTCGGGAATGTTTGGTAGATGGAAATGTAGAAGGAAACAATCTGACTGAACTTATTCATACAAGAGCCACCTTCATAAGTCTAAATTATGAAGGTTACAATGAGCAGAATTATTATGAAAAAACAGTTCCCGAGTTTCTGAAAATGCAAGGTATTCCTGATAATGTTGATATTAATTTTTGGTTTGAAGATGACTTATTTTGTCAAGTAAATTTTTGGTTTGTACTTAACTTGATTTACGAAAATTATAAAAATCAATCTATTTTCTTAATTCGACCCAAATTTAAAAGTGAATATAGTTTTGGTGGAATGAATGAAAAAGAGTTAATCACAGCATTTCAGACAAAAATAAAAATTGAATTATCTGAGATTATTGAATTAAGTAAATTATGGAAACTCTATCAACAGAATGATTGTAATAAAATGCTAAAAATAGCGAAGAAATTAGAAATTCAATTTCCTTTTCTTTATCCTGCCATTATAGCACAAAGAGACCGGTTTCCACAAAAAGGAAATTTAGGAAAACCAACACAATCACTTATTCAAATAATGGACGAACTTAATACTATTGAATTCGAGCCCGTCTTTAGTGAATTTAGTAAACGAGAAGGAATATATGGATTTGGTGATTTACAAGTGAAACGACTGATTAACAAAATAACAAACAACCGATAATCCAAGGGGCTAAAAAAACCTCCTGAAATGAGCAATACAGCATTTATCCTGTTTTCTTGAATTGATGTTACCCCAAATAAGAACCTCAATTCTATTTACAAATAAAAGCTTTTCAATTTTGATGCATTCTTAAAATAGCTATATTCAATTTAGTCCCTAAAACGACTGGAGTAAAATTTCACATTTAAAACAGTTAAATTTAGGACATGAAAAGACGTTGAAACGCTCCTGAAACCAACTCTTCCGGCCTGTTGGCAACAATAATACACCTTCTGGTGCAGAAGAATTAATTGAAAGTAAGGATAAAAATGAACCAATATCAAATACTGCGATTATTCCGGCAATGCCCGAACTACTTTAATATGTTTCTTTAACACGTACTAAAAAGATCATTATATTTGCTGGATCCAGAAAAGCTCTTGGAATAGCGGTCAGGAATATTGATAACCGCTCCAGAAAACAATGTTGAAAACGATTATTCAAGAATAACTTAAACAAGAACAATGTAGTTCAAACTATATAACAATATGGCGCATCAATTTGGTAAAACATGGTGGGGAGAACACTTTTTACAAGCATTAACAGATATTGACTATTCCAATAGGTTACCCCGTGGAAGAAGTTATGCCCGTAATGGTTATGTAAGGGAAATTAATACAGCAAACAATAGGATTGATGCTAAGGTTAAAGGAAGTCGGCGTACTCCTTATAAGGTTGAGATCACTCTTCCAATATTTACAAAGGCAGAAAAAACAAAGTTGGTAAAAGCTATAACTGATGACCCATTGGTTCTTTCTCATTTACTAAATCGCGAATTACCTCATGAGCTGAATGAAATTGCGCAGAAGAATAAAATAGCCGTTTTTCCAAATACATGGTCTGATTTTGATATGGAATGTTCTTGTCCTGACTGGGCAGTACCATGTAAACATCTGGCCTCAGTAATATATATGCTTTCGGCAGAAATTGATCGAAACCCATTTTTAATTTTTCAATTACATGGACTGGATATTCTAAAGGAGCTGGCAAAAGCAGCGATGATACTTAATAAAGAAATGAGTATCCCAGATTTTGAACAACTATTCCTTGATGAAGCACTTGTTGTATCTGATGAGAATAATGATAATGACAGTAATTTTGACCTTTCGAAAGTGATACCACAAACGGATAACTTGTTATCGCTACTAGAGACAAAAACGGTTTTTTACGACAAGCCATTTGTTCCCATATTACGCAAAAACTACAAAGCTGTAAGTCGTCATTCTAAAGCATTGCTGAATCAGGATGTTGTAGAATTTGAGTCTAAGGTTTTTGAAAGCATGGAAAAGTTGGAGTTATTTATAAATGATGACACCTCTTTTCATAAAGTCATATTTCATTCCGACAAAGGAGATTTGACTTTTGAAGCTTCTGATGATGGTTTTGATTCATTGATTAACTTTTTGACCCGTTTACCAAAAAAATACGAACAGCGTCTCTCTAATGACTTAAGGGTTTTATACAGAGCATATCATTTAAGTCTAAAACTGGCTGACTGTGGAGCTTTTATTCCTCAACTACTCGAATTGAAGAAAAAACAGAATGTTATCCGATGGATTCCGCCTGTTATTAATGAGGAAGTAAATGAGTTATTTAACACACTACAGAAAGATGTATCTCAAGAATTGATGCAAGTACAAATCAATGCAAGGAAGAGAAAATACCTATCCCCTCGTGAGCAAACCATAACTATTATCTCTCTTTTCTTAACTCACTTCATAAAGGCGGCAGCACCTGCTTCTAATATTTTATATAAGGATACTGAATCTAAAATCGAACAATTATTCTTCAATAATCACAAGCATTCATTTACAGAGCTTAGTGAAAACCAAATTCCCGAAGCCATACATCAATATCTTCAACGGTTTTACCTAAGCGATAAAACTTATGTGCCACTGATTAAAATAGAAGATAATGCAGAGGAGAATACCTTTAACCTACAATTGTGGGTTGAAAACCGTAAAGATTCTATGCAGAAACTATTAACACTCCATAATTTCATTGAGGATAAAGCATATAATAAGTTCAAAGCCTCATTGTTTCAATCACTGGCAAGCTTATCGAGGGATTTTCCTGCTATAAAACCACTGATTTCTTCTTCAGGTGCAGAACAATTAATATTTGATGCAGATAGTTTTGCTGAAGTATTATTGAAAATCTTACCCTCAGTTAAGTTGTTGGGCATCCGCATTTTATTACCTAATACACTAAAAAGCCTTGCTCGCCCTAAAGCATCATTAAAATTAGATAGTAAGCAATCTGATTCTACAGGCAAGAGTTACTTGAATCTTGATGAAATGCTTCAATTTGAATGGCAGATAGCTATAGGAGATAAAACCATCCCGATTAGCGAATTTAAGAAATTGGTTAGGAACATATCCGGAGTGGTTAATATCAAAGGTGAATATGTGTTGATTGACCAAAAAGAGATTCAAACACTGCTTAATAATCTGGATGAAAACAAGGATCTTTCACGTGTTGACCTGCTTCAATCTGCTCTGTCAGAAGAATATCATGAAGCCAAAATTACGCTGTCAACAACTGCTCGAAAGATTATAAACGAGCTGTTGAAAGGGGAACAAAAAGCCATCCCTAAGAATTTAAATGCCACCTTACGACCTTATCAGGAGCGGGGATATCAATGGTTGTATAAAAACAGTAAGGTCGGGTTTGGAAGTATTATTGCCGATGATATGGGACTTGGAAAAACACTGCAGGTCATCAGTTTATTACTGCAATTTAAGCATGAAGGCCGTTTCGATACAAGAAAGGCTCTAATTGTTGTACCTACCACCTTAATTACGAATTGGCAAAAAGAAATAGAACGGTTTGCCCCAGAGTTGATTCCACATATTTATCATGGCGCAAAACGTGAATTTAAAACAGATGCATGTGACTTAGTAATTACCTCCTATGGCATGTTACGCAGCGATGCATCAAAATTTCAAAAATTTAAATGGGAAGTACTTGCTATTGACGAAGCGCAAAACATTAAAAATCCTGGAACAGAGCAAACAAAAATAGTAAAGAAATTAAAAGCTGGGGTAAAAATTGCTATTAGTGGAACACCCGTTGAAAATCGGTTGAGTGAATACTGGAGTTTATTCGACTTTGTTAACAAAGGATATCTTGGGTCGGCTAAGTATTTTAAAAAAACTTTTGCTTCTTCTATCGAAAATGATAACAATAAACTGCAGCTTGAACGTTTCAAAAAAATAACCGGTCCCTTTATTCTTCGGCGGTTAAAAACGGATAAGTCAATTATAAATGATTTGCCTGAAAAAATTGAACATGACTGTTTTATTCAGCTCACAAAAGAACAAACTGCACTTTATCAGAGTGTGGTTGACAGCATGCTTAAATCGCTGAATAATACCGAGGCAAATTCGATAGAAAGGAAAGGATTAGTGCTTAAAATGATGACAGCCTTAAAACAGATCTGTAATCACCCATCTCAGTTTCTTAAGAAAGAAGACGATCGGGTTGATTTGTCAGGCAAAACGGAGATGCTGTTGGAACTGCTTCATTCGATCTGCGAGAACAATGAAAAGGTATTGATTTTCACGCAATACAAAGAAATGGGTCAGATACTTGCACGTATTCTGGAGGATGCTTTTGATACCAGACCGCTATTTTTGCATGGTGGTGTTGCCCGCCAAAAAAGAGATGATATGGTTGAAGAATTTCAGAACAAGAAGCATGTTAAAATCTTTATTCTATCTATAAAAGCGGGTGGTACAGGATTAAACTTAACGGCAGCCAACCATGTTATTCATTACGATTTATGGTGGAATCCGGCTGTTGAAGCTCAGGCCACAGATAGGGCTTTCCGAATTGGACAGAAAAAGAATGTGCTGGTACACCGTATCATTTCAAAAGGAACCTTTGAAGAAAAAATTAATCAAATGTTACAGGATAAGAAACATTTGGCAGATTTAACTGTTGCAACCGGTGAAAAATGGATTGGTGATTTATCGGATAACGAACTGCAGGAATTAGTTCAAATTAAAGCTTAATACCATTTTGAAATTAAAACAAGTCGGTAGAATGCCGTCCCGAATACATCGGGACAAGAATAACAATAAAATTGAACTCTCCAGGTTCCCCGCAACATAAGAAACAAAAAAGGGGCGAATCCCACGCCCCTCTATAATTATCGATAAAATTTCTAGATATCTTCGAGGACATAAACCATTGTACGTAATACTTTCGATGAAAACCGGTGTCCTTTATCGGAAGAAGAAACTGAAATACTTGCTATTCCACCACCGAGTTCAATGGCACGCTTTCCTTTTAGTAATTCAAAATCGTCCATTGAATGAAGAATTTTGCTTGCCGGTATCACAACATGAAGTACTTCTGCCAGAAAAACGGTTAATAAAACATCCTGATCCTGAGTATCGATAATCAGCATTCCTGAATCTGCCAAAGCATAATCAGCTTCGAGTAACGCATTTTGAGCATTACTAATATCAAATGATGTTTTATCCAGATTAAAACTTTTCAAACGAATAAATTCAAACTGAACGTTTTTCTTATTCGCAGCTTCAATAAAAAGTTTATAATCCACTTTTAACGGTTCGTGACCTAATTCATTTGAACCCGATAAAAATGATTCCAAAAGGTTCCTTTTATTACTCCTAAAATTGATCTTTTTAATTTGTGTATCAGTCCTTACTTCCATACCCTTTAGATTTTAAATGAAACATCAGCCATTTAAGCGCAAAAGGAATGCCAAAAAACTGTAAAATAGAGATCACATAAGCACAAACACACAACATGCTAACAACAAGGAACTTAATAAATATCTGAAGAATTGATAAATGCACTAATAATGTTCAATTTTGAACATTATTAGTGCAATCTGTTTCAAAAACGAACAAGCGTCTCATTTCAAACACTTATAATCATCAAAAGAGATGTGAAAAAAATACACATATGGGGAAAATAATCACACCCACGATGTAATTATTACGACCTATTTTAGGGAAAGAAAATCCCTGATAAATTCGAACCTCAACTGTACTTATAATTTATTCATTCTGCTGCGAAGAGCACTTCTGGTGATCCCCAGATATTCTGCTGTTTTTGATTTATTATCATCAAACTTTTTTAATGCTTTCCTAACAATCTCCAGCTCTAACTGCTCAATTCTTAATTCATCATCGGGTAAAACAATGCGCCCCAAAACAATTGGCTGTTCTTTGGGCTCAAGCTCATTGTCATCGGCCTGCAAAAACCTCAGATGTTCGGGTTTTAATTCTAAATCATTATAAAGCAAAGTTGCCCTCTCAATTGTATTTTTCAGTTCCCTGATATTACCTGGCCATGCATAATCCTGCATCATTTTTTTGGCATCCTTACTTATGAATCGAAACTTTCGGTTCCTCTTCTTCGAATACTGATCTAAAAAAATTTGAGAAAAAGATAAGATTGCTTCTTTTCTTTCCCGCAAAGGAGGAATATACAATCGTCCGGTATTTAAACGATAATACAAATCACTTCTGAATGTTTTTTCGGCCACCATTTCTTTTAAATTCCTGTTGGTGGCAAAAATTACTCTAACATCCAATTCAATAGGTTTGCTTCCACCAACCCGATACATTTCTCTCTGTTGCAGTACGCGCAGCAATTTAGGCTGCATATCCAATGGCATTTCACCAATTTCATCTAAAAACAAAGTTCCTCCCTGTGCCAACTCCAGTTTGCCGGGCTTTCCCTCTTTACGAGCGCCTGTAAAAGCTCCTTCGTCGTACCCAAACAATTCACTTTCAAATAGTGCAGGTGAAATTGCCGAACAATTGATCGAAATAAATGGCTTTGTAACATCGCTCGATTTTCCGAAGTGAACCAAACGCGCAACAACCTCTTTTCCTGTTCCTGTTTCTCCTTCAATTAAAACCGGCACCGAACGATCTTCATGAAATTGCTCTGCCATATGCACCACTCCCCGCATAACATCCGAAAAAACACCAATTTTACCAACGCTTGTAATCTCACGAATGGTAGTTTCGTAATATTGAATTCGCTCGGCTTCCTCTCTCCTCACGTGAGAGATTGTTTGCTTTATATTTTCTTTAAGATCCCTGTTCTCGCCTTTCAATTGAATTTTCTCGGCAACCCGCTCAATTAAAATAGCTAATTCTTCAATATTAACCGGTTTCAACAGATAATCATATGCTCCGCCTCGTAATGCTTCAATGGAACTTTCCATATCACCAAAACCAGTCATAATTACTACCTCAATCTCATCCCCTTTGGGTAAAAGCTTTATTTTTTTCAGCAAATCCAAACCTGAAATTCCAGGCATTCTCAGATCTGAAATAACCATCTGAAAATCCTCATTCTTCAAAGAATTATATGCCTCTTCGCCATTATGACACAGATGAATAGAATAAGCCAATTGCTCCTCAATAAATTCAGCAACGGCCGTTCCACTCGATATGTCATCATCAACAATAAGAATTTTCATTTTCTTTCTGATTTTATTTTTTACAGTACTCTCCTCTTTCGCCAATCTATCTTCACTCTACTGCTTTAACTATTTTCCTTCAATTTAAAACGTAAAATAAAACTTGCCCCGCCATCTTCATTATTGTAATCTGATATTTCTCCCTGAAACCGATCAATAAATGTTTTTACGATCGCCATCCCTAAGCCACTGCCGCTTTCATTTCCTTTGGTTGTAAACAACGGATCGTATATTTTCTCCCGAATGCTTGATTCAATACCTGTTCCATTATCATGAATCTCCAAAACTCCATGCTTGGAATCCTGATAAACATTCAATTTAATTTTTTTATTCTCCTTCTGAACTTTATCCAAAGAGTGAATTGAATTCACAATCAGGTTGACTACAATCTGTTCAAACTGAATGTAATTTGCGTACACATTTACTGCATTCTTTGGCAGATTATCGATTAATTCGATGCTATGATCCGACACCTGCCTTTTTACCAAGGATAAAGACCGGTTTACACCTTCCACCATATCAACAATCTCTTCCTCTGATATGTGAGGCTTCTCCCAAAAAGTCCTCATGTGCTTAATAATGGAATCAATTCTTGATGTTCCTTCAGAAATAGTTTGAATTTTTCTTGTAAACATCTCAGGCAGCTGTCCCGGATTTCTTTTTTGCCAAAACAATACACTGTCCGCAGTTATTTTAATTGCATTTAAGGGCTGATTAATTTCATGTGTTATTCCCGCAGCCATTACCCCAATGGAAGCCAGTCGCGATGACTGCTCCAGCATTCTTAAAGCTTCGACATTCTTTTGTTCTGCCTCAATTCTATCAATCATTAAAGAATTTCGTTCCCAGGCATTAGCAATCATATTTACAGTCGAAAAAAAGATACTAATCTCGTCCCGAGTCCAGCCATGTGCTTTATTTTGAGCAAATCCCATTAAACCTACCACTTCATTTTCTACCATTACAGGCAGCAAAACAACCGCTCCAATATTTCTTCTGCTATAATATTCCTGTTCTTTCTGTGTTAAATTCGACAAATCGCGGGATACAATACTTTTATTCATTTTAACCCGTGAAATAATTTCATCAATTTCGGAAAAATAAAACTGATTAACATCCTTTATATTTTTCCCTTTTAAAGAGATCCTGCTTTTAATCTTAATCCCGGTATTGGTTGAGTCCTTTAATGAATATAGACTTATCCTTGCCACATTCAATTCATCAGTCATCAACTTCAAAACATCATCCAATACGCTCTTAAAATCTTCGGATGCATTCAATAAACGTCCTATTAAACCAATTAAACGCTCATGCTTTACGGATATTTTCAAGCGGTTTTTCTCTATAATTAAATCTTTTTCAGCCCTAATCCGTCTTAAAATCGCTCTTGATAAAACCAAAATAATAAGTGTGGCCAGAAATGTAATTCCTCCAATTAATTGAATCCACTCTTTATTTTCGCTGTAAAAAGATTGCGGTGCATTTACTAAAAAGGTATTATCAGGAAGTACATTCTGATCAATATTAAATCGCTTAATTTCATTGTAATCAACCACAAATTGATCCAATGGCTTTCGGTAAATTGGTATCGATTCTATTGGTGTTCCATTCATTACTTTTTCCACCATTCGAGCAGCTATTTTTCCATGCAAACTTCCACTCACGACCTTACCACCAATCACTCCATTATTTATATAAAATGCCCACGCAATATATATCGGCACTTTGCTTTGGGGAATAAGCAAATCTAAATTGTCCTGAAAACTTATAAATTTACCATATTTATCTTTGTTAAATGTTAATAAAAGAATTGCTGTATCTCCTTGAATTTTTTGAATTTTCCCAATCAATTCATCCATACCCTCATCTTCATAATAGATAAATTCAAGTTTATCTTTAAATTGCTGCTCCTGCTCAAGAATCGATAATTTATTCAACTTCGCAGTAGTTGTTTTATCATCATTTATAACAACTAAGCTCTTTGTTTCTGGTCTTGTTTTAATAATTAGATTAATAACACCATGCCAATCAACCTCTTCGGCAACACCTGTAATGTTATTTAATCCCTCAATCATTTCGTCTTTAAAATGATTAATGCCACAAAATACAATAGGGGTATTTTTGAAGAACTTTTCTCTGTTTTCTTTCACAAAAGACAACGCATTATTATCTGAAACGATAATTGCATCATACTTTTCGCGCTGTAATTTTAAATCGTAAAGTTCAGTTATTTTATCGAGATACTCTTTGGAAGAATTCCTTTTGGTATCCATGTATTCATAGTCCAGTTCAAACTTATTTCCTAACGAATCCATCACCTCCCGGATTCCAATATTAACATTTTCAGTCCATTTTAAGCCTTGATGATAAGAATGCAAAACAAGAATTTTCTTTCGTCCAATCGAATAAGCATTAATCGATGCAAACAAAAACAATGAAAAGAAGATGTACTTAAAATACTTCATACAAGAATCTTTACTAAGAGAATAAGAAAGCCCTAAAGTATAACAATGCAACTCAAATAAAGAATACAAACAGATGTTACGTGAAATGTTTTAAGAGGTTATTATAAAGAAGATAAAGATACAGGAAGAGAAAACTTAAAAGAACTGCCTTTCCCCGGTTCGCTTTCTACCCAAATGTTCCCATTGTGCAGTTCAATAAATTCTTTGCACAATATCAGCCCCAATCCTGTTCCTGTTTCATTTTCAGTACCCGATTTCATCAACTGTTCATCAATTCGAAATAGTTTTTTCTTTCCCTCAGAATTAATTCCAATACCTGTATCAGTCACCCAAATCTCAACCTGATTATGCGTAACATGTGATGAAACGGTGATACTGCCACCCCTTGGAGTAAATTTAATGGCATTGGATACCAAGTTACGAACAACGGTATTTATCATGTTAGGATCAGCCAAAATCCTTAAATCCTCATCAATTACTGCTTCTATATTGATCTCCTTATTTTCTGCGCTTCCGGTATGCAAAATCACAACCTCGTTCACCAAATCCCATAAATCTATTTCTTTCGGTTTCCATGCGATGACACCAGTCTGCATTCTCGACCATGTTAATAAATTCTCTAATAACCGAAAAGCCTGACGGGCAGACTGGTTGATAATTCCAGAGAAAGTTTTTACTTGTTCCTGAGACAATTCATCAGCATTTTCAACCAGTAAATCTGAAGCTCCAATTAGTGAAGCAAATGGATTTTTTAGGTCATGCGCAATAATGGAGAAAAATTTGTCTTTGGTAGCATTCAAACTCTCCAATTCTTTCCGTTGTTTTTCGATGGTCGCCTTTTGTTGAGTTAATTCTTCCTCAAGAAGATCTTTTACCACCATTCTTTTCCGAATGTTCCGGAGTGGATTAAGGATGGCATCAATTATACGAACATCAAATTCTTCTTCAAGCAACTGAATATGATCGTCAGTAATCCGCAGAAGTACAGAATCGCTTTTGGCACTTGCAGAAGCTGAACGAGTTTCTGTTTTTATCAGCGCATACTCACCAAAACTTTTCCCTTCCTTCAGCTCAATAAAAATATGCCCTTCGTCATGAATCTGAATACAGCCTTTTGCAATAATAAATACAGCTCCACCCAAATCCCCTTTTGAAAATATCGTTTCCCCTTTCGCAAAATTAACTTCATCTGCAATGCCAGCTAAAAACTGGAAGGATGCAATATCCTGTTCCACAAGGAAATCCAGTACTTTTAGAAGGTCTAATTTTTTTTCGGGACTTAGTAACATGACTGAAATTTGTTTTAAACGAAGATTAGAAGAAACGTAAATATAGCAATTACAAAAAATATTCATCGAAAAAAAAACTGCTGATCGAAATCAGCAGTTTTTAATATCATTGAAAAAGCAATTTAGAAGATTTTAAATCCTAAAGTTACATTTACCATATTTTGCTTTAGGTCATTCGCAACATCAGAAAGACCAACTTCATAATCAACATCCAATGTCAATTTCCAAACATCAACACCAGCGCCAAATTTTGCATTCCAAACAGCACCTTTAAAATCTCCATCTAATTTTCCTTCTACGCTACTTTTAAGACTATCGTCAATTTTAAAAGAAGCAACCGGTCCTGCAAATGCTCTTAATTTGAATGCCGGCAATTTTACAATTTTGTAACCCAATAACATCGGTATATCCAAACTCTTCGTTTTAATATCATACGATTCCCCAAGAATATCAAGTTGAGATTTTCTGGACACATAATTCAACTCTGGCTGTACATACCATTTATTCAAATTAATTCGTAAAAAGGCTCCAAGCATCATTCCGTTATCGGCTTTTTCTTTAATTCCTGCCAACCCTCCCATATCAGTATCAGCTTTGGTGCTAACCAATCCTGCGTGTAAACCAAAATTTATCGGCGAAGATAATTGTGCGAACAATGCGCTTGAAAACATACAGATTACTGCAGCTAAAAAAATCTTTTTCATAATTAATATCTTTACATTCAAGTTATTATAAATCCCGTTAAACGTGGATTTTTATTTCATTTATCAGTAATAAACAGCCACTAAGATAAAGAATATTAGCATTCATATAAAACAAATTGTCTACAAAGATGTAAAAAACAAAAACCCCGACCAATTGGCCGGGGTTCAAATATTATAAGTATTAGGCAATTACAAGCCCAATTTCTTTTTCATTTCTTTCGACAATGCATCTTTATGAATCATAAAAGACATTGATTTATACGCAACAAACGGATAAGAAGCATAAAAATACCCATCGTAAGGATTATTATCAGTACCCCATGAGTTCTTCACAATGAAATATTTGTTGTCTTTTTGATCTTTGGCAATTCCAACAATATGCATTCCATGATCATCAGTAGTGTTGTAATTATCGAACGCTTCCTGACGCATTTCCTGAGTAATTACTTTTTCAGTACCAGGCTCGTCAAAATCAAATAATTTATCATCTTTTTCTTTTTCCGAAAGATTTTCCCATTTAGAAATCTCCGAATCAGTCATGTTCTTTGTATCAACTCCCGGAACAATCGCAACACCTTTTCGGTAAGCAAAACCTTTTTCACTTACATCAGAAGCCCAACCAATTGTGTAACCTTTCATGATTGCACCTTCCATAATTTCCATCATCTCATTCATTGGTACATTGTATACCTCATTCCACAACCAGTTATCAGGCACCTCAATAATAAATTTCTCATAAAAAGGATGGTGAGTATAAGAGGTTATTTCAATATAATCATCAGGATTCACACCAACAAAGTCCTTCGCAAATGATTTTGGAGTATATTCCTTTCCTTCATAATCGAACTTGGTAGGAAGTTCTCCTAAATACGCATCCAATATTCCGTCAAATCCGTTGTGCCAAACCGGCGTAAGTTTTTTGTTTTTATTTTTAATCACCGCCTCAACATAATCATTCAAAACAACATCCAATTCTCCATGTGTGTGTCCTTCTTCTCCATAGTTTAAGCCTTGGTAAACACTTTCTGGAACAATACCATAATTTTTCATCACATAAGTTACATCGTGAAATGCACCTCCGCCACCAAAGTTAAATTTGCCGTTTAATCTTACATGCTTAATCGATTTATCTGAATAACAGTTATAAACCACAAACATTTCCGACAAGTCAGTTTCTGGTTTTCCCATTCTAATCATTTCTGATTCGATAAATGATAATCCTGAAAATGACCAGCAGGTACCAGATCTGTGTTGATTTTTTACAGAAGTAGCAGGTAATCTTTTAACATCAGTAAAAACATAACCTTCTTTCTTCTCCTCTTTTTCTTTTTTCTCTGCTTTAACTGCGGTAGACAGTAACATGCCTGCAGCTAAAAGCAATACGCTAAGGAATTTAATTTTCATCATATTTTGCTTTAATATTCTCTTTTCAAACGGTTGCAAAAGTAATAAAATCACGATTACAAGCAAGTCAACAGCCTGTTTTCATTCATTTTTTCGATGAAATACTATCAATACAAGTTGTATTAATTATAAATTAAAAATATAACGCATAAAAAAGAGAAATCAACCTAAAGTTAATTTCTCCAAAAAATTACATTATTCCGTTTTTATCTCATTACGATGTGTTTGCCAAGCACTCCTTTCATCTCCATCATATGAATACTCGCTTCGGCAATCATCTCATCTGATAAATTTTTCGAGTTATAAATCACATCAAAAACAGTATTGGAAAGAGGTTCTTTATTAAAATAGTTTCTTAAAATCTCTCTTTTCTTATCAATCTCTTTTGCGTAAGACAACATTTCGTTGGTACTCAACTTGTAAATTTCCTGCAATTGTGCAGCTCTCCATTCCAATGGAGCATGTAGCTTAATATGAAACGACCGTTCAATATTCTGTGTAAGAACGACTCCCCCTCTACCAATTATAATGCAGTTCCCTTTGGATGCAAATGCCCGAACAACATCCGAAATAGTCTTTTTAATCTTACGGTCACTTTGATAATATTTACTCGACAAAGCGGCTAAAATTTCATCCCAGGTTGATTTCTCCTTCGAATTAAAAACATATTCAATTTTCTCAGGCGCTAAATTCAATTCTTTTGCAGATTGTTCAAGAATTTCCTTGGTTAAGCAAGTCCACTTATTCCCTGTTTTTAGGGTAAGCTTTTCCGCCATCATATTTGCAATATTTATTGCAGTACAGCCACACTCCCGTGAAATAGTAACTACCGGTCCTTCACAAAAAACACCTCTTCGGGGATCAATTATTTTGGATTGAAACCGACTCTCCATGTACTTTAACAGAATATTATTCATTTCAACCTCCTGTAATTAGTTTAAGCTCTATTCTTAATTTAAGGCTTTTTAAGAAAAAACGGAAATCATTTGGCGTGTTTTTTGTTATATAGAGTGATTATTTAAAAGAAGGAGTATATTATTTCTTAAATTTGTAATCCGGATAACTTTTACTCATAAAAACATATAGAATGCCCAGAATAACCCTTTTGATTCTCTTCCTATTCAGTTTAACCTCTTTTGAGCTTAGCGCACAATTAAACACCGAAAATATATTCGATAAAGGTAGAAGTGCTATTCAGTTTGATGATTATACCGAAGCAATCACAAAGTTTAATGATATTATTCGGGTTAAGCCATACCTTCCCGAGCCGTTTTTTTTCAGAGGACTGGCAAAATCACAGCTCGAAGATTTTAACGGTGCAATTGTTGACTACACAAAAGCTCTGGAATTAAATCCAAATTACACTTTTGCTTATCTCTATCGGGGCATCGCCCAATATCAGTTAAAAAACTATCAGGGAGCTTTAAAAGATTTTGAAAAAGCTTTGGAATTCAAACCTAACAATGCGAATATCTATTTCAGTAAAGCGAACAGTTTAGCTGCTCTTGAAAAATTCAACGAAGCCAATGCCAATTATTCAAAAGCCATTCAAATAGATCCTGAGTTAATGGGTGCCTATCTTAACAGATCAATTGTCCGCGATAATCTTGGAGATACTGATGGGGCAATCCAGGATTGCAGTAAAGCCATTCAACTGAACGAATTTTCGGCAGATGCATTTGGAAACAGAGGCTATTTAAAATTCAAGAAAAAAGAATACGATGAAGCCATTAAAGATTACGACCGAGCTCTTAAAATAGAACCGGAAAACACACGGGTAATTATGAGTAGAGGAATTGCCAATTATGCAAATAAAAATCCCAAAGGAGCTCTTGAAGATTACAATACGGTTCTGGAGTTGGATCCAAACAATGCACACTGTTATTACAACAGAGCTTTACTAAAATCTGAAATTGGTGACTACAATTCGGCCATTGAGGATTTTAACAATGTTTTGGAAATGAATCCTGATAACATGCTTATTTATTTTAACCGGGGATTTGTTAAAATGGACATTGGAGATTTTAAGGGTGCTATTGCAGATTACACAACAGCCATTAAAATTTATCCTGATTTTGCAAAAGCATATTTGGCAAGATCTTCGGCAAAACGACAATTGAATAATATTGATGGTTCCATTCAGGATAGAAATCAGGCTTTGCTCATTATCGAGCGCTATAAAAAAATGAAAAATGAAGGCGCCATGTCGGCCTTTGTTGATACAACTGAGAATTTCCAAAAACTGATCGACTTAAATTCAAGGGAATCCTTTACCGAGGACATCATTAAAGGCCGTGTTCAGGATAAATATGTTACCATACAGTTAGAAGATAATTTTCACATTACTCACTTGGATTTTGATATTTTACGAGCCGGTAAGGTTCAATATTACGACCAGGCAATAATGAATTACAATCAAAAACAAAATTACAATCCGGCATTTACAATTAATAACAGACATTTTAAATACCCCAAGAAAATAATTGACGAACAAATTGCGAATGCCAATTCTAAGATTGAAGCAAAGAATGCCGATGGCTACTTTCAACGTGGAACTTACTATTTGTTAGACAAGAAATTTAATAAGGCAATTGAGGATTTTAGTATCGCAATTGAGAATAAAAACGATTTTTGCTTTGCTTATTTCAATCGTGCGAATGCATCTGCTGCTATGACCGATTACATTCAATCCATTGGTGAAGCAGGAGAATCGTTACTTAATCTTGATCCGGAACAAAAGAAAAAGAAAAACGAGACAATTGTGGATTACAGCAGTGCTATTGCCGATTACACAAAGGCAATACAACTCGATCCATCCTTCTTGTTTTCCATATACAACCGAGGTAACGCATATGCCAAATCGAAACAATTTAAAAAGGCTATTGCCGATTACGATTGGGTGATTCAACTGGATCCTAATTTTACTGAGGCATACTATAACCGAGGTTTAGTCTATCTATTTCTTGATCAGAAGGATCTGGCTTACGAAGATTTAAGTAAGGCCGGCGAATTGGGCTTAATTGATGCTTACAACGTAATTAAAAGATACTGCAATAAAGACTAAATCAAGCATAACAAACAGAATACAAAATACATGACTCCCAATCAACCCTTAGCTGAACGATTACGCCCCACTGATCTGAAAAATTATCTAGGTCAGAAACATTTGGTCGGGGAAAACGCCGTTTTACGTAAAATGATTGAATCAGGCAATGTGTCCTCATTCATTTTATGGGGACCTCCCGGTGTTGGTAAAACAACTTTGGCCAAAATCATCGCCAAACAACTCAACCGGCCATTCTATACTCTTTCGGCTGTAAATTCGGGAGTAAAAGATGTACGGGAAGTAATTTCCAAAGCTGAAAAACAAAAATTCTTCAATACTCCAAATCCCATTTTATTTATTGATGAAATCCATCGATTCAGTAAATCGCAGCAGGATTCATTATTGGGAGCTGTTGAAAATGGAACCGTAACTTTGATTGGAGCAACAACAGAAAATCCATCCTTCGAAGTAATATCTCCCTTGCTTTCAAGATGCCAGGTTTATGTGCTAAAGGCTCAGGAGAAAGCAGATTTGGAAGCCCTGATTGATTATGCTGTTGCCAACGACAGCTACCTAAAAGAAAAAGAAATTCTTACTCCTGAAAAAGATGCACTGCTAAAATTTTCAGGTGGAGATGCCCGAAAACTTTTAAACATTCTGGAATTGGTTGTGAATTCTCAAAATACCACATCAATAAGCATTACCAACGAGATGGTGACCAGAGAGTTGCAGGAAAACCCCTCGATGTATGATAAGGATGGAGAACAGCATTTTGACATTGCTTCTGCTCTAATAAAATCAATTCGTGGCGGAGATCCTGATGCTGCTGTGTATTGGCTGGCCCGAATGATTGAAGGTGGAGAACAACCAAAATTTATTGCCCGAAGACTGGTAATATCGGCGAGTGAAGATATTGGACTGGCAAATCCGAATGCCCTTTTGCTTGCAAATGCCTGTTTTCAATCGGTTAATTTGGTTGGAATGCCGGAATCACGCATTATTTTATCCGAAACAGCCATTTATCTGGCAACTTCGCCCAAAAGTAATGCTGCTTACATGGCAATTGGCAGAGCTCAGGCATTGGTTAGAGAAACTGGAAATTTACCTGTGCCTCTTCATTTACGAAATGCTCCAACCAAACTAATGAAAGATCTGGGGTACAAAAAGGACTATTTATACTCCCATGATTATCCGGGTAATTTTGTAGATCAGCAATACCTTCCGGATCAAATAAAAACTCAAAGATTGTACATACCACAGCAAAATGCTCAGGAATTAAAAATTTGGGAAAGATTAAGAAGCTGGTGGAAGAACAGGTTTTAATTTCTGCTTAAACAAGCAAAAATTGTTACTTTTGCCCTAAGAAACTGTTTAAAGATTTATATTTTCGCTTTTTTATAAGTCAAAAACCTCATAATTGCGTTAAATTATCTTTAAATAGAACCACTATTCGCATCAAATTTGCCTTATTCTGAGTTTTTTTTCTTCGATAAAAATTTCTAAAAATAAATTTAAACAGCTTCTAAATAAATTAGAACATCATGATAGAAAATATTCCAAATATAAAACATACAGATAGTGGTAACTTCTTTCTTTTGGCCGGTCCTTGTGCCATTGAAGGTGAAGAAATTGCCATGAAAATTGCTGAGCGAATTGTTCAGATTACCGATAAGCTTGAAATCCCTTTCATTTTTAAGGGATCATACCGAAAAGCAAACCGATCCAGATTAGATTCTTTTGCAGGTATTGGTGATGAAAAAGCTTTAAAAATCTTGAAAAAGGTAAGCGATACTTTTGGCGTACCTACTGTTACAGATATTCACACTGCTGAAGAGGCAGCAATGGCTGCAGCTTATGTTGATGTCTTGCAGATTCCTGCTTTTTTATGTCGCCAAACTGATTTATTGGTTGCTGCAGCAGAAACAGGAAAAGTTGTTAATATTAAAAAAGGCCAGTTTCTTTCTGCTGAATCGATGAAATTTGCTGTAAATAAAGTGCGCGAATCAGGAAATAACCAAGTGATCTTAACAGATCGAGGAAATATGTTCGGGTATCAGGATATGATTATAGATTACAGAGGAATTCCTGTGATGCAAGAGAATAATTGTCCTGTGGTTTTGGACATTACTCACTCGTTGCAACAACCAAACCAAACAAGCGGAGTTACCGGTGGTCGCCCTGAATTAATCGAAACTGTTGCCAAAGCAGGTATTGCTGTTGGTGTGGATGGAATCTTCATCGAAACTCATCCTGATCCGGCAAACGCAAAATCGGATGGAGCCAACATGCTTCACCTGGATTATTTAGAAGATTTATTGACTAAACTGGTTGCTATTCGAAAAGTGATCAATCAATTTTAAATACAAACAAAAGATCCGGCCACAAAACCGGATCTTTTTTTACTTACCAATAACCACTCATTAGTCTTTAATTAAACACTAATACTGTTCCCTCTTCACGTAAGAAGTATGAAGAAGTTTATGTGATTTATGACTTAGAGGCTCATCCAAAAACTCCTTATAAATCTGAACAATTTCAGGATTTTCATGAGATTTTCGAATTGGAAGATTTCTATCCTCTTCGTAAAGAGCATTCATCCTCTGTAATCGAATTTCATTATCAACAGGGAATGGCTGACCACCACCGCCCAAACATCCGCCCGGACAAGCCATTATCTCAATAAAATGATAGAATTTATCGCCTCTCTTAATTGCTTCCAGCAATTTATGAGCATTCTCGAGACCATTGGTTATTGCGCATTTTAATTCGGCTCCTTCCAGAAAATTCCACGCTTCAACAGTTCCCTCAATTTTAACAGTTGCCTCTTTTACTCCTTCCAAGCCACGAACCGGAATAATCTCCAAATTATCAAATGGAACTTCGCGACCTGTAACTATCTCGTAAGCCGTTCTCAATGCAGCTTCCATAACGCCGCCAGTAGCACCAAAAATAGCTCCTGCACCAGAACCGACACCCATAATTGAATCAAAAATTTCATCATTTAATTTTTCGAATTCGATACCTGCTTGTTTTATCATTACGGCCAATTCTCTGGTAGTCAATACATAATCAACATCCTTATAACCGCTGTCTTTCATTTCAGGACGATTTGCCTCAAATTTCTTAGCCGTACAAGGCATAATAGAAACAGATACGATATTCTCCGGCGCAACATTTACATTTTTAGCGTAATACGTCTTAGCCAAAGCGCCAAACATTTGTTGCGGTGATTTACAAGTAGAAAGATTAGGCAGATACTCAGGATACTTATGCTCTATGTATTTTACCCAACCCGGCGAACAAGAAGTAGCCATTGGCAAGGCAACATCAGGATCATCATCCACAAGTGCCCGCTTTAATCGGGTTAGCAGTTCTGTTCCTTCCTCCATAATGGTTAAATCAGCGGTAAAATTGGTATCCAGAACGGAATCAAAACCCAATCTTTTTAAAGCAGAAACCATTTTGCCTGTAACTCGGGTTCCCAGTCCTAAACCCAATTCCTCTCCCAATCCAACACGAACGGCCGGAGCTGTTTGTACAATAACGTGTGTATCCGGATCGGCGAGCGCATCCCATACTTTCTCTACATATGATTTTTCGGTTAATGCGCCCGTGGGACAATGAACAATACACTGACCGCAATTGGTACAAACAACTTCGTCAAGCGATCGATCAAAAAATGTAGAAATCTTCATCTCAGATCCTTTATGAGCAACTGCAATAGCACCAACACTCTGTATTTCAGCACATGTACGAACACATCTCTGACAACGGATACACTTGCTGTCATCCTTCTCAATTGCGGGAGAAAGCCTGTCAACGGTATAATTTTTATCCGGTACCAAATCAATAAAATCCTGATTTGTGATTTGATATTCTGCAGATAATGCCTGCAATTCGCAATGCCCGTTACGATAGCATTTTGTACACTCTTCTCTATGCTCTGTGAGTAAAAGCTCAATAATATGCTTGCGGCAATTTCTTACCTTTAAAGTGTTTGTATTGATCTCCATCCCCTCTGCAACAGGAGTGGCACAGGATGCTACTAATTTATGATTACCCACTTGTTCGACAACGCAAACTCTGCAGTTTCCTGCTACACAAAGGTCTTTGTGATAACAAAGCGTTGGTATTTTTATATGGAGATGTTTTGCTGCCTCGAGTATGGTCTTATTTTCCTCAACACTAACAGCAATTCCATTAATTGTTAAATTCACCATGTTTGACATATCAATTTCAGTTTAAATTGTTCAAAATTCAGATTGGTTATTTTCTCCCTAATAAATCATCTCCTCGCGGAAGTTTTCTACAATAGACGAAAACGAATTCGCCACTGACTGACCCAATCCACATTTAGCTGTCAACTTCATGGTTTCAGTTAATTTAAGTAGTTGATCGAGATAAGAGGTTGGTTTTTCGCCACGTTTAACCGCTTTAATTCCTTTTAAAAGCTGCTGACATCCAACCCGGCAAGGAGTGCACTGTCCGCAAGATTCTTCCTCAAAGAATTCCAGATAATTATTAAGAACATTATACATGGATCGTGAACTATTAAAGATCATCATGGATCCTCCGGTAGGCAAGGATATACCAGTTAATTTCCCTTCATAACCAATAGTCGTTTTTCCAAATCGCTTACGCGGAACCAAAAAACCTGATGCACCGCCAACCTGAACTGCCTTGCAATCGCCATCGCCAAAATCATCAACAAAGTCTTGAACTGTCATGCCTAATTCCAACTCATAAATACCCGGTATCGGAGTATCTCCGGATACGGAAAACACCTTAGACCCACGAGAATCCTTAACTCCAAGATCTCTAAACTTTTTGGCTCCAAATTTTAATATTGTGTATGAATGTGCCAGGGTTTCCACATTATTAACTACTGTAGGTTTTCCTTTAAAACCATTCACACTAGGAAATGGGGGTTTATTTCTAGGTTCCCCTCTTTTGCCTTCCATGGATTCAATCAGAGCACTCTCTTCACCACAAATATATGCTCCGCTTCCTAAAAAAATTTCAACCCGGAAATCCAATCCCAACTCATCCAATATATCATGAAATTTTCTTAGCTCTTTCTTTAAATCAGGAACTAAGAATTTATATTCTCCTCTTAAATAAATATAGCCTTTTTGTGCTCCGATTATTTTGGCACACATAGCCATACCCGAAAGAACCTTATGAGGTACTCTGGTTAATATTTCCCTGTCTTTAAACGTTCCAGGTTCTCCTTCATCTGCATTACAGATTACATATTTTTCTTTTTCTTTAGATTCAGCAGTCAGTTTCCATTTTAATCCTGTAGGGAAACCTGCCCCGCCTCTGCCTTTAAGACCAGAATTCACCATTTCATTGACAATCTCCTGGTCAGATCTTGACAATGCATTTCGAAGAATCTCTTTACAATCATCATCATTATTAAAGATTAAATCGATTCTATGAAGTTGTTTTTTAGTTGCTGTTGTTGTCATACCTAAGGGTATTTAGATGTTAGTTTTGCTTTGTTAGGTTTTGATGTTTAATTTTTCTCCTTGTACTCACGCAGAATATCCACAACTTTCTCCGGACTTAGCTCTGTATATACCTCATCGTTTATTAACATGGCAGGAGCCTTGTGGCACCACCCCAAACAGTTTGTTTGAAGAATGGTAAATTTTTTATCGATTGTAGTTTCACCAACTTTAATTTTCAAAAAATTCTCTAATGCGAGAACAATTTGATTTTTCCCCTTCATTGCACACGTGATGGTTTTACATACACGAATTACATACTTCCCTCGTGGTTCAATATCCAGAAAAGAGTAAAAACTTGCAGTTCCATAAACATCTGCAGCTGGAATACTCATTTCCTTCGAAATTTTTAGAATTGCTTCCTCAGAAAGAAATCGCTCCTGATCAATCACTCCCTGTAAAATTGGAAGCAGATTTTCCCGGTCTTTCCCATGTTTGGAAACCAAATCCTGCACTAATTTTTCTTGAAAATCCATAAAGTAATGGTTTAAGAGTTAATATTAATAGAGTTTCTCTTTGAAGATAAAAAAAATAAAGAAATTTTTCTCTATTTAATTTTACCAACTCTAATACAACACATTAAACGTTTTACTAAAAAAATCAACATCACATAATATATCAAAATCAACAAACACCCTATAAAATATAATATCTTACTAAATAAATTTGCATAATAATTTTTCTTTATATTCAACAGGTGATGCTGTAAAACATAGCTAATTTGAATTTAGACTTCTTTTAAACTGCAATTTTTCACATACAACACAAAAAAAGCCTTCGGTGCATTACCGAAGGCTTTCTTTATTAGACTGTTATATTATTAACAATATTCCCGGGGCTGAATTTCACCACGCAGAACCATATATCCATTCATTGCCAGTGCTTTCATTTCATCTTCTCCGGGATATACAACCACAGGAGCAATAAAGGAAACCATTTCTTTTATATAATTTACCAAATCCGGATTATGAGCAATTCCACCTGTCAGCAGAATTCCATCCACCTTACCTTTTAAAACTGCTGCCATTTCTCCAATAGATTTCCCAACCTGATATGACATAGCATCCTGAATCAATTTTGCATTTGCATCACCGGCTTTGGCTTTTAACTCAACATCATAAGCATCATTTGTTCCTAAATGAGCAACCAAACCTCCTTCGCCTTTGATCATTTTTTTTACATCTTCAAGGGTATAGTCTCCGCTAAAACAAAGTTTTGCCAATGCTCCGGCAGGAAGCGTACCCGATCTCTCAGGAGAAAACGGTCCTTCACCATCTAAAGCATTGTTTACATCAATTACTCGTCCTTTACAGTGAGCACCTACAGAAATTCCGCCCCCTAAGTGAGCAACAATCACATTAATTTCCTCATACTTTTTATCAACCGACTGCGCAAAAGCCCGGCCAATTGCTTTCTGATTCAGAGCATGAAAAATAGACACTCTTTGAAATTCCGGATGCCCTGATATTCTGGCAACATCAATCATTTCATCAACAACAACCGGATCTGCAATATAAGCTTTCGCTCTTGGTAATGCCTGAGCAATATTATCGGCTATTAAACCACCTAAATTACTCGCATGCTCTCCAAGAACACCAATTCTTAAATCTTCTTTCAAGCGCTCGTTTACTGAGTAAATTCCAGATTCAATTGGTTTAACCAATCCTCCTCTTCCGACAACTGCTTCGATTAAATCTATTTGAATTTCTGCATCTACCAGCTCTTTCATAATAATATTCTTACGAAATTCGAACTGTTCAGAAATTTTACCAAACTGAGCCAATTCTTCGTTCGAATGTTTTATATTTTTCAAAAAGACGGATTTATCTCCCTGAAATACAGCGATCTTAGTAGATGTGGAGCCAGGATTAATAGCTAAGATTCTACGAGTTTCCATTTGTTAAGTATGTTTGTGTTTGTGTATTATTCAATTTGAATGCAAAAATACCAAACTTGATTAGAATTCAATATCATTTAATGATATTTTACTTCAATTTATCTAATTAGTTTGATTTTTAGTAATAAATTATCACAAAACCCATCACTTTATCGGAAATACAAAGAAAGGATCTAATTTATTTGAGTAATCACCTAAATCGCATAAGTAAACCACATTGCACAAATAACAACGAAACCTTTCAATGAACAATTAAAAGACACGACGAATACTCAAATGAAATTTGGGAGCAATCAAAAACTAAATTTACTCTGAAAAAGAGACGCAGAAAAATTAGATTTAGCTCCAATCTTGATAGGACGGCAATTTATCAAGAGCAATTACCTCTTGGCGGGCTTCAAAATGATTAAAAAGATCATGATCCGGCCATTCCTTTACCGACCTTAAAAATTGAGTCATCAGCGCGCTTAAATCCTTAGTAAAATCGGAGCCGCGCCAAGTAGAACTATTTGTAATGATTACATAGCTTACGCCATTTTTATTGTGCTTTAACAAAGCAGAACTTCCTGCTAAAGTACCGGTTCTCCACCATGTACCATCACCTCGGGTTCCTTTCCAGCCAATTGGACTATGCCCAAGCTTATTGGGCGTGGTCATATATTTTATGCTTTTTCTGGAAAGAATGTCTGGAAGAGTATCATCACCATCAATGGCCATCATAAATTTAATCAGTTCAGCGCCTGATGCAATCCAACCACCTGCACCACCAAGAACTTCTAAATTATTTCCACCATTGCTTCTAAAAACAGTTTTTCCAGATCCGTCAAACGAAGAAATCTTAATCGCATCAGACTGCTCGTAATAATTTACCTCATTAGGGAAGTGATCCTTTTGAAGGCTTTTCCCTAAATGCATATCAAAAATTCCTGAAGGATTTAAAATATGAGCTTGAACATATTCTTCATAGGGTTCTTCAGCCAGTTTCTCAATTACTTTCTCGAGAATAACGTAACCCAGGTTAGAATAACTCCCTCTGGTTCCGGGCGTAAAGCTTAATCTTCTTGATAAGGCAAACTGAATCGTAGTTTGAGCATCGATTGGTGGTTCAACATTCATTTTTTTTGCTATTGCCAAAGGCAAAAACATTGGATCTCCGTATTTGCTTGAAAATCCAGATGAATGACGCAGTAAATGCTCCACAGTAATTCTTTTGGTTCGCTTATCCTTAATGTTGCTGTATGTCTCATCATTCAGAATACCATGTTCCCCAAAAACGTAATCATCTAAATGTAATTTACCTTCCTCCTGCAATTTCATAATTGCCGTTGCAGTAACCAATTTAGAAACGCTCGCAATTCGAAACAAACTGGATGGCACAACCTCTTTCTCTTTATCCACATCAGAATAACCATAGCCTTTCGCAAAAACCAATTTACCATCTTTAACAACAGCAATGGTTGCGCCTGCAACTTCCCACTTCCTTAAAAAGCGATTTAGTATTTTATCTGCCCTTTTAGTTTGGTCGCAATCAGATAATTTATTTGAAATTCTATGAGACACTGCTTCGATACTGTTATTGATCGGCACAGCGGGAGCTTCCTGTGTAGAGAAACTTAAGGTCTGGTCAAGAATAACCAGAACGACAACGATAATTATTGATACTAATCTTCTTACAATCATTAAATGTAATTTGATTCAACTTGTTATATTTCAACATCACAACTCATCCCAGCAACAAGCCAGTACATTCTTTTTACTATTAAGACTACAAAAATGTTTATATTTTTTCGTAATACCATTCTAAATTAGCCTCTATTTATAAATATTAAAAATAGGGATTTTTATCACAAATATAATTTATTTAATCACCAAAACAAGTCAATTTAACAAAATCAAGCTCAATATATAAGGTGTAGGATCATCTGCTTTAAAGCAATCAGAAAAGCATAATTATGAATAAAATGGTATTTAAAATGAAAAAAACGCAGAACAGAAGCTGTTTAATACGAGAGCATAAAAACAAAACTGAAGTTACTTGATGCCAGGAATGCTGGTTTTTAATGAATTATACCACCTGAAACAATTCAATTTTTTCATCAATTCCTTTCATCTTAATTTTTCCAAGATTAATTAAAATATTACGATTGCCATTTAATTGATCGGCGACTGCCCTGCTCACTAAAAATTGTGAATCGAATTGCTTATTCAACTGTTCTATTCGGGAAGCTATTATTACATTTTTGCCCGCAATGGAAAATTGTTTTCGGATTTCATTCCCTATATTCCCCGTAATTACTTCGCCACAATGAAGACCTATGCCAACACGGGTTTTATCGCCGTTTATCTCATTCCTGCAATGATTAATAACTTCGACTATTTGAACACCCGCACAATAAGCATCAAACACATGATTTGGATTTTCAACTGCAACACCAAAAGAAGCCATGAATCCATCCCCCAATATTTGGTGAATAATTCCATTATTCTTCTCGATAATCCGGATAAGAGGATCAAAAATTGCATTTTGAAATTCGATAGTTTCTTCAGGACTCTGCTGATCGGCCATTGATGTGAAATTACGAATATCCATGAACATAATAGATCCTGTCATTTTTTGCCCTACCTTATCATTTTTATGCAAAATCAATTCTTTCGCTATATGTGTTGATAACTGCTGACCAAGAAGAGATTCCATTTCATTTTGATCATCTTTTGCTTTCAGCAGATTATTCACTCTCTTTCGTATTTCTGCAGCTACCACACCTGCAATTATTCCTGCTGACAACAAACCCATACTCCTCATCAAATAAATTTCAATCATTTGCTCAACATCTCCAGCAGGTTTCAAAAATTGTATTCCCCAGTAAGAAACGCCCCAATATCCAATGCAAGCCAATATACCGGCACCCAGAGAGATCTTAAAATCAAGATGCATTGCCGACAGCATCAAAAGCAAAAAATAAAAAGTAAGCCCATCGTATTCCAACAGCAAAAGTGAGTTGTCATATTTTATTGCATTAAGTAGAATAACGGCTGGTAATCCAAACTCCATAATTAAATTGGGAATCAAAATTTTTTTAGAAATGGAGCGCTTGTTTCTAATGAGCCAATTCATCCGGATAAACACAAAAATTTCGAACAGGAAAAAAATCATCCACCAAAAGAACATCGAATCAACAAACTTTTTGTTATTCAAAGAGGCTCTCAGTAAATTAGGACTTAAATGATGCAGCACTGGAATTAAAACGGAGCTGATTAGGAAAAGAACTAAAATGATGCCAACCCGCTTCCTTTCAATTTTAAGAAACTCCAGATGTAATGGCTCATGAAATTTATAATGTTCTGCAAACATGATGGAAGATTTAAATAGATCTCAAAATAAAATTATATTGACAAAACATGAAATTAGAAATAGGTTAACGTCACATTATTATCGGTAAATAATCCCCTGTTTCAATAAATTCAACATTCAACTTCAGTAAAAGTAGAGTGATCAGTTAACTCATCCTATTTACAAGCAGACTTTATTGAATAAAGTCTAAATATTATTTTACAAAGTCTTGACTTCATAAAATAAAGTCAAGACTTTGTAAGCGTAAGTATTCTTTACACTTGCAAGCTTCCTTTAGAATCAGACAAAAATTAAAGTTGTTAAGCAACTTTTCGATACCGATTTACGGCAATCCCCAGTATTGCAACAGCGTACACTCCCAGAATACTCAACTCCTTTGCAACATCCATAAATCCGGATCCCTTCAGCATAATCATTCTAATTATTTTAATGAAATAAGCGACAGGATTTAAATAATTCAGTTTTTGTCCCCACATGGGCATACTATCGGTGGGCGTAAACAACCCACTCATCATGATAAAAATAATCATGAAAAACCAGGCAATAAACATGGCTTGTTGCTGCGTATCGGTTTGGGTTGATATTAATAAGCCAATTCCTAAAATAGTAAGCAGATAAACAAATGCAACTAAATAAATTAACCAAACCGAACCTAAAATTGGAATTTTGAACACAAATGCAGCTAGCAGCAAACCAACTCCCAGTTCAAAAAAACCAATCACCAAAAACGGGATTAGCTTTCCAATAAGGAATTGATATTTTTTAATTGGTGTCACGTTAATTTGTTCGATAGTCCCAATTTCCTTTTCGCGCACCACATTCATTGCAGATAAAAACAGGCCAATTACAGTTACCAATAAAACCAGAATTCCCGGCAGCATATAGGGAATGTATTTCATTTCAGGATTAAACAAAAAGGAATATGTATTTTGAACCAAATGAATTCCGTTGTCTTTTCCTACAATCTGAAGTTTAGCTTTGAGCTGCAAATTATATTCCTGTATTACCGATAAAATGTAGGCATTGTATAATCCGGCAGCACTGGCATCTATTGCATTTACCAACACCTGAACCTCTGCAGGCTCTTTTTTATCCACCAACTTTCCAAAGCCATTTTCAAAAACCAGAATCGCATCAACATCGTCCTTTAACAACTCATCTTCAGCGTTATTAATCGAAAAATCGATATCCTTAACCGTAAAAAAAGGAGAACCGTTAAATTTGGAAATCAGTTCACGGGAATGGCTGGAAAGATCTTTATCAACAACAAATAAATTGGTATTTTTCATTTCGTAAGTTGCTGCAAATACCAATACACAAAGCTGAATAATTGGCATAACAAAAATTACAGGCAACATACTTTTGTTTCTAAAAATCTGAAGAAACTCTTTTTGTAATATGAATTTTATAGTGCGCATCTTTTATTTACATTGCAGTTAAAAATAAATTTAAATCTCGATGGGTATTACTCCAATCTGATTTTAAACTTTTTGACGCTAAGACCAATAAATCCAGCAGTCATTCCAATAAGAATTAAGGTTTCTTTCCAAACAAATTCAAATCCGGCTCCCTTTAACATGATATTTTTGATGATTACAATGAACCATCGTGGTGGAATAATATGACTGATTATTTGCAGAGGTACAGGCATATTCCGTAAAGGGAAAATGAAACCTGAAAGCAAAATTGTTGGCAGCATTAATGCAAACATAGAAAGCATCATAGCAACCTGCTGACTGTCCGAAACGGTTGAAATAAAGATTCCTAAAGAAAGAGCCATCAAAATAAACAAAAGACTCTCTGCCATAAGTAAGGCGAAACTACCCAAAACCGGAACTCCAAATACAAAATAGCCCATTCCGACAATTACCAAAGCATTAATAAACGACAAAAACAGATAAGGAGTAACTTTCCCTAAGATGATTTGCAAAGGACGCAATGGCGAAACCAGCAAAATCTCCATGGTTCCCATTTCCTTTTCACGTGCAATAGATATAGAAGTCATCATGGCAGAAACCAACATTAAAATTGTGGCCATAATTCCCGGAACAAACATGTAAACACTCTCCATGTTGGGATTAAAATACATTCTTGTCTGGGGTGTGATTTGACTGGGAACTATCTTTCCTCTATTAATTTCCAGATTGTAATTTTGAAGAATTCCCTGAAGATAATTCACCTCTAAACTTGCCATATTCGGTTCCGAAGCATCAGTCAATATTTGCACCGAAGCTTTTGATCCTTTAATCAGATTTTGTCCAAAATCAGGCTCAAACACCAAAACCAGCTTCGTTTCTCCTTTTCGGAAAAGCTCATCTACCTGTGCAATGCCATCCAGATTCTTAACAAGTTTAAAATAGCCCGAAGAGGTTATCTTATTAATGATTTCAGATGTATATTCATCTTTAGAATGATCAACAACAGCCATTTTAACATCTTTAAGGTCGTTGGTGATAACAAAACCAAAAAGCAGCAACTGCACAATGGGCATTCCAAATAATATCAGCATCGATCTTTTATCGCGAAAAATGTGATAGAATTCTTTTTTCAGGAAACCAATAAATCGTTTCATGTGTTTATAATTTGATTTTTATTTGTCACATGGAACACCCAAATTGCAACCATATCCCTCTGTGTAAAGCCTTTTAAATGGGTGTTTCATCTCTTTATATTTTTTATTTTATGGTCAGATGGAACTTTCCATACTGGAATAATCATCTTCCTGTTTGTCAAAATCGCTTTGGCATGGACGTTTCATCTCTTTATATTTTTAGTAAATCTGTTCAGATTCTTACTCTTTGTAATTGCTTTTTCTTGCCAAACGAAGAAAAACCTCATCCATATCTTTGGCTTCGAATTTATTTTTTAGTCCTTCCGGTGTATCCAAGGCTTCAATTCTTCCATCAACCATTATTGAAACCCGGTTGCAATATTCTGCCTCATCCATGTAGTGAGTGGTAACAAAAACGGTAATTCCATTTCGGGAAGCTTCGTAAATCAGATCCCAAAACTGCCTTCGGGTAACCGGATCAACCCCTCCGGTTGGTTCATCTAAAAACACGATTTCCGGATTGTGAAAAATAGCAACCGAAAAAGCCAGTTTCTGCTTCCAACCAAGTGGCAGTTCGCCAATTCTTTTATTTCGGGCATGAACTAAATCCAGTTTTTTCAGCAAATCATCCGATTTCAACTTAATATCCTTCAAGGACATTCCATAAATACCGGCATAGAAACGAATATTCTCAAATACCGTTAAATCCTCGTACAATGAAAACTTCTGACTCATGTAACCAATATTTCTTTTCAGTTCCTCCCTTTGTTTGTAAACATCTAAGCCGGCAACCATTATCTCTCCCGATGTAGGATAAGAAAGTCCGCACAAAATTTTCATTGCCGTTGTCTTTCCCGCTCCGTTTGCACCCAAAAAGCCGAAAATCTCCCCCTGATATACATCAAATGACAAATCATCATTTGCTGTAAACGAGCCAAACTTTTTAGTCAAATTCCTTACTGATATTACTTTTTTATCCGAATTCATTTCTGAACAGTATTTTGTTGACTCAAAGCCATAAAACAATCCTCTATACCTGCCGCAATTTGTTTGATTTCAACATGATCCTGCCCTTTCGATTTCAAATAATCTTTCAAATCTGAAAGGACAACAACATCCCGAACATCTGTATAATGAACACTTTGGCCAAATAAAAAAACAGAATTAACAAATGGATAAGCGCGTAAATTCAACAAAAGCTGATAGGTATCTTTTGCCTCAAAAGAGTATAAATCTTTTTCGAAACTGGCAATTATACCAGATGGACTATCCAGACTTAGAATTTCGCCTGATTGCATAAGCGCAACACGCCCGCACAAATTTGCCTCATCCATATAAGGAGTGGCCACTACTATGGTGATTCCTTTTGTTTTTAAACCTTTCAGCATTTGCCAAAACTCACTTCTCGAAACAGCATCAACACCGGTTGTAGGTTCATCTAAAAGCAATATTTTTGGCTGATGAATCAGCGCACAGCAAAGAGCCAGTTTTTGCTTCATTCCACCGGATAATTTGCCAGCCGGTCTGTCCTTAAATGGTTCAATCTGCACCCAAATATCCCGAATCATATCCATATTGTCTTCAATTCGGGTATTGAAAACTGTGGCGAAGAAGTTAAGATTTTCCAGGACCGTTAAATCCTGATAAAGAGAAAATTTACCCGGCATATAGCCCAGTATATTTCGAATGTGCCTGTACTTCTTTACCATATCGAAACCGCACAATGCTGCTGAGCCGGAATCGGGAAGCAAGAGAGTCGCAAGCAGGCGAAACAATGTTGTTTTACCTGCCCCATCCGGTCCTATTAATCCGAATAATTCTCCCGATTTAATATTCAGATTAATTTCTTTAAGAGCTGAAACGTCACCGTAAGATTTCGATAAATTATTTATGCTAATAGTGGAGTTCATATGCTATTTTAATCTAATTTCACCCGGCATTCCAATCTTCAAACGTCCGTCATTTACCACCTTAACCTTTACAGCATAAACCAATTTCACACGCTCTTTTTTTGTTTGGATAATTTTGGGTGTAAATTCAGATTGGGAAGAAATCCAGATTACTTTCCCCTGAAGTATTTCATTCTCCTCTTTATTTTTATCAATCAACACCTTCACTTCTTGACCGATTTTAACCTCTGAAAGCTGATCGCCACTAATATAAACCCGTAAATCCAGCGTACTTAAATCGGCTAGTTTAAATAGTGGTGTTCCTGCGTTCACCATTTCATAAGCTTCATGATATTTTTCCAAAACCGTAGCGGTCTCTGGCACATATATCTTACTTTTCTCAATTAAATCGTTTAAGGATTCAATTCTCCGATCGAAACTTTCCAGCTCTCCCAAAACCTTGGCATTCTCCGTTTTAACCGCTTGTATTTGCTTCTGAGCAAGCAAAACTCCACCATTAACATCATCAACATCTTTGCTGGTTGCTGCGCCGTCTGCAAACATTTTATCAATTCTCGATTTATCTTTTTCAAGGATAGAAATCTGTTCCTGATAAACCGCGATACGAGAAAGGATATTCTTCACGCCTGATGCCACAGCTGACTTTTGCGCTTTTAACTGCTCTCTTTGCAGATACAACTGAGTGGTATCAATAATTCCAACTTGTTTTGCCTCTGAGAAAACATCTCCCTCATTTACATCAAGAGCAAGTATCTTACCGCTGTTTTCAGCTGAAATCATATACTCTGTAGCCTCAAAATTTCCAAAAGCATCCGAATCGGCTTCATTTTGATTGCAGCCAAAAGCAAAGAAAAGAATGGCTGCTCCTATAATTGTTGTTAATTTCATCTGTTTTATAATTTGTTTTTTAACTGCTATATGGAACTTGCTGTGAATAAATAATCACTTTTGTATGTGAGCTAATAATTATTTAATCATGCAAATTTTATTGATATTTAAATTCCTTTGATTCGTTTGAACTCAGCCAATGATTGCTGCAATTGAATTGTATGGTATTCTTTATTTAATTTCGCTTGAATCTCCTTATTTAAATCCTCTAAATAATCACTTGAGGTAATCACGCCATTATCCAACTGCGAGGCTGAACTTCTGCTAATATCCTCCTGCAATTCGATGATGGCATCATCCTTTTCCAGTAGAATTTCGAATTTCCTGATCTCACTGCTTTCTTTCCCCAAATTAATGCGCTGATTTTGCGTAAAACTTAACTCCTGGGTTCCCAGTAAATCTTTTTGAATTCCAATTACTTTTTGCTTTCTGCGATTTGATTTCCAATCGAAAATATTCCAGGAAATTTTTGCTCCCAACATGTAATAAGTATCAAATTCATCCTTTAATTGATTGTAACCCGGATTTCCATATCCCATCTGACCGAAAGCTGACACCACCGGATACCGGTCTTTCTTCAATAACTCTTTTTGAGCATCCAACAATGATTGCCGGCTTAAGTACCATTTATATTCAGGCCTATCCTTAGATTCCAAACCATTTACTGACAGTTGATCATATTCTGTTTTTTCGAGTTTTGTGTTCACACTTAAACTGCGTCCCATTAGCTGAGAAAGCACATTAAATGAGGATTCCTCACGAGCATTTAGCTCTAACACCTGCTGTTCTATTAAAAGCAATTCAGATTCCATAATTTTCAAATTAGCAGGAAGTACCATTCCATTCTCCACAGCAGATTTCAATTGCTGTAAGCGTTTAACAATGGTATTTTGTTTATCAAGTATTACCAATTTACTTTTTCGAACCAACAGAATTCCAAAATAGGCCATATTAACGCGTTCTCGAAGTTGATACATCTGAATCTCCAGATTTTTAATTTCAACCTCCGAAGATTTCTTCTCCACCTCAACCCTGTCATGAGTTTTTCCGCCATCAAATATCAACTGTTCAACATCTACGTTTAGCGAGTATCTATCCTTTGGCGCTTTGGGCGTATTCATTCCGGGAAATGAAATACCTGTTACATCGGACTGATAACTGAGGTTTCCATTGGCATAAATCTTTGGTAAATAGGCAAGTTTCAAATTCTCTGTATTCAAATCCGAAGATTTACTCAAAAGTTCCTTTCCTTTCATTAATGGGAAAAATTCCTGAACTTCTTTTTGACACTGATTCAAACTAAGAACCTCTTCCTGAGACCATCCTATCTGAATCTTAAAAAAGATAATCAGCAAAAGAATGTATTTGCTTTTTCTACAAATTGATATCATTTCAAAAGAATTAAATTTTTATTGATTGAATTATGAAATCAGAAACACGATCGGCCCGCTCTTTCAGTATCTCATATATATTTTCATTTTTATATAAAATCTCCTTAATTACAGGTCGGCCTGCGAACGGAAAAATAGACAAACTAATGATATTTAGAATTAACTCTCTTGGATCAATCGGTCTTATCATTCCTGACTTAACAGCTTCGTTAATTTGAATTATTGTCTTTTCTCTTCCCTCCAAAAACCCTTCAGCATCAAACAATTTAAGTATTCGTGTCGGATCCGAATTAATTTCATTAATTACAAAATTAGGAAGGAACGGATACTCAACTAACACTTCATGATAGTGCCTGCAAATATTTCTGATCTTTTGAAACAAATCAGAATCATCTGCTAAAAACGCAGCTATGGGGCGAAGCATTTTTTTTAGTGCTTCATCAAAAACCTGTTCAAATAATTTTTCTTTGTTCCGATAGTAATAATGGAGCAAAGCTTTATTTATTCCTGCACGATCTGCAATCTCCTGCATTCTGGCTCCGGCTAATCCTTTTTGTGCAAAAATAGTTCTTGCTGCAATTAGAATATTCTCTTGGGTCTCGACTGATTTATTTTCCATTTTTATTTTCTTAACCAATTGTTTAATTGATATTCAAAAAATTAACCATTCGGATTAACCGTTTGGTTAATGCAAATATATTGCTTTTTTTTGTCCCTCCAAATAAATTTGCTACTTTTTAACCATTTGGTTAAAAAATATACAACAAAAAACTCCCGCCAATTCCTGATGAGAGCTTTCTTAACGTGTATTAAAACTTACAAAAAACTATTCGTATTTTAAGGATTCTATTGGATTTGCTCTTGCAACCTTTAACGAATGTCCACTCACAGTAACTAAAGTAAGAATAATTGACATCAATAAAGCGAATGGAAAATAATACCATGGAAAATTGATTCTGTAAACAAAATTCGATAACCAGTGCTGCATCACAAAATAAGTTAATGGCCATGCAGCAATATTTGCAATTACTACATTCAAACAAAGACTGCGACTTAAAATCACCATCAATCCAAATTCCGAACTACCCAGTACTTTACGAATTCCGATCTCTTTTACTCTTTGCTGCATTTCAAAAGAAACCAATCCCAATAAACCAAGAAGTGCAATAAAAAAGGCCAAAATAGTAAAAGAACTAAGGATATTTGCAACCCTTTCTTCTCCCTTAAACAGGTTATTAAAATCACTATCCAAAAAGAAATATTCGAAAGGCTCCCCATCAGTCATTTTTGACCAGTACTTTTTTACCATCTTTACTCCATCCATTACATTATCCGGCTGTAACTTAACCAACATATAACGCTTAAAAAGTTTCGGGTCAGATACCAATAACATAGGAAGTATTTTATCGCGCATCGATTCAAAATGAAAATCTTCAATTACACCAATAATCTCAATAGCCTTCCGACCATTTTGATTAAAATCCGGTTTGTAAATATTTCGTCCCACAGGATTATCGGCATATCCCAATGCTGCAATCGCAGCTTCGTTAGCTATAAAAACAGAAGAATCCGACAACCTGTTTTTATCAAATTTCCTTCCATCAATTATTTTCAGTCCCAGCAAATCAATAAAGTTTTCATCAACATGCATCAATCGAAAATTGATCATATCTTCATTGTTTGCTCCTTCACGATACATCGACCATCCATTTGTACCCCGGCCGGGAACCATTCCTGAAAATGATACGTCTTCAATTCCCGAATACTCCTTTAGCTTTTCTTTAATGGATATTCTCTCTTCATCTTCTAATGAATTTGCCCTATCAACCACCAATACACGTTCCTTATCAAATCCGAGCTTTTTTTCCTGCATAAAATTAACCTGTTCTTTAATAATAAATGCAGATATCAAAATACCAATGGCAACCACAAATTGAAAAATAACAAGACCAGCTCTTATTCGTTTCCCCAGCCGTCCTTTTTGCACTTCACCTTTCAGTACACTCATCACCTTAAAACCCGATAAAGAAATGGCTGTATAACTCCCGGCAAACAATACAACAAATGCAATTACGCCTCCCATAAATAAAAGATACTCCTCCTGCCATAATAAAGGTGACATCAAATTTTTCCGGGTAATTTCATTAAAATAAGGCAAGGTCAACTCAACCAGGAAGAAAGAAATAACAGTCGCCAATAAAGTCATTAAGAAAGTTTCTGCATAAAATTGAATCATAAGCATATTCCGATTACTTCCAAACACTTTTCTTACTCCCACCTCACGAGCCCGGGTATACGATCTGGCTGTCGTTAGATTTAAGAAATTAACACATGCCAGTAATAGAATGAAAAAAGCAATCGCCGAAAATATATAAATGTATTTTATATCACTAACAGGCTCTATCTGACCTTCAGTAGTAGTCTTAAGATAAATCGACTCTAATGGCTCTAAATAATACTTAAATTCATTTCCGTTTTTTTCCCATGCTACAATATCAATCCCAAGAACTTCAATCAATTTAGGTCCCATATGTCTGATCGTGAAATCACGAAATTTAGCTTCTAAATCCTTGTAGTTCGTTCCTGGCTGCAGCAAAAAATAAGCCTGCATATAGTCACTAAACCAAGCATCTTCCTCTTCTGCACTTAAATTTAACAAGCCAACTAAATCATAATGAAAATGAGAATTTTCAGGTACATCTTCAACCACTCCACTTATAGTAAAGAGCTTATCCTCACTCATCTTCAAAATTTTCCCAACAGGATTTGCATCGCCAAAATATTTTTGAGATGTACTTTGAGTCAATACAATATTATTCTTCTCCTTTAAAGCTGTCCTTGAATCACCAAACACAAAAGGACGAGAGAAGACTTCGAAGAAAGTAGAATCTGTGCGTAAGAATTTGTCTTCCACAAATTGCTTGTCCTCATATTTAAACAACACATTGTTCCAGAAATTTATTCGGACAGCATATTTTACCTCAGGAAAATCAGCAACTGCGTTTGGAGAAAAAGGTGCACAAATGGTATTGCCATCCATTTTTCGCTCTCCCATTTTTACTTTAGTTGCTACACGATAAATATCTTTAGATTTGGGATAAAATTTATCGTAACTCAACTCATCCTGAACAAACAGATAAATAAGAAATACACAAGCCAGTCCCACAGCTAAACCAACAATATTAATAAAAGTGTAACCTTTGTATTTTCTCATATTCCGAAAGGCAACCTTAAAAAAGTTCAGTATCATAGTTTAGGGATTAGATTTACAGCCTTTATATATCAATCCATATGCCACCACACATAAAAACCTATATATCTGACAACTACAAAAAGTCATGCGGAACAAAATCTGTTCGAATAAGCACGTATATGTACGTTTTCGCACAAAAAAAGGATGCCAATTGGCATCCTTTCATATTTCTTATATAAACTTGCTTAATCCAACTTGTGAATTAACAAACCTGAACGAAGTTTCGGTTCAAACCAAGTTGTTTTAGGAGGCATAATATTTCCTGTATCAGCAATATCAATTAACTGCTGCATCGACACCGCATACAAAGCAAATGCAACTTTCATATCACCACCATCAACACGTTTTTTCAACTCTCCTAATCCGCGAATTCCACCCACAAACTCAACACGAGTTGTAGTACGAAGATCTTCAACACCTAAAAGATTATCCAATACATGACTTGATAAAATAGTTACATCCAAAACTCCAATAGGATCCTTATCATCGTAAGTTCCTTCTTTCGCATTTAGTTTGTACCATTTATTATCCAAATACATTGAGAATTCATGCAATTTAGCAGGCTTGTAAATCTCCTCACCCATGCACTCAACTTCAAATGTTTGTTCCAACTTTGCCAAAAACTCAGTTTCAGTCATTCCGTTTAAGTCCTTAACAACACGATTGTAATCAATTATTGCCAATTGATTATCTGGAAAATGGACAGCCATAAAATAATTGTACTCCTCATCACCTGTGTGGTTAGGATTCTTAGCAGCAAATTCATCCCCAATACGAGCTGCGGCCGCAGTACGATGATGACCGTCAGCAACATATGTAGCAGGAACTTTTGTTGCGAACAACTCTTCCAACTCTTTATTTGTTGCTGGATTATTTACCGGCCAAAAATGATGACCAAATCCGTCTTCAGCAACAAAATCATACTCAGCTTCTTCGTTCTTTATTATATCTGCAACAATTGCATCAATTTCAGGAACAGCTTTGTACGAAAAGAATACCGGTTCAAGATTAGCTTCGGTATAACGAGTTAAAATCATACGATCTTCCTCTTTATCCGGACGGGTTAATTCATGTTTCTTAATTACTCCATTCTTGTAATCTTCGCAAGCTGCATTTGCAACAATACCATACTGAGTTCTGCCATCCATGGTTTGAGCATAGATATAAAACTTAGCTTCTTCGTCCTGAACCAACCATCCCTTATTCTGGAACATTTTTAAATTGGATACAGATTTTTTATACACCTCTTCTGAGTGAACGTCTGTTCCGGCAGGGCAATCGATTTCGGCACGAGTGATATGAAGCAAAGACACTTCCTTTCCTTCAGCCATTTGAGCGGCTTCCTCTGAATTCATTACATCATATGGCAAACAAGCCAAATCTTTTGAAATCTCTTTTGGTGGGCGCAAGCCCTTAAATGGTTTTAAAATAGCCATCGCGTTTTATGTTTTTGTTGTGTTTGTTTGTTTTAATCTATCTGAATGCTAATTGCGTTCAAATATATAAGGTAGAAAACAAGAAGAAAATGACTTTCCTCTTGTTTTCCAAATACTATTTATTTACTCTGAATGTTTCGTCTCCGTTTTTAATGTAGTTCACAATTTGATTTGCTCCGGCAATACCAGCATTGATATTTGCCTCAGCAGTTTGTGCTCCCATTTTCTTTGGAGTGAAGAAGAATCTGCCTTGAAATTTATCCTCAATTTCTTCTTTACAGTCAGGAGCAATATCCGAAATGTATGCAAAATCTTTACGGGCATCCATTAATTGAATCAAACCTTCTTCATCAATCACCTCTTTACGAGCTGTATTTACAAGCACACCACCTTTAGGCATCTTGTTCAACAAATCGAAGTTGATTGATTTTTTTGTTTTTTCATTTGCCGGAATATGCAGAGAAACATAGTTGCAGGTGCTATACAATTCCTCAACAGAGTCAACTACCTTTACACCGTCAGCTTCAATTGTTTCCTTAGCCACAAATGGATCGAAAGCATATACTTCCATTCCAAAGCCTTTAGCTATTTCACCAACATAACGCCCCACATTACCATATGCATGAATTCCGATTTTCTTTCCTCGTACCTCAACACCAGCACTTCCGTTAAACCCATTTCTTGCCAAAAATACCATCATTCCAAAAACCAACTCAGCAACAGCATTTGAATTCTGTCCCGGAGTATTCATGGCAACAACGCCTTTCTCAGTACAAGCCTCAAGATCGATATTATCGTATCCTGCACCTGCACGAACAATTACTTTAAGGTTTTTAGCAGCTTCAATTACTTCGCGTGTTGCTTTATCGCTGCGAATAATCATGGCGTCCACATCGGCAACTGCAGCTAATAAATCTGCTTTATCAGTATAAGATTCCAATAAAACCAATTCGTAACCAGCACCTTCCACAACAGTCCTGATACTATCAACAGCGGCAGGAGCAAAAGGCTTATCGGTTGCAATTAATACTTTTGTCATTTTATTTGATATTTGAATTATGAAAAAATAAAATGTCATCGCCAGCCAAATCGAAGTAATGAGTACATTACTTTAGTCGTTCCTCGTGCACTGAATGACAAACAAGCAGGAGATGGATTTCTCCATTCCTGCTCATTTCCTATTATAATTATTTTACGTGAATGTTTTTGAATTCCTGCATACAATCTACTAATGCCTGTACGCTTGATTTTGGCAGAGCATTGTAAGTAGAAGCACGGAACCCTCCAACTGAACGGTGTCCTTTAATTCCAGACATTCCTTTCGCGCTTGCAAATTCGTAGAAGTCTTTTTCCAATTCTTTATACTCGTCATTCATCACAAAACAGATATTCATTAATGAACGATCTTCTTTATTAATAACAGTTCCTTTAAACATTGGATTGCTGTCAATCTCATTGTAAAGCACTGCTGCTTTATCTTCATTTCGTTTCTGCATTGCAGATACGCCACCTTGTTCTTTGATCCACTGCAAAGTTTGAAGAGCTGCAAAAACAGGAACAACCGGAGGAGTATTGAACATTGACTCTCCATCGATGTGTGTTTGGTAGTTCAACATGGTTGGAATCTGACGATCTACCTTACCAAGAATTTCATCTTTTACAATCACAAAAGTAACACCTGCCGGTGCAAGGTTCTTTTGAGCACCGCCATAAATTAATGCATACTTTGAAACATCAACCGGGCGGGAGAAAATATCAGATGACATATCAGCTACTAAAGGAACATTAATATCTAAATCTTCTTTAATCTCTGTACCGTAGATAGTGTTGTTCGTAGTAATGTGAAAATAATCTACATCAGAAGGAATTTTATATCCTTTAGGAATGTAGTTGTAAACAGTATCTTTCGAAGATGCTACTTCTACTACTTCACCAAATAGTTTTGCTTCTTTCAAAGCTTTGTTTGCCCAAGCTCCTGTATTCAGATAAGCTGCTTTTTTTCCTAACAAATTGTAAGGAATCATGCAAAACTGAGTTGAGGCACCACCACCAAGAAACAAAACCGAATAACCTTCAGGAATACTTAATAATTCCTTAAACAAAGCGATAGCCTCATCCATTACTGCAACAAATTCTTTGCTGCGGTGAGACACTTCCATCAAAGAAAGACTTGTTCCGGCAAAATTTTTAATTGCTTCAGCTGTTTTTTCAACTGTAAAATCAGGAAGAATTGAAGGCCCTGCAGAAAAGTTGTGTACTTTCATTTTTTCAAACGTTTTAAATTTTTGTATTATTCCATATCCTGAGGCAAAATTGCAAATAAAAATTTATTTTAAGACGCTTTTACTTGTTAAAATGTATGTTTTATAACAAATAATTTATCCTCTTATCCCCCTTCGTATAGATTAATATTTACGTTCTGAAAAACAGAAACTTAACCTGCAGAATTTTTTACTTATATTCATTCACGCGATGGTGTTTTTTCCTGAAAATCCAAATATTTGGATTGTTCGGAGCAATCTTTGTGAATTTAGATGGTAACAAGAAAAATTAAATTCTATTTTCAGAATTAATTGCCCTTAAAAAACCATTCCAAATATAAGAATTTATGTTTGAAAAGCCCCAACTGCTATGATTAAAAACAAAAAAAGACAGCTACATCACGGGTAACTGTCTTTTGTTATTTCAATAAAAATTCGATTTACGCTTTGTAAAAAGGAATTTTTGTGATTTTAGCTTTTACCGCTTTATTTCGAACACGAATAAAAATCTCAGTATCCAGTTTATAAAATCCTTCCTTAACATATCCTAAACCAATTGATTTTCCTACCATTGGAGCCATTGTTCCCGAAGTTACTTCGCCAATTTCGTTTCCTTCAGCATCTTCAATTTTATAGCCATGACGAGCAATTCCTCTATCAATCAATTCAAAACCTTTTAATCTGCGTTTTGGTTTCTCCTCTTGTTGCTTTTCGAAAAATTCACGATCGATAAAATCGTTTCCTTCCACAAACTTGGTGATCCAACCTAAACCTGCTTCAATCGGTGAATGATCATCATCAATATCGTTACCGTATAAACAGAAACCAACTTCTAAGCGCAGTGTATCACGGGCAGCCAAACCAATTGGCTGGATTCCAAATTCTTTTCCTGCTTCCATTACAGCATTCCAAAGCTTCGCTCCATCTTCGTTTGAAACATAAATTTCACATCCGCCCGAACCAGTATAACCGGTAGTCGAAAAAATAGCATTTTCGATTCCTGCAATGGTTACTTTTTGAAATGTGTAATACTCCATATCTTCAATCGGACGATCCACAATTTTCTGCATCGCTTTCAATGCCAAAGGACCTTGTACTGCTAACTGACATATTTCATCGGAAGCATTATAAAGTTCAGTTCCAACTTCCAATCCCATTTCCTCAGCATTTTTACAACACCAATTCCAATCTTTCTCAATATTAGCTGCATTTACAACCAATAGATACGTCTCGCTATCAATTTGATATACTAATAAATCATCAACGATTCCGCCTTTCCCATTTGGGAAGCAACTATACTGAACTTTTCCATTGGAAAGTGCAGCTACATCATTTGTAGTCAATTTTTGTACAAAACTAAAAGCTTTTGGACCTTTCACCCAAAACTCACCCATGTGAGATACATCAAAAACCCCTAATTTTTCACGAACACATTTGTGCTCACCGTTAATTCCGGTATACTCAATAGGCATGTTATACCCGGCAAATGGCGCCATTTTTGCACCTAATTCTTCATGAAAGCTAGTGAATGCTGTTCTTTTCATTTGTTTACGTATTTTGGGCAAGATCTTCAAGTAATCATAAAAAAGTCAAGCTTTTTTACTGAAGATTTACCTGAGAAAAAAGTTATTAAATCGTGTTTGTGTTATCTTTTGCAAATGTAAAAATTTTTCTCAGATATCGTTTGTGCCAATACACTAGTTTGCCTCAAAAGGTCTTCTTGCAATACCTAATCGATAACCTCCTTTAAACAAAACAACAAAAGCATCCTTCACTCCACAGGCATCCCTATATTTGGTAGCCTCCTTAAATGTTAAAAATCCTCCGATAGTATATTTATGCCAGTTTTCTACAAACAAATGATCTATAACTTCACCTCCTTTATACCTTTTAAATAAATCTTTAGGATCCATTTCTTTTCTTGCCGCAGCAATTTGAACTCTATAAACAAAGTCTTCTTCAACTAATTCTTGTTTTACCGGAGTTTCAGTTATTGCAACGGCCTCACTTTTAAAACTTACAAGCGGAAGAGTAACAGGAACTTCTATTTTCGTTTCAGGAAGTTCAATCACTGGTTCTACTATGACTTCCTCTGCAACTTCTTCGATTACCGGCTCAGGTATTTTTTGACAATAAATATCAAATCCTCCTTTGCCTCCGCTACGCTCGGATGCAAAATAAAAAACACCATTCTGATCCTCATAATAGGTAATATCGTTATCAGTACTATTTATTGGATATCCCAGATTTATTGGCTTACTCCAAGTTCCATCGTCCTGACGGTCAGACTTGAATATATCATATCCCCCCATGGTATTGTGCCCCTTTGAACTGAAAAATAACTTAGTGCCATCCGCACTTATAAAAACATCACCTTCGTCATATTCAGTATTAATATCGCCACCAATATTAATTGGCTTAGACCATTTAGACTCCGACTCTTTTTTACAAAAATAGATATCACAATCGCCAAAGCCACCTTTACGATTACTTACAAAATAAATTTCATCTCCCGACTGAGGTAAACTTGCAGAACTCTCTCTTGAATCCTTTTCGTTAATGAATTTAATTGCTCTTCCTATTTTCCATTTGCCTCTCTCCTTTTCTGCCAGAAACAAATCACCTGCTCCCGAATTACTATTATAAAATACAAATTGTTTATCGTCAAATTTAGACAGCAAAGTAGAATTTACATTTTCTCCTAAATTATTTTTCTCTTCACGAACCTCAATATCCAACACCTCACTTTTTGAAGCCTTAAAAAGTTTTTCAAAAAACTTTTGATCTTCTGGTGACCTGCTATCATTCTCTAATCCTCTTCGCGAACTAAAAAACAGATTACTATCTATTATTTGAGGATTAAATTCATCAAATTCTGAGTTTACATTTCCTTCAACAGGTTGTATCTCCAGATCAAGACTATTTTTCATTAGCAACCTGCCACTTCGACACTCTTGAATGTGTTTATCACTTATAGGCAAAAGTTCTTTCTGCTCTTTATACTTATTCTGCTGAATTAACTCTTTATTCATTTTAAAATGAATGATTGCATCAGAAAAATTATTTTGATATTTATAAGCCAAGCCAATCAGAAAATGAATATCTGCACTGATATCTGCATTAGCAGATTTTGCAGCAAGTAAATATGACAGCGCAGCATCTCTTGGTCCTGATATTAAATAACAAAGACCAATATTGTAATTTAACTCAGGATTATTATTATTTAAGTTGTAGGCACTCAAAAAGAGATTTAAACTCAGGGGCACATATCCAATTCCTTTTTGATACAGCTCAGATGCCTCTTTCACTTGGGCAAAAGCTTGTTTTCGATTCGGTTCATTATCAACAAATTCAGACTTTTTCACAGGCAACAACTCTTGCCCGGTTAGATTCCCTGATAATAAAAAAACAAAAAGAAAAACAGCGGTAGTAAACTTCCAGATCATAAACATTAAGTTAGATATTTTGTTCAGATAAATTCTGTAAAAATTAGTGTTACGAAAAAAAAAATCTTTTGTTGAGCTTAATCCTAATTATTAATCGGGCAAACAATAGCAAATCTAAAAAATTACGATCAATAAACAATCAGTAAAATCAAGCATACTAAGCTCTAATTGAATAGCTGGAGCAATAGGTAAATTAAAAATAAATTAGTATTATTGCATATGCGATAATGAAGATTTTGCTCAAAATTCAGCGCATTATTTCTATCGAAATAAAAGTTGAATTTATAAAAAAAATCAAACAAATGTTAAATCGAACAAGCTCATATCAACAGAATGACTCAAGGTGAAATGATCACAGATCTCTCCTATTTAAAGGAGATGTCTGGAAATGACAAAAACATCATCAGTGAAATGATTGATATTTTTCTGGAACAAATCCCTGAATTTGAAGAAGAAATATCAAGAAGTTTTGAAGCTCGGAACTGGCAGGATTTAGGCGCTATTGCCCACAAGGCAAAATCATCCGTACGAACAATGGGAATGGAAAATTCTGGTGATTGTCTAGAACAATTAGAGCATTTTTCAAAAGGAAATTTAAAGTTTGAATTGCAGCTGAAGAGAGAAAACAGGATTGAATTTAGTCCTCAAGATGAAAAAAACTGGACTAACGTAAAAAACGAAACTATGAATGACATTGATTTAGTAAATATTCCTGTATTAGTAGAGGAATTTTTATCACAATGTCCTTTAGCCATAAAAGAATTAAAAGAAACCTTAGGACAACTTTAATCACTGTAACCATATTTTACTGCTATGAATATTGAAACCAAACAGGTAAACTCTATAACAATAATGAAATTGGGAGAAACCAATCGTTTGTATGCCTTAAATGCAAATATTGCGAAGGAAAAAATGAATGAACTTTTGTCTCAACCTAAATCAAAATTAATTGTTGATTTTGAAGAAATCAGCTTTATTGACAGTTCTGGTTTTGGTGCACTTTTATCGGCTCTTAAAACATCAAAAGAACATAAAAGTTTTATAAAACTTTGCAATATCAACAGAGATGTAATGGAGCTGATAGAATTAATGCAGTTGGATTCTATTTTTGATATTTTACAAGACCAAACCGCATGTGTTAACAGCTTTTCATCAGTTGAATAAATACTGATATGGCAAAAGTCTCGCCAAATATACTGGTTGTTGATGATGACGTAGTTATCCTAAAATTCATTGAGTTTACTCTAAAAGGATTAGGTTACCAAACAACACTTGCAAAAAACGGAAAAGAGGCTATTGATCAGGCCAAAAGTCAACATTTCGATCTTATCATCTCAGATTTATACATGCCATTAATGGATGGCAATGAACTGGTAAGAAGACTAAGACAGACACCTGAATACCAGCACACTCCTTTTATTTTTCTTTCTGGAAACAACGAGGAAGACACATGGATTAAAAATCTGAATGACGGTGCGGATGATTTTATCACCAAACCAATCAAACAAAAGATCTTTATCTCAAAGATCAAATCCCATTTAAAGAAAGCCTATTTAAGAAAAGATATTCTTGATAGTGCGAGAAAAGATGACATCAGTTTTGAAAAAGGAAACCTGATATATTGTGCAAATAGAATTAAACCCTTTCCTCTTCCAAGAAAACATCTCAAAACAAATATTACCGCTGTTTATTCCGATTCTGATTTTTTCATGGCTCTGCAGGACACCAATACCTGGGGCATTATTATTGACGATAAAGCAAATTGGGCGATCTCAATCTTAGATAAAATAACGGAAATTGTTTCGAATCATATTCCAATAAACATTCTTGTTACTGATGCTGACGACATGGACAAACTGGAAAGTCTAATGCAATCCAAAATAAGTGGTTTTCTATTCAAGAATCTGAATCCTAAGCTAATTATCCATCAAATAAACTCCAATGTTCAGCGCGAACATGATTTAAAAAGCAAATACTTAAGCGCGCTTAATTCGGCAGCAAAAAGATCTCCAATTCGTTTCGAAAATGAATTTCAGGATACCATACGAGACTACAACATTCAAATTCTTCATCAGCCCTACAATAAATTACCCGGAGGTGATTATTATGAAATTATTGATGTAGACCAGAATAGAAAAATATTGATTTTGGGTGATGTAATGGGAAAAAAATGGGATGCCTGGTTCTTTGTACCAGCCTATATTGCCTACATACGAAGTACCATTAATTTTTTCGTTAATCGACAAGAACTCGATTTTGTTGAATCACCGGGCAAATTTCTGGATATTATAAATGAATATCTTTTTAAAGACATTCAGTTAACTGAAGTATTCACAACTCTGAGTATCATATCGCTTTGTACTTCGTCGAATAAGATTAGTATTGCATCAGCCGGAGCTCTTCGACCTTTTCTTTATGATGGAATAGATAAAACCATATCGCAATTAAATATTGTTGGAACCTTATTGGGTGTTGTAAAGGGAATCAAATATAGAAGCTTAGTTCACGAGTTTAATAAGGGAGACAAACTATTCTTTTATACCGATGGGTACACCGAAGCTGTTAATGACAGAACCGGTGAGATGATTGGTGATGAAGCTATATTCTACATTCTTGATAATAACAAAGAAAAAGAAATTATTGAACCCAAAGATGTGGAATTGGAATTAACCAAAATCTACAATGTCTCTAAATTTGATGATGACCGCACTTTGTTGTTAATCCAAAGAAATTAGCCGGATTTCTTATTTTTCTCCTTTGTTTTGTTCATTTTTGCATGAAAATACGACGACATGCAAGCAAATGAAATTATTGGATGGATGGGAAGCATTCTTTTCGCAATTTGTGCTCTGCCACAAGTAATCCACACGTTTAAAACAAAAAAAACAGATGACCTAAGCGAGTTGTTTTTATGGCTGTGGTTTTGGGGTGAAGTTTTTACCTTATGCTATATTTTTATAGATGATATAGCCCGCAACAACTACCATATACCTCTGTATTTCAATTACTTATTCAATCTACTATTGCTTTTTTATCTGATATTCGCAAAATACACCTACAATTCAAAACCAACCACACTTTCTAATATCCGAAAACGAATAGGTTTATAATATTGTAAAGTTAAAAAAAGCCGGATGATGCTCATCCGGCTTTTCTGTTTAATGTCTGGTAACTGTATTTTTTATCTTCTCTCTAATTTCAGCAGATTCCTCCGACAACAAATAATTCTTCGTTGAATCCGGCAAAAAATCGAGGATTTCATTCAGTCTGTCTTCACGGATCGCAATTCTTACTTTTGATGCAGAAATATAATTATCTGAGCTCCCTTGTGTAATTCTTGGTATTTCAAGAATTTCAACGCCATTGGACGGTAAATATTTAATCATGGCTTCGTTGTAGGCTGCAGTTACCGGCGAATACATTTCAGTTCCAACGTATCTTCTATTAATATTTAAAATTGGAACAATATAATTCAAAAAAGTGATTACATCCAATTCGGCTTGTTTAGCCGCAATGTCACATTCTTTCTCATCTTTCAAAAAATAACAAGGAAAAATAGTTCCTGAAACTACATAATCTCCCCCCTTCACCATTACCAGATTTTTAATGTGCCCCAATTCTTCCTGAATCAATCGCCATCGAACATCAAAAGTAAATGACGAACGATCCTCTTCAACTATAAATAGGTACAACACTCTATTCTCCGCACAAGCTTTTTCGATCAGATATTTATGCCCTTTAGTAAAAGGATTGCAATTTACAACTATGGCTGCGATGCCACCAAAAGTTACATCCTTTTTTATGGACCGCAAATAGTCCTGATATGTTTTGATATTCTCATATCCAAATTCCAAAACAGAGAACAATGGCTCTGCAGTTGCAATTTCGGTAAATCCCAATCCTTTAAAAACCTCTAAATTACGAGGCTTCGTGTAAACAAAAATGTGTTTGTGCTCATTAATAACCAATTCAATTAAATGTGTTACAATTTGCGCAAAAGCAGCTCCTTCTCTAAATTTAGGAGAAACTGCAACATATTTAAGTACTCTTCCTTTATACGACCCGGTTCCTATTACCTCCTGATTCAAATTATAAAGAATCATGGTGTAATCAACGTCTATAGAATCGAACTCAAAACCCAATGGCTCCAGAAATTCTGAGACCAGCTTTATATCAAAGGGATTGTTTAGATCTAAAGACTCTTCCCTATAATCTGTATTCTCAACTCCCATCCTTATTCGTTGTTTAGTATTGTTTTGTGTAAATATTTTCTTTTTATTTCCGCACTCAATAATATGCATTTCACAGAAAATACCCCTCTAATTTTATATGTTATGAAAGGTGCTCAGCATCTATGAAAGCATGACAAATGTTGTTTTATTATTCATTTTCAATTTGTATTGAGTACTTTCTAATTGTACTTTTTATTCACCATATATGTAAAGAATGCAACAGCAAGCAAATCAGCAGAACCACCTGGAGATATCCGATTTTCATAACAATAATCCAATAAATCCTGATACTTTGAATTAAAATATTGAGTTCCAAAAAGAATAAAAGCCTGTTGTGAAATATCCTGTAATTCATTAAGAACTTTTTCTCCTTTACGATATAAAATATTGCTGTCGTTATTGTGAGCAATTAAAACTAAAAGTGTTTGTTTTAATCCTTCATGAATAATTTCATCTTTTACTGCATCCATTTTATCGAAATGAGAACTCAAAACAGGAATTGCATGATTGAAAACACAAGGTAATCCTGATTGAATTTCGCCTCTAATTCCTTTCCCCATATCTCCAAACTTCTCAAAACACTCTTCTCCATGTGTTTTTTTGCTGCTATAAAGCTTCTTCCCCAACTCATTCTCAACTAAGTTACCGTTTAATTCCTTTATTTGATTAACAAATGAATCATACGAAAAATTCCGGTTTTTTATTTGATTGGCACTTACAAACAGTGAAAATCCCAACAAAAATATGGCTCCCTTATGAGTATTCACCCCACAAGTTTCACGGTACATATCCTCTTCCATTTGCAATCCAATTTGTCTCAATTTTGGCAGAGCATCTTTTATATTTGCAGACGAATAAGAATAACCATATTCAGCTATTTCTTTAAAATAGACAGACAAGACAGCACTCGAATTTAAAAATGTTGAAAAGTCCATATCCGAATGAGATCCGTTCGAAAAACGATCGACCAAACCAGGTTTTGGAGACAGAGATACTTCATGAAGAAGTGCTTTTAAAGCAAATGCAGACAAATCTTTACAAACCCTGATTTTCCTTCTTTCCTGTAAAAAACGGGATATATCTTTCTCGATAACAGCTCTCATTTCTCCATATTCATGAGTTTGCCTTCTCATACAAAACACAGCAGGGTGCTCATCACAGAAATAACACTTCTTGGCTTTTCCCGATGAAACCGGATTTCCTTTTTTATCAGTAATATCAACGTCCAAGAGTCTACCTAACGAATGCTCCTTTTCATAAAGCTCTGCAATCTCTTTTATTGTTGCTGCTGAAATTTCAATGCCTGAAACAGGGACTAAATAAAAATCTCCTGCTGCATCAGGACGAATAATTTCTCTTTTTTCCTCAATAATAATCCGATGAGAAAGTAAAAATCGTTTCAGATCAGACAAACATTCTGAGAAAAACAATTTGATCTGATCATTCGATTTTGGAACACCGGGAATATTAAGAGTCAGACTTAGTGAAATATCTCCTAACTCAGCAAATTTCTGTCTCTCTTTTGACCGGATTTCTTTAGCCTCCAAAATTTCTCTTACGACTTTCTCCATTTTGTCTACTTCCTGTTTACAAATACACCCTAAATGCTTAAAACAAGTAGGGTGTATCATATTTCATTTGTATAAATCGGCCTCAGCTTATGAGAGATTCTTTACATTATAAATTACATCAATAATAGTCCCGTCGCGATATTCAACCAAGCCTACAATCTGATCTCCCAATTGCTTTTCGGCAGGTACACCAGTCATTTTCTCCACTTCCTCTTTCAAGTCACGAATATCAACCACCTGCACCCCGGCTTCTTTAAGTTTCGCTGCCAAATTTGGTTTCGCTGGATTAACACATACACCTCTCTCGGTTACAATTACATCAACACTTTCTCCAGGAGTAACAACAGTGTGAACGCGATCTTTTACAATGGGTAACCGACCACGAAATGCCGGACAAACAACAACTGTTAAGTTCGCTCCGGATGCGGTATCGGAGTGACCTCCGGATGCGCCTCTTATTTCTCCTGAAGAACCCGTAATTACATTTACATTGAAATCAACATCCACTTCGAGTGCACCCAAAACAACCACATCCAACTTATTAGTCATAGATCCGCAGTTATTGGGATTCGCATATTGATCACACGAAATTTCGATATGATTTGGATTATTCAATACCGAAGTACTCACTGCGGCATCGAAAGACTGCACATCAAAAATAGAATGAAACAACCCTTCATTCAACATATCAACACCATAGGAAGTTACCCCTCCAATCATGAAGCTGCCAATTATATTTTTCCGCTTCATATCTTCGCGAAGAAATTTGGCCACCGCCAAAGAAGCTCCACCTGCACCTACCTGAAACGACATTCCATTTTTGAACAAACCAGAATGTTCAATTACTGTTGCAGCAATTCGGGCAATACGTAAATCCATTGGTGAATTGGTAATACGGGTAGTTCCGGATGCAATTTTTGTTGCATCACCGATACTATCCACTTTTACCACATAATCGATAAAATGTTGACGTACAGTACAAGGCACACAAGGATATTCAACCAAATTATCAGTAACAATAATTACATTACGAGAATACCGGGCATCAATATCTGCGTATCCCATAGATCCAAAAGCTGATGGACCATGAGCACCTGTTGCATTTCCTTCTTCATCAGCTGCAGATGCTGCTAAAACCGATAAATCAGGCTTAATTCTTCCTGTTAAAAAATCACGTACACGACCACCGTGAGAGTGAATAATTGCCGGATATTTTAATTTCCCAACTGATATTGCATCGCCTAATGCACCTCTGATACCTGATGTGAAGATTCTGGTAATCATTCCTTTTTCAACATAAGGAACCAAACCATCATGAGCTGATGTAAGTGATGAGGACGCCAAGGTGATATCCTTAATGCCCATCTCATCAAGTATTTTAATGGCCTGCATCAACACTCCATCTCCACCTCTTAAATGATGATGACAAGTAACAGTCATTCCATCAAAAGGTTTACATCTTTTGATAGCCTCTTCCAGATTTTTACAAAGTTTGGAAACATGAGGTTTTTTAGCCTTAAGCGTTCGTGAAATATTTGTTGATGGAACTTCGTCTTCAATAATACTTTTCCAAACTCCCTGGAAAGGTTCAAGTTTCCCAAGGCCTTCTATATATTCAGGAATTTCAACTCCTATTGCATTTTTCATTTGTCTACGTTTTAAATCCAAGCTTAAAAACTAACCAGCATTCTTTTCAATTTCTTTCAAATCTATTTTGGCATATTCCAAAACTGTAATTGCTCTTTGAACAACAGGAGCATCTACCATTTTTCCATCAATTGCAAAAACTCCAATACCAGCTTTTTTGTTTTTAATAAACTCAGAATAAACACGATACGCCTTACGCACCTCATTTTCAGTCGGGTTAAACACATCATGAACAACATCAACCTGACGTGGATTTATAAGAGCCTTACCTGCAAAACCTATTTTTTTAATATATTCTGTTTCTTCCCGCAAACCTTCATCGTCGTTCACATCAGCAAAAATAGTATCTAAAACGTCTAAATCATTGGCTTTTCCAGCCATCACGATTCTCTTACGTGCGTAATCAATACCAACTCCATCCGGAGTCTTTATAATACCCATATCTGCAGTTAAATCCTGCCCTCCAATAGTAATAGCATCTATTCTTGGATCGGCAGCCGCGATATCATAAACATTCGCAACCCCTTTGGCTGTTTCTATCATCACATGAATAGTCATGGTTGGATTCTTAATTCCATGTTCCTTTTCGATGCGCCGCACTTCTTTCATGAACTCCTTAACATCGGCTACTGTTTCTGTTTTCGGGAAACGGATATTATCTGGCTGTAACGGCACTATTTCCTCCAAATCCGTTAATCCAAACGGCGTATGAAAATTATTTACACGCACACATACTTCGGTGTCGTAAAAATTAACCGTTTTAAGCATATTACGAACCAAAATTCTTGCTGCATCTTTTTGGTTTAATGCTACAGCATCTTCCAGATCAAGAAGAACAGCATCACAACCATAAACTCCTGCTTGTTGAATCATTGCCGGATTATTACCGGGAATGTACAACATCGACCTTCTTTTTTTCTTTACCATTACATTGTCCCCTCCTGGATACCTAAAGATCGTTTAACTGCTGTTTCAACTCGTGCTTCGATTGTCTGCGTCAGTGCTCCTTTGTCCTTGGCAATAAGATGCAAATCTTTAACCTGAAGCCGATCAAGTACCTGATTTATAGTTTTTTTAATATCTTCTTCGAACTGAAGTATTACTGTTGAAGAAATATCAACTTTGCGACCAGAATCTTTTTCAAGAGGCTCAATCAGAATCATAATATCGCTTGATTCAAAAGTTCCGGCTTGCGCTTTAAACTTGGGTGTCATTGTTAATAAATATTTGTTAATTAAGTCTTATATGATATGTATAATTTGCTTCTGCAAATTTTAAGGTCTTTCGATACAATTCAAAGCACTTTGAAGTATTTTTAACCCAATCTTTACGTGTTATAAAACACCCATTGGAAACGATTGCAGATCAGTCTGTTATTAACCCATAAAAATTTCACAAGTATTTATGGATCTTCTCATTTGCTTTAATAAAGCCTAATTATTACTAAATAAAACTTTTTCGTTGAACATCTCCATACTTTAATCACAATAAAAGACTTTTTTCTTCAAAATGCTTAAGCTAACGATAAAGGTAAATTGAAAAAAAAAGATAAAAAAAGATCCTGCTTATTTAGAATAAACAGGATCTAATTGTTAGTGATTAGTTAGTGGTTAGTAAGATCTCACCAAATAATTGATGAGTAAAAAAAGTGTGATTCAATGTGATTACAAATGGTATTTTTTGTTTTTTTCACAAAGGATTCACAATATAAGTGTAAATAATTGGTTTACGCAAACGTTTCCATGATTTTTTCACTTGTAAGCCCATAATTTTCATAAAATCTGAATAAAAATGAACTGAAAGAGCACAGATAGTCCAAAAAAGCACTCATAAATCTTGAAGCAATTTAGTAATGGGTAAACTAATTCAACCGAAATGCACTTTCCTCTTATCATGATAAATACAAAAAAGATCCTATCTAAAAAAATATCAATTACAAAAACAAACAACACAACTCCCTTACAAACTGCCAACTAAACCCAAAAGAAAACATTGATTAACAATTTAATTTACGGAGTTAATCCACAATTAAATTAAAATTAATTGACGCAACATAGTTTTGCTTCAAATATATTAATCAGAATACCTTTTAATGAAGAAGCTCACTTTACTATTCTCTCTACTTTTTTCTTTGACTCTATTTGCACAAAAGAAAATTGTCGACTATGTAAATCCAAATATTGGAGGCATTGGTCATATGCTCGAACCAACAATTCCATTGGTGCATCTTCCCAACAGCATGATGCGTATTTCAAAAGAGCCAAAAGGTTATCAAAGCGAGAAAATTACACACTTTCCCTTCACTATTGTTTCTCACAGGAAAGGAACAATCGGCAAATTCATGATTTCTCAGAATCCGACCTCGCAAAAACCTGAAAATTGGGAGTCTGCCTATGACCATGACCAGGAAACAGTCAGTCCGTATTACTATTCCGTTTTATTGGAAGATTTTGATATCAAAATGGAATTAACTGCAAGTCAACATGTTTCACTTTCACGTTTTAGCTTCACAAACAATGCTCCTGCAAATTTATACTTGCAATGCAGAGATAATGGGAAATTTAACATTTCTCCTAAAGAAAATACAATTACAGGTTTTGATATGATTACAGCGGTTGACGGCATTGATCTTGAGCATCCTGTAAAAATTTATTTTGCAGTCCGGTTTGATCAAAACATGTCTGATTACGGCACTTTCGACACAAACAAATTAGACTCGAACAGCAAAACTATTTCGGGAAATAAAATTGGAGCGTTTTTTCGATTTGATGATACTTCAAATCCATTACAACTTAAAATAGCTGTTTCTTATATTTCGGCAGAAGAGGCTAAAAAACATTTGAAAAGCGAAATGCCTGATTGGGATTTTGATCAATACAAAGAATCTCACAAACGGATATGGAATGATGCACTGAGTAAAATACTGGTGAAAGGTGGAAGTGAAGATCAAAAAACAGTTTTCTACACGGCACTTTACCGTTGCTATGAGAGAATGGTGAATATTTCTGAAGACGGAAAATACTTTAGTAATTACGATCAAAAAATCCATAGTGATGATGGCGTTGATTTTTTTGTTGACGATTGGGTTTGGGATACATACCGGGCGACTCATCCATTGATGTGCTTAATTGATCCGGAGAATCAATCAAAAAAAATCAATTCCTACATTAAAATGTATGAACAAAGTGGCTGGATGCCATCCTTTCCCCTGTTTACGGGCGATCATACTTGCATGAATGGAAATCACGCCTCTTCGATTATAGCAGATGCTTATTTTAAAGGAATAAGAGGATTTAACATCGAGAAAGCCTTTGAGGGCTTAAAAAAGAATGAATTGGAAGCTACCATGTTACCATGGAAGAATGGTCCGGCAACAGAATTAGATACCTTTTATCATGAAAATGGCTTTTTCCCAGCTTTAAAGCCAGGAGAAAAAGAATGGGTGAAAGAAGTTCACCATTGGGAAAAAAGACAAGCAGTAGCCTTAACACTTGGGCATAGCTATGATGATTGGTGCATTGCACAATTGGCAAAGGATCTTAACAAGAAAGAAGACTACCAGCTTTTCTCAAAAAAAGCCAATAATTATAAAAACAATTTTGATTCTGAAATTGGTTTTATGGCTCCAAAATCATCTGATGGAAAATGGATTAGACCATTCGATCCAAAATTATCCGGTGGTTTAGGTGGAAGAGCCTATTTCGCAGAAAACAACTCCTGGACTTACACCTGGGATATTCAGCATGACATTGCCGGATTAATAAATTTGATGGGTGGAAATGAAAAATTTAACAACAAACTGGATCAACTATTTGTAGAACCATTCGGTATTCCGAAGTGGGATTATTGGGATATTTTTCCGGATGCAACGGGCTTAACCGGTCAATTTGTAATGGGAAATGAACCCAGTTTACACATTCCTTATTTGTATAATTATTCGGGAGCACCATGGAAAACGCAAAAACGAATCCGTTCCCTTATGGAAGTGTGGTTCACCAACTCTCCTTTTGGAATTTGCGGCGATGAAGATGGCGGAGGTTTATCTGCATTTTACGTTTTTTCGGCCATGGGATTTTATCCGGTCACACCAGGTGTTCCGGAGTACAACATTGGTAGTCCGATATTTAACGAGATTACAATTGATTTAGGCAATGGTAATCAACTACAAATAATTGCGAACAATTGCTCTGCAAAAAACAAATACATTCAATCGGCAAGTTTGAATGGTAAGGAATTAAAAGGTCCCTACTTTGATCATTCGGAAATTATTAACGGAGCCAAACTAATATTGGAGATGGGGCCAAGACCAAATAAAACATGGGGAAGCAATCCAAAATTTGTTCCCTATTCGGTGAGTAAAAATTAGTTAGTGATTTAGATTAGGTTAGTAAGAACTATTCCACACAAGTAGTTCAGTAGTAAGCCCCGAAAGTACCACATCGGGGTTTCTCTATGTCACAAAAAATGGAGGCAATAAAATCAGATGATTTCATGACCTCCATTTTTATTCAATTTCGTTCTTCTTTAACGCGCACCAACCAATGATACCGAAGAGATTGTATCTCCCATACCAACAAGTGTAACTGGTTTATCAATTAAGATGGTTGGAACTGCAATAATTTCTAATTTCTCATTTGTAAATATTCCTGTTTCCAAGAGCTGATTGTCTCCAAAAAGATTGGTTACTGTCTTTGAAAGTTTTGACAATTCATTTAACCCAACCTCAGACACTTCATGGCCTTTAGCCCAAAGCAATACTTCTTTTTTATCGATAGCGCCTGTTCCTGCTTTTGCTGCAGCAACAGTAGCGGCTAATTGCATTCCATTTCGGTTCTGAAGAGGAGAAACGCTAAATCCTTTTTCCTGAAGAGTAAGATACAGTCCAAACATATGAAGCTGCATTCTAGAGCAATTGGTATACTCACGAATCTTCAGCATTCCTTCAAACAAGTTCGAACTATTGGTATTTTCTTCGCATTTTTGCGCCAATTCGTCCTCACCGATCACTTCTAAAATATCGATTAGTTCCCGTTCGTTAAAACCTAAACTATCAACACTTTCAACCAAATTATCAATTAAATACTTACGAATTACTTTATTCTGAGTTGAAGCAACTTCTAAATGCAGTAAGCTATCCGGACAAGATTCCCGCCATTTTTCAATCATTGCCTTTGAAAAATCGATTCGATCAGTTCCTTTGGTTCCATCGCGAAGAGACTCATGAAGCATCTGATAACCAGATAAAATTATATATTCAGGATTGATGTCGTTTTGCGACATTCTGTTTGCAAAATTCTCGTCGATATGCAGTTTAAAATTTAATGGATCGTAGGTTGCAATAAAACGGTTTGCTTTCGGGCACACATAAGTTTTACCGTTCAAACTGATAGAATCTCCCTTATCAAATTCGATAATCCAATGAATTAAAGCTAAATCGGAAGAGCGATCGACCTTAGATGCCTGCTTAATTTCGCCGTTTTCATCGTTTGTTAATAAATTGGGAAGATCTAAAAACAGTTTAGATTGATCTTTTGGAGCTGATGCACAATGCACATAAACCGAGTTTACACCGCAAACAGCCATCACATTTGCAACAATACCACCCTGGCCTCCCATTTGCATTTTGTCGTAGCCAACATTTTTGTTTAGCCATTCAAAAACGCCAACATCTTCAATCAACCATTCTTCGGCAATTCCATTTTTAAAACAATTCAGAAAACCACGAATTGCATCTTCATTGCAGCGAATGTTATTCTCTCCTTCACCAAGAATCAAATCTGTGTTCAGGTTATTTTCAGCAATCAGGTTTTGAATTCCTTTGCCATTCACCTTAATTACGGCATCAACATTGGCATTAAAAGCACTAATCAGTCCATTAATTTCACCCATTTTTTGCAATTGGGCTGGTGCTGTTTTGTAGTTTTCAAGCCATTTTGTTTTTAATTCGATCGAAGACATTTGGTCCTATTTTAGAGTTAAAATACTAGTTTTCTAAATTTATCAATTAACAAAGAAATTAAATTAAATCTCAATTTATAAAAATAGTCCATGAAAAGCATAAATATATCTCCGCAATGGTTTGAAATAACAGATAAACTTCAACATTCACAATTTCATGTTATCAAATTTTAAGCTAAAAAAAGCCTGCTCACAATGCAAGCAGGCTTTGTATTTAATTACGTTTGATCTTTTTACAGATTACGAAAAACCAATCCATTTTCCTCAGCATCAATTAGAATCTTTTGATTGGGAGCAATACTTTCGGACAAAATTTGTTTTGACAGTTCGTTAAGAACCTCTCTTTGAAGTACCCTTTTTATTGGACGGGCACCAAATTGAGGATCAAAACCAACATTTCCAAGATAACTAACTGCCTTTTCGCTTAACTCAATACTAATTTCGTTTTTCAGGAGCATTGATTTTACCATCTCAAACTGTAATCGAACAATTTGTTTTACTTCTTCCCGATCCAATGGAGTAAAAACAATGGTTTCATCGATACGATTTAAAAATTCAGGACGAATGGTCTTTTTCAACAAATTGAGAACTTCATTTCGGGCTTCCCAGATTAGTTCTCCCCTATTGTTAGAGTTCATTTTCGAAATCTTTTCCTGAATCAGCTGAGAACCCACATTTGAAGTCATGATGATAATCGTATTCTTGAAATCAACTACCCTTCCTTTGTTGTCTGTTAATCGTCCGTCGTCAAGAACCTGCAGCAGAATATTAAAAACATCCGGATGCGCTTTCTCAATCTCGTCAAGAAGAACAACAGAATATGGCTTTCTGCGAACCGCTTCGGTTAACTGACCACCTTCATCGTATCCAACGTATCCCGGAGGCGCTCCAATCAATCTTGAAACGGAATGACGTTCCTGATATTCGGACATATCAATTCTAGTCATATAGTTTTCGTTATCGAACAGAAATTCGGCCAATGCTTTTGCCAATTCCGTTTTCCCCACTCCGGTTGTCCCTAAAAAAATGAATGATCCAATTGGCCTTTTCGCATCCTGCAAGCCCGCTCTGCTTCTGCGAACAGCATCAGCAACAGCGGAAATTGCCTCCTCTTGCCCTACAACTCTTTTATGAAGCTCTGTTTCCAAACCAAGCAATTTTTGCCTTTCACTTTTCAACATTCTGTTTACAGGAATACCCGTCCAGCGTGATACCACATAAGCAATATCTTCACTTCCAACCTCCTCTTTAATCATAGCATCCGAATTCTGATTGATTTTCAACTGTTCATTCAAACGCTCAATTTCTTTCTCAACCTCTTTTACTCTTCCGTAACGAATTTCCGCAACTCTGGCATAATCACCTTCACGCTCAGCTTTTTCTGCCTCGTACTTCAGGTTTTCCAATTCTTCCTTATTCTTTTGAATGCCGTCAATTACTTCGCGTTCAGCTTCCCATTTTGCCCGAAGACGATTTCTTTCATCGTTCAACTCAGCAATTTCCCGCGATAAATCTTCCAATTTCTTTTTATCACCTTCCCGCTGAATAGCCATTCGTTCAATTTCCAATTGTTTGATTCGTCGTTCAATTTCATCCAGTTCTTCGGGCAACGAATTCATTTCCAAACGCAATTTGGCAGCAGCCTCATCAATCAAATCAATCGCCTTATCAGGCAAAAACCGATCAGAGATATATCTTTGAGATAACTCAACAGCCGCTATAATTGCTTCATCTTTAATCTGAACCTTATGATGATTTTCATATCGCTCTTTTAATCCACGAAGGATGGAAATTGCACTTAGGATATCCGGTTCATTCACCATAACCTTTTGAAAACGTCTCTCTAAAGCTTTGTCCTTTTCAAAATACTTTTGATATTCATCTAAGGTAGTCGCACCAATTGCCCGCAAATCACCACGAGCCAATGCCGGCTTTAAAATATTGGCCGCATCCATAGCACCTTCGCCTTTTCCTGCACCAATTAAAGTGTGAATCTCATCAATGAACAAAACAATATCACCATCCGATTCAACCACCTCTTTCACCACTGACTTTAACCGCTCTTCGAATTCACCTTTGTATTTTGCCCCCGCAATCAATGCGCCCATATCCAAAGAAAAAACCTGTTTGTTTTTCAAATTATCCGGAACATCACCCTTAACAATACGATGAGCCAATCCTTCGGCAATAGCTGTTTTTCCCACACCTGGCTCACCAATTAGAATCGGGTTATTTTTCGTTCTCCGCGATAAAATCTGAAGAATTCTTCTTATTTCCTCATCTCGTCCAATTACAGGATCCAATTTTCCGTTTCGGGCCCGTTCGTTTAAATCAATGGCAAATCTTCGTAAAGAATTAAATGTATCCTCAGCAGTTTGAGAATCGACCTTTGCTCCTTTTCGTAATTCATTAATAGCCACAGTAAGGTCTTTTTCATTAATTTGATTATCCTTAAGCAGATTTGAAATTTGATCCTTCCCTTTTAAAAGACCTAACAATATATGCTCAAGAGAAACAAACTGATCGCCCATTTTATTTGAGATCTCGGTTGAAAACTGCAAAGCACTTGTGGCTTCTCTTGAAAGGTAAGGATCGCCTCCAACTACCTTTGGATAGCTTTCTAAAACCTTATCTAAGACCAACGAGAAGTTTATTAAGTTTACTCCTAACTTCTTAAATAGAAAATTGGTGATATTCTCTCCTTCTACCAAAACACCCTTTAAAATGTGTCCGGTATCAACTGCCTGTTGTTGTTTACCTGTGGCTAACTGAAAAGCCTTTTCAATTGCCTGCTGCGATTTAATTGTAAAATTATTGTAGTTCATATTTTTGATTTTACGACTTCATTTATTATAAAATGGCTAATTGTCATTCAAAACGAATCATTCAAAACATTTGCCAAGTCAACAATGTGGTCAATAAGCAGAAAAAATGTCTGAACTACAGCAAAACAATCAGCCAGTTTGACATATTATCAACAACTTACCTGAAAACATTTCCGACATGCTGTTAAACAAACAAAAAAATAGCAACACATCTGCATAATTATATATATTTACAAGCTGAAATTTAAAACAAATAAAGATACTATATGAAAGCAACTACAACTTGGACTCAAGGAACGTCTTCAATTATTACAGATAACAGAGGTCACGAAGTTACAATTGACCTACCGGAAGGAAAAGGTGGAGAAGATTTAGGAGCTACAGCATTTGAATTGTGCTTAATGAGTTACTCCGGATGCGTAAATACAATTTTCAATATCGTTGCAAAAAAAATGAGAATTGAATTTACTACTCTAGAAGTAGATACTACCGGATATCAGAAAGATGGAGCTCCAACCTTTACTGATGTTGAGGTTGAATTGAGAATTGACTCTAATGCAAGTGATGAAAAAATCGACAAGTGCTTACAACAAACTTTGAAAATGTGTCCTGTAGGTGTTTTATTTCACCAAGCAGGTGTAAACACAACTTACAAAATTGAAAAATTACAAAAAGCATAAACTGAAACTAAATCAGTAATCTAATCCCTTGCTTGCGCAAGGGATTTTTTTTTCATTTACAGCCATTAACAAATCATTAACGCCAACACAGCCTTCTATTTGTTTATAAATAAAAAATAAAAGACTAATTTGTATCTTATTTCACGAAAAACAATTAGAATATGAAAATTTTACTGGTGACAGCAATATTCTTGACCAGTCTTACAAGTTTTGGTCAGATGGAACAAAGCAGCATATTGGTAGGGCAAAAAGCTCCTATGTTTAAGGCAGTGGATCAATATGGCAAAACAATAGCAAGCGATGAAATTTTAAAGAATGAACAATTAATCGTTGTATTTTACCGCGGACAGTGGTGTCCTTACTGCAATAAACACCTATCTCATCTACAAGATCATGTTGGAGATTTTAAAAAAGCAGGTGCCCGACTGGTAGCAATTACACCAGAAACCAATATGAGTGTTAGTAAAACCATCGATAAAACAAAAGCAGAATATTCCATTCTGCACGATGTAGATTCCAAAATCATGAAGCAATACGGTGTTGATTTTGTATTGCCTGAAAAATTACAGAAAAAATATAAGGAATATGGTATTGATCTTGCCGTTTCAAATGGAAATGATGATCAGACACTTCCTGTTCCAGCAACTTATGTGATTGGAAAAGATGGTATCGTAAAATATGTGCAGTATGATCCTGATTACAAAAACAGATCGAATGCTAAAGAAATATTAAAACATTTGTAATATGTTATTATTCGCTTTAATGACAAAAAAACTCTAATAAAAAAGGAGTTAAACCATTGATTTTAACTCCTTTTTTATATTCATCACAATTACTTCAGACGTTTTCTGGTAATTCGTATGTGACCTTCGGGAAGTATTTTCACCCATAATATTTCTATCAGAAGCAATACTCTTCTTAATGCATCGAAATAAAGTGTAAAATAAAAAAACAAGCTGGTTAACCAAATAACAATCACATTAAACCAAAAAGTATTCACAAGGTAATTGCCAATTCGTTTCTGAGATGAAAATAGTTGAGCTCTTCCCATTTTGTTCACGGGAATTTGAAAAACAGGGTCTTTCAATTGAATCAATTCGCCTTTAAATTCAACAATTTTATTTAGCTCTCTTCGATTTAAAACAATCTGTTCAATAGCTTCATTATGGTGTTTTTGTTTGAATTCAAACAATCCTTTTTTACCTCCGTACTGTTCCAGTAAATTTAGATAAGCCTGATCTCTTTTATCTGATTCGGTTTTGTAATTAGCCCACCCGTTTTGTTTGATTTTCTTTAGCCATTCCAATAAATCAACCGAAGAGTTCATAAATCCATTTTCGGTAAGTTCCACTCCACTTGGCAAAGTATATAAGTCTGCCAATTTTCCAAATTCGTTCTGCAATACCTGCAGCTGTTTTAAATTCCCTGATTGCAACCAGCTTTGGTATCGCTGCTTTAATTCAGGGATATAGAATGATGACCGAAACGAAGCCTCGCTCATTTTTTGTTCATAATCAAAAAACTGACTCTCAAAATCGTTGTTTCTGAATTGTTCTACTATTAAAGCTTCATAAGCCCAACGCGAAGTCATTAAATCGCCGACAAACGGCACATATTTTTGCGAAGTTATAGCTGGATGCAATTTGGTAAAGTTCACAATTACACCTGAAAACAATAGCTGTGGCACCAAAATAAAAGGGATGGAAACATAAACCGCCACAACTGTATTCAATGCTGCCGACAAATTTAAGCCGATCATATTAGCGCAGGCTGATGCTGTATACAAAACCAACCAATATTCTAAAGTCAATCCTTTAATTTCGAGAATAGTATTAGCTATTAAAACAAACAGCAAGGTTTGAATTGCCGAAATTACAAGCATCACAATTACCTTTGAGTTTAAGTAGCTAAACCGGCTTAAATTGAGAAAGGATTCCCTCTTCATAATTCTCCTGTCATGAAGAATTTCTTCCGCCGAAATAATCAATCCTAAAAAGAGAGATACCACCACTGCCATAAAAATAAAGGAGGGGATATTTTCATTATTTGAGAAAATATAAGCCGAAGGATCATCATCTGTGCCACTAATATATTTGGTGAAATATCCCAATATAACTGCTAAAACAGGAGCTTCAAGGAGAGTAATAAAAATGTACTGTTTATTGCTGATTTTAGCCTTTACATCACGCGCCAAATAAATCTTTAACTGCTCTGTTCGTTTGGGAATACTAAAATAATTGATTGGAATCATTCGTTTCCGCTTTGGTACCTTAACCGGATTCTTCGCTTCAATATTCTCTTTGTACAATTCATACCATTCATCGGAGCTTCTCTTTCTTTTACGGATTTGCCTGCCGTATTCATTCATCATCCGTGTTTCCACAATTCTTAAAATCTGCTCCGAATTTACATTACCACAAGTCAGACACTCACTTTCATCTGCTTTAACATACTGACTTTGAGTTTTAAAATAGACAACTGCATCAATTGGATTTCCAAAATAGATCACTTTACCACCTTGATCCATAATAATTAACTTATCCAGCAGCTTAAAAATATCTGATGAGGGTTGATGAATGTTACACATCACCAATTTCCCTTTTAAAACCTGTCTTTTCAGCAACAGCATCACCTTTTCCGAATCCATACTCGATAATCCGGAGGTAGGCTCATCCACAAACAAAACCGAAGGTTCCCGCATTAATTCCAATGCGATATTTAAGCGCTTTCTTTGTCCACCACTCAAAACCTTATTAATAGGATCTCCAACTTTTAAATCTCTGGCTTCAACCAAATCAAAGTTTTCAATAGTATCATCTATAATATTCTCAATTGTTTCCTCATCCAAATTATCGAAACATAACTTGGCATTAAAAAACAAATTCTGGTAAACTGTTAATTCCTCAACCAGCAAATCATCCTGAGGAACGTATCCAATAACACCTTCAAGTTCCTCTTTATCCTTATGGAGATTATATCCATTAATATATATATCACCCTGATTTAAAGGCAAATTCCCATTCAACACATTTAACAAAGTAGATTTCCCTGTACCACTGCCTCCCATTATTCCAATCAGCTGTCCTGATTCTACATGAAAATTAACCGGGAATACACCATTATTAGAACCTGGGAACTTAAATTCAATATTTTTAGCGACGAAGCGAATATCCGAAAGATTTTTCCGCTCAATAAATACTGATACAATTTGAGAATAGTATATTGGATCAATTCTATGACTTCTAATCACAGATCCATACGAGAGTATATAGGCACGATCCAATTTAATATTATGACCGTTTAAAAAAAGGTTGTACTCACCAAAATATTTCATCAGGAAAGTATTCGTACTTTCAAGATGAAGAATAAATAAACGACCTCGTAGTCTGGGACTAAAAATATGCTTAACTACCTCATGTTCGAAAGTTTCATTAGCATCAATAATTAATAAATACGGATTAAACGGAATAGAATATTCGGTTCCTAAAATAAACTGCAGACTGTATTCAAATTCTTCTTTAGGAATCTTAAAAGCTTTCGATACGGTCTTTACAAATCCAAGTTCTTCAGGACCTGTAAATTCAGAATCATCAATAAATTCAAGAAGCTGCAACATAATCCAAACTTTCTGTTCCTGCTCCGCCTCCTCAACTAATTTTGCACAAACATCTGCCACTTGCTTGTGTTTATTTTGAATTGTATCCTTATTTCCTTTGGTGTAATATGATTCTTTCAGGTAACGATTGAAATTATCCAAATATCTTTCATGCCATTCCTTACTAAACCGCTTCACTAAATACTTTGAAACAACATCTCGCGCAGCGATCTCAAAACCAACCTGTTGTTCATCCACAATAATGGCAAAAAGTTGCATTAGAGCATTTAGTACTGACTCATTCATGGGTTATATAAAAGTTAAATTTTTGCTAAAGGCCTAATTTAGATAAATTCCCCGAGCTATGGAAAAGTTCTTTTTTATAAGGCTCAAACTCCATAAAGTAATTTTCTAAAATTAATTTAAAAACAATCTAAATCAGATCCCGTTTATCCTATTTCAGAACAGTAAAAAAACATATTAAGGATTTTTAACATCTATTTATAACCGTTTATCAAAGATTTTCGTATATTTATAATAGCAGACGACAAAAAAGGTTTTTTCATAGATAATAGATTTAGGTTATTGATTAGATTAAAAAGCCTAGGTGATTACCTAGGCTTTTTTAAAATTATTTATTTTGGAAAACCTATTTTGCAACAAACTTACCGAGCTTCGTATTTTTAGCAACAATTAACATCTGTTAAAAAACACTTAACAAAAGAATGCAGTATGTTTGTAAAGTAGACGAATAATAAACGTTTTTTTCATAGATAGTAGATTTAGGTTAGTAATTAGTGGTTAGTAGAAAAGCTTGGGTGGGGATCCAAGCTTTTTTCTGTTTGCTACTTTTTTCATTTCTGATTTAAAAGCAAAGAAGAATCAGCTATAAAAAAACCTTTTAGCATTCTTTAACTTTTGTTAAAAGCACTTAACGGAAGAATGCGGTATGTTTGTAAGGTAAACGAGTGGTAAACGTTTTTTCATAGAAAATAGATTTAGGTTAGTAATTAGTGGTTAGTAGAAAAGCTTGGGTGGGGATCCAAGCTTTTTTCTGTTTGCTACTTTTTTTCATTTCTGATTTAAAAGCAAAGAAGAATCAGCTATAAAAAACCTTTTAGCATTCTTTAACTTTTGTTAAAAGCACTTAACGGAAGAATGCGGTATGTTTGTAAGGTAAACGAATGGTAAACGTTTTTTCATAGAAAATAGATTTAGGTTAGTAATTAGTGGTTAGTAGAAAAGCTTGGGTGGGGATCCAGGCTTTTTTCTGTTTGCTACTTTTTTTCATTTCTGATTTAAAAGCAAAATAGAATCGGCTATAAAAAAACCTTTTAGCATTCTTTAACTTTTGTTAAAAGCACTTAACGAAAGAATGCAGTATGTTTGTAAGGTAAACGAGTGGTAAACGTTTTTTCATAGAAAATAGATTTAGGTTAGTAAATAGTGGTTAGTAGAAAAGCTTGGGTGGGGATCCAGGCTTTTTTCTGTTTTTATAAATACGTTAAAAATAAACCCTGCAGAATAAGTATAAAAGAGTACATATAGTTTATAATTACTTAAGATCATCTTAATGTAGTTTACACGTCTCTTGTCTACTTTTGAAATGTAAAAACACACAAATGTTTTTTTTCATAGATTAGTTACTATTAGTGGTTAGATTAAAATCCGGGTGGGGACCCGGATTTTTTCATTTACTCATATTTTTGTTTAAGAACTTATAATACTTTTTCAAAACAAACGCTTTCCTTCACGCCTGCATATTGTCCGTAATTAGGGATAAAATGGTAACCATTCTTTTTGTAGAGTCCGATTGCTTCAGGTTGTTTCACTCCGGTTTCCAATGTACATTTTTCAAATAACAATTCTCTTGTCCAATTTTCCAATTCCTTTAACACTTTTGATGCGACTCCCCTTCCTCTGCACTCCGGTAAAACAAACATGCGCTTTACTTCCATAACTAATGGTTCGTATTCCTTTATGGCACCGCAACCAACCGGTTTGCCATCTTCATAAGCCAAAACCACATAGTTAATCTGATCCAATTTATTAAATTGAGAATAAAAAGCATGATCCTCTCCATCCCGTATTTCTAAATCGGCATCAAGAAATCTAACAAGATCAATGAAATCTTTATTTTCTGAGTTCGTTCTTTGAATTTCAATCATGAATTTATCAATTTATTTGCACGTGAATATGATCATCATGCCTAACTGCACCACAACCATGAAACCTAATACGCTTATCAGTAAGATTCAATCTCCGCTTTAAATGTGGCTCAATAAACAATTTTCTTAGTTTTTCATGATTCAAGATAGCTTCGATCAACTCTTTTGTTCCCTTCTCCGAAAATCGCAAATCAGGATTAATACTTCCCAAAGTCAGATATTTAGGATAATCGTATTGAGAGTACCCTTTCTCCATACAATCTTTACATTGATCGAATTCATCTTCACCGGCTTCTTCAAAAATGCCATAACCGCTTAGCGACTTTCCCTTGTTAACTATCTTTCCGCTTTCATCTTCATACACCAAACTAAAGTCTATTTTGCAACCATCGTTGTGGCTAAGATGTGGTAACAGTGGAAAACCTTTTATAAATGGAAAGCAGGCATCCAAATATCGAATTTGAACTTCAGATTTATCACACATTAACCGATTTGAAATTTCTCTCAGAAACTTATTTGTTTCACCAGTCACATAATTACGATTTAATAAAACTGTTATATAACCAGCTGGCTTCAAATGAGAATTAGTATCGATTTTTTGTCTTCCGAACAAAGGTGCGATAAGAGGAACAATAAGAAATGTAATTAGCAGATACAAGCTTGAGAATATCAAAATTGATTTTCCGTACATTTTGTATCTTATCTTTTTTGATACGACAATGCCAATCAAATATACAATTCCTCCAATCTGACTTATGACAGTTAAGATCGCAAAGATCAGAAATCTCCAAATGTATTTTAAAACTTTATTCATTATTGATTCAAAAACTCCTTTAACCTTTTATTGATAAAATACTGCCAGCCATCAGTGCATGACTCTCTGGAAAATTCGGGTATATCCTGCGGGAATGTTTCCAGACCCAAATTAGTGAGGCGCAAGAGAGTTTCAATGTCCCCGTCAAATAATTCAAAACTTACAAAAGCATTCCCATACATATTTTCATATCGCCAATTGTAAACAATTTTCTCAAATGGAATCACCTCAGTAATTTTCCAAATGTGCATGAATTGTCTTTCTCCGGCATCCACATTAAATCGGGTTTCGAACCCCACTTTGGGAATAAAATCGGGTATGTTTTCGAAGAACCATTTGCGCATCTTGTTAGGATCAGTAATAGCACTCCAAACCTCTTCTTTCAATTTATTGAAACTTTGTTCAATAATAATCGGCTGGCTTCTATCGCTCATGCTGTTGGATTATTTCCTTTGGTAAACTCGTTAATTAAGCGAAGAGCCTGCTCTTTGTCTCTTGCGAAAATCTCAAGTTCAACAGGATTAACACCACCTGCAGAAACCTGCCATGGTGCAATGGTTCCCATCAGTTGGTTTTTTAAATTCACAGCAATTCCATTTTCTGTGAGAATGTCCTTTACTATCTCAGAATCTATCGGGTTTCCCGAATAAATTACAATTAAATCCAAATCATCTTTATTTGCGGTCATATCATCAAATAGTAAACAGTTCAATAAATTAGCTTATTTTATCAAAATTGATCTTTAAATTAATCAATAACAGTCCTTCATCTATATGCTGAAAAAGATAATGGAAATACTTAAAACTGATACTCCTTAAACATACATAAATTTTATAGGTTCATGTTAAAAAATCTTAAAAACAACTTAGGTTAACTCCTTCTTGTTTATTTTTTATTTTAATTTTTAGCTCAAAATTGTACTTTCGCTTGCATTGGAAATGAGAATTATATTGTGGTCTTCAATTTACAGCGAATACAAAATTTCACATCAAAAAATAATTTTATCAATAACCTTAAAAAGAAGTATCAAAAAATGAAACGTACTAGTATTATTCTTGCCTTTTTAGCTGTTGTTGTATGTCTTAGTGCTTGTAAAAAAGTTCCGAGATCGGGTAAAGCTAACTTCAAATCGAGCACTGACAGTCTTAGTTATGCTTTAGGATATATTGAAGCCAATAATTTCAAAAAATCATTCGAACGAATTCCGTTCCAAATGGATTCGGCAGATTATAAAAACATCGCCATAGCTATTGCAAAAACCAAATTAACAAAAAGCTATTCTGATTTTAGAATCAAGCAATTCGACTCCATTAACGAAGATGCTTTTTACAAAGGGTTTTTAAACGAATTGGCCTATGGAAAATCATATTTCTCAGAAATGAGTGCGGATATTTATCTACGAAAAATCTTCAATGAAAAAAAGGCTGTGCAAGATTCCCTGTATAAAGAACTGCAAAAAACAAATCTTTTAAAAGGGCAAAAATTTTTGGAGGAAAACAAAAAACGTAAAGAAATAATTACAACCGAAAGTGGACTTCAATACGAAATAGTAAAAAAAGGTACCGGCAAAATACCTGCGACTTCGGATCGCGTTAAATGTGTGTATCACGGAACTTTACTTGACGGTACTGTTTTTGATAGTTCGAAAGAACGTGGCGACACAACAACTTTCTACGTAAACCGGGTAGTTAAAGGTTGGACTGAAGCACTGCAGTTAATGCCCGAAGGATCGGAATGGAAATTGTATGTGCCAGCAGATTTAGGATATGGTGAAAGAGGAAGCGGAGAAAAAATAGGTCCGAACGAAACGCTGGTTTTCGATATCAACCTCATCGAAGTAATCGAGAAAAAAGATAAGAAGAAATAAATCAAGTAAAACTGAATAGTAAAGGGGATATCGAAAGGTATCCCTTTTCTATTTATACTTTGTTTCTAAATTATTGGACAAAGAAACTCATTCTTTTAATGGAAGCCTGCAGTAAGCTTACATAGAAATTCTATCGCTTAATGTCATTTCAATCCTTAAAACAAATTATAATTTATCGGATAAAGACCATACTTTACAGGCATTTCAGAAAATTCACGCAATACACGTACTATATTTATAGTAATAATTACTATAAACATAGTAGGAATTAAAAATCAAACTACTATATTTGTAGTAGAAATTAAAAACAATAGACTCTATGGATGTAAAATCATTGACAAAAGCCGAAGAACAAATCATGCAAATTATCTGGAAATTGCGAGAAGCTATTGTTAAAGATGTAGTGGAACAATTTGACGGATCGAAACCTGCCTACACTACTGTAGCAACTGTTCTTAGTGTTTTGGAGAAGAAAGGATTTGTATCTCACCGAAAAATTGGAAACACTAAACTGTTCACACCTGCAATAAGTAAAGCAGAATACACCAAATTTCAATTTAGCTCATTACTTGGAAATTATTTTGGTGGATCGTTCCCAAAAATGGCCAGTTTTTTTGCCAAAGAAAACGATTTGGACATTTCTGACCTGGAAAATATCATGAAACAGGCTGAGGAAGAGATGAAAAAAGATCAACAAAAAGAAAACTAATTATGGACGCATTGTTTGAATTCTTATTTCGGGCATCGGTGAGTATGGCAGTTTTATTCACCTTGTATTGGTTGCAATTGAGAAATTCAACTCATTTTAAAGCCAACCGTTACTTTTTACTGATCAGCCTGATGATCTCGGTTATTGTTGCACTTGTACCTATTCATTATCAGGTAACAGTGCAAACATCGGCAAAAGAAACATTCAACGAATTCAGTGGTGTTTTTAATAACAATATTTCAAGTGAAACTACAGATACTAACTTGAATAGCAACATATCTATTTCAAGTATTTTGCATCTGATTTACTTTACAGGAATGACAATTGTGCTGCTAAGAATAGTAATTCAGTGCCGAAAGCCATTGCAAATTATAACCAAATCAACACCTAAAAAAATCAATAATTGTTTGATTTATGAGAATGAGATTTACAATACTCCTTTCTCATTTTTCAACCGCATATTAATCAATCCTAAATATTTTAAACAAGACGAAATCAACGACATTTTAACTCATGAAAAAGTGCACATTCAAGAGCGTCATTGGATCGATCTGTTCATTATAGAGCTGTTAACAGTGTTTTTCTGGTTCAATCCATTTGTATGGTTATTTGAACGAGCAATAAAACAAAACCATGAATACCTGGCTGACGAAGGTGTATTAACCCGGGGCCATTCACCTGTCAGGTATCAGGCATTATTAATTAACCAGCTAATGGGCACTCAGGTAATTGGATTAGCCAATCACTTTAGTTCTGCCCAAGGCCCAACCCGATTTAAAATGATGACGAAAGAGAAAACAGCGAAACGCAAATTGTTTCGAATGGTATGGGGAATTCCTGTACTGGCTATTCTTCTGGTGGCTTTTGCCGAACCAGAATACAAAACTACAGCATCTGATCCTGTAACAGAAAATATTTCTGCAATTCCGATTAATGAAGAGACCATTAAAGTTCATGGATCTGTTCGGAATGAAGATGGAACTGTGCTTACAGGTGCTTCAGTAATTATAAAAGGAACAACAACAGGTGCTGTTGCTGATAAAAAAGGAATGTTTGAACTGAATGTACCCAAATCTGCAAAAAGTGAAATTGTTGTTTCATATGTAGGCTATAAAACGGCCGTAATGAAAGTAAATCCACAATTGAAAGAACAAACTTTTAATCTCCAACTGGAGAAAGAAGTCATTGGTATTAATATTAACACCAATGCGTTGTCTTCAGACGGAGATGTACCTCCACCTCCACCAGCTCCTGAAGAATTTTCAAAATCGGATGAACCTGTTTTTATTGTTGTAGAAGATATGCCACAATACAATCAAGGATTTTACGGATTAGAAAGGTACGTGCAAAAACAAAAGAACAAACTGAAAAATGAACTCTTTTTTGAGGGCAAAAAACTTGAAGGGAAAGCAACTGTTGGTTTTACCATAAATGAAAAAGGGGAAGTAACCAATATTCAGATCCTTACCAAAAGCAACGATATAGCTGCAAAAGCTGCCACAAAAATTGCAGGCGAAATGGAAAATTGGAAACCTGGATCACAACGAGGAAAGGCTGTTCCTGTCAATTTTGCGATGGAATTAGAATTTTAAAAAACAAATAAAGTTGAAAAGAGATGCCAAATGGTGTCTCTTTTTGTTTTGTCACTGGACGTTTTACCATTGCATGTAGTCCGGCTGAAACTTTTTTACACTGGAAAATTTGAGAGAAAAGAGGTGCCGATAATTAATGGTAAATTAAACACAGGTCAAGATTTAGAAAGAATCTGTTGTTATTCAAGGTAAAATTCCTTGTCGTGCTGAAATACCTAAATTGATTAAATTACACGATAGAATTAGAGGTGAAAATATCAATATTTTATGCCATCGGTTACGTCAACCCACCGTTCATGCTGGGCAGTTCCTGCCACACGAACGCTTAGTTGTTAGCGGTTCGTTCTTCTTTTCTACTCAAAGGCAACATACATATATTTGAAGTTAATGATTAATGTATTGAATTGATTAAAAACGTCTTGACCTAAATTGCCGTCAAAATATTTGTTAAAATCATATTCTTCAAGCGTTACAGGAATCTCTGTTAGTGTGGTCTTTTTTGTGCCAATTTTCATTGGAAAGTTCTTGAGCAAATATTCTTTAACTGTTGTTCGTCCGCCAGCGCCACCTCTTGCATTTGTTTGTAATTCTCCTCGATTTTCTATCTCGCTTTTATGTTCATTGAAATATTTAAAAGAAAGTTCTGAATTTTTTGCACCTGTGTCGAGAGTAAAAAGTAAAGTGTCATTGTCAGAGATTACTTTCACAACTGGAGTAAGTCCTTCTAGAACCATATTTTTTAGTTTTTTTTCTTTTGGGGATTTTGGAACAGTAATATTTCCATTTTTATGCAAATGAACTTCCTCTAATTGATGAATAACAGGAAAACCAACAATACCATGTATCTGATAGTTAACTTCAGGAAAAGTAAGCTGGTCGTCTGCCAGAACTAAAAAGACCACATTTTCAAAAAGGATATCACCAACATATAAACTGTCGGCAACTGCTAATTTTGATTGAACATTAATTTTAGTAGAAGAACCAACGTCAACATTTTGCTCAAATAAGGTTAAGTTCATTTTCTTAGCCTGACTTTCTGCAATGGTTGATAAGTTCGCTCCTGTATCAAAAATAAAGTCTTCGCAAACACCATTTGATTTAACGGGTGTCATTATATGATTGAATTTGTTTCTGTAAGAAGCTATTTGCACCAAACTATTTTTGTGCATAATTTGTGGCTTTACGTTTGAAAACGTCACAAAGAGATTTTTCACATTCTTGCAATTGGCTATCTCCACACTGTCTAACACGTTTGGATAGTCATTAAGCATTTTTGCATAACTGGCTGATGCTTGTTTGTAATCATAGCTATACAAGTAATTGGATGCTTTTAAGTCCAATAGGCTTGTTAGTGTCGAGTCGTTAAATTCATTTTTATACTTCTCCAATAAACCATTGATATGTTCATTAGATTGTTTTTTTTCTCCAAAAGCGTTTGTAACAAAAGCCTTATAATATAATAGTCTATCTTCTGTGAGTTTATCTTCATTACTTTCTAAACGCTCACGAAGTTTAAAATAGTCCTTTTGCTCAAGTAATTGATTGAGCTCATTGTCTATGATTTTGTCAGTTTTTTTGTTAGCGCAACTGGTCAAGGTAAATAGAATGCCTATAATGATTAAATTTTTTAAATATTTCATTTTCTTTCTGTTCATTTTATTTCACGATTAAAGTCAATAAGAGATTTCTTAAACTCTAAAAAATTATCATTACGTCGTAAAAAAAGTTCTCCAACGGAATGTTTTACATCCTCAACTTTTTGAGTAATTGTCTCGATGTCTTCTATGGTCGCTAAATTCTTACCCTTTTGAGCAAAATAATTTTTAACAATAGTTCGTTAAGTTTTGACTTATAATGTTGAAAATGAGAAGAATAAGCAGTGTTTAAGTTTGGATAATCCCTTAAGAATCAGTATCTTAATGTTTGTTTTCGAAGCAATTATTAAGTATGACT
>NZ_MVDE01000021.1 GCF_002843385.1 Labilibaculum manganireducens
TCCTAATTCCTAATTCCTAATTCCTAATTCCTAATTCCTAATTCCTAATTCCTAATTCCTAATTCCTAATTCCTAATTCCTAATTCCTAATTCCTAATTCCTAATTCCTAATTCCTAATTCCTAATTAATTATGACTTCTTTAAAATACTGAAGAAAGATATCCTTTGCCACCTGCAGTTGTTCCAGTGTGTTTTCAGGTACATCGTTTAGTTTGTATTCCATGTTTAAGTGTTCATATTTGTGAACGCCCAGTTTGTGATAGGGCTGAATTTCCAGCTTTTCAATGTTTTCGTATTCCTGAAAATATTTCCCCATTTCGTGCAGATATTCAGGCTGATCGGAGTATCCGGGAACCAGTACATAACGCATCCACACTTTCACCTCTTTTTCGCGTAGGTATGCTGCAAAATTAAGGGTGGTATTGTTGCGTTTACCGGTTATCTTTTGATGCCAGTCTGGGTTGATGTGTTTGATGTCGAGCAGAACCAAATCCGTATACTTCAGTAATTCTTTAACATCATCGGTAAGAACATTTCCATTGCTGTCGATACAAGTGTTAAAACCTTCCTCTTTCAGCTGCCTGAAAAGAATTTTGAGTTCTTTTGCCTGCCAAAGCGGTTCTCCGCCCGAAATGGTTACGCCGCCAATTTTCCCAAAAAAAGGACGCTGGTTGCGTGCTTTTCTCATGATTTCTTCAAGCGGAGTCGGTGTTCCTCCTTCGAAAGTAATGGTATCGGGATTGGCACAATACAAACATTTAAAGGCGCATCCCTGCAGAAATACGACCAGTCGGATTCCCGGGCCATCGTAAGTACCTAATGATTCAAAAGAATGAACGTTTAACATACTTGTTTAAATAAATGTGGTTAATGTGCATCTCAAAAGTTATTGAGATTGTGAGTGAGTCGTACAAATAATCCAGGTCGCCGGCCTTACACCAACGACCTTATTATTAATTCTTAATTGCTCATTGTTAATTAAAAGAACAATTTGTTCTTTTTTTACATTCTCTCGAAAAAGCTGCGGGAGATCACCTCCAGCTGCTGTTCGCGGGTTAAACGTACAAAGTTTACTGCATAACCCGAAACACGGATAGTCAGCTGAGGATATTCTTCAGGATGCTCCATAGCATCCTCCAGCATGGCACGGTCCAACACATTTACGTTTAGGTGATGAGCACCTTTTGTAAAGTAAGCATCCATCATGGTAACCAGATTATCCTGACGGGTTGCTGCTGTTGCTCCCAACGATTTAGGAACAATAGAGAAAGTATTCGAAATGCCGTCCAATGAATCTTCGTAGTTGATTTTAGCCACAGAGTTTAAAGAAGCAATGGCACCGTGAGAATCACGTCCGTGCATAGGATTTGCACCCGGAGCAAAAGGAATACCAGCGGCTCTGCCATCAGGAGTAGCACCGGTTTTTAATCCATACACTACGTTCGAGGTAATGGTAAGAATCGACATGGTTGGCTCGGCATTCTTATAGGTATGCAGTTCTTTCAACAGGCTGTTGAATAGATTTGGAATTTCAACAGCAAAACAATCTACTGCATCATCGTCATTTCCATAGTATGGGAAATCTCCTTCAATTTTGAAATCGCAGGTCAAACCTTCTTCGTTACGAACAGCAGTTACTTTTGCATTCTTAATTGCTGATAAAGAATCCGCAACAATCGAAAGACCGGCAATCCCATAAGCAAGATTGATAGCCGGATTGGTATCGACCAAAGCCATCTGAGCTTTTTCGTAGTAATATTTATCGTGCATGTAATGAATGATGTTCATTGAATCGTTGTAAACACGAGCCATTTCCTTCATTGCAATCATATAGTTGCTCATTACTTCGTCGAAATTCAATTCATTGCTGCTCATGGCAGGAATGCCGTTGATCAGCTGAGTTCCTGTTTTCTCACATCTTCCGCCGTTCAATGCCAAAAGAAGAGTTTTAGCCAGATTGCAGCGTGCACCAAAAAACTGAATCTGCTTTCCGATTTCCTGATAGGAGACACAGCAGGCAATTCCGTAATCATCCGATTTACGCGTATCACACATCAACTGGTCATTCTCATACTGAATAGAAGAGGTATCGATAGAAACCTGAGCACAAAATTTCTTGAATCCTTCAGGCAATGTTTCAGACCAAAGAACTGTCATGTTTGGTTCCGGTGAAGCTCCGAGAGTATATAGTGTATTTAAGAAACGGAAGGATGTCCTGGTTACTTTGGTTCTGCCGTCAATGGTGTTTCCACCGATCGATTCAGTCACCCAGGTTGGATCACCTGCAAAAATCTCATCGTAAGCATTCATACGAAGGTGACGAACCATGCGCAGTTTCATTACGAACTGATCCAGCATTTCCTGAGCAAATTCTTCTGTAATATAACCTGCTTCCAAATCTCTGTTGATATAAGCATCCAAAAAAGTTGAAACATTACCCAACGACATTGCAGCACCATCCTGTTCTTTTACCGCAGCAAGATAGCCCATGTAAACCCACTGAATGGCTTCCTGAGCTGTCTCAGCCGGACGATTCAATTCCAAGCCGTATTTTTCACCCAGTTTTTTGATTTCGCCAAGAGCTTTTATTTGTTCGGCAACTTCTTCGCGAAGACGAATCAATTGATCTGTCATCGTTCCGGTTAAACCATTCAAATCTTCCTTTTTTGCTTCAATCAAACGATCAATACCATATAAGGCTACACGACGGTAATCACCGATAATACGCCCACGGGCATAGTTGTCGGGCAATCCGGTAAGGAAACCTAAGGAACGAAATTTACGGATTTCGCTGGTATAAGCATCAAAAACCCCATCGTTGTGTGTTTTTGCATAATTGCGGAAGATGTCCTTTACACGATCTGATACTTCAAGACCTTGTTCCGAGCATGCTTTTTCAACAACAGCAATGCCACCGTAAGGTTTCATGGCTCTGCGAAGCAATTCATTGGCCTGCAGGCCAACAATCATCTCTAATGATTTATCAATATATCCAGCTCCGTGAGAAGCAATAGCCGACACTGTTTCTGTATCAATTGAGCGAACTCCATTGTTGGCACATTCTTCTTTAACAGCCTCTTTGCAGATATTCCAAAGTTTTTTTGTGCGTTCGGTTGCTCCTGTTAAAAAGGAAGCATCTCCTGTGTAAGAAGTTAAATTGTTACTAACGAAATCTCTAACGTTAATCGTTTTTTGCCATTCACCGGCTTTAAATTGAATTCTTTTCATTCTAATAATGATTTATTTCAATGGTTGAATGGAACAATCATCAGTCCTGTATTGATTTTAAAAATCAGAATTAATGCAGGACTCCTGGTGTTTGTCCGCTTAAAATTTTGGTATTACGTTTTCTCTTACTTTGTTTTTTTTGATCAGCAAAAGAAGAAGAGTTAAAACTCTTTTTTGCTGTAAGGGTGCAAAGAAACTCTTTTCTGTTTTCTCACGCAATACCTGTTAATAGTGATTTTTTACCGCAAACGATATTGTAAAAACAAAAGTTCCGGTTATAGATGACTTAGCTGACGGATGAAAATATGTTGAGAAATATGTTATTTAGATGGATTATACAGAAAGAAATAAAATTTCATAGGAATTAAGATAGGTTTTAAGATTTGTGATCTTTTTTTTGCTGTGATTTGGATACTACTCTTTTGATCTGCTACATTTGTGCTTTACTTATACTACAGAATGAAGTTTCGTAACAAATCAATTATACTGGTCGGGATAATTATTATTCTGAGTTTTGGAGGTGTCGCTTATTTAATAGGTGAGAAGATGGCCGTTACTGCCGGGAAAATGAGTCTTGATCTGGCTGTCTCCAAAGCGCAAAACAGTTTTTTAATCGTTAAAAACGAGTTGGATGGCAGTGTTCTTCGCACTGGTTTAATGGCCAACGCATTGGTGGAGTCTATTGATTTTAACGGACAGGACGAAAAGGTAATTGTAAAAACGCTGCAGTCTGAATTAAAAATCCGAAATGAATTAAATGCTTGCTGGTATTCATCAATTGATGAAAATGATACTTCCGTTCCGGGAAAATTGAACGTGTATTTTAGGAAGAAGGGGAATGAAATTGTTAAGAGTCCACTTTTAAATAAGCAGCTGGATTTAATCGAAAAGCTGCTGATTCAGGGAAGAGAGATGATTTCGGCACCTTATTGGAGTTCCGATAATCGTTTGCTTGCAACGGTATTGGAGCCGGTGATTAAAAATGATAAGATTGTCGGGGTTTTAGGAACAGATTTGGATTTGTATCTCTTTCAGCAGCATTTTTATGACAACGAATCACTGGGAAGAGCTTATGTAACTATTATTTCGGAACAAGGATTTTGTATTTCTCATCCTGATGAGAATTTGATTGGCAAGCGAATTGATACTTTGGCAGAAGGAGCCCGGATTCATGAAGTTCTGGCATCAGGAAATAAATATCAGGAAGAAGTGCAGTCTGATTATTTACAAGTGCCTGTTATGAGGGTATATCAGCCCGTTAAAATTGGTAATTTGGATAAAAAATGGCTGGTAACTGTTAGTGTTCCTCTTTTTAATGTGAAAGAATCTGTTCAGGAAATACGCAATTCAACCTTTCTGATTGGTTTGGTTTTGGCTCTTTTACTAATGGTATTTCTTTACTTTTCCCAGCGCAGGTGGTTTCTTGAATTTAGCAAAAGACAAAGGGCCGAAAGGAAGCATCGTAATGAGGTAAGCAAACTGTCTTCGATCATGGAGAGTACCGATCAGATCATGATTTTTTCAGTAGATAAAAATTACAGGTACACAAGTTTTAATAGTGTTCATAAATTAAATCTGGAGAAAAATGAGGGCGATAGCGTTCGGCTGGGAAGTAATTCATTAGATACTTATTATGGTGATTTCCGCATTCAAATGAAAAAGCATTTGGACCGGGCATTGGCAGGAGATCATTTTTTAGTGGAATTTCAAAGGCACGGTATCGATTATCAGCAGATATTTAACGCCATATCCGACGCAGAAGGAAAAGTTGTAGGTGTTTCCAGTTTTTGCTTTGATATTAGCGAAACCCTTGAATTGCGGCGCAGGGCTCTCGAAGAGGAAGAAGAAAAAGTAAAAGCACAGCTAAAGAATATTAAAAATCAGATCAATCCGCATTTCTTATTTAATTCTCTGAATTCTCTTTATGCCTTGGTAGAGGGAGAGCCGAAACTGGCCAGAAAGTTTATTCTGAGCTTATCGAAGGTTTACCGTTATTTGTTGGATAGCAACAACAGCAATCTGATCAGTTTAAAACAGGAACTCGATTTTATTAAGCAGTATCTTTTCCTGCAGAAAATTCGTTTTGGCGATAATCTTCTTTTAGAATATGATATTAAAGACGAAGCATTAAGCCGAAAGCTGCCATCTGTCAGCATACAATCATTGGTTGAAAATGCCATCAAACACAATGTAATAACAAGCGAAAAACCACTCACTATTCGTATATCTGTTTCAGACGAATATTATTTAATTGTTGAAAATCCTTACCAACCCCGCACCGATATGAGTCACAGTCCGGGTACCGGATTAAAAACGCTCGAGGCTTTGTATGCTTTTTTGGGCGATAAACAACCTGTTTATGGTATTGAAAATGGGTTTTTCAGGGTAAAACTGCCTTTGTTTTAATCCCAAAAGATTGCTTTTCCATTCTGTGCGAAGGTTTCATACCGGTTTTTTTGTCATTCACTCCTTAATCTTTCCGGTTCACTCCCTTCTTTTTTCTTGTAGATCAGAATTAATTCATTTTTGTTTCGAATTATTGCCGGATGAAATTCATTAAGCAGTACTAAAACGAACAAAACTGAATTTTGTAGTGACGTAAGTATTCGTGTAGGGGCGATGCTCACAACTACAAACAAAATATACTAAATGAACTTAAGCACAATCACACCAAATCACAAAATTACCCGACTGTTTTTGATGGCATGTATTCTGGGGGGAATGAGTTTGCCGTCACAAGCATCGCAACGCACTTCTGTTGCTGCAGAAGATGGAATTTTTACTTTCTGGAAAAAGAAAAAGACAGAAACCGAGTCGGACACTACGAAGGGAAAAGATAAAGATTCAAAACTGAAAAAATACGATGAAATAATTACTTCGGATGCCATTACCAAAAAAGGAGTAATTGATATTCACAGAGTAAAAAAGGATTACTATTTCGAAATTTCGGATTCGTTGCTGAACCGCGATTTTCTTTTGGTCAATAAAATCTCTAAAGTGCCTTCCGAGGTTAATGAGTTGGGTTTTAACAAAGGGATCAATTATCAAAATTTATTGATTCGTTTTGAAGTGGATACTTTAACGGAAAAAATTTGGGTGAAAACTTACCATCCATACTACGAAGGGAAAGCAGGGGATGCAATTACTCAGTCGGTAGAGGATAATTACATGCCTTCCATAAGAGAATGCTTCGGTTTGGCTTGTTTTGGAAAAGACTCAACCACCTATGTATTTAAGGTAAATAAGGTATTCGACGGATCGGAAAAAAGTTTAAATGATTTGTTTGGAATACTTGGAATGCCGGGAGCTGCAGTGAAAGATCTTTCGAAAATTAACGAAGTGAAAAGCTTTCAAAAAAATCTGGTTGTAAAGTCATTGCTGACCACTAAAGCAGAAGGGATTACTGTAACCGTAGAAGTTACATCGAATATGGTTTTGTTAGCTGAGAAAGCCATGAAACCAAGATTTGCAGACCGAAGAATCGGATACTTTACAACCAAACATTTTTATTATAGTGATGATCAGCAAGCCGTTGAAAACAGAGAGTTTGTGAATCGCTGGAGATTAGAGCCAAAATCCGAAGATGTAGAAAAATATTTGGCAGGAGAATTGGTGGAACCGAAAAAGCCAATTGTTTACTATATCGATCCATCAACACCACCGCAGTGGCGGCAGGCAATAAAAGACGGGATTACCGATTGGCAGTCTGCTTTCGAAAAAGCTGGATTTAAAAATGCCATTATTGCAAAAGATGCACCAACAGACGATCCTGATTTTGACGGTGATGATGTTCGTTACTCCATGATTACTTATGCGGCATCCAATCAGGCAAATGCAATGGGGCCTTCGGTTGTGGATCCACGGTCGGGTGAAATTATTGAGGCTGACGTTATTTGGTGGCACAATGTAATGACTGCCCTGCATTCATGGATACGTATTCAGACCGGAGTTATTGATCCAAAAGCAAGAGACAATAAATTTAGCGATGAACACATGGCTCATGCCATTCGTTTTGTTTCCTCGCACGAAATAGGTCATACTTTGGGACTTATGCACAATATGGGGGCTTCAGCGGCTTTCCCGGTAGATTCTTTGCGTTCCAGATCATTTACAAATAAAATGGGCGGAACGGCTCCATCCATTATGGATTACGCCCGTTTCAATTACGTAGCGCAGCCAAACGACGAAGTGGTAAACATTACGCCTCAGATTGGTGTGTACGATAAATATGCAATTGCCTGGGCTTATCGATGGATTCAGGAAGATACTCCCTGGGACGAAGTGAAGGTTTTGAGTCAAATGATAAGAAAGCATGAGAACGATCCATTGTATCATTATGGTCCTCAGCAAGACGGAAAGAATACCATCGATCCATCAGCGCAAAGCGAAGACTTGGGTGACAATTCAATGAAAGCAAGTCGTTACGGCCTGGCTAATTTGAAACGAATTGTTCCCGAAGTAGAAAAATGGACTTGTGAGGAAGGTGAAAGTTACGGGAAAGCAGGTAAAATGATGATGGGTGTAATCGGGCAATGGTTTACTTACGCGAATCATGTTGTGGCAAATGTGGGGGGTGTCTATTTAGATCAACCGGTATTTGGCGAGAATAAATCAGCTTATGTGCATGTCGAAAAAGCAAAACAGAAGGACGCGGTTAAATATTTGATTGATGAAGTGATTAATATTCCTCAATGGATTGCCAATGCAGAGATTTATAAAAAATCATATCCAATAAAGGAATCGGTAATTGGTGATATTGAATACGCTCCAACAACCTTGTTTAGAGATTTGCATGCACGTATTTTTTACTCTTTACTGGAAAAAGACCGACTGTTGCGCATGCAGCAAAACGAAGCTGAAAATGGGGATAATGCTTATACCTTAACAGAGATGATGAGCGATCTGCATCAGGGAATATTTAGCAAAACAATTAAAAATCAGAAGTTGGATGTTTTTACACGCCAGTCACAAAAAAACTTTGTTGATGTTTTAATTATTTCTCAAAACAAGACTTTAGAGAAGACAAGTAAAAAGTCTCTCCAAAATCAGGAGGCAGCATGTTGTCCGTTGCATCAGCACATGCCGTTGTTATGCGACTATGGAGTAAAAAGCCGAGCCCTTTTTCATGATCATGAGCAGGATGATGTGTCGAGCCGATATGCCAACCGAAACTTATTTTACGCCACAATGAACCGGGTATCCGATGATGTATCGGTGAAACGCGGTGAGTTGCTGCGAATTAAAGAATTATTATTGAAGAAGGTGAAGATCGCCGATGAAGCAACACGCTTTCATTATCAGGATCTGATTCTTCGCATTGAAGAAGCATTACATACATATTGAGAATAAACCCAACAGATGGAGAGATTAAAAAAAATCTCTCTGTCTGTTTTTTTGAATGAATTAACCACTATTTTAATAACCATTAAAAATACAAATTTATGAAAAGACTGCTAAGCCTGCTTTTGATCTTGCTTCCCGCTTTTGGCTGGGCACAGGAAATGAAGCAGATTAAAGGAACGGTTCTCTCGGAAAGCGATGGAGATGTTCTAATTGGTGCTTCGGTTTACATTGATAAGTCAACTATTGGTGCCGAAACCAATATAAAAGGGATTATTGAGAACATTACATTGGGAACAATTACCGATTTTGATGGAAACTTCACATTGGAAGTTCCAAAAGAATTGAATACAATTGCCTGCAGCTTTTTGGGCTTCGAAACTCAAATGGTTGATATTACAGGAAAATCATTTATCACAATTAAACTTAGCAATTCAACAAGTGAATTGAGTGAGGTTGTTGTTACCGGCTATCAGAAAATCGAAAAACGCAAGCTGACTTCGGCAGTTGTTAAAGTGAATGCTGACAATATCAGACAAGCTGGTGTTCCAAACGTGGATCAGATGTTGAGTGGTCAAATCGCTGGTGTAACCAGTATTGTTCAAGGTGGGGCACCTGGAGCTCCGGCAAAAATCCGCATCCGCGGTACAGCGTCATTAAACGGCACACAAGATCCGTTGTGGGTTTTGGATGGAATCCCTTTGGAAGGAAACGAAGTGCCTGATTACAACGACAAAGACAATATCGATCAGTTGTACAATTCTTCTGTTGGCGGTTTAAATCCTCAGGATATTGCTGATATTACAATACTAAAAGATGCTGCGGCTACTGCAATTTATGGTGCCCGTGCAGCAAATGGGGTAATTGTGATTACAACTAAAAAGGGTAAAGCCGGACAAATGAAAGTGAATTTGACGAGTAATACTTCTTTTATTTCACGACCTGATTTTGACAAGTTGAATTTAATGAATTCGAATGAGAAGGTAGATTTGGAAATGGCTTTGGCCAGTCGTGCCGATTTAACTTATAACAGTCAGTATGGCAGCATTTCACAAATTTTGAATGCAAATAATGATTGGGACAATTACCAAACAGGTGGTGTTTCAGCAATTGCACCGGAATCATTAGCGGCTATAAATGCATTAAGAAGTGTAGATGCTAATCTGGAAGATGAATTGTATCAGAATGCGGTGAATCAAGATCATAGTTTGAGTATTTCCGGTGGAAGTGATTTGGCAACTTACTATTTTTCCCTCGGTGCTCATACCGAAAAAGGAACAACTATCGGTACATCGCTTAATCGTTACAATGTAACTTTAAAAACCGATTTTAACTTACGTGATAATTTAAGATTAGGTGTTAGTTTATTTGCGAACGAACGCAATAGTAAATCTTACCTTACCGGATCAAGTAAATTAACAAATCCTGCAAACTACGTACGTTTAGCCAATCCTTATTTAAAATTACGCGATGAAGATAATAATTACGTGTATAATGTTGATGAGGATGGCTTGTATAACATTGCTTACATTCCTTTCAATATTTTAGAGGAGAGAGCAGGAACACAGAACAAGTTAAAAGGACAAAGTGTTAACGCTATTTTAGATTTAGAATGGGATTTAAATTCTCATCTTAAATTTCGTACTCAATACGGAATTCAAATAGACAAAACAAATACTAAAAAAGAAGCGGAAGAGGAGACTTTCTTTGCCAGAAAAGAGCGTCACAAAAGCCGCTATTTTTCAGGAGGAGAACCATTATATTTTATTCCTGAAGGTGGAGTTCTTCAAAATTGGGAAGCGGATAACAGTTCTTATAATTGGAAAAATATTATAGAGTACAATCAACTTTTTAATGATCAACATGAGGTTGAATTGATGGTTGGTAATGAATTACGCCAAAATGAATTTACTCAGGTTTATTCTGCAGCTTACGGATGGAATGCCGAAAGAATGACTTCCAAGCCAGTTATTTTTAGAGATGAAGCTGATGCAAAATCGTTCCCATTATTTAGTAAAGTATATAGAAAGAACCGCTATGCTTCATTTTTTGCAACAGCTTCGTATACTTACGACAGACGTTACACTTTTTTTGGGAGTATTCGTTTCGATGGTTCAGATTTGTTTGGTGTTGATCCAAAATACAGATATTTGCCTTTATATGCTTTAAGTGGAGCTTGGAATGCCAGCGAGGAGAGTTTTTTAAGTGATATTGATTGGTTGAGTCGTTTGAAGTTTCGTGCATCTTACGGATTGCAGGGAAATATTGATAAAGAAAGTTCCCCATACATTATTGGTACACCTACTACAGTTTCCAATCTTCCGGGAACCAACGAAGATGGTATTGATGTAAGTGGTTTGCCAAACGATAAATTACGTTGGGAAAAAACATCTACCTACAATATTGGTACTGATCTCTCTTTATTTCATCATGCTATTCGTATGAGTTTTGACTATTACGAAAGAAAAGGAACAGATTTGATAGGGACTCAGAATCTTCCACATGAGACTGGTTTTAGTGCCATGTCTGTAAACTGGGCTGAAATGACAAATAAGGGTTGGGAATTGAGCATTGCCACCCGTAATGTTAAGACTGAAACTTTCGAATGGAATACCAGTTTTAATATTGCTCACAACGAGAACAAAGTACTAAAAGAAAAAATTCCGGCAAATCAGTTTTTACCATCCCGCGAAGGATATTCGGCTAATTCAGTTTGGGTAATTAAAACAAAGGGCTTGGATGAGAACGGATATCCTTTGTTCGATAAGAATGGAACTGCTGTAACAGGAAAAGAGTTTTTCGATCTATACGATCAATATGCTGATTTTTGGCCGGGCAATTATGCAGGTTCAAATTTAACAACTGAGCAAGTGCGTGAGCTTTTCACATATGCGGGTGATTCAGATCCTAAATATTCCGGTGGTATTATCAATACATTCAAGTATAAAAATATTGATTTGGCTGTCTCAGCGAATTTTAACCTGGGGATGAATATTTTGGCTCAGCCGGATTACAGCATGACCGAGTATGACAGAGGAAGAAACACATCACGTAAATTATTGGATGTAATTAATGGAACCAATAAAAACCTGCCAAATTTATTAGGCTCTACGTCGGCTGACGGTGCCTATTGGATGGAAAAACAGTGGTACGATAACATTGATAATGCAGGAACATACCGTCATTTGGATACTTGGTTGAAAAAGGTAAATTACATGAGAATCAGTAGTATTCGTTTGGGTTACACCTTGCCAAATATAATGTTAAAGCGCATCAGATTATCAAACGTACGATTCAGTTTAGAAGCTCGAAATCCATTTGTTATTTCCAATGGATACGATGGCTATTTTGATCCGGAATCATATGGTAATATTTACGCTCAGCCACAGCAAAAATCATATACTTTAGGTGTTAATTTAACTTTCTAATGACTTACACAATGAAAAAATTAAATATATACATTGCCCTGTTGTTGGCGGTTGTGAGCTTTTCTGCCTGCGATAATTATTTGGATGTAAAGCCAAAAGACCGGTTGATTCCAACAACAACAGATGATTTTCGGGCTTTACTGACAAGTGCATACAATGGAATTCCTGCCGATAAAGGAAGAATTGCTTTTAGAACCGATGAAGTAAAGTTGAATGAAACAAAATATGATCTTACAGAAGTTCAGGATATCTATTTATGGAATGATGTCAACCAATCATCAAACACATTGGGTTTTTCATGGCAGCAATATTACAAAATGATCATGTATGCCAATCACATTATAGATGCTGGTGCTGATGCAACTGAAGGAAGTTCTGAAGAAATTGATCAAATTGTTGGAGAAGCTTACTTATTGAGAGCTTTAATGCATTTTAATTTGGTAAATCTTTATGGTTTGCCTTACAATTCAGCCACTGCTAATACCGATAAAGGCGTGCCTCTTTCATTAAAAATTGATACGGAAGCTGAATATTTTGCCAGTAGTGTGGGTGAGGTTTATACACAAATAGTATCAGATATTACAGATGGAATAGCGAAGTTGAACATTGAAACTTACGAAACAGGATTGAATTATCGTTTCAGTAAGTTGGCCGCTTTGGCCTTTCAATCAAGAGTTTATTTGTATATGGGTGATTTTGAAAATGCAAGAAAATTTGCTCTGGAAGTTCTAAAAGTGAAAGCTGATTTGCAGGATATTAGTGTTGATACTTCGGTATTACCTTATGCGTATACTTCTGTTGAAAGCATTTTGGCATTAGAAGATGTAATTTCATCAATGGTTGAAAATGCGTCGTTTATTTCTGACAATATGAAAGCAGCTTTCAATCACGATAACGATAATCGTTTTAGAATGTATTTTAAAGATTCAGATGATGTAGCGGGCGAATTTATAATCACTAAAGAGCATCAAAGTACTACCAAATGTACATTCAGAACATCTGAAATGTATTTGACAATTGCTGAGTGTGCTGCAAAACTAGACGATTTGGATCAAGCTCGAAACTATTTAAATCAGTTGAAAGCAAAACGTTTACTTACTGATTTTTACAATACAGAAGTAACTCGTATTGCTGGATTAAACAAAGCAGAATTAATTGCAGAAATTGCAAATGAGAGATATAGAGAGTTTGCTTTTGAAGGACATCGTTGGTTCGATTTACGAAGAACAACTCAAGAGCCAATTGATCATGCCTATAAAACAGAGTCAGCGACTCTAAATCAGGGCGATCCCCGTTATACGCTCCGTTATCCGGATGAAGCCATAAACAACAATCCAAATTTGAGTAATTAGGTTAATTAGCATATCAATAAAATGAAATTAGGGGTTTTCCATTACGGATTGCCCCTTTTCTTTTGTAATTTGGCAGGGGTAAAAACAGGACAGAAATGATTAGAATAGCTATTGTTGAGGATGAACATTTGGCAGCGCGTGAACTGGAAAAAATGCTGCTGGCCATACGTCCGGATAAAATTGAAATTAAAGCACATTTGGAAAATGTTGAGCAGGCCGTACAATATCTGTCCGGGCATAAGCTTGATTTGATTTTTATGGATGTTCACTTGGGGGATGGCAACAGTTTTGAGATATTCAACAGACTGGATCTTACAACACCTGTTATTTTCACCACAGCCTACGATCAATATGCAATTCAGGCCTTTAAACAATGCAGTGTTGATTATTTACTAAAGCCAATGGATTTTGAAGATGTGGAAGCAGCCATCACAAAGTTCGAGACAATGTTTCATGAGAAAGAATCTCTTGATTTTAGTGCTCTTCAGACATCTTTAAACAGCTTAATGACCGGGGATCAGTATCAGGAACGGTTCATGGTGAGCCGGGGAGACAGACTCAGTTCATTGGAAGTTGAAAAAGTGGCTTACTTTATGGCAGACGGCAAGGCGCTTTATCTATTTGGATTTGACGGGAACCGTTATCTTTTTGATGGAACTCTGACATCTTTGGAGAGCAAATTGAATCCGAAACGTTTTTTCCGGATTAACCGCAAATTTATGGTCAGCTATCAGGCCATTGAAGATATGCACTACTATTCAAAAAACAGAATAAAATTAAATCTCAAACCCAATCACGCGGAATGTATTGATGCCATTGTTAGTCAGGACCGGTGCACTGAGTTCAAGAAATGGTTAAATCAGTAAACCTAAAATACAGGGGTCTGCTAAAAAGTGTGAATTATTTAACACAGAGTCATTATTATAGTATTCTTTTCGTCTAAATGTGATTTCATCTCGTATTATTGCATAATTAAAATTTATTGATAATTATAAAATAATTTCGTGTCATGAAGAACTGTGTTCTTGTATCCTTTTGTATTTTTATTTCGTTTTGTTCCGCTTCTTGTTCCAGTGATGATAGTTTATCCAAAGCGGATTACTACAATCTTTCCAATTTGCCTTTAGATACCGGCGGAACTCATTCCAGTCACATATTGGCAGAAGCTAATGCTCCCTATGGTTACTACGTTTATCAACCCGCAGGATACGATGATGATAAGGATTCAATGTATCCTTTATTGATTTTCCTGCATGGTTCCGGTGAAAAAGGCAACAGCGTCAAACATCCTGAATATTTAGAGCGGATTCTTGTGAACGGACCTCCAAAAATGATTGAAAATGGAAGTTGGTCACCAAAATATCCTATGTTAGTGGTTTCTCCTCAATGTCATGACGATGGCTGGCAAGCTGACAAAATAAAGCGTTTTGTTGAATTCATCATAGAAAAATACAAAGTGAATGAACGCAGAATATACATGACAGGTATAAGTATGGGCGGTTTTGGATGCTTTAGTTATGTGGGAACTTATGGTGATGAGTCTCATATTACTGCTCTTGTGCCCATTTGCGGTGGAGGAAATACAGAACAGGCAGTAAAATTTAAAAACATTCCGGTTTGGGCATTTCACGGAGAAAGTGATGCGACGGTTGCACCGTCCAAATCAAAAAACATGATTGAGGCAATAAACAACATCAATCCGACAGAAAAAGCTAAAATTACATTGTACCCTGATGTTGCGCACGACTCTTGGACCTACACTTACGAAGGAACAGGAATGGGGAAAGAAAATGCAGACTACGATGCATTTAGTTCAGATATTTATACCTGGATGCTGGAGCATGAGAAAAAAGAATAAGTATTTGAAATTATAGATTAAAAAAAAAGAGGGTGTCCAAAAAGTAATATTTTGTATCGGATTGTCATGTTGAGCAAAGTCGAAATATCTGTTTTTCAGAGTGAAAGATTCTTCGGCAAGCTCAGAATGACAATGGAACTATACTTTTTGGACACCCTCTTTTTTTGTCGATGATACTTTACTATCGAATAAAGTTGGTATATATTTTTTTCTCCTGCACAGGAGCTTCTACCTTATCTTTCCCCTGATCAATTAATTGCAATAGATAAGTCATGTTCTTACCCAAAACTCTCATAATCTGCATGCCTTCTTCATCCTGTAAAACTTGCCCTGGAGTAGTTCCATGAATCACATTCCAATAATTCGAGGTCGGTACCATCATTTCTGAATAGTTGAGATAATTGTTCAGCTCGTTAAAGGTTGGCAAGCCTCCCGAACGACGAACCGCTACAACCGAAGCGCCAACTTTGTGGCGAAACAAGTTGCCGTTTGCACCACTCACATAGAATGCGCGGTCTAAAAACGATTTCATATTTGCTCCCAAAGATGCATAATGAACAGGTGAGCCAAGCAGAATTCCATCGGCTTCTTTCATCTTTTGAATCCAAATGTTTACATCATCTCCTTTAATTACACACTTTTCATCCTTGTTTTTAGCACACTGACCGCAGGCGGTACAACCTTTTACTCCTTTATTTCCAACAGGCACGATCTCTGTTTCAATACCTTGCAGTTCCAACTGCTCTGTTACTAATTTAAGGGCATGGTAAGTGTTTCCTTCTTTTTTCGGACTTCCGTTAAATGCGACTACCTTCATTTTTTGAGTTTTATTGTTTTTATGATTTCAGATTCGTGGAAAATTGATTGGTTCACACCAATTGAAAGTGCAAAAATAAGCAGGAACTGAATACAATTGTTTTAATAAAATGTTAATAGAATTAATCTATTGTAAGAATCCCTGAGGAATACAGGCATCTTATTTTTCAAGCTTTATCCGGTTCACTTTTAAGCCTTCCGATTGAATTCCCCGGGTATATTTTACGGCAGATTTACCAAACAGCATTACATATCCAATCGTATGATCTTTTGGTATGCCAATCAGAGTACGTAATTCAGGATCTATATCATCAATGGCCCATTTTACCATTCCGTTCCAAAGAGTACCTATTCCGTGTGAGTTGGCTATTAATTCAAAATAACTCAATGTAATTAAACAATCTGCCATTGGTGAAGCATCAGCAGATGGGGCTGAAGCAATAATCAAGTGCGGAGCATCTCTAAAAATAACATCCACACCTTTGGTTTCCCATAATTTCTGATAGGACAGCAGGAATTGAAACCGCTTTTCCAGTGTTCCTGATTCTCTGGCATTTTTCAGTGAATCGTAGACTTTTAACCGGAATAAGTCCAAATCCTCTTTGTTGTCAATTAACGACAGTAAAACAGCATTGTCGTTATGTCCTGTTGGTGCATGCGCGGCCGTTTCAATCAGTTCCTGAATTAATTTCTTATCGATGGTTTCCTTTTTGTATTTTCGGATCGAGCGTCTGGTTTTTATCAATCTGCTGATTGCTTCAGGCTTTGGCATTTCACCTTTTGCCGAAACACTGTCTTCCGGTTTTTTTCCCAATATCGAAAGTGCTGCCGTAGGACAAATGGCTAAACAGTGCTGACATTTCAAACAATTCATCTCCTTTTCTTTTCGGATTACAGGCTTTGGATTCAATTCTATAATTCCAACCGGACAATCCTGTGCACAAAGACCGCACTCAATACATTTATCTTCCTCTATCTTAAAATCTAACATGGTTTGCAAGCTTATTATTTGCAGGCAAAGATAATTTATCCCGGGAATTAATCCGTAAAATATGCCAATGTGAAGAGCCTGTTCCGGTTTTTTATTTTACATTTGCATCTATATAAACTAGGGGTGCCTAACTTTAAGGCTGAGATCATACCCTTTACCTGATCAGGATAATGCCTGCGTAGGAAAGTAAAGAAAAGTCTGCTTTTTTGGAGTAGGACCGCCCCTGTTTATTACTATTATTCACTTAATAAGCAATAAAATGGAGCAAATTGTATCTGCCGGAATCGTTGATTCCTATTTTAAAAAACTCAAAGAAAACTTATCGGTTGATGTGGCAATTGTCGGAGGCGGACCTTCAGGCTTAGTGGCATCTTATTATCTCGCAAAGAAAGGCTTTAAAGTAGCCTTGTATGAAAGTAAACTGGCTCCTGGCGGAGGCATGTGGGGCGGTGCCATGATGTTTAATGAAATAATAGTTCAGAAAGATGCACTGCACATTCTTAACGAATTAAATATTTCCTACACAAACTATCAAGGAGATTATTACACGCTTGATTCTGTGCATGCAACTTCCGCTTTAATTTACCATGCTACCCAGGCTGGAGTAAAAATCTTCAATTGTTCTTCTATTGAAGATGTTGTTTTTCAAAATAACAGGGTATGTGGTGTTGTTCTAAACTGGGCTTCGGTTCGCCGGGAAAAAATGCATGTCGATCCTTTGGTGATCATGGCAAAAGCAGTGGTTGATGGCACGGGTCACGATTGCGACATTGTCCGCACCTTGGAACGTAAAAATGACGTGAAGCTAAACACAAAAACAGGTAAAGTGATGGGGGAATACTCTTTGTCGATAGATGAAGCTGAGCGAACTACTGTAGAAAATACCAAAGAAGTATACCCTGGATTGTATGTATCGGGCATGGCATCGAATGGTGTGAGCGGTGGTTTTAGAATGGGACCTATCTTTGGAGGAATGCTTCTTTCCGGTGAAAAATTAGCTGGTTTAATTGCTGAAAATTTAAGTAAATAAGATGGAAGACTTTGGTTTATACATCATCATCACAAATCCGCAATCCTCTTACCGTTCTATTGCCGAATCGTGTGTAGAGCGGGGCGTTAAGATGCTGCAGCTGCGCGAAAAATCTTTATCCGACAAGGAATTAATTAGGCTTGGAAAAGAAATCAGAGACATTACAAGAGGAAGTGAAACCAGTTTTGTGATGAATGACCGAGCGGATATCGCAGCAATTTGCGAAGCTGATTTTTTACATCTCGGACAAGATGATATGAGTATGGAAGAAGCCCGGAAAATTGTTGGTGATATGAAAATTGGTTTGTCAACTCATTCCATTCAGCAAGTAAAGGAAGCGCTTGTTCAGAAGCCTGATTACATAGGTTTTGGCCCGGTATATCCAACCAATGCAAAAGCCAGGCCTGATCAACCTGTAGGCATTGAACAACTAAAGCAAGTATTGAATATGGCGACCATTCCTGTGGTGGCAATCGGAGGAATTTTTCCCGAAAACATACAGACTATTTTGAGCGCCGGAGCAAAAAACATTGCCATGGTGCGGCATTTTATGCAAACCGATCAGTTTGATGAAAGAGTTCTGGAGTTTACTAATTTAATAAACAAGAAATAATGATTACACAAATAGAAAAAGCCAAAGAAGGCATTATTACAGCAGAAATGAATATCGTTGCAAAAAACGAAAAAGTTGATGTTGAATGGCTGCGAAATGAGATTGCATTGGGGCGGATTGTAATCCCCAAAAACAAAAATCACGATTTTCCGGCTGCAGCAATTGGTAATGGTTTGCGGACTAAGGTAAATGCCAACATGGGCACATCCGAAAAGCATTGCCATTTTGAAGAGGAACTGGAAAAAATGAAAGTGGCTGTTCAATATGGTGCCGATGCAATTATGGATTTGTCAACGGGCGGCGATCTGCATATTATTCTTCAACGAATACTTAAGGAGTCTTCTGTTATGGTTGGAACTGTACCCATTTATGGTGTAGCTACACGTTTGCTGGCCGAAGGAAAAGAGATTAAAGAGCTCGATCCGGAAGATCTGTTTCGTGAAATTGAAATTCAGGCAAAAATGGGGGTAGATTTTATGACCTTACATTGTGGCATAACAAAGGTTTCTCTTTCCTTTTTGGAGAATGATAAAAGAGTATGCGGGATTGTAAGCCGGGGAGGAGCTTTGCTTAAGCGCTGGATGAAAGAAAACGGGAAGGAGAATCCACTGTATGAGCAATACGACAGGGTTTTGGATATCTGCAAACAATACGATGTAACCATTAGTTTAGGAGATGGTTTGCGGCCTGGAGCGGGTGCTGATGCTACCGATCGGGCACAAGTTGCAGAATTGCTGGTTTTAGGGGAATTGGTGGATCGTGCCAGAGACAAAGGCGTGCAGGTAATGGTAGAAGGCCCCGGCCACATGCCTTTGGACCAGATTGAAGCCAATATGAAATTGATGAAAAGACTTTGCAGCGAAGCGCCGTTTTACGTGCTGGGGCCTTTGGTTACCGATTCGGCTCCCGGATACGATCACATTGTGGGAGCAATTGGGGGTACAATTGCAGCCATTCACGGTGCCGATTTTCTGTGCTACGTAACACCTGCCGAGCATTTGTGCCTGCCCGATGTTAAAGACGTAAAGGAGGGTGTAATTGCAAGCCGGATTGCTGCACATGCTGCCGATTTAGTGAATAATGTGGCAGGTGCCCGTCAGCGGGATTTAACGATTTCGAAAGCACGTTACGATCTCGATTGGGAGACAATGTTTACAAATAGTATTGATCCGGAATTGGCTCGAAAACGGAAAATGGAGTCGGAAAGCAGTGAAGAGGATCATTGTACCATGTGCGGGAATTTATGCGCAGTTAAAAATGATAAAAGCATGTAAGTAAGGATTTCAATTTTACTAAAAGGAGGTCAGTTTAAGGATGATAAAATCAGGGAAGCCTTAATTGGTCAAAGCGAAGTTTATCATTTTGAAAAGAGGAGGAAGAATTTTGAATATCAACATGGAACCGGCTGTACTTTGTCTACAGCCGGTTCCTGTTTTCTGGGAGAAAATGAATCGATTCTAAATTCCTGCCGACTGGCTTCTGATTATTTAGATGAGCATTATTACCTTTGCAGGATCAGTTTTGAAAATGGCTGTTTTACTTTATATAAATGGGCATCTGCTTGCGAGGATGTCCATTTTAGCAAAATACAAAGCCCTCTCACTTTCGTGGATGTTCATTTCACACGCACACAATTGCCCCGGAGTTTCACAAATGCCCATTGTTGTGGCACACTACCTCTTCGTAGTTTCGAAAATGCTGGTTTTAGTCACTCACAATGCCCGTATTTTTTCGGGAATGCCCATTGTTGTTGCACACTACCTCTTCGGAGTTTCAAAAATGCCGGTTTTAGTCACACAAAAGACCTGTATTTTTTTGTGGATGCCCATTTTTGTAACACACACATGCCTCGGAGTTTCGAAAATGCCACCCTTGTGTACTCTGTAAGTCCTGTATCATATGAAAACTTTCAATAACGATCTGTTAAATAATGATTCGAATGTCGATATCAACAAGGAGAGATGGATATATTCATGGAACTGTGTTAAAAGCTTTAATCAATAATTAAGTACGGTATCGTCTTTTTTGTTGTTTAATTCAGTTTCTCAGCCTTGCAATTTCCCTTCGATTTTGCAACAACAAGTGCTTCGAACACACTTTAGACCTTTAATTTGGCATCAACAGCCTTGTCGAAGACCTTTTTCACCTATGAAATTGGCTTTGCAGTTGTGTTTGCCTAAAATTCACCCTTAGTTTTCTGATTACAGATGGGGAAGCCTAAATGTAAGATCTTAAATTAATGCTTTATTATGATTGGAATTGCGCATGATAATTGTGTGAGATTTGTTAGCTTTGGGATTGTTAAATGATATAGTAGAGATTTGAAAATTTACCTAAAACTATATGCAAGCAGCAGATGCTCTTGAATTAGGACAATACTATCATATTTACAATTGAGGTGTAAACGGGTGCGATTTATTTACATGTGAAGAAAATTTTGAATATTTTCTAAACCTGTTGAAAAATACATCGATCCTATTGCAGATACTTTTGCATGGGTGTTGATGCCAAATCATTTTCATATTCTGATAAAATTAAAAGAAGTAATTGTTTACAAACATTCAAACGCTGACAGATTCAAGGATACTGTCGGGTTTGAAACAGAAGAATATAATATTGCGCACAATATGATCTTTAACTTCAAGAAAAAACAAGCCGAACAATTAAAAGCCTCCTTTGGGAAGCTGAAAGATGAATCTTATAATTTTGAATTGATCGAAAAATATTTCAGGAATAAAGAACATACTGAAACTCTTCAGGTGCTTTCCGATAAAACCTGTAAAGATTTGGATTTTGAGGAGATGTTCATGTTTTTGGATCGAACCCATTCGAAACCTGGGCAACAATATTTGTATAATAAATTACGCGCAATTCCGAATAAACCTATAAATGTAGATTTGGATGAGAAACTGATCCATCTCTTTACAGATGATTCTGATTTTAGGGTTGAAGTGCAAACTCAGTTAGAGAAGCTAAAGGGACGAGAGGCTTATTTTGTTTCAAGCTTGTTTCAAGAAGCACATTTGGAACAGCCAAAGTGGTTTTTTATACTCCGATTGTTATCCTTTACAAGTGTTTTATCTCTTGTTTTGTTGCCTTTTAATGCTCAAATGTTTTTTGTTTTAATTGGAGTTTTCATTGTTAATATCTGTTTTCATCTGTGGAACAAGAAAAACCTGTCCAGTTATTCCGATTCTATTCCACAGCTTATGGTTTTAAAACGGGTTGCGAATAATTTGCTTCACAATGAAGAAATAAAAAAGATAAATCCTTTACTGTCTGAATCCATAAAAATACTTGATCAGGTGCGAAATAGAATGCTCTTTTTTAAATTGGAGTCGAAAATTGAAGGTGATTTCCAAGTGATATTTTGGTCTTTTTTGGAGCTTTTTAAAATACTATTCATACTGGAGCCATTGCTTTTGTTTGGTGTATTGAAACGTTTGGATTGCAGAAGAAAGGAAATTGAGAAGGTTTTCATATTTGTGGGACGAATCGATGTGCTATTATCTATTGCTTCCTTGCGAAAAGGCGGCGACTGCTGTATTCCTAAAATCGATGAGGAGAACAGTCGGATGAAGGCTTGTGAGATTTATCATCCGTTAATTGTGAATTGTGTTCGAAATGATATTGAGGTAAACGATAAATCCATATTGCTTACCGGATCGAATATGTCGGGTAAAACTTCTCTTATTCGAGCCATTGGCATCAATGTTCTTACTGGATTAACGATGAATACCTGCTTTGCTAAATCAATGATGATTCCTCGAATTTGTATCTATTCTGCAATTCGCATTAGTGACGATTTAATGAATGACAGGAGCTACTATTTTGAAGAGGTTCTTACCATTAAAAATATGATTGACAAGTCGTGCAATGGAAAAGCCAGTTTGTTCCTGCTCGATGAGATTTTTAAAGGAACCAATACTGTCGAACGTATTTCTGCCGGGAAGGCTGTATTGTCTGCGCTCGCAAAAAATAACAATAGGGTATTCGTATCTACTCACGATATCGAATTAACCGATTTGTTGGAGAAGGAGTATGAATTGTATCACTTCAGTGAACTTGTGAGCGATAAATCAGTGGACTTTGACTACAAATTGAAGGAAGGGAAACTGAAAAACAGAAATGCAATCAGGATACTTGAAATAAATGATTTTCCGGAGCTGGTAATTAAGGAGGCGATGGCATTAGCTGAAGAATTAGATCGAACTAGGCTTTGAAGTTAAATAGTTTCGCTATTTATTTGAGCAATAAAGTGAGAATGTTCGGTATTATGATGATTTATAATTAAGTAAAATTACTATTTTTGTTCAATTTCTATAAAAATATAAAACTGTAAATTTTGAAAGTGAAAACTCATTTGTTGTCAGGCATGTTATTGCTTCTTATAACAACCTCCTGTTCTCAAAAAGATACCGCAAAGAAGGAAATCTCTTTTTATCATTGGAAATCGAAAGCTGAATTTAATAATCAATATCAGAAATCTTTAAAGAGTGCAAATGCAAATAAAATCTATCTGCATTATTTTGATATAATATCGGAGCACGAACCCAATTGGTATGATGATGGTATTGTGCCAACTTATGTATTGAAAAGTGTTGCAAAGGAGTACAAGGAGTTTGAAATTGTTCCGGTGGTATATATTACCAATAGAGTTTTTCAGGTATCAAATCTGGAAATACAGAAATTATCCAATAGGATAAGAGATTTGGTGAATCAGATCAGTTTGAAACATTTTAACAAGAAGATTTCGCAAATTCAAATTGATTGTGATTGGACAGAAAGTACCAAATACGCTTATTTTGAATTGTTGGAAAATTTAGGTGAAGAATTTGATTTGGATGTGACCATTCGTTTGCATCAAATTAAATTTAAAGAAAGAACAGGAATTCCTCCCGTGAAGAAAGGTACCTTAATGTTGTATAACGTTGGCGACTTAAAAAACATGAATCAGAATTCCATTCTGCAAAACAGCATTGTGAAACAGTACATCGATTCTGAAACCAAATATCCTTTGCCTTTGAATATTGCTTTGCCTCTTTTCTCGCAAACAGTGGTTAAGAATAAGGACAATGAAATTAAAATTATTAAGAATGCAGAGAGAACAATATTTAAAAACGATCCGCATTTTAAACAAGTTGATGTAAAAAATTTCCAGGTGGTAAAGGATACGCTCTGCAAGGGGTTTTATTTGAGTGAAGGTTATGAAATCAAATTGGAAGAATTATCTGATGCTGAAATTGTGAATTCGTACCAAACAATAAAAGAAAGCAAACTAATTACGAACGGGATTATATTTTATCATATGGATGAAAAGTCTCTTTCGAATATCAATCTTAGCGAATTAGTCGAGAAATTATGAAGAGTATTTTAACTGGTTTATTAGTATTTATATCATCTGCAGTATTTGCATGTGGTGGAGGTGATTGGGAAGGAATGTGGTTTTATAATTTGTTTGCACAAACAAATATTTCAGCCAAAGAGTTCTATCCTTTTTTAAGGGATGATTACAATGCCTTTTATGGAGAAAATTCTTATTCAGAATCCAAGGATCCTGAATATCCTGAAGGGAATGTAAAATTGTGGAAAGAGATTCTTACGGGTTGGAGTACCGAAGAAATTGAAATGGCGGTTTATAAGCCTGAAGATTTTAATTGGATCAATAAGGACTCTGAAACAGAAAAGAGAGCGAAACTCTATGTAGATTTTGCCCAAGGGTGCAGTGAAGCATTTAGTTATAGAACCAGAAGGAACTCGTGGGATTACGATGAGATTTTAGAGGAGAAAGATGTGGATACAGAGGTTTTACTTGAAAAGGCTAATTCATTGTTGAGTAGTGAGACCGACCCGCAGTTACAAGCGCGTTACTACTATCAGATTATTCGCATTATGCATTATTCGAAAGCTTGGGGTGAAGCCATAGGCTTTTATGAAGCAAAAGTTGAAAATAAAATACAAAAAAATGAGATTTACTATTATATTTTAGATCAAGTTGCCGGTTGTTATTATTCCACCGAAAATTATGAGAAGGCAGCCTACCTGTTCACAAAAATAGTAAGTAATAGTATCGACAGAAAAAAATCTGCATTTGTAAGTTTCAATTTTTGCACCTCTTTTGAGGCTGAAGGGCGGTCTTTTGTAAATGGAATTGAAGATGAAAAAGATTTACTCCTAATAACAAGTTTGCGTAATTTCTCCAATGAAACTGATAATATTAATAAGTTTATTGGGTTGGATGCTAACGATCGAAGAGTTGAGCTTTTATTTATGCGTGCATTAAATAATGTTGAACGTGATGTATGGCCTAAAAGTATTGGCGTTGGAGAGAGCAGATTGCCTAATTTGGAAGAGGGGCAGGATTACAACGAATTATTAAATATTGCCGAACTGCAGCTTTCTAATCAGAAGGTGAAAAATACTGATTTCTGGAGAATGGCCAGTTCGTATTTGTCTTTTATCAGAAAAGACATACGCGAAGCAAAAAGAAAACTGGAAGCAGTTAAATCATTTGCAGATCAGAAAAAGATTCTGTCAATAGTTTATGAAGTTTTTTCCTGGGAGAGTATTTCCATTGAAAATGAGAACTTTATTTCTCAGGTGCTGTCAAAATATCCTGACAAGGGAACTTGGCCAGTTGATTTTAATTCAGATCTAAAGAGTTTTATTAAAGCTAAAATTGCCAATCTTTACTATGCAAACAATCAAATAGCAAAAGCATTTCTCGTTCATAACCAATTGGAATCGGGTGGAGCTATTAGTTCTTTAGAGTTGTTAGATGCTTTGGAGGCTTTTTATAATAAACCTGATAAAAGCGCCTACGAAAAAGAACTTTTGGAGAATAAGAGGAGTAACGACAAGTTTATTGATTATCTGAATTATCAGAAAGGGATTTATTATTTGTATCAGAAAAATGCAGAAGCAGCATTGGAGTATTTTAGTAAGAGTATCAATTTGAGTGGCACGATATCTTTATCAAATAAAATATTTAGTAATAATATTATAGAATGTTTTTCCTGCAATGAAGAGGAAGTGATGGATGATGAAGTTTATAAAGCAGATTTGTTCTCTTTTATTAAACCAAACTTTTCTATTTCTGATCTGGCGGTTTATTTGATTGAACTGGAAAAACTAACCGCTAACGAAAAACAGTGGAAAGCCAAACTGGCGAACTATTTATTAGCTAATTATTACTATAATATCTCAAATACAGGATATTACAGAGGAGCTTTAATTGGTGATTCCAACTGTTGTGATTATAATTACATTCATTATGCGGGTGATGATTATCAATCCAGTGAAAACGGCGCTGATATTATTGCAAACAGAAAAGGGTTCAACCTTTCGGATATCACTTCCTACAACAAAACTTATTTTGGGCTAAGTGAAATGTCCCTCGGGTTTTATCAGCGTGTAATTGAATTATCAACTGATAAGGAATTAAATGCCCGATGTCTTTATTTAATGGCAAAATGTGAATTGAATACTTATTACAATGAGGGAGGTAATGATACTTTTAAAGTTAATTTTAGTAAGTATAATGAATTGGAATTGCCGAACTACAAAAGTTTTAAAACTCTGAAGGAGGATTATTCAGATACAAAATTTCATGAAATGATTATTAATCACTGCAGTTATTTTAGATTGTATAGTTCGACTCACTAGTACGGGCGTGTATTTGCGCTAACTACAAACAAGCAACTTTAAATTTTAAAGTTGCTTGTTTTGTATCCTATTGTTTTTAAAACAAACGAATATTGATCCCGAATACTTTTTCCTGAAGCCCACTCATATTAGGAATTGTGACAAAAAAAACTGTAGTTTTGCCGTTCTTATTCAAAGTGAGGCCATCAATTAGTCTAAAACAACAATAATGAATATAAAAATAATTGATTACGGAATTTGTAAAGCGATTGGAGAGACAAAGAAAGACATTGTTCCGGGTAGTACAACAGGATACTTTTTGCATTCTGATGACATGGAGTTTGTTGAAAAAACCGATGTTATTCATCCTACGGTAGGTTTGAGTTTTGGAATAAGTTATCAATTCGAAATTGATTCAGAGGAAGCAGAACTTGTTGATTTTGTGTGCAGGATAAGACATCCTAAGTTGGTGAATCCAATTAGTATGGAACAATTTATGGAAACCGTGGAAGAAAAAGACAGCTATACTGATGAGTTAGGCTATGACTTCTACACGTTTGAATTGGACTGGGAAATGCAGCCGGGGGAATGGATTTTTGAGATTATTTATGATGATAAGATCATGTGCAGTCAGACATTTATTTTGAGAGAATAAAGCAAATGGATATACTTGCGCCTCCTAACTTTAAGTAGATCTCTCAATAAAAAAATAAACGAATGGTCCTCCGAGATGTTGCCGGAAGACCATTTTGCATTTGTACTATTTTTCAGATAGAATTGCCTTTAAAAAACAATTGTACGGGTACCATCTACAATAATGCGGTGTTCCGATTTGTAGGCAAGAGCCCGGGCCAGTACAATACGTTCCAGATCACGACCTTTACGGATCAAATCTTTAATGGTATCCTTGTGTGTAATACGCATAATATCCTGCTCAATAATTGGTCCTTCGTCCAAATCTTCGGTTACAAAGTGACTGGTTGCTCCAATCATTTTTACACCGCGTTCATAAGCCTGTTTGTATGGGTTTCCTCCAACAAATCCAGGTAAAAAGGAGTGGTGTATGTTGATAATCTTATTTTTGAACTCACGAATAAAGTTCGGTGATAAAACCTGCATGTAGCGGGCTAACACTACCAAATCGATATTAAGTTCTCTTAGTAAGGCAATCTCTTTGGCTTCCTGCTCAGGTTTGGTTTCTTTTGTTATCGGAAAAACATGGTATGGAATTCCGGCAGCATCGGCAATTGGTTTCAAATCCGGATGATTCGATATGATTAAAGGAATTTCGATGTCGTATTCGCTCATGTTGTAGCGCCACAGAATTTCCTGAAGACAATGGTCGTATTTTGAAACGAAAATGGCTACACGTTGCTTCTGATTCGAAAACTCGATTCTCCAATGTGCATCAAACTCCTTGGCCAGAGGTTCGAATGTTTCGTGAAGTTTGGAAGCAGGAATTGTCGAGTTGGACATGTTCCAGGCAATCCGCAAAGAGAAAAACTGCTGGTTTTGGTTTACATGTTCATCCAAATCGATGATGTTACCACCTATTTTGTAGATAAATTGAGTGATTTTGGCTACAATTCCGTTTTTATCCGGACAGGTAAAGAGTAAAAATGCGTTTACATTATTTTCAGACATAGTCATTTCATTGATATCGGAATGATAAATTCCGTGAATTAAAGTTCAAGTTACTAATTTGCTTCAATATGGAACGATTTGCCCGTTAGGTAAGTGGTGTGTGATGCAAAAGTAGAAATTTTAGAGAATTATTAATTAAAAATTATGAATTAATAATTGTATAAAACGAAATAAGCTCTTTTGAAACTGTTTTCTTTCTTTGTATGAATCTTATGCACACTATGAACTTGGAGCTTTGTTCTTCTCTTCTTTGGAAGTAGATAGAGTGAGGTGATTTTGTTCTTTTAACACCCCTCTGCCTGTCGGCATCTCCCCTATAAAAGGGAGAATTCGTAATAGAGACACTATATATTACTTTGTGTTCTTTGTGATATCCTTCGTTTACTTTGAGGTTAAACTTTTATTTTTATTGATCATTATGGCAAGTTTATGATTAAGGAGCTTGTAGCCGTGTTCTTCTCTTCTTTGGAAGTAGATAGGGTGAGGTGATTTTGTTCTTTTAACACCCCTCTGCCTGTCGGCATCTCCCCTATAAAAGGGAGAATTCGTAATAGAGACACTATATATTACTTTGTGTTCTTTGTGATATCCTTCGTTTACTTTGAGGTTAAACTTTTATTTTTATTGATCATTATGGCAAGTTTATGATTAAGGAGCTTGTAGCCGTGTTCTTCTCTTCTTTGGAAGTAGATAGGGTGAGGTGATTTTGTTCTTTTAACACCCCTCTGCCTGTCGGCATCTCCCCTATAAAAGGGAGAATTCGTAATAGAGACACTATATATTACTTTGTGTTCTTTGTGATATCCTTCGTTTACTTTGAGGTTAAACTTTTATTTTTATTGATCATTATGGCAGGTTTATGATTAAGGAGCTTGTAGCTGTGTTCTTCTCTCCTTTTGGAGAGAGATAGAGTGAGGTGATTTTGTTCTTTAACACCCCTCTGCCTGTCGGCATCTCCCCTATAAAAGGGAGAATTTGTAATAGAGACACTATATATTACTTTGTGTTCTTTGTGATATCCTTCGTTTACTTTGAGGTTAAACTTTTATTTTTATTGATCATTATGGCAAGTTTATGATTAAGGAGCTTGTAGCTGTGTTCTTCTCTCCTTGAGGAGAGAGATAGAGTGAGGTGTTTTTTAAAATTGTGACATGAGAATGGCAGAAAGCTTATTGTAACAGCAAATATTTGTTTGTGTAACGGATTTACAGAATACAATAAACCCGGGATTGAAGTTGATATTGCTCCTTACCCCGGGTTATTAATTTTAGAGCTTTTTGAGCTCGCTTGTATGTTTTTCCCTTGTACTTATTCTTTATCATCATTGGGATGACAAAGCCTTGTACCTTGTACCTTTAAACTTGTACCTTCTTCCTTGTACCTTTCTCCTTCAACCTTAAGGTTTACTCCCAATTCAAAATTCTGGTGAAAACATAGTTTTCCGTATCAGGAAGATATGCTTTTGCCGTTTCAACATCTTCGGCTGTAAGATAATGCAGGTTGTAGTTCAATACAGACTGTACACGCTGACTGTTTACATCAACCAAACGAGGTTTCACCTTTCCGTTTTCGTCTTCTACATCTTTTAGGAATAAAGGAGAAGCATCGCCTATAGGATCGACAGTTACCATACATTTAGAATGACCTTGCCTGAACAAAGTGTAAACACCATTTCCTAACAAGGTACACAAGCTAAGATCAAAACCGATTGGTCTGCAGCAACGGATTTCAAATCCCAGTTCAACCGGACGGGTTCCTATGTTCAGATTGTAGGTTTTCATTTTGCGCTGAATTACCATATTGAAAACGTGCGCTTTGCTTACATTGAACAATTCCGGATGCCCGTGAGCATCGTAGGTGAAATTAACGCCTGTGCTTTTGATCTCTTCATCGCTCATAAAATGGAAAACTCCTTCGCTAATGATCGCAGCTCCGTAGTTTAAGCCCATTATTCTTCTCTTTATGATAGAGGAGATGACCAGTTGAGCAATTTTTTCGGCTGAAATGCTTGTTTTGTTGAACATTTCAGGAATAATAATCATTGGAAAATGACAGGCGGTACCAATTCCGAAAGCCAGATGACCCGCTTCTCGTCCCATAGCGGCCAACACGAACCAGTTCTGAGATGTTCTGGCATCTTCGCACACGGTAGTTGCAATCTTAACTCCTTCGTCTTTAGCGGAGTGATATCCAAATGTTGGAGATCCTTCCGGCAAAGGAAGATCGTTGTCGATGGTTTTTGGTACGTGAATGTTCGAGATATTTACCTTATTTTCTTCCAGATATTTTGAAATTCGGTTTGCTGTAGATGCTGTATCGTCGCCACCAATGGTAACCAATAGTTTTACATTGTTTTCAACGAAAAAATCGGTTGAGAAATCTGAATTTTTTGGTTTGAAACGACTCATTTTTAGATGAGAACCACCTCTTGTAAAAATTCCATCAAGAGTTTCGAAGTCGAGATCGACTATTTTACGATCCTTAGAGAAAAGACCTTTGTAGCCTTCGTGCAAACCAATTACCCGGTAACCGTTTTTTAAAAATACTTTTCCTACACTACTAATCACGGTGTTGATGCCCGGAGCCGGACCTCCACCACACAGAATTACAACAGATTCTTTCATTGGATAAATGGATGTTTTATTTTAAAGATCCGGCAAAGATAGAGGAATTTGGAAAACTATACTTACTTTTTTGGGTTGAGTGGGAGCTTATGTGATAAGGTTGCTGCGTTAAGGATTGCAGCAGAAACCCCGAAACCTTCCTGCAACGGAGTGAAAGGGAGGTGAGGAGTTGCAGCGGAAAGCCTGACCCGTGTGATGCTTTGTGCGCAGGATAGGGGAACGCCCAAAATTCTAATGCAGGATGCTAAGTTGCTGTGAAATAATATTTTGTAAGCCGGTCACTTTGTCTTATTTTTACATAGACACCACTTTCTTAAGTACTTCAATAGATTTTCTAACCTTATTAAATCACAATTATGAAACGTAATTATTTGATTTTATTTGCCCTTTTATTCGTGTTGGCCGCTTGCCAGCCGAAAAAAAAAGTTGTTGAGATTCCTTCCTACAGTATTGAACAGTTTTATAAAAACACCAATGTGAGCGGCGGTTCGTTCTCGGGCGATGGTAGTAAATTGTTGGTGAGCAGTAATGAAACAGGTATCTACAATCTGTTTGAGATTCCTGTAGATGGTTCTCCTGCCAAACAACTGACGAATTCGGAAAAGGAATCTTTTTTCGGATTGGCTTATTTCCCAAACAGCGATAAGGTGCTTTTGTCTTATGATCAAGGGGGAAACGAGAACAATCATATTTACATGAGAGATGTGGATGGTACGATAACTGATTTAACCCCTTTTGAAGGTGCAAGAGCTGGATTTTGGGGCTGGGATCGTGATGAAAAATCGTTTTACTACCAAAGTAACAAGCGCAATCCAAAGTTTATGGATTTGTATCAGATTGGTCTGGAATCCATTGAAAAAGGTGATTTTACTGCGAAGTTATTGTATGAAAATAACGACGGATTGGATGTTGCCGCCAAAAGTAAGGACAATCGATATCTTGCCTTAACCCAAAGTATTACTACAAACAACAACGAAATGTATTTGTACGATAGAAAATCGGGCAAGAAAATGCACATTTCGGAGCACTCCGGTGATGCAACTTACAATCCACAGTTTTTTAGTTTGGATGGCAAGTATTTGTACTATTTAAGTAATGAAGATTCTGATTTTGTTTATCTGAATAAATACGACATTGAATCGGGAGAAAAGGAAATGGTTTTTAAGGCCGATTGGGATGTTTGGTATGCCTACGATTCATACAACGAAAAATATCGGATTATTGGGATTAATGAAGATGGAAAGACAAACGTTAAGATGATTGATTTGACAACCAATGAGGAAGTTAAGTTGCCTGAGATTAAAGGTGGTGATATAAAATCGGTTGGTTTAACAAAAGACGAAAACCGTGTTCGTTTGGTTGTAGGTACCTCGGTTTCTCCAAATAACATTTATGTTTTTGAACTGGGAGATACTGAAGCGAAAAAATTGACTGAAACTTTAAATCCGGAGATCGATCCTGCAAATTTAGTGGAAGCGAAAGTGGTTCGTTACGAATCGTTTGATGGTGTTCAGATTCCGGCCATTTACTACCAACCTAAAATTGCAGCAGCAGATCGCAAAGTACCTGCTATGGTTTGGGTGCATGGTGGTCCGGGAGGACAATCGAGAGTGAGTTACTTTTCTTTAATTCAGTTTATGGTGAATCATGGTTATGCTGTTTTGGCAGTGAATAATCGTGGCAGCAGCGGTTATGGCAAGAAGTTTTACGCAATGGATGATAAGAAGCATGGTGATGAGGATTTAAAGGATTGTATCTGGGGAAAGAAATTTTTGGCTTCGACAGGTGTTGTTGATGAAACAAAAATTGGAATTATTGGTGGTTCGTATGGTGGTTACATGACCATGGCTGCTTTGACTTTTGCTCCTGAAGAATTTGAGGTTGGAGTTAATATTTTTGGAGTGACCAATTGGCTGCGGACCTTAAAATCGATTCCTCCGTACTGGGAATCATTCCGTAATGCTTTGTATGCCGAAATTGGCGACCCTACAACCATTGATTCGGTTACCTTATACAATAAATCTCCCTTGTTTTTTGCTGATAAAGTAACTAAACCATTAATGGTGCTGCAGGGAGCAAATGATGTTCGTGTTTTGCAGGCAGAATCGGATGAGATTGTTGAAGCTGTTAAAAAGAATGACGTGCCGGTAGAATACATCGTGTTTGATGATGAAGGACATGGTTTCCGTAAAAAGGAAAATGAAATTAAAGGGTATGGACAGGTTGTTGTTTTCCTGGATAAATATTTAAAGAAAGAAGAAGTTGCTGTGGCTGAATAAGCGGAACGGCGAATAAAAATATGAGGGTGTTCAAAAAAAATGAGCACCCTTTTTAATTTGTATTAAGATACCTTTTTGATCATTCTAAATGTTGGGTTAAATGAAAATACTTTTATTTTTTGAGGATGAATTTTTAGTGTGGAAAAATCTACTTTTATTTTCAAAGGAGGATGTTTAAAGTATCCAAAGTTAAGTTGTGTTTGCAGTCTGTCACCTTTTTTAAGGATAGATTTATGTCCTTCGGATTTTGTAACAGCACTTACTACCTGATGCCTTATTTCTTTTTCGCTCTCAGGATCAATGCTGGTTATTTGTATTGAATCGGGAGAAAACTTTAAATATTCGCTGCTGTGATTAATTAATTTTAGATTCAAGAAAAGGCTGTCGTTATCTTGGTAAAATTTGGTTGTTAGTACAATTCCATTCATCACAATTTCGGTTTCAGAAAATTGAAAATTAGATTGAAGTTTTTCTTTTGTTAGTTCGTATAGCGTGATTGAGTGTTCGTGGGCAAAATTATTGAGATAATTCGAAAATAATTTTTCGTTTGCATTGAATTTAATAACCTGATTTGTTATTGAATGACCATTTGTATCTCTAATGAAATTAAAATCAATAAAATAACAACTATCTAAATCGCCTCTTTTTTCTGTTCGCGAGAATAAATATTTATTATTTATGGGTGTAAATTTATAGACGAATGATTGTGAGCTATCGGGAAGTAGTACAGTTTTGGTTCTAACCGAAATAGGATTGCTTCGGTGATTTTCCAGTGTTTGAATTTGAAGTAAGTAGGGGGAAATTACAATTGACGATTTTCTATTATTTCGAATTTGTCCGTAAAATAATAAAGTATCTCCGCTTGCATTAGCACATAGGCCGGAATTAACAAAAATTCCGTTTGAGTTTATTATACTTGGGGCTTCAAATTTAAGAGGATATTGTTTTTCCAGTTTGCCGGGCAATACTAATTTATCTTGATTGGAACATGATGCTGTAAGATGGATAAAAAAAAGAGTTGATAATAGTCGAATAAGCATAACTGTGTAGTTTTTAGAGATCAAGTGGAAGCCATGACTTCTGTTAAAAAGTCATGGCTTAAATAGTAATTTATTTTGATGACCAAACGGTATATCCGTGTGGCGGAGCCTGAATTTTAACCCACTTGCCACTCTGAGTTACCGGTTCCCAACTTGAATTTCCTGTGTAATCTTTAATTGTTGTGCTTGACCAATTGGTTTCAATCCATCTTTCCTGCCAACTATCTGAATTGTTGATGTAAACAACTAATCCCGGACCATTCCATCCGTTTCTGCGTGCTACATATTCATCATTATCATCATATAATATGGATGTGGTGCCACTAGCCAGATTATTGTGAATCCATATTAAATTATTCATTTTATCCTTGTCCAGCCATTCTTCATAATCACGATAGAAAACGCATGGATATCCTTCGTGAGTTAGAATATATGAATATGCTAGCATTTTATTCCAAATTTCATCTGTATCGTGATTGGTTACGAATGTAACTGCTCTGGTTGCATTCTGCTTCCACATCATGTTATTATTCAATTTGGTCAGGTCATTTCCATCAAAAGCATCGTTCATTGCATAATAACAGGCAAAATCGAATACGGATGAATTAGCTTCATTGGCCCACCAATTAAGATAATCTACATTGCTGTCCCATAATTCCCCTACCGAGAATCCTCCTACAGAAGCATTCCATTCTCTTACAACCCATGGTTCAAATCCCTTCACATAATCGAAACGCCAACCATCAAAGCCCATTACATTTTTGTAGTATTTGGCTACAGAATTGGAGTTGTTCCACAACCAATCCTGCACATAAGTCTTGCTGTGACACAAGTCAGGATATCCGCCAAAAGCACCTAAATCATTTGTTTCAATATCATTAGGATGAAAATCATTGTAATTTCGATAGAACAAACCAGATAATGGATTAAAGTCTGTCCATGTATCTGTTCCGGTGTATGGATTTTGTTCCGATGCTCCTCCGCTGTTGTGATTGATAACGATATCGGCATACACAAGCAAACCTTCGTTATGAGCAGAACTGATCAGATTTTGTAATTCTGCTGTTGATCCAAAACGAGTTTCGATTGATCCCATCTGATTGTATTGTCCAAAATCATAATAATCGAAAGGATCATAACCCATAGAATAAGTTCCATTTTGTGCTTTGGAAGCTGGTGGTAACCAAATGGCATTAAAGCCGGCATTGCTCCAATCAGAAACCTTAGAATCAAGAGTGTTCCACCAATCGCCTCCTGCAGGAACATCCCAATAAAAGGCTTGCATTAGTACACTGGCATTACTAGTGGTTTTGGCGGTTAAATTTGTTGTTTTAGTGGTTTGAACCTCTGGCTGAAGTTCAGTAATCTCATCTTTGGAACAAGAGGAAAACATTAATCCCAAACTAAGTATGAGAGTTAAACTTAGGTAAAACAGGTCTCTCTTTTTCATAAGTAACAAAAATTTAGCAGTTAATTTAAATGTTTGATTTTAATTTAAATAATCGTTTATAGTCATGACATGTTTCTTCTCTGTTTATGAAAGAAGAATGCTATAATTTATGATTAAATAAAAGTTTACAGGTTTTATTTAATCATATAATTGATGAAAAAACACAACAAACGTTTGCATGGAAGGGCTGAATATTAGATAGTAAGCGAATTTTAACGCAGTTTGATGCAACTAAAATCAAATCTGTTTAAAAATATGGGTAAGAGACCCTGGAATTAAATGGTTTAATTAGGGTAGGGTGCTATAAAATAAAACAGGGAAACCAATAATGATTTCCCTGTTTTATTATTTTGAATCAGTAGTTATTCTGCAACTTCCACCAATTTTTCATCTGAGTGCCATAAGCCATGTTTTGTACAGAAAGCTACAGCGGTTAGTTTCATTTTACGTGATGGTACTATGTAAAAATCAACTTCAGCCTGATTGGCTTCACCACCTAAAATTCCTGTTGTAAAAGTAGCTTGTGTTAACATTTTTTCCCCATCCCAAAGTTGAACCCAAGCAACATAGTGATCGAAATCATCCGGATGAGAATAAGCATCACCAATTTTCACTTTCACTTTAAATTTCTCACCTTTTTTAGCTGAGTCATCGCAGTGAATAAATGCAGAATGTCTGTCGATATAATCTTTCTTAGCTTCACCATCAATGGTGTTAATGTCTTGGTACCTGTTAATTTTCATGTTTTGTTTTTTTGATTTTATTCCCTGTAAAATTAGGGATGAGAGGATTGTTTTGTTTTTTATTAGTTTTTGCTTAGGTATTCTGCAACACCATCGGCAGTAGCTTGCATAGCTTCTTTTCCTTTGTTCCAGTTTGCAGGACAAACTTCGCCATTTTCTTCGAAATGCTGCAATGCATCAACCATACGAATTGCTTCATCAACACTTCTTCCCAATGGCAAATCGTTAATTACCGAGTGACGAACAGTTCCTTTTTTATCGATAAGGAATAATCCGCGGTAGGCAACAGGTGCTCCTGTAGATACTGCATTTCCGTCTTCATTGTAATCGTATTCTGAAGCTAATACGCCATAGTTTTCAGAAATAGTTTTTGATAAATCGGCCACCAAAGGATAAGTAACACCTTTAATACCACCTTTATTTTTATCAGTATTTAACCATGCAAAGTGAGAGTATTCTGAATCTACAGAACAACCAACAACAGCCACGTTCCTGGCTTCGAATTCTGCAAGTTTTTCCTGAAAGGCAATCAATTCGGTTGGACAAACAAAAGTGAAATCCAAAGGATAGAAGAAGAATACTACTTCCTGCTTACCAACAAATTGATCCAATGAAAAATTTTCAACAATCTGATTTCCGTTAACAACAGCACCGGCAGAGAATGATGGTGCTTTTTTACCAATTAAAGTTTGCATTTTATTTTGTGTTTTAATGATTATTAATCTTGCTTTTTGTAATGATTACAAATGTAGAATTGATTTGACTAAGGCACAAATTATATTAATCAATAATCTTTATACCTGCATCGAGAGAATTAATATCATTACTAATAGATTCTTTAACTATTCAGTCTTTCAGATAAATCCAATGGAAGGTAGAGGATAAAGGCTCATAAAGTTTTTATTTGAATGATAATTTTTAGTTTTGTAGAAGTTGCCAAATTTAGTTTGGATAAAAGTATCTTACTGTCTTGTCAGCATTGTTGAGGATATTTTTAAATTTAAACTGTCTCGGGAAAAGCTCCGATTAACAAATAAGAAAGAAATGCGGGTATTTGATAATATAATAGAACTTACTGATTTTAAGGATTGTGCAGGAGAAATAAGTATATCGATATTTGAGACTGAAGAAAGATCCTGTGTACCGTATTTTGTTTATTTACCTCCAAATTGGACTCCGAATAAAACCTATCCATTGGTTTTGTTTATGCATGGGCAAGGCGGCGACGAAGGTACATTTAAGAAATACGTTCGGGCAGAACAATTGAATGATTGGATTCGTAATGGAGATATTGAGCCGGTTGTTATTGCAGGAATTCGTGGAGATAATGATCGTGACAACGTTCAGTGGTTTTCAGAGAAAAATGAACGTCTTTTAGTAAAAGAGCAGGGTGGTGAATTCATTCAGTTTTGTCAGGATTCTTTTAATGCAGGAGGTCATGGTAAACAGATTTCAATTGAAGGGCATTCACGCGGAGCTGCCGGAGCGATTCATTACTATTTGAAATATCCGGGGTTGTTTTCGTCGATTATTGGAATGGGCTATGTAAGTGATTATACTCTGGAAAACAACTTCATACTTGGGCAAAACAATTTAGAGATTTTAAAAGGTAAATCAACACCGCTTAAACTTGAAATTGGTACCGAAGATAGTTTTGTCCGGACTAAGAATCGCAGAGCTAGTTTTGAAATGCATCAGTTCTTAAAGGAAAATGAGATAGATCACTCTTTTGAAATATTGCATGGCGTTGAACATGGTTTTGATACCTATTGGAATTATTACAGCGACGAAGGAATGTTGAATGGTTTGTCGCATTTAAAGTTTCACGAACGAAGCAGAAATTGTAGGTAAATACTTCGCATAATATCAAAAAGTTATCTATTTTGTACATAATTATTTCAAAATTGAATTCTTATGAAATTAACCCGTTGTTTTTTTGTTTTTATCCTGTTGCTTCCGATTAAAAGTATAGCTCAGGATACTGTATATTTTAATCAGGATTGGCTGGTTGCTGAGAAAGAGACCGCTCAGTTTTTTTCTACAATAAATAAAATTACAGAGAATCAATTTTTGGTAAAAGACTTTACAATTGATAACGTGCTTTTGTCAGATTATCATTATAAGGGTTTGCAAACAAATATTGATTGGAAAAGACTTTATGAGGTTGGCTTTAATAAATATGCAATCGAAAATGGGACAAGCAGGGAATATTATCCTTCAGGACGCAAGAAGAAGGAATTTGAATATGTGGATGGGCAACAAAAAGGGATGGTGACCTTTTGGTGGAAAAATGGAAAAAAAGAAAAGGAGTTTTTTGCTGTCAATAATATTGCGAATGGCATTTACTCAGAGTTTTTCGAAAGTGGAGAACCCAGTTTAAGTGTGAAATTTTTGAATGATACTTTAAACGGACCGGCTATTTATTATTATCCGAATGGCGGGATATCCCATATGGGAAAGTTTAAAAAGGGAATTAAGTTTGGAGTTTGGACATACCTTTCGGAAGATGGCAAGCCTGTTGCCGAGGAGTTATATCAAAACACTTATTTTATTGATGGAGCTAAGGTAAATATTAGTTTCCCGGAAGGAGTCTGGTATTTATCGGAAAAGTACAAGGTTGACGACAGATTAAGTTTTCTTTTTTACAGATTAGGAATGAATGAGGATGAGAATACGGAAGATTTAGCATCTTGTCTGATTTCCTTAGAGGCTGTACCATCAGATATTGGTTTGATTGATTACTCTTCGCACAGAAGAAGACGTCTTTCTGTTGATGTAAAGAGAGTTATTCCTAAAGAGAAACAACTGTTTTTTCTTCCTCAAAGTATAGCTTATTTAGGAAACCATACCGATTCAGAAGATAATGAACGAACAACAATTGTTCTACATTCTCTTCAAGATGAAGTTGGAATGGAGTTAATTCTTGATTGTTCAAGTGAAAATTATGAAGATTTAAAAGCGGAATTTGAATACATACTGAAATCTCTTAAAAAGTAATAGTTCCAAAAGGCATTTTAAATTAAATGATGAAAGTCATTTCTACTCAATTTTATTTATCATCCATTCTAATATCTATAATATAATTATCAATGTTTCGTGCGTATTATTTACCCAAGATACAAGAATCGTTGAGGCTGGTCATAATGAGCCTAAAAGAAAAAGCCGCATTTTTATTCAAATCTGTATCTTTCATAAATTGTTGAATTTATTTGCGTTATACCCTTGAGATATCACAATCAGACAATTCTTAAGCGTTATTCTTCATCTTCATCAAAATAATCATCCTCATCAAGCAGGAAGAGCTCATTTTCATTTACTATTTCTTTAGAGTAGGGTGGGATTTCGAAGTAGAACGGCATTTCGAAAACCGGCAATGTTTCTTTAAAAAACTGACACAATGAATAGCGTTCTTTTTGAGCCAGATAGGTAAGAAGTCGGTCTTTGGTTTCCTGACATATTTTGGTTGTAAACATTTCATTTATCTCATCGGGAGCATTTTGCAGCAACCACTCCAATGAGTCGAGATCTTCACGAAAAAGATCGGCCGAAAAAGATTCAAAGTTCAAAAGGTTACTTAAGGGATCCTGTATTTCAGGCATGTATAGTTTCTCTTTGTCTTTTGTTTTTAGCTCGTACAGAAGATTGGAGAGGACACATATCCGTTTTGCGATGTTCTTGTTTACATTTTTTATAGACTTTGCCTTTTTACGGGTAAAAGTTCTTTCGGCAGGAACTGGAAAAGAGACCAAATGTTTTTCAACAATGGCGCAAGACTTGTAATATTTTCGTTCGAGCAGATGGCTTAGCAATTTTTGTTTAACTATATCTGTGACAGGTTCTACCAACGTCCTCATGATGTAAACCAAGGCTTTTGGGTCGTTTTTTGCAACCCAGGCTACGCTGTCGTAATAAGTGCCAAGATCATCAAAACTAATGTCATCAATATCGCAAATGTCATCAATGCTGGAAATCATATAAACCGAGTTAAGAGCGTATTTGTACCAGCGGTAACGGGGTTTTCCATCTATATCTTCCCATTCGTAGGTAGTAGCCTCGTGAAGATCCATATTGTTTAGAATATCATAAAACATATTATTGTGTATTTTTTTTGGTTTTTTTAGTTCAAATTCTTATGCGTTTGAAGATTCATTATCTTCAGGAACAGCCTTGTCTTGTTTAATAATCTGAGAAAGCAATTCTCCGCAATTCGGACAAAAATTGACTGGGTTATAGATCAAAAAATCACATTTTTCACAATTCATTTTTCGGTAAATAGTAAGCTTGGTATCCCTCAAATTTGAATCATTTTTATTTGGTTCTTTTTTGATTGGTCTGTTTTTGTCAAGAGTTTTTTCTTTTGTAATAAGTTTGGGGTAACTGAAGCCTGCTAATTCATGTAGTTTAAGTATTTCAAACTCACCGATTGATTTGTATCCTGCAAAAACACTTTTTGCGAGACTAATTTCCAGATTAAGTATTTCAGCAATATCTTCAGCCTTTAGTTTTTTTTTAGCTAATTGTTTGTCGAATTCTTCAGAGTTTATGTAGGATGTAGTCATATATTTTTATTGTTCATTATTAAAAGTCATAATTGATTGAGAGCACTAAATTGTAAAGACTTAAGAATAGTAATAAACCTTAAATATTTATCTTATTCTAATTATTCGAATCTTATCTATTCGAACCGTGTTAACCTCCTGGTTCATGTTTTTATTAAATTCTTCAAAACTAATTTTAAAGAAATTATTTCTGTTTGTCAGATCAATGAGAAAGGAGTTGGAGTAGCCGTAATTATTCCAGTCACCTTCGCCACGTTGCGGAAATACGAGACTTCCGGCATAGCTGTTATTTACCCATAAACTACGATTTGCACATTTGTTGTTGGTATTTACAGGGCCATTTCCGTTTGCGTATAAAAAATCGATATAGTACTTTCCTTCATTAGGAATTCGAATGTTGAAATAGAATTCCCGATTTTTTTTCTTGCTCAATTCAACATAGGAGGTTTTGGCATTGGAGTCAAATTGTTCAGCTTCAATATGTTTTTCATAATTGGAATCGTATACATACAGTGGCTCACTATAGAACGATAAATTTCCCAAACCATCGTCTGTCTGAATTTGAAATTCGCTGGGTTCGCTAATGTGTACTTCTGACATATAATTGTCTTCGGTTTGCAGAAGGAGTTCTCCGTTACGGTATACACGGTAATGATCCGCATTTTCTTTTTTATCCCATAACAATTGATTTTCAATAAAGCGGAGCGAAGTAGTTTCGGGCGACACCATATTATCTACCAAATTTATTTCTGATTTGGCAGGCAACTGATTGTTCATTCTAATTTCAATCTTGTGTTTCCCTTCCATTTCTTTTGGTACGATGGGACGTTGGTAATATTTTCCATCTAAGGAGTAGTAGTTAATTTTGTTGCCAAAGCCGTAAATTTCGATGTCTAAAATTGCATTCTGATAGCGAAGTCCTTTGATACTTTGTTTGCCTTTGTATTCTCTCGGGATAAAAGGTCTGAATTCTAAATAATCGGCTGTGTAATTCATTCCCATTAGAATCCGGTAAAAAGTAGATAAGGAACCGGCAACACTCCAAAGTTGACGGTCAGAATTGATTTCAGTTCCGTTAAAATCACCATTTTTAATTAAAAGATTTTCTTTATTGGTGAGAAAGAGTGTACTTGACCGCAGTATGTTGGCAATTCCCCATTGAACACTTTCAACATTATTTGTCCTGCTTGAAGCCCAATTCCAATAAGCCTGAACAAAAGGCCAAATTGCCTTATTGTGATAGGCTGGTATGTTTGGAATCTGAGGATAGAAACATGGGGTTCCAAACTTGGTAACCGGAGTATTTGATATGATCTCTTTTTGTCTTTCTTCATTGGTGATATCCCATAGAACCATAAGTGCCTCACCCAAAGTTTCCGATTTATCCGAAAGCAATTGATTCTTTCTTCCGTAAAGATATTGTCCAAAATATTTTTTTTCGGGCAACCAAAGTTTTTCATTCAGGCTGTTTTTTAAGGCCTCCGAAATATCCTGATATTTTTGAACATCTTTTCCAAGTATTTTTCCCATTTTCATCAATACCTGCAGACTTTGGTAGTGTACTGCCTGAGTTCCCAAATTATAGGAGTTGTAAATATCAATTGGTTCCATCCATTTTGGATATGATTGTTCCCGCCAGTCTAAAAAAGAAGATTCTCCTTTAAATAGATATTTCTGATAATCCCAAACCACATTCAGATCATCTTCAGTAGAATTCTTAATGATGAAATAAACTTTCCTCAACCAATCCATGTCTCCGGTAGACTTGTACAGTTCCCAGGCTGCCGTTGACCAGATCATTCGATCAGAACTTACCGGCCAGGAACCTCCTGTGCCTGTGTCCTGTACAATTTTTCCCTGCTTAACTTTTTTCAGCAAACTTTTTTTAGAAATTTCAGGATTAGTAATGGCAAGGGCTAAAATCACGCTGTAGCTGATGTCGCGGGTCCAAACACCATTCCATTTTTCACCTGTATTAAAAGTTGTGTTGGGAGCAATATTCTTTTCTATCTCTTCAAGCGAAAGCTGATAAATTGCGTTGAGTAAAACGTGATTTGATTCGTATTTGGGGTATTTGCTTAAGTTGGTATTAAGTTGCCATTCTTTACTATTCAATCCCGGGTAATTAGAGCTGATGTGCGAATTGTTGTGTGCTATAGCAGTATGTTCTCCTTGCTCTATTCGATTAGGGAATACTGTAAAGTCTGAAGATTGATACAAAATGTAATCTTCAGGATTACATTGATTTAAAAGTACAATTGAGAGTAGAATTGTAATAAAAATCAGGGATGGAATGAAAAACCATTTTTTCATTTGTAGTGTTTTTGATATGCTTTTAAAAGTAACAAATTATGGAAAACTAATAACAGATATTAAGAAATAATATTGTACAAGTTGTTGATAAGAATGCGAATTGTTCAAAAAATAGCAATGGATGAATTGCAGTTTGTTATCATTACATATATTGGGATTTGAATGAGTCTTGAATGCAACAATTAAGTCAAATAATTGTGTCATTAAAAAAAAAGCGACCAAAGCCGCTTTTTTGTTGTGATAAATAGTTGTATGTAGTTAAAAGAAAGTGTTTAATTAAATTTATGTAGAAAATAAATGTAAAACAATATATAAACATATTTATTTCATTCGTATTGTTATTTATTTTCTTTCTGTGTTCTGAATTTTAGCCTCTTCCATAATTACATCATAAGTATAGCCAGCTCCAAAATCTTTGTCCAATGCAATTGTTCCTGACACTTCAATAATTTGCCCTATAGAAGCAACATCCTTACAGGTAATGGTAAGATCAAAATTACCCTCAAAATCGGAACCATCCTGAATGTGTATCCAGTTCTTACCCATAATGTTTTGATTGAATTTGGTAACCTTTCCTTTCACAGATATCTGCTTACCCGAAAATTCATCCTTTTTTGAGAAGAGATCAGAAATACTTGTTATTCCTTTCGTCTTTTCTATTGAAACTTCAATTCTTTTAGCCTTTTGTTTCTTCATCGAAGAGGCTTGCATCGGCATATTGTTTTCAATAGGTGTGTCAGAAATGGTGTTTAAGAAATAAATAACAGGAAAGTCGCGGTTTAATTCTTTGCTGTGAAAATTTTTCATTTCCAATGCGCCTTTATAATAATACGCTTTGCCAACTTCTATTGGTCGTTGACCAACGGCCAGCCATAAATCGTTATTCCCGTTTATATAGGTATAACCACCAGCATTAAATGTTTCTTTTACCAAAACTTTACTAACTCCAAGTGGGAGAGTAGCTTCTTGATTTTCAGTTTTTTTAGATTGACATGCAAATGAAAAAAATGCAAGTCCTAAAATCGTCAGTAATATTGATCTTTTCATGTAGCTTTTTGTATTAGTGTATGTTTTAAAGATAATAGAAATCAAATAGAAAAATAAGGAATTATACAGTTGTCTATTTATTTTGATTTTAAAGAGGCGTTAAAAAGTTGTTAAACGTCCCTTGTTTTTGGTTGTTTGAATAATTTAATTGCGTTATTCCAGCCGAATTTATTTATTTGATTTAGTTTATTTTACAGTAAATGTACTGTAAATTAAAAAAGACCTGTGAGTCTTTAAAGTTCGCATTTGAACAGTGATTGTTCGTAAGCGTGCGTTTTTTTTTAAATCTAAATAAGTATGAATTTAACACCTTTTTGATGTTAAGATATTTGGTTCTTCTGGCATGATAAGTGTTGCATATTATGTCTTGTTTTTATTTAGACCTGAAATAGATTTAAGTTGAAATGCTATGTTAATTTCTAAAACAATGGAATAGCCTGTATCTTTAGAAAATTAGAATGTAATTTAATATTGAATAAAGCCCGTTATAATGAAAAAATATTTTGTATTACTTGTATTGTTAATTGTTGTCAGTACTTCTTTTGCTCAGGAAAATGCGCAGTGGAGAGGTGTGAATCGTGATGGAATCTATCAGGAAGACGGATTGATGCAGAAATGGCCGGTTGATGGACCCGAATTAATATGGCATATTGAAGGTTTAGGTGAAGGACACTCTTCAGCCGCAATAACTAAAGATGCTGTTTATATAGGGGGTACAGAACTTGAAAATGGTTTTGTAATTGCATTGGATCATTCTGGCAAAGAGCTTTGGAAGCAGGTTTATGGTAAAGAATGGATGGATTCTTATAACGGTGTGCGCACAAGTCCAATGGTTTATGATGGTATCGTTTATGTGATGAGCGGTTTGGGAAAAATTACAGCCATGAGTGTTGCTGATGGAAACATTCTATGGTCAAAAAATATACTAACGGATTTTGGTTCTGAAAATACCCGTTGGGGAATAACAGAGAATCTTGTTGCAGATGGAGATAAATTATATTGTACTCCAGGAGGTTCAGAAGTTAGTATGATTGCATTAGATCGAAAATCGGGCCAGCTAATTTGGAAAGCAAAAGGAAATGGCGAGAAATCAGCTTATTGTTCTCCTGCATTAATAAAGTTGGCAAACCGCAATTTATTGGTTACTCATACAAGTAGTTCAATAATTGGAGTTGATGCTGAAACCGGTACTTTACTTTGGTCGTTTGATCATCCCAATAAATATTCAATTCATCCAAACACTCCTTTGTATAAAGATGGGTATCTGTTTTGTTTTAGTGGATATGGTAAAGGAGGAGTAATGCTTGAACTCGTTGAAGATGGAGCTGGCGTAAAAGAGGTTTGGCGAAATGAGTTGATGGATAATCAGATGGGAGGAGCTGTTCTGCTTGATGGTAAGATATATGGTTCCGGGCACACTAATCGTGAATGGTTTTGTTTGGATTGGAAAACTGGTGAAGTATTGCATTCAGCTAAAATGTTAAGCAATGGGAACGTAGTTTATGCTGATGGCAAATTGTATTGTTACGGCGATAGCGGAGAAGTTGCTCTTGTTGATGTTAGCAATGGAAGTTTTGAAAAAGTGAGTTCGTTTCGGGTTCCTTTTGGTGAAAAACAACATTGGGCTCATTTAGTGATTAATAATAAAAGACTATATGTTCGTCATGGAAGTTCCTTGATGGCCTATTCAATTAAAGCAAACTAAGAACAATACAAAACCTATCAAACGTATGAATCGACTACTACTTGTCAGTATTGCATTAATAAGTGTTCTGACTCAGTGCAAAACAGAAATACAAAAAAGCGAATGGCGTGGCCCAAATCGATCTGGCGTTTATGCTGAAACTGGATTGCTAAAGGAATGGCCGGAGGAAGGCCCTAAAATGCTTTGGCATCTGGATGGTATTCCTACAGGTTATTCTTCAGCTGCAATCGCTCATAATACTGTTTACCTTACCGGATTAAAGGACTCTATGGATTACTTGGTGGCCATTAATATGGAAGGAAAATTAAAATGGCAAATTCCTTATGGCCGTGGATGGGATGCATCATTTGTTGATTCCCGTTGTACTCCAACTATTGAGGATGAAAGAATTTATCTGTCGAGCGGAAGAGGGGATTTAGCCTGTGTAAATGCTCTTTCCGGAGAGATGATTTGGCAGAAAAAGGCCAATGAAATATTTGAAGGAGAGTGCGGGGAATGGGGGATTTCTGAATCATTGCTTCTATATAAGGATTTGGTTTTTTATACTCCTTGCGGAAAGAAAACAACGATGATTGCGTTGAATAAAATGACCGGAGAAACCGTTTGGGAATCGAAAAGTTTAGATGATAAATCCGCCTATGTTTCTCCTCTTTTAATTGATAGAAATGGCAAGAAACAAATCGTAACTGTAACAGAAAACAATGCAATAGGCGTTAATCCAGAAAATGGAAATATTGACTGGCAATTTGATTACGGCAGTTATGCTGCCGGAGAATGGAAAGCCAATATCAATACCAATACACCATTGTACAAAAACGGAAAAATATTTATAACCAATGGTTATGACCATCATTCAGTAATGCTTGATTTAAATGAAGAAGCCTCGGAGGTTGAACTTTCGTATGTAGATTCATTATTGGATGTTCATCATGGAGGCGCTGTTCTGCGGGATGGTTATATATACGGTGCAAATTGGATCAATAATAGAAATGGATATTGGGTTTGCATGGAATGGGAAACAGGTAAGAAAATGTATGAGACTGAGTGGGAAAATAAAGGTTCAATCATTTCGGCTGAAGGAATGCTTTATTGCTATGATGAGAAAGATGGTAATGTAGCCCTGGTAAAAGCAGACCCGAAAGAATTTAAAGTAATAAGTTCGTTTAAAGTACCATATGGAAAAGGTCCATATTGGGCTCACATGGTAATTAATGATGGCGTATTATATGTTCGTCATGCCACTGCTATAATGGCATATTCTATTAAAGAAAAGTAAAATATAGTAAACCCTAACCCAAGTCTCATGAAACTTATAAATATTTTTTTTGTCGCGTTTAGTTCTTTATTACTAGTTCAGTGTAAGAATGCAGCTCAGCAAAGCGAATGGCGTGGTCCGGATAGAAATGGAATTTATACGGAAACTAATCTTCTTAAAGTTTGGCCTGAAAATGGGCCTGAGCTTTTGTGGAAGTTCGAGGATTTAGGATTAGGTTATTCTTCCGCGGCTGTTACAGATGATAAGGTATATACTTCAGGAACCATCGATAGTATGAGCTATATTTTCTCTTTCGGTTTAAGTGGTAATTTAATCTGGAAAAAGGAATATGGTAAAGAATGGTCAGAGAATTTCCCCGGTGGACGTTCAACACCTCAGATTTATGATGGAAAAGGATATTTACTGACCGGATTAGGAAAACTCATCTGCTTTGATGCAGAAAAGGGCGATTTTATTTGGACCAAGGATTTGTTTCGTGATTTCGACGGGCAAAATGTTTTCTATGGAATTACTGAGAACTTATTAATTGATGACGACAAGTTAATTTGTACGCCTGGCGGCCTTGACGCAAATGTAATTGCATTGAATAAAGATACTGGTGATCTTATCTGGAAGAGTGCAGGAGTGGGTGAGAAAAGTGCTTATTGTTCTCCTTTGATAATCACGCATAAAGAAAAAAAATACTTGATTACCAATACTGCGAAGTCATTGATATCCATCGATCCGGATAATGGCAAATTAATGTGGAGTTATGAATTAAAGTATCCTCATGGTATTCATGGTAATACGCCGATTTATAAGGATGACTATGTATTTACTATGAATGGTTGGGGATTTGGAAGCGTAATGCTAAAGATAAAAGACGATGGACAAGCGGTAGAAGAGGTTTGGACAAGTGGTTTATTCGATTTAGAGCATGGCGGTGCAGTTTTGATTGATGAGAATTTATTTGGAACAGATTATACGACGAAGAGTTTTTCTTGTGTTGATATGAAAACCGGTGAGGTGAAGAAAACTGTGAAAGATCTGGCACCTGGTACCGTGATTGCTGCCGACGGTATGATTTATTGTTACGCTTATTCTGGCGAGTTGGCTTTAATTCAACCTATGGCGAATGGTTTTGAGGTAGTGAGTCGTTTCCATGTCCCGGGGGTGAAGAGGGATCATATTGCTCATCCTGTTATTAAAGAAGGGAAGATGTATATTAGATATGCCAATGGAATGTATGTGTATTCGATAGTGAATACCTGATACCTAAAAGGCGTAATTTACTTTGGCAGATGTTGATGGAATCTGCGAAAAAACAAATTGATATTATAACTGAATATGCTGTCGAAAAGAAGCGAAAAAGGATTAATTCTCTTGTCTGTTGTTGTAGCAGGGATATTGTTTGTGTGTTGGTTGGCTTACAATCCTGTAAAGGATATTCATGCCAATATCCCTGGAATGGATAATCGCCCTGCACAGAGTGAATCTTCTGAAAGAATTTTGATAGGAGAAGGATTTGACTTTTATTCTGAATATTCTTCAGATTTAACTGGGAAATGGACTCAATTTCGAGGAGCAAAATCGGATAACATTTCGACTGATAAAACAAAACTAATTAATAATTGGGGAGCTGGTCCAAAAGTTGATTGGCAGGTTGAATTGGGCGAAGGACATGCTGCACCAGTTGTGTATAATGGAAAGGTTTATGTTCTTGATTACGATGAAGTGAAAAAGGCTGATGCCTTGCGTTGTTTTTCTCTGGAGACAGGAGTGGAGCTTTGGCGCAGATGGTATCGGGTTCATATCAAGCGAAATCACGGAATGTCAAGAACGGTTCCTGCAATCAATGATAAATATATTGTTACCATGGGACCGCGTTGTCATGTTATGTGCACCGATCCTAATACAGGTGAGTTCCTATGGGGACTCGATCTGGTAAAAGAATATATGTCAGAGATTCCTTTTTGGTATACAGGTCAGTGTCCTATTTTGGATGACAATACTGTTATTCTGGCTCCGGGTGGAAAATCACTGCTTATTGCTGTCGATTGTGCCACAGGAAAAGTGCTTTGGGAAACACCCAACCCCGATAATTGGCAAATGTCTCATTCATCGGTTATGCCGATGACTTTTGATGGGAAAAAGATGTGGGTTTATGCTGCTGTTGGAGGAATTGTTGGTGTTTCAGCCGAAGGCGATGATGCAGGACAAATTCTGTGGAAAACAAAAGATTTTTCTCCATCCGTAGTTGCTCCATCGCCTGTTGTACTGAAAAACGGCAAAATATTCATGACTGCTGGTTATGGTGCAGGCTCAATTCTATTTCAGGTCAAAAAGAATGGAAATTCATATAAAGTGGCTGCGCTTCAAAAATTCAAACCGAAAGATGGTGTTGCCTCCGAGCAGCAAACACCTATCGTTTACAAAGATCGTATGTTTGCTATCTTACCTAAGGATGCCGGAGGAATGAGAAATCGATTTGTCTGCTGTGATCCAAATGATTGCACTAAAATTATATGGACAAGCGGAACGAATGATCGCTTTGGTTTGGGACCTTATATTGTTGCTGATGGTAAGTTCTTTATTCTGAAAGATGATGGTACTTTGACTATAGCCAAAGCAAGCACTGAAAAGTTTGAACTGTTGGATAAAACGAAAGTTTTGGATGGGCACGATGCCTGGGGACCTTTGGTTGTTACCGATGGAAGATTGTTAATGCGGGATTCCAAGCATCTTTTGTGTATTGATGTTAGAGCAAATTAAATAGAACTACAATGAAAAATAAATTGATATTATGGCTTTTGGTAGTTTTACTACTTGTTGTTGTTGCTATTATGGCAAAAGATTTGTTTGTCAGTCAAAATAAACCACAGGAAAATGTTTATGAATACGATTTGAAAGAATTACGAAAGGTTGATTCATCAAAAATTAGTCATAAAGAAGTAAAACAAATTAAGATTCAGGCCAATGAACTTCATGGGATTGCAGTTGATGGCAAAGATCAGATTTATGTGACTACTGATGAAAATATATTGGTTTTAGATTCAGATGGAAAACAAATCAACTCATTAAAAATGAAAGGAAATGCCCGATGCCTAACGGTAGCGGAAAATGGAAATATTTTGGTTGGTCTGGGCAATCGTGTCGATATCAGAAAACCGGATGGAAGTTTTCGAAACAGTTTTATAGTTGCAGGTGAAAAAGCATTCATTACTTCAATTGCTATTGATGGAGACAATGTTTACGTAGCTGATGCAGGACAAAAGATTGTACATCATTACAATATTGAAGGAGAGAAAATAAACGAAATTGGTGGAAAAAATCCAGAGGCAGGAATCAAAGGTTTTGTAATTCCAAGTCCGTATTTTGATTTATTGATGGGCAGACAAGGTGAGCTTTGGGTTGTAAATCCGGGCAGACATGCTTTCGAAGCCTACAATTCCAGCGGAGTGCAAATTTCCTCATGGGAACGAACTTCTATGAGTTTGGATGGTTTTAGTGGTTGTTGCAATCCTTCCAATGCAGCAATGCTTTCTGATGGTTCATTTGTAACGGCAGAGAAAGGGCTGGAAAGAGTGAAAATTCATTTGCCTTCCGGTGATTTTAAATCGGTTGTTGCAGCTCCTGAATTATTTGAAATAGGAACAGTTGGTATTGACCTTGCAGTTGATTCTAAGGATAGGATTCTGGTTTTGGATCCTGTACAGAAAATGATACGAATATTTGAAGCAAAATAAACGATGATCAACAGAAGAGAATTTTTAAGAAATGGATTTAGAGGCTTGCTTTTAGGAAGTTTGGCTGTGATGAGCGGAACTCTGATTCTTCGAAATTACGGAGGTGAAGAAGCTTCTTGCGATTTTGATTTTCTATGCAAAGGCTGCGATAAGCTAAAAGCTTGCCGACTTCCGGAAGGTGTAAAATTTAAAGAATCCAAATAGACCTGACAGAGTTAAAAAAAAACTGTCAGAGTCGTGTGAGCGACAAATAATGTTTTGTTACTTGATTTTGAATAAAAGATGAAAAAAGACAGAAGAGACTTTCTCAATACCTGTTTTCGTTTTGTGGCGGGAGCTGGTATTGTGGGTGTTGCAGGAGTTTTGGCAGTAAAAAGCCAAAAAGGAGATTTTCTTTGGCAGTTAGATCCTGCAAAATGCACGCAATGCGGACGTTGTGCTACTAGTTGTGTGGTGACACCATCGGCAGTGAAATGCATTCATGTTTACGATATGTGCGGATATTGTGATTTGTGTGGAGGATATTTTCGTCCAAATGTAAAGAATTTATCAACCGGTGCCGAAAATCAGCTTTGTCCTACCGGAGCAATCAAACGATCTTATGTGGAAGATCCGTTTTTCAAATATGAAATTATTGATGAGCTGTGTATTGGTTGCGGAAAATGTGTGAAGGGCTGTGGTGCATTTGGAAACGGTTCATTGCAGCTTCAGGTTAGTCACGATCTTTGTGTGAATTGCAATCAGTGCGCCATTGCCAGAGATTGTCCTTCCGATGCATTTTCAAGAGTGCCAATTGAACAAGCTTATAAGTTTGCCGGTTTTAAAACAAATAAAAAAATATAATCGATCACAATGAAGAAAAGCTTAGCCTTTATCTCTTTACTGATATTTTTTGTGGGAATGGAATTTGCAGCCTTTTCACAACAGCAGCGTTTCCCTAAACCCGAATTTGAATCGGGTTATGCACAGCCGGTTACATCAATGCCGGTGCCACGTGATGGAATGTTTGCTTTATTGGATGTATTGGTGTTAATTGCAGTACTTAGTCTGATTACCTGGTTTATCTTAAAGAAAAGATCAAGAACCGGAGTCGTTGCAGTATCCATTTTTTCCATTTTATATTTTGGTTTTTTCAGGGAAGGATGTGTCTGTTCTGTGGGTTCTGTTCAGAATGTTGTTCTGGCCTTATTCAATCCTGGTTATCACATTCCTTTATCTGCCTTGGCTTTTTTTGTGATTCCTTTAGCTTATACGCTTTTTTTTGGCAGAACATTTTGTGCCGGTGTTTGTCCGCTCGGAGCAGTGCAAGATGTCTTTTTGATGCGTCCTGTAACTTTGAAAAAGTGGTTGCAGAAAGCATTGGGTTTAATTCCATTCATCTATTTGGGATTATCGGTTTTATATGCAGCTACAGCAACCGATTTTATCATTTGCAGGTACGACCCATTCGTGGGGATTTTCAGATTTAATGCAACATTTTTCATGTTTGCTATAGGAGCAGCTTTTTTACTAATCAGCATTTTTATAGCAAGACCTTATTGTCGGTTTTTTTGTCCATATGGTGTGCTTTTGAATTTAGTGAGCAGAGTTTCCAAAAATCATTTGACCATAACACCTTCTAATTGCATTCAATGCAAACTTTGTGAGAACTCATGTCCTTTGGATGCCATCAACAAACCTGTTGTGGTGAAACAAATGGAAGACAAGAGATCTGCTACGCGAAGGTTTATTCTATTGAGTTTAATTATTCCTGCATTAATGATTGTTGGCGGATGGACAGGTGCAAATTTTCATGAAAATCTGGCAAAAGTAAATTCTAAAGTTCGTTTGGCAGATGAAATGCTTCATTTCGATTCAAAAACGATGAAAGAAAGTCTGGAAATTGAAGGATTCAGAACTTCAGGAAAGCCAGTTGAGCAACTGTATTTGGAAGCTGCCGAAATCGTAAAGCAGTTTTATTACGGCGGTTGGATTCTTGGCGCTTTTATTGGTTTGGTTATTGGTTTGGCCTTATCCGGATTATCAAGATACCAATATCGTGAAGATTATTCGCCTGATAAAGGGGCTTGTGTGAGTTGTGCACGCTGTTTGAAATATTGTCCTGTAGAAAAATAATAGGTAAAACCTGACAGAGTCGAAGACCTGTAAGCGTTTAATTGAATGATAAGATTTTGTGGTGAAAAGAAGGATTAACCACAAAGAAAAACAAAGGATAGCACTAAGCAGCACAAAGTAAAAAGAAGAATTAATCAGGTAGAGAAACCTGACAGAGTCGAAGACCTGTAAGTGTTTAATTGAATGATAAGATTTTGTGGTAAAAAATTGATCTATGACTGACAAATTTAAAATAAATCGTACCAACCTATCTCTGTGGAAAGGCATTGCAATGGTGGCAGGAACATTCTCCTTCATAATTTGCATGTTGGTTTTGGTGAATTACATTCAGATCAACAGAATTGATCCGGTAAATACCGAAGTGATTAACAGTTTGGTTGATCGCCTGAATGATAATCCTAATGATGATCAACTGCGGGAGCAAATCCGTGAAATGGATTTGTTGGTGCGCAAAGCCTATTTCACAAATCAGTGGCAGGTAAAAGCCGGAGGATATTTATTTCTGTTTGGCATTATTGTTACAGCCATCGCTTTGCAGTTATTTTATGCAGGGAAGCAACAGTTACCTCAGATATCCGAAGAGGAAGAAGAGAATATCATTCTATTTCGAGAAAAAGCAAGGAAATGGATTGTGATTGGTGGTTCTGGAATGGTTGGAATCACAATGATATTTGCGTTTTTGACACATAAGGAGTTGGGAAATCAATTTACCGAGGCTACTGCAATCACGAAAGCCAAGCAAGTTGAAACGAATCAAGCGGATGCAACTGTTGTTGAGGTTGTTGTAAAAGAAGAAATAGCAGAGCCTGTTGTTGAAGAGAAAGTTGAAGAAGAGTTTAAGGAAGAGACTCCAAAAGAGGAAACTGTTGTTCCGGCTGCTAAGAAGGAAGAAGTTGCAGCAGAAAAAGCGAAAACCAATTCATACAAAGGAACATATCCAACGAAAGAAATGATGGCAAACTTTCCATCTTTTCGAGGACCGGGAGGAAATGCAATTGCTTATCAAAAAAATATCCCAAATGAGTGGGATGGAGCAAGCGGGAAAAATATCCTGTGGAAACAGCCAGTTCCTATCCATGCTTATAATTCACCTGTAATATGGGGAAACAAATTGTTCCTTTCCGGAGCAAATGCAACAAGTCGTGAAGTTTATTGCTACGATAGAAACAACGGTAAATTACTTTGGACTGCTAAGGCGGATCAAATTTCAGGATCGCCGGCAAATCCACCGGAAGTTACTCCGGATACCGGTCATGCTGCATCGACGGTAACTACAGATGGAAACTCGGTTTTTGCCATATTCTCAAATGGCGATCTGATTGCAGTAGATATGAATGGGAAAAAGCAATGGGCGAAAAATTTAGGTGTCCCTGATAATCATTACGGACATTCATCATCTTTGATTGTTTTTGAAGACAAGCTGATTGTTCAGTACGATCAGAAAAAAAACTCGAAAGTAATGGCTTTGTCAACCTCAAGTGGAGAAGAAGTGTGGAGCACAGTGCGTAAGGTAAGAGTTTCGTGGTCATCTCCTGTGATTGTAAATAACGGAGGACAAGTTGAGATAATACTCGCGGCTGATCCTTGCATTGCTTCTTACGATGTGCATACAGGAAAGGAATTGTGGAAAATAGATTGCATAACGGGTGAGGTTGGCCCTTCGGTTGCTTATGCAAACGGAATTGTATTTGCCTTAAACGAATACGCCAGTTTGGTGGCAATAAAACCGGGAGAAAAGCCTGAGATACTTTGGGAAGCATATGATTATCTTTCCGATGTTCCGAGTCCGATTGCTTACAACGATTTATTGTTTGTGGTAACCAGTTACGGTGCTGTTGCCTGTTACAATGCCAAAGCGGGTGAAATACTTTGGGAAAAGGAGTTTGATGGTGGATTTTATGCATCACCTATATTGGCAGATGGTAAAATCTATTTGATGGATAGAAAAGGAGTAATGCACATTTTTAAGGCAGAGAAGGAATATGTGGAAATTGCAGCATCAGCTTTGGGCGAAAAATCTGACGCATCGCCAGCTTTCGCAGATGGCAGAGTGTACATTCGTGGAGAGAAAAATCTTTATTGCATAGGGAAATAGATATGGAGAAGATGATCGATTTTGTTGATGGAGTTGTTGCTGATATTGGAAAAAAGCCGGATAAGGTAATTCCAATTTTGCAGGCAATTCAGGGGAAATTTAACTATTTACCCGAATCTGCTTTAAAAAGAGTTTGTGAAATTACAAGCATTACAGAAGCTCAAATCACCGGGATTTCAACTTTCTACTCGCAGTTTCGTCATCAGCCGGTGGGGAAACATATTATTCGGGTTTGTGTTGGTACAGCTTGTCATGTAAAAGGAGCCAAACAGGTTTACGATGGTTTTCGCCGCGAATTGGGTTTGGAAAAAGGTGTGGATACTGATTCTCAGAAGCTTTTTACGGTTGAAGAAGTTGCCTGTTTGGGGTGTTGTACACTCGCACCAGTGGTTCAGATTGATGCGGTTACTTACGGTCATGTTGAAACTGGCAAAGTAGCTGAAATTATAGAGGATTTTAAAAATCTGGCGCCAAGCGAAGAAAAAATTGTGAGAGAAGTAACTGAAGAAGGGATCTCTCAGGGTGAAATTAGAATTGGTTTAGGTTCCTGTTGCATTGCAAGCGGTAGTTCGGGAGTAAAAGAGGAACTGGAAAAGACATTGGCTGAGAACAAGATTAAAGTAGATGTGAAACAGGTTGGCTGTGTTGGTGTTTGCAATCAGGTTCCCATGATGGAAATCCATAAAAATGGGGAAGAAGCAGCCTACTACACGAAAATCAATGCAAATGAAGTTGGTGAAATCATTGAAAAGCATTTTCGATCGGAGAATTGGATGAGTCGATTTAAAAACCGCTTTTACAATTATGCTGAAAACCTTACATTTTCTGATATTCCTAAAAGTACGAATCGATACAATGTGAATGAAGAACATACACCAATTGCAGAGTTCCTGAAAGGACAGGTTAATATAGCAACAGAATATCGTGGAGAAATTATGCCTTCCGATTTTGATGAATACAAAGCAAAAGAAGGTTTTACAGCCTTAGAAAAATGTTTAAATGAACTTTCGGCGGATGAAATTATTTCTCAAATTGAGCAAAGTGGGTTAAAAGGTCGAGGTGGTGCCGGTTTTCCTTCGGCAATCAAATGGAAAATGGTTCAGAATGCAAAGTCTGATCTAAAATATATTATTTGTAACGGTGATGAGGGAGATCCGGGTGCTTTTATGGATCGAATGTTATTGGAATCTTATCCGTTTCGAATTATTGAAGGAATACTAATTGGTGCGTATGCAGTGGGTGCGACCGAAGGTCGTTTGTACATTCGAGCAGAATATCCACTGGCGGTAAAGCGGATTAAGGAAGGTCTGGAGATCTGCAAAAGTAAAGGATTGTTAGGGAAAAACATTTTAGGCTCTGATTTTTCTTTTGAATTGAAAGTATTCGAAGGAGCGGGAGCTTTTGTATGTGGTGAAGAGACTGCCTTAATTGCATCTATTGAAGGAAAACGGGGAATTCCGCAGCTGCGGCCACCGTATCCGGCAGAGAAAGGATTGTGGGATCAACCCACTCTAATCAACAATACAGAAACTTTTTCTTTGATTCCATACATTATTAGAAATGGTGCGGAAGCATTTAGTAAAATCGGAACAGAGAAAAGCAAGGGAACAAAAGTGTTTGCCTTGGCAGGAAAAATTAACAGAGGAGGATTGATTGAAGTTCCTATGGGAATTACGATCAAGCAAATTGTAGAAGAAATTGGCGGAGGAATTGCCAATGGAAAACAATTTAAGGCGGTTCAGATTGGTGGACCTTCTGGTGGCTGCATTCCTGTTTCCATGTCCGATACAGCAATCGACTTTGATTCTTTGAAAGAAGTGGGAGCCATGATGGGCTCAGGAGGATTGATCGTTTTGGACGAATCGGACTGTATGGTGGATATTGCTCACTATTTTTTATCCTTTACTCAGGAAGAATCTTGCGGACGTTGCACATTCTGTAGAATTGGCACACAACGTATGTTGGAAATCCTGCAAAAGATAAAGACAGGAAAAGGAAAATTGAGCGATTTGGATCTGCTGGAACAGTTGGCCATAAATACTCAAAAAGGAAGTATTTGTGGTTTGGGAAGAACAGCTCCTAATCCAGTATTATCAACCTTAAAGTATTTCCGGCACGAGTACGAAGCGCATATTAATGGCAAATGCCCGTCTGGGAAATGCGAGGACTTAATTCGCTACGAAATAAACGACAATTGTACAGGTTGCACTAAATGTGCACAACGCTGTCCTGTAGATGCAATCAAAGCAAAACCTTACGAATTGCACGAGGTCGACAATGAATTGTGCATTAAATGCGATATCTGCAAACAAATTTGTCCGGTAGATGCTGTGGAGATAAAGTAAGCAGAAGAGATGACCTGACAGCGCTCGAAGATCCTGTCAGCGTCTTGAATTGATGAATACTAATTACGAATTATCAATTAGGAATTACGATACAAAATGCCAAAACTAACAATAGACAATATAGCCATTAATGTTCCCGAAGGAACGACCGTTTTGAATGCCGCACGTTCCATCGGGATTGAGATTCCCAGTATGTGTTATTTGGAGGGATGCAGCAATCATCCAACCTGCATGGTTTGTATGGTGCGAAACAACAAGAATCAGCAAATGCTTCCTTCCTGTGCTACCATTGTAACCGAAGGAATGAATTTGGCCAGTAATGATGCTGAGGTGTTTGAAGCACGCAAGGAGGCTGTTGAATTGTTATTGAGCGATCATGTTGGAGATTGCGAGGCTCCTTGTCGGGTGGCTTGTCCGGCATATATGGACATACCGAAAATGAACCGATTCATTGCTGCGGGTAAATTCGATGAGGCTTTGAAGATTGTAAAAGAGGAAATTGCCCTTCCGGGGATTTTAGGACATGTTTGTTCCGCTCCCTGCGAGAAAGTTTGCCGACGTAAGGATGTCGATCAGGCAGTTTCCATTTGCCTGTTGAAACGAATTTCTGCAGATGAAGAGGAGTCTTTCTATTTGCCAGAGAAGAGAGAGGCAAGTGGCAAAAAGGTTGCGGTTATTGGTTCCGGTCCGGCCGGATTATCGGCAGCCTATCATTTGGTAAAAGAGGGACATACTTGCGAGCTATTCGAGAAAGAAAACCGCTTGGGAGGAAGTTTGCTTGAAGCCATCGAAAAAGGAGAGTTGCCTGAAAGTATCCTGACAAAGGAAATAGAAATATTGAAACAATTTGGTGTCGTTTTTCATATCAATCAAAAAATTGAAAAAGAGAACTGGGAACAGATTAAATCCGGTTTTGATGCTGTAATTCTGGCAACAGGAAGTGCACTTGAAAATATTGAAGATTTGGATTTAAAATCAGCGAAGACTGGCTTATGGGTAGACAATGACACTTTCGCTACCGATCAAATAGGAATTTTTGCAACAGGCAGCGCAATCCGTACTCAAAAAATGGCTGTGAAAGCCGTGGCAATGGGAAAAGAAACAGCATGGTCAGTCGATGAATTTTTACGAAATGGAGAAGGAAAAGCAACAAAACGAACTTTCAATTCACGATTTGGAACACTGCGAAAAGAAGAGATGAGTGAGTATTTGAAAGAATCGGTTTCGGGTGATCGTGTGGAGGCAAAATCCGAAAAGGGATTTACGAAAGAGGAGGCCATGCAGGAAGCTGCCAGATGTTTGCATTGCGATTGCCGCAAACTGGACAATTGTAAGCTTCGTGTTTGTGCAGACATACACAATGCCGATCGCAGAAGATTTTCATTTGGTGAGCGAAATAATGTGGTGAAATATTGCAATCATGAGAGTATTATTTACGAGCCTGAAAAGTGCATTAAGTGTGGACTTTGCATCGAAATTGCCGGTAAACACAAGGAAGAAACAGGATTGACCAATATCGGACGGGGTTTTACCGTTAAAGTATCGGTACCTTTTAATCAAGATATTAATAAAGCATTGACTATTGCAGCCAAAGAGTGCGCAGTGGCTTGTCCTACGGGGGCGATATCGCTTCGCACAAATTAGGAATTAATAGTTAAAACCTCACCCTTAATTCCTCTCCTCGAGGAGAGGGAAATTTAGAATATTAAAATAGGATGAGGAACATGAAATTGTTTTCAATGCTAAACTCCCCTTTGCCTTTAGGAGAAGGGGCTGGGGGATGAGGTTAAAAGAAATTATTAATTACGAATTATCAATTTATAATTAAAAAGAAAGACCTGACAGCGTTATTGAACCTGTAAGAGTCAGGTGATTACAATTAGAAATTATGAAATTCTCAAATCTCATATCTCACATCTCACATCTTGTCAATCGACGGGTTAAAAGGCTATTATTCCAGCTGGTTTTGATTATTTGTGCATCAGCCTCCTCATTCGGACAAAACAAGCACAATTGGCTGTCTTTCCGTGGCAATTCAAGCCTTAGCGGGATAACAGAAGCCAATGCACTCAAAGCGCCTAAATTATTGTGGAGCTTCAAAACAGGCGATGCCATTAAATCATCACCCATTATCAGTAACGGAAACATATTTGTTGGCTCTAATGATGGGAAATTGTACGCAATTTCAAAAAACGGCGAACTAAAATGGAAGTTCGATGCCAAAACATCGGTGGAAGCATCGCCATTGTATCTGGATGGAAACGTTTATTTTGGTTCCCTGGAAGGAATTTTTTATTGTTTAAATGCAACAACCGGTGAGTTGAAGTGGAAATATACGACCGATGGTCAGATTTCGGGATCGGCAAGTTGGTTTACCGATAAATCGAGCAAACAAAAGAAAATTTTATTCGGAAGCTACGATTTTAATTTGCACTGTGTTGATGCAAAATCAGGCCAACTGCAGTGGAAGTATGAATCTGATAATTACATCAACGGAGCCGCTTCCTGCAATGGTGAAATTGCCGTGTTTGGCGGTTGCGATGGTTTTCTGCATCAAGTGGATGTGAAAACAGGGAAGGCAAAAAACAAATTGGATATCGCCACTTACATTGCCTCATCGGTTGCTTTGGATGGAAATCAGGCTTATTTCGGAAATCACGATGGTGAATTTTTCTGTGTGGATTATGCAAAAAACCAAGTGAAATGGAAGAAAGAGGGAGCGGTTTCCTATCTGGCTTCTCCCTCGGTATCTGCCGATCAGGTAATTATTGGCGCTGAAAACAGACAGGTTTACTGTTTCGATAAAGAAAACGGGAACATTCAATGGCAATTCAAAAGCAAAAATAAAATTGAAGCATCGCCTGTAATTGCTGGTAATTCGGTTGTTATTGGTTCGGGAGATGGCAGAATATATGTGTTGGATCGAAAAACGGGCACACAAGTTTGGGCTTACGAACTTGGAAGAGCCATTGTAGGAACGCCTGCTGTGGTGGAAGGGATGATTGTTGTTGCCTGCATGGATGGAAGTGTTTATGCTTTTGGAGAAAAGTAAAAACGCTGAAAGCCTTGCGATGGTTGGCTACTTACCCCGATGGGAGACCGAATTAAGCGATAGGAGACCGTTTTACCCGATGGAAGGCAATTTTTCCCGATGGGAGGCTTACTTTAGGCGATGGGAGACTGTTTTGCCCGATGGACGATGGAATTCCCCCGATGGGAGTCTGTTTTATGCGATGGAAGGCAATTTTTCCCGATGGACGGTAAAATACATCGAAGGACAGGCTGATTTTAACGAAGCAGGAACTGCATAGAACGAAAAAATGCTCCATTAAGAGCAAATATTGATATTTTGAGACCTGACAGGTTTTAAAAACCTGTCAGGTCTGGAATTTAATTAGGAAAATGATATGATTGTAGAACTAAAGAACATCAGTAAATACTACCAAAACTCAGGTAGCGATAAAAAGAGAATCATATTGGATGATCTTGGTTTGGCTGTTGAAAAGGGGGATAGCATTGCTATTGTTGGTCCGTCAGGATCGGGGAAAAGTACCTTGCTGAATGTGATTAGTTCTTTGGATACAGTCAATTCGGGCAGTGTGATTTTCGACGGGGAAGATTTATCGAAGAAGAATGAGAAGGAATTGGCCAATTTTCGCAATCAGAATTTGGGTTTTGTCTTTCAGTCGCATCACTTGCTGCCTCAGTTGAATCTGATTGAGAATGTTTTGCTGCCATTTATCCCTGTAAAGGATAAAAAGCAGAAGCAGGAAGCTGAAAAAAGAGCATTAGAACTGCTGGATTTTGTTGGATTATCAGAATTGATTTACCAGCGTCCGGGACAAATGTCGGGTGGAGAGTGCCAGCGTGCAGCGGTAGTTCGTGCCTTAATTCACGAGCCAAATCTGCTTCTTGCCGATGAGCCAACAGGTTCGCTGGATAAAATAGCTGCAGAGCAATTGGGCGATTTATTGGTGAGCATCAATCAGAAACAAGGTGTTTCGGTAGTTGTAGTCACTCACTCAATGGATTTGGCAAAAAAGATGAAGAAGATTTATCAATTGGAAGAAGGAAGTTTAAAACAATTAACAATTGGTAATGAATAATTAATAAAAGAAATTGAGGTTTATTAAAGACAATAATTATTCATTTCTCATTCTTAATTACTAATTGATATTACATGAATATCTTTAAATACATCATTAAAAGCCTTTGGTTCTTCAGAAAGCAGCATTTTGCTGTTTTTTTGGGAACAATTGTGAGTACTGCCGTTCTTACTGGTGCGCTAATTATTGGTGATTCGGTAAAATACAGCTTGCACGATCTGGTAAACCTTCGTTTGGGTAAGGTGGAATATGCCATGCCTACCGGCGACAGATATGTTCGTGCTGAATTGGCAAAAGAGATACAGGCAGATTTAAATGGGAATGCTACTGCCCTTTTACAGGTAAAAGGAATTGCAATTCAACCAGAAAATAATACTCGAACGAACAATATTCAGGTTTATGGGGTTGATCAGGAATTTTGGAAATTCTCTTCTGCTCAGCAAACAGACCTGAAAGATGGGGAAGCATCCGTCAGTTCGAATCTGGCAGATAAAATGAGCCTGAAAATTGGGGATGAGTTTCTGCTGCGGGTTGAAAAAGGCAGTTTGATTCCCGCCAATGCTCCTTTTGTTTCTGATGAAGATCAGACAATCGCTTTGCGGGTAAAGGTAAAATCCATTGCAGAAAATCAGGAATTGGGTCGCTTTAGCTTAAAAAATAATCAGCTTGCACCCTACAATGTTTTTCTTTCAAGAGATTATCTGGACAAAGAAATGGAATTGGAAGGAAAAGCAAATCTTCTTCTTTTAGGAAAATCCGATCACACGCAAAATGAAATTCAAGAATGCCTGAAAAGACATTGGCGATTGCAAGATGCTGGTCTTGAAATCCGTTCTGTTACAAGAAAAGATCAGTTGGAATTGATTTCGGATCGTGTGTTTATCGATACTCCAATTTCAGATGAAATAGAGAAAATCGCAATTGATCAGCAATCGCTCTTGACTTACTTTGTGAACCGCATCAGCAGTAAGGAGAAAGAAACTCCTTACTCGTTTGTGTCTGCCATCAATGGTGATTCACGCTTGTCGAATCTGTCTGATGGGGAAATGATTATCAATCAATGGTTGGCTGACGATCTGGATGCCAAAGCAGGAGATACCATATCTCTCGATTACTTTATGATAGGAGCCTTGAGAGCTCTGGAAGAACAGAAGCAGACATTTGTGGTCAAGGAAATTTTGCCTTTGGATAGTGATTTGCTGGATCAATCCATGATGCCATCCTTTCCGGGATTATCAGATGCAGGCAGCTGTAACGAGTGGGAAGCCGGTGTTCCTGTTGATTTTTCCAAAATCCGTCCGAAAGACGAAGACTACTGGAAGCAGTACAAGGGAACTCCCAAAGCATTTATTTCACCGGCAAAAGCAGTTGAATTGTGGAGCAATAAATATGGAAAATATACTGCGTTCCGATTTAATGAAAAGGAATTGAATCAGAACGATTTAGAGAAACTCATGCTTTCGGTGATGAGTCCTAACTTGCTTAATTTGAGCTTCGTATATGTTCATAGTGAAGGTGTTTCGGCGGCAAATAATATGGTCGATTTTGGTGAGTTGTTCCTAAGTCTCAGCTTCTTCATCATTTTTGCAGGAGTATTGTTAACCATCCTAATTTATTCTTTAAATCTCGATAGCAGAAGTCAGGAAAATGGGATTCTCCTGAGTTTGGGTTTCCCTAAATCTCAAATACTGCGAATCAGAATTTACGAATCATTAGTGACTGTAGTTGTTGGAGGATTGGTTGGCGTTTTTGGTGGTGTTTTATACAACCACCTGCTGTTAAAAGCTTTAAATTCGGTGTGGACTGATGTGGTTCGTACCAACATGCTGAGTGTTCATCTGCGCGGAACGACATTGTTTGCAGGTTTTGCAATTGGCTTGGTGGTGGCTGTGCTTTGTATTTGGTGGCTTACACGTAAAAAGCTAAAGAAAACAGCAAGCGCGCTCATTCAAAATACCATTGATGAAAACAGTTCTGCTAAAAGCAATCGGATTTCTTTAGTAATAGGGATTTTATCAATGATAGGTACTGCCGGTATGATTGCCTATGCATTTGCATCCTCTCTGGATCAAAATGCTGAATTATTGCTGTCTGCCGGAGGCTTGTTTATGATTGGAGCCTGTGCTTTTGTTTACATGTACTTGCAAAAATTGAGTTCAACCAGAAGTAGTAAAACACCTTCTTTATTGCAGCTGGCAATAAAGAATAGTGCACGAAACCGCAGGAGAAGTTTAGCAAGTGTAGCATTATTGGCTCTGGGCACATTCTCTGTTCTGATTACGGGAGCCAACCGCAAAACATTTTTTGATACCGAAAATGCGGACAAATCGGGTACAGGTGGTTATGAATACTGGATAGAAAGCACGATGCCTGTTTTATTTGATCTAAATACTGAAGAAGGACTTGAGAAAGCCGGATTTTGGAAAGGCGATCTCGATTCCACCACACAATTTGTACAGTTCAGAGCCTTGGAAGGAGATGATGCCAGTTGTTTGAATCTAAATCAGGTGCAGAAACCAAAAATATTGGGATTCGATCCTTTGCTGCTGGATCGAAAAGGTGCTTTTTCGTTTGCAAAACTCACCGGCGATGTCGATTCTGAGCATCCATGGCAAGTCTTGAATAAAGATTTAGGAGAAAATGTGATTCCTGCCTATGCCGATCAGACAGTTATTGTTTGGGGCTTGAAAAAAGCAGTTGGCGATACCTTGATCTATCAAAACGAATTCGGAAAAGACATCAAATTGATTCTTATGGGAGGTTTGAACAATTCCATCTTTCAGGGGAACATCTTAATCTCTGATAATCAGTTTCAAAAACACTTTCCATCAATTAGCGGATCAAAAGTATTGTTGATTGATTCACAGAAAGATAGTGATGGCCAATTGATGCAAAAGTTTGAAAATAACCTTCAGGACTTGGGTGTTTCAGGAATGAAAACATCCGATCGTTTGGCCGCTTTTTATTCGGTTGAAAATACCTACTTAAGCATGTTTATGTTCTTGGGAGGCTTGGGTGTAATCATCGGAACCATAGGATTAGGAATTGTTCTGATGCGAAACATCATGGAACGTAAAAAGGAGTTGGCTTTGCTTTCTGCAATCGGTTATCAGCAAAATAGTATTTTCAAATTGCTGTTTTACGAGAATCTATTTCTATTGCTTGCCGGATTGGCTTGTGGACTGGGTGCAGCATTAATTGGAGTGCTTCCATCACTGTTATCTCCGTCATTTCATATGCCGGTAGGATATATCCTGACATTGCTGTTTGGTATTTTAATCAGTGGATTGATCTGGATTTGGATTCCTGCACGACAAATCAAAAAATACAATATTGTTGAAGCATTAAAGAATGAATAAAACTAAACTATCATACTAAAACTAACCCAATGAAACGTCCATGCCAGGTAATTATAGCACACAGGAAGATGATTATTCCAGCATGATAAGTTCCATGTGGCAAAAACTTAAAATTATAAACACATGAAAAATTTAAGCATCCTAATTATTGCCGTACTCTTGTTTGCTTGTAACGCCAAACAGAAAAAAGTGAGTGAATGGAGAGGTGTGAACCGTTCCGGAACTTATAACGAAACCAATTTACTGAAAGAATGGCCTGCTGATGGTCCGGAATTGCTTTGGTCTATTGATAGTGTTGGCAATGGCTATGGTTCACCGGTAATTTGTGAGAATACAATGTATTTAAATGGTGAAATTGATAGCCTTGCTTACCTGATATCTCTTGATTTGCAGGGAAATATACTTTGGGAAACTGAATTTGGAACAGATTGGATGGAAAACTTTATTGGAAGTCGTTCAGCTCCAACTGTGGTTGATGATTTGGTATATGTTGCCTCAGGAATGGGTGATATTGCCTGTATTCATGCTGAATCGGGTGAATTGAAGTGGAAAGTAAATATGTTGGAAAAATATGAAGGCAAGAATACTCGTTTTGGATATTCTCAATCTTTATTGGTAGATGGTGATTTGGTGTTTGCTGCACCTGGCGGAGCCGAAAACAATATTATTGCCTTAAATAGATTTACCGGCGAAATGGTTTGGACTAACCCGGGAGTTGGTGAGATTTCTGCTTATTGTTCTCCATTATTACTGGAATTTCCATCTCGAAAAGTTTTGGTAACTTTCTCAGACAATGCTTTAATGGGTATCGAATCGCAAACAGGAAAACTATTGTGGACAGAACTGCAGGATACGCTTTGCGATATCAATGGAAACACACCAATTTTTGAAGATGGTTACCTGTATTACGTTACCGGATGTGGTAATGGAACCGTAAAAATGAAAGTTTCTGAAGACGGAAGTCAAATCACGGAAGTGTGGAGAAATAAAGATTTAGACAATATTATGGGGGGTGCTGTAAAATTAAATGGCAAAATCATCGCATCAGGTCATCGCAAGAAGGTTTGGAAGAGTGTTGATGCTGAGACCGGAGAGACTCGGGATACATTAAGTTTTGGTCGTGGATCAACTATTGCTGCCGATGGAATGTTGTACTGTTACAACGAAAGAGGTCAGGTTGGCTTGGTAAAGGTAACACCTGAAAGTATGGAGTTGGTAAGTAAATTTAAAGTGACCAAAGGAACCAAAGAGCATTTTGCTCAGCCGGTAATCAACAATGGTGTTTTATACATCCGTCATGGAGATGCTCTGCTGGCATATGATATTAAGGCAATTAAGAATTAAATAATTGATTGGGAGAATCAATAAAAAGGTAATTAGTAACCAGCTATTAGTGTTTAGTAAATTAAGAGCTGCGTACTAACTTACGACGTACTAAATACTAAAAAAATGAGCAAACAAATATTTATTTGCGGGTGCGAGAAGGATGGAAAGATCGAAAAATCTTCGGTTCAGAAGCTAATGAGCACTTTGGAGGAGAAAAATATAGCTTATACCTATATTGAGGACATGTGTGGTACAATTTTGAAGAATCCGGATGATTTGGAAAGTTTGTACAATGCAAAAGATGCTATTGTTTTTGGTTGTCAGACTCGTGCGATGCAACATTTAGTGGACAACTCAGGACGAAAAGCAGATGGGAATGGCACAGAATATCATCATGTGGAGGAAGAAGGTAGGGATGAGCTTATTTCTGCATTGGAATCGAACACCGGAGCACCTTTAAAAATTAAATATTCCGATTCTTGGAAACCATGGTATCCGGTAATTGATTACGAGCGTTGCAACGGATGCCGCAAATGCCTGAACTTTTGTTTGTTTAGTGTTTATTCTGTTGAGGATGACGGAACTGTTGTGGTTTCAGCTTCGGCGAATTGTAAGGACATGTGTCCTGCCTGTGCCCGTGTTTGTCCTCAGAATGCAATTATTTTCCCAAAGCACGCCGAAAGTCCAATAGATGGTGGCGAAGGTGATGGTACCGAAAATGAAAAGACAGATATTTTGGAACAAATTCAGAACGATGATGTTTATTCTGTTTTAAGTGCCAGAAGAAAGAATTTTCAGGTTTCTTTACTGAAAAAAGATCAGTTTAAGATGGCTGAAGAGGAGCGCCGGGCTTGCTGCAGCGGAGCTGATAAAAAAGAAGAAGAAAAGAAAGCTGAGAAATGTGACTGTGACTGCAATTGTAAGGATGATTCGGAAAGTAACTGCGATTGCAAAGATGGTGATTCAAACTCGAGCTGTTGTTAAAAAAAAAGTAACTAGTAGTTAGTTATTGGTAACTAGTCTTTAGCTTGAAATGAGTTTCAAGTAATACTAATTACATTGTACTAATTACTGTGTACTAATTGCTGTGTACTAATTACTCAGTACCAGTTACTGTGTACTATTTACTCAGTACTAAATACTAACTACTCAGTACTAATTACTAAAAAAATGATATTTTCTCTCGGAACAAGAATACTAAAACAGGTGGATGCCCGATTGCTTTGGAAACTTGGCTATAATTTGGGCTGGAAGGGAATGAAAGCGGTTTCGAAACACAAGAAACGTCTGAAAAACGGTGAGTTGTATCCTGCTTTTATGATGATTTCGGTAACAGACAACTGCAATCTAAATTGTCAGGGCTGTTGGGTAACCATCAACAATCAATCCAAAGGAATGGATATGGAAACTTTGAATAATATCATTGTTTCCAGTAAAAAGAAAGGTTCTTATTTCTTTGGCTTATTGGGAGGAGAACCCTTGATGTATCCTCATTTAATGGAGGTAATTGAACAACATCCCGATTGTTATTTTCAGATGTTCACCAACGGGACTTTGCTGACGGATGAAGTGGCGCAAAAGCTTCGAAAACTTGGCAATGTATCGCCATTAATTAGTGTGGAAGGTTTGCAGGATGTGAGTGATATCCGCAGAGGTGCCAACAATGTATATGGCAGAACCATGAATGGAATTGAGGCTTCTACCAAGAATAAATTGTTCACTGGTGTTGCTACAAGCGTATGCAAGTCCAATTTTAAGGATTTGGTGAACGAGGAATTTGTGAATTCCTGCATCAAAAAAGGAATTCACTACCTGTGGTTTTACATTTATCGTCCTGTAGGTGAACGTCCAAATACCGATTTGGCTTTATCTGAGGAAGAGATTTTGGAATTGCGGCAATTTATGGTTGATATCCGGGTGAAAGCTCCTTTAATGATTATCGATACATACTGGGACGAGAAAGGACAAGCCATATGTCCCGGAGCTTTGGGCTTGTCGCATCACATCAACCCTTATGGAGATATCGAATTTTGTCCGCCAATTCAATTTGCAGGCGAAACAGTTGGCGATGGCTCTGATATTGCCAATATCATCGAGAATTCAAAATTCATTGGAGGCTTGCGAAAAGGCATCAACGAGTGTACTCAAGGATGTATTTTATTAGATAATCCACAGGAATTGCATACGATCTTAAAAGATGTAAGTGCTTATGATTCATCTAAAAGGAATGCCTCATTTAAAGAATTAAATAAAATGAAGCCTTGCGCAGGTCATCATATTCCGGGAAAAGAGATTCCTGAAAAAAGTTGGGTTTATCGCTTTGCCAAAAAGCATTCTTTCTTTGGCTTTGGAGCATACGGATAAGAGAATTAGGAATTAATAATTACGAATTAAAAATGTTGCAGTTTTTAAAGTACTTCTCCTTTAGGAGCTACTCTTTATACAAATCTTGTTGCTCTTGATTTTTTTCAACCAACAAGAAGTATAAAAGGATAATATCAGGAATCAACACCCTTTTGCCTGTCGGCACTTCCCCTCAAGAAGGGAAGATTCTGTTTGTGAACGATTCTCCCATTTTAAGGGGAGATGTTCGAAGAACAGAAGGGTGCTTAGGTTTATAATCAAACTATTGCCTGGGAAAGTAAATATTTGGGTATAAAGAGTAGCTTTAGGAGAGAGATTTAAGATGAGGTTCTAAACCTTGCTAATTGTTAACTGATCACTGTTAATTGTAAAAAATGATTGTAAGAAACAACCAGCCAAATATAAGCTTCGGAAACGATTTGCCTCAGCATCCTGAAAAGTTGAAGCAGATTCGTGATTTGATCAGAGATTACGCTGCCGAATGCGAATTGATACCGCCTTTGCAGGAAGAGGAAGTCATTTTTCATTCCGGTGAATTGATCAGCAAGCATCCCGAGTTGTTTTTGTACCAAAAGCTTTTGGCTGTGATGATTAACAATTATGCATGGAGTCATATTGTTGCCGGAATTCCTTTTAACCGCAGAATTCTTTTATTGCCTAAGTGCATTAGTCATTCTACTCAATGCCCGGCAAAGTACGATGAACTCGGATTGCTTTGTGAGCAATGCGGTCGCTGCGATTTGGCTGAAATCATTTCTCAGGCCGATGAATTGGCCTATCACACCATTGTTACTGAAGGAACTACTTCGGCAAGTTTGCTTTTGTCTTCAGGTCAGGTAGAATGTGTGATTGGTGTAGGTTGCCTGCATTCCTTTGAACGTTCGTTTCCTTTGGCGGTAAAAGAGGCTGTTCCATCTCTTGCAATTCCTTTGTATAATAATGATTGTAAGGATTCTAAAGTGGATAAAATTTGGTTGGATGAAGTGCTTTCCATGCGCAGTGAAACAAATTGGAAAGGATGGATTGATCTGGATTCCATAAAATCAGTAGTAAAAGATTGGTTTTCAACGGCTCAATTAAAGTCTCTTTTTGGACAGGATGATGATACTGTGGATATTGCAGTTCGTTGGATGGAGACTGATGGAAAACGCTGGCGGCCGATTATCATGCTTGCGGTTTTCGATGCTTTAAGCGGAGAGAACTGTGAATATGACGAAACGATTAAAAAATTGGCTGTTTCCATAGAATGTTTTCACAAAGCTTCCTTGATTCATGATGATATTGCTGATGAAGATGATGAGAGATATGGAAAACCAGCTCTTCATAAAGAATATAATATTCCTGTTGCCTTAAATGTGGGAGATTTATTGTTAGGCTTTGGTTATCAGTTAATCGCTGAATCGGAGGCAAAACACATTCGAAAATTATTGAAAATTGCCGTTTACGGACATCGGGATTTGTCGCTTGGACAAGGTGAGGAGCTCTTGTGGAGAAACAATAAGAGATTACTTACAAAGGAAGAGATCCTGCGTATTTTTAGCAACAAAACATCTCCCGCATTTGAGGTGGCACTGCAATTTGGCGCAATTTTAGCAGATGCTGATGAAGCTGTTTTAAATATCATATCGGAGTATAGCAAGGCTTTGGGTATTGCATATCAAATTAATGATGATTTGGATGATTTTAAGCAAAAAAGGATTGTCAGTGGATTTAATACTGTTCAGCCATCTTTGGTTTCAACTCTTTTGAACCAAAAGCATCCGGAAAAGATGCAGGAATGGTTCGAGCGAACAAAGAATGGGGATGAAAGCATCACTACAGAGTTTTTACAATGGCCGGAGACCAAACAGGCAATGAAGGAGGCTGAAGAAATGCTGAATATTTACAAGCGAAATGCTTTAAAAGCCTTACGATCATTAATTAATCCAACATTGAAAATATTATTGACGCGGCTGGTGAATCGAATTGTTCCGGAGAATCAATAATCCCCAACTCCTTATGGGGTCTAATGATATACAAATTGTTTTTTAAAGTCCCCTTCAGGGGATTTAGGGGTAAGTAGAAAAAAGTAGAAGCCAGTCCGGCTTGAGGACAATAAAGTTAAACCATATTACAAGTAGATGTTCCAAAATAAGCAAATCACTAAAAGCTGCAATCAATCCATACTCGAAGCACTTTTAAAATCAATAGAAGTACTAAGCGATGAAGCACAAAATCAGATCAAATCTTTTTTAGCTTCTCAGAAATGTGATGACGGAGGATTTATGGATCGGGCAGGAAATGCTGATTTATACTATTCGGTGTTTGGTTATACTCTGGCTCTGATTTTAGATGTTAAACTGGATGTTTTGGAAGAACGAAAATTTCTAAAAAGGATAAAACAGGAAGGGAAACTTGATTTTGTACATTCAATTTGTTTTGTCCGATGCGATTTCTTGCTGCATCTGATTGATTTGCGGCAAAAATCCAGATTGTCTGCTTCTAAATTCCTTAGCATTAGTTTTGCTAAAGATCTAATTCTTGGAAAAGTAGTGAAATCATTGAGAATTAATTGCTCTGCATTGTTATGGGAGTTGGAGGAATATATAGCAAGCGACAACGGATACAATCACAACAAAAAAGGTGCATCCAAATCTACCATTTACGCAAATTATCTGATGTGGACACTTTATCAGGACTTGCAAACCGAGCAGGACGTTTTGGATGAGATTACAGATGCAAATACATCATTAAGAGCTGAAAACGGATCATTTGCCAATGAAGAGAACAGCATTGACGGTGTTACTTCGTCAACTGCGGCAGGATTGATCATGAGTTCAAACAGTGGGTTGGAAGAAATGGTGAAAACAAAGGAATGGCTGAAACAAATGCTAACCAAACGCGGGGGATTCAAAGCCGCAGAAGGTGTTCCTCTTGCTGATCTGTTGTCTACTTCAACAGCGCTTCTTGCTTTGCAGGTAACAGGAGAAAATATGCAGGATTATGCTGAAAATTCCGTAAATTTCATCAATCTGCACTGGGATGAGTCCGGTGGATTCTTTGGCAGTATTGCGGATATGACCTGTGATGTGGAATATACCTACTATGCGCTTTTGGGTTTAGGAGTACTTTCTTAAGTTATGAGTTATGAGTTATGAGTTATGAGTTATGAGTTGCGGATTTCATTGTCATCCCAAGGAACCGGAGGATCTGTTGAATAGGGAGAGATTCTTCACTTTGTTCAGGATGATGCACTTATGAGTTATGAGTTAGGAATTATAAGTTATGGGTTTTACAGCCGTCCTAAGGAATCTGCTGAATTTGAAGAGATTCTTATTACTTGATATTTATTTAAAAAATGACGCCAAACTACGACAACATACAATCCCTAAAACAAAAATTGGATGCTTACATCATTTCTCTTCGGAATGAGAAGGGATTCTGGGATGGCAGATTGTCAAGCAGTGCGCTGTCAACGGCAATTGCGGTATTTGCATTGTGGAAGTACGATCCAAAGAAATACAATTTCCATATCCAAAAAGGATTACACTGGTTGGCGAACAATTCCAATTTGGATGGCGGATGGGGAGATACCATTCGAAGCAAAAGTAACTTGAGCACAACACTTTTAACCTGGGCTTGTTTTGCCATTGTGAAAAATGATCCTACTTATGCAGATTGCATTCACAATGCTGAAAATTGGTTGACTGATCGATTGAAAAAACTGGATCCGGAATCAATAAGTACCGCTATTCTCAATCATTATCAGAAAGATCAGACCTTTTCGGTTCCTATTTTGGCCATGTGTGCATTATCCGGCAAACTGGGAGAAAAAGGCTGGGATTTGGTGCCGCAACTGCCTTTTCAGATGGCGGTTTTTCCCGATCGACTGTTCAAATTGCTGAACCTTTCTGTAGTAAGTTATGCCATTCCGGCTTTGATAGCTATTGGATTGGTGAAATCAGTAAATACCAAAGCAAGCAAACCCATTGCGACTTTAAATAAATCGGTAAAAGCAAAGGTGTTGAAGGTACTGGCAGAAAAACAACCTGATAACGGAGGCTTTTTAGAGGCCGCACCGCTAACGGGATTCGTTCTCATGAGTTTGGTTGGATCGGGAGAGAAAGAGCTTGAGGTTTGCTCTAAAGCGTCTGATTTCTTGAGTAAATCGATTCGGGAGGATGGAAGCTGGCCGATTGATACACATTTAGCCACCTGGGTGACTTCCTTGTCGGTAAATGCATTGGATGACGACAATTTAGCAAGCTTGCCTGAAATAGAAAAGACTGTAAGCTGTTTACTCGATCAGCAATTGAAAGCAGTACATCCCTTTACCAAAGCAGAACCTGGCGGTTGGGCCTGGACACACCTGCAGGGGGGAGTGCCGGATGCGGATGATACTTCGGGGGTACTGGTTGCCTTACATCGACTGAAAGGGTTTCAGGAGATTCCAAAGAAAGTGGTTGAAGAGGGAATAAACTGGCTGCTGAAATTGCAAAATTCGGATGGCGGAATGCCTACATTCTGCAAAGGCTGGGGAAAATTGCCATTTGATTGCTCTTGTCCTGATATTACGGCTCATGCCATGAAAGCAATTAGTTTTTGGAACAAGGAAATGGATCCGGAAGTAAGAGCAAAAATTCACGCCTGTTTCAGAAAAGCCTGGCGGTATATAAAGTCAACACAACAAGTGGATGGTTCCTGGCTGCCACTGTGGTTTGGGAACGAAGATGATGCGAAACATCACAATCCTGTGTATGGAACTTCCATTGTTTTGTATTCCTTAACCTGCATTGAATCAGTATGTATATTTGGATCAGGTGAAGTGAAAATTAAAGCAGCTGATTTTCTTCTTTCAACTCAGAATGAGGATGGTGGATGGGGCGGAAATACTTCTCTGATCTCAACAATTGAAGAAACTTCGCTGGCAATTAGAGCCTTGAGTGGTACAGATAACTGGCAGCAAATAAGCAAGGGGATTAATTGGCTGCAGCAAAACTTACCCAAAGATTTATCAGAAATTAAAGCCACACCTATCGGACTTTATTTTGCTTCCCTTTGGTATTTCGAGGATATGTATCCTTTGGTATTTGCCGGATCTGCACTAAAAGAGGCATTGGAATCCTTAGCCTTTCAAAAGGAAAAAGAAGAAGCTTTTTCAGAAAAGACCTGACAGCGTTTGTTCAACCTGTCAAAATACTATTTGGAATCTATAAGTATTCACAGAACTCACCCCTCTGTCCTTCGGACATCTCCCCTGAAAAGGGAGAATCATACTTTTGAACTTATTTTATGAAAATCTGCTTAATTATTGAATCTTTCCCTTAAAAGGGAAAGTGCCGACAGGCGAAAGGGTGCGTTTAATTTGCCTCTTTTGTAGTATAAAAAAAGGCGTGATTAATCGCACCTTCATATTTTAGTAATTGTTCATTTTTATTTATTCATTATCTACAGCCACTCCAATCATCTCCCAAAAAATCTTTTCATCCATTACATTTACATGATATTCCATGGCTTTTCGGTTCTTGCGGCCTTTTGCCGAGAAAGAATCCACCTGAGCGGTAATCAGGTAATCAACATTTTTGGAAACTACCCGTTTTAAGATCAAACCACGCTCTTTTACCAGTTGCTGAGCCAATTCCCGATCGATACGTTGTCCGTTTATTTTGCAATTTAAATGACCAGAGAAACAAACACTTTTTCCTTTTAATGATTTTAGCTGCTTTTGAACGCCCGGAGTAGTGATTTGGATCTTAGTCCGTTCATATTCTATCAACAATTTCAGATCTTTTGGCAGAATGCACAGCAATTCAGAAACCAGATTTATATCTTCCATTTCAGAATTGGTCAAAATCTCATCGAGCAGGTAAATGCGAATTAACTTTCGCAAATATTCCTCATGAATTTCCATAACCTGATCTTTGGATAGCTTGTAATCCGAAGCCAGTTCTACCAGTGAAACGATTTCTCTTTCGCTAAGAATACGATCGGCAAGAGCACGGTCCAGAACATTCAAATATTGACGTACAGGCACCGAATCTCCGGCATTGGATGTCAATCGGTTTAATAAGTCGTAAAGTCGTGTTTTTTGAATGTTTGCAATGTTTCTTGCCTCTTTGCGCTTAATAAACAGGTTCCGTTCTTTCGGACAATCTTCAATAGTATTAACATATAGAAAATCTTTTACAAAATCCTCTATTTCAAATTGCTGGTTGTACAGGTTTTTAAGAATAGAGAAAAGCTTTGCTGTTGCCAATGAATCAGCCTTAGCGGTATGCCGTGCAGATAAATCGATGTCGTAATAAGTACATAGCTGTTCCAGGCGGCGCAAGCCGGATTCAGGAGCAACCAAATTAGCCAATTTTAGGGTGCAGATGCCTTTAAAATCAGCAAGTTCTCCATTTAATGCAGGTTGTAAAAAACGGATGGCAAAATCAAGGTCATGTGCAACCAGTGTTTTGCCGTTTAAACGGGATAAAATATCTGGTGCAATTTCCGAAATGGAAGGTGCATTTTTTACCATTTCATCCGTAATGCCATGAATCTGGAAGCCTTCAATATCTTTTCCGGGGTGAACTAATGTTTCGTAACTATCGAGAAGCTCGCCGTTCCAATTTACAGTTTGAATGGCCAGTTCGATTAAATGATCGCCGTGTTGAGGTGAAATACCGGTAGTTTCCAGTGAAATAACGGCAAATTGATGCTTGTAAAGTTCCAGTATCGAGTCGCTTGTCATGGGTTGATTTGGCTTAGTTTTTTTGATTGGTAACAAATATAATATTATTGAAGAAATTATGACGGGAATTATGAGTTATGAATGAGAAATTATGAATTTAAGTATACATGTAAGTGCATTAATAACTCATCATTTATAATTCCTAATTCTTAAAAATAATGTAGTTTTGAGACTCAGAAATAGAAAACACAAAATAAAAAAACACTTATGAACCTTGACAAACAACAAGCACAGGAACTGATTGATTTTATTCATGAAAGCCCGAGTACTTACCATGCTGTAAATAATATCCGTAAAGAATTAAACGAAGCAGGATTTCAGGAATTGGATCTTCGTGAAGAATGGACTCTTGAAAAAGGAGGGAAGTACTTTACAACAAAAAATGGTTCGGCTCTTTTTGCTTTTGTAATTGGTAAGGGGGAAATTGAAGAAGAAGGTTTCCAATTGATTTGTGCACACTCTGATGCGCCCGGATTTAAAATCAAACCAAATCCGGAGATAGCAGTAGAAGGAAATTATCTGAAGCTGAATACAGAAGTATATGGCGGCCCGATTTTACGAACCTGGATGGATCGTCCGCTTTCCATTGCCGGCAGAGTATCTGTAAAATCAAACGATCCGTTGAATCCGGAGCATTTGTATGTGAAGATTGACCGCCCCTTGATGGTGATTCCGAATTTGGCCATTCACATGAATCGTGAGGTGAACGAAGGTGGTGCATTAAACAAACAAAAGGACATGCTTCCATTGCTGGCCATGATCACCGATGAAATGGAAAAGGACAATTGTTTGGTAAACCTGATGGCTGAGGAGTTGAAGATTGATGCAGAAGCCATTATCGATTTTGATATTAATTTATTCGAAGTGGAAAAAGGCTGTATTCTGGGTCTGAATGAGGAGTTTATTTCTGCACCCAAATTAGACGATTTGGCCATGTCGCATGCCGGATTAAAAGCGTTATTGGCCTCAGGCGAATCGAAGAAAACGCGAATGCTGGCTATTTTCGACAACGAAGAAGTGGGTAGTTTAACCAAGCAGGGAGCAGGATCGCCGGTGTTGCGCCATTTGCTGCAGCGCATTGTTTTTAAATTGGGGAAAGACATGGAAGCCTTTCACCGGGCAGTTTATAATTCTTTCATGATTTCGGCAGATATGGCTCATGCCGTACATCCAAATGGTACGGAAAAGCACGATCCAACCAACCGTCCGTACATCAACAAAGGACCGGTAATTAAGATTCACGCCAACCAAAAATATACTACCGACGGCGATTCGGGAACCGTATTCGAAACCTTGTGTAAGAATGCAGATATTCCTTACCAAAAGTTTGTGAACCGTTCCGATTTAGTGGGAGGCAGCACTCTTGGCAACGTTTCAACCGGTCAGGTAGATATCCGCACAGTAGACATCGGAAATCCCATGTTTGCTATGCACTCGGTTCGCGAAACGGGTGGCGTTAAAGACAATGTGTACATCCGTAAAGTATTCACAAGCTTTTTTGGATTGTAGCAAAAACTAAAGCATAAGAAAGAGGGTGTCCGAAAAGTTCAATTTTATTGTCATTCTGATCCCGAAGAATCGGGACGAAGAATCTGTATATTTGAATAACAGATGTTTCTAAGTGAAACTTTACTTTTCGGACATCCTCTTTTTATTTTAACGAAGCTTGCACTCTGCGCAGGAGCTTTATCCTCTTAATTCTTTTCACAAACCCATATTTTTCGGGCGAAATTTCCCTTTCTATTTTTACTAACGCTGCAATGATCTGATATTCTGAATCCTGTGCTGCTGATTACCTTTGTAATATCCGAGGTAGATACGATAACAAGCCGGTCTGTGATTTCTGCTGTCGACTCAATAATGTGTAAGATATCAGTATCTGTTGCATTGGTGAACAAATTATAGGGCAGATCGATAATGGCAGCCTCATACCTTTTGCTAATGTCTTTAATGTCCGAATGATAAACATTTGCAGTATAGTTGAAATGAGAAAGATTTTTTCGGGCATTCTTACATGTCTTTCCGTTAATGTCGCAGCCCTCAATGTTATTTCCTGCAAAACAGGCTTCCAACATGATTGTGCCAACACCACAACATGCATCCAGTATCATTTTCTCTTTATTTGCCTTTGCAGCAATATTAACAAGAGCTTTGGCAACATTTACACCTATTGAGTTGCTGAACGAGCATGGTTTTTGCTTGTGTTTGTGCCAGGCTATGTTGTTTTTAACCGAAACACCAAAATACCAAATGTCCTCGTAACAACACAAAGCATAAGTTATTGTTGGGTTGTAATAATCATGAACACCTTCAATGCGGTAGCCAATATCTCTTAACTTATTTAGCCTGTCAGTATACTCAGTTGCATCACCGTAAACAACTAAATATTCAATTTTGAAACCTTCAACGCGTATATATTCTTTTTCGATTTCATTTAGTAAAGTCGGGTAATCTTCAGAATAGGAAATAATGTCAAGTCTGTTTTTAATGAAAGCACTGCTTGAAGGATCTACTTTTATATCGGAAAAAAGCAGCTTGTTCTTTTCTTCCTTATTAAAAATGTATCTCGATTCGAGCGTGCACAACTCCCTTTCGGTGCTATCACAATTAAAGGAATATAGATATTTGTTCATCTGCATATTTTTTCACCTTGTATGCAAAGATGATACTATAAAATCAAATCCCATCTTTTGTGCCTGATATTCTTTTCTCTGTGTGATTTTCGCATTGCCCGTTAAGGCACATCCTTTGCAAAAGGTAAAGAGCAGACTCTACACCAAATGGGTGAACTGTTCCCATTTAGTGGGAGGGAGCACACCAGATAATTATAAGATATTTTTCCTGAGGGGTTAATTTATTTAATTTCATGTTTTAACCGTTTATTATCCATGCTGAAATAGTATAATTATAAATACAATGTATCTCATTAGTAAGTTTTTAAAGAAAATAAATTAAAAAATAAATCGTTTAGCAAAAACTATAATTTATGTTGCGGTTTCATCATTAAACGTACCAATTCAATATATTTATTTATTTTTACGCAACACAAACATAATTCCATTTTATAATGAAAAATATCTACCTAAAATATCTCATGGCATTGAGTGTTATTTTCACATGGTTTGGATCCTATGCCCAAGTTCAGAATATGGTACTTAACCCTGGTTTCGAAGTGTATGAAAAATGTCCTGAAAGTTACACTTTTATGGACCACACACATAAATTAATACCTAACTGGACCTATCCAACAGCAACTACTCCCGATTATTTCAATGAGTGTGGCTCTAATGAAGTAAAAGTACCAGATAATTTTGCAGGATACAGCAAGGCTAAATCTGGTAAAGCTTACGTGGGAGCTATTTTAAGTGGAAGTAACCGCGATTTCAGAGAATACATTCAAGGTACCTTAAGCAGCTCTATGCTTGCAGGTCAAAAATATTGTGTTTCATTTTGGTACAAATTAGCATCAGGAAGTAAATTTGCTGTTGATCAGTTGAGCATGCATTTTACAGATTCAGAAATAACGAATGATAATAAAACATTTTTAAACTTAAAGGCGCATTTAACGAACAAAGAAGGTTTATTTTTAGACAATACAGAAGAATGGATCCAGTTCTGTCAGGTATATACAGCTAAAGGAGGTGAGGAATACTTTGTTGTAGGTAACTTTAATAACTATGATAACACAAACTATGTAGTTACTGGTCGTGATACTAAGAATAAAAAAGGCAAGACATATGCTTACTACTTTTTCGACGATTTTGAGATTCGTCCGCTGGTTGATTGTAAAATGTGTGCATCCGTTCCTAAAGATTTAGCAAGCGTGATTATTGATTCTTCTTACACAGGAGGTCTGAATCCGGTTACAGGTCAAATTAGTAAAATAATAAATGATGGTGTTATTAGCTTAAAAATATCAGGAGGAGAAGCTCCTTATACTATCGATTGGAGTAACGGAACAAAAAATGTACAAAAAATTCAAAACCTAAAAGCAGGTACATATACTTATCATGTAAGTGATCAAAACAATTGCCACTCTGAGGGTACTGTTGTTTTTAAAGAGCCGCTGCTGCCTAAAGATGCTTTTACCGAGGGATTAAGAAATATTGAAGAAGGAGGTGCCCTTATTTTAAATAATATTTTCTTTGAAACGGGTAAAAGTACGCTTTTGCCAACTTCATTCGAAGAACTCGATAAAGTAGTCGGTTTTTTAAAAGAAGGAACAGTTAGTTTGATTGAGATTAGCGGGCACACTGATGATGTGGGTTCTGATGAATTAAATCAAAGTTTAAGTCAGCAACGGGCAGAGTCTGTGGTTACCTATCTTGTTGACAGAGGAATCAATTCTCAAATAATCAAAGGTGTTGGGTATGGAGAATCTAAGTTTTTAGATACCAATAAAACAGAAGTCGGACGATCAAAGAATCGTCGTGTGGAATTTTTAGTACTCAAAAAATAAACTCTTACTTATGAATTCAAGAAAAATAAATATACTAATCATTTCACTGCTGCTATCATTTATTAGTTTAGCACAGAAGCCTAAAAAAATATACAATAATTATCTGTTCAAAGGCATGGAGGCAAGTGCAAAGGCCGATATTGACAAAGAACTTGGTAAGGCTAAAGAAGATTTCGATAAAGTTTTACTGGAAGAACCAGAATCAGCAATGGCTAATTTAGGACTAGCCATTGTTTACTCCTATGATGAATATTCTGACAAAGATTATTTTAAAGCCTGGGGATACTTTCAGAAAGCTTATGAAGCACAATCTCAGTTTACTGCAGACGATTACGATGTTTTAAATGATTTGTTTTCCAAACAAGATAAAAAGCGCAGCAATAGAACTGTAATTAAAAACATGGACTGGCAGCGTCAGCAAGTGGAAGATAAGTTGATTAAATATGTGCGGGAGGAAAATAATACAGATTATGCCAAGCGGTTTTTAAAAGAATTTCCCGATTCGAAATACTATACCAATGTTTCACATATTTTGAATTACATCCTGTTTCGTGAAGCCGAGAATAAAAATACGCTTGCTGCATTTAATCAGTTCTTAAAGGATTATCCCGAATCAGCTCAAGCTGATATCGCAATAAAGATGCGCAATCAATTAGCCTGTAAAATTGCTGTAAATGAGGGATCATTAGCTGGTTTCCGGAATTTTGTTGAAACATATCCTGAGGCGGCTCAAGTTGAAGAGATTAAGAAATTAATGGAAGGAATGGCTTTTAAAGAAGCACACGATAAAAATACACTTGAAGCTATTGAGCATTTTATGGTAGAATTTCCCAATTCATCAAAAATGTCGGAAGCTAAAGCTGTAAAACAGAAATTGCTTTTTGAATGGGCTAAAAGTGTAAATAGCTTAGAGGCTTACAACAAATTTGTGTCTGCATTCCCAGAAGGCAGTCGTTACGTCGATATTTTTAACCTAAAAGCCAGTGTATTGGGAGAAAAGATCCTTACGGATTTTCCGATGGAAAATTACCAGTTTGTAAAAGGGTTCGATAACCAGCAGTTTAACGATTTTGGTGGTGGAATTGCCAAACGCCCAAATGGAGAGTTTGTAGTAGCTGCATCGTCGCGCAAAGCAGAAGGAGAGATGTATGACTCTTGGCTTTTAGGCCTGGATACCAGTGGAAAAATGATTTGGAATAAGATGTTGGGCAACCGTTTCGATGATCTTGTAAATAAAGTGAGCATAAGTGCTGAGAACGAAATTTATGTTGCCGGTATTACTGATGCCATAGTTGATAGTGTGGCGGGGCAAGCCTGGCTTTATAAGCTTGATGCCAATGGTAAAAATATATTTAATCAGAGAATTGATATGGATGAAGTAATTGATTTTGTAGTTGATCCCGACAATAAAATTTTAGTTGCAGGCTATAGCAAAAACGCAAAAGATTCCACTTTTACGCCTGGTTTGGTAAAACTCAATGCCAATGGTAAAATGTTGTGGTCACGTGCCTACTCAAGCAAGGGCAAGGTTTATAATTTAGCTGGTGATACCTCAGGTATTACTTATGCTGCTGCCGGCAACTGGATATTTGCTGTTAACCAGGCAGGTTATTTACAATGGGATATTTTGTTGGATCAAGATGTAAAATCGACCGCTGTTGGTATTAATGGGAACAATACACTGGTTTTTGCGGGTATAAATACTATTGGAGCGTTTGCAAGTGCCTATAATACAAATGGGGAAAAAATTTGGGAATCTCCTATTCCTGCTTCTGGAAATGGAACTATAGAACAAATTATCACTTTACCGGATAATAGTTTTGTGATTGCAGGAACATTTAATCACAAAATCAAACTAGTCCATATCGATGAAACAGGGATTATTCAATCAGAAAAAGAATTTAGTTTACCACAAGGAATTAAACTAAACGATTTAACAGCTGCTGATGGGAATTTTGTAGCAATTAGTGCCACAAGATTAACGGATAAAGGCGATTTAATTGTATTTGAAATGGAACTGTAAATAAAGCTGGGGCATGATCTATTTTGGGATCTCCATATATTTTAAACTGGTATTTTTTTTTATCGAAGAACGCGATACAATCGCACACTAGCGGGGCAGCAAAATGAAAGCTGTGAAATGGTTAAGGCATATCTGTAATTGTTATCTCAATCTATTTTATCATTGTACATTGGATTATCAGTTGACCTAAAATTGAATTGACTGCATAATAAGAGCCGTATGAATTGAGAGATTCACTGCCTGTCCCGATTTTTTTTCGGGATACGGTTCTGTGAGAAGTTAGGGGTGAATTGAAAATCGACGAAGTCAAATTCCCCTGGCATACTTGACTAGCTGTAGTGGTTTCCTAAATTCTTTTTTAATTATATAATTTTCGAAATTCCAATGGGGTCAATTCCGTTTTTTTCTTGAATAATTTACCGAAAGATTGAGGGTGTTCAAATCCTAAACTGAATGCAATTTCATTTACCGATAACTCTGTAGTTGAAAGTTTCTCTTTAGCTAATTGCATTAGTTTTTCGTGAATAAATTCTTGAGTGCTTTTTCCCGATAGTGTTTTTAATAATCTGCTTAAATAATTGGGTGATAAGTTCAATGAAGCAGACAGATAATTAACTGTTGGCAATCCATTTTCCTGTAGGTCTTTGCTTTTAAAATAATTATTTAAAAGTGTTTCGAATTGCTCAAGTATTCTATGGTTCGATTTTTTTCGAGTGATAAATTGACGTTGATAAAACCGTTCTGAATAAGTGAGTAATAATTCCAATTGCGAAATGATAACATCTTGACTGAATTTATCAATAGTTGAATTATATTCGTGATTAATATTTTGCATCAAATCAGTTAACATATTTTGTTCCTTGTCCGAAAGATGCAGTGCTTCGGTTAGTTCGTAACCAAAAAAGTCATATTTCTCAATTTTTTTAGCCAAAGATGTATGCCATAAAAAATCGGGATGGAAAATAAGTAACCAACCCGAATGATTTAATTTTTGTTCATCTTCTACTTCAATACGCATTACTTGATTAGGTGCTATAAAAGCTAATACGCCTTCGTCAAAGTCGTATTCCTGTTGTCCATATTTCATTTTACCATTAAACACCTGTTTTAAGGCAATTGAATAAAAACCGTGAGTAAACCTTGAAACCGTTATATTTTCTTTCCTTTTAATATCGGCAAAATTAATTACGCTAACCAAAGGATGCTGTGGTTTTGGTAACTGCATTAATCTATGGTATTCGGTGATATTTTTTATGTGAAGTATAGACATTTTTTTTGTTTTAAATCATTTGTCCTCCAGACACTTCTATGCGTTGTGCATTTATCCATTTTGCATCGTCGGTACATAAAAAGGCAACGACACTACCTATATCATCTGGTAATCCAACACGCCCTAAAACGGTGTTAGATGCAATAAAATTATTCATTTTTTCATTATCTCTAACTGCACCACCGCCAAAATCTGTCTCGATAGCTCCTGGTGCGATCACATTTGACCGAATTCCTCTTTCACCTAATTCTTTTGCCTGATACTTAGTTAAGGTTTCAATAGCACTTTTCATAGATGCATAAACTGAAAATCCGTTTAAGGCAAAACGAGTAAGTCCCGTTGATACATTTACAATTCCTCCACCATCGTTTAGAATGTTCAATGCTCTTTGAGTTAATAAATAGGTGCCTTTAAACTGAATATTATAAAGCGTATCCAATTGTTCTTCGGTTGTTTTTGCAAATGGTGCGTTTATTCCAATTCCTGCATTATTTACGAGATAGTCAATTTTATCAACTCCGAATTTGTATTTAATTGACTTTTTAACAGTATCAAAGAATGTTTCAAAACTTTGGAAATCTGTTACATTTAATTGAACCGCAATAGCTTGTTGTCCTAAACGCTCAATTTCTTTGATAACCTCATTAGCTTTTTCTTTGTTGGTGTTATAAGTTAAAATTATATGAAGTCCTTTTTTTGCTAATTCCAAAGCCATATTTTTTCCTAATCCACGACTTCCACCAGTTACTAAAGCAATTTTTATTTCGTTTTTCATTTTGTTTGTTTTTATAAATTGAATAATATTTTTAAGCCTTCTTTTAGGCTTTTTGGTTTACGTCCGAGATATTGTTGCAATTCATTTGTAACCGTTTCCTCTTGTCCGTTTTTAATATCAAGATTAAAACCTACTATCTTTTTGACCATTGGTTCAGGAACTCCATTTTCTAACATTATTTTTTTGAATGGCTCAACTTCTATAGATTTGTAATTTACCTGTTTGCTCGAAAGTTCAGTAAGTGCAGTTGCAACATCATAAAAAGAATATGCATCAGAACCCGTAAAATTTAATGTTTGATTTTCGAAATTTTCTTTCATTAAAACATTAGCTATTGCCTCGGCTTGTTCAGCTTTTAAAACATAGGCAGCTTTTCCATTTCCGGTAGGTTGTAATATCCCTTTCTCAAATACGTTTTTGCCAACAAAAAGAGGCAAAACATCCATATACAACGCATTTCTAAAAATGATATATTTCAATCCGCTTTGTTTAATATAGTCTTCTGTCAGGAAATGTTCTATCATTAGTTTATTTACTAACGTGTTTTTGTCTTTTAAGGAACGACTTGTATAGGCAATGTTCTGAACACCTTTCTTTTTTGCAGTATCAATAACGTTTTTATGTTCTTGCATTCTATCGCCTTGGTCTCCCGAAGAGATTAGTAAAACGGTATCTACGTTCTCCATCGCTTTTTCAAGCGATTCAACATCACTATATTGACCAATAAAAGTTTTTAATCCTTTTTGTTCGAATTCGGTTTTTCTGCCTTCTTTTCTTGTGAGAACCGAAATATTTTCAGCTTTCATCGTTTTAAGTAAGGTTTCAATAACTGTAGTCCCCAATTCTCCAGTAGCACCAGTAACTAATATTTGTTTCATTTTCCATTTCTTTAGGTGAAGTACAAAGGTGAAACAGTTAAACAATAGTTATGTAGTCAAATCTATCTTTGTATCAGCCAAATCGGATAAATGACTGAAGTTTGTGGATTAGCACGATGTTTTTTTATCATTCCGACTAACGGCAGTCTGTTTAAAAACTCAACAAACTGCTTAATTAAGTGTTAAATATATCGGTTTTAAGGATACATAAAAATTGATATTGCGAATTGGCAACATCTTTTTTTTTGTTATCTGCTATTTCAAATTTTATGGATATTATAATTTGGTCAAAAGAATATCTGTTGGACTAATGAATCTAATTTCTACTCGATCACCAATTCTGGCATCAACATGAGTGAACCAGTTACCTAATAACCGAAGATTTCTTCTTCCGCTAAATTGCTTTGCATGTATTGCACCTGCTCTAGAACTACCTGTTGATTTTAGTTGAACATTAACAAGAAAACCGTCACTTGAATTGCAAGTATAAATATTGTTATTGGTAGAGTTACTATTTGTTAGATTTAAATTTCTGGCATTACGTGCAGAAATTTGTAAATAACCCTCTCCATAAATAATACCTCTTGTAGAAGTATGTCGGTGTGAACCCCATTCTAAATGGGCTCTTTTAAGAGTTGTAATAAAGTGATCATTTGTGTTTGGCATTTTTTTAATTTTAAAATTTATTAATTGCAGTTGAAGTGGGATACAACCCTTGATATTACTACTTTAAGTTGTTTCTCGATGTCTATTTATATCAAAAAAACAGGAGCAAATTTCTTTGTATTTTTTTCTTATTCAGGGAAACGTCCAAATTTCTTTATTTCTTCCAACGACTCATCCCAACTTGCTTTATTTGAGATAAAAATATGTGCATTGGGTCGTTTTTCTAATTTAGTATCTAAACATCCTGCTGGAACAACTAAAAGTTTACCGTCCATTTGTATATTGGGCAGAGCTGATCCACAATTTGTACAAAAGGCTTTCACATGATTACTCTTAGGTGGTTGAAATATTTTAATTTCAGTTTGTGTTTTTATCCATTCTAGTTTAGCTGTTGTGGAAAACAAATTAGCAGCATGAGCAGCCCCTGTGTCTTTCCTGCAATATCTGCAATGGCATAAATAAAAACTCTCAAAGTCACCTATAACTTTAAATTTAATTCCTTTGCATAAACAAGAACCCAAGTATTCCATATGATAAGTCTCTTTCTTAAATTATGAATTTAGTTGAAATCGCCCCGCTACTGCACGAATCCTTTCGTGTGGCTTTTATCTTTTTATCGAAGAACGCGATACAATCGCACACTAGCGGGGTTTCTTTATTGTACTAAACTTTCAAACATCTCGTCAACGCCCATGATAATTTAGCTTTGTTATAGCTCTTTTTTATTTACCTACAATTAGTTGTTAGAATAATACGGTAAATCATCGATCCTTAAACCATTGACTTAGAAAATTATTTTTATTTAACTAAATAACTGATCCTCGGCTAATTTTGTAGCAAGCTTTGTTATTAGACTCATACTGAAGCTTCCTCCTTTTGCCTTAATTATTTGTTTTATTTTACTCCACCTATTATTGTCCCGTATATTATCTAAAAATTCGTGTCCACTCCATGTTAATCTAAATGGAATTATGTCATAAATTCTTCCTGTATTTGTGGTGATCGATTCACCAGCAATTAGGTTTGCTTCAAATAATATGATTAGATGATACGAGACTTGATCTTTGTCAAAACCATTAATTTCCATGTCTTTTTCATGTCCCCAAGCATTTTTTTCTTCGAAGTACTCTAATACTTTTTTTACAAGGTCGAGATCCCGTTTCATGTAGTGTCTTTTTTTTAATTCTGACTAACGTCAAATTTTGTTATTAATATTCAGTGTTTTAAAAAATCTGCAAACTCATAATTTCAGCTTCTTTTTTCCTCACTATTTTTGACGTTAGCAACAGTAATTAATTGGTTACGCTGATGTGGTGAATGAGCTATAACGGCAGTCTGTCTAAAAACTCATCAAACTGCTCAAATAAGGTTTAAATATAGCGGTTTTAAGCATACATAAAAATTGAAAACACCTTCAAAATATGAAATGCAAATTATTATATGTGGCTAAAGCCTTTCTGTTAATTTGACAAGGTCAGTTGGCTAAAGCCAAACTGCAATAGATGTTTTGCATTCGTTTCATTTCAATCATTTACATTTCTATTCTCTGTTGCCTGAAAATAAGTGCAATAAACACTCTAATTTTCTACTTACAACAGTAAATAGTGTGTGTTATTTATTGCAGTTTGGCTTTAGCCAACTGAATTTAAAATATTCCTAGCCTTTTGCTTTAGCATCATTCTACTCCTTCATTAATGTAAAGCTTCGGGATTATTAAGCTAAAAAAAGAAGCTTTAAAAGCCCGCTAAGCAGCAAACTTTTAAAGCTCCCATCTTATTTTTTAAGAAATATTATTTGCTTGTGCAACGGTTGCTTTTGTTATGGTCTGACCTTTTATTATTCAATCTTTGTAATAAAAGGTTCAGGTAAGTAATTGCTAGTGATCCTGACAGTTACCGCTTTTGTAACTTTTAAATCAAAAGTTGGATTACCTGCTCCAATTAAGGAATATATTAACCTACTAGATTTCCCATCTGGAGCAATCATTTTTGAGTCTGGGCCAGAATTAAAAGCACCTCCTTTTGTAGATGGCCAAAATTCAACAATTTTTGCAGTGCTTCCATCTTCAATCTCGGCGTAAAAAATTATTTGACCTAATGATTGATTTTTTGATAATTTAAATTGAAGTAGCATATTTAGTCCAGTTTTGTCCCTACTTATTTCTTGGGCATTTGGAATTAAAATCGGGGGTTCTGCAAGCTTTTTTGCATTCTCAATATCTTGAGCGATTTTGTTTAAGGCAGATTGCAAATCATATGCAGGATATTTTGTTAATGCTAATTTTACAAATGGTTCTAATTTTATATTTAGTTCGCTAACTTTTTTATTAAGCTCAATTTCCTGCAAACTTCTATCATCCATTCCTTTTGTCAATGCTCTATGCAAACTATCCAAATTATTTTTAAGTTGAGCATTTTCAATTCTTAAAGAATCAATATTGTCTTTTTGTTGTTTTGAAAAATTATTTGCATTTTTTTCATCTAGTGAAATAATAATTAATCCGACTGTCAGTGAACCTAAAAGCAAGCAAATCAATGTGATCTTTAGCCACTTAATTTTATTAATCTTTTCAGCAAATAGCCCTTGTAAAATGGCTATTGCAAAAAGAATTATTGGAGCAAGTAATTTTAGTATCATCATATGTTCGTAATTGGTTTTTTATGTTTGCCCATAACTTGTTAGAATATGCACCAGTGCACTTATTTTTAATATGCCAGTAGGAAGGTGCACAATACATTGTCTTATGGTATGTCTTGTGCCTTGCAACCGCACTATTGCCATCCCTTCAATAAGTCAGAAGAACAACAACTTTCTCTAAAGGCCATTAAAAATAAGCAATAAATGCACTAAACAGTAGTAATTAGGCAGAGAAAGCACTTTGCCTCTCTAAAAAAGAACTGCTCTACATAACACGAGTGGTAATAGTACAGGCAGAAGCTTTGCAATGGTGAAAATTACCTGTACATAATCCATTGCAAGTCGTGCAATGCTCACTTTAAGGCTTGCAGAGCCTATTTGGAGTCCTGCAAAGTCCGTTCTAAGTCCTGCAACGTTCATTAAGAGTTCTGCAATGTGCATTTTGAGTGTGCAGAGCCCATTTTTACGCATACAAAGTTCATTTATAATGATGCAGAAAGTATTACAGCGTTCATAACGCTTGTTTTAGTCTGCATCCTGCAGTTTTACTATAAAGTAGGAGTTGCGTTATTTGGTATTCCAGTATTAATTTAAATTAATCTTACTTAATAGTTTGATTTTTAATTATTGTTATGTAGTTTCAATGCCGGATTAATTAAACTTAAATAAATTTAAAAACTAAAATCAATGACTTTTATTAGATCAGAATCAAAATTTTTAGAACGTTCACGTATCGCGTTAAGCAATGCCGAATTGCATCCAGATATTAAAGCTGCTTTGATTCCTTTTGGTATCGATGATGCAAAATTCGCCGAAGGTTGGGCGGTGTACAACAAAGCCAAAAGCGTTTGGGAATTAAATGCAAAAGAAGTTGCAGAAACAAGTGTTGCCTCAAACGCTTACAATACCGCGTATGGGGAGTTGGAAGCAAAGTTTAGAAGGCATCGCAATTTAACCCGGATTCTCTGCACCAAAGATCCTGATACGCAAGTAAGGTTGGGTGTAACAGGGTATTTTCCATCAAAATACAACGAGTTTTTCGATAAGGTAAAATTGTTCTACACAACACTTGCAGCCAATGCACTTATTCAAGAAAAATTTGCAGTAATTAAGTTGACTCCTGAGCTGGCTGCAACCTGTCTGGCAGAACTCGATGCGCTGCTTGTTCTTCGATCCGGGTTCGACAAAGAAATGGGAGAGTCTCAGGTTGCAACCGAATCGAAGAATGCTGCGCTGCACGAATTGAGCGATTGGATGGAAGATTTCGATATCCTTGCAAAACTTGCCCTTTACGACACACCACAACGCCTCGAAGTGTTAGGTGTTTTGGTTAAAAGCTAAGTTTAAAAAAAACTAAGATTAAAGCACAGCCCAAAAATTGAAATCAACAATTGGGCTGTGCTTTTTTGTGCATAGCTAATTATGGGGAATTTGGTATTTCGTCATGCTCTGACTATAAGCAAGCCGTTCTTGTCAGGGTATGACTAGTATTTACAGATAATGCCACGGTACTCTGTACCTAAAAATCATAAAAATGGCTGTTGCTACAAATACTATGGTGCTCTTCACTTTATTCTCGTGCGGTAATTTGTATTCAAAAAATATTCAAGGAAAGGGAAAAGCAGCAGCGCTGCGAAGTATTTGTAGAAATTACAAGCTGGATTTTAAAAAAGGTGCAGCGCACCGCAGCTTTTATTAATACGAATCGGTATTTGGCCATGCTCTTACTGGTATTTACAGATAATGCCACGGTACTCTGTACCTAAAAATCATAAAAATGGCTGTTGCTACAAATACCACGGTGCTCTGCACCTTTATTTCTCATGTTTTATAATCAGTGCCGATCCTATAAAATCATAAAGATCTGCGTCTCAAATACCATGGTGCTCTTCACTTTATTCTCGTGCGGTAATTTGTATTCAAAAAATATTCAAGGAAAGGGAAAAGCAGCAGCGCTGCGAAGTATTTGTAGAAATTACAAGCTGGATTTTAAAAAAGGTGCAGCGCACCGCAGCTTTTATTAATACGAATCGGTATTTGG
>NZ_MVDE01000022.1 GCF_002843385.1 Labilibaculum manganireducens
GGATTTAGGTTTGTTTAATATGTCGAATAAATATGTACTGTTACAAAATTAATTTGAAATCGCCGTATACGAGAGTACGTACGGTGGTGTGAGAGGGCGAGGGAGTAATCCCTCTACCTACTCGATTTTTTTAGCTAATTTTAAAGCTCGTAATACGAAAACTAATTGTTGTTTTCACTGATCGTTTTATCCTAAAAGAATTACCATGAATACTCACTCTTTTTTATCGCTTGTTTGTTTTTTGCTGTTAGTCTCGTGCAATGGCAAGAGTGTAAACAATAATAAGTTTACCGATAAAAGTTTTGATGAGCAGACAGAAAAAACAACAGTGATTGTTAATAGTTTGCGCTTAAAACAACCGCATCGGGGTGATTTATATACCATGGGAGGAGATGTTGAAATAGAAATGACTCCCAGAAACAGAGCGGCTGGCATTGATTCTGTTCAGTTTTGGGCTGATGAGACTTTAATTGGAAGTCTGACCGATGAGCCATGGATTGTGAAATGGGTTCCTGAGGATCAAAAAATGGGGAAACACGACCTGAAGGTGATGGCTTATCATGAAGACGGGACAATTGGTATTGTTTCCACATTTGTAAATTTGAAAACGAATATCCCTCCTGTTGAATATTCATATGAAATAATTAATGAGTTTCCCCACGACAGAGGTGCTTATACCCAGGGATTGTTTTATCATGAAGGATTTCTATACGAGGGAACAGGGCAAAGAGGCGAATCTACTTTGCGAAAGGTAAAACTTGAAAATGGTGAGGCACTTTCGGTTAAGAATTTAGAGCAGGAATATTTTGGCGAAGGCATCACATTTTCCAAGGGTAAAATTATTCAATTGACCTGGAATGCAAAAAAAGTTTTTGTTGTTGATCCAGTAACTTTTGAACAGGAGGATACTTTTGAACCCAACACGTCCAATAATCAGGGCTGGGGAATTACATCAGCTAACAATGAGTTGATTCTTTCGGATGGGACAAATGTGCTGACAGTTCTTGATGCTGACAATTATAGCAGGAAGAGAATAATTGAAGTGTATGATAATTCCGGAATGGTAACCAATTTGAATGAATTGGAATATATAAATGGAAAAATTTATGCCAATGTTTGGCTTACGGACCGTATTGTGATTATAAATCCGGAAACGGGAAGAGTGGAAGGAAATTTAAATTTAGGTAAGATTTTAAAATTAGCCGACAAAAAAATATTGATAGAGGGAGATGAGGTATTGAATGGAATTGCCTGGGATTCTATTACAAATCGTTTGTTTGTTACCGGTAAAAGATGGCCTAAACTTTTTGAGATTAAAATAGATAAGAAATAAGCTTCTTTTTTTTCAATCTGTCCCAGTAATAGTAAGTTAAAATCCTCCTGATTTAAGCTAACTTACCAATGATGACAAAAATTATTTTAGCTCCTGATAAATTCAAAGGCTCTCTCACCGGAATGGAATTTTGTGATGCTGTTGAGAGAGGGATCAGAAAACATACTTCTGATGTTGAGATCATCAAACTACCGTTGGCTGATGGTGGTGATGGTACGATTGAAGTTCTGAACTTTTATCTGGAAGGAGAAATGAACTCCATCGAGGTTTATGATCCACTGCATCGAAAAATTAATGCCTTCTATTTGTATTCTGAAAAGAAGAAGACTGCTTATATTGAGATGGCAGAAGCTTCGGGAATTCGTTTGCTGCAAGGCGATGAGGCAAATCCGATGCTGACAAGCACTTACGGAACCGGCGAATTAATTAAAGATGCGTTGGACAAAGGTGCAGAACACATTATTTTGGGTATTGGAGGAAGTGCAACCAACGATGCCGGCTTGGGCATGGCACGGGCATTGGGTTATGCTTTTTTCGATAAAGGAAATTGTGAATTGAAAGGTGCCGGTCAGGATTTAATTCAACTTTATTCTATTGATGATTCAGCCGTGCATCCAAGATTAAAAGAGGTAAAGTTCGAAGTGGCCTGCGATGTTGATAATCCACTTTATGGAGAAAATGGAGCGGCTTATATCTATTCTCCGCAAAAAGGAGCAACACCCAAAATGGTGCTGGAATTGGATACCGGCTTACAGCATTTTAACGAAGTGGTTAAGAAACAATTCGAACTCGATTTACAACAAATAAGTGGTGCAGGCGCAGCAGGTGGTTTGGGTGCCGGTTGCATTCTGTTTTTAAATGCAGCCTTGAATCCGGGTATCGATTTAATTAAGAAAGAGGCCAATTTTGATGCACTCATTAAAGGTGCCGGTTGGATAATTACCGGAGAAGGAAAATTGGATGAGCAGACCTTCTCGGGAAAAGTAATCCGTGGCGTATTGGATTCCAGTACAGATCAAAAACTGGCAATTTTTTGCGGATTGCTTGATTTGGATGAGGCAAGAGTAAAAGAAATGAACATCGATTACCTATCGGAAGTGGCCGAATATGCTGCAAGCACAGATGATTCTATAAAAAACGCAGGCATTTATCTTGAAAAAGAAGCGGAAGATTTTGCCCTAAAGTTTTTGCAATAAATCGGACCACTACTGCTCCGGTAATGGGACTAGTACTAGTCCAGCAGTCGGACCACTACTTGTCCATCAATCGGACTACTACTAGTCCGGGAACCGGTCAGAAAAAATCTAATTCTGCGATATCTAAATTTAGTTTCCTGAAATCTCAAGCTGGTCATGTTCTGGCTATAAGCATGCTGTAAATGTCAGGATGTATGACTTGATTCAAATTTGATCTGATATCTGAACTGGATTTATCCATTACCATATGTTGCAGACTTAAGGTTGGTGGAGTTTTATAGCCTTTGTTTTCTAATTCTCTATCTGGAAAAGTTTATTATCTTCTGATAGTTCAACAATAAAATACTCTTCTTTATTAAGTTCATCTGGTAGCTTATCTTTTAGAATTGATGCAACAAATTGTATCTCACTTTCATTTACCAGTTCTGCTATTTTAACAAGCTGATTGTCATGCATTAATTCTTTTTTATCATTAAGAATAAAATGCATACATGGTATATTTTCATCGTCTGCGAAAAATGTATAGGCGATATCAAAACATGAAATTTCTCCTTGTTTTTTACCTGAACTAAAATTGGTATTAAAAGCACTAAACTTATAAAGTCGTTGTCCTTTTTTGTTTTTTATCTTGTCGTATTTTAAAGCGTATTTCTCATTATACAGAAGTTCCGATACGGAAGTGAAATGTTTGTTGAATTTGTTCAGCTGCGTTTTAACTGTCAATTCAAAATCATCTGAAAAAAGTTCCTCGTCAATTGAATTTAATGTCTTGTTATATGATTTAATATTACTTTCAACTTCGTTCAATTGTTGGATTATATTTTCATATTCCCCTTTTAGTCTATATTTTTCATTTAATTCTCCTATTAAAATTTCAAGTTCTTCAAAGGAATCACTTTTCGATATTACAAGAGATAATTCAGCTTCTTTTTTTAAAAGATTTTTTAATTCTCTATTCTGTTTTTTAATTTTAGATTCTATTGAGGGTAATTCATTTGATATGAATTTTGTCTTTTCAGAAATCATATTGTCATGATAATTAACCATATCTTCAAATGATTTCTGCAATTTACCTAATACATTTGTTGCCTGTTGGTATATTTGATTAAGCTGTTCTGTATCAATACCAGAGGTTGATGCTTCTAACTCTATTAGAGTTTCATTTATTAACTCTTTTCTGATATTTAATTTACTAATTTCAGAACTAAGCTTATTAATACCATATTTTAATTGATTAAGTGAATTAAGGTCTGTTTCAAAATTTTCATTTAGATTCAAACTTGATTTTTTAATATTAAGCTCTTCTATTTCACTTTCAATTAGAGACAATGTTGTTTCATAGGCAGATTTAGTTTGTACTTTTTCTAATCTTTTTCGAAATGTATCTTCCTGTCTTATTTGTTCTAACAACTCTTGCTTGCTATTGCCTTGCTTAAATTCACACCCTAATAAAAACAGATGTAAAGTTTCATAAACTGCATCTGAAGTATATCCATCAAGGGTTTTTAGTGTATTACTTATACTTAAGTCCTTATACCTAATGTTATGAGAAATAATCTGTCTTAGAGTTGGTTTATCTGTTACATGTTCAGGAAATAGTAATCCAGTTAGGTGTGGAACAAATTCATCATCTAATAATTGTTTACCATTTACTTTTCTAATCACTTTACTCTTTGCGCTTAAAAAATTTCTTTCAATTATTATTTCTGATGCATTTTCATCATCAAGATTTTCTGTCAAGCATAAAGAAATTAAGACTTCATTATCAATAAGGTAATCCTTTACAAGAGCATATATTTCTTTTTTGTTCTCGGGGTCTTCCCAGATATTTTTTGCTTTTGCACCAAAGCAAAAATCAATAAGCTTTAAAACTGTTGTTTTGCCAACACTGTTGCCAGTTATTTTACCTTCACTTCTGTCGACTATTAAATTGATACCTTTTCTAAATTCAATATCACGGAGAATAGAAGTCCCTTTTGAAATAGTAAGTGATTTTAAGAACATAATTCAACTCTCCCTTCTTTTACTTCTGCAATACGTGCAATAAATAACCAATCAAGGCACAAAATAAAAACAGGAAATGCCATTTCTTTAATTTGTTTAACTTCTTGATAAAGTTTAATTAAATCAATTCCACTTTTCTTTTGAAGTACTTGTAAAACAAGTGCACCATTATAATAGATACTATTTTCAGGGTGGATATTATCTGGTAGTAGCATAGTTGTAATTTTGAGGATTTTCAAAAATCTTACACCGAATAAATGCATCAACAACTAGAATGTCAACACATAATTCTAATTCATCAATTGGTATTTCAATGAAATTTGGGCTTTCTAGAATTTTATCTCTTACTTTTTCAACTACAGTTAAAAACGTGAGGTCTGAATTACCTATAGTTTTTACTTTTATGTATTCTTTTCTAATGGTTGATAATACAGAAATACTCTTATTTTTACCATAAGTATCAAATTCAGAATATTTTTCGTCAACTTTTTTATAGTAAACACAGTATTCATCAATTATCCCTTTTGAATCAATGAGGTCATTAAATGATATTTTTCTATCTATTTCAAAGCTATTTACAGAATCGCTTTTATTAGAATCGTCCCATGTCTCTTTTGATAGAATATTTATTACAGAAGCTAAGTTTGAATCTAATTTAACAATGTCAACTTCATTACCCAATTCACTTTTAATGAATTTATAAATATTATTTAACTCATTGCTTTGTTTACTCACTATATCATTTAATAGCGAGACAATATCAAATATATCTGAAGCTGGAGTGAATGATAAAGAATAAGGGTTCTTGAAGGTTTTTTTTCTGAGTTCCGAAGTTTCTTTTGAAAGAGATATAAACTTAAAAGAATAATTTTTATAATTATCCAATATCTGTTTTTCTAATGCAGATTCTATTTTTTGTTTTGTGCTAGTTGCTGAAACTTGAATAATTACCTGATTAGTGTGGTCAATTAAATCAATTGCTTCAACATTTTGTAGTTTTGAATTCAAATTTTTAAGCTTGAATCCATACAGAAGATTAAAGAAATGAAGGTAAAAATTCTCAGAATGTAAATGAATATCAAGAAGATTCAGCTTTCCTCTTGTTTCTATCCTTCTGGCTAAAACATGAAGCTTTTCTTCTATATAATTAAAATAAAGATTTCTATTCATTTCATTTAAACATTTGATGCAAATATACTCAATTCGATTTCAACTCAAACTTTCATTCGAAGCTCTTTCTTGCATTGGCTAAAATTAGTTCATAACAACCAATTATGGTCTAATAATCATAGATTATGTTCTAATTTCCTAATCTACAAAACAATAATCAGCCAACAAAATTTACTTAATAATATTTTACAGGATATTAGAAATAGAGTTTGCGCTTGGAAGTGTATGATTGTGCTTGGGTAGTTTGACCTTGGTAAATTTTCTTATGGAGTGAAAAAGTCAATCTAAATTGAAATTAAATCATTCTTTTACTCCGCAATATCCAGATTCCCTTTGTTATTCTTGAAGAAAGAATTTTTGGTGTTTCGCAGACCGTCGTAGCTTTCCAGAATTCCCTTAACGCTGCCAACCAATACTTTTGCTTCCACCATAATTGGAATGCGGTTGTCGTCGTTGCTTAGCCAAACGGTCATGTCTTCGCCACCTTTAAACATGGTGCCTTCAACCAAAAGGGGCGAGAATTTTAGGCATTCGAAACGTTCGCCCGAATTTGCCTTGATGGTTTCCAATCCGCGGTAGCGAATATAGAGGGAGTGAATTTCGTTATCGATCAGCATCGAAATCGGAATTTTATCGCCTTTTTTGTATTTCGAGAAATCGAGATTCCGCACATAGTAGGCAACCGATAAAATATCGAAAGTGCATGGCTTGTTTTTTAGCGTATCTAGCTTTACAGGCTTATCGCGTTTCTGAATTTGCGATCTAATCTGATTCGATTTGTAATCGAACCAATACTCATGATGTGCATCGTATTTAGCCTCATGAGTCCGTCTGTCGAAGTAGAGTGGAGCAAGAGTTTTAGCGTCGGCATAGCAGGTTAATGTATCTCTAAGCTTAAAAAACCAGTCAAATGCTTTTGTGTTTCGGCCTTCTCCTTTTATTTTGAACACCTCTTTATTTTGAAACAGGTCTTTTTTTACAGACAGTTCGACTTCACCCGCAGCAACCCAAATAAATCCCCAGTTGTAGTAGCCTCTGAAAACTAATTTTTCGCCCGATTGAAATGCGAAGTTGTTTTCCAGACACTGCGCATTTACAGCGAATGTTCCCACAAGCAAAAGCAGAACCATAATTGTTCTTTTTGAAAAAATACGGTACTTAAGTGAGGCTAAAAATTTCATTCGTGAATTTTCTTGATACTTAATCCTTGGTCCTTGACACTTGTTCCTTGACACTTGTTCCTTTTTCCTTACTTATTAACCTTGCCAATCTTATTTTCGATGGCCTCTACTTTGGTTTTTAGTCGATTGTGTTTGTTCTTCTGAATATCGATTGTCATAGTAGTATAAACACGTTCTGAATCTTCTGCTAAAACATCATAACAGCGGTTTACAAGTGCTAAAGCTTCCGGTAACGCATCGGTCTCAATCAGCGTTCCCATTGCTGTTAGTTGGTAGCTAATACCGCTTTCGCGGATCAACTCAATAACCTGACTAACTTGTTTGCTTACGCTATCGCCTTTGTCGGTTGGGAAAATAGCAAATTCCAGAAGTACTGACATATCTAATTGTTGTTTTTGGTTCTTGTTTTCTTCTTATTATTTTCAGCATCTTTCAGTAATGCTTTTTCAATCTTTTTCTGCCTTTTTTGCTCAAGTTCTATTAAATGCTGATTGAAATTGATTTCCGGACCATTTTCCGGAATATAAATACGATCTTCTACATCGAAATACGAACGGACTTTAATTTCTTTTCTAAAGTAATGAACCATTTCAGGCTGAAGACCTTCTTTGTAATTACCGGTGTCCCATTTACCATTGTCGTTCTCATCAACAATTAATTTAATGATATAGGTGTCAGGAGCTAAATAATCGAATATTACAGTTTGATCGGAATAAATCCTTTTTGCCTGAACAATCCCTTCACTTTTGTTGTTTTTTAATAGTTGAACAATCAGTGGTTTTTTTACATTGGATACATTCAATAATATTTTCCCGTAATATTCTTCTTCCCGGGTTGTAATTTTCCCATTGTATTTATCGCTGTACAAACCATAAATATTGCGAAATGCGGTTGAATCAAACTCAACCTTATATTGGGTTTCTGCTTTCCAGTCAATTTTAACATGATAGCGAAGAATAGCTGCGGAATCCTGCTCTATTTTATAATCAACAGGGATTAGTATCGTGTCCTGAAGTTGATACAAGTGAATACTGTCTTTATTGATTTCGGCAAGAGGTTCATTAAAATCGAGAATTATATCTTTATTTAAATCCTGCGAACTACTGGCGTTCAATTTAAATCCATATGTAGGAATTTTAATTTTTGCCTGTTTCTTTTTATTCTTCGAAGCTTTTGCTTTTTTCGGAGCCTTATAATTTAATTTAACCGTATCGGTAAAACTTACAAGTTTACCCAACGAGTCAGTTTTTAAATATTCCAGTTTAGCTAAAAGAGTATCTCTTTGGTAAATAGTCGAATCGGTTATCCAATAGGAAAGAGTATCGTTTGTTTTACTTTTATCAAGTAAAAACCAATTTGGATTTTCATCAACATTAATAAAATCAATCTTAAGACTATCGGTTCTTTTCGAGTTAAATTCAAAATAGATCTGTTCTCGGCGATCTCTTTTATAAGTGGTAAGGTATTGAAGAGGATTTTCTTCATCAAACATTCTAAGGTAAATATTCGAAGGTTCTGTTGTCATCATTTGTTTTACAACAACGGAGTCGGCATTAATGCTGTCCAATTGTTCGTAAACATGCATTTTTGGCGTAATTAAGTCATTGCTGAAACCGATCATTTCGCCCGGGCCATTGTAAAGAAAATCGCGGTTGCCATCAACAATTGCAAACAGCTTGTAATCCCCGCTGCTCAAATTGTTCAGCTGAAAATAACCTGCCGAATCGGTTTTAGCAACATAACTTGGAATTACTGTAAAGGGCACAGAATCATTCGTATTTAAGTAAGCCATTACCATCGCTTTTTCAACCGGCAATTGATTGAAGGAATTGTCTAATTTTCCCTTAATGCTTAGCGAATCCAGCTGATTGCCTGTTGAGAAAACAAATTGGTATTCTCCCAAAGGGTTTCCTTCATTATTATCGGCAATGCCATTTCCAAAATCGAGAGTATAGGTGGTGTTTTCGCGAAGTTTCTCTTCTAACTTCACGTAGATAGAACGACCTTTTAATTTCACCAAGGGTTTCTTTTTTAGTGGTGGGGAAATTGTGAAATTTGAACTTATATCTTTTAGCTGAACAAATTCATCAAAGAAAATTTCTACTTTTCCACCTTTAAAGTTTGTTGAGTAGTTTTGAGGCTTGGTTAATGTAACCTTTGGAGCTGTGTGATCAAGAGGCCCTCCGGTAGGCATTCCTTTTCGTGCACAAGAATATAATAGGGCTGAAATTGCAAATCCCACAAGGATATAAAAAGCTATCTTTTTCAAATTGATTAGTTTTGATATTTGATTATTAGGCAACAAAATTACAAAGATTCAAAACAAAAATAAGTTAATAAAAGTAAAATGGAGGACTCCTTACAATATTCCGTGTTAAAAAGAGATAAATTTCTTGAAACAGCAGCAAACACTCAATTCGATTTTGTGATACTAAGTGTTGGTATAAAGGAAGTTCTGTTTGCTTTTTTTGCTGCTGTTAACGGATATAAATGTGCCATTTTAACCGAAAATGATTTTCAGGAATCTTTGCACCCTATTGTTGATACTTCGGAAAGTACACATCCATTGGTTCTTGCTTTTCGCAACCGCTTCCCTCATTTAATTTTACCCGATGAATATTTAAAAGTCAAACGAAATACTTCGAAATGGGAAAAAATATTTACGGGAAGTATTCGCGATAAGGACATTTCAAAATACGAACCGACTCTTACTGCAGAAGCAGATGATGCTGTTTACATTGATAAGGAGTTTAAGATCTCAACAAACCGCCTGTTACTTTCTATACTGAAAAGTGCAGTTCAACAGGGGGCTGTAATTTTAAATCATGTTACAATAGAGATTAAAAGCGACTCAGAGATTGTATGCTACGATAAAACAAATGCGAAATCTTATGCCATTTCCTATCAATCGCTGCTTTCCTTTTCAGCGATAAAAAAAACAAAAACCAAGACCGAAATCAGGTTCTGTCTGCATAAAAAAGGCTTATTCTTAAAACGAAGTTTAAAATTTACTTTGGACGGAGTTCTGATAAGAATGGTTAGATATCAGGATTATTTTATGATTGTTTGCGATTCACAACCGGATAACAGGCAATTTGTCAGAATGATTCTTCAGGAAATAAACCGGATTGTGAAATGGGAGAATGAATTTAATGAAGATGATATCATCAGCTCAGAATTAGCAGCGACCACATCAAATGATTCTTTGAAAAATCACCTTATGGATTTTGCAAAAGTTGTTGAAAATAAGCTTTCCATTTCTTACTCTCAATTATTACAGCAAATACCATCACTTCCGGTTACCGACACACAATTTGAAGGGAAAACAGAAATACAGCAGTTGATCGAATTTGGAGATTCCCGTTTTGATGAGGCAAAGCAAACCGGTGTGCACCCTGTTCCTTTTAAAAATATGTTTTACCGGTTTGGTTCAGAAATAGAGGAGCTTACAGAAAAAGCATACGAACTACGAGCTCAATTTGGACCCGGAAATGATTTGTGGGTGTACGTTCAGCTTTGGTATTTGTATCAGAACGAGATGATATGCACGAAGGAAGATTATATTTCCCGAATCAGAAAATCTAAGCCTGTTTTGGACTCCGATTTGGGTGCTTCTGAGGATGTTATAAATGAGTATTTCAATCTCCTTAATGAAAAACATGTTAAGTAACATGGTTGGAGTCAATGAATACCAACATATAGGTATTGTTAAACAAATCCCGACTTTCTACTTTTGAGCCGTAATGTTAATGCCAATTTAATTCGGTAATGAACGGTTTTCGAAAAATAAAAACAGCGATTGTAAGTATACTGCTCCCGGCAATGATTTTGTTGGCGGGTAATGCTGTTTTTAATTGGCACGTTCATAGGCAAGTTGATGGAACTTTAATTGTTCATGCTCATCCCTATCAAAAATCAGGGAATTCTAACGGAACAGCAAATCATCATCATTCTTCTCATGAATGTTTTTCATTGCAGCAATTTACGAATTTCCTGTTCTCGCTCGGGTCAGTTTTGTTTATAGCTGCATTAATAGGAAAATCTTATGAAATCAGTAATGTTTACCACCTTTTTATTAAGAAAGGAATTATAAGTTCTCTTCTTGACAACAGGGCTCCGCCTGCCTTCCTGTAACACCTTTATTATTACCTGAAAAGGTCCATTTAAAATTAGAGTATGTAACTGTTTCCTGATACTGGATGAAAGTATGAGGGAGTGTTATGTATATCAACAAAAATAAACATCAAAAAAATACATCTAATAATGAGAGTACTAACTCATATATCTATTAGCATTGCTATGCTGATTTGTTTTGCATTTTCTGTTTCGGCCGAAAATATTACTTCCAGTGTAAAAGGCAAAGTGATTGACAGTAACAGCAGCAAACCTATTCCTTATGCCAGCGTTGCTCTCGAAGGATCGAGCATGGGAGCGGTAACAAATTTCGATGGTGAATTTGTAATTGAGAATGTTCCTGTGGGGCATTATCATGTAATTGCCACTTGTGTGGGATACAAATTGGATAAGAAGGAATTGGAACTAAAAGGAGGAAAGAACTCAGTTCTTGAATTTAAAATAGCAGAAGATTTTATTGGCTTGGATCAGGTTGTGGTTACGGCCGATCGAAACAGAATTCAACGTAAAGATGCTCCTGTTGTAGTAAATTCTATATCTACTAAGTTGCTGGAACAAACATCATCAGCAAACCTGGCTGATGGTTTGGTTTTTTCTCCTGGTTTGCGTGTAGAGAATAATTGTAACAATTGTGGTTTTTCGCAAGTAAGAATGAATGGTTTGGAAGGACCATATACGCAGATATTAATTAACAGCAGAGCTATTTTCAGCGGATTGGCCGGAGTATATGGGTTGGAACACATTCCGGCAAGTATGATTCAGCGTGTAGAGATTGTACGCGGAGGTGGTTCAGCTCTTTTTGGAGGGAATGCAATTGCCGGTACAATTAATATCATTACAAAAGATCCTGTTGCCAATACATTTAAAGCAGGAGTGAAATATGGAGTTGTAGGTGTTGGTGTTGATGGTGGTGGAGATGCTGCCAGTGATATGACTGCCGATTTTAATGCGTCTGTTGTTTCTGAAGATCATAACAGCGGGATATTTATTTTTGGGATGAACCGTCAGCGCGGCGAGTGGGATGCGAATAAGGATGGTTATTCCGACATGGTTAAATTGAAAAATATAAGTGCCGGTTTACGTGCTTATCATCGTCTTTCAGATTTAGCCAAATTGACTTTGGAATATCATGTAGTTGATGAGTACCGAAGGGGCGGAGATCAGCTGAATTTAAAGGCTCATGAAGCTACTGTTGCCGAAGAAGTAAGTCATCGTATTAATTCAGGAAGTTTGGCCTGGGATCAATATTTTAATCAGGATCGAATCAGTAAACTGTCTGTTTATGCTTCGGGACAAAGTATCGATAGGGATAGTTACTATGGAGCTGCCACTATTTATGATGAAAATGGTGTGGCCTTATCTACACCAATTCCTGATTATGGTGCTTATGGTCAAACCGATGATTTAGCTGTTTCAACAGGAATTCAGTTCTTTACAAAGTTTGATAATCTGTTTTTCGCTCCTGCAGATATCACTCTTGGATTGGAGAATGTTTACAACAGTCTGAAAGATGATAAATTGGGGTATTATGATTTTACAAATAATGAATTTGTGAAAACAACCAACATTGCCGATCAAACATCAAATACCATAGGTGCTTTTGCTCAAAGTAAATGGGATTTAGGGGCAGTAAAATTTCTATTGGGAGTAAGAATGGATTCCTATGAAATTAAAAATTCTGCTGAAAATTCCAATTATTCAAATACAGTATTTAGCCCCAGAGCTAACGTGTTATTCGATGTCTTTAAAGGATCGCAGTTGCGGGTTAGTTATGCAAGAGGTTTTAGAGCACCGCAAATTTTCGATGAAGATTTACACATTGAAGCTTCAACGGCCAGAAGAATCACACACGAATTGGCTGACGATTTAACAGAAGAAAAATCAAACAGTTATACTGTATCCTGGGATTACACCAAAGCCTTTGGTAAAATGCAGACCTATTTTCTTGCAGAGGGGTTTAATACACAGTTAATCGACCCTTTCTTTAACGAATTTAGTGAGGTAGATGCGAGTGGAAACATGGTTATGCTTCGAAAAAATGCCAATGGAGCAGTTGTTCGGGGGGTAAATTTTGAATGCAAACTGGCTCCATCCTATAAGTTGGATTTCCAAATGGGACTAACATTGCAATCCAGTAAATACGATGACGCTGTGGATCAGGGAGAGGATGAGGATACAGCCAATACGACTACTGATGATATTTTGAGAACACCAGAGCAGTATGGCTATTTTGCAATGAACTGGAAACCTCTTCATGAGTTTACTACTACCTTATCAGGATCATATACCGGACCAATGAATTTGATTCACTTAAGTGGAGGAGATGATAAATATGGAAATGAGATTCACGAAAGTTTAGTAAAATCAGATCGTTTTATGGATTTGGGAATCAATTTTTCTTACCATTTTGATTTAGGCAGTGATGTGAAGTTGCAGTTTGATTTGGGGATGAAGAATATCTTCAATTCTTTTCAGGATGATTTTGATTTTGGTCCGTCTCGTGATGCCAGTTACGTATATGGTCCTTTAAATCCAAGAACAATTTATTTTGGTGTGAAATTGGGTAACATCCTGTAGAAAAAATCTACTTCATAAAAAACAAACTATAGGGTTAGTTTGGTAACGGGGCGCATTCTTTAACAGGATGTTAGCTCCGTTATTTTGTTTAGTGATTTCAGATTTCGAAATTTGGTTTGTTTATTGCTGTGGTTCAATTGTCAATTGTATTTGGTTTTACAATGCATTGATTCTATTCATTATTGATGAGCATCATGTACTCAAACAAATATGAATTTGAGAATACTATTAAAAAAAAGATAAGTAAATTTGTTCGAATTAATTAAGTAGAGTTTTTATGGCAGAGATTAAAGGTAAAAGTAAAAAAGACAACATTTATATTGGGGTATTGTCAACTTTAGGGGTAATTCTTGTGATTTTAGCGGTTATGTATTACATGGAACATAGAGATAATAAGCGCTATATCTCCGAAATTACTACCGAGAAGATAAGTTTGGAAAACGAATTGAAATTACTTTCTCAGGATTACGATTCTCTGCAAACAAGTAACGATACTTTGAATGTTCAGCTGAAAATGGAACAGGAAAAGATAAATGAACTTTTGGATCGAATGAAAGTATTTCGAAACAATTCTTATTTCGAAATTAATAAATACAAAAAAGAGTTAGGAACTTTAAAAGGAGTATTAAGAGATTACATTGTTCAAATCGACTCTCTAAATACACGCAATCAATTGCTTACTGCTGAAAACGTAAGAGTTAAAAAGCAGATCGATTGGGTTAAAGATCGTAATACCAAACTCGAGGAATCAACTGAAACAATGAAAGAGGTAATTAGTAAGGCGGCTACTCTTTCGTTAGTGGATCTTGCTTGTTCTCCTATAAATAGAAAAGGCAAAGAGGTGAAAAAGATTTCCAAAACGGAAAAACTGGTCACTAATTTTACGATTCAAAAGAATGTAACTGCATCAACCGGGGTTAAAGCATTATTTGTGCGCATTACCCGACCTGATGAAGTTGTTTTGGGTAATCCGGAAAATCTTTTATTCGATTTTGAGAATACTAAACTTAGCTATTCTGCAACACGAGAGATTGACTACGAAGGGGAACAGCTTGATGTTGCTGTATTCTGGGATAATGATGGCAGTCTTATTGAAGGAGAATATAAAGTAGATGTTTTTGCTGAAGGAAACCATATTGGGACAGCTAAGTTTTTGCTGAAATAATAGATGAAACTATTGAAATGAAAAAAAAACCATCTTTTGCGGGATGGTTTTTTTTGTTTCGTAAGTTTCGACTCAGAAAATGATCATTTAAAAATGGTTCTCGATCCAAAAGCTCTAAAACCAACTAAAATTGAAACACAGCCACTTTCAATCCGCTCCTTTTTTTGATCTTCGGGGACTAGAACACGAATTACAAAATCATCGGTACTCTCAACCATAAAATCCCACAGGTTGGTGTGATCTTCATCAGCATTATCATACAATAAATTGTAATCAGTATCAAAAAGCTGAAATTGAATTTTACCAAGGCTCTCTTCTCCTTCAACCAAAATTCGATATTCTTGATCCTTATAAAAAGTAAGCTGCAATTCAGCAGTTTCACCTTCCGATAACACCGCATTATTTAATTGCCCGTTAAATGTATAAGGCGTAAGTTTCGGAATGCATTCCTTTTTGGTGTATTCATTACACTGCGCAAGCACAATATTTGGCAACGCGAATAAGTAAAAAATAAATAATATGGTTTTTATAGTCGTTTTCATCCCAATCTTTTTAGTGCTCCCCAATCCTATAATTCCGTAATTGTTTCTCTGATTTTGTTGTTGATTTCTTTTATCGCCCTGATTGTTTCGTTCGAGGCAGTTAAAGTAACCTGATTTTTTATAACTGTTTTGCCGTCTTTTGTTTTAATGCTCGATGCAGAAGATTTAGTTTGTGATATTTCCTGAAATTTTGCATCCAGTTTCTTTAAATCCGGCAGAATCTGATTTATTTTATAGTTATCTCTATATTGATTTAGTAAACCAATTAAGTTTTTTACAGAATGTTTTTGCTGTGAAATTAAGTTGACCATTTCTTTTTGAGGGTTTTTTAAATCAACAATATTTGTTGCCAGATATAAGGTTTCAATCCATCCACCAAAAACAATTAAAGCAGCAACACCACCTCTTTGATTTTCTTTCAGATAACTGTCCGATTTTGTAAAAGTTTCGGTAATAATCTGAAGCAAAGAATCTTGGTTTTCAATATTTTCTTCCATTCTTCGGGCAGTAATTCTCTCCTGCTCTTCAGGAATGCCCAATTCGCGTGTAAATTTCTTGATTACGGCTAAATATCTTGCTGCATCCTGAAACTGTTCATAAATCCGAATGTAACTTAAATCCGCACCGTAAATACCAATGTTGACAGCCACATCTGCTTGTGATAAATAATTATCTGCATTGGAAACCGGATTCATTAAATCGGGCTGATAGGGAAGGTTCATTTTTTTGATAATACCAGTCACTTCAATTGGGCTTGGCACATTGTAAAACAAAGTTTTAACCGATTTAAACTCCTTTTGTTGCGGAGCATTCATCTCAGGTACTTTATCAGCTGAGGGTTTCTTATTTTGACAACCAAAAGTTAGCACTGATGACATGAAAAAAAGAATGAAACAGCTTATTTTAATAGATGTTTTAAACATAGATTTATTGTTTTCTCGTAGGTTTTATTTTGTAATAAACTTAAAGTTATACTTTTAGAGAGTAATTGCAAATAAAAAATGGATATAAGCAATTATTGTAAAAAAACTTCTGGGATGGAGAAACAAAAGATATTTGCAGACGTAATAATGAAGTTAAAAATCTCACTTTGCAACAACAAGAATTCCTCTTTTATTGGGCTTTTGGCGGATAAAATGTTTTTATGCAATTTGCCTCAGCTCCCGCCGAGCATTAAAAATGAATTTCAGAAATCGATAGTCCCACATCGTTTTACGAAGACAAAATATTAACCGCTGATTTGTGTTTTAAATCCGGCATCTTCAACTTTTTGTGCAATTTGCTGCAATTCTTCCATTGATATTTTCTCCAGATTATCACTTGGCGTATCCCTCGAAATGGTATAAATCATCACCTCTTTGGGTTGGATTTTTTGCAGGTGCGTCAACCAGGCTTCTATTTCTTCTTTGGTTGTATTGTCTATAATTTTACCTTCGTATTCTCCTCTGATAAAAAGGGTTTGAATTATTAAATTGCCATCAAATTTTGAAAGAAGTTCAACCGTATTATTTAGATTGAACTTTCCAACTGGCTGATCTAAATTGATTATGGTTTCTTCTGTTCCGCCATCCAGTTTTAAAATGTTATCATCTACCTTATTTAGAGCTTCAAATACCGATTTTTTGTGAATCATCGATGAATTAGAAAGAACCGCGATTCTTGCCTGTGGAAATACTTGATTTCTAACCTCGATCGTGTAATTAATGATTTCGCTAAATTCCGGATGAAGTGTTGGTTCTCCGTTTCCTGCAAAGGTAATCACATCCAGATCTTCATTATTGGCCTTCATCAGACTCAGTTTCTCAAATAGACTCTCTTTCACCTGATCTTTAGGATGAAAGTTAATTTTTTGTTCATAGTGATCCGGATTCCAACCACATTCACAATAAATACAATTAAAACTGCAGAGTTTGCAATCGTTAGGCAATAAATTAATACCTAATGAAACCCCAAGTCTTCTGCTTTTTACAGGACCGAAAATAATTTTATCGAAGAGAAAAGTAGCCATTTACACGTTTTTTTTTGTTGTCCAAATTTAGATAAATTCCTGAGTTGATCCATTAAAACAGAGAGTTTAAATCGAGGATTTAATTCGCCTTGATTAAACAAGGACTTTCAGTTCGCTTACCGTGTTAAATTTCTGATTGGAATAATCAAGATTTGTGAGCAAATTCAAGCCAGGTTTTTTACCAATTTCAAGACTTCCAAATTTATTTTCAATCTGTAAATGTTTTGCTCCGTTTATGGTTCCCCATTTAATCAATTCCCAAAACGTAAGTGCCGGCAGAATTTTCTGAAAAGCTTTTAATTCCTCAAAAACAGATAGTTTCGAATGCGTTCCTAGTGATCCTGTGCCAATGCAGTATCGGCTCATTTCACTTGCAGCAGGTATAAACCCATTCAATTTTTCTAAGATCATTTGATTCAATAGAACGGATTGGGTTGGATTTAGTTGCTTGTTTGATATTGGGATTTGTAACGAACAGTTTGATTCTACTGCGTTACTATCAGAAAAATACAATTTAGATTTTCGTTTTTGCTCAGCATGATCATTTACAGTAAAATAGTCTGCTGCGGCAACAGTTCCATAAGCTTCTAATTGATTAATCCCTTTTTGTACTGTAGCAGGAGTAGTTTCTTTTTGGAGCAGTCTCTTTTTAAGTGCTGAACCAAAATCATCCTGCAAACATTTTTCAAAATCATTTTTTGAAAAAGAAGAAATACTGAGTAGGGTAAATACATCAATAAATCCGGGAATAATTACCCCACTGTAGAATTCCAGATTTTGAATTTCTTTAAATTGTCCCTTTGTATCAATTATATCGACAATATAATTTTTCTCATCAAGTACAATAATTCCATTTTTTAGAGGAGTAGCTGTAACTGGAAAAATGTAGTTCGCGGCTATTTTTCTCATCGCACACGCCTAAGGTTCTGTTCCACATCTTGCTCTAATTCCTTAATCACCTGCAGGGAATCAGGTCTAATCTGCGGATTGAAAATTATGATGTCCTTAATTTCGAAATGCTGAGTAAACTCAACAAGATCATTTTCTCCGGCAAATAAGTTGCCGCGCAGTTCTGTGTAGCTCGAATCCGGATAGGACAAACTTAATTCATAAGTGTTGAATTTCATTTCTTTAGCAATTGGGCGTGGCATAAAGCTTACTTTATGTTCTTCGCCTAAACTATCCTGTTTCCAAAAATAAGCCTCCAATTTAGGCTGATCAGTTTGATCATCCTTAAATATTTTAATGGAAGCTTTAATGGTGTAAATTCCTTTCTCTTTGATTGGAATCGCAAAGTCAACTTGGTTTTTATCTTTTTCAGGAACTCTCCAATCCTGTTTTTTTGTCCAAAGATTTACAGTGTCTTGTTCCAGTTTTTTGTTTTTAACTTCAATACGATATTGAGTTTCAAGTCGGTTAAGCGAATCAATAATCACATCGTAAATTTGAGTAAATCTTTTCGTATTGTTAGAATAATAGGATACGCAGGAATCAAATTGATCACGGGTGATATTGTATTTCTGAAAAATAGAATTGTAATAGTAGCTGGGGCGATAATTATCGCCGGAGCGATAAATATTTTGGGATTCTAAAGTTCCATCAATAATATGAATATCAATAAGCATCTTAGTGAATTGATCTTCATTTAACTGAGGAGTATTTTTATTATTTTCTTTGCAGGATATCAAAAAGGTGAATGCACAGCAAATAAAGAAAAGTAGTATTTTATTCATGAATTGTTTCTTGTTGATCTGAAAGCAAAGATAATAAATCGAATAGAATGTACGAGTGTGATTTCTACTAGCTTATTTTTTTAATCTTTTTATACAATTCCGAAGCAAAAACAAAATCATTTAAATCCTTATTGTCGGTATCAAATATTTCATCTTTGGAACCTTCCCAAACTTTGTTTCCCTTGCTTATAAAAATAATTTTCTCTCCAATTTCCATTACCGAATTCATATCATGAGTATTAATAATGGTAGTCATATTATACTCTTTTGTTATTTCCAGAATCAGATTATCAATCAAAATTGCGGTTACAGGATCTAAACCAGAATTGGGTTCATCGCAAAAAAGATATTTTGGATTCAAAGCAATTGCTCTTGCAATGGCAACACGTTTCTGCATACCACCACTAATCTCGGCAGGAAACAGGTGATTTGAATTTTGTATGTTAACACGGTTTAAGCAGAAGTTTGCACGATCTTTTTTTTCTTTTTCACTCATATCCGAAAACATATCCAAAGGAAAGAGTACATTTTCTTCAACACTCATGGAATCAAATAAAGCACCGCCCTGAAATACCATGCCCATTTCCTTTCGAATCTCTTTTCTTCCCTTCAGATTCATGGATGTAAAATCTCTGTTGTTGTAGAAAATACTACCAGAATCAACCTCGTGAAGTCCGATGATAGATTTTAGCAGAACAGTTTTACCGGATCCGCTTTGTCCTATAATAAGATTGGTTTTACCAGCCTCAAAATTGATTGAGATATCGTTCAACACTTTTAAGTCGGCAAAGGATTTATTTACATTACTTACAGTGATCATTTTAAAAGGATTTGTGTGAGAATCACATTAGCAAGAAGAATAAGAATACTACTGTTTACAACAGCTTTTGTGCTCGCTCTACCTACTTCCAGTGCACCTCCTTTTACGTAATATCCATAGAAGGATGGTATTGCTGTTATTATGAAGGCAAAAACTGCTGTTTTTATTAAGGAGTAGGTAATGTAATAAGGAATAAAAGCATATTGTATGCCATCAATATAGTCGGCTAAGTTAACTGTACCAGTTAAATAACCAGCAAGTAAACCTCCTGTTATTCCTACAAACACACTAAGAATGTATAGAAATGGATTAATAAAAATTGCTGCTATAATTTTTGGTAAAACCAAATGATTGGCAGAATTGATTCCCATGATTTCCAAAGCATCAATTTGTTCAGTAACCCGCATCGAGCCAATTTCAGAAGCTATGTTTGAACCGACTTTTCCAGCCAATATTAAACCAACTATTGTCGATGAGAATTCAAGAAGCATCGATTCTCTTGTAGTATAACCAACCAAATAATCCGGAAGTAAAGGGTTCAGCATATTGTATGCTGTTTGCAGGGTGATAACAGCTCCCATAAAAAGAGATATTATCACTACAATTCCAATAGAATTGATTCCGAGTTTATCAATTTCGCGGATTATTTGTGAAAATAAAGTCTTGCCTTTTTCTGGTTTTGAAAATACCAATACAAGAAATCTTGAGAATTTTCCTACGTTTTCAAACAAGTTCATAGTTATTTTGCTTTACGATAAAATTACAAATTATTTGTTTACCATCTTCCAGGATAATTGTATCTATTGAAATTTCTATTCTTTTTTGATTTAATAAGGCTTTTCAGTATTTTAGGGTATAATTTTACTACTCTTGAATTCCGATTTAATTTGGTATGGATTCAGATAAATAATTTCCAATGGATAAAAATAATTATTGCGTAATTATGGCTGGGGGCGTAGGCTCACGTTTTTGGCCTTTAAGTAAAAATAATAAACCCAAACAATTTCTTGATATTCTTGGTACAGGTAAGACACTAATTCAGTTGACTTATGAGCGTTTTGCATCTATATGCCCGACCGAGAATTTTTTCGTGGTAACCAATGCAAATTACAAGAGTCTTGTGCTTCAGCAACTCCCAAATATTAATGAGAATCAGGTTTTGTTGGAGCCAATAAGAAGAAATACTGCACCTTGTATTGCTTACGCCAATTATAAAATACAGAAGCGAAATCCGAATGCATCAATTATTGTAACGCCTGCAGATCATTTAATATTAAATGAGACTAAGTTTTTAGGAGTTTTGTCGGAAGGAATTCAATTTGTACAAGATGGAAATAAATTATTGACATTGGGTATTACTCCCTCAAGACCGGAAACCGGTTATGGTTATATTCAGGTTTCAAATAAAGCAGTTGAGAATTATTCTGATGTGTATCCTGTAAAAACATTTACAGAAAAACCACACCTCGAATTGGCAAAAATATTTCAGGAATCGGGCGAATTCTTTTGGAATTCAGGGATATTTGTTTGGAAACTTTCGACAATACAGGATGCATTCGATAAGTTTTTACCGGATATAAAAAATCTGTTTGAGGCTATATTAGATAAACTTGACACTGGAGAAGAACAAAGTTTTATTGATCAGATTTATCCAAAATGCGAGAATATTTCTATTGATTACGGAATTCTGGAAAAGTCAGAAAGTGTATTTGTGTATTGCTCTGAATTTGGTTGGTCTGACTTAGGAACTTGGGGCTCACTTTATGAGCATACTGCTAAGGATAATAATCTGAATGCAATTCAGGGCGAAAATGTGATGCTTTACGAATCAAAAAATTGTCTGGTAAATGTACCAAATAACAAATTGGTTGTTGTTCAGGGCTTAAAGGATTACATTGTTGTTGAGACTGATAATTCTCTGCTCATATGTCGTAGAAGGGATGAGCAGGAGATAAGGAAAATTGTTAATGATGTGAAAATAACAAAAGGGAAAAAATTTGTATAATAAAAAAGGACCTGTGAGGTCCTTTTTTATATCAGTATATTTTTTTAGAATTCCCAAAGATCATGTTCAAATGTGAAAATCTCATTCTTAATTCGCTCTGCTTCAAGCATTGAGTTTAAACCAACAGTGTATTCACTAATCTGACGATTGTTGTGAACATTGGAGATTTGTGAAATAAAACTCGAAAAATGTCTTTTTAAGAACAAATCATCGAAAGAATAACGAGCAGCGTCGTTATTTGGATTAAATACTTCGTGAGAAGCAAGCAAAGGCCGGGCTTCAGGGAAATAGATCCAAAACAGTTTTTTCTGTTGAATACCATCTAATTCTGAATCGCCATCTTTTATATATTCACGAATTGGACAAATTCCAATGATCCGAACCTGTAAAGTCGATGTTTGTTTGTCAAAGAACCACTGCTCTTTCACCATATATCTTTTTACATCATCCGTATGCATTTCACCGGGAAGAATTTTTTGTTCAAGTTCTCCTGTCAATCTATTGCGTTGCATAATCGTATCATTTTGAGCATCAAACTTCGAACGAATCTGATCAATCGTCATAGGAACCTTAAATTCATCATCGTTTGTCTCGTAAGCAGTTAAGCCTTCATTTTCAATTCCATACATCAATAGATCGATTAAACTGTAGCGGTCATCTTCCGGTGTTGTTGGATAATACATAGGAAGGTTCATTTTTTCCCGTAAATCCACGAATCTCCAAACTAACTTCGACCACATCACATCTGACTCACGTATATTTGAGTAAGGGATAGGTTTTCTGTTTTTGATATGATTTTTTGAATAAACACTTGTTGCATTTGTCTGTGCACTGGAATACGAGGCACAAATCAATACAAGACCAATTACTAGTAATAAGCTTTTCTTCATCATATATAAATTTTATTACTCAATTCTAAATGAAATTGTAGGTAAGTCTCTGGTTACACCATCCGGACCAACTGCCCTAATATCTTCAATATATAGTTTCTGACTTCTTTTTAAATTTCTAAACATATCAATCTGTTCCTTTGTAAATACATCCGATCTGGATTCCTGATCAACAGTAAAGCCTTTAACAATTGTAGAAACCGTAAAACCGGTAATTTTAAACTTTAAATCAAAGTCAAAATTATCCATCACTGCATCAACACCTGTTTGTACCAACAGTAAATTCTTTTTAATTTTACCACCACCTAAACCTGCAACTTTAGCAATAGGATCAGGAATTGGTTTCACTCTAAAATCAACAGTACGTAACGGCCTCCAGCCATCCTCAAATTGAGCTTCGACTTGTACCTTAGCATTCTTAAAAGCAATTTTTGGTTGTGCAATATATGCATCACCTTTTTTAATTAAGCTGCCATTTGTCATTGTCGCGCGTACTCTGTCCGATGCAAAACCAGGAGCCGATATGCTTACAGGATTGTCAACACCAACATAGAATACATTCATTTTAGTAGCCGACACCACTACATTTGGTTCTGCTACAATATAGCTTGATTTAAAGTCATATTTTTTATCAATTCCAGACGGACTGGTGTACGTGATAACACCTCCCCATGTTACCTCGCCAACTTTATCTGCTTTTGCTGTATAAACCCCCCGGCCATCTTTGAAGGTCTTAATGGCACCCTCCCGGTCAATAACTATTTTAGGATTTTGTGTCGTGTCAATAGCCGCAAGAAAAACCTGAGCCTCGTAGGTGTCACCTTTTAAAATGTAATTTGAGGGTGAAAATACTTCTGCTCTTAATTTATTGAATTTAAAGGATTCTGCTTCAATTTGATTGAATAAATAACTCACAATATCCGATTCAGTACTGCGGATATCTGTCTGAATTTTAGAAAGAAGTGTGACTGCTCCAATTAATGGTGTATGTGAAAATTGTAGAGACTCCCAAGAATAATTAGGATCACCTTTTGTCATCTTTTTTGGTTTTTCCGTATTCAGAGTTTTCATAATTGCTTTACGCAGAGTAGAATCTTTTCCTGCAACGTGACTTAATACCAAATCACGATAAGATTCAATAGCTTCTCTTAAAACTTTACCCTGTCCTCCAATAATCATAATTTCAGGAGGTACATCCAAATTGTCTCTACTCTCGATGTTATTCATATCGTATTCAGGACCATCTGCAGTTTTAACGATTCTATGTTTCAGAGAATCGATTAAATTTGATAATTTATTTGATTCGGATTTTATCTTGTTAGCATTATCCCAGGCTTCCTGAACTTTAGCCGGGTTTGCTTCCAAGGCAATTAGGAAATCCTTATATTTATTTTCATTTTTTTCTTCGAAGGTTTGAATGGTTTTAGCCAAACCATTATCAATAATCGTGAAAGCATTAAGGACTTCGTTTGATACATTTATCGCTAACATTGCTGTCAGGAATAAATACATCATCCCAATCATTTTTTGCCGTGGCGTTTCTTTACAATTCGTTGCTCCCATTTCAGCTCAGCTTGACAGTTAAATTAATTTTTTTTTCTTACATCCATGGCACTCAGCATATTACCGTATATGGTGTTAAGCGCGGCAAGATTTTCGTTTAACTGTTCAGTTTCTTTTTTGTAAGCTTGTGCATTTTGTAGAGTTACCGTAAGAGTTTCAAGAACTTTACCTAAATCCTGATGTACAGTTTTTGAATTAGTTATTTGCTCGTCACTTTGTTTTAACTGCAACTCGTAAATCGCGTTCAGTGATGACAGGTTGTTATTCAAGGCTGACATGGAACCATTAAACGTATTACTGTTTTCAGAGATTTTATCAAATCCGCTTTGTAAAGATTTGTCCAAATTTTGATAGGACTCTAACAACTGATTTCCTGACTCGTTTATATTTTTAGCAAAATTTTCACCTGATAAAGAAATTGTATTTGCAGTTTCTTGATAAGACTCTACTAATTTATTGCCTGACTCATTAACATTTTTTGCAAAACCTTCGCCTGAATTACTAATTGTATTAGCTGTTTCCTGATATGAATTACTTAGTTTTTGAGCTGAATTGGATAATTCTTCGGTTGATTCAGCGTATCTATTAGAAAATTCACCAACAGAACTTGACGCTTTCTGTATACTTTCAATGTAACCATTGGTTGCAATAGCTGCTTCAGATAGGTTCGAAAGGTTTTCTGCAACGTTGGTTAATTTTGCAAGCCCTTGACTTAAATTCGATATTTTGTCCGGATGAACACTCATTTTTTCCAGGAATGATTGTAATTGTTCCAGTCCTTCAACCTGAACACTGCCTCCGGCACCACCTTCTCTTGGTTCCAATCCAATTAATTCCGGATATACTAAACTCCAGTCTGGTTGCTCGTGTGGTGGTTCAAAAGCTGAGAAGAAAAAGATAATGGCCTCTACAGTCATACCAACGGTAAGAAGTTCTCCTGCATATGGGTAATGTTGTATTTTGAATAGTGCTCCAATTAAAACTACGGAAGCACCCCAGCCATATACATAGCCCATAAATTTTTTCCATCTAGGAGATTGAACAAGTTCGGTAATATTCATGATCAGTTAAGTTTGAAAAGGTCTAAAATAAATAGTCTACGGGTAATATTATTTACCTAAATGAGTTCTGACACAACGGAATCCGATATAAGATTTTGCAGTATCCTGATACTCGTATGTTCTGGTTGCACACTGCAAATAGTATCCTATATCTTTCCATGATCCTCCTCTGGTAACTTTTCTTTTTAAAGCTGGTGGATCATCGGGTAATGCATTGTATTCATAATTTGGATTCATATCATGAGTAAATGAATAGGCCGACTCATCGTAAGCTCCAGAAGTCCATTCTGCAACATTACCTGCCATATCATATAATCCGAATTCATTTGGCTCGTAGCTGCCAACAGGCAGGGTTACAAGACCTCCATCGTCTACGTAGTTTCCGCGCAGAGGTTTAAAATTGGCAAGAAAACATCCTTGGTCGTTTCTTGTATAGGGTCCACCCCATGGATACATATTTAATGCAATGCCTCCTCTGGCAGCATATTCCCATTCCGATTCTGTAGGTAATCGATAATCCTGAACAGGATAATCACCTTCTGCTTTTAATGCAGAATTGTGAAAACGGGTTCTCCAGATAGAAAATGCAGATGCTTGTTTCCATGAAACTCCAACTACAGGATAATCATCATAACCAGGATGCCAAAAATATTGTTTTGTCCAAGGTTCGTTATATGAGTAGGTAAAATCCTGAATCCAGCATAATGTGTCCGGGTAAATATTAAGGGCTTCTTTCATGATAAAAGAAGAACGGTCTTCAATTTTTTTACGGCCTCCTTTGTAATCATCAACCATTCCTTCATATTCTCCTGTTTCATAATTGTAACGGTTCGACTTTTTTGCGGCTTGCTGAAGATCAACCCACTCGTACTGATACTTTAGTTTACGGGAATCAATTTCTTTATTTCTGAAAAATCTTTCGTTAACAGGCAGATACATGTCTTCCAGAATTTCAGTATATTCTTCATTATCCCATTCCAATCTTTCGTCCCAATTAATAAAAGGAGGATCTATTGGATTGCCATTGTCATCTTCAGCAATTAAGAACTCTTCGAATTGTTGTCCTAATAATTCGCGTGCAATAGAATCTCTGACCCAATATACAAACTGACGATACTCATTGTTTGTAATCTCGGTTTCATCCATCCAATAAGATTCAACAGATACGGTTTTAGCCGTAGCATTAAGTGCCCAAGCTACATCCTGATCATTTGGACCAACAGTAAAGCTTCCTCGTGGAATCAATACCATACCATATGGTTTAGGTTCAAACCATTTACCTCTCTGACCCGCACCGGTAAGTTCTCCGTTCCCAGTGTTTTTGCCACAACTGGTTAAGAACAATAAAACAATTACACAAAGTGTTGTAAGTAGTTTATTCATAGTGGTTTTATAAATTATACTGATTGTATAGTTTTTCTAATTAATATTACAAAAATCGAATGCTCTTATATTTTTGATTTCGTTTTTCCAATTTTGTACTGAATCGATAAGCTAATAAAAACTCATGCGATCCTCTTGCAATTTTTGAGGTTGAAATGTCGTATGCATATCCAATTTGAATGCCATTATTAAACAAAACTCCTAACATTCCAACAATGGCGTCATCAACCCTATATGAAACGCCTCCCCAAATCTTTTTATTGTACCTGATGTTCGTATTTAAATCAAATTGAGACACTACGGCATCAGTTTTGTAAAAAACCGAAGGTAAAATTTCCCACGATTCATTTAATTCGTATCGATATCCTGCCATTGCATAATAATGACGCGCAAGATAGGTTTCAATATTTTCATTATATCCAATATTTGGTTTGTTCAGATGACTTACGGAAGTTCCTACATAAAAGTTGTCTGTTTTATAATATATTCCTAGTCCTAAATCAAAAACCATTTTACTGTCATCTACACTTGAAGAGCCCAAATCATCATCGGGTGTAGAAAAACCATCTCCGTCGGGAACAAACCATTCTCCTTTAAGGGAATTGTTTTGAAAACCGAAACTGAATCCAATATTTAAAGAACCTTCACCTGTTTTTCTTTGATATGCATAACTAAAACGTATGCCGGTATTCTTTTCGAAACCTAATTTATCGCTTAGTATAGTTAATCCAATTCCATGATCTGTTCCCATAAATGTAACTGGTGTGCTTATATTAAACACAGTGGTAACAGGAGCATTTTCGAAACCAACCCATTGTTGACGATTAATTGCCGACACAAATATATCCTTGTCTGCGCCAGCAAATGCAGGGTTTACAGAAAGAATATTGAACATGTTTTGACTGAACTGCGGATCTTGCTGAGCCTTTATTAATAAGGTGTTGCAAGACAATAATATGAAGAAAATAAATTTTTTCATGTAATACATTATGGTTCAGTAACGGTCAAAAACTGTGAGGGGTAAAGTAAATAAAAATAAATGTGCCTTACAAGTTTTATCAGAGGTTCAGGTGCATTAATCAATAATTTTTACGGTTCTATTTAAAACTTAATTTTTTTAATTATAACATTAAATTAAATAACAGGATGGTAGTCTACTTGTGTAGATTAGAGTTTCCCGTATTTTATTGTAAGTCTTATTTACGAGGGTTTTATTGTTTTGTTAAGAATTTTTGTAAATTTTAATGTGAAATTAACAATAAGATAAGATTATAGATTGTTTGAATTTAATTGTATGGCAATAAAAAAGGGCTGTCTGTATAGAAAGACAACCCTTAACTTTTTTTTTATTTTTTTTTATTTTTTTGCCTTTTTCGCAGCAACAGTTTTCTTTGTTGCCGCAGCTTTCTTTTTGGGCGGTGCTTTTTTTGTTGTTTTCTTCTTAGGTGCCGATTTAATAATTTTTAAGCAATCCTCATAACTTAGTGTCTTTGGATCCTCTAAATCTTTAGCCAGACGATAGTTTTCCTTTTGGTAAGAAATATAAGGTCCCCAACGACCGTTAAGAATTTGCAAATCTGCATCTTCATCAAAGGATTTGATGTGTTTCAATCTGTCTTTCTCCTTTTTTTCTTCTATAAGAACGATTGCTCTTTCCAAATCAATTTCCATCGGATCATCCACATCTTTCTTTAAAGAAGCAAATTTTCCATCGTGGCGAACGTATGGACCAAACCGACCAATTGCAACGACTACTTTTTTGTCTTCGTAAAGGCCAAGGTCTCTGGGAAGCTTAAATAAATCGATAGCTTCCTCAAGTGTGATTGTTTCCAGGTGCTGACCGGTACGAAGGCTTGCAAATTTTGGAGCTTCAGCGTTTTCATCATCAGAGCTTTCTCCTAGTTGTGCCATTGGACCATATCTTCCAATACGTACCAATATTACTTTGCCGGTAGCCGGATCGTTACCAAGAATTCTTTCTCCAGTTTCTCTTTCGGATTCTTCCAAAGTTTTTTCTACGTTAGCATGAAATGGATTGTAGAATTTTCCAATCATTTCGTACCACACAAGTTTCCCAACAGCTATGTCATCGAATTCTTTTTCCACATCTGCTGTGAAATTGTAATTCATGATTGTTGTAAAGTGCTTATTTAAAAAGTCAGTAACTACCATTCCTATATCCGCAGGAAAAAGCTTTTTGTTTTCAGCTCCGGTTATTTGAGTCTTGGTTTCTTCGGAAATATTATTATTTGAGAGCGTTATTATTTCATAGCTTCTTTCTATTCCGTCTCTGGATTCTTTTACAACGTATCCACGATTTTGAACTGTGGTAATTGTTGGGGCGTAAGTTGATGGCCGGCCAATTCCAAGTTCTTCTAATTTCTTCACTAAGCTGGCTTCGGTAAATCTTGCAGGACGATAGGTGAAATTCTGAGTGGCATTCATTATTTCTTCGCGAAGTAAATCGCCAACTGCAACTGTAGGCAGAAGTGTTTCTTCTTCTTTCTGATTTTCATCATCCGAAGATTCCATATACACTCTAAAGAATCCATCGAATTTGATCATTTCGCCAGATGCTACCAACTCCTTATTGTTTGTTGAGATGCCAATCTTAATATTCGTTTTTTCAAGCTTTGCATCAGCCATCTGAGACGCAATGGTTCGCTTCCAGATTAAATTGTACAAACGAATTTCATTAGATTCGCCTGAAATTTCGTCCTTATTTAAATAAGTAGGACGAATTGCCTCGTGAGCTTCCTGCGCTCCTTTGTTTTTTGTTTTATACCTCCTGATTTGAACGTATTCGGAACCATGACGTCTGGTGATTTCTTCCTTGGCTGCTGTAAGTGCAGTTTCCGCAAGATTTACCGAGTCAGTTCTCATGTAGGTAATATTTCCAGCTTCATAAAGGCGCTGAGCAACAGTCATTGTTTGTGCTACTGAAAATCCGAGTTTTCTGCTTGCCTCTTGTTGAAGGGTAGAAGTTGTAAATGGTGCTGCCGGTTTACGGGTAGATGGTTTTTTCTCGATATCATTAACCCGATACTCCGCATTTTTGCAGCTATTTAAGAATTTAAGAGTTTCCTCTTTTGTTGAAAATCTTTTAGGAAGTTCTGCTTTCAGTGTTTTTTCATCGCCATTCTTATCGGTTACAGTAAGAAGAGCAATAACTTTAAAATAAGATTCAGAGGTAAAGTCAATAATTTCCCTTTCTCTTTCAACAATTAAACGTACAGCAACCGATTGTACCCGTCCGGCCGATAATTGTGGTTTAACTTTTTTCCATAAAACAGGAGAAACTTCAAAACCAACCAATCTGTCAAGAATTCGTCTGGCTTGCTGTGCATTTACCAAATTCACATCAATATCACGTGGATTTTCAATTGCATTTAAAATTGCTTCTTTTGTAATTTCATGGAAAACGATACGTTTTGTATTTTCTTTTTTCAGCTTTAATACTTCGTATAAGTGCCATGCAATTGCTTCTCCCTCGCGATCCTCATCAGATGCGATCCAAACCGTAGAAGCTTCTTTTGCTAATTTCTTTAATTCAGCAACTACCTTTTTTTTATCTGTGGAAACAATATAATTGGGGGTGAAATTATTCTTGATGTCAATTCCAAAATCTTTCTTTTCTAAGTCTCTAATGTGCCCAAAGCTAGACTTCACAACAAAGTTTTTGCCTAAAAACTTTTCGATGGTTTTTGCTTTTGCAGGGGACTCGACTATTACTAAATTCTCTACCATACTTGTATCTTTACTTTGGAAAGTTTAGGTTAAAATTTTTGCAAAGTAAAACAATAAGGAAGCTAACTTCAAAATTTAATGATGATTATTTTGAAATTACCTTTTTCATTTATCTAAAATAATTCTAAATCAATAGAAGGTGTACCTCCAATAATTGTTCGAATAATATTTGCTATTTTTACAGCACAAATTAAATTAATTGATTTAAAATGTCAGAAAGAAACACTGAGTTTAACTCGGACAACGAACCAATTTCGAAAATACAAATGTTTAAAAAGCCATTGATTATTTTTTGGTCAGTTTTTTCGATATGTATATTAATTGCAGTACTTTTTTTTGCCGGTGTTTCAAATGGGACATTTGGCTTTATGCCTTCGTTTGAAGAATTGGAAAATCCTAAAAACAGTTTGGCAACAGAAGTGTATACAGTAGATGGAAATTTAATTGGTAAATTCTATTTTGAAAATCGATCTTTTGTTGAATATTCCGAATTGTCTCCATTTTTGGTGGATGCATTAATTGCTACGGAAGATGTGAGATTTAATGACCATTCGGGAATTGATGTACGTGGTTTAGGTCGGGTAGCAAAGGGATTGATTACTGGTGACAGAAGCGCTGGAGGAGGGAGTACAATTTCTCAGCAATTGGCTAAAATGTTATTTCCGCGAGAGAGTTTCGAGAAGAAAATGGAGATTGTTTTCAGGAAATTTCGTGAATGGGTGATTGCGGTAAAGCTGGAGCGAAGCTATACCAAAGAGGAGATCATGACCATGTACTTTAATAAATTTGATTTCTTAAACCTGGCAGTAGGTGTTAAGTCGGCTGCAAACGTATATTTTAATACAACACCTGATTCTCTTAAGATTGAGCAAGCTGCTATGCTTGTAGGTATGGCAAAAAACCCATCATATTTTAATCCGTTGCGACGACCTGAATTGACATTGAACCGACGTAATGTTGTTTTATCTCAAATGGTAAGGTATGATTACTTATCGAAAATGGAATTTGATTCATTGAAAAACCTTCCTTTAGGAATCGATTTTCAGAAGGTGGATCACAAAAGAGGAATGGCTCCCTATTTTAGAGAGTATCTGCGTACTTCTTTAACAGCAAACGAGCCGTCAAGAGACAGGTATCCATCTTATGCTGATCAACAATTTGTGAAAGATTCGATAGAGTGGGAAACCAATCCTTTTTATGGATGGTGCAATAAAAATGTAAAAGCAGATGGAACTCCATACAATATATATAAGGATGGATTGAAAATATATACAACCCTTGATTCCAGAATGCAGCGATATGCGGAAGAGGCTGTGGTTGAGCATCTAGGATCGGATTTGCAAAAAGCATTTAACCGGGAGAAAGAAAATCACAAATACCCGCCTTTTTCTGATGATTTATCTAAGGAGGATGTAGATCAAAATATCGAAACTTCAATGAGAAGAAGTGAAAGATATCGCGTTTTAAAGAAAAATGGCATGAGTTTGGATTCCATTCGGTTGGTATTTAAGAATCCTGTGAAAATGAGAATTTTCACATGGAAAGGAGAAAGAGATACCATTATGAGTCCAAATGATTCCATGCTTTATATGAAGGGATTTTTACGAGCTGGATTTATGTCGATGGAACCTCAAACCGGAGAAGTGCGTGCTTATGTTGGAGGACCAAATTATGAACATTTCATGTACGATATGGTTAATGTGGGTAAACGGCAGGTGGGATCAACTATAAAGCCATTTTTATACACTCTTGCCATGCAGGAAGGCCTGGGGCCTTGCGATAGGGTTCCCAATATCCCTCAGACTTTTATTTTGCCGGATGGAACACCTTGGACATCAAAAAATTCCACAGATGCCAGGAACGGTGAAATGGTGACTTTAAAGTGGGGGTTGGCTAATTCGGTGAACTATATATCTGCCTGGGTTTTGAAACAAACCACACCGGAATCGGTTGTTAAAATGGCTCATGAAATGGGTGTTATCAGTGAAATTGATCCAGTCCCATCTATCTTTTTAGGAACCTCAGAAATTACTGTATATGAAATGGTTGGAGCGTACTCAACGTTTGTAAATAAAGGGGTTTACATTAAACCAAGTTTCATCACTAAAATAGAAGATCATAAAGGAAATGTACTTGCTCAATCGGTTCCTCGAAAACATGAAGTAATGGATGAGCGAACAGCCTATTTAATGACAAATTTATTGCAAGGTGTTGTTCAGAGAGGAACCGGAGTCAGATTGAGATATAAATATGGTTTGATTAATCCTATCGGGGGTAAAACCGGAACGACACAGAATCATTCGGATGGGTGGTTCATGGGAATTACTCCTGAATTAGTTTCCGGTGTATGGGTTGGTGCCGAAGATCGTTCAGTTCATTTTGAGGGAATTTCGCTGGGACAGGGAGCGAATATGGCATTGCCAATTTGGGCTCTTTATATGCAGAAGGTTTATGCGGATAAAAGTTTGGGTATTACTCAGGGGGATTTTGAAAAACCAAGGGGTGTAAGTATAAATCTGGATTGCGATGATGAATCTAATGAATCGAATAACAAAGAATTGATAGAGTCGGAGAATGAAGATTTCTTTTAGATTTTCAGTAAATTTTTAGTTGGAAGATCAATATTTTTTCTTTAAAATTGTATTGAGATTCAGGTTTCCGAAAGGAAATAATAGGGAATCCTGTTTAAGCAGGAGCTGTCCCCGCAGCTGTAGATTCCGGTTCGTTTTTTCGAATCAGTATTTTAAGCAATAAAACCACTGTTCCTGAAGGAATGGGAAGGTGTTTAAAATTGGAATAAGCCAGAAGACCTGCCTGAGATCATGGATTTTAGCTTTCGGTGGAAAAAAGCGGAAAGATTCAGTTTATTTCTTTCTTATTCCGACGCTATTCGATTCGAACTGCCATACTCGAATCAACAAAATTCATAGTAACTGTTAAAGGTCGAAACGCAAGTTTCGACCTTATTTTTTATCTGAAAAGGGTTTGGAATACTTCTCCAACCTTGCTTACCAAATGAATTTTTATTTTAAATTTTGAGGTGTCAAGACCTTTGGAATTGTGTTTTGGAATGAAAATTTGTTTGAATCCCAACTTCTCAGCCTCACTAATTCGTTGATCTATTCTACTAACAGGTCTAATTTCTCCGGATAAACCTATTTCCCCCGAAAAACAGACTTCCTTAGGAATAGAAATATCTGTACTCGATGATAGTACAGCAAGAATTACTGCCAAATCGATAGCAGGATCGTTTACTTTAATTCCTCCTGCAATATTTAAGAATACATCCTTGGTTGAAAGTTTGAATCCGGCTCGCTTTTCCAAAACGGCTAAAAGCATGTTTAAACGACGAAGGTCGAAACCGGTTGATGACCGTTGAGGGGTTCCGTAAGCTGCAGAACTGACCAAAGCTTGTATTTCTATTAAAAAAGGACGCATTCCTTCTATCGATGCAGAAATAGTTACACCGCTTAGGCTTTCATCTTCATGTGAAAGAAGAAGCTCTGATGGGTTCGATACTTCCCGGAGTCCGTTGTGCTGCATCTCATAAATTCCCATCTCGGAGGTGGATCCAAACCGATTTTTTGTAGACCGCAATATTCGATACATGTGGTTTTGATCTCCCTCAAACTGAAGTACTGTATCCACCATGTGTTCCAAAATTTTAGGGCCGGCTAAATTTCCATCTTTTGTGATGTGGCCAATTAAAATTACAGGCGTTGACGATTCCTTAGCAAATCTTAATAGTTGAGATGTGCATTCTCTGATTTGTGATACACTGCCAGGTCCTGCTTCTATTGATTCTGTCGCAAGGGTTTGAATGGAATCAATAACTATAATATCCGGAGTGGTATTTTTTACATGAGAAAAGATATTCTCCATGGATGTTTCGCTAACAATCAGACAGTTTTCGTTATCGGAATTTATGCGGTTGCCACGCAGTTTTATTTGTTGGGCACTCTCTTCCCCCGACACATATAAGGTTGTATAGTTTTTTAAATTCAGGGCAATTTGAAGAGCAAGTGTTGATTTGCCAATTCCCGGCTCCCCACCAATTAATATTAACGATCCGGGAACAAGGCCTCCCCCAAGAACTCTATTTAATTCTCCGTTTTTGGTGTCGAATCGTGATGCTTCCGACGAAGATATTTCAGATATTTTTTGAGGTTTGTTTTTTTTGCTCTGTCCATTGATTCCTGCTATTGTTGATGCTGTTGATTTTACAACAACTTCCTCAACGAAGGAATTCCATTCTCCGCAAGAGGGACATTTTCCTACCCATTTTGTAGATTCTACTCCACAACTCTGACAAAACCAGGCGCTTTTTGTTTTTGCTTTGGTGGCCATGCGTAATCAATTAGTAATTATTAATTAACAATGATGAATTGTTTAGAATTCTTGAGATTGATAATTATTTAAAAAGTCTGGTTTGCTTCTTTTTAATCTCTATCCTTTTTCCTTTATTTTATTAATGATTCCGGTTGAAGAGAATCCTTCAATGAAATCAAGTGTTTTAATTTCTCCTCCTTTGGCTTTTACAATGTCGTATCCAACAATGTCTTCAGCATTGTAATCGCTTCCTTTAACCAAGATGTCAGGCTGAACAAAATTAATTAGTTCGTAGGGTGTTTGTTCGTCAAAGTAAATTACCATGTCTACAAAGCCTAATGATGCCAATAGAAAAGCTCTTGAATATTCATCAATAATTGGTCGGTCAGGACCTTTTAGTTTTTGAACGGAGGCATCAGTATTTAAACCAATAATTAGTTTATTGCCCATAGAGGCTGCTGAAGCTAAATAGTCTAGATGTCCGCGGTGAACCAGATCAAAACAGCCATTGGTGAAAACAATTTTATTTTCCTTGAATCTCCAGGTTTGAAGAAGGTTAAAGGCGTTTTTTTTATCAGATATGATTTTATTTTTTACAATATCAAGTTTATTCATTGGGCTGACTTTATTTAAAGCTAATAATTTACAAGTATAGAGTATCGGAAACAAAGTATCAAGAATCGTGATCAAATTGTTCAATCTCTATTCTGTAAGTAAATTTTAATATTTGAATCGTTTTAGAGTGGCAAGGCCATAAAAAAAGGGCTGATCGGTTAGAACAGCCCTGTACTTATTAAATACTGTAATTTAAATCAATTTGTTGGTAGCAGTATCAGGAAAAACCAAACTAGGTTCCCATAATTTTGCTTCCTCAAATTCCATAGATGCATAAGAGATGATGATAACAATATCACCAACAGCACATTTTCTGGCGGCAGGGCCATTCAAACAAATGGTTCCGGAGCCTCTTTCACCACGAATAACATAGGTTTCCAATCGTTCTCCGTTGTTTACGTTAACAATTTGAACTTTCTCATTTTCAATTAGATTGGCTGCGTCCATTAAGTCTTCATCAATGGTTACACTTCCAACATACTGAAGATCAGCACCAGTTACTGACGCTTTGTGAATTTTCGATTTACAAACTTCAATGTACATATCGTTTTTTAACTAATTTTAAAAAGTAACGTTATCTATCAGGCGGGTTTTCCCAACCTGAACTGTAATACAACCTATCTTATTATTTGACTCATTCCAGTCGTTAATCACCTCAAGGGTTGTATCGTTAACAATCTCAAAATACTCGACTGAAAGATAATTGTTTTTATTGATTTCTTCAACAACCCATTCTTTCAATTGAGAAACACTTAATTCCGCGACTAAGTTACGAGCTTTAAATAAAGTTTCAGAGATTTTACAAGCATTTTTTCTCTGATCTTCAGAGAGCAAAACATTCCTTGAGCTCATCGCTAAACCGTCCTTTTCCCTGATAATAGGGCAGGGAACGATATTAACATTTAACTTAAGATCTTTTGTCATCTGCTTAATAACAGCTACTTGTTGGAAATCTTTTTGTCCAAAGTAGGCATTTTCAGGGCTTACGATATCGAAAAGTTTACTAACAACCTGAGCAACACCATTGAAATGACCCGGACGTTTTTTCCCTTCCATAACCCTGTCAAGAACACCGAAATCAAAAATTCTGGTGTCAGGTTCAGGATAAATTTCATTTACTTCCGGAATAAAAATTAGGTCTGGTTTGCAGTCCGAAAGTTTCTCCAAGTCCTCTTCAATAGTTCTTGGGTAAGTCAATAAATCCTCTGGATTATTGAACTGTGTTGGGTTTACAAAAATACTAACAACTGTAATATCATTGTTTTTTACAGATGTATCTACAAGAGACAAATGCCCCTTATGAAGAGCTCCCATTGTAGGAACAAATCCAATTGTTTTTCCTTCTGCCTTTAACTTGCTGATCTTACTTTTAATCTCAGCAACAAGCTTTACTGTTTCCATCCCTTGAATTGTGTCGGTAAAATCTAATTGATTTTTATTTAAGACTGCAAATAAAATAAATAAATATAAATTGGAGAAATATTAATTGCATTTAATTGTATTGTAGGAGCTTTAAGCTTCGCTTTCGGACAGGTATGTTAATTATTTTTACTAATTTTGCGCAGATAATCTGTATTATATTATTAGCGACTATATGGAAAAGACAAAAGTATTGTTTGTTTCACAAGAAATTACCCCTTATCTTCCTGAAACTGAAATGTCTGCAATAGGTAGATATCTACCTCAGGGAATCCAGGAAAAAGGAAAAGAGATCAGAACTTTCATGCCCAGATATGGATGTATCAATGAGAGAAGAAACCAACTACATGAAGTTATCCGCCTTTCGGGAATGAATTTAATAATTGATGATACAGATCATCCATTAATTATTAAGGTTGCCTCGATTCAAGCGGCTCGTATGCAAGTTTATTTCATTGATAATGAGGATTATTTTCATAGAAAAGAGATTCTGTTAGATGAAAACGGAGATGCTTTTGAGGATAATGATGAAAGAGCTATTTTCTTTGCAAGAGGGGTACTTGAAACAGTTAAAAAATTGAGATGGGCGCCGGATGTAGTACATTGTCAAGGTTGGTTCACCGGTTTGGTGCCTTTGTATTTGAAAAAATCATTCAATGAGGATCCGTTATTTACTGATACAAAGGTTGTTTTCTCCATGTATGATGATGAATTCTCAACAAAATTCAGCAGTCGGTTTAGAGAAAAGTCAATTATTGAGGGAGTTAGTCAGGAGGATGTTAGTATTTTAGAAGATGCGAGTTATGTTGCACTTCATAAATTAGCAATTGATCAGTCTGATGCCCTGATTATGGGAAGTCCTCAAATAAACGCAGAAGTGATGGCATATGCAGTTGCTTCAGGAAAACCTTTTCTGGAGTATAAGAACAAGGATGAATATGTGTTGGCTTACTCAGAACTTTATGACGAATTAGTAGCAGAATAGTTACTATTTACGATATATTCAAAAGGTGTATTTAAGCATTTGCTTACTTACACCTTATTTTTTTATTCTTTAATATACTTTAAGAAGTTTGGAGAGCTTTCTAACTTATCGTATTTTTAGCTGGATTTATGATAATTCAATCGGTGATGCCTGTTTTAACGCTAACTAATTGCTGGCAAGGCATGTATCTTTATTTGATGAATTGTTTTTTAACAAGTTTCGCGTGGTACCGAAACTGAAATATTTGTATTTATGTGTGGAATAGTTGGTTACATTGGGGATAAGCAGGCTTATCCTATACTCATTAATGGTCTTAAAAGATTAGAATACAGAGGGTATGATTCTGCAGGAGTTGCTCTTCGTACAAATCGGACTCAGGTATTTAAGTGCAAGGGAAAGGTTCAGGATCTGGAAAATCATGCCAAAGGAAATGATGTTTCGGGAACCATTGGAATTGGACATACCCGCTGGGCAACTCACGGGGAACCTAACGATGAAAATGCTCATCCTCATAGTTCGATGAATAACAAATTTGTAATTATTCATAACGGAATTATTGAAAATTACTCAACCTTAAAGGATAAGCTGATTAAAAGAGGATATGCTTTTCAAAGTGATACAGATACAGAAGTTCTGGCAAATTTGATTGAGTATATCTATTTGAAAGGTGAAGTTTCTGCAGAACTTGCAGTTCGATTGGCTTTAACAAAAGTGGTTGGAGCTTATGGTTTGGTTGTTATTTGTGATGATGAACCAGATAAATTAATTGCGGCCAGAAAAGGAAGTCCATTGGTGGTTGGAGTTGGAAACGGAGAATATTTTCTTGCTTCGGATGCCACACCTATTATTGAATATACTAATAGTGTTATCTATCTGAATGATAATGATGTTGCGATTATAAGCAGAGATGAATTGGTTTTAAAAACCATTCAGAATGACAAATTAACTCCCCATGTTCAACAATTGGATTTGGATATTGAGCAAATTGAAAAAGGCGGCTACGATCATTTCATGTTAAAAGAAATTTTCGAACAGACCAGCTCTATTTATGACACTATCCGGGGAAGAATTTCTACTACAAATAAAGAGGTATTTTTAGGTGGGATAAATGATGTTATTCCGCAATTGGTGAATGCCCGCCGAATATTAATTATTGGATGTGGAACATCATGGCACGCAGGAATGGTAGGGGAATACTTGTTTGAAGAATTTGCCCGAATTCCTGTTGAGGTAGAATATGCATCTGAATTCCGTTATAGAAATCCTGTGATATTTAAGGATGACATCGTTTTGGCGATTAGTCAGAGTGGTGAAACTGCCGATACCTTGGCTGCTATTAAATTAGCTAAAGAGGCTGGTGCTACTGTTCTTGGTATTTGTAATGTGGTAGGATCAAGTATTCCCCGTGAAACTCATGCGGGTGTATATACTCATGCCGGGCCGGAAATTGGAGTTGCTTCTACAAAGGCATTTACAGCGCAGGTTACTGTGCTAACCATGATGGCAATGCTTGTTGGATACCGTAAAGGAACTCTGGCTAAGGATGTATATGAAGAGCTTATTGCAGAATTTCCAAATCTTCCGGAAAAGATAAAAAGAATCCTGGATAAAGAAGATGACATTAAAGAATTATCGAAACAATACATGAATTCTACCAATGCTCTTTATTTAGGACGAGGTTTCCTATTTCCGGTAGCTTTGGAGGGAGCTCTAAAATTAAAAGAAATTTCCTACATACATGCCGAAGGATATCCTGCTGCAGAAATGAAACATGGACCAATTGCTCTTATAGATGAACAAATGCCGGTTTTTGTTGTTGCAACAAAGGATAAATCTTACGATAAAATTGTAAGTAATATTCAGGAAGTAAAGGCAAGAAAGGGACACGTAATTGCTATTGTTACTGAAGGCGATACTGTAATTAGTAAAATGGCCGATTTCGTGGTGGAAATTCCAGAAACCTTGGAACCATTGGCACCATTGTTAACGGTTATTCCTTTTCAGTTGATTTCTTATTATATCGCTGTTTACAGAGGCTGTAATGTTGATCAGCCAAGAAATTTAGCAAAATCTGTTACTGTAGAGTAACTTAAGATTTAAGAATTACAAATAGAGCGATGTGATTGTTTCACATCGCTCTTCTTTTTATCGGTTGGTATATTGTTGTTCGTAGAACTTTTCGTAGTCTCCCGACAGAATATTATTCATCCAGTCTGAATTTCGCAGATACCAGTCAATTGTTTGCTCAAAACCCTCTTCGAATTGGATGCTTGGCTGCCATCCCAATTCTTTTTTAATTTTTGTTGCATCTATAGCATAACGCTGGTCATGACCTGCTCTGTCCTTCACAAAAGTGATTAATTGCTGTGAACTTCCTGTTTCACGATTCAGTTTCTGATCCATAATATCACAAAGTTTTTTCACTAAATCCAGGTTAGTCCATTCGTTATCTCCTCCAATATTATAGGTCTCTCCAATCTTCCCATCATGGTAAATGGAATCAATTGCCAAAGCATGATCTTTTACAAACAGCCAGTCTCTTATATTATCTCCTTTGCCATAAATAGGCAATGGTTTAGAATTTTTAATGTTGTTTATTACCAACGGAATGAGTTTTTCAGGAAACTGATTTGCACCGTAATTATTGGAGCAATTCGACAATACAACCGGAAGTTTATAGGTGTGAAAGTACGCCCGCACCAAATGGTCTGAGCTTGCTTTTGAAGCAGAATACGGACTTCTCGGATCGTAAGAAGTTGCTTCGGTAAATTTCCCTGTTTTTCCTAAGGAACCGTATACTTCATCGGTAGATATGTGGTAGAATTTTTTGTCATCCATATCATTGGCCCAACATTCTTTAGCTGCATTAAGAAGGTTTACAGTTCCAACAATATTGGTCATAATAAAGGCTAAAGGATCTGAAATTGATCTATCAACATGAGACTCTGCGGCTAAATGCAGAACGCCATCAAATTTATAATTTTTAAAAAGGTTTGATACAAATGCCAGATCTGTTATGTCACCTTTTATAAAAGTGTAATTTACTTTGGAGTCGATATCTCTTAAATTTTCAAGATTCCCGGCATAAGTAAGTGCGTCAAGGTTAATGATTCGATAGTTTGGATATTTGTTTACAAACAAACGAACCACATGTGAACCAATAAATCCGGCACCTCCCGTAATTAATATATTTTTTTTCACGTTCAGATAATATTTATAGTTATTTCACCTTAAAATACTCATAATAATCTCAAGGGTAAAAAATATTGGAAACAGTTTATGTATTATTTTTAATGCTATCAAAAATACAATAGTTTATTGGAGAGTACCTCTTTCTGAATTGATGCATAATATATTTTTGTGTTGTGAAAAGCTTGGTTTATAGTTGATTACTTTTTTTTACGATAAATTCGATTTGAGTGGTGTATATTTTTGATTATATTTGTGTATTATGCTGGAAGTATCAAAATATATTAAAGATCTTTTATTTATTCACGATTGCGTGATATTACCTGGGTTTGGTGGCTTTGTTGCCAACTATAAACCTGCTAATATCGACGATAATTTGAATATTGTTTTTCCTCCGTCCAAAGCTATTGGATTTAACCGTAATTTATCGAAAAATGATGGTTTGCTGATTAATAGATTGGCTGAATCGGAAAATCTGAGTTATTCAGAGGCTGAAAAATCTGTTCAGTTTTTTACTGAAGATATCCGTGTTCGAATTCAGCGTGGAGAAAGAGTTGTGTTGGATCAGGTAGGATGTTTTTACAATGACAGAAGGCATAACATGCTGTTTGAGCCTTCAAAAGAAATTAATTATTTGGTAGATGCATTTGGTTTGGAGCAAATAGATCTTCCTAAACTATCCTTATCTACAGAAGAAAAAATTCATCCGGCAATTATATCTCAAGCTAAAGTAAGGACGCTTTTTACGACAAAACGTTTGTGGTATGCCGCAGCAGCTATTCCTTTTGTATTGACAATAGCCTTACTTCCAATGAATTCTGAACGTTCATTCTTTGGTAACGAAGCTTCTATGGGAATGATGGAAGGCAAGAAAGAAATTACCGAGAAGATAGTTCAATTAAAACCGGTAATTTCCCCACCTGAAGAGATGGTTATATTTGAGCCAAAGCTTACAAAGGAAGTGAAACTGGATGAGTTGCGTGAAGGCAGATTTTATTTGATTTCGGGTAGTTTTACTTCGATGAAAAATGCAGAAATATTAAAACAGGAATTGATTTCTAAATCTTATCCTGCTGTCATAATTAAAAATAAAAATTTGTATTCCGTTGCGATCAATCAATTTGATAAAAGAGCAGATGCTGATCAATTTAAAAAGAAGGTAATTGCTAAGAATTCAAAAGCTTACTGCTGGGTTCTGAAAAAATAAAGATCTAAAAAAAACGCTTTCCGATAGAAAGCGTTTTTTTTATCTTAAATTTTTAAGTCCTGAATTATCTGATTTCAGAACCTGGTTTTATGCTTTGGTCCGGAGAAACAAAAGATAATTTTCCATCGGCATCTTCAGCCATCAAAATCATCCCCTGAGATTCAATTCCTTTTAATTGTTTTGGCTCCAGATTCACTAATATACTCACCTGCTTACCAATAATTTCTTCAGGTTTGTAGTGTTCTGCAATGCCTGAAACAACAGTTCTTTGATCAATTCCGGTATCAACAGTTAGTTTTAAAAGCTTTTTTGTTTTTGCTACCTTTTCAGCTGCTGTAATTGTTCCAACACGAACATCCAGTTTCATGAAATCATCAAAGTTGATATTATCTTTTGCCGGTGCAACTACCTTTTTTTCTGCTTCGTTAGCTGCTTTTGTTGCCAAAAGCTTGTCTACCTGAGCTTGTATTGTTTCATCCTCAATTTTTTCGAAAAGTAAAGATGCAGTATTTATTTGATGATGATTTGCAATAACATTAGCACCAATATTTTCCCAGGCCAAAGTCCCGATGTTCAAAAATCCGCGAAGTTTGCTGGCTGTAAATGGCAAAAACGGCTCGATTAAGGTCGATAGATTGGCTGTAATCTGAAGACTAATATTCATGATCGTTTTTACTCTTTCTTCATCAGTCTTAATCAGTTTCCAAGGTTCAGTATCTGCTAAATACTTATTTCCCAGACGCGCTAAATTCATTGCTTCTTTTAATGCTTCACGAAAATGATAAGTTTCAAGATTCTTTTCAACTTGTTCTTTAAAGACAGGAATCTGGGCTAATGTTTCTTTATCGAAATCAGTTAATTCTCCTTGCGCAGGAATTATTCCATTGTAATATTTATGAGTAAGAACCAAAGCACGATTCACAAAGTTTCCTAAAATTGCAACCAGCTCATTGTTGTTTCTTGCCTGAAAATCTTTCCATGTAAAGTCATTATCTTTAGTTTCCGGAGCATTTGCGGTCAAAACATACCTTAAAACATCTTGTTTATCAGGGAATTCCTCTAAATATTCGTGCAGCCATACCGCCCAGTTTCTACTTGTCGAAATTTTGTCACCTTCCAGATTTAAGAATTCGTTGGCAGGAACATTATCTGGTAGTATATAAGATCCTTCAGCCTTAAGCATTGCCGGGAAAATGATGCAATGGAATACGATATTGTCTTTCCCAATAAAATGAACCATCTTCGAATCATCAGATTTCCAGTATTTTTCCCAGTCGGGAGTTAATTCTTTTGTAGCCGAAATATATCCAATTGGGGCATCGAACCAAACGTAAAGAACTTTTCCTTCTGCGCCCTCAGCAGGAACAGGAACACCCCAATTTAAATCGCGGGTTACTGCTCTTGGGTGCAATCCGGTATCCAACCAGGATTTACATTGTCCGTAAACATTTGGTTTCCATTCTTTATGATCTTCGAGAATCCATTTTTTCAGATCATTCTCATATTTATCTAAAGGCAAATACCAGTGTTTGGTTTCTTTTAATTCCGGCTTATTTCCGGTAATTGATGAGGTTGGATTGATTAAATCTGTTGCATTTAGTGAAGTTCCACAGCTTTCGCATTGATCACCATATGCTCCGTCGTTATTACAATGAGGACAAGTTCCGGTAATGTATCTGTCTGCAAGGAATTGATTCGCAATAGCATCGTAATATTGCTCACTTGTTTTTACGATAAATTCTCCTTTGTTATCTAAGGTCTTAAAAAATTCAGACGCAGTTTCGTGGTGTGTTTCTGAGCTTGTTCTGGAATAAATGTCAAAAGTAATTCCGAACTTCTCAAATGAATCTTTGATGATGTTGTGATATTTATCCACAACATCCTGCGGGGTAATGCCTTCCTTTTGTGCTTTAATAGTAATAGGTACACCATGTTCGTCTGAACCTCCAATTAGTAGTACATCTTCTCCTTTTATTCTAAGGTATCTTGTGTAGATATCTGCAGGAACATATACTCCAGCCAAATGACCAATATGAACCGGTCCGTTTGCATAAGGTAAAGCCGTGGTTACAAGTGTTCTATTAAATTTCTTCATTTGTGATTATATTTTTTCTTAAGGAATTGCCTTTTATTGTTTTGAGATGAAGGATTCCTCTGTTAATTTTGTTTACTGATTATTGTTTAAAACTTTGACCTTTGGTCGAATTGTTTGCAAAGATAAGATAGAATTGGCAAAAACGTAGTTATCCATTTGTATTTTATTCTTAATTTGTTCTTACTTCAAAAAAACTAAATAGATATGTATCAGCCGGCTGCTTTAGTAAAAGGAGATAAAATAGGAATCATCTCTCCTGCAGGAAAAATTAATCCTGAAAAAGTGGGAATTGCAGTCACTAGATTGGAAGAGGCGGGTTACAAAGTCGTTCTGGGAAATCATGTGTTTGATGTTGAAAACCAATTTGCAGGCAGTGATATGAATCGGTTGCGAGATCTTCAACTCATGTTAGATGATCCTGAAATAAAAGCTGTTCTTTGTGCCAGAGGTGGATATGGGAGTGTGCGAATATTAGAGCATTTAGATTTTGATCTGTTTATTCGCAATCCAAAATGGATTGTTGGATATAGTGATATTACTGTATTTCACAGCTATTTGAATAATATATTAGGCGTGGAAAGTTTACATGCGACTATGCCTGTTAATTTTCCTTCAATGAAGGAGAAGGAAGATAATTCACTATCAACTCTTTTGCATTCATTGGCTGGGGATTCGGAAAATTATGAAATTACTTCTCACGAATTAAATCGAAATGGTGTTACAGAGGGAGAATTAATAGGAGGAAATTTATCTATTCTTTATAGTTTACGTGGAACTGTAATGGATTTTGAACCGCATGGGAAAATTCTTTTTATTGAAGATGTTGGAGAAGAATTGTATCATTTGGACAGAATGATGAAGAATTTGAAAATGGGTGGTAAATTATCGGAACTTCAGGGATTGATTATTGGAGGTATGAGCGATATGAAGGCAGGAAATCCTGATTTTGGGAAAACTGCTTACGAAATTATTTTAGAGTCCATTGAAAATTATTCTTATCCGGTTGTCTTCGATTTTCCTGCCGGTCATATCATGGAAAATTGGGCTTTGCCGTTTGGTAGATTTTTAAGGTTGGATGTAAGTGAAAAAGGAGCGAAGTTTACATGGGATAAATGTAAGGAAATGGAATAATTATGGCTGCACACAATGACTTAGGGAAAATGGGGGAAGACCTTGCCGCGAAGCACCTGCTTCAAAAGGGGTATAAAATTCTGGATCGCAATTGGATTTATCAAAAGAAGGAGCTGGATATTGTGGCGGTAAAAGATGATTTTTTGGTTGTTGTGGAAGTAAAATCAAGATCAACCGAATATTTTGAGCACCCGGCTGATGCCATTACACTCTCAAAAATTAAATTTTTGGTACGCGCAACACAGGGGTATGTCGATTCAAAAGAAATAGAACAAGAAGTACGATTTGATGTAATAAGTGTGATAAAACAAGATGCAGAATTTGTAATTGAACACATCGAAGATGCTTTTAGTGCACCTGTTGATTAATCGGCAAGATATTTATCGATAGTTGATAAAAGTTCCTCAAAACGAATTGGTTTTGATAGATAATCGTCACAGCCGGCATCCAATATGCGTTCCTTGTCCCCTTCAAGTGCATATGCAGTTTGAGCAATAATTGGAATTTGTTTGTGATTTTTTTTGATTCTTCGTGTGGCTTCACAACCGTCCATTATAGGTAATCTGATATCCATTAAAATGACATCAATATCATCTGATTCTTCAATTATATCAACCGCTTCTTTGCCATTTTTTGCCCACAACAATTTCGATTCAGTTCTGCTTAAAGCTGCATCAAAAAACATGTTATTAATCTCTTCGTCTTCAACAATGAGAATTCGTTTGTTTTTCCAATTGTATTTTTGGGCGTAGCCAGTTTCTTTCATGAGTATATCTATTTCTTACTTTTCTGTGAACTAAATATACAAAATTGAGAGAAGTAAAAAAAAAATCATTTATATCATTGGGCAAAACATTTTTTAGGATTTATAAAAAGGCCTGTAAATATTGAACAAAATACAATTTTTATGAAGATAAAAAAAATTATGTAGTATTCATTTAGCCTGACAGTAGTGTTAAATTTTGGATGTTATCATGAATTTTTTTGTTTGAGTAGTTTGGATTGATTAAATCGAAAGTGGCGGTGAATTGAAAAATGGAACCTGCCCGAGGATAACTGGTTACATTAATTTCCCCTTTCATTAACAACACTAACTGTTTGCAAATTGCAAGACCAAGCCCGGTTCCTCCATATTTTCTATTTGTGAAAGAGTCTACCTGACTGAATGATTTAAATAGTTTAGTAAGATCTTCAGGATCAATTCCAATTCCAGTATCCTCAACTTTAAAAAGAAGTTCTATCTCGGAGCAGGATTCAGATTTTTTTTCTATTTGCAGAGCAATACTTCCGTTGTTGGTAAATTTTATTGCATTGTTGATCAAGTTTGATAAAATTTGACGTAATCGAGTAGGATCACCCAAGAAATAAGGTATATCTCCATTAGTGTTAGTCGAAAATCTTAGACCTTTCTTAATTGCATTATTTTTATACAAATTCTCTACTTCATCAATAATACTGTATATATTGATGGGAAACTTTTCTAATTTTAGTTTGTGAGTTTCCATTTTAGAAAAATCGAGAATGTCGTTTAAAACAGAAAGGAGCTGATCTGAAGATTGCTGTAAAATACTTAGGTAAGACTTTTGTTCATTTGACAATTCGGTTTGGTTTAAAATTTCGGTTATGCCACATATACCATTCATCGGTGTTCTTATTTCGTGTGACATATTTGCCAAAAAGAGAGTTTTTGCATGGGTGTTTGCTTCGGCTTCTTCCTTTGCGAGTTTGTATTTGGTTGCTTGAGTTTCCAGTTCCTTTGAACGGGAAAAAATAAGCTTGCTTTTGTTGTAGTTGTTGAGAACCAGCCATCCAAGAGCGATGAGGTTTATGTTGATAAATATGAAAATGAGAAGAAAAATTAGATTGGCGTTTTCACGATTTAGGTTTTCTGAGATTGAGCAGATTGAAGCGAAGGGTTCTTTTTTGAAATTGTATAACGGATGCATATTAATATCAAAATAATGCCCATCTATTTTAATGGTGAATATATGAGTGCCGGATAATGATGAATTGCTTAATTTTGAAGCAATGTTTTGTTTAATTTTGTGTAAGATGTTGGTGTGGATTTTTTGATTTCCTGCGATTGAGATTATTTCTTCTTTTTTTTGAAAATCATCTTCAGAGATCGTAAAATATTGTTCGGGATACAGTTGGTTTAAATTTTTAAGAATACTGGTTATAGGGTGAGAAATTTCAACAGTACCTACATGTTCACTTTTATAATTTAATGGGTATATTATCCGGTAACCGGTAAATTGTTTTCCATTTTCAAATCCTTTGATGCTGGTTTGTCGGATGTTCGCCAATTCAACTGAAAATTGATTGTCGAATAAATTAGTCCCAAATTGATTGATTTGGTTAAAGCAGATGAATTGTTCTCCATCCCGCAAGTGTATCTGAAATTCACTGATTCCCAATTCATTGAGTTTTTCGTAAATGTTATCATACATATTGATGATACTGTCCCTAATCAGATTTATGTTCTCGGGTTTGTTTGAATAAACCCTTAGCATGGCATCTAGGAATTTATCGCTGTTAACCTCATAATTAAAAATGTAGTCTGATAATTCTTCTGAGTTGGTAGTCACACAATTAATATGATCTTTTAGCTCGGAAATTTTGGATTGATTGTAAACTGTTGAGGAAAGATTCTTTAAAATAATAAGTGAGCCAATTAATACCGCCCAGGTGATAATGAAAATTATTATTAGTCTGGGCCTCTCAAACCAAATATTTTGAATGCTCATGAAAATACGAAGTTAAACTTGTGCCCAAAAGTATTTATATTTGTTTGTCTCAGGTTTAAGTAAAACTTAACAAAGTATTAAATAATGAATATTGAAGAGTTACGGGAGTATTGTCTTTCAAAAACTGCAGTAAGTGAAGGATTTCCATTCGATGAAGAAACCTTGGTTTTTAAGGTGCTGGATAAAATGTTTTTGCTCACAAATATAACAGGTGAACTTCAAATGAATGTGAAGTGTGATCCCGAAAAAGCCATTGAGTTACGGGAGATGTATTCTTCGGTATTGCCGGGATATCATATGAATAAAAAATATTGGAATACTGTAGTGATAGATGGTAGTGTATCAGATCGGCAACTGGAGCAATGGATTGATGATTCGTATGATCAGGTTGTTGCTAAGATGACTAAAAAGAAACAGAATGAATTAATGAATTTGAAATAGACAAATTAATAAGTTCCTTTAGATTATAATATACTAACAACAAATACGTACTAAAACGATGAAGAAAACATTTTTAACAATCATTATTCTTGCCTTTTTTAGTGTTAATCTAACAATGGCGCAAGAAACAACGAAAGAAGAAAAGGTTTATTCTACTGTGGTAGATATTCCAACAACATCGGTTAAAAATCAGCAAAGTACAGGAACCTGCTGGTGTTTTGCAGGAATCTCGTATATCGAAACTGAGTTACTGCGCATGGGAGCTCCAGCAATTGATTTATCAGAAATGTATATTGTTCGGTTAGCTTATTCTCAGAAAGCCAAAAGGTATTTTCGTTATCATGGCAAAGGAAACTATAGTGAAGGCGGACAAGCTCATGATGTTCTAAACGTAGTAAAAGAAAATGGATTTGTTCCGGAAAGTGTTTATTCCGGGAATAAGTATGGCAGCGATTTTCACATTCATAAAGAGATGGTTCAATCGACCAAAGCTATGCTGGATGAGGTTATCAAAAATCCAAATAGAAAAATCACACCTGTTTGGGAGGAATCAGTAAATGCAGTGTTGGATACTTATATGGGAAAAGTACCAAGTAATTTTGAATTGGATGGAGTTAAATATACTCCTGTTTCTTATCAAGAGAAATTAGGCTTTAATCCGAAGGATTACATTGAATTGACTTCTTATAGTCATCATCCTTTTTATCAGAAAATTAACTTGGAGATTCCGGATAATTGGTCAGATGATTTGTATTATAATGTACCAATGGATGATATGATGGAGGTAATTAACTACGCTCTCAATAATGGCTTTTCAGTTTGTTGGGACGGCGATGTTAGTGAAAAAGGATTTTCCCATAGAAATGGGTATGCTGTTTTGCCATCAGAAAAAACGGTTGATATGACTGATTCTGAAATTGCAAAGTGGGAGAAAGATCTGGCAAAAGATGAAAAGGGAAATAGTAAAAAAGATATTGAGCCCGAAGTAAGCCAAGAGCTTCGTCAGGCCACCTTTGATGATTTTGAAACGACAGATGATCATTTGATGCATTTAACAGGAATTGTTAAGGATCAGTATGGAACGGTTTATTATAAAACAAAAAATTCCTGGGCTGAAAACAGCAATCAATTTGGTGGCTATTTAAACATGAGTGAAGCCTATGTGAAGCTTAAAACGGTTGCTGTAATGGTTCATAAAGATGCGGTACCTAAAGAATTGAAAAAGAAATTGGGCTTGTAATAAAGATTGGTAAATAAGTGAAAGGATGTTCTTTGGACATCCTTTTTTTCGTATCAGTAATTTAAAAATTTGAATTTTATTTTGTACAGGGAAAAGTGAATTTTAGAACGTTTAGGGAAAATACTTGGTTGATAATTAGCATTATTCTGAAAATAATTTATAATATTGTTAGCCCTGTTTTAATATTATTAACCACTACCAACTATGAAAACCTTCGATCAAACTTTCCTAAAGTTATTTAGGAATGGTAATCAGGACTCATTTAAAATATTGTACGACAAGTATTTTGATGCGCTGTTTCTGTTTGGTCATAAATATGTTTTGGCACAAGATGTTGTTGAAGATATAATTCAGGAAAGTTTTATTAAAATTTGGGAAAAAAGATCATCTTTTTATCATGAAGGAGCGATACGAGCATTTTTGTACAAAACAGTTCGTAATTCATGCTTAAATCAAATTGAACATCAAAAAGTCCGTAAATCTTACGAGGGGCAATCCGATAAAAATATCTGTGATGAGGATTACTTTCTTCATAATGTGATTGAAGAAGAAGTGAGTCGAATTATTAAGGAAACGGTTCATAAATTGCCTGAATCAGCCAGATTAATTTACTTATTAAGCTTAAAGGGATTAAAAAATGCTGAAATAGCTGAAGATTTGGATATATCTATCAATACTGTTAAGACACAAAAGCAAAGAGCAAGTAAATTTTTAAAAGAGAATTTAAAGAATTTGTTCTCGATTCTTTACTTCATTTAGAATTGAGTAGAAGCGAAATATTAAAAAGGGTGGTAAAAGTTAAAACTTTTGTCACCCTTTTTTTCATGTCGCCTGTTATAATAAATGTTAATCGCACACAGAAAATTGTAATATGACTAATTTACCATCTGGTTTTAAAATTGCAGATTTAATTGTGAAGAGGCTTGAGGGGAAGCTGAACGCAGAAGAAGAGCAATTTTTGGAGGAGTGGAAACATGCAGAAGAGGAAAATCTTGTGCTTTTTCATAAACTTGCTCAAAACCCGGAGAAACTGTACTTTAAGAAAGAAGCAAAACTTGAAAGTGCAAATAAAGAAGATGTTTGGAGGCAAATACAAACTAAAGTACGAAGAGACAGGCGAATTCAATTAAAGCAACAGGTAATGAAGATTGCTGTGATGCTGATTGTTGCCGTAGGTGTTGGAGGCTTTTTGTATACTATTAGCAACAATTCTGTTCACAATGAGCCCATTGCGATTTTGCCTGGTAAAAATCAAGCCCTGCTGGTATTAAGTGGTGGTGAGAAATATCAGTTGAGCGAAAAAGTTAATCTGGAAGAAAAAGGGATACAGATATCCAATAATTCGAAGGAGTTGGTTTATAGTAAGGTTGCAGAAAAGGTGAGTGAGGAACAGCTGACATACAATACCATTATTATTCCCAAAGGAGGTGAATATAAGCTGACTCTTGCTGATGGAACTAAGATTTGGTTGAATTCTAATTCTAAATTGAGATATCCTTCGCAGTTTGGCACGGGAGTTCGAAAAGTACAATTGGAAGGGGAAGCCTTTTTTCAGGTGGCAAAAGACAAGGAACATCCATTTATTGTTGATGTAACTACTGCTGAGGTTAAAGTTTTGGGAACGTCTTTTAATGTAAATGCATATAATGATCAGGATGAGATTTTCACGACTTTGGTTGAAGGCAAGGTTGAGGTTAACGATGATTTTCGTGGTACTAGTCAGAAATTAATACCGAATGATCAATTGTGTTTTAATAAATTGAATGGTAAAACTTCAAAAAAAATTGTTGACACAAGATTATATACGGCATGGAAAGACGGACGTTTTGTTTTCGAAAACAAAAGCTTGGAGGATATAATGATTAGACTGTCGCGATGGTATGATGTTGATGTGTTTTTCCTGACCAATTCAATAAAACATTTAAAATACACAGGAGATGTTGCCCGCTATGATAATATTAACAGCATTCTTGATATGATAGAAGTAACTGAAAAAGTAAAATTCACAATAAAGGATCGTAGTGTTATGATCGAAGAAAATTGCAAATAAAAAAAGCCGGAGTTTGCAGCCACAAACCCCGGCAAAGTCAATAAACATTTCTTTTTGAGGAGAAATGTAGTACTAACCAAATCACATTCAAAATTATGAAAAAAAATCGGGAAAAGTCTTTTATGCAGAAAAGAAAACCATTTTTTGCAAAAAGACTCTTGCTTTTGTTTCTGGTAGTTAATGTCTTTAGTTTTCAGACATTAGCAAACCTTCAGGGCGAAATTCTGGAGTTGGAAATGACAAGAGGTTCTTTAATTGAGGTTTTCGCAAAAGTTAAGGAGAAAACCAATTACACATTTCTTTACAATGTTGATGACATTAAAGAAGTGAATAACGTTACTATAAGCGCTTCACCCAAAAGCGTTCAAACCATATTAACGGATTGTTTAAAAGATACCGGACTTACGTACGAAATTAGAGACGAGGTCATTATCATTAAACCAGCAGCTAAACCTGTAACTCCTGCAAAGGAAGAAAAACCTGTTGTGGAGGTAAAAAAGGTTGGCGGTGTTGTAACTGATAATACAGGTGTCGGGTTACCAGGTGTTTCTGTTTTTATTAAAGGTACCAGTATTGGAACTACCACAAATATCGATGGAAAATACAACATTCAATTGCCGGATGCATCAGAGGCCATTTTGGTTTTCTCATTTATTGGAATGGACACTCAGGAAATAACTGTTACGAATCAAAAAGTAATAGATGTAGTTCTTGTTGCGGGTTCAGAACAGATTGATGAGGTTGTTGTTACTGGATATCAGAAGATTGATAGACGATTGTTTACAGGTTCAGCAGCGAAAATAAAACCAGCAGAAATTAAATTAGAAGCAACTCCTGATGTATCTAGATTTCTACAGGGGCAAGTTGCAGGTGTTTCTGTGGATAATGTTTCTGGTACTTTTGGAGCGGCTCCAGTTGTACGTATTCGTGGTAATGCTTCTATAAATGGAAATAATAAGCCTTTATGGGTAGTTGATGGAGTTGTTTTAGAAGATCTAATTCAAGTTTCGGCCGATGATTTAACTTCTGGTAACTTATCTACCGTTCTAAGCTCGGGCGTTGCAGGTTTAAATCCTGATGACATTGAAGATATTCAGGTTTTGAAAGATGCTTCGGCTACCGCACTGTATGGTGCTCAAGCTATGAATGGGGTTATTGTAATCAATACCAAAAAAGGTAAGTCTGGAAAAATGTCAGTGAATTATACTGGTAGTGTAGCGATAAAGGAACGTCCTACTTATTCTCAGTTTGATATTGCGAACTCATCAACAGAGATGTCTTTTTATAAAGAATTAGTTCGTAAAGGATGGATTGATTTAGGATCATCTGTAAGAGCAAAGGATTTTGGAGTAATTGGAAAAATGTACAATGAAATTGATAAGGGAAGTATCAATTGGGGTGCCGATGGAGCATTGAATGAAGATTTTCTTTCTAAATATGGAAATGCTAACACTGATTGGTTTGATGTTCTTTTTAAGAATTCGATAAGTCAACAGCATTCGTTTAGTTTTTCAGGCGGTTCTGAAAAAGCAACTTACTATACTTCTATTAGTTTGTATAATGATAGTGGAAGAACAATTGCAGATGATGTAACAAAATACACGGCAACAATGAAGGCCGATTTTAAATTAACAGATAAATTTAAGGTTGGTGTAAAGTTGTCAGTAAATCATAGAGATCAGAAATTGCCAGGATCAAAGGATAGAGATTTTAATGCTGTAGATGGTGTTTATCAAAGAGATTTTGACATTAACCCTTTCTCTTATGCTTTGAATACCAGTAGGAGTATGCGTCCGTATGACGAAAATGGAGATTTGGAGTATTTTAGAAGAGATTATTCTGATTTTAATATTGTTCATGAATTAAATCATAACTCAGTTAATTTAACAGCAACAGATGTCGTTGCTCAAGTAAATTTAGATTATGATATTACGAAAAATTTAAGTTTTAGCAATATTTCTCAGGTGCGAAGAAATTCCGCATTACGAGAGCACAAAATTCATGAGACCTCAAATCAAGCTAATGCCTATAGAGCCATGTCTACCCAGTTTATTCGTGATGCAAACCAACTTTTATTTAAGGATCCTGATAAACCCAATTCAAATCCATATTCTATTTTACCTGAAGGAGGTTTTTATAATACTGTAAATAATAGTCTGGATTTTTATTCGGTTCGTAATTCACTTTCTTGGAATTCTTCTATCGATGATACACATATTATGAGTTTCTTATTGGGGCAAGAAGTAAAGTATACAGATAGAAAAGAAATCGTTAACGATGGTTGGGGGATTTTATATGATCGTGGAGGATTGTATAAAGAACATAAAGATCTTTCGAAGTATCTTAGTTTGAATAATCAGGTGAGAAATAAATTAGAAGAGGAAAGAGATCGATATATAGGTTATTTTTTTAATGCCGCTTATTCTTATCAAGGGAAATATACTTTTAATGGTACCATTCGTCGTGATGGCTCAAACCAACTTGGAAAAACTAAAACTGCTCGTCATTTAACATCATGGAATGTTAGTGGAAAATGGAATGCAAGTGAAGAAGGTTTTTTGGCTGATAGTGAGATTATAGATTTGCTTAGTGTTAAGGCTACTTATGGATTGAGTGGAGTTATGGGACCTAATGCAAGTGCTATACAGAAGTTGATTGCTTACCAAACATGGAGACCTTACGATAAGGAGACTGGTGTAGATATTGAAGATTTTACCAATGAAGATTTATCTTGGGAAAAAATGTACGAATTCAGTGTTGGCGCTGAGGCTGCTTTTTTTAACAATATAATTTATACTGACTTTGCCTATTACAGAAGAAACTCATTTGATTTGATTGGTTACGTTAGAACATCTGGTGTTGGTGGAGGATCAATTAAATATGGCAACTTTGGGGATATGGAAATTAATGGATTTGAGATTGCCATTAATACAACCAATATCAAAACTCCTGATTTTAAGTGGACTACTAGTGTTAATTTCGATTACAACGAAAGTGAGATTACCAAACTTGATAATTACGATAGAATTGGGGATTATGTTCGAAATACTGGTGGTAATATGTTAGGAAGACCACGTAGAGGTTTGTACTCAATTCGATTTGATGGTTTAACCAATCAAGGCCTACCAACATTTATTGACAGTAAGGGTGATGCTATTAACGAGAATTTGAATATGCAGGCTAGAGAAGATGTGATGAAATATCTTAAATATGAAGGCGTTTTAGATGCTCCCTATTCTGGAGGTATGACCAATACATTCGCATATAAAAACTTCTCATTGGGAGTTGGACTTGTGTTTAGAGCAGGGAATAAAATTCGTTTAGATGATCTATTTAAGACAAGAGACTTACACCAATATGGATATTCATCATTGTCTAAAACGATGGAAGATCGTTGGTCTGCACCAGGCGATGAGCAATTTACAAATGTACCAACTATTGTTGATAGACGATTTGATGATGACTTAAATGCTCAGAGTTTGAATTTGTACGAAATGTATAACAAGAGTGATGTTAGAATAGCTGATGGTAGTTTTGTTAGATTAAAAACAATTAGTGTGGGATATAATATTCCAAAAACTTTTGCTCAAAAAATAGGTATTCAAAACGCGAGAGTTTCAATGCAAGCACAAAATATTGCTTTATTGTATTCCGATAGTAAATTGAATGGATTGGATCCTGAGTTTTATCGCTCTGGAGGGGTTGCTTTACCAGTACCTAGAACTTATACATTCTCTCTTAACGTAGGATTTTAAATAATTCACAAGTAGTTTGTTGTAACAGACAAAATTACTTAAGAGTTTACTTTATTAAGAATTAATAAAACATAAAACATGAAAAAAGCACATATAATATATGCAATTGTATTGTTGTTTTCTTTTGGTTGCTCAGACTATTTAGAAGAAACGCCAGACAATAGAATTGAGGCAAATACATTAGATAAAACGGCAGAGCTTTTGGTTCCTGCCTATCCAAGAGGAGATTATTTCTTTACCGATTGGATGACCGATGATGTAGAATACATTAATACAAATAGTCAAAAAACTCATATGACCGATGCCTTTATGTGGAAGGAATTAGATGAGTTTGACGATTACAATACTCCTACATATTATTGGAATAGTTCATATAAGGCAATAGCACAGGCAAATTCAGCTTTAGAAGCCTTAGAAAAAATTGAAACAGATGAGATAGATTATAAAAATGCTATAAAAGGGGAAGCTTTATTATGTAGGGCTTATGCACACTTTATGTTAGTATCATTTTTTTCGAATAATTATGATCCAGCAACTTCGGATTCAGATTTAGGTGTGCCTTATGTTACGCAAGCTGAAAAGGTACTAATAAAAGATTACAAAAGAGAGACTGTAGCTAAGGTATATGAATTGGTAGAAAAGGATTTGATAGATGGAATGGCTTTGTTATCTGATGATTACTATTCTGGTTCTAAGCGTTATCATTTCACAACAACGGCAGCAAAAGCTTTTGCTTGTAGGTTTTATATGTATAAAAAAGAGTATACAGAGAGTATAAAATATGCTAATCTCATTTTAGGTGAAAATATTGTTAATACCAATTTCATTAAAGATTATGACGAATTGGGAAGTCAGTCTGGAGCTCTTGCTAAGAGAAATTTCTACATTTTAAATACCGATGCCAGTAATATTTTAATAGTTGAAAAGCAAGTAGGGGTTGGCTTAAGATACAATTATGGTTACCGTACTGGTGTTCGACAGTGGAATGCTTTATTTGATAAAACGATTTTTGGAGGTGATGATTTGAGAGGTAATAACTTAGGATATTACGGAACAGGTGATCGTAATTCAATTATGGCTCCAAAGTTTAAAGAAGAGTTTTACAAAGAAAGTTTAACTGCAACAACTGGTTTTCCTTTTTATGTGCAGGCAGTTTTAAGAGGAGAAGAACTCGTGTTTAATAGAATAGAATGTAATCTTGAGCTTGGAAATTATATGTTAGCTCTTAATGATTTAAATGCGATAGGAGCTTTACGTCATACAGCAGCTACTGAATTATCAATTGCCGATATTCAGACTTTTTATTCAACATTAAATGAAAGTAACAATACTGTAACTCCTTCTGAAAAAGACGCTTTATATAGTCTTATGCTTGACGAGAAAAGGAAAGAGTTTATTCAAGAAGGAATGCGTTGGTTAGATATTAAACGACATGGAATTTCTGTTTCGCATCTTACTTTTGATGGAAAAGAAATAAAATTAGAGGCAAATGATTTGAGGAAGGTTCTCCAAATACCATTGCCAGCTAGTTCGAGAGGTATTGTTAAAAATCCACGTTAAAATTGGAAATGATGAGAAAAACAAGAATATTATTTTACTTATTAGTCGCAGGTTTACTTTTCTCTTGTGACGATGATGATAAAGCAGTATATGTTCCAGAGGTTACTGAAGAATCTACAGATGAAATCAGTGTTTATTTTAGAGCGAATTTTCTAAATCCTTATGGAACAGCAGTAAGATGGCAATGGGTAGATCGTTATGTTGATGATACCAAAAAGGTAACGCCTCCTTTGCGTGATGTATGTATTCCAATGGGAAAATTCATTTTGGATTTCTGGCTTGCTCCTTTTATAAAAACAGAGGCAGGTGAAGCTTTTATGCAAGAACATTTTCCTCCTGAAATTATTTTTATTGGTTCGCCCATGTATAATCCTGATGGACAATCTGTTACCTTAGGATATGCTGATGCTGGAGCAAGAATTACTTTTACCGAAGTAAATAGTTTCGATTTATCGAATAAATCTTGGTTATTGAGACAGTTAAGAACCGCTGAACACGAGTATGGACATATTATTCATCAAAAGAATAATTTACCAAATGGATACAAAGAGGTAAGTCCAGAGAATTACAAGTCTAACAATTGGATTAATATGGGTGAAGATGTCCAGGTAAATGGCCCTAAAATATCAAGAGAGGCAATTACTTTAGGAATGACATCGAATTATGGATCTTCTGATGTGAATGAAGATTTTTGCGAATTGTTATCTATTTATCTTACATCAGAATACGATGAATTTGCAGCTCGTTATTTAACTCATGAACCAACGGCTCCTTATCAAAAAGTTGATGACCAAGGGAATCCTGTAGTTGATGATGATGGTAATCCAGTAATGCTTAAACCTGCTGACGATGCAGAGGGTATGAATGAGGGTCGAGATTTGATAAGTGTTAAGCTTAAGATGATTAAAGATTATTACCTTGAGAAATTTGATATTGACTTAGATCAAGTTCGCGACGATGTAATGATTAAAATTAATGAATCCTTAAATCAAGAATAGATATGAAGAATTTATTTTATATACTAGTTTTATCGCTATTATTCCTTTCAGCTTGCGATAATGTGGAAGATGCGGTATTTGATGAAAATCCAGAACAAAGGCTGAGCTCTGTTTTATCGGATTATAAGGCCAAATTAATAGAAGGTGATGGTAAATGGATTGCTTATTATTTTGGTAATGCCATCTCAATGAAATTTAATGAAGATAATACTGTTGAGTTTGAATCTACCTATAATGATGGAGATGATGATAATACAATAAGTTATCGTATTTCAGCTTCTCAGATTCCAGAATTAACATTTGAAAGTTATTCTGTTTTTCATGCTATTTATGAAGCAAATAGAGATGAAGCTGAATATGAATTTTTGTTTGATCAAGTTTCTGATGATAGAATTGATTTTATAAGTAAAACAGATTCTGGATCGGAAAAGACTAGATTATCATTTTTTAAGAGTAGTGATGGAGATTTGGAAGAAGCAAAAGAAATGATGGCGGAATATAGTAAACTATCATTTTTTAAAAAATTAATTATTGAGGGGAGTGAATATGAGGCTCAGGTTATCGGATTTTCTGATAAGATAGTATTGCGTATTCCTCTAGATGATGGTAGATATCAAATCATTGAAAATGATTATGAAATTTCAAAAAATGGCTTGTTGTTCCCTAAAGGACTAGAGGTTGATGGTTTAATAGTTGAATCTTTTGATTTTGATAAAGAGAATAGTGGGTTTACTTCAGAGGTAGATGGTAAGAAGATAACAATTGTTGTAGGTGAAGTTTTAGAATCTGAAGCTGGTGTTTTTAATGGTTATATGTCTGTTAATTTGAGAAATGTAAAACAAACTTCATATGCAATTAAGGAGATGGTTCCAAGTTTAGTAGAAGGAGTTCCTCTTTTAAATGAGATCCAAATATATAGTGAATTTGGTTATGTTTTATGTTATGCTCCAGGTACCCCGGGAAGTAATTGGGGTGGATTTTCGGATTTTACTTTTGCAGAAAAAGAAGATGCACCAGAGCAACTGCAAGTTACGTGGGGTTATCTTACTTTTGGACCGTGGTGGAGAGATGTATACAATACAGATGGAGCAAAAATGTTATTGGCTCTAATTACTGATCCTAATGGTGTATATATTTCTAAATATGGTCTAAATTCTTATATTTTAATTAGTAATACTGACCCTTCGATGTATATTTTAGTTGAGTAGAATAGTTCATATGAGATAAATAATTTAGTATGTAGTTAAAAAGACAGTCCTTGTGGCTGTCTTTTTTTTGTTTAATACTTTTAATGGAATAAATCGACAAGATCACCAACCAGTACCTAACAGTTTAAAAAATGATTATATTTGTTTTTTCAATTACGATCTAAATATCAATACAATATGCCTTCACGTCTCTTTCAAGTCTCTAACGAATCAGTAGTTCCAAAATACAAACAGTTGATAAATTCTTTGTATCAATCCATTGAAAACGGGGATGTTGCTATTGGCGATCAGTTGCCTTCAATCAATGCAATATGCAAGGAGTTTAATTTATCCCGGGATACTGTACTGGTTGCCTTTAACGAGTTAAAGGCGCGGGGAGTTATTTCATCTGTACCGGGAAAAGGTTACTATTTGGAGAGCAATATTACTCAGCTTAAGCACAAGATTTTCCTGCTGTTCGAGGAGTTTAATACATTTAAAGAAATTTTATACAATTCCTTTCTGGAGAGTTTGAAGGGGCTGGCTACTGTTGATATTTACTTTCATCATTTTAACGAAAGAGTATTTAAAGAGTTGATTGAGAATAACAATGGGAAATATACGTCCTATGTTATTATGCCGGCAAAATTTACAGATGCCTATTCGGTGCTTAAACAGTTGCCTCAGGATAAAGTGTACATTTTGGATCAAACCAATGCAAATTTAAAGAAGCATTATCCTGCAGTCTATCAAAATTTCGAAAAGGACGTATTCTCTGCACTTTCCTCGGGATCTGATTTGTTAAAGAAATACAGGAAGTTGTTTTGGGTTTTTCCCGGGGGAAAAGAACCGGTTGGACAAATGAAGGGATTTAAGAAATTTGCAAAAGAATTTGCAAGTCAATGGGAATTTAAAGTAATTGAAAGCATTCAGGGACATGCAATTAATAAATCAGAGGCGTACATAGTTCCCAATGACAATGACCTGGTTTATTTGGTAAAAGAGGCGAATAGCAGGCAATTTAAAATAGGAGAAGAGCTTGGGATTATTTCCTACAATGATACACCGCTAAAAGAAGTTGTTGCCGAGGGTATAACAACAATAAGTACTGATTTTAAAGAGATGGGGGAGATCTTGGCAGAAATGGTGTTGGGATCGAAAAAAGACTTGATAGAGAATAAATCCCGTTTGATTCGAAGAGGATCATTGTAGGGAGGTTAAAACAGAAGAATTTCAAATAGTAAAAAGTTTTTTGGGAATTAATTTAAAACATCTATATTTACCGACCAGTACCAACCAGTAAGAAAAAGTTATGCGTGTTGATAATTTGAAAAAAGAGTTTGAAAATTTTTATGGAGCCGGTGATTGTAATGTATATTTCTCGCCGGGCAGGGTAAATTTAATTGGAGAACATACTGATTATAATGGAGGATTTGTTTTCCCATGTGCATTATCGTTTGGAACCTATTGTTTGATTCGTAAAACTGAACGAAAGTCTTTCCGTTTTCGCTCCTTGAATCAGGAGATTGTACAGGAAATTGATTTGGATTCTTTATGCAATCCTTTGCCTAAAGGAACATGGGTAAATTACGCAATTGGCGTAATTGCTCAGTTTGTGAAGAACGGACAAAAGCCGGATACAGGTGCCGACATTTTAATTTGGGGAAATGTACCCAATGGTGCAGGATTGTCATCCTCTGCTTCATTAGAGGTAGCAACAGGTGTTGCAATTAATGAGGAATTTCAGTTTGGTCAGGATCGGTTGACCATCGTAAAGTACAGTCAGAAAGCAGAGCATGAATTTGCAGGTGTGATGTGCGGAATTATGGATCAATTTGCTTCCGGAATGGGAAAAAAGGATCATGCAATTTATTTGAACTGTGATAGTCTTGAGTACGAATTGGTGCCTGTAAAACTATCTGGAGTTAAAATTATTATAGGAAATACAAACAGTCCGCATAGTTTGGATGCGGGAAAATACAATGAACGGGTTGATGAATGCCGGGCTGCTGTTGATGCAATTACCCCCTCAAAGTTAATTGCCAACTTGGGTGAATTAAGTCCGGCAGAATTCAACTCTTTATCAGCAAGTATTGAAAACGATATTGTACGAAAAAGAGCCCGCCACGTGGTTACTGAAATTGAGCGTACTAAAAAGGCAGTGGAAGAATTAAAATTGGGTAACTTGTTGGCTTTTGGCGAATTAATGAACCAATCGCACAATTCGCTTCGCGATGATTATGAGGTGACAGGAGATGAATTGGATGCAATGGTTACTGCAGCCCGAAAGATTGAAGGAACTATAGGTTCCCGGATGACTGGAGGTGGTTTTGGTGGTTCAACAGTAAGTTTGGTAAAAGATGAATTTGTTGATGAATTTATTGAAAAAGTGGGCGCCGAATATTTCGAAAAAACCGGAATTAGAGGAGAGTTTTATGTTGCTGAAATTGGCGATGGAGGAAGAAGAATTAATTAAGAATGATGAATTACGAATTATGAATTGAAGAGAGAGAGTGATCTTGTTCTTTGAAAATTTTCCAATTCATAACTCATAATCAATAATTGATAATGATGGATAAGTTTGATTATATAGAGAATCCGCACAGAAGGTACAATCCATTAACTGGAGAATGGATATTGGTTTCGCCTCACAGATCGAAACGGCCTTGGCAGGGACAGGTTGAAAAAGTAGTGGAAGATGTTCGTCCGCCTCACGATCCAAATTGTTACCTATGTCCGCGCAATGAGCGTGTTGGAGGTGAGAATAATCCTGATTACAAAGATGTTTACTCTTTTCAGAACGATTTTAGTGCTTTGTTGCAGGATACTCCGAAAGGGAAATTTGAAGATGGTGAACTTTTTAAAGCGGAGAGCGAATCAGGAGTATGTAAAGTGCTTTGTTTTAGTCCTGATCATAGTTTAACAGTTCCGGAAATGGAAGTGGATAATATCCGTAAAGTGGTTGATCTTTGGTGTAAGGAATACGACGAACTGGGATCCAGAGAGGACATTGGCTATGTTCAGATATTTGAAAATAAAGGTGCTATTATGGGATGTTCAAATCCGCATCCGCATGGTCAAATATGGGCTTCGGCATTGGTTCCTTTAGAAACTTCGAAAGAATCAGAAACTCAGAAAGAATATTTCGAACAACACGGAAGAACCATGCTGTTCGATTATTTGAATAGTGAATTGGAGAAGAAAGAACGTATTTTAGTTGAAAATAATTCATTTGTTGCTCTGGTTCCGTTTTGGGCAGTATGGCCTTTCGAAACCATGATTATTAGTAAAAGACCAGTTTCGAACTTATTGGAATTAACCGATGAGGAAAAAACTGATTTAGCAGATATATATAAGAAACTGACAATAATGTATGATAACTTATTTGAGGTTTCTTTTGCGTACTCAGCAGGATTGCATCAGGCACCAACCGATGGTGAAGAGCATCCGGAGTGGCACTTGCACATGCATTTCTATCCACCATTATTACGCTCGGCTAGCGTTAAAAAATTTATGGTTGGATACGAAATGTTGGGCACGCCGCAAAGAGATATCACAGCAGAAGGTGCAGCATTGCGATTAAGAGAACTGTCTAAAGTGCATTATAAATCAAAAACTAAATAAATATCCTTACTATGGAAAATGCGTTTTCAACTCTGGATTATATCATCTTTATTTTATATGGATTGGTAATTGTTGGAGTAGGTTTATGGGTATCCCGCGATAAAGAGGGACATCAAAAAAATGCCGACGATTACTTCCTGGCAAGTAAATCATTGCCATGGTGGGCAATTGGAGCTTCCTTGATTGCTGCAAACATTTCTGCAGAGCAGTTTATTGGAATGTCAGGTTCTGGTTTTGCAATTGGTTTGGCTATTGCTTCCTACGAATGGATGGCGGCTTTAACTTTAATAATTGTAGGTAAATATTTTTTACCAATTTTTATCGAAAAGGGATTGTATACCATTCCCGAATTTGTGGAGAAACGATTTTCGACCAACCTGAAAACCATTCTAGCCGTATTTTGGATTGCACTGTACGTATTTGTAAACCTAACTTCTGTTCTTTATTTGGGAGCATTGGCTATGGAAACGATTATGGGGATTCCTATGATGTATGGAATTCTTGGTTTGGCTTTGTTTGCAGCCAGTTATTCTCTTTACGGTGGACTTTCTGCTGTGGCTTGGACTGATGTTATTCAGGTTGTATTTTTAATCATGGGAGGTCTGATTACAACCTATTTGGCCTTAAATAATGTATCCGGTGGTGAAGGTGTTATTGCAGGATTTAAACACATTTATGAAGTTGCTCCGGATAGTTTTCAAATGATTTTGGATAAGGCAAACAGTCAGTATGTAAATCTTCCCGGAATTGGAGTAATTGTTGGGGGTTTATGGGTTGCAAATTTATATTACTGGGGATTTAATCAATACATTATTCAAAGAACATTGGCTGCAAAATCTTTGGGCGAAGCTCAAAAAGGAATTGTATTTGCAGGTGTTCTGAAATTGATCATTCCTTTAATTGTTGTAATTCCAGGTATTGCTGCTTTTGTAATGGTTAATGATCCTGCAATTATGGCTCGCTTGGGTGTCGGATCAATGGACAACATCCCAACAATGGATGCTGCAGATAAAGCATATCCATGGTTATTGCAATTTCTTCCATCAGGATTGAAAGGGGTAGCTTTTGCAGCCTTGGCTGCGGCTATTGTATCTTCATTGGCATCTATGTTGAATTCTACTTCAACTATTTTTACAATGGATATTTACAAACCTTATATTAATCCGAATGCTACCGATAAGGAAACTGTAAATGTTGGTCGTCTTTCTGCTGCAGGTGCTCTATTAATAGCCGGAATTGTTGCTCCGTTATTGGGAGGTATAGATCAGGCATTTCAGTTTATTCAGGAATATACCGGCGTGGTTAGTCCGGGTATTTTAGCTGTGTTCTTGTTAGGATTGTTCTGGAAAAAGACAACAAATAAAGGTGCCATTATTGGTGTTTTATCATCAATTCCTATTGCTATGTTCTTTAAAATTGGTTCAAAAGGCTGGTTGGCAGGAAGCTCTGTTGAAGGCATTTTCCCGAATGTTCCTTTCCTGGATCAAATGGGATACACTGCTTTGTTATCGGCAGCTGTTATTGTATTGGTTAGTTACATGCAAAACAAAGGGGCAGATGATGAAAAAGGAATTGAAATTAGTAGAAAAACATTTGTAACAGGTAAGGTTTTCAATATTGTATCTTATGCAATCTGCATTGTTCTTGTTGTTTTGTATGCAATGTTTTGGTAGTAAAATTAAGTTGTACATTCAATATTTTTAACAAAAGTTGAGTGTATACTGATATAGACGAAAGAAAATAATTCTTTTAGAATTTAGATTATGACGAATAAAGTATTAGTAACAGGGGGAACCGGATATATTGGTTCCCATACTGTAGTCGAGCTTCAAAATAGTGGCTGCGAAGTTGTGATTGCAGATAATTTATCAAATTCTAAAATTGAAGTTTTAGATGGTATTGAAGCGATTACCGGTATTCGTCCATTGTTCGAAAAGGTAGATTTAAGTTGTGCAAAAGAGTGTACAGAATTCTTCAAGAAACATACAGGAATAAATGCAGTCATTCATTTTGCAGCCTCGAAGGCGGTAGGGGAATCGGTTGTGAAACCATTGTTGTACTATAGAAACAATTTAAATTCATTGATGAATATTTTGGAGGCAATGAAGGAATTTAAGATTCCTAATTTAGTTTTCTCTTCATCGTGCACTGTTTACGGACAGCCTGATAAATTGCCTGTTACCGAGTCAACACCTCGTAAAGAAGCCGAATCTCCTTACGGAAATACAAAAACGATTTGTGAAGATATTATTAGAGATACAACCAAAGCAAATCCTGAATTAAAAGGAATTGCCTTGCGTTACTTTAATCCTATTGGAGCTCATCCATCAACAAAAATTGGAGAATTGCCTTTGGGGGTTCCTGGTAATTTAATTCCGTTTTTAACACAAACAGTTGCAGGTATGCGTGCTGAGTTAAGTGTATTTGGAAATGATTACAATACGCCCGATGGTTCTTGCATTCGCGATTACATTAATGTTGTCGATTTAGCAAAAGCTCATGTTGTAGCCATAAGCAGATTGATCGGAGAAAAGCAAAAAACGAATTATGAATTTTTTAATATTGGAACAGGAAAAGGTGTTTCAGTATTGGAACTTATTGAATCTTTCGAACGGGCAACAGGCGAAAAAGTACCTCATAAAATTGTGGAACGACGTGCCGGCGATATTGAACAAATCTATGCCGATACTACTTTTTCAAATAAAGAATTAGGATGGCAGTCTGAAAAAAGTCTTGACGAAACCTTGCTTTCTGCTTGGAACTGGCAGGTAGCTTTAAATAAATAAGCGTTAAAAATACAATGTTGAGTTCCTTTTGGTAGGGGAATTTATAAACATCAAATAGAGTTGGTTTACATTCATTAAACTCTATTTGGTGTTTTCTTTTTTTACTCATTCACCAGCAAATTGCAGCCTCTGATATCGGAATGGTCGAAACGACCCAGAATTTCGAAGCTTCCATCAGCATGAATTCGTCCCAAATCCTGTGTTTCGATAAAGGAACAAGAGTGTATGTTAGCCAAATCGATTACATTAACGCCTCCGCTTCTGCCTTGCTGTTCGTAGGAAAAAGGATCGTAAGTATCCCGAATTAAAATTTTCATCCAGCTTGGCGTAAAAAACAGACTGTCTCCTTTCGAGTAAGCCTGCGATAACAATTCAGTCATTCCATATTCCGAATGAATTTTTTCGACACCCAATCGTTGGGTCAGAAAAGCATGCAATTCCTCTCGGGTAATTTCTTTTCTGCGCCCTTTCATTCCCCCCGTTTCCATTACGATTACGTCATCCAAATTCAGCTGGAATTTTTCAGCCAGATCGAGCAAAGCAAAACTAACACCTAACAAAAGAATCTTTTGATTCTGTTTTTTCAGATCAGCAATCGCAGCAATTAATTCTTCATGATTGTGCAGGTAAAAGCCGCTTTTTTCATGTTTGCTGTCCTTTATCAACTTCTCCATCATGTAAATAAGAGAAGAACCTTCGCGCTCCAAATAAGAAGGCAGTAAAGCCAGAATGCAGTAATCGCTTACTGCCCCGTAGTATTGCTCAAATCCTTTGGTAAAGCTGGCTTCATAAATTTTTAGATCGGGCACATAATGGCGGCTGGTTAAATTTCCTGTTGTTCCGCTGCTGGTGAAAATGGCTTGCTCCGTTTTAGTGGTAGAAACCACTTTGTGCGATTTAAAGAAATCAATAGGAAGAAAGGGAATTTGAGTAAGGCTTTTAACCGTTGAAATATCGAATTTTAAATGCTTCAGATATTCTTTGTAAACTATATTATTCGTTGCCTGATATTGAAAAATCCGTAGTGCTGTTTTTTCAAAATCATTTTCGTTTGTAATGGCAAATATTTCCTCTTCCCAATTCATTTATCTGATACCTTAATGTTGATTTATTGACAAAGATAATTGAAAACTTTAAGATGAAAGGGCTTTTAGCTGCGGCTGATAAAATGACCAAATTGATAAGGAATGATTTGATATCGCCACTTGGAGCAGTTAATTTGCCAATGGATGGGTACTTATTGCCAATGGGAAGGTATACCTTGCCTCGGGAAGCCATCAAGTTGCTAATTGGAAGGTAATTGTTGCCGATTGACTGCTCCAAGTTACCGATTGGATGCATAAAAGTCCCGATGGGAGGGTGTGACCTGCCTCGGGGCTAATAAAATTAGGTGTTGTAGTATCAACTCCTGAAATAGCTTGACAGATTATTACTGTGTTTGGGATTGTAGTATAAAAAAACGCAGCTCCATTACAGAACTGCGTTTGGTTTCCCAAAGGGAAGTATTTTGGAGTAATTATCCTCTGATAGCTGTTACACCTGGTAATTCTTTTCCTTCGATGTATTCCAATAAAGCACCACCACCGGTTGAAACGTAACTTACTTTGTCAGCAAGACCGTATTTGTTGATTGCAGCAACAGAATCACCACCACCAATTAACGAGAAAGCACCTTTTTCGGTAGCAGTTACAATCGCATCAGCAATTGCTTTGGTTCCTTTGGCGAAAGTATCCATTTCGAATACTCCAACAGGACCATTCCAAAGAATAGTTTTTGATTCTTCAATTACTTTTGAGAAGCTGGCGATAGTTGCATCAGCAACATCCAGTCCCATCCATCCTTCAGGAATTGCATTTACATCACACACTTTAGTGTTAGCGTCGTTAGAGAAGGCATCAGCAATTAAAGCATCGGAAGCAAGGTGAAGTTTCACGTTGTTCTCTTTTGCTTTCTGAAGAATTTCTCGGGCCATTTCTAATTTATCATCTTCAACCAATGAGTCTCCAATAGTTCCACCCATTGCTTTCACAAAAGTGTAAGTCATTCCACCACCAATAATCAAATGATCAACTTTTGACATTAATGTTTGGATGATTTCAATTTTTGAAGAAACCTTAGCTCCTCCCATAATGGCAGTTAACGGATGCTTGGTATCTTTCAATACCTTATCAACGCTTGATAATTCGCCTTCCATTACATATCCGAAAAGTTTGGCTTCCGGGAAAAATTTTGCGATAACAGCAGTAGAAGCATGTGCACGGTGAGCCGTTCCAAATGCATCGTTGATCCAAAGGTCAGCTAAATCAGCTAATTTTTTAGCAAATTCTTCATCACCTTTTTCTTCTTCTTTGTAGTAACGAAGATTCTCCAATAAAAGAACTTCACCAGGCTTTAAATTAGCAGCCATAGTTTTTGCACTTTCACCAATACAATCATCAGCAAACTTTACTTCAACACCAATCGATTTTGTAAGGTGAGCAACAATGTGCTTCAATGAAAATTTCTCATCTACACCTTTTGGACGACCAAGATGTGACATCAGGATAGCAGAACCATTACCATCTAATACTTTTTTGATAGTAGGCAGAGCAGCACGAATTCGTGTGTCGTCAGTAATTTCGAATTGCTCGTTCAAAGGCACATTGAAATCTACTCGGATAATAGCCTTTTTACCTGAAAAATTGTAAGTGTCAATACTTTGCATGATATAATTGTCTTTAGTTTTTTTTCGTGTATCCAAAGGTAGCTTTTTCTGCAAATGAGTGCAAAAAAGATAGGGGAAACTATTGTATCTGTAATTAATGCAGTGGGTTAGGTGTTATGAGGCATTAGTTTTGAAACGATTGCATAAAAAAATAAATTTGAATAATAGGAGCTAAAACGTCAGATTTGGAGACTTCTTAATTGCAAGATGATTACTTTTAGCAAAGCACTCTGATATTTTTTTAACTTTGGGTAGCCTAATGAGTTTTTGCAGCTAATTTTGCATTTTAGTGATCGCTCGGAAATCAATGTTAAGTGATTGGTAACATTAGGATGCCTGTAACAGAATCGAAATTAATTTCATGCAATTCAAAGATATAATTGGACTTGAATCGGTAAAGAGTCAGTTCATACAAACAGTAAAAGAAAATAGAATTAGTCACGCTCAGCTATTGGTTGGACCGGCCGGAGTTGGAAAATTACCTTTAGCAATTGCTTTTGCGCAATATGTGTCTTGTTTGGATCAAAAGGAGAATGATTCATGTGGTGTTTGTTCATCATGCAAAAAATACCAGAAGTTAATTCATCCCGATTTACATTTTGTGTTCCCGGTAGTAACTGGTAAAGGCTTTACGAATCCGGTGAGCGATAATTTTATTGGCAGCTGGAGATCTCAAATTGAAAGTGATCCGTATTTTGATTTGGGCGAATGGTACCAAACTCTGGGTGTTGACAATTCTCAGGGCTTAATATATTCTTCGGAGAGTAATGAAATTATCCGCAAGTTAAATCTGAAGACTTATGAGTCTGATTACAAAATAATGGTGATTTGGCTGCCGGAAAAGATGCATCGGTCCTGTGCCAACAAATTGCTTAAAATGATTGAGGAACCACCAAAGAAAACATTGTTTTTAATGGTTTCGGAAGAGCCGGAAAAAATTCTTCAGACAATACTTTCCAGAACGCAGATTGTAAATGTTCCAAAAATTGAATCCAGAGATTTATCGCAGGCGCTTACATCCGAGTTTAATTTATCGGGAACCGAGTTAAGCAATGTGGTTCGTTTGGCTGGCGGCAGCTATTGTAAAGCCCGGATATTGATTCAGAATTCGGATGAAAACGCTTTTAATTTTGAGAATTTTGTTGCTATTATGCGATTGAGCTATGCGCGTAAGGTGATGGAAATAATGGATTGGTCGGAACAAATTGCAGGGATTGGCCGCGAACGTCAAAAGAGTTTTTTAAACTATTGTGTTCGTATGGTGCGCGAGAATTTCATTTTGAATTTAAAAAAGCCTGAAATGGTATTTTTGAATGGCGAGGAAATGAATTTTTCTCAACGGTTTTCGCCTTTCATTAATGAGGAAAATGTATGGATTCTGGCTGATGAGCTTTCAAAAGCTCATTCGGATATCGGCAGAAATGCCAATGCTAAAATTGTTTTTCTAGATCTGAGCTTGAAACTGGTTAAATTATTAAGGCCATAAGAGGCTATTAATTCGGCGAATTAGTATCTTTAAAAGTTTATAAATTAAAATCATTATTTTTGCGGTCGGTTACCGACTAATAATCAATATACGTATGACAGAAAATAAGGAACCAAAAGGGAAGTGCGGAGGTTGTGCTTCCAATAAAAAGGATGATAGACTTCTGTATGGAAAACTAGATGTTTATGATTGGTTGAGTGATGTTCCTGAGAGTGTGTTATGTCCGGATATCGTTGAAGTAAAATTTAAAAATACCCGAAAGGGATTCTTCTCAAATTCGAATCAATTAAGACTACAAAGAGGCGATGTTGTTGCTTTAGAGGCATCACCGGGACACGATATAGGAATTGTTACACTAACAGGAGATTTGGTTGTAGAGCAAATGCGAAAGCAGAAACTGAATCCGAAAACATACGAGGCAAAAAAAATATACCGTAAGGCTAAGCCGGTGGATATTGAAAAATGGCATGAGGCCATTGCGCTGGAACACAAAACAATGATTAAGGCCCGCCAGCTGTCTGCAGAACTAAAACTCAATATGAAGATTGGTGATGTAGAATATCAGGGCGATAAAACCAAAGCAATTTTTTACTACATCGCTGATGATCGGGTTGATTTTCGTCAATTGATTAAAGTGCTTGCCGAACAGTTTAAAATTCGGATTGAAATGCGTCAGATTGGTGCAAGGCAGGAGGCCGGAAGAATTGGTGGTATTGGTCCCTGCGGAAGAGAACTCTGCTGCTCAACCTGGATTACCAATTTTGTTTCGGTAACAACAAATGCCGCCCGTTATCAGGAGATTTCATTGAATCCTCAGAAATTAGCCGGTCAATGTGGTAAGCTTAAATGTTGTTTGAATTTCGAATTGGATTGTTACATCGATGCTCAAAAAGATTTTCCGAATACAAATATTCCGTTGGAAACAAAAGATGGTACAGCTTATCATCAGAAGACAGATATTTTTAAGAGGCTGATGTGGTATTCGTATGATAAATACAACACAATGAATATGGTTCAGCTGTCGGTAGATACCGTTAAGGATATTATCAAACAGAATAAAAAAGGCATTAAGGTTAATAAACTGGTAACAGAATTTGTTGCAGAGCCTAAGAAAACTTTGGAATACGAAAATGTAGTTGGTCAGGATAGTTTGAATCGTTTCGATTCGGTGGAAAAACCGGCAGCGAAAAAAGCGAAGCGTAAATTCCGACGTAAACCACGAAAAAATAATCCGTCCTAATCATGAAGATGTTGAGGGTTCTTTACACATTATTACTGGGAGTCTTAGTACTTTCCTGTGATTCTAACAGAGTGTACGAACAGTATGAGAATATTCCTGATTTTGAATGGAATCAGGATAATATTCTTCGTTTTGAAGTGGAAATAACAGATACGGTTCAGGCAAATAATATTTTCATCAATCTGCGCAATTCGGGAGATTATGCCTACAGTAATTTGTGGGTGTTTGTGAAAGTAATATCACCTGACAATGAGATTGAAGAAGAGAAAGTTGAGATTGAGTTAGCTGATGAAACCGGTGATTGGTATGGAAGCGGGTTTGGTGATATTTTTGATTTACAGGTTCCGTTTAAGCAAATAGTAGTTTTTCCAAAACCGGGAAAATATGTGTTTGAAATTACTCAGGGCATGTACGACCTGAAATTGAAGGGAATTGCAAATGTTGGAATTCGTATTGAGAAGGAAAATAGATAATATAAGAGGTTTTAAAAGTGGGAAAAAATAAATTACAGCGCTTTGCTGAAATGAAGTCTTTTGATAATGTTTTTCAACCAACCCACAACGAAGTTTGGGAAACAAACTATCAGTTAAAAGGAAAGTGGAACAAGGATGTGTTTAAGAATGATAATCCTATAGTTCTTGAAGTTGGTTGTGGAAAGGGTGAGTATACGGTTGGTTTGGCAAAACAATTTCCAAATAAAAATTTTATTGGGATAGACATAAAGGGAGCCCGCATCTATTGTGGTGCAAAAGAAGCTATCGATAATGGTTTAAGTAATGTTGCTTTCATCAGAACCTATGCAGAGTTGCTTCAATCTATTTTTGAAGCAGGAGAAATTGCCGAAATTTGGATTACTTTTCCAGATCCTCAAATGAAAAAAGTTGGCAAGAGATTGACGGGAACCCGGTTTTTAAAGTTGTATAGTAATCTTCTATCTAAAGAGGGAATTGTTCATTTAAAAACGGATAGTAACTTTTTGTATGAATACACTAAATATGTTATCGAGGAGAACAATCTAAAAGTTCTTGTTGATACCAACGATTTGTATCATTCCGGCAAAGCGGATGAAATTCTCTCTATTAGAACTTTTTACGAGCAGCAATTTTTGAATCGGGGAATTCCGATTAAGTATCATAAATTTATGCTTGAGGGTAAAACTGAGTTTATTGAACCTGATGTAGAAATTGAATTGGATTGGTACCGAAGCTTTGGCAGGGAGAAAAAAGAATAGCTAATGTCTGATTTGTATTCCCGAATTTACGATGTAGTTCGGTTAATTCCCGCAGGACGAGCAACCAGTTATGGCGCAATTGTCCGATTTGTTGGTTCTCCGCGAGGATCGAGAATGGTAGGTTGGGCTATGAACCAGTGTCATGCTCACAAAGAATACACGCCCGCACATCGGGTGGTGAACCGATTGGGAATGCTGTCAGGAAAACATCACTTTCCGGGTGAAAATGTAATGCAGGAACTTTTGGAAAGTGAAGGCATTGTGGTTATCGACGATCAAATACAAAATTTCGATCGTGTTTTTTGGGATCCATTCAAAGAACTAGGTGGGATAACTATTTAAATAGAATCTAAATACATACATTTGTACGTATTCTTTAAATAATTCAAAGACTTAAAATTTAATATATCATGAGTTATACTCAAAAACAGGTTACGGATGCTTTGCGATTGGTAAAGTTTCCTGGTTCCGATAAGGATATCATGGCCCTGGATATGGTTCGTAACATTAAAATTGAAGGCAAAAAAATTGGTTTTGATCTGGTTTTCCAAAAATCAGACGATCCAAATATTATTACCTTAAAAAAACTTTGTGTTTCGGCCATTTTGAAATTTGTTGATAAAGACGCAGAAATTAAAGGAAACATCAAGGTGAAAGCGGTTCATATTGTTGATGAGCCTGGAGTTCTTCCCAATGTGAAAAATATCATTGCAATTGCTTCCGGTAAAGGCGGCGTTGGAAAATCAACGGTAGCTTCAAATTTGGCTGTAGCTTTGGCCAATGCCGGTGCTAAGGTTGGTTTAATTGATGCAGATATTTTTGGTCCTTCAGTTCCTAAAATGTTTGGCTCTGAAGCAGCACGTCCGAGCTTAATTAAGATTGACGACAAAGACAGAATTGAGCCTCATGAAAAATTTGGCGTGAAAATGTTGTCGATCGGATTCTTTGTAGATCCTGCTCAGGCAACCGTTTGGCGCGGACCAATGGCTTCGAATGCATTAAAACAAATGATTGAAGAAGGAAACTGGGGTGAGCTTGATTTTGTATTGATCGATTTGCCACCGGGAACAAGTGATATTCACCTTACTTTGGTTCAAACAGTTCCGGTTACTGGTGCTGTTATTGTTAGTACACCTCAGGAAGTAGCTTTGGCTGATGCAGTTAAAGCAATCAGCATGTTCGAAGGAGCGGGTGTGAATGTTCCTGTTTTGGGAATGGTTGAAAATATGGCTTGGTTTACTCCTGCTGAATTGCCAGAGAATAAATACTACATTTTTGGTAAAGATGGTTGTAAAAATCTTGCTGAAGAAAAAGGCATTGATTTATTGGGACAAATTCCACTGGTGCAGAGTATTAGAGAAGGCGGCGACAACGGAACTCCGGCTGCTGTTAATACAGATACAGTTACAGGTATGGCTTTCGCCGATTTGGCTACAAAACTGATGTCAGTTGTTGATCAAAGAAACGCAGACAAAGACCCAACAAAGCGTGTAGAAATTACTCGATAAAGTATCAGATATTATGATTTGAAAGGGAGCATCTGATGCTCCTTTTTTATTTTCGCTTAAATAAGCTTATATTCAGAAAGTTTTAATAATTTTCAGGAGTATTACTATTTATAATCAGATTTAGATTAACTGTTTGATTTATATGGTTTATGAAGAAGTTGTAAGTGAAATTTTACTTTTTATTGTTCCTTCGTATACTAATTTCTCAATTTTAACGGTTATCTAACAAAACGATAAGTCTTGGCTAGTAAATTTTTTCAAAAAGCGTATGTTGGAGTTTGTTGTTTACTTTTTGTGTTTGGCTGTTCAAATCAGAAAAATACATTTGTAAGCAGACAATATCATGCATTAACCACACATTACAATGTTTATTTTAATGGGAAAGAAAGCCTGAAGAAAGGTGAAAAGAAAATTGAAGACGGAATTACCGAGAATTATTCTTTGCTTCTTCCTGTTTTTGAGTATCAGGATCCAACTGCCAGAGCATTGTCTTTTTCCGATATGGACAGAGCCCTCGAAAAGGCAGCCAAGGCCATAAAAATACATTCGATTACGCGCAATCCTAAACGTAAAAAAGGCAATCAATCGGAGAAATACAAAGAGTTTAGAAAAAAGAAGGAATACAATGATTGGATAGATGATTGTTATCTGCTAATTGGGAAAGCAAAATTCTACAAAGGAGAGCATCATGTATCTGAAAAAGCATTTGAGTTTATTTTAAAAGAATACCCCGAATCGGATTTAATTCCGGAAGCAAAACTTGGTTTGGCCCGTAGTTTAATTGATAGAGGTGAGTTGATAGCGGGAAATGAAATTCTTGACCGATTAACCGATGATCCTAAACTTCCTAAAGATTTTATTCTTCACATATCAACTTTGCGCGCAAGTACTGCAATTCAGCAAAAAAAGTATGAAAGTGCAATTGACGAACTGGGAAGAGCAATTATTCTTGTAGGTTCTAAATCTAAAAAAGCAAGATACTACTATTTAACTGCACAGCTTTATCAAAAGTTGGGGGATGCCGATGCTTCGCTGCGTACTTTGCAAAAACTGATTGACTTAAATGCATCTTATGAGATGACATTTAATGCCAAAATCAGCAGTGCATTGTCATACACTGGAAATGAGAATGGCGAAGAAATCCGGAAGAGTTTGCGAAAAATGCTCCGCGATGAAAAGAATACAGAATATCAGGATCAGATTTACTACGCTCTGGCGGAAATGGACGTGAAGGACGGAAATATGGATGCTGCGGTTTCAAATTATTGGGAATCAACGAAACGAACTGTTTACAATGAAAATCAAAAGGCAATATCATTCTTAAAATTAGGAGATTACTATTTTGAAGATCTGAATTATCCAAAATCTCAAATGTGTTATGATAGTTCCATGACATATCTGGGCAAAGACTATCCCAATTATTCTGAAATATCAGTTCGAATTGGAAATTTGACCGAATTGGTGAACAATCTTAATTTGGTTGAGAGAGAAGATAGTCTGCAGCGGGTGGCTTCCATGAGTTCTGCTGACAGAGACAAATTGATTCAGGGAATCATTCAGGAAATCAACGATAAGGAAAGAGAACAAAAGCAAAAAGAAGCAGAAGCGGTTTCAAACAGAGCCTTTTTTAGTCAGAATAATATGTTGGGAAACGCCAATAGAGCCACTGCAAGTCAAGGCAACTGGTATTTCTATAATCCTACCAATATTGGTCTGGGGAAATCAGATTTCCAGCGAAAGTGGGGACGACGAAAATTAGAAGATAACTGGAGAAGGAAAAATAAATCGACTTTTAGTATTGAGGATGTTGAACTTGCATTAGAAGATAATACAGGAACTGATTCTGTGGATCCATCACTTAAAAAGGACCCTAAATCGAAAGATTATTACCTGGTTGATTTGCCGGTTACAAAAGGAGGAATGGAAAAGTCCAATGAACGAATCATGTTGGGTTTGTATCAGGCGGCATTGGTGTATGAGGAAAAATTGAATAATCCTGAAAAGGCTTTAGAGACAATGGAAATACTCATTCAGAGATTTCCGGATAATCCATATCTGTTATCAGCATACTACCATATTTATTCATTAAATAAGGAGATTGGAAATTCTTCGAAAGCTGATGTTTATAAGAATAAGATATTAACTGAGTTCAAGGGAAGTGATTATGCGAAAGCACTCAGCGATCCTAATTTCTTTGCTAAAATTGAAGCGGAAGGTCAAAAGGCGAACCAATTGTATGCTGCAGCCTATGAGGATTACCAGAATTTCTATTACCTAAGAGTTATAAAAAGCTGTAACGAAGGTTTGTTGAGATATCCGGAAAGTGAATTACGCCCACGTTTTTTATTTTTACGGGCCTTGTGCATTGGAAGAACAAAAAATGTATCACAGTTTCGACAATCATTGGATCAGTTGCTCGAGTCGAAACCTACACCCGAAATAGCGAATACTGCCAAAGCCATTTTAAAAGGACTTGATGATGGTGCGGTTCCGATGCAGTATACTGAACTGGACATGGAACAGGCCCGGCAAAATCGTTTGCTTAGAAATTGGCGGATTGAAGGTGATCAGGCTGCTGTTACTCTTGCCCGAAAAGAGAAAGAGGTAAAAGAGAAGCCGATTTATAAATTTGATGAAGCAGAAGAGCACTATTTTGTATTGCTGTTTGACAAGAAGGATGCTGATCCTAACCGAACGCTGTTTAATATTTCCAAATACAATTCAGAGGCATACAATAACCGTGTTTTTAAAGTAGATAGACTCTCTTTAAACAAAGAGCAGATCATGATAATGGTGAAGGGGCTGGAGAATAAAGAAGATGCTTTGAATTATTTTAATGGAGTTATCACGAATGATAATGCTTTTGCAGGTTTAGAGAATGCTGATTACCGGAATTTTGTGATTTCTGTCTCTAATTTTAATGTTTTTAAGAAGAATCAGGATGTTGAAGGTTATCTGGATTTTTATACCCAAAGCTATTTTAATATCAGCAGAACAGACAGAAAAACAACCGTTAGGCGGAATGATAAGTTGGTTTCTGTGAATTCGAATTTGGATTCAACAAAGTTTGCAGTTAATGCCAACGACAATCATAAGTTTATTCTTTTGGTACCGGCACGAAAAGTAAATATTGGCAAATTAAGGACTGATATTTTTAATCATGACAAAGATTTTAGCGTATTAAGAGATCAGTACGATGACGACTTAAATATGATTGTGGTGAATAATGTTGGCTCTAAGGCCGAGGCAATGAGTTATTTTAGGAATCTGATAAAAGATGAGTCGGTGTATGCGCAACTGGCAAATGTAGAATATCGAAACTTTGTGATTACCGAAGAGAATTTTAATAAATTCTACATCAGTAAAACCTTGTTCCCTTATCTTGATTTTTTCAAAGAAAACTACTTGAATAATGAAAAAACAGAGGTAGTTAAACCGAAGGCGAAATTAGTTCAGGAAGGGATATATACCTACAAAGAAGAGGTGCCGCACTATTTTGCATTGGTTTATTCTACAGATAATGTAAATAAAAAACAACTTGTAAACGGAATTAAGAAATACAATACAAAAAGTTTAAAAGTGGAAGTTCGTGCTTTGGATGAGAATCGGGAAATTCTTTTAGTTACCAATATGCGTAATAAAAAGCAGGCCATGATGTATTTCAGGGCAATTGTCACGAATCGTATTCTTTTTGAACCCGTTGAGAAAGTTAACTACCGAAACTTTGTTATTTCTGATGAAAATTTAGATGTTTTCATGAAGGATGGCGATCCTGCTGTTTACCTGGAATTTTTTAAAAAGTGGTATCTTAGGTAAACTCTGCGAAATAAAAGGTTCCGTATTTCGTTACTTCTGGTACTAAGCCTGGTTATTTCCCGGTTGAACTAAAAATGAACGTTTGTGAAAGATATTACGATACTTTGGGTAGATGATGAGATTGAGCTGTTGAAACCTCACATTATTTTTTTAGAAGGAAAAGGATACATTGTAAAACCATGCAATAACGCTCATGATGCAATAGATATGGTTCGCGAGGATCATTTCGATTTGGTTTTACTGGATGAAAACATGCCTGGCATGAGTGGTTTGGAAGCTTTAGGTGAAATTAAATCCATCGATTCGGCGCTGCCGGTTGTCATGATTACCAAGAGTGAGGAAGAGGACATTATGGATGAGGCAATTGGAAAGCAGATTTCTGATTATCTGATAAAACCAGTAAATCCGAACCAGATATTGCTTACCATTAAGAAGCACATCGATAAAAAAAGATTGGTTTCGGAAAAAACAACGATTGCTTACCAGTCGCGGTTCGGACAATTGGGAATGGAAATCAACGATTGCCGCGATTTTACCGATTGGATGAAAATGTACCGGAAGCTGGTGTTCTGGGAATTGGAACTTGCCAATATTGAAGAATCGGGAATGGATGAAATTCTGCGCATGCAAAAGAACGAAGCCAATAATTTGTTTGCCCGTTTTATAAAAAAGAATTATTTGGAATGGTTGGAGCCTGGCAATACGGATAAACCGTTACTAACTCCTGCCGTTTTTAAAGAAAAGGTTTATCCTTTGCTTGATAAAGGACAAAAGGTAGCTTTTATTCTTATTGATAACCTTCGCTACGATCAGTGGCAAACCTTATATCCTGTAATTAACAGTTACTATTCGGTGGTAGATGATGATATGTATTATTCCATTTTACCTACAGCAACCCAGTATGCCCGAAATTCAATGTTTTCAGGTTTAATGCCTTTGGACATTCAAAAGAAACATCCCGGTCACTGGATTCATGAGGATGAAGAGTCGAGTAAGAACATTCACGAAGAGGAGTTTATCGGATTTCAGTTTAAACGCGATTACAAGGATGTAAGCTACCATTACGAGAAAATCAATAACGAAAAAATGGGTGCCAAAGTAATGGAGAATATCAGCTCTATTCTGGAATCTCAGTTGAGCGTTTTTGTCTATAATTTTGTGGATATGCTTTCGCATGCCCGCACCGAAAGTGATATGATCCGTGATTTGGCTCCTGATGAGGCTGCATATCGCTCTTTGACTCTTTCCTGGTTCGAACATTCTATGTTATTGGAATTAATTAAGAAGCTGGCCGAAAAGAATGTAAAGCTGGTTATTACAACCGATCATGGTTCCATTCGGGTTCAAAATGCGGTAAAGGTGATTGGCGACAGACAAACAAATACCAATTTGCGGTATAAAATGGGTAAGAACCTAAACTACAATCCAAAGCATGTTTTTGAGGTGACAGATCCACGAAAAGCACTTCTGCCTCAGGTAAATGTAAGTTCTTCTTATATCTTTGCATTGGGCGAGGATTTTTTGGCTTATCCAAATAACTTTAACTACTACAGTTCCTATTACCGAAATACTTTTCAGCATGGAGGAATTTCGCTCGAGGAGGTTTTAGTTCCGTTAATAACACTAAATCCGCGCTAGAAGTTAGATTTCAATTGTTTTCGAAAATGAGTGTATTAAAAATTAACTCGCTGAAAGAGATTAATGCAGCAGCAAAAGAATTTCTTTCCATAGTGGGAAAAAAGCGTGTATTTGCTCTTTATGGAGCAATGGGTGTTGGAAAAACCACCTTTGTAAAAGCAATTTGTGATGAAATGGGCGTTGAGGATACTATTAATAGCCCAACGTTTTCTATTGTGAACGAATATCATACACCGAAAGATGACATTATTTACCATTTTGATTTCTATCGGATTGAGGATGTAAAAGAGGCTTATGATTTTGGTTACGAGGATTATTTTTACGGTAACGCCATGTGTTTTATTGAGTGGCCCGAAAAAATTGAATCTATTTTACCTAACGATACTGTGGAAGTCTTTTTTAAGGAAGAAATGGATGGCAGTCGCTCGATTACCATTCACTGATTAAGGAATATGCATAATAGTAAAAAATTGTTTAAATTGTAGATTCATTATACTTGTTATAATCTTCTTTAATATTACAATTTTTATATGGCGCCACTAAGTGAAAGATCGAGGAATTTTCCGATTGGGCAGAAATTTTACCAGCCTAAAGAAGAAATGTTGGAAGTTGAACGTCGACGTAAACAATTAGCCATTGGTATCCCAAGAGAGGAAGGTAAAGGTGAAAACCGTATTTGTTTAACTCCTCAGTCTGTAGAAGTCCTGGTGAATAATGGTCACGATGTTATGATTGAACGTGGTGCAGGACTGGCATCCAATTATACCGATAAGGAATACAGCGAAAACGGTGCTCAGATTGTCAGTAATAAAAGTGAGATTTATCAATGTGATGTGATCATTCAGGTTTCACCCTTGTCGTCTTCAGAAATTGATATGCTTCGGGGAAATCAGATTCTGTTTTCTGCTCTTCAAATTAAAAGTCAGTGTGTAGAGAACATCCGCAAGTTAATGCAAAAAAAAGTGACGGCTATTGCGCTGGAATTGGTGAAGGATGAAAATGATTTTTTTCCGGTTGTTCGTTCCATGTCCGAGATTGCCGGGATTTCTTCAGTAATGATTGCCGGCGAATATTTAAGCAAGGCTCATGGAGGAAAAGGGGTTATGCTGGGTGGAATTACCGGAATAACACCAACCGAAGTGATTGTTTTGGGTGCAGGAACAGCTGCTGAATATGCCACAAGATCTGCCACAGGATTGGGTGCTATGGTTAAAGTGTTCGACGATTCAATTTATCGCCTGCGCAGATTGGAAGATCATTTGGGACATCGTGTATTCACATCAATTTTTCATCCTCATGTTTTGGAAAAAGCCTTGGCCTCGGCCGATGTTGTAATTGGTGCATTGCGTTACGAAAAAAATGTAAGCGGTTTTATTGTTACCGAAGATATGGTTTCAAAAATGAAGCCGGGTTCTATCATTATCGATCTGAGTATCGATCAGGGTGGTTGTTTCGAAACCTCAATGATGACCACGCATAAAGATCCGGTATTTAAAAAGTTTGGTGTTTTGCATTATTGTGTCCCCAATGTACCTTCTCATGTAGCCAGAACGGCTTCTCTTGCCCTAAGCAACATCTGTTCGCCATTGTTATTGCAAATTGGAAACAACGGAGGTGTGCATCAGTTTATTAAACATGATATTGGCTTGCGGCATGGAACGTATATTTACAGAGGAATTCTAACCAATCGTCGCTTGGGCGATTCGTTTGGCATTTTGGCTAAAGACATCGATTTGCTGCTTGCTGCGATGTAGTTTGTTTTTTTAATATACATTCTACAGCTTTGGAAAAACCATCATCAGTAACACTATCGGTTACCTGATATTTTAACCGCAATTCTTTGGGAGCATTGGCTACCACAAAACTGTGCTCCCCCCAATCGAGCAGATCAATATCGTTGTAATCATTTCCTATTGCAAATGATTCGGTATTTGAGATCCCTAATTTATTGCAAAGCCACTGACATCCTAGTCCTTTTGAGATGTGCTCGGGAAAAATCTCCATCCAAATCGATTCATGATCGAGTGGCGAAGTTGCCCGAATGATTTTAATATCTGTAAATTTTGCCTTTAATTCCTCAAACCAATCTACTTTATTGGGAAGTATGGCCAAAATCTGGCAGGCATCCCGTTTGGTATCTTCCAGTTTACCCACAGGTGTTGCAAATTGCTTGTAAAGAGCCAGCCTTCGGTCAAAATCTAAATTTTTATTTCCGCTTTGATAGTACCAGAACTGATGATTCAGAGGAATTGGATCGAGAATCATAAAATCAATTTCATGATCGATTAAAATTTTCGATACCTCCAAAACTTCTTCGGCCTCAATTTGCTGAGAGTAGATCAATTCTTTCGTATTCCATTGCATAATGCCTGCTCCCGATGAAAAAATGAGGTAATCAATCGGAAAATCTTCAGGCAATACTGCCAAAGCTGAGTAAAGGGTTCTTCCCGTGGCAATCACTCTAATAATTTCTTGTTCTTTTAGCTTGTACAGAGTGTCGTAATTTTTTTTGCTGATACTACCCAGCGAAGGAAGCAAAGTGCCGTCTAAATCAGTAACTACGATTTTTATTTTTGGAGTCATAAAAGAGAGTTTTGGAAGAACTCTAAATTTACCAATTTAGAATGACAATTCTATAGGAGATGATGCTTATATAGGGAAAATGCATTTTCTTGATCTTCTGTATTTCCAATCAAATTACACTTTCGGGAGAACAATTATTGTCAGTTGTAATTCCATACGCTTACCCCAAACCCCTAAAGGGGCTTATGGATAGTCGTTTTTTTGAGTTCTCTCCCACCTCCCGCAAGTCTGCAACCTGTGGCAATTAGCGAGACATAATAATCTCAATTACACAAATTCTTATCACATTCGGTTTTCTTACTTGTAAAGTAGTTTTGAATTGCATTATTACAAATGTAGTAGTGCAATGGATTAGTATGTCGGGCATGGTAACGTGCTATCAAGATGAAACGTTCTTGAGTTCGCCGAGTTGACAGGAAGAACTAGCAATTGGCAAGGGTGTTGGGGGCGACCCCAAATCTGAAGGAAGCCATCAGCAAAGTCATCGTTCTAACGAACAGAAACTTGATATAAGGCTTATTAGTGTGGGTAACCGAGCTATGGATTGGGAAAACCCAAAAGTCAACCGTAACCACTAAGAGTAAATCAAGTAGGACGTGACGAAAGTACGTTATCTTATCCCGAGAGATCTCATAACCTGTTGTCCAAAACAACAAA
>NZ_MVDE01000023.1 GCF_002843385.1 Labilibaculum manganireducens
AAAAAATAAAAACGTGTCGTTGCCGTGAAATTAAAAATCATAGTACATCCTTTTTATGTGAATTTTAAGAATGTAAAAATCTAAAATCTTATCGAAAATCCATATGCGCTATTGTGGAGACGGATACATTTCATTCCCAATTGTTAATTATTTGGGGGGCTTCGGGTCAGGTTTTCCGTTGAACTCTACGGCTAGCCTTCGTACCTCAGGCAATCCAATTTGAAGTGAACCCCAAAAGTTGGACGGTTATAAAATAAATTAATAAGATTGAGTAAAGCTGTTCTTTCGTTACAATCCACGTTGTAAAAAGCCTTATACACCCTTTTCTGCTTGTTTAAGCATCATGGCTAGTTTATTGTTTGCGAATCTTATATTTTCAATACTTGGACAACCTCTTTTTATTCTTCCATTATCCCAATATTCTTCTTTAATTGAGTAATTTGCATTTAAATAAGCCATTTTTGTTTTGTGCCGTAAGAATAATTTTATCGGAAATGTTCCGTCTTTCTTGGCTTTTCGGGTGTCTAAGTTGAGATTTATCGCTACCATAATTTGCACGTTTTTATACTTTTAAAGCTACAAAAAGCATCTTAAACCGCAATATTTAAGTAAAAATAAAGCAAAATAAAAGCGGTTACAGAGGATGTAACCGCTTGATAATCATTAATCTTACATCGTCGGGGCGAGAAGATTCGAACTTCCGACCCCACGCCCCCCAGACGTGTACTCTAAACCTGGCTGAGCTACGCCCCGATATTGCAGGCAACAAATATAGTTTATGTCTAAGAATTGTCAAAATGAAAACAGCTGAAAGATTCGAGTTAATTGATGTGAACATCTACTTTTTCTATGAATAAACACACTTGTAGTTATCTGGATATTTTGTAGATTTGCTACTCGAAAACTTATTTAGAAATAGAATAATTAACATATATGGAATTTAAGTCAATGAATCTGAAGGATACCAATCCTTCTACACCTGAAGGGGATATGGAAAATGTAAAATGTCTGATTGTTGGATCTGGTCCTGCCGGATATACTGCAGCAATTTACGCCGCAAGAGCAAATTTGAATCCTGTTTTAATTGAAGGTTTGCAACCCGGAGGACAATTGACAACAACAACAGAGGTTGATAATTTTCCCGGATATGCAGATGGAGTTACCGGCCCGGCTATGATGGCTGATTTAAAAAAACAAGCAGAAAGATTTGGTACAGATTGTCGTTGGGGGTTAGTAACCGAAGTAGACTTTTCTATTTATCCTCACAAGGTAATTGTTGACGGAAAGAAAGTTATCATGGCAGAGACAGTTATTTTGGCAACGGGTGCTACCGCTAAATATTTAGGTTTTCCAACCGAAGAAAAATATATGGGTTCGGGAGTTTCAGCTTGTGCAACCTGCGATGGTTTCTTTTACCGTGGATTGGATGTTGCAGTAGTTGGAGGTGGCGATACGGCGGCAGAAGAAGCAACTTATCTGGCTGGATTGTGCAGGAAAGTATATTTAATTGTACGTAAAAATTATTTAAGAGCTTCTAAGGCTATGCAGGATCGTGTTGCCCGAACAGAAAATATTGAAGTTCTTTATGAGCACAATACCAAAGAGCTTTATGGCGACGGTGTAGTGCAGGGGGCTAAGTTGATAAAGCGAATGGGAGAGGCCGATGAGACAGAAGTGGACATCAAAATAGATGGTTATTTTGTCGCAATCGGGCACACACCTAATTCAAAGATATTTAGTAAGTATTTAAAAACCGATGAGCAAGGATATGTATTGACTGAACCGGATTCGACCAAAACAAATGTTCCCGGAGTGTTTGCAGCAGGAGATTTAAAAGATCCTCACTACCGTCAGGCAATTACTTCAGCAGGTTCAGGATGTATGGCAGCTATGGATGCTGAGAGATTTATTTCTGAAAGAGAATAAATGCAAATTTTGTTAGATATAGATTACCCGATTACTTGTTAGTCGGGTAATTTTTTTACGCAAAAAAAACGACATTCGAAAGAATGTCGTTTTTTTTATTGTTTAGAATACTATTGATTAAAAATATCAGCAAATTTCTCATTGCTGTATTTTCCTTCGCTCAATTTCTTAGCAACTTCTTTAAATGCGTTAACAGTGTACTCAACATCCTCTAAAGTGTGCATTGCAGTAGGAATCAATCTAAGTAGCAATTGTCCTTTAGGAATTACAGGGTAAACAACGATAGAACAGAAAATATTGTAATTCTCTCTTAAATCCATAGTTACCTGAGTTCCTTCAGCCACACTACCCGATAAATAAACTGGTGTTACAGGAGATTCTGTTACGCCAATGTTTAATCCGGCTTTAGTTAAACCAGTTTGCAGAGCATTGGTTACGTTCCAAAGTTTCTCACGCAATTCAGGAGAGTTTTTCAAAAGTTCCAAACGCTTAATAGATCCTTCCACAATAGGCATTGGCAATGATTTTGCAAAAATCTGAGATCTCATTGTGTATCTTAGGTAAGTACCAACTTCTTCGCTGCAGGCGATAAAAGCACCGATACCAGCCATTGCTTTTGCGAAAGTACTGAAATGCAAATCTACTTTATTTTCAACACCGAAATGCTCAATAGAACCAGCACCGGTTTTTCCCATCACACCAAAACCATGAGCATCATCAACTAGTAAACGGAAATTGAAATCATCCTTAAGGGCACAAATTTCATCTAATTTACCAAGGTCACCAGCCATTCCAAACACACCTTCAGTAATTACAAGAATACCACCACCTGTTTTTTCAGTCCATTTAGTGGCTCTGTCTAATTCTTTACGAAGATTATCCATATCGTTATGAGGATAAACGAAGCGTTTTCCAACATGAAGTCTCAAACCATCCATGATACATGCATGCGATTCAGAATCGTAAACAATCACATCATGACGACCAACAAGAGAATCAATAATAGAAACCATACCTTGATATCCAAAATTAAGAAGGAATGCATCTGGTTTTCCAACAAAATCAGCCAATTGAGCTTCTAACTCTTCATGACGGCTTGTTTGTCCGGACATCATACGAGCTCCCATTGGATAGGCTAATCCCCATCTTGCAGCAGCTTCAGCATCTTCTTTTCTTACTTCAGGGTGATTTGCCAATCCGATATAGTTATTCAAACTCCATGTTAAAACCTCTTTTCCTCGAAATTTCATTCTTGATCCAATTTCGCCTTCCAATTTAGGAAATGCAAAATATCCATGAGCTTGCTTAGCGTATTGCCCTAGATTTCCTTTTTTTGAGGTAACTTTGTCAAATATATCCACAGTCTATGCTTTTTTTGAAATGTTTTAATTGCAACTGTGCAAAAGTAATGTTTTTTGGAATTTTAGCAATAAATTATAAAGAATTGTATAATATGAGTGGAAAGTATCCTATTTTTCGCTTGAAAAATATATCTTTGCAAAATGCAAAAAAATGGAGTAGCTATACCTATGAGAAAAATTGTTTATGTTTTTTTACTGTTCACCTTTGTTTTAGGTGGATGCAGTGAGTATCAAAAACTTCTTAAGAGTAACGATAATCCTTTGAAATATAAGAAGGCTGTTGAATACTATAATGCAGAAGAATATGTAAAAGCGTCAACTCTTTTTGAGGAGTTGTTACCAATTTATAGGGGAACAAGTAAGGCGGAAACAATCAGCTACTATATTTCTTACTGTTCGTATGGTTCGGGAGATTATATTTCTGCGGGGTATTTCTTCAGGAATTTCCTGAAAACATTTCCGGATAGTCCATATTCAGAAGAGAGTTTGTATATGAGTGCATATTGCTACTATTTGGAGTCACCAAAACCAAGATTGGATCAGACATCAACAAAAGATGCGATTGATGCTTTTCAATTATACATTAACCGCTATCCGAATTCTACCCGAATTCCAAAATGCAACGATTATATTGATGAGATGCAGGATAAGCTGGTGCTGAAATCATTCCTAAGTGCAAGAAATTATTATGACAGAGAACATTTTCCTGCAGCAATTGTTTCCTTGCAAAATGGATTGAAAGATTACCCTGGTTCTTCTTATCGGGAAGATTTAATGTTTATGTTGTTGGAATCTCGATATGAATTGGCCTTATTAAGTGTTGAAGACAAAAAAAGAGAAAGATACAATCTCGCAAAGGAAGAATATTTTTCTTTTGTTGATGAATTCCCTGAAAGTAAGTATCGAAAGCGTGCTGAAAAAATGATTGAAGGTATAGAAGCCTACTTGAGTAAGTTTAATACGAATATTTAAAATAGATCTAATTCTTTTATAGTATGGATTACAAGAAAACAAATGCAGCAAGTTCTACAATTACCCGTAACATGACTGAGTTAAGTGAAGAAGTGGGTAATGTTTACGAATCTGTGGTGATTATGGCAAAACGTTCTAATCAGATTGCTGTTGAACTGAAAAGTGAACTGAATAAGAAGTTGCAGGAGTTTGCATCTTATACAGATAACTTGGAAGAGGTTTTTGAAAATCGCGAGCAAATTGAAATCTCTAAATATTACGAGAGATTGCCAAAGCCATCATTAATCGCGGTTGAGGAATTTATTAATGGAGAAATCTATTACAGAAATCCTGCAAAAGAGGTACAAACAGAAGATTAATTACAAAATAGTTTATTAGTTCCCTTTGCAGCAAAAGGGAACTTTTTATTTTTAAGTCTGATTTATGTTAAAAGATAAAAACATTATTCTTGGAGTTACCGCAAGTATTGCTGCTTATAAAGCGGCTTCTTTAGTGCGTTTATTGGTGAAAGAAGGAGCAAATGTAAAAGTGATCATGACTACCTATGCAAAGGAGTTTATTTCTCCTGTAACCATGGCCACCTTATCCAAAAATACCGTATTATCAGATTTCTTTAAGCATGATGATGGATCATGGAATAGTCATGTAGATTTAGGTATTTGGGCAGATTTATTGATTGTTGCACCAACTACAGCCAATACAATGGCTAAAATGGCGAATGGTATTTGTGATAATTTGCTTTTAACAACTTATCTTTCAGCCAAGTGTCCGGTTATTCATACACCTGCAATGGATTTGGATATGTTTAAGCATCCTGCCACATTGCGGAATATGGAAATTTTAAGATCCTACGGCGATCTGTTTATAGAACCTTCGAGTGGTGAATTGGCAAGCGGACTTTACGGAAAGGGAAGAATGGAAGAACCGGAAATTATCGTTAAGAAAATTATCGAATTTTTCGAATCTAAAAAAAAAAACTAAGCAATAAGAAGATTTTAATTACCACAGGACCAACTTACGAAAAGATTGATCCTGTGCGCTTTATTGGTAATTTTTCATCTGGGAAAATGGGCTTTTCAATAGCCGAAGAATTGGCTTCCCAGGGAGCTCAGGTTGTTTTGGTAAGCGGACCTACCTCTTTAAGTACTCAAAATTCAAATATTAAACGTATTGATGTTGTTTCCGCTCAGGAAATGTACGAGGCATCGCTAAAGGCATTCCCAAACTGCGATGGGGGAATTATGACCGCTGCTGTGGCCGACTTTACACCTGTAACAACCGAAAATACCAAGGTGAAAAGGGGAAAGGAAAATTATACCATAGAGCTTACTCCCACAAAGGATATTGCAGCATCTTTGGGTGTCATTAAAACAATAAATCAATTTTTGGTCGGATTTGCATTGGAAACAAATGATGAAGAAACCAATGCCAAATTGAAGTTGGAGAAGAAAAATCTGGATTTCGTAGTTCTTAATTCATTGAATGATAAAGGTGCCGGTTTTCAGTACGATACCAATAAGATAACGATAATAAATAAGAGTGGGGAGTGTAAAAAATACGGATTGAAAAGTAAAGCAGAGGTGGCAAAAGATATCGTTAATGAATTGATTGCATATTATGAAGAATAAATATTGGTTCACTTCCGTTTAAATTTTTAACTTTAGCTGGTAACTTTTGAAATCGAATTATGCGAAAACTCATTGTATTGCTATTTGCTTTTATCATCTCCATTCCTTTGTATTCTCAGGAGTTAAGGTGTAATGTTCAGATTGTGAGTCAGCAAATCCAGGGAACCAATAAGCAGGTATTTAGAACGCTTCAGACTGCGGTTTACGAGTTTATGAATACTACCCGATGGACAGATCACGTTTATAGTTACGATGAGAGAATTGAATGTACAATTCTAATTAATTTAACCAATCAAATATCGGCTGATGAGTTTAAGGGCACCGTTCAGGTTCAGGTTAGCCGACCAATATTTAATTCTTCTTACAATAGTGTATTGCTGAATTTTAAGGATGATGATGTTCAGTTCAAGTACGTAGAGTATCAAACTTTAGAGTTCAACGAGGCAACTACACCTACTAGCTTAACTGCATTGTTATCGTACTATGCTTATATTGTTTTAGGTTTGGATTACGATACTTATTCGATGGATGGCGGGAGTGTTTATTACGCAAAAGCCGAGGAGATTGTAAATAAGATGCAAAATTCAAATGTAAAAGGTTGGAAGGCTTTCGAAAGTAGGAAAAACAGATATTGGTTGGTCGAGAACATATTAAACAATGCTTATAGTCCAGTTCGAGAGTGCCTTTATCGCTACCATCGTTTAGGGTTGGATAATATGGCAGAACGTTTAACTGAATCGAGAGCCGAAATAGCAGAAAGTTTACGATTACTTCAGAAAGCATATAGAGCAAAACCAGGATCATTTATTCTTCAAATATTTTTTGATGCAAAAGCCGATGAGTTGGTAAATATTTTTTCAGAATCCTTTACGGATGAAAAGAAAAGGGTTTTTAATATACTCAGCGAAATTGATCCTGCCAATATTTCAAAATACAATAAAATAATAGGGCAAAAAGAGAAGTAATTCTATTTTAGGAATAAGCTTGTTTTGCCGAGTTACCATGATCATTTTTTAGATTCCTATGCTTCAATCCATATCAATTCAGAATTATGCTTTAATTACAAAGCTGGATATTGAATTTTCAGATGGTTTCTCAGTAATAACGGGAGAAACAGGTTCTGGTAAGTCAATACTTTTAGGAGCCTTATCCTTGGTTTTAGGTCAAAGAGCTGAGGTGAATGTACTTAAGGATAAAGAACAAAAGTGCATAATCGAAAGTTCATTTTCAATTGAACGGTATCAATTAGAGAAGTTTTTTGCTGACAACGAATTGGATTACGAAAAGGAAACGCTGCTGCGAAGAGAAATACTTCCTAATGGTAAGAGCCGGGCTTTTGTGAACGATTCACCTGTAAGTGTAAAAATTTTAAAAGAGTTGGGTTTGCGCCTGATTGATGTGCACAGCCAAAATCAGAATTTGGTGATTGGAAGTTTCGAATATCAGGTTGGAATTGTAGATACTTATGCAGGCAATTCGGAGATCTTAAAAAAGTATCAGGAGTGTTTTGATAAATTCCAAAAGCTAAAGCAGGAGTTGCGTAAACAAGAAGAATTGGCTGCCAAGGAAAAGGCTGATTTGGATTATTTTCAGTTTCAGTTGGAACAATTGCTTGAGGCAAAATTAGTTGCCGGTGAACAAGTTGAAATGGAAGCTGAGTTGGAAACTCTGACTCATGCCGAGGAGATTAAGTCGGGTTTGGTTAAAGCGTATGAAAATCTGTCGGAAGGTGAATTCCCGATTGTTACGCAGTTGAAAGAGGCGCGGAATGCAGTAGCTCAAATCAAAAACGTATTTCCGGATGCTGAAAGTTTTTTTGAACGATTGGAGAGTGCATATATCGAATTGAATGATCTTGCGCAAGAATTGGATCGAAGCAATGAGTCTGTTGAATTGGATCCTTCAAGAATTGAATTTTTAAATCAGAAATTAGATGCTATTTATTCCCTGCAACAGAAACATCATGTGAATTCTGGTGAAGAACTAATTCAAATACGGGAAGAATTGATACAAAAGGTGGATAAAATTGTTTCTGGTGATGATTTCATTGAAGATTTGAAGAAGCAATTAAAAGCGCAGGAAGAATTGGTTCTTAAATCAGCTAAAAAGCTTACAGATAGTAGGGTAAAGGTAATTCCTGCTATTGAGAAAACAATCGTTTCGCAGCTGGTTCAGCTCGGAATTCCCAATGCAAACTTTAAGGTCTCTACACAAATTAAAGAAGATTTTCAGTATTTGGGATGCGATTATTTGAGTTTTCTGTTCAGTGCCAATAAGAATGGTCAGCTAGAGGAAGTGCAAAGAGTTGCTTCAGGGGGAGAGTTGTCCCGACTCATGTTGAGTATCAAGTATTTAATATCTTCGTCGACAGCATTGCCATCCATCGTTTTTGATGAAATTGACACGGGAGTTTCCGGTGAAATTGCAGCTAAAATGGGGACTATGATGAATAAAATGGCAGAAAATATTCAGGTAATCAGTATTACTCACCTTCCTCAGATAGCAGGAAAAGGAAAAAATCATTATAAGGTTTATAAGGCAGATGATGAGCTGGAAACCTATTCAAATATTGTACTTCTCGACCAGCAAAGCCGAATAGAAGAGCTTGCTAAAATGCTAAGCGGAGCTGACCTCACTCAGGCAGCTTTGGATAATGCTAAAGTGTTGTTATCTAATTGATTATTTCATATCTGATTGAATTAAAGAATTTATTCAGTCTTAATTAATGAGCTTATTTAGGATCATTCTTAATTTAATGTGTTATCTTTGAAGCTGAAAAAAATGATAATTACTAAGTATGTCGTATAATTTATTAAAAGGAAAAAGAGGGATTATTTTTGGTGCCTTGAATGAAATGTCTATTGCATGGAAAGTTGCAGAACTTGCCGTGGCAGAAGGAGCTGAGATTGTTTTAACAAATACTCTTGTTTCCATCCGAATGGGTACAATTGATGAATTGGCTAAAAAATGTAATGCTCAGGTAATTCCTGCTGATGCTACAAGTCCTGAGGACTTGGAAGTGTTGTTTACAAAATCAATGGAGATTTTAGGTGGTAAGATTGACTTCGTTCTTCATTCAATCGGTATGTCGCCAAATGTTCGTAAAGGACTTGCTTACGATGAATTGAACTACGAATACTTGAAAAAAACATTGGATATTTCGGCTATTTCATTTCACAAAGTATTGCAAACAGCAAAGAAGCTTGATGCAATGGCTGAGTGGGGATCAGTAGTTGCTTTATCTTATGCCGCTGCGCAAAGAACAATGTACGAATACAACGATATGGCTGATGCTAAATCGATGTTGGAATCAATCGCCAGAAGTTTTGGTTACATCTACGGACGTGAAAAAAGTGTGCGTATTAATACTATTTCGCAATCACCAACAATGACTACTGCCGGCAGCGGAGTTAAAGGATTCGATTCATTAATTGATTTCTCGGAACGAATGTCGCCTCTTGGAAATGCTACTGCTGAAGAATGTGCGAATTATTGCATCACTTTATTCTCAGATCTGACAAAGAAAGTTACCATGCAGAATTTATTTCATGACGGAGGTTTCTCAAGTATGGGTATGAGTTATAGGGCTATGAGTCAATATAATAAGAGTTTTAATCCTTGTGATTGTAAAGAATAATAAAAAGCTAAATATTATCTTTTGAATCCGGATTGAAAAATCCGGATTTTTTTTTGCAGAAAATCATGAATTGAAAAATGCGTAGATTTTTAAAATCTACTGATAATATGTACATTTGCCCTTACTTTTCAAAAATCAGAATTGTAAGAAAATAGCAAAACAAAAAATAGTTAATGACCACAAAGGCAACAAATATCCATCCTGTGTTTGATCGGATTTTAGGAAGGGAAGATAAAGAGGGGGTTTTAAATCAGAATTCTAAGGTTATTTGGATGACTGGACTTTCCGGATCAGGTAAAACCACTATTGCTATCGGATTGGAGAAGGAACTTCAGAAGAGGGGTTTTTTAACCCAGATTCTTGATGGAGATAACATCCGAACAGGAATCAATAAAAATTTAGGCTTTTCGGAAGAAGACAGGACTGAAAATATCAGGCGAATTGCCGAGGTGTCTAAGTTATTTTTGAATTGTGGTATCATTACAATTAATTGTTTTGTGAGTCCTACTATTGATATTAGGGATGTAGCAAAGGAAATAGTTGGGAAAGAAGATTTTTTAGAGGTGTATGTAAATGCATCTTATAAAGTATGTGAAGAGAGAGATGTAAAAGGATTGTACAAGAAAGCCAGAAATGGAGAAATTAAAAATTTCACTGGCCTTGATTCACCTTTTGAAGCACCTGAGAATCCTTTTTTGGAAATCAAAACCTCTGAAATGACGCCTGAGGAGTCGGTAGAAAAAGTTGTAAATGCAATTTTACCTCGGTTAATAAGAAATTAGTGAAGTTGAAAACTAAGTAGACTTTATTGTAAATGACTGTTTCAATAAATAGTCTGTTAGAAAGCAAATAAAATATTTTCGAATGAAGGAATACAATATTAATCATTTAAGAGAACTGGAAGCTGAATCTATTTTTGTGATTCGTGAAGTTGCTGCTCAATTTGAAAATCCGGTCATGTTATTTTCCGGAGGAAAAGATTCTATTATCATGTTTCACTTGGCTCGTAAGGCTTTTGCTCCTGCAAAGGTGCCTTTCCCAATGATGCATATTGATACGGGACATAATTTTGCAGAAACCATCGAGTTTAGAGATATGCTGATGGAGAAAACAGGAACCCGTATTATTGTGCGTTACGTTCAGGATTCTATTGATCAGGGAAAAGTTGCAGAAGAAACTGGATTTAATGCCAGTAGAAATAAGTTGCAAACAGTTACACTCTTGGATGGTATCGAAGATTTAAAAGTAGATTGTGCAATGGGCGGTGGTCGTCGCGATGAGGAGAAAGCAAGAGCTAAAGAACGTTTTTTCTCTCATAGAGATGAGTTCGGTCAGTGGGATCCAAAAAATCAGCGTCCTGAATTGTGGAACCTTTTTAACGGGAAGAAACACATTGGAGAACATTTTAGAGTATTTCCTATTTCGAATTGGACTGAAATGGATGTGTGGCAATACATCTATCTTGAAAATATTGAAATTCCTAATCTGTATTTTTCCCACGAACGTGAAGTGTTTCAAAGAAATGGAACTCTTTTGGCTAAAAGTGATTGCATACCGATGCGTCCAGGAGAAAAGACAGAGAAAAGAATCGTTAGATTCCGTACCATTGGAGATGCTACCTGCACCGGAGCTGTTGAATCGGAGGCACATTCTTTAGAAGAAATTATCGAAGAAGTTGCTGCTACAAGAACAACCGAGCGTGGAACAAGAGCCGATGACAGAAGGTCGGAAGCTGCGATGGAAGATCGTAAGAAAGAAGGATATTTTTAAAAATTGAATGTGAGGCTAAAAGCTGGAAGCTGGAGGCTAAGAGAAAAATACAGATATGTCAGAGAAATCAGCAGGATATTTAGATATGGAGCTTTTACGATTCACCACTGCAGGAAGTGTTGATGACGGCAAGAGTACCCTTATTGGAAGATTATTATATGATAGTAAAGCCATTTTCGAAGATCAAATGGAAGCTATCGAAATCAGCAGTAAAAAAAGAGGCGATGAAGAAGTCGACCTTGCTTTGCTGACAGACGGCTTAAGAGCTGAACGTGAACAAGGAATAACCATAGATGTTGCATATCGTTATTTTGCAACGCCAAAACGTAAATTTATTATTGCCGATACTCCAGGACACATTCAGTATACCCGAAACATGGTTACAGGTGCGTCTACTGCGAATGCTGCATTAATTTTGGTGGATGCACGTAATGGTGTAATTGAACAGACACTTCGTCATTCATACATTGCCAATTTACTGCAAATACCACATATTATTGTGTGCATCAATAAAATGGATTTGGTTGACTATTCACAGGAGACTTATGATAGAATTAAGTCTGATTACCAAAAAACGATTGTTGATAAATTGAACATTAAAGATGTTCGTTTTATTCCTATTTCGGCAAAATTGGGTGATAATGTGGTGGATGCATCAACTAAAATGGATTGGTATTCCGGTACTCCATTGTTGGATCTTCTGGAAAATATTAAAATCGTTGATGATCGTAATCACGGAGATTCAAGATTACCCGTTCAGTATGTAATTCGTCCCCAATTAGATGAGTTTCACGATTATCGTGGATATGCCGGTAGGGTAGCAAGTGGTGTTTTTCATCCTGGCGATAAGGTTCGGATTTTACCTTCGGGAATTGAAACTAGTATTGAGGCGATTGATTCTTTTACCGGAGAACAAGAAGTTGCTTTTACTCCTCAATCAGTAACATTACGATTAAGTGATAATATTGATATTTCAAGAGGAGATATGATTGTTGACGCGAATAATGTACCGAATGTTAGTCAGGAATTTGAGGCAATGCTTTGCTGGATGAATGAACGGGCTATGATGCCTCGTGGAAAATATACAATTAAGCACACCACCAACGAAACCCGATGTATGATTCGTGATGTGAAGTTTAAAGTAAATGTTGATACCTTGGATGAAGTGACAGATGATAAGGTGGTTGGATTAAACGATATTGCATGCGTGTCTTTTAAAGCAGCAAAACCATTGTTTTTCGATTCGTATAAAAAGAACCGTTTAACGGGAAGTTTTATTCTTATTGATGAAGGAACCAATGAAACGGTTGCTGCCGGGATGATCTTATAAAATCCAATTGTTGGATTACAAGATGGCTGAGACAATTGTTTCAGCCATTTTTTTGCAATAAAAAAGAGATTGCCATTATAGCAATCTCCTTTTTATAGTAGTAATGTTCTTAAAATTTGAATCCAAAGGTCATTCGAACCTGATGGTTTGTATTGTTTAAACGAACGATATCATTACTGCCTGAGTAGAGAACAAAATCTTCATTGTATTCTTTGTACTGGTAAGCCATATCAAAGAAGAAGTTGTTTTGTTTAATTCCGAAACCGGCTGAGTAGGTGTCAAAACCCTCATCAATATTAAAATTTTTGTAAGGATCTCCGATTTTAGCGTATCCACCGCGTATACTTATATTAGGAGTAAGGCGGTATTCGGCACCAATTCTTAAATTAGAAGTAGAACGGTACGAGTTAGCAATGTCTTGATTTTCGCTCATTAAATCACCTGCATCACTATCGTTAAATTCGGCATTAGAGTAATCAATCATTTCGTAATCAACGCTAAGTACACCTTTTTGGCCAAATAGGTAGGCTGCACTAAGAATTGTTCTAAACGGAGTTTCAAGATCGTAACTGGTTCTTGATACAAACTCCGACTTGAAGGCATGATATGCATCTCCGTCTTCAGGAAATGCATCAGGAATATTTGGATCAAATTCTGAACTTACTGATGTATCATAGGTTTCGTCAAGATTATAAAATGTAGGAGTATGAATTGCTGCACCCACTCTTAAACTGTTTGTGACTTTATAGATCGCTCCAAATTTAAAATTAACACCGACACCAGATGTTGTCATATATTCATTAAAGGTAAATTCATTTAATGATGTAATGTTATCAGCAAGGGAAAATTCTGAATAAGAGGTTGTTGATTTGTGGTATAGATCTTGAATTCCAACAGTTGCACCTAAATATAGCTTGTGCCCATAATTTGCTCCAAATGATAATACATATTCGCCAATGTATCCTTTCTCGTCAATTCGTTTTTGCTGATCCATACGATCATTACCGAAAAGAACAGATTGATAATTTAACTCATCATCATTGTTGATAAGATAAGTATCGTAAGCAAGTTTTTCTTCAAAAGAGTACAGGTTGTCCGGAGAGTTGCCGGCGGCCAAATCTGCCCACTTATCAAGCAATGAAGTTCCTGAATTTAAATTGAATAAATATCCTTCACGATTGAAATTTGCAATTCGGTTGTAGCCAATTCCAAAGTTGAAATTTTGCCATCCTTTCTCAGGTGCTATTCTTGGAATGTAGCTTGCTACATAGCCAACATTTCCCATTGTAAAGCTGTATTTATCCTCTGAAAATCCACTGTTTTTCGATTTAGTATATTCAATCGAAGGAGTGAACGTAAATTCAGAACTTCTGTAAACACCAATACCTGCAGGGTTAATGCTTAGACTTGAAAAGTCGCCACCTAAAGCACCAAAAGCACCGCCCATGGCGGCTGAACGTGCAGTTCCACTAAATTCTTGTCTCGAATATTTAAGAGCATTATCTACACTCTGAGAATAGGTAGTTCCTGCAATTAGGGACAAAATGAGCAAAAAAGTATATCGTTTCATAAAAAAGTATTTTAAAATGTCCTGTGTTATCCTGATTAAAAATTGCAACTATTCAATCTAAAGAGAGTAAACTGAAAAGTTATATCAGATATAGGGTGATCGTAAATATGTTACTATAGGTTTTGTTTATATTCACCGGAATTTGGAGAACGATATTCCGGTGAATATTTTTTTTATCTTCTTCTGGTGCTTCCTGAATTGCTTGAATTCGAACTTCCGCTTGATGATCTGGAGCTTCCACTTGATGATCTTGTTGAAGTTCCTGATGATCCGGAGCTGCTTCTAGAGGAACGAACCGACGATCCTGACGATCCAGATGATCTTCTGGTTCCGCTGTTGCTGTAACCAGAATTGGATTTAGAAGAACCTGATCTGTATGATGGTCTGGACGAATTATTATTCACTTTAGAATAAGACGATCTTGTTGACGATTTTGAATAATTCGATTTGTTCGAATTTGAAGATCGGTTATAAGAAGGTCGTGTATTCGTTTGTGGCTTATTATAACTTGGTGACGAACTTCTACGGGTATTAGAATAACTGTTTCTATTTTGATTGATATTCCCGTTGGAATAATTACTTCTGGTATTTGTCCTTGTTGCAGGAGTAGTTCCATAAGTAGATCTTCTGCCTGATGTGCCATTTAATACAGTTCTTCTTGTTCCGTAAGAATTTCCATTGCCTGAGCTGTAACGAGCCGCGGCATTACTCCTTCTGATATCATTGGCAACTGAGCTTGTTGATCTTCTGCTTGTACTTACAGTACCAGCTTTCGTGCTTGAAGCAGCAGATCTTCGGGTTGACGCCGATGCCGCACTTGCGTTTGTTCGTCTGGAGGCACTTGCATTAGTTGCAGTTCCTGCCTTATAATTATTTGATCTTCTTTTTCCATCATAAGTTGAAGAGGCATAATTATGATATCCGTGGTGGCCATAATATCCATGATGCCCGTAATAACCATAGTGTCCATAGTATGGATAGTAGCTTCCGTAGTAGTGATTTGAGAATCCCCAGCCGAAATTCAAATCCCAATACCAGCTGTCGCCAAAGCCCATGTTAAATCCCCAATAGGAATTATAGCCATAGTTTCCGTATGGATAGTTGTAAGCAAACAGATTGCCGTATCTCATTGTGGAGTAATTATATCCATTGTAAAAGCGGTAATTTGTCCATGTTGGTGTCCACCATACATTGTTTCCGTCTACGTAAACATTCCAGTCAGGATCTCCGGCCAGCCACATGGCGGTATTGTAACCACTGTTATCGTAGTAACCAAATCCCTGAGGATACATGTCCCGTAAACGTTGAGCTTCTTCCTGATCCCGTTCCGAACCAGAAAATCCACCTAAGTAATAACCTGAATCACCTTCGTAAATCACTGTGTCGACACTACCAATTGACTCATCATTTAATATTTCAGTGTATTTTTGTTGTAATGCATCAAAATTACGATCATCAAGAGCTTCCGATTCCATGTTTGGATTGGTTTTTGTTGATGATTGTGTTGCAGTTGACGGAGCTAAAGAATTGCTCTTTTGAACAGCAGGGGAATTGGCTTCAACTTTTTGAACTAATAAAGGAGCCTGATTAGGATTGTAATACAAATCATCTTCGTAAACTGCTGTTCCCACATAAGATGGGGAGCAACTGGTTGCAAAGAATGCTGTAACGAGTAGAATTTTTAAATAGGTTTTCATCGCTTGTCCTCCAATAATGAATTATCTAAGATTATTTTTTACTTTTGTAAGGAATTATAACTACCATAAAAGTAGCAAATACCATACCAAAACAATATATAATGGCAAAAGTTTTAACCAGTAGAAGCGAAAATTACTCGCAATGGTATAATGACTTGGTGATCAAGGCAGATTTAGCAGAAAACTCTCCTGTAAGGGGATGTATGATTATTAAACCTTATGGCTATGCTATTTGGGAAAAGATACAGGCTCAATTGGATAAAATGTTCAAGGAGACGGGTCATCAAAATGCATATTTTCCTCTTTTAATTCCTAAATCATTTTTGAGTAAGGAAGCTGATCATGTGGAAGGTTTTGCAAAGGAATGTGCAGTGGTAACTCATTACCGTTTGAAAAATGATCCGAACGGAAAAGGAGTGATTGTTGATCCTGAAGCGAAATTGGAGGAAGAGTTAATTATTCGGCCTACTTCTGAAACGATTATTTGGAGTACTTATAAAAACTGGATTCAATCGTACCGCGACTTACCAATTCTTTGTAATCAGTGGGCGAATGTTATGCGTTGGGAAATGCGGACCCGTTTATTTTTGCGTACATCAGAATTTCTATGGCAAGAAGGCCATACGGCACATGCAACCAAAGAAGAGGCATTGATCGAGACCAAACAAATGGTTGATATTTACGGTGAATTTGCTGAAAAATGGATGTCTGTTCCTGTGTTAAAGGGACATAAAACAGAATCTGAGCGTTTTGCAGGAGCATTGGATACTTATTGTATTGAAGCCTTAATGCAGGATGGTAAAGCTCTTCAAGCTGGAACATCTCACTTTTTGGGACAGAATTTTGCAAAAGCATTTGATGTGAAATTTACTAACAAAGAAGGCAAAGAGGATTATGTTTGGGCAACTTCATGGGGTGTTTCAACCCGTTTAATGGGTGCTTTAGTTATGGCTCACTCCGATGATAATGGCTTGGTACTGCCTCCAAAACTGGCGCCAATTCAGGTTGTGATTGTACCCATTTACCGAAAAGCTGAAGAGCTGGAAAAAATATCAGAAACTATAAATCCTATTGTTGCAAAACTAAAAGCCAAAGGCATTTCAGTTAAATTCGATGATAGCGATAATCGCAAGCCGGGATGGAAATTTGCTGAATACGAATTAAAGGGTGTACCTGTTCGTTTGGCAATTGGTGCCCGCGATTTGGAGAATGGAACTATTGAGTTGGCCCGTCGTGATACCCTAACAAAAGAAACAGTTTCTATTGAAGGTGTAGAAGATTTGATTGAAAATTTAATGGAAGAAATTCAGAATAGCATTTTCCAGAAAGCATTAGATTTTAGAACAGAAAAAACGACAAAAGTAGATACTTACGAAGAGTTTAAAGAACTTTTGGAAAGCAAAACCGGATTTTTCCTTGCTCACTGGGATGGTACAGCCGAAACAGAAGAGAAAATTCAAACAGAGACTAAAGCAACTATTCGCTGTATTCCTTTCGAAGGAGATGGTGAAGAAGGTTTTTGTATGGTAACCGGTAAGCCTTCTAAGCAACGGGTGGTATTTGCAAAATCCTATTAATTAAGAAAAGTTAAATGTAAATATTATCAAACAGTCATCAGGTATCTGATGACTGTTTTTTTGTATATTTACTTTTCAATTTTAAACAATAATACAATGAATATCTTAAACACAAAAGCTGCTATACTCTCAACAATTATGGACAAAGCTTCATTAAAGCAAATTGTTTATAAAAATACCAAGGAAATATTTGAGGAATTACGGGTTGTAGTTAAAAATTTAATTGAAGAGTATAATTCAGAATTAGGCGAGGTCGATGAAAATATACTTTTATCTTTTGAAGACAAAGGAGAATTTGAATATCAAATTAAAATTGCATCTGATATTTTAGTTTTTAGTTTACATACCAATGTCTTTCAATTTAACAGAGATCATAATGTGTGGAAGCAAGCTTACGTGAAAACAGATCCTGACAATGCTTACTCAGGCATTATTAATGTCTATAATTTTTTGGCAGATTCTTTTAAATATACTCGATATGAGGATTTAGGATATTTGGTTGCCCGGATTTTTATCAACAGAGAAAAGCATTACATTGTTGAGGGGAAAAGACAATTGGGTTTGCTGCAAACGGATTTATCGGTTTCTACTGCAGATCATGATAACCTGCGAAACATTGTGGAAACTGCCATTAATTATTCTTTGAATTTCGATTTATTGGTTCCTCCATACGATAATGTGAAGATCATGTCAGTAGGACAGATGTTCGAGAAAATTCAGAATGCAAGAATACCAACGGGTAAACGATTGGGTTTTCAGTTTAAATCCGATGATGTATAACAGTTAAGATTCGCAATAAGAAAACCTGAATCAAATTCATTTTCAAACATCATTTTAGTAATATTGCAACGCTTCACCAAAAAGTTTTGGGAAGCTTTATTTGTGTATTTTTAATTATAAACACCAGATATGAGTGCCGTAATAGAAAAATTTATACGATACGTAAAATTCGATACCCAATCGGATACCGAAACCGGGTTAACTCCCAGTACACCCGGACAAATGTTTTTGGCAAAAGAATTGACCCGGGAATTGGAAGAGATGGGATTGGAAAATATTAGTCTTGACGAGAACGGATACATTATGGCTGTTCTTCCTTCCAATTTGGATCATGAAGTTCCTGCCGTAGGTTTTGTAGCTCATATGGATACAAGTCCTGATTTTTCAGGAAAACATGTGAAGCCTCAGTTTTGGGAAAACTACAATGGCGAAGATATTGTTTTGAATGAAGAAAAGAATATCGTAATGAAAGTTGCTGATTTTCCGGAATTGAAAAAATACAAAGGTCAAACGATAATAACAACGAATGGCATAACGCTGTTGGGGGCGGATGATAAAGCGGGTGTTGCAGAGATCATGACTGCGATAGAATATCTTACCGAACATCCTGAAATTAAACACGGTCCTGTTCATGTTGGCTTTACGCCTGATGAAGAAATTGGAAAAGGGGCTGATTTCTTTAATGTGAAGAAGTTTGGAGCTGAGTTTGCTTATACGCTTGATGGTGGTGAAATTGGCGAGTTGCAGTATGAGAATTTTAATGCTGCATTTGCAAAAATCAGCTTTCAGGGCCGTAATGTTCATCCAGGAATGGCGAAAGACAAAATGATTAACTCGATGTTGATTGCCAATGAATTTCTGACACGTTTACCTGAAAATGAAGTGCCCGACAAAACAGAAGGTTACGAAGGCTTTTACCATTTAATTTCGATGGCGGGAAATGTTGAGAATTCAAATCTTCAATACATTATCCGCGATTTTGAAATGAAGAAGTATGAAGGGAGAAAACAATTTGTACAATCTCTTTGTGATGAGTTTTGTGAGAAATATGGTGAGGGAAGTGTAAGTCTGGAAATAACCAATCAGTATTACAACATGCGTGAAAAAATTGAGCCGGTGAAATACATTGTTGATATTGCTGAAGAAGCAATGAAGCAAGTAGGAGTTGAGCCAATGATCATTCCAATTCGTGGAGGAACTGATGGAAGTCGCCTTTCCTATATGGGTTTACCTTGTCCGAATATATTTGCCGGCGGACATAATTTCCACGGAAGATTCGAATACGTTCCGGTAGAATCAATGGAAAAATCGGTAGAAGTAATTCTGAAAATTGTAGAATTAATTTCGAAACGATAACTGAATAAATATACAAAGAGAAAGGCAATCGTTTGGTTGCCTTTCTTATTTCATTAATTTTTCGAACATCCTTCCACCTAAAAACATGGCTTTTAAAATAGGATGAATCTCTTTTCCCAAATCGGTAAGGCTGTATTCCACTTTTGGCGGAACTTCAGGATAAACCTTACGGATCACCAAACCATCTTCTTCCAATTCTTTTAGGTTTTTGCTAAGCATTCGGTCGCTGATATCGGGCAAAAGTTTCACCAATTCGTTGTATCGCTTGGTTCCTTGTATCAGATGCAAAATGATGGTTGCTTTTCGTTTTCCTTTAACGAAATTGATAAATGTATCTATTGGACAATCTCCTTTTTTCAAAATAAAAAAGTTTTTACGTGTTGATAATCAGCAATTCCGAACAAATTGTTAGTAGCCTGCCAAAGTGTAAGTTCTTGATTAGTAATTAAAATGCTTGTAGCTTTGGTACAAGATAAGAATTAAATCAGGATAAGATATGGATACAAAAAGAGAATTTAAAGCACTGCGAATTTACGAAGAAGAGGGTAAATTCATCAGAAGGATTGAAAAACGGAAAATTGAAGATCTTCCGGAAGGAGAGGTAATTGTGAGAGTGAAGTATTCTTCTTTGAATTTTAAAGATGCACTTTCGGTATCTGGAAATAAAGGAGTGACTCGAAAATATCCGCATACACCGGGCATTGATGCGGCAGGAGTTGTGGAATATTCATCGGGTGAAAGGTTTAAAGCCGGCGATGAAGTAATTGTAACCAGCTACGATTTGGGTATGAACACCGATGGTGGTTTTGCAGAATACATTCGTGTGCCGGAGGCTTGGGTTGTGGCATTGCCAAAAGAATTGGACTTTAAACAAGCCATGATTTATGGAACTGCTGGATTTACGGCTGCTTTATCGGTGTATAGCTTGTTGTCGGCAGGACAAACTTCAAAAATGGGACCGGTAGTGGTTACAGGAGCCTTAGGTGGAGTGGGTAGTATTGCTATTAGTATATTGGTTAGTTTAGGCTTTGAAGTAATTGCAGCGACTTTCGAAAACAGTGGTGGTGAAGATGAATTACACGAATTAGGTGTTGCTAATCGCATTAGTAGTGAAATTACCGATGATCAATCGGGAAGACCATTATTGAAGCCACTTTGGGCAGGAGCCATTGATGTTATTGGTGGAAATACTTTGCATACACTTCTTAAAGCTTGCAAACCATTGGGAAATGTGACCTGTTGTGGTAATGTTGGCTCAGGAGATTTGGCAATGACGGTTTATCCATTCATTCTAAACGGCATTAGTTTAATTGGTATTGATTCTCAGAATTGCCCAATGGAATTGCGCCAAAAAGTTTGGAACAAGTTGGCTTCTGATTGGAATGTTTACAGCAACAAAGAGCAGGTTATTGAATCATCTTTAGAAGAATTGGATACTTATATTGATTTAATGTTGGCAAAGAAGAGTCGCGGGAGAGTTATTGTGAAACTTTAGTTTTTTTTAATATTAAAAGAGAAAGGGCAGCCAATTGGTTGCCTTTTTTGATTAAAACACAAATAGGCTTTATATGTCTGAGGTAAGGAGTGTTTTTAATGTGTTGTTGCAGGCAATACCAGTCAAATATTAAGCAGAAGAATAGAGATTCATAAAATAATTAATCATTTAAAAGTATTGATTATGCAAGTGATTGAAACATTGGAGTCAAGAGTTTTCAGTCTGAAAGCAACTATTTTTTTGTATCTTGCCCCCTAAATTATTGAGGAAATTAGAATGAGTTCAATTCATACAATAAGTATAGATAATTTGGGGAGGGGTAAATCCCAGCTAAAGCTTGTTGAAGAGGCTGAAAACAAAGCCGTTTTAACTCATTATCTGCATAATTATCAAAATGGTGTGAAAAAGCACTACGAAAAGGATGCTCTGTTAGCTCTAAATAATTTTTTGGAATGCGAACAGCAAAGCGATAATTCTCCTGTATTGCTGGAAAATACATTACAACAACTCTTACTTGAAGTTGAAAATGTGCCATTCCCAACTCCTGAAAATTACAAGTTTAAATTTATTGATCTTTTTGCCGGTATTGGCGGGTTTAGACTTGCATTGCAAAATGCAGGAGGGAAATGTATCTATACCAGTGAATGGAATAGTGGAGCAAAAAAAACTTACCGGGCAAATTTTGGGGAAATTCCATTTGGAGATATAACCAACGGGAAAAATAAAAATTACATTCCTGATCAATTTGATATTTTATGTGCGGGCTTTCCTTGTCAGGCATTTTCAATTGCCGGGAATCGAAAAGGTTTTGCTGATACACGGGGGACTTTATTTTTTGATGTGGAACAAATCATTGAAAGGCATCAGCCTAAGGTTGTTTTTCTGGAAAATGTTAAAAATTTGGTCTCTCACGATAAAGGAAATACGTTTAAAGTAATTCTTGAAACATTAGAAGTAAAGTTAGGATATAAAGTATTTCACAAAGTTTTAAATTCGGCAACACATGCAAATGTTCCTCAAAACAGAGAGCGGATTTTTATTGTAGCTTTTGATCCTGATCAGGTTGAAAATTATTTGAATTTTGAATTTCCCGAAGAGATTAAATTAACAAAGACCATTCATGATTTTATAGAAAAAGGGAAGCAGGATGATATTTATTATTACAAAAAGGGTCATAAATATTACCAGGAATTGGAGAGATCAATGATATCGAAAGATACCGTTTATCAGTGGCGAAGGGTTTATGTAAGAGAAAATAAAAATAATGTTTGTCCGACCTTAACTGCAAATATGGGTACCGGCGGACATAATGTGCCGCTTATTAAAGATGATTTTGGAATACGAAAACTAACTCCAAAAGAATGCTTTGCATTTCAAGGCTATCCTGTTCATGATTATATCTTGCCTAAGCTAGCAAACAGTAATTTGTATATGCAGGCAGGTAATTCGGTTACAACAAGCTTAATTGAGCGAATCGCTAAGCAAATTTGTATGGTTTTATGATATCATTTGCAGGAAAATAATTAATGAAAAAGAATACATATATTGAATTTTGCCAAGATGAATAAAGTACTTTTAAATCAATTAGTTTATTTTAAAAGAGTAAATATCCCTAAATATATAGAAGCTAATATTCAATCAATAGCACTAAAGCATCTTGAATTGCCTGATATGGGAAAATTAAGGGACAGAATGGAAGGGCAGCTATATTATAGTCGGTTAAGAGATGATATATTTTCAGAATATGCTTTTGAGAATCTTATTGGTCTGCGGAAATTTGATTGGGATAAACGAACTAAAAAAAATTACAACAGAAAAAAGTACGTTTTCGAAAATAAGACTCTGAATTTAGTTTTATTCGCGGGCGATTCGTTACCAAAATTCAGTGCTGATCATGTAAGTAATTGCATTTTTGTTCATGTTAATACTGATAGTCGTGTTCTTGTAAGTGGTTTGGCAACAAAGAGTATGATTGATGAAATGACTGTTAAACAGGATTCAAAAATAATTGAGTTTGCTGATTTTAAAGGTTTATTAGAGTACAATTCAATGGAGGAGTTAATCATGAAGATGGAATAAAATATTATTCTTATTACTTTAGTCTTTAATTGATATTTTGACAAAATACTCGTTTATATTAAGAAGGGAAATCAAAAAAAACAGGAATGAAAGAAGTTGAAAAGCTATCAGAAAGTACTAATTACAGTGCAGTTAATTTGGGTGATTTAAAAGATATAATGGATTACTCTCTAATTCATCCTGCAAGTAAAAACTTAATAGAAGGCAAAGTTTTTTTAAAAGATGCGACTAAAGCAACCGGCACTGAAATTTCATTTAATTCGCTTCCACCACAATCTGAGCAATCTTATTTTCACATTCACAGAAAAAATGAAGAAACTTATATAATCCTAAAAGGCTCCGGTTTTTTTCAAGTGGACGAAGATTGTTTTAGTATAAAAGAAGGAAGTACAATACGGGTTGCACCACAAGGGAAACGTGGTATCTGTAATTCTTCTAATGAAACAATGATATATATGGTAATTCAGTCTAAAGAAAATTCTCTGGAAGAGCATACCGTTGCCGATGGAGAAAGAGTTCCTGTTGAACCTAAATGGAGATAAAAACAAATAAGAAATTGTCTAAAGTTGGTAATGACGCGATGAAAATTCTTCGTATGCCATATTGCTGATGATAATCAGACAAAAAGCAAAAAAATATCTTCTACGCAAGATGTAGAAGCCGTCCAAACAAAAAATGATCATATTAAGTTTCAGGAAGATCTCCTTAAATTAATATTCACTTCATATCGTATTGCAGTATTTCTTCTATTTTGTAGAAGAGAAGAGATTCTATGCATCTTTTCTTTAAATTTGCCATATGCGAAAAAGGCTTACTTTCCACATATCCGACACAACAAAATTTAAAGAACAATTGCTTTTTTGGAGCAAGAAGTTTCAGTGCGTATGTATTCTTGACAGTCACGAAGTGAATTTGAAGGAGAATTCGAAAATGGAATACAATACATACGAGTTGGTTGCCGGTATCGATGCCCTTCAAATTATTGAGCCGGAGCAGAATTGCTTCGATAACCTAAAAGCTGAGATCGATTTTGCTAAAGATTGGTGGTTTGGTTATTTGGGTTATGATCTTAAAAATGAGATTGAGAATTTAAGTTCAGACAATCAGGATGGTCTGGACTTGCCGCAAATGAATTTTTTTCGTCCGCGTTGGGTGTTTCTTTTAGATGTGGATACCTTATTGGTTCATTATTTCGAAGAGGAATTTTCCGAAGAGGATATTTATAATTTGGTCATGAATATTCAGAATATATCTGTACCAAAAGAGAAAGAGGTTACTGTTGCGGAAATAAAATCCAGAATCAGCCGGGAAGAGTATTTAAAAGCTATCAGGCAATTGAAGGAGCACATCCGAATAGGTGATATTTACGAAGTCAATTTTTGTCAGGAATTTTATGCGGAGGATACTTATATCCGGCCAAGGCAAATGTTTCGAAAATTAATGAAGGTTTCGCCTACGCCATATTCATGTTTTTACCGAATGGGAGAGAAGTATTTGTTATCGGCAAGTCCGGAACGATATCTTAAAAAAGTGGGGCGGAAAATTATATCTCAACCCATTAAGGGAACGGCTAAAAGAGGTGCGAATGAAGAAGAAGATAAGTTGATTAAAGAGAATTTGTTTTCTGATGCTAAGGAGAGAGCCGAGAACATCATGATAGTGGATTTAGTTCGCAACGATTTGTCGAGAACTGCAGCAAAGGACTCTGTAATTGTTGAGGAATTGTGTGGTATTTATACATTTCCTCAGGTTCATCAAATGATTTCGACTATAGTTTCGGAGCTGAAAGAAGATGTTCATTTTGTAGAAGCAATTCGTCAGACTTTCCCTATGGGATCGATGACCGGTGCGCCAAAGGTTAGAGCCATGAAATTGATTGAGAAATACGAATCAACCAAAAGAGGACTGTTTTCCGGAGCAGTTGGTTATATCACTCCTGATGGTGATTTTGATTTTAATGTTGTAATTCGAAGTATTCAGTATAACGCAATGAATCATTACCTGTCGTTTATGGTGGGCGGGGCTATTACCATGCAGTCAAATCCTGAAAAGGAATATGAGGAATGTATGTTGAAGGCAAAAGCCATTGTAAAAGTATTAAAAGAGTAAGGGATTTTTTATCTTTAAACTTTGAGCAAAAACTCATTGGTTACAATTAAATACTATTTGATGCAACGTAAAATTGTTCGTTTTGTAGAAGAGGAAAATTTATTTTATCGCGACGAAAAAATCTTGGTTGCGGTAAGCGGAGGAGTAGATTCCGTTGTTTTGCTTGATCTTCTTTGCAAAATGGAAGTGGAGTGCGGGGTTGCTCATTGTAATTTTCATTTGCGCGACGAGGAATCAGATGGAGACTTTGAGTTTGTGAAGAATTTGGCCAAAGAGAAAGGTTTGGCGTTTTACTCGATAGATTTTGACACTAAAAAGTATGCTGCCGAGAATAAAATTTCTATCGAAATGGCAGCTCGCGACCTGCGTTACAATTGGTTTGAACAGGTAAGAGAAGTTTCTGAATACAAATACATTGCTGTTGGCCATCATGCTGATGATGTTGCAGAAACAGTGCTGATAAATTTGGCTCGCGGGACGGGGATTCATGGTTTATCGGGAATTAAACCGAAGTTGGGTAAGATTGTGCGTCCACTGCTGCCATTTCCGCGTAAGCAGTTGCTTGAGTATGCAAAAAAGCACTCTATTGATTTTCGTGAGGACAGAACAAATGCGGAAACTGATTATGTGCGGAATAAAATACGACATCAGATAATGCCTGTATTGGAGGAGATTAATCCGGCCATTCGTGCTACCATGACCGAGAATGTGCAGCGTTTTCGTGAGGTGGAGCAGATTTACAACAAGGTAATTGAACAGAACCGTTTGCACTTGGTTTTTACACGTGAGAATCAGTTGTTAATTTCAATTCCAAAGTTGAAAGAGCTTTTGGCTCCTGTGTCTCATTTGTACGAGTTGCTTTCTCCATATGGCTTTCATCATCGTGATGTTCGCAAAATTGCAGAATCTATTCATGGAATTTCCGGTAAGTTGTTTTATTCGGCAAGCCATCAATTGTTACGCGATCGGGAATATTTAATCCTTACCGAGATTTCAGAAGGGAACAATAATGAATATTTAATTGAGGCTGAGGAAGCTAAACTTAAATTACCAGTAGAGCTAAAGGTTTCGTTTTTGGATAGAACGCCCGGATTTCAATTCCCCAACAGCACTAAAATTGCCTGTTTCGATGCGAACAAACTTCAGTTCCCGCTTAAGTTGAGGAAATGGAAAGAAGGAGATTATTTTTATCCTATCGGTATGAAGGGCAAGAAGAAGATTTCCGATTTCTTTATCGATCAAAAATTCTCTCTTCAGGAGAAAGAGAACACCTGGTTGTTGTTGTCAGGCAATAAAATTGTATGGGTAGTCGGGCACCGCATGGATGATCGATTTAAGATTACAGGCAACACCACCAAGATATACCGATTGGAGTTGGAATAGCTTTTAAAAAGAACTTGTTCATTATTGAACAAGCTCTTTTGCTTAGTCTTAGTTTTAAGCCTCAACTTTTTGAAGCAAACTTTCTTTTAAATTTTTGAGTAATGCTTTTTTTACTTTGCGTGGTTTTTCAGCACTAATTTCTTCCAGAGCAATTAATGCAAGATTGCCAATTTCGAAAAGACCAACAGGATTTTTGTCGAAGTTGTAGCTGCCAATTACATACTCTAATTTTGATTTAAGTTCGTTGTATGCATCGTTTCCAGGTTTATTCAAACATTCCAATGCTTCCTGACAAACGTCTCTAAGTTCTTCATTTTTAATATCCATAGCTTTCGGGTTAAATAGTTAATATCTATCTAATTTACGAAATCATTCATTTATTAGAGTTATTTATATGTTAGCTTTTTATTTCTAATTTATATAGATCAATATTTATCTTGTCGAAATTGTTTCCGTTATTGACCAACATCGTTTGCGCTGTTGGTAAACGATGTTGTAGAGGTGGTTTTTAAGAATTTTATAGTTTGCGGGTACTTCAATTTACGAGTAAATCTGAAAAAGAGAAAGCACAGCTAATAGCCGTACTTTTCTTTAAAAGTGTTTTATAATTTTAATTTACAATGGAATGTTACCATGTTTTTTCGGTGGATTCTGTTCGCTTTTGTTTGCGCACATATCCAAAGCCTGCACCAATTTGTGGCGGGTTTGTTTGGGTTGAATAATTTCATCGATGTATCCCAGTTCTGCCGCTTTGTAAGGATTAGCAAACTTATCACGGTAATCTTCAATAGCATCTGCTCTTTCCGATTCTGTAAGTCCTTTGTGCATAATATTAACAGCTCCTTCGGCACCCATAACGGCAATTTCACCAGTAGGATAGGAGTAATTAATATCTGCACCAATGTGTTTCGAAGCCATAACATCATAAGCACCACCATATGCCTTACGGGTGATTAAAGTTATTTTTGGCACAGTGGCTTCTGCGAAAGCATATAATAGCTTAGCGCCATGCTTAATAATTCCACCAAATTCCTGAGCAGTTCCCGGAAGGAAACCAGGCACATCCACGAAAGTGATTAAAGGAATATTAAAGGCATCGCAGAAACGCACAAATCTGGCTGCCTTAACAGAGCTGTTGATATCTAAAACGCCAGCCATAAAAGCAGGATTATTAGCTACAATTCCCACGGGTTTTCCACTTAATCTGGCAAAACCAATGCATATGTTTTGTGCATATAGCGGCATTACCTCAAAAAAGTTGTGATCATCTACAACCGTCTCGATAATATCTTTGATGTTGTATGGTTTGTTGGGATCAACAGGAACCATAGTCTGAAGTTTTTCAGCTTCGCGGTGAATATTGTCTGTACAAGGCTTTATTGGCGGATCTTCCATATTGTTTGACGGAAGAAAACCAATCAGCTCACGAAGCATTATCATGGCTTGTTCGTCGTTATCGGCAGTAAAATGAGCAACACCACTTTTAGAATTGTGAGTGATTGCTCCCCCAAGTTCTTCTTTAGTTACTTCTTCGTGTGTAACTGTTTTTATTACATCGGGTCCGGTTACAAACATATAACTTGTATCCTTCACCATCATAATAAAATCGGTAAGAGCAGGAGAGTATACGGCACCGCCTGCACATGGCCCCATAATTGCTGAAATCTGCGGAATTACTCCGGAACCTCTTACGTTCTGATAAAAGATATCAGCATATCCGGCTAAACTCTGCACGCCTTCCTGAATTCGTGCTCCTCCTGAATCATTCAAACCAATAATAGGAGCGCCCATTTTCATGGCTAATTTTGTAATTTTAACAATTTTATCGGCGTTGGCACTACTCAACGAACCACCAAAAACTGTAAAGTCCTGGGCGAAAACATAAACCAAACGACTGTCGATTTTGCCATAGCCGCAAACAACACCATCGCCAAGTATTTTGTTTTTCTCCATACCAAAATCGGTAGAACGGTGCGTAACCATTTTGTCTACTTCCACGAAAGTTTCGGGATCCATAAGATCCATGATTCTCTCTCTGGCAGTTTTTTTACCACCAGCATGATGTTTTGCAATTCTATCTTGTCCGCCACCAGCTTCGGCGGCCTTATTTAATTCTTCAAACTTTTTAATTTTGTCTTCGAGTGTCAACATTTCTTTATAATTATAAATTTTGAATGATTAATTATGAATGTTATTTCAAGTTGAGGAATTCATAATTAACAACTCATAATTGTTAATTTGTAATTTAAATTAGTCAATAAATACCAAAGGTTGATTTCCATCAATGATATCCTCTTCGTGAACAAAGATTTCTTTTACAATACCATCTTTCATGGCTTTGTACTCGCTTTCCATTTTCATTGCTGACACAATAATTACGGTATCTCCCTTTTTTACTTCACTCCCCAATTCAACAGGAATCTTTACTACTTTTCCAGGCATTGGCGAGGTGATTGTGCTCTCTGCAGCTTCGAGGTTACCCGAATTTCTTGCTTGCAGATATTTGGTTTCAGCATCTATAATTTCCGCATCATAGGAATGGTAAAATGTGTTGACTGAATACTTTTTTGAAGAATCAGTTTCAATTAATTCCACATTATAGGAGCGACCTTTATATAGAACAGAGTACACGCCATTTTCAACCTGCAGCATATCCAGATTGTACTCTTTGGAGTCAACCATTATTTTGATTTGATTTCCCTCTTCGGCTAAAAGTTCAACTTTTGCCATCCGTTCGCCCAATTTTATTTCAATTGCCATTTTATTATTTTTTTGTTTGTCCTTTAGTTTTCACTTGCTCTAAACATTCCCCTTCTGCGTCCAAATTCTTTCCACTTGCTTTGCAGTGATGATTTTGGACAAATTTGAGTGCTTTTCAGTTTGTTGTGATAATTGATAAAGGCGGTAACTATGGCCAGATCTTCAAAAGATTGCTTTGCTTCATCAGGAGCAAGAAGAAAATCTTCGTTATTTTGAATAAAGTGAGTATCGTAGGTGCCTTTTCTAAAGTCAGGACAATCCATGATTTTTTCAAGATATTTGATTGAGGTTTTTACACCCGTAATTTTGTATTCGAAAAGTGCCCGTCGCATTCGTTCGATCGCTTCCTCTCTTGTTTTGGCCCAAATAATTAGTTTGGAAATCATTGGGTCGTAATGAATTGGAATTTCATATCCTTCATAAACGTAGCCATCGGTTCTAACTCCTAAGCCCATTGGTTCAGTAATGTGGGTAATCACACCCGGACTCGGCATAAAGTTATTATCGGTATCTTCCGCGTAAATTCTGCATTCGATTGCATGTCCGAACTGAAAAATATCTTCTTGTTTCATTTTCAATTCGTGTCCTTCGGCAATTAAAATTTGTTGTTTCACAAGATCATATCCGGTTACCCTTTCGGTGATAGGATGCTCGACTTGCAGTCGTGTATTCATTTCAAGGAAATAGTAGTTGTGATCATTATCTACCAGAAACTCAATGGTGCCTGCCCCATGATAATTAACAGCTTTGGCGGCCGCAACGGCATGTTCTCCCATTTGGGCTCTTAACTCAGAAGTCATCAGCGGAGAGGGCGTTTCTTCCACCACCTTCTGATGTCGTCTTTGAACGGAGCATTCTCTTTCGCAAAGATGAATTACATTGCCATGTTTGTCACCAAGGATCTGAAACTCGATGTGATGAGGAGAAGAAATGTATTTTTCGATATAAACAGCGTCATCACCAAATGATGCCATGGCTTCCGATTTTGCAGCTCTTAGTCCTTCCAGAATATTTTCTTCTTTGTCGACCATTCGCATTCCTTTTCCACCACCTCCGGCAGAAGCTTTAATCATTACCGGTAAACCAATTTCCCGAACCGTTTTAAGTATTGTCGATTCATCTTTTAGGTTTTCTTTAGTCCCCGGAACTACAGGAACACCACTCTTAATCATGGTTTGTCGAGCGGTGATTTTGTCACCCATTGTTGCAATTACTTCGGGAGTTGGACCTATAAAAATGATACCTTCTTTCTCGCAGCGTTTTGAGAATTCAGCATTTTCGCTTAAAAATCCATAACCAGGGTGAATGGCGTCAGCCTTTACCAGTTTTGCTGCGTTTATTATTTTATCCATATTTAAATAACTTTCTGCTGATGTTGCAGGTCCGATATGAATGGCCTGATCGGCATATCGCACATGCATAGATGTTCGATCGACATCGGAGTAAACAGCAACAGAAAGAATTCCCAATTCTCTGCATGATCGCATAACGCGCAGAGCAATTTCTCCTCGATTTGCAACAAGGACTTTTGAAATCTTCTTGATCATATTTTGGTCTTCGTTTAAAAGCCTGTAAAGGCTTTGTTTTTAATCAACTAATCCATCTGATAGTTAGAAAAATATTTTTCCAAAAAGAATAATATACAGCATAGATGTGTTGTAGAACATTTAAATGTAATCAAAATTTCGAAGTTTTCAAGTAATTAAATATAAAGATGTGTGTATGTGTTGATCATAAATCACACCTACTTTAATGTGATTAATTTAACTGAAAATCAGTAGTTTATAGGGGTGGTGTTTAGCAGTGTGGGAATTTCAGTTCAAAAAAATTGTAAAATGGGCGAAATCCGCCAATTATGTTGCAGAACAAGGATTGTATTTTTAAGAAATTATGGAATTTAGGCAATAATAAGGATGAAATGGAGTGGTTTTTTAGCCGTTGGCGTAAATATTATTTTTGTCAAATGAATATTTGGAACCGGAGAGGGACTTAGTTTTTGTTTTTTACCTCTCCGCCAAATTCGAAACCAAGGCTTTCCAGTTCTTTTTTTATAATTTCTAAATCGATATTATTTCCTTCTAACTGCAAAAGTTTTTGTTCCAAATTTACTTCTGCCAGAGTAATGTTTTTCATGGCTCCAATGTGTTTTTCCACACTGTTTTTACAATGATTACAGCTCATTCCATTCACTATTACCAGTTTTTTATTGACAGCTATGTCATGATCAGTTGATTTAAGCTTGTTTTTGCCGGAAATATATTTTTGTAAATAGCCGTTGATAATCAATAGAACTAATGCAATACTGCTTCCCCATCTCATCCAGTCAGGAAGCATCCAATGTCCTTCATGTGCCCCCATATGATCATGCAATGCCCCCATAGTGAACCATTCTCGTGGGAATACATTATCAATTAATAGTCCAAAAATTAATGCTCCTAAAATAATTGAGATTAAATAAGACCACATTGTTTTTTTACCGAGAACTTTATTTAGTACTGTAATGGTTGCCGCATTGGTTGCCGGACCGGCCATTAGGAATACCAAAGCGGCTCCGGGCGAAATGCCTTTCATCATTAATATAGCAGCCACAGGCACCGATGAAGTTGCACAAATATAAAGAGGAATGGAGGCCACAAGAATTACCAGCATACCAATAAAATCATTTCCAATATAAGCAGAGAAAAAGTCGTCAGGAATTAGTACTGAAATTACAGCGGCCAAAAGAAGTCCAATAATTAACCACTTCGAAATGTCCTGCAGAAAATCTACAAAAGCATATTTGAACATGGTGTAGAGTGGTGATTTTTTCTTTTTAGTTTCTGTATTGCATTCTCCATCACATCCACAGTCCGATTCTTTTTCCGTAGAGCAGCAAGAATCGGGGCTTTGTACGGGAATTGCTTTTTCATCTTTATCAAAATGATTGGTGAGCATTCCGCCAAACAGTCCGGTTAGTAATGCTATAAAGGGACGAATGATTGCAAAAGGTAAGCCTAATAAGGAATAAGTTACTAAAATTGAGTCTACACCAGTTTGGGGTGTTGAGATTAGAAATGATACAGATGAACCTTTGGAAGCACCGCTCTTATAAAATGAAATACCGGTAGGTATAACTCCGCAAGAGCACAATGGAAGTGGAATGCCCAGAAGTGCGGCATATAAAACGGATTTTCCGTTTTTCTGACCTAAATACTTGTCGATAAATTTCTGAGGAAATGCCACTTTCAAAATTCCTGCAAATAAAAAACCTAGCATTAGGTAGGGTGACATCTCGTTTAAGATATCTATAAAATCTATAAAAAACTGATTGATATATTCCATAGTTGAGCTTCTCTTTAGTATCCGAAATTCTATAAGTAAATAGCAAATCCGGAGCTTTTACAGACTCAAAAGTATTAAAATATTTGGATATATATATAAGGTATATCAGTAATAAAAGAGCTCACAGTCTAAAAATACCAATATGTAGGTATTTATGCTTATTAAGACTTAGTCTAATTTAGTCGTCGAAATAATGCTTGTTATTCGAGCAGAAAAACTAAAACCTAATTGTTTTAAACTGATGAAAAAAGGATTACTATTTGTGGCTGTGATTGCTGCATTTTTTACAACAAAAGCACAGGATGCTCAGGAACCAAAAAGTATTGGAACAACTATTTTGGACAGAGTTAAAGATGAGAAATTAAGTATTGGTGGATATGGTGAGGTTCATTACAATCAGCAAATTAGTGGTAACACTCGTTACAATGGAAATATGGATGTTCACAGAATGGTATTGTTTTTTGGATATCAATTTAATGATAAGACTTCGTTTGTTACCGAAATTGAATACGAACACGTAAAGGAGTTGTACGTTGAGCAAGCATTTCTAAACTATAATGTTCGTCCAAACACAAGTTTGAGAGCAGGTTTAATGTTGGTGCCAATGGGTATTGTAAATGAATATCACGAACCAACTACTTTTAACGGTGTGGAGCGCCCGAGTGTGGATAACAGCATTGTTCCGACTACATGGCGCGAAGTCGGAGTTGGACTTAGCGGGCGCATGCCTTCATTTCCTGTAAAGTATCAATTGTATGTAATGAATGGTTTTATGGGATACAACGGTGCAGGTGTTCTTAGAGGTTCTGATGGATTTAGAAAAGGTCGTCAGAAAGGCGCTGAATCTACATTTACATCACCTTCTTTATCTGCTAAATTGGATTACTATGGAGTAAAAGGCTTAAATATTGGTTTGGCCGGATATTTCGGAAAAACTCAGTCATCTGCCTTTAATGGATTGGATAAGAATGATGATTTTGCTGAGGAAGCTGCAGATTCAACACGTGTTGGAATAAGCATGTTTGGTATGGATGTTCGTTACAAGGTGAATGCTTTACAGTTAAAAGGTCAGTACATTCATTCTTTTATCAGTGATGTTGAAGCGTACAATGATAAAACAGGTAAGGATCTTGGAAAGCAAATGCAAGGTTACTATTTAGAGGCAGGATATGATTTATTAGATGGTAAAGAGCAGGCTTTGGTTCCATTTGTACGCTACGAAAATTATAACACACATCACAAAACGGCTGGGAATATGGTTGCAAACAAAGCTTACGACCGGGAAGAGGTATTCTTTGGAGTAAGTTATCATTTGGCAAAGGGAGCAGTGGTAAAAGCTGATTACCAAATGTCTAAAGATGGTAATGATGTGAAAAATAATTTTGTGAATTTTGGTGTAGGCGTTTGGTTCTAGTACTAACGCAATTAAAATATTTTACTTCAAGGCATTTTGGGTTTCCATTGTGCTTTGAGGTTTTTCAAGTAAAGGAGATTTGTTGATGAAAAGATGGATAAATATTATTCAGCTGGTAGTTGTTTTTGTTTTGATTCATGGAACATTTACTGCAAATGCAAGTGAATTCCCTAAATCCATACAGAAAAAAATAGATAAAGAAGTTCAAAAAATATTCCCCGTTGAAAATTTGATAATGGATGATATTGACAATCTAAATCTGGATGCTTTTAATTGTGAAGGGGTAAGGGATTTACATTTGAGTACACTAAAGAAGGCGGATAAATTAATGGGTTTTGCTTGTTTTGCGTCATCAAAAGGGAAGAATGATTTTTTCGATTATATGGTTCTGTTCAATGAAAATCTCGAAATTCAAAAAGTAGTGGTACTTATTTACAGATCTTCCTATGGCGGCGAAATTATGGCTAAATCGTGGTTGAAGCAGTTTATTGGAAAAATAGGAGGAGAGGAGATGGAATTTGGAAAAGATATTGATGGGATTTCCGGAGCCACAATTTCAGCTCCGGCAATGGCTAAAGGTGTAAAAACTATTAGTCTGCTTTTAAGTCAGCTAAAAGCTAAAGGGGAAATCTAAGCTGGAAAAAATAAATGCTCGATTAAAATTCGTATTCCAATAAGAATTAGAACTATACCGCCGATTGTTTCAAATCGATGACTCATTTCACTACCAATCTTTTTACCCAGCAACATTCCAAGCATAGAAACAATGAATGTTATTATGCCTATTATAATTGCTGGAAACCAAATAACAACATCAATAAGAGCAAGGCTTAAACCTACCACCAAAGCATCTATACTTGTTGCTACAGAAATTCCTATAAGTACCAGCAATTTTAACGGGTTAAAAGAGCAATCTTTTTCTTTGGCAGTTATACTTTCATAAATCATTTTACTTCCCATTCCTGCAAGCAGAATAAAGGCTGCCCAATGATCAAAATCTTTGATTAAATCCTTTAACTCCCATCCGGTATACCATCCTATAATTGGCATTCCTCCCTGAAAAACAGCAAGAAAAACAGCAATTTTAACAGCTTGAAAAAAATGGATTTTTTTAATAGCCAATCCACTGCAAACCGAAGCAGCAAATGAATCAACAGAAAGTCCAAGGGCAAGAAGAAGAATGCTTAATAATTCCATGTAATCGTATTTTTTGGACTGCAAAGATATGTGCTTCGTATTTAAGAGTCGTAAAAAAAGCAATTTCCGGAAAAGAAATTGCTTATTTAAAAGTATTCTAAAAAACTAAGCCGATTTTAAGGAGAAAATGAATTTACTCCCTTTATTTTCTTCACTTTCAACCCAAATTTCGCCACCGTTTTTCTTCACAAATTCTTTACAGAGAATAAGGCCCAGACCACTTCCGGTTTCTTCCTTAGTGCCATTAGTTGTAAAGTTACAATCCAATCGAAAAAGTTTATCCTGATTGTTTTTACTAATTCCGATACCATTATCTTTTACCGAAAGATGAATAAAATCACCATCTAATACAGAAGACAGGAATATTTCGCCATTTTCATCTGTGAATTTTAATGCGTTGCTAATTAGGTTTCTAATTATGGTGTTTACCATGTTTATATCACCAAATGCTACCGTGTTGGGTTGTATATCTGAAAATAATTTTATTGATTTATCTGCAGCTTTTAATTTGAAAAGAGCAAGATTGGATTGAATTAATTCGTATAAATTAATTTGAGTTGGTGTAAATTCAAGTATTCCACGTTGATCATTAGCCCATTGCAAAAGATTTTCAAGTAGTGTAAATAAACTGTTCGCAGATTCATTAATGTTGGCATTATACTCTTCTATGAGCTCTAAATTTTTTCCTTTCTCTACTTCCGATTTTATCAGTTCCGAAAATCCTAATATGGCGTTAAAAGGTGATCTTAAATCATGTGCAATTATTGAAAAGAACTTATCTTTTGTAGCATTCATGATTTTTAATTTGGAATTGGAATCTTCCAATTTGCCGTTTATAATTTTAATTTGATTGTTTATCTTAATTTTAGAGCGAAAAAGGATAATTATTAGAAGGATAACAGCAAGCGCTAAGAAAGAGAAAATATAAAGGTATTTCGCTCTCATTTTTTCTTGTTCCAGTTTTTCTTGAGTAAATTGGTTTTTCACTCTTAAAATTTCATTCTCCTTCTCTTTTTTTTCAGAATCAAACTGCGTTTGAAGTTCAACTATTTTCTCTGTTCTTGATTTTTGTTGTATGCTATCCTTAAGAGAGTTGTATGCTATCATGGAGGAATAGGCTTTTTGGTATTTCCCTGTTTTATTGTAATATTCAGCAAGGAGCTTCAATAAATCACTTCTTTTACCTTTTGTCTTTAATTTCTTAGTTAAAGAAATTCCTTCTTCAAGATACTTATATGCCTGATTAAAATTACCCAAACTTAGGTGAACCTGAGTTAAAGTTTCAAGATTATAAATAATTTCAGTTTCAAGATGTAATTGACGATTGGTAGATAATGATTCGCGCAGGAATACAATTGCCTTATCTGTATTCCCCATTTTAAAATAATTTTCACCAATATTATTCAGACACAATGCAATGTCTGCCTTATTATTTGCCTTTTTATCGATATCAAGACTTTTCTCGTAAAACAGTAATGCTTTATTGTAATCTGAATCGTTCTGGTATATAATTGCTAAATTATTATAAAGAACGGATAGAGTGTCATCATCCTTTAGCTCTATCGCGATTTCCATGGCTTGATTGTAATAGGATATTGCCTTCTTCCTTTGATTCTCATCGGAATAAATATTGGCCATGTTAATGAGAAGACTTAGTCTGGTATCATTGTCGTACTTTACCTCTTCAAATTTAAGCGCTTCTACATATTTACTCAGCGCTAATTCTAAATCGCCTCTTTCATAGTATATTTCCCCGAGTCCGATAAGATTATTAATTTTATTTTTGTTATTCTTGATTGCTTCGCATATTTCCAAAGATTTATTGTATTGGATGATTGCGCTGTCGTATTTGCTGGCTAATACATAATAGTACCCTAAACAGGAATGTACTCTGCCAATACTTAAAGAATCATTTATTATATATGCGATTGATTTGGCTTCATCAATGACTTCTTTCGCATTTGTCAGATCTCTGCTCACAGAATAATTGTAAAAACATTCAATCTGCGAATTGATGATCAATTTTTGGTTATTACTCTTTATAGATAGTTGCAGCGCTTTATCTGAAAAATAAATTGCACTATCAGTTTTTACCGTATAGTACGTCCTTGATTTGGTCAGATATTGTTCTATCTTAATACTATCCTGATTCTTTACGCCATCTGAAACTCTATTTGCAAATAGAGCATTGGAGAAAGAAATAAAAAAAAGCAAAGCAAGTGGTAGGGGAAATTGCATTGTGGTTTTGAATCTTAAGTTTGGATGCTATTATTAAATTAGATTGTTTTTAATTGTTTGGTTAAGGTTTTATTTGTTGATATTATTTATTCTTAATTGTCTAATAATGAGTCGAAATATAGTAATATTAATTAGAATAAACTTGGTTGAAATAATAGTATTATTATTTTGATAGATGACAAACGGAATGTATTAGACACTTTGTTTTTTTTTTGTAAAAAAACGTTTTGAATTGGATAAAGATTGTGATTAATACGTAACCAATTTCTAATATTTTTTTTGATAATAGATCGGTTTAGGCGAAATTGCCCCAGAGACTTTATGCCTTTAATTGTTGGCGTTTAAGTACTTTGCGAAAAGAAAATAAGCCGGAATGCTTTATTGATGTGTAAATTGATTTGGAATGACAGAAAATAAATTATTTAGACGAATTCTGAATTGATAATTCATACAACGGAAACAATTTGCAAGAAAAAATGAATTGCTTTTTTACAGATACTTAATTGTATCGAAATATTTTTTCAGGAAAAAATATTCACACTCAAATTCTTAATTACAGACGTTACTTTCCTTCATCTGCAGTATTTGTAAACGAAGCTAAGATACCATCAAATTGTTTAGAGTTTTAATTTTGAATATCTCTTCCTGTAATACTAAAGAATAATGTTTTGGCTGATATCTAATGCGGTTACAGAATGGGTGAGAGCACCAATTGAAATAAAGTCTACTCCCGTTTTGGAAACTCCGGCAATCCTCTCCAAATTCATATTTCCAGATGCTTCAACCAAAGCTTTGCCATTAATGAAGTCAACAGCTTCTTTCATTAATTCATTACTCATATTATCGAGCATGATGATATCTGCACCTGCAGCAACAGCTTCTTTAACTTCATTTAAGTTTGTTGTTTCTACCTCCACTTTAATATCCGAAGGAATTGCTTTACGAACCTGTTCAACAGCGGAGGTAATGCTGCCGGCAATCTTAATGTGATTGTCTTTAATCATTACCATATCATATAAACCAATGCGATGATTGGTTCCTCCGCCCATTTTAACTGCATATTTGTCGAATGTCCGTAAGCCGGGAACTGTTTTTCTTGTATCCAGTATTTTCACCTTTGTCCCTTTAGCTTCGGCAACATATTTAGCTGTTTCGGTAGCAATACCCGACATTCTTTGCAGTAAATTTAAGGCTAGTCTTTCGCCGGTTAAAAGGGCCCTGAATGTTCCTTTTATTTCAAGAATAACGTCTCCTTTTGATACCCGGTCACCATCTTTAATTTTTGGATTCCATTTTAAATTTGCATCCAATTTACGAAACACCATTTCGGCAATATCCAAACCTGCAACTATACCATCAGCTTTTGCCGTCATACTTGCAGTCGCGGATGTATTTTCGGGGACTATATTATTTGTGGTAATGTCACCACTTCCTATATCTTCCTGAAAAGCATGATTAATGATGAGTTCAATTTCCTGAACGTTGAATCCTGATTCTTTCATATTTGATAATTTAATCTTGAGATCGATGATCTACAGGAACAAAATAAATTTCTTTATTAATTTGTTGAATCGAGTGGGTAAGGAATCTTGATTTTTCTTTTGGGAAATCTTCTCTGTAATGACCTCCGCGACTCTCTTGTCTTGCCAATGCTGCAGTGGTTAGCAGATGACATACTTTTATAAGGTTTTGCAAACGAACGCTGTAATATTCATAAGCTTCAAAAGGAAAACTATTTTCGATTGATTCTAAAAGTGAAATAACTTCCGTTAATTCTGTATGGTTTCGTACTATTCCTGCCTTTAAATTCATCTCATTTGCAATTTCATTGCAATGATTTAGGAATGATTGTTCCAGATCTGCATTAATATGCAGTTCGGTCTTATTTAAGGGAAACGGATCGGTAAGCAAATTAGTTTCCCTGGCATGATCGACAGCTCTCTTGCCAAAAACCAAACACTCAAGCAATGAGTTTGAAGCAAGTCTGTTGGCACCCATAACTCCTGATGAAGCTAATTCCCCACAAGCATACAGTCTCGATATATTGGTTTCAGCGTGTATTCCGGTTTTAATTCCTCCAACCATATAATGCGCTGCGGGAGCAATCGGAATTTCCTGAGTCATATCAACACCTGAAGATTCGCAATTTTTATTAATAGACGGGAAACGATTTTTTATTTTCTCTCCATCAAGATGTTTAAGGTTAAGAATCACATGATTGCTTCCGCTTTGTTTCATCTGATTGAAAATGGACCGGGCAACAATATCGCGGGGAGCTAATTCGGCTAACGGATGAATTGCCGGCATGAATCGTTCTCCTTTTGAATTTAAAAGATGAGCACCTTCACCGCGAACAGCTTCGCTAATCAGAAAAGTATATCCTTCCTTAGAATAAAAAGAACTGGGATGAAACTGAATGAATTCCATATCAGCTATTTCGGCACCGGCCTTATAAGCCAGGTTGATTCCATCACCAACCGTAGTGTGCGGGTTTGTTGTTCTTTGATAGACCGCAGAAGCTCCGCCCGAAGCAAGAATCGTATTCTTAGCTTCAATTAGGAGATTGGTATTGTCGGTGATATTGTAGCTTTTTGCTCCGGCGCAAATTTTATTTTCAACAAGCAATTCAAAAACCATATGGTTTTCAAATATCTCAATGTTGGGATTGTTCACTACTTGTTTAATCAAAAAAAGAGTCATTTCTTTTCCTGTTGAATCACCACCGGCATGAAGTATCCGCCTTCGGTGATGCCCTCCTTCAAGTCCCAAAGCCAGTTTGCCGTTCTCTTTATCGAATTGCATGCCCAAATCGATTATGTCCTGAATACGATCCGGCCCCTCGTTAACGAGAATTTCCACAGGAATAAGGTCACACAAACCACGGCCGGCGGTTAAAGTATCTTCTAAATGATATTGAGGGAAATCTTCAGGATCGGTTACAGCAGCAATGCCTCCCTGCGCATAGTATGAATTGCTAACATCAATCTTCGACTTAGTTAAAATGGCAACTTTCCCAAAGCGGGAAGCATAGTAGGCCGAATATAAACCAGCCAATCCACTTCCGATTACTAAATAATCGAACTTTTTGTGTAGCATTATTAAAAATCTTGGTTCGTGCGAAATTAGGGAATTTCATTTTATTTCGGTGCAAAATTATACGAATTTTAAAGAACAGGAACAGTATTTGTTGATTTTTTATGTGATAATGCTCTTTTAAGATTCATGAAAAGCTAAAAAGAGGATGTCCAAAAAGTTCAATCTTATTGTCATTCTGAGCCTGTCGAAGAATCTTTATCTTTGAAAAACAGATGTTTCGACTCCGCTCAACATGACGTTTTCAAGTGAAATTTTACTTTTTGGACATCCTCTTTGAAAGTTTCTTGCTATTTAATGAATTCCGAAAGTAATTTTCGAACCGAAGCGACAGATTCAACTTTGTATTTTGCTGCTGTGTTTTTAAGTCCAACCTTTATGGTATGAGTCGATTCCGGAAGTTCTCGGAACATGTATTCATCAGTCCAATCATCTCCTATGGCCATCACAAAATCAAAATTCTGGTTTTTAAGAAATTGCATAGCTGCAATCCCCTTGTTTATTCCACCGCTCTTCACTTCAATTACTTTATTGCCTTCTAATATTTCTAGGTTGTGATTGGCGATCATTGTGGTTAACTCGTCCCGAAGCTCATTCGCTCTAAGTTCTCCTTGTTCCGGTTCTGCCTTTCTGAAATGCCAAACCAGCGAATAGTTTTTTTCCTCGATAAAAGATCCGGGTGTTTGGTCAACAAAAGTTTCTAAAGTAGGACGAATATTTGGTTTCCAGATATCCGAAGCATTGCTTAGCATTTTCCACTCTTTTTGATTTTTTCTAAGCCAAACACCATGTTCAACAATCAAATTGATTTTGTGTCCGTCGAACCATTTCTCAAGACTATCCCGATCCCGGCCACTTATAATTGTAATTACATTACGAGGATCTTCTTCCAGTTTGAAAAGAATTTTATGAAGCTCTTCATCCGGTTTTGCATCATTTGGGTTCGATCTGAAGCCGGTTAGCGTTCCGTCGTAATCAAGGAATATGGCTCTTTTTTCTGAAGAATGGTATTTCGAGCTAAGGTTTTCCATGATTTTACTATTAATTTTCTTCGCATAGAATGAGTTTTGGATTTTTTCAACTTTTGCTAAAGATTTTACAAACTCACTGGACCATTTGAAAACATCATATCGTTTTATCCTGTCCTGAAGAAAGATCATTCGTTCCCGCTGCTCATCAAGCGGCATAATTAAGGCCTGATTAATTGCACTTGCAATTTCGTTAATATTGTTGGGATTAATAATCAGAGCTTCACCCATTTCTTTGGCAACACCTGCCATTTCACTTAAAATGATAACACCTGTTCTATTTGTTCTTGATGCTACATATTCTTTCGCAACCAGATTCATTCCATCGCGCACAGGCGTTACCAGAGCAACATCACATGAACTGTATAACTCAATCAGGTTTTCGAAGGGCAGCGAACGGTAAAAATACCAAACCGGCGTGTAATTAATACTCCCGAATTTACCATTTACAGTTCCAACCAATTCATCCACCTCTCTCTTAAGGTTGATATAGTGTTCTACGGTTCCACGGGATGGTACCGCAAGCATTATCAGTGTTACTTTGCCTATAAATTCAGGATAATCTTCTAAGAATTTTGAGAAAGCCCGTAAGCGGTTTGGAATTCCCTTCGAGTAATCCATGCGGTCGATCGAGAGAATTAGCTTTCGTTCAGGCGAAACCAGAAAATATTTTTCCAGCTCACGATGAAGCTTCGATTTTTCCTGAAGTGGTTTTTGAAATGTTTGAGTTGCAGCATCTCTAAATTTATCGTAGTCAATTCCCATTGGAAATGAGTCAACAAGTATAATCCGGTCTTCGATGTGAATTTGGTTGAATGAAATCTCGTAACCCATTAAACGACGCACCGAACTGCAAAAATGTCTTTGATAATCGAAAGTATGAAAGCCTATCAGATCAGCACCCAGAATACCTTGTATCAATTCTTTTCGCCATGGCAAAATTCGAAAGACTTCAAAAGAAGGAAAGGGGATGTGGAGAAAAAAGCCAATGGTAACACCAGGCTTTTTTGATTTTATCATTTCAGGAACCAGTAATAATTGATAGTCGTGAATCCAAATGGTGTCACCTTCCTCTATAGTTTCCAGTGCTTTATCAGCAAATTTTTGATTCACGCTTACAAAAGCGTCCCATAATTCATGATCGTAATCAATATATTGCGCGAAATAGTGAAACAGCGGCCAAATAGTCCGGTTACTAAAACCATCATAGTACAAGTCTATTTCCTGTTTCGACAAATGAACAGACACACAATCTTCTTTAATTAATTCTTCTTCAATTCCTGCAGTTAATTGATCGTCAAGATCATCGCTGGGTAATCCCGGCCAGCCAATCCATTTTCCATTGTATTCTTTGTAAACCGACCTCATACCTGTTGCAAGCCCGCCAACACTCGGAATTAATTCGATGTTGTCATTTTCTACGTTAATACTAAAAGGGAGTCTGTTGGAGACAATGTGAATTCGATTCATAAAAAGGAAATTTAAATTTTGGTTTAAAAACAGTCTAAAGTCATGGAAAATCTTTATTTTCCGTGGAGTTTTTATGGTTAAGCTCTAAAATAGCATTTTTTTATGAAGAATTTAAATTACGGGGTAATAGGAAATTGTAGAAGTGCGGCACTGGTTTCGGAAAAGGGGTCGTTGGATTGGGTGTGTTTGCCACAATTTGATTCATCTTCTGCATTTGCTAAGTTGTTGGATAAGAGTAAAGGTGGTAGTTTTGAAATTTTACCTGAGAGTGCAACAAATATAACACAGGAGTACCGAAAAAATACGAATATTTTAAAAACAAGATTTGAGTGTATCGATGGAGTTTTTGAAGTTTTGGATTTTATGCCCAGATATGTAACAGAGAAAAATGATTACTACATGCCTCCTGATGTAGTTCGTTTTTTTCGATTGGTTTATGGAAAACCAAAGTTTCGGATTAAATACAATCCTCAACTCGATTATGCCCGAAATACAACTAAAAATAAATTGTCCAGTGAGAAATTTATAAAATCGTATACTACATCAGGTAATTATGACTCGTTGTATTTGTATTCCAGTTTTAATGGTTCTGATATATTGAATCAGGAAGTCATTGAATTGGAAAAAGATGAATTTTGCGAGGTTAGTTACAATCAGAAGTTACTGGAACAAACACTTGACCGCATTTATTTAAAATTGCAGCGGACAAAAACATATTGGCTGAATTGGAGCGAAAAAACCAAAGTGCTGCCGAAATACAATGAAGAATCCAATCGGAGTGCACTGGTGTTAAAATTGTTGAGTTATCAGAAAAGCGGGGCTGTTCTGGCAGCATTAACAACTTCTTTACCCGAAACAATTGGGGAAGTTAGAAATTGGGATTATCGCTTTTGCTGGATTCGCGATGGCTCTATGGTTGTAAAGATTCTCACCCAATTGGGACATTATAATGTGGCGAAACGATACCTGAATTTTATTATGAATATTATTCCTGAGAAGAATGAGAAAATTCAGATCATGTATGGTATTAATGGTGAGAAAAAGCTTTCGGAATACGAGTTGGAACACCTTGCAGGTTATGAAGGTTCCAAACCCGTAAGGGTTGGGAATGCTGCCTACAAGCAAAAGCAGAATGATATTTATGGAATTTTGGTCGATCTGATTCATCAGCATTTCGAAATGTTTGAAAATTCTCTCGACCATAGTGAGGAATTATGGACCATTGTGAGAAGCATTGTGAAGGTTGTAGAGGAGAATTGGAAAAAGCCGGATCGGGGAATTTGGGAAATTCGTGGTAAAAGTCTTCATTTTACTTTTAGTAAAGTGATGTGCTGGGTGGCTTTCGACCGGGCAGTTAAAATCGCAACCCTTTTAAAGCGCGATTATTATGTAGGAAAGTGGACTGTGCTTCGACATTCGGTGAAAGAAGATATCATGAAAAAGGCATGGAGTGAAAAGAAACAGGCGTTCACCCAATTCTATGGCTCTGAGGATATGGATGCATCTGTATTGTTAATGGAGAGTTATGGTTTTATCAATGCCGCAGATGAGAAGTATAAATCGACAGTACTAACCATTCAAAACGAATTGGAACATGACGGTTTAATGTATCGTTATAAAAACAAGGACGATTTTGGGACGCCAAAGTCTGCCTTCACAATTTGTTCTTTCTGGTTGATAAACAGTTTGTATAAAATTGGCAGGAAAAAGGAGGCGAAAGAGAAATTTGATAAGTTATTAACCTATTCAAATCATTTGGGTTTGTTTGCTGAGGATATCGATTTTGTATCAAAACGAATGCTAGGTAATTTTCCACAGGCTTATTCGCATTTGGCGATAATCGAAACAGCATTAAATTTTTCAGATTCTACTTTCGATGATGAGGATAGTTTGTTGGATCAGTTGAGTAGTTAAGAAAATTTTAAATGATTGTTTGAACAGCACCATATTGACATCGGTTATTTGGTGCTGTTTTTATTTTCTGATTTAGCCTTTCAGTAAACTGATTACCTCTTTTAAGGTCTTGTTTTCGTTTTCGAGTAACTCGATTCTTTTTTTAAGGCCATCTACTTCTGCATCTATCTGAGATAGTTCCATGCCTTTTTCTACCGCCTTTTGTGATTGATTCTCTCTCTCCAGTCTATTCGCAATTTCCTGAAAAATATTTAATTCAAGAGCCTGACAGATACTCCATAGTCTGTTTACCTGAAGTGTTGATCTGTCCAGTTGTTGGTGAAGTGAAATAGGGCGGATATTAATTTTCCGTGCTAACCAGCTTACCGTTAGGTTTCGTTTCGATAAGTTTTGTCGAATCATTCGGTGAATGCTAAAGGGGATTTTTTCTGATTTTGGGTTCATGCGTATGCGGCGGGTTTAAAAATTAATATTCTTCCTGATTCAGTTTTACAGAAATTGTAAACCTGAGAGCAAATATGCTTCCTACAAGTATAAAGTTAAACCTTATAGATAGTAAAATCAATAGTTTAGTCATTAAAATACATCTTTTAAGATGTAAAAAACGTAATAATTTAAGTAAGAAAGATAATATGAGATGTAAATTACTTATCAGATTAGGTAAAAAAGATAATAAAAGATGTAAAAAACGATTTACAGTAAGTAAAATACCTGATTTATGATGTAAAACTCATCATATAAATAGTAAAATATATATCAGGAGATGTAAAGTACGTCATAGGGAGATCGTGTCCAGCTAAGAAGCTTTGTTGGTGACTGAGGAGAAAAAAGAGCTTGCCGAATTACGACAAGCTCTCACTAAAATACCTGTTTGATCTTCTTATTTCACCAATAGTTTTCCCTTGTATATTTTTTCACCCGAAAGGTTGATGATATGCACACCGGGTTTCAATTGTTCCCGGTTTATAATTACGTTGTCTCCTGTAATGTTTTCAATAATCCGAACTACACGGCCACTTGCATCCACAACCACCAACCGGTATTTCTGATTGGTTTTGTTAGGGAAGACTACATTACTTTTGTTTACCAGTGGGTTAGGATATATCATTAGCTTTTCAACTTCTTCGCCCAGTTCATTAATTGCTGTAGCTATCTCAACGGTTATATAATTTTCTTTGGTATTGGTATTTGATGTACCATTTGTGCCGATTACTTTTAACGTTACGTCATAAATCCCTGCTTCACTATATGATACAGTAGGATTCTGCATCGTATTATCGTCAGCAGTACCACCTGCAAAATTCCATTCCCACGATGCAATTTCGCCTGTTGATAAATCAGTAAAGCTAATATTATCTGCTGTTGTTGTGGTAGTTGAGTTTGCGGTGAAATCAGCCTTCAATGGAGGTGCAATATTTTCTTCATATCCAACTAGTGCTTTAATGGCTAATGCTGAATTGGCAGCATAGATATTTCCATCCGAGAAACTTTTCCATTCACCTTCATAGGTAAGGTAGGCTGAATTGTCCCAAGTAATATCTCCATCTAAAGGAAGGTGATAAACTGCAAATGTATCAACTGGATTTTCATAAAAGACTTCGTAGCCAACAAAAAAGCTGGAGTTGACTTCAATAGGAGAGTCAAGAATAATTTCATTAAACTGTTGAGCCTGCAATTCGGAAAAAGCGATTTCTTTTGAATAAATTTCAGTTTCCGGTAAGCTTTCACCATTCCATATTTTTAAAGCTATTTTAGGATCTGAAGATTTCTGTTCTATTATAACTGGATTTAACTGAATACTCCGAACAACGTTTAAGTTTGGATTAACCATCTCAAATTTCTCAGCAAATTGAGACATATTATAACTGTTGTGTCCTGCTGTATATCCCCAAGATGTTGCTCCATTGAAAGAGTAAATTGAAAGTTTGGATTCATCTGTGTCTGTAACATTATAAAGTAACTGATCTCCGAAATCATCAGCATCCAGAACGGTAATATAAGCTGTTTTTGTTTCTGTGTCATTAAATGATTCACCGCCGACAGTCAATTTGACATTATAAGTACCAACAGTACTGTAGGTAACAACAGGATTTTGCTCTGTTGAGCTTTCAGGTGCTCCTCCCGGAAAACTCCAATTCCAGGAAGTTGGGGTGCCTGCAGATTGATCAGTAAAAGTAACTTCGGTTCCTACATTAACATTTGTGGAACTGGCTGTAAATGCAGCCTTAACCGATTTTACAACTATTGCAGATACAATTTCTTGTATGTTTTCACCGACGCTGTTCTTTGCTTTTAAGGATACTTTGAAAGTACCGGCAGTATTGTATGCGATATCGCGGGGGTGTTCCTCTACAGAAGTATTGGGCGTTGCACCTTCGAAAGTCCATTCCCATGAAGTAATTCCATCACCAATGGTACGATTCATGAAATTAATGGCATCATCTTTATAAATTGTGTCCTGAGTCATTCCAATAAGTGCAACTGGCGCAGCAGAGCTAAAATCATCATCAGCTGTAAATACCCCATTGCCATGAGTTGCAACAGCAAAGAATCCATCTCTACGAGCTTTTATCATTGAAACAACGCTGGTTCCGATTTGGTTAATTGCTTGCTGTGTCCAGATAGTAGAGCTTCCCTCAAGTTTTGTTGTACTGTACAAACCGGTACTGGTACCCGCATAATAAGTAGTATCTGTAGGCGAAACCATAAATGCAACCGATCTTACAGACGGACCATTGTTAGTTCCGTTTATTTCTTCCAGATTTCCACTAACAGGAGTCCAGCTGGTTCCACCATCAGTCGTATTAAATATACTTTCAATTCCGTAATTGGAAAATCCGACCAATACTTCATTCGCATTTAAAGGGTTTGCATCAATAGAAATTACATTTCCAGCTGGCATATTTGTTCCTGTAATGTCGGTCTTCTTTGCCCATTTCGAGTGCGAATTTTCAATTTTATAAACTTTTCCTGTTGATGTTCCATAATACAGAATGTGAGCAGGGAAGGTTGAGGATTCCATTGCCGATACAGTTCCGCTTGCTTTTGAAATTTCCAGTTTTTCCCAATTTTTCGTGGCTTCATTGGGTTGTAGTTTTGGAATCTCAAATACATTGGAATTTCTCCAGATGTATTGTCCTGCAGCATAGTATAAAATTTCACTGTTGTTGGCATCCTCAATAAATGGATTGATAAACAATTGTCCGGTTGCACCCTCTGGATCAACACGGGTCCAGTAGTAACTTGCCTCATCTGTTACGTTATCTTCAAGGTAGGTGGTGCCGCTTTGCGATGAGGTGAGCAGGCTGTTGCCCAAATTAAAAATACTGCAGTAACTGCCGTCGCCAGACCCCCAGGCTAACCAATCTTGATCTGAATCGGAAGTTTCAGCAAGCCAGGTACCGTTGTCCTGAAATCCGGAAAGTAATACTTTGTTTGTTCTTATATCGTTATCAACAGCAACTGTATAAGCTTGTGTTGTTAAGTAGCCATTGTTCAGAAATTCCCAATCAACAGGCATGCTTTTGTCTCCTTCCGATGCTGGTTCAGAAAATGTATCGTCTGTTTGTTTATAGTTGTTCGTAATGCTTATTCCACCATCGTGTCCACATAGTAATGTTGCATTATCATTCTTAAATACTAATGCATGTACATCCGGATGATGATTTGGATATTGAGTAACGTTGTTTTCTGTTGCATAGCCTCCAATCCAGTAGGTTTTTGATTTATCAGTCGATTTCCCAACACTTAAAGGACTTGCTTTTGTGGCAAAAGCATCATCGGAACGAAGCAGATTAGTGCCGCCGATAAAAACCATATTTTCATTATCCGGAGCAACTTTTATTACCATATTGTAAGAACCCTGCGAGTTGTAACCATTTACATCCGTGTCTCCGTCGCCGCCTTCCGGCAGATTTTGTGACCGGTCTACCCATGTTGCCGGAGTTGTTGCGGAAGAATTATAAGTCAATTTCCAAAAACTGTGATTTTGAAAACCTGCTCCTGTTGTTTCACCTAAAATATAAACAATATCATTGGTCGTATTACTTGTTGCATGTGCAAGTACCACTCTGTTATAATCTGCAGGAAATCCACTTGGAGTAATGTCTTCCCAATCATTTAAATTTCCCGTTGAGGATCTGTAGATTCCTTTTGTTGTACCATCGGCACTTAAAGAAGCGTACTTAATCCCGCCGGGAGTACAGATAATATCTTCATAATAGGAATCAGATTCGATAACATCAGTCCAGCTGGTTCCGCCATCCGTTGAGCGCTTAATTCCATCAGCAGTTGCAACGTATACATCGCTGTTGTTCGGGTCAACGCATATGTTCCAGGCATAATCGAAAGGGTCATATATTTCAGATGTATTGGAAGTAGTAGATGTTAAAGATGTCCAGTTGTCGCCGTTATCGGTAGATTTAAACAGTCCGTTTCCCCGGTAAGGAGCACCACCTTCCGATGCTGAATTACCTATTAGTTCTCCGGTTGTATAATACCAGATTGCAGTGTTGTTTGGATCTTGTGCAATAGAAGTTACACTAGGGTGGTCTTCAAGCTTTGTTGTACGGGTCCAACTAACACCGTTATCGGCTGATTTCCACATTCCGCCGGTTATTCCTCCAGCAAGAATTATATTTTCATTTGCTATGTCAACAGCCAGAGCCCTGGTTCGTCCACCAACATTTCGAGGTCCGCTGTTGGTATAGCTTAATCCTCCTGTTTTTAACCTGCTCTGTAAACCTGAGGCTGAGGAAAGGACATATGCCTTTTCCAGTTCTTTAATGTTTAATGGGATCTGTCCCGTAAGAGGGTTTTTTAATATATTTCTTTCGTACAAGGCTCTGGCAATAGGATCATCCGCACGTTTTGGTTTTCCTGCTTCTTTATCAGCAATTTTAGCAAGCTTTCTTTTGTTTAGTGTTCTATTGGTTAATTCGTTGTACGTTTTTTCTGTAATTACGATATTTTTCACTCCTAACACAGAGTGTTTTTGTACTGTTAGTTTTCTATTTTGCGAAAGTATCGGAAAAGAGATTGTTATTGCGAGTAATATGGTGAAAATTGATTTCATCTGTTTATAATTTTTATTTTATGGTCAGATGGAACTTCCCATATAATGATCTCCCTTTGTGCAGAAAGCTTTATACATGGACGTTTCATATGTTTTGACTATTATAATGCAGAATACCTGCAAATTAAGTTTCCTTATTAAATTAGAGATATTTCCTGGCATTAATCATTTTAGGGCAGTTCTCCTGTATTCCAGGAACCAATATGATAAGGACTGCATTGAAATTAATTTTATTGTTTTATTTCTGATTGATAATCTACCAGTTTGTAAAGGGGCGTGTTGTGCACTCCTTCGATGCAGGATATTAAACAAGAAATGCTTTTTGCAGATTTCAAATTCATAAATTGTTGTTCTGTAATTTTTATTTGAATGCTTTGTTCCTTTTCGAAAGTCGAAGTAAAGCCTGCACCATAAGCTTTTATGGAAATCACTTTTCCGTTTAGCAGGAATTTATTGTTCTCTGATAAAAATTTAAAGTCACTTATTACAAGAGAACAAGTACCAGGGGCAATTTGTTTTTCCAAATGAATTGGTTTTTCTTTTTGATTAGAACCGGAGGTTTTCTCCGCTTGGCTGATTTTATTCGGGGGAGCACACGCTAATGTTAATCCCAGAATGGCAATAAGGGGTAAAAAATGTTTCATATAAGTTGTGATTTTGTTAGTTGTCACAAGTTATGAAAAATGTATTAGTTTTTACGTTGCACTTAAGCAAAAAAAAATACCCCCTTAAAAAGGAGGTATTCTATATTTAAGTTATTGATATTATTTGTGTTCCATGATCCATTTTTTTGCATTTACAAATGCTTCAATCCATGGTGACACTTCGTCATCAATACGGTTTTCATTGTAATGAGCCCAGTTCCAAGGGTAAGTTGCTCTTTCCAGGTGAGGCATCATTGCTAAATGGCGGCCATCATTTGATGATATTGCAGCCGTTGCAAATGGCGAGCCGTTTGGATTGGCAGGATACTTATCAATGTTGTATCTCATAGGAATCTGATACTTGTCTTGTCCGTATGGTAAATCAAATTTACCTTCCCCGTGAGCAACCCAAATACCTAATTTACTTCCGGCTAAAGACGAAAGCATAATTGAGTTATTTTCCGGTATTGATACACTTACAAATCCTGATTCGAATTTGTGTGATTCGTTATGAAGAAGTTTTGGATGTTTTTCATGATCAGGATAAATTAATCCCAGTTCAGAAATTAACTGACATCCATTACAAACTCCAAGACTTAAAGTATCTTTTCGGGCATAGAAATTATCAAGAGCTTTTTTAGCTTTTTCATTGTAAAGGAAAGCTCCGGCCCATCCTTTTGCAGAACCCAATACATCTGAGTTAGAGAAACCTCCAACAAAAACAATCATGTTGACATCGGAAAGATCTTCACGTCCGGCAATCAGGTCAGTCATATGAACATCCTTAACATCCATTCCTGCCAAATGCATCATCCAGGCCATCTCACGATCTCCGTTTACACCTTTCTCACGAATAATAGCAGCTTTAACACCTGATTTTTCTTTTCTTTTTGGATCAATTCCGAATTGTTTAAATTTCCCTGTGAAGTTCTCATCGAATTTGAATTCCAGTTCATTCTCTTTATAAGATTTGAATCTTTCCAAAGCCAATTCTTTGCCTGATTGACTTCTATCCAAAAGATAAGAAGTTTTGAACCAAAGATCACGTAAGGAGGCGATATCAAGATCAATAACCTGATCTTCTTTTGATATTTGCATCTTTCCTGCCTCGCCAAGAGTTCCAATTACATGGAATTTAATTCCTTTAACGGCCAGATCCTTTGAAATAGTTTCAAGATCTTTCACCTGGAAAATAACACCTGGGTTTTCGCTAAATAAGACTTTAACCAAATCGCTTTCGTCAATCGATGAAAGATCAATATCAGCACCAAGTCTGTTGTCTGCAAAACACATCTCCAACAATGCTGTAATCATACCACCAGCAGAAATATCATGACCGGCAAGTACTTTGCCTTCCAATATTAATTGCTGAAGAGTTTCAAATGCTTTTGCAAAATATTTTGAATCCTTAACATCAGGAGTCTGTGTTCCTAATTTATTTACAATCTGAGCAAAACTGCTTCCTCCCAATTGGAAATCATCTTTCGAGAAATCCATATATATTAAATGAGAATCAGCTTCGTTTTTCAGAACCGGAGAAATCATTTTATTGATGTCTGTTATTTCGCCAACAGTGGAAATGATAACTGTTCCAGGAGAATAAACAACATCGTCTTTTCCATATTTTTGGGTCATGGAAAGTGAATCTTTTCCTGTTGGGATATTGATTCCCAATTCAATGGCAAAATCGCTAATTGACTGCACAGCCTGATACAAACGGGCATCTTCACCGGCATTTTTACAAGGCCACATCCAGTTTGCAGATAATGAAACACCTTTAAGTCCCTGCTCAATTGGAGCCCAAACCATGTTGGTTAATGATTCGGCAATAGATAGGCGACTGCCATTTTCGGAATTTACCAAAGCGGCAATTGGTGTATGACCAATAGAGGTTGCAATTCCTTTTTCACCTTGGAAATCAATTGCTACAGCACCTAGATTATTCAAAGGCAATTGAAGAGGTCCGGCACATTGCTGCATAGCAACTTTACCGGTTACCGATCTGTCAACTTTGTTGGTCAACCAATCTTTACAGGCAACAGCTTCCAATTGAAGAACATTTTCGATGTATTCTTCTATTTTATTAGTATCGTATTCAACAGCTTCAAATTTTTCGTCTAAAGTTGAATCTGTCAAGACTGTTTTTGGCGGTTTTCCAAACATTTCAGAAAGACCAAGATCAATTGGGTTCTGTCCTGTTTTTTTATCCTCAAAAGTGAATCTCATATCACCGGTTGTTTCACCAACCTGGTAAATAGGAGCTCTTTCTCTATCTGCAATTCGGGTTAAAAGGGCAACATCTTTTTCTTTAATAACCAATCCCATTCTTTCCTGAGACTCGTTACCTACAATTTCTTTAGCTGAAAGGGTAGGATCACCAACAGGAAGAGCATTCAAATCAATTTTACCACCGGTTTCTTCAACCAATTCCGATAAGCAATTTAAGTGTCCGCCTGCTCCATGATCATGAATAGAAACAATAGGATTCTCATCTATTTCAGCCATTGCTCTAATCGCATTGCAAACTCTTTTTTGCATTTCAGGATTAGAACGTTGAACTGCATTTAACTCAATAGAGTTTGTGAATTCACCGGTTGCAACAGAGGAAACAGCTCCACCGCCCATTCCAATTCTGTAGTTGTCACCACCTAAAAGAATTACTTTATCGCCTTTTTCAGGAATATCTTTTTGAGCTTGTTCCAATCTGCCGTATCCAATTCCTCCGGCCTGCATAATAACTTTATCGTAACCGTATTTTTTATTGTTTTCGAAGTGTTCGAAAGTAAGAACAGAACCACAAATAAGAGGCTGACCAAATTTATTTCCGAAATCACTGGCTCCGTTCGATGCCTTAATTAAAATTTCTTCAGGAGTTTGGTACAACCATTTTCTGGCATCAGTAGCATTTTCCCAAGAGCGTGAAGCTTCCAGTCTAGGATAGGAAGTCATATAAACAGCAGTTCCGGCCATAGGAACTGAAGCTTTTCCTCCTGCAATTCTATCTCTGATTTCACCTCCTGTACCAGTTGCTGCACCATTAAATGGTTCAACAGTGGTTGGGAAATTATGTGTTTCCGCTTTAAGCGAAATTACAGTGTTAATGTCTTTGGTTTGAAAGAAATCTGCTTTATCATGAGTAACAGGAGCAAACTGTTCCATTTTAGGTCCTTCTAAAAAGGCACAATTGTCTTTGTAGGCAGATACAATTCTGTTGTGATTTAATTGGGAAGTTTTTTTAATTAATTGGAAAAGTGAAGATTCTTTTTCCTCACCATCAATAACAAACACTCCGTTAAAAATTTTGTGACGACAGTGCTCCGAATTAACCTGAGAGAAACCAAACACTTCTGAATCAGTTAATTTTCTGCCTATTTTTTCTGAAACTCCATTTAAATAATCAACCTCTTCGCTGCTGAGAGCCAAACCTTCTTTTTGGTTGTATGCAGTAATGTTTTCAATATTTATAATTGGTTCCGGTTGCTTTTCAATGGTGTAGATGTCTTGACCAATTTTTTTATAAGAAGCTTGCAGCATAGGATCGTATGCTGCTTTTTCGTTTTCCGCTTTATGAAATTCTTCAATGCGCAAAATTCCTGAAATTCCCATGTTTTGGGTGATTTCAACAGCATTAGTACTCCAAGGAGTAATCATTTCCTTTCTTGGGCCAATAAAAAATCCCTCTATCTCATCTTCTTGAATTTTTTCGGCATCTCCGAATAGCCAGGAAAGCTTTTCAAAATCCAATACATTCAATTGGTTAGTTGTCTGAACAACAAAGTGTACTTCGTCTTTTTTGAAGAATAGTATCATCTTAGAGTCTGCTTATGAAATTTATAATAATGGTTGAAACCTGTTTCAAAATGCAAATATAGGTAAAAGACTTTACACAATGTAACAAAAGGATCCTCTAAGCTTGTAGAATTGCTCTTTGCCCTTGAATGCAAAAAAAGTATGAAATGAGAATTGTGTCAAGCAACAGTTGTGGACGTGGTTTTTTGTACGGGTTAACTAAAAAAATCATGAAATATATTTGTGTCCGGATATGTTGAGGAATAGTAAAATATATTTCTGTTTTATCGGAAAAGAGATTTTCTTTGATCTCGCAAATGCAGGAAGTGTTATGTGAGTTCATTAATTATGCAAAGGTTTGCATGAAGTGATTTCTAAATAAGAATTTAAGAAAGTAGTTTTTTTGTTATTTGTTTGATTATTAGGAGGAAAGTGAGAACTTGCAGTTTTTAATACATGTTGAAAAACAACTTTTATAATGTTACAGATCATTGATTACCGTTTTTCAAATCGATATTTTTGTAACCTTATAATTTAAAATATATCTATAATGAAACCATCCCATATTGAACATATCGGTATAGCCGTAAAAAGTTTAGAAGAAGCAATTCCATTCTACGAAAAGGTATTAGGATTAGAATGTTATGCAGTTGAAGAGGTAGTTGATCAGAAGGTTAAAACAGCTTTTTTCAAAGTTGGAGATACCAAAATTGAGTTGTTGGAATCAACAGATCCTGAAGGTCCGATAGGTAAGTTTGTTGCGAAAACAGGTGGAGGAATGCATCACATGGCATTCGCAGTAGAAGATGTTCAGCAAGCATTAACTGAAGTTCAGGAAGCTGGTTGTGAAGTAATCGATAAAACACCCCGTAATGGTGCAGAAGGTTTAAAAATTGGATTTTTACATCCAAAATCAACTCAGCGTGTGCTGACTGAAATTTGTGGCAATAAATAAGGAATACTCAATAAATAATAATAACTCAATTAGTTATGGCTAGTCAGGATAAAATTAAAAAGTTAATTGATTTAAGAGCAGAGGCTAAGCTTGGTGGAGGTGTGAAAAGAATAGAATCTCAACACAAGAAAGGCAAGTTTACAGCTCGTGAAAGAATCGATATGCTTCTTGATGAAGGAAGTTTCGAGGAATTTGACATGTTTGTATCGCACCGTTGTACTAACTTCGGTATGGAGAAAACGAAATTTTTAGGCGATGGTGTTGTTACCGGTCAGGGAACAATCGACGGACGTTTGGTATTCGTATTCTCTCAGGATTTTACTGTTTTTGGCGGATCGTTATCTGAAACTTTTGCACAGAAAATTTGTAAAATCATGGATATGGCAATGAAAATGGGTGCACCGGTTGTGGGTCTTAATGATTCAGGAGGAGCTCGTATTCAGGAAGGTGTAACTGCTTTGGCAGGTTATGCTGAGATTTTCCAGAGAAATATTATGGCTTCTGGTGTAATTCCTCAGATTTCAGCAATTTTCGGTCCTTGTGCGGGTGGTGCTGTTTATTCTCCGGCTCTTACCGATTTTATCATGATGACAGAAGAAAAGTCATACATGTTCGTTACTGGTCCTAAGGTTGTTAAGACAGTTACCGGTGAAGATATTTCTGTTGAAGATTTGGGAGGTGCCAAAATGCATGCAAGCAAATCAGGTGTATCTCACTTCATGGTAGAAGACGAAGAAGAAGGTATCATGATTGTACGTAAGTTGTTATCTTACATGCCGTCAAATAACTTGGAAGAAGCTCCAATTACAGCTTGTTCAGATCCTATTGATAGAATGGATGATGTTCTTAATGAAATCATTCCTGCAAATCCAAACATGCCTTATGACATGAAGGATGTAATTTATACGATTGCTGATGATGCTGAATTTCTTGAAGTTCACCGTCATTATGCAAAGAATATTATTGTAGGTTTTACTCGTATGGGTGGAATGTCTGTAGGTGTTGTTGCCAATCAGCCTAGTTTCCTTGCTGGAGTACTTGATATTGAGTCTTCAAGAAAAGCGGCCAGATTCATTCGTTTCTGCGACTGTTTTAATATTCCAATTTTAACCTTGGTTGACGTTCCTGGTTTCTTGCCTGGATCAAGTCAGGAATTTGGTGGTATCATTACTCATGGTGCGAAATTAATGTTCGCTTATGGTGAGGCTACAGTTCCAAAAGTAACTATTACTCTAAGAAAATCTTACGGTGGTGCTCATGATGTAATGTCTTGTAAGCAACTTCGTGGTGATTTGAATTATGCATGGCCTACAGCTGAAATTGCTGTTATGGGTGCAAAAGGTGCAATCGAAGTACTTCACGGAAGAAAAATGGCTGAATTGTCGGATGATGAAAAAGTAAAATTCATCGCAGATACTGAGCTTGAGTACAACGAGGCATTTGCAAATCCATACAATGCAGCGTCATATGGTTATATCGATGATGTAATTGAGCCACGTAATACACGTTTCAGAGTGATTCGCGCATTCCAGTCTCTTCAGACTAAGAAGCAAATGAATCCACCTAAAAAACATTCTAATATTCCATTATAAAAAAAACGTTCTATGTTAATGAATATTTTATCTATAGGAAGTCAAGGTGGATGGACTGTTGCTATTGTAGGTTATTCCATTGTATTTGTTGCATTGGTACTACTGGTAATTGTTTTTGTCAATTTGCCGAAACTCTTACACCTTAACTTAAGAAAAAAGTTGGTGAGAGAAGGTCGATCTGGCTCTGAAACTGATGATTTAAACATCGAGGGAGGTGTTAATGCAGCTATTGCAATGGCCTTGCACATGCACTTTAACCAGAATCACGATGATGAAAGCAATATCATTACAATTAAAAAAGTTACTAAGAATTATTCTCCATGGAGTTCTAAGATTTATGGAGTAATGAATCAACCAAGATAAGCAAAATGAAGAAGTTCAAATTTACAATACGTGGGCAGGAATACGATGTTGAAATCAAGGATTTTGAAGGATCGAATGCCAAAATTGAAGTGAACGGAACGAGTTATGATGTGGATGTGCATGTTGCAGATAAATCATCAAAAACTCCTAGATTGGTTCGCAAGCCGGTGGTTAATAAGCCAGGCGAAGGTAGTATCAAGAAAAGTGGAGGCGGAGCTTCAACAGTAAAGGCACCACTTCCGGGTAGTATTATTAAAATTAACATTGCAGTTGGTGATTCTATCAATCCGGGAGATACTCTTTTGGTGATGGAGGCAATGAAAATGGAAAATAATGTGTTAGCCGAAAAAGGAGGAACCGTTAAAGCCATAAAGGTTGCAGTTGGCGATAGCGTACTTCAGGATGACGTACTAATTGAAATAGCATAACATCTCAAGAATAAAAGGCAAAAACTATATAATGAGAAAACTTTATTCATTGGTATTCTCAATGATTTTGGTAATGGGGTTAGCTTTTAACTCCATTGCTCAAAAATCATCGGATACCGCAGAAAAATTAACAACGGGAAAATGGGTTAACCATGAAGATGGTTATATTCCTAACCCGGTTGGAAATTCCGATATTACTGTAAAAAGATATAAAATTTTCGAATTCAAAAGTGATAAAACATTTATCATGGATTCGGTAAAGCAGCGTTTTACTGGTAAGTGGAAAGCAGAAGGGGAAAATGTTATAATGACGTTTAATCCACAAACTGTAACACACTTGCAAAAAAATATTGATCCGAACTCTAATTCGAATAGTTATCTTACAACTTCAGAAATTCTAAATCTTGGTTCGCGTATAGCCAAAGTAGATGGTGATTTTCTTAGGTTTGCCAACTCTAGTCTTGATTGTGAAAATAATTCAGGCGCGGTAGTTGGATTAAAGAATTTTTATGAATTTACCGGTTTTGCGAATGTTACCGGTGGTAACTTATTGATGGTATTGATCGGCTTGTTTTTTATCTTTTTAGCCATTAAATACGATTACGAGCCTCTATTGCTGATTCCAATCGGAATGGGTGTTATTATTGGTAATATTCCAATGTTTCAGGCTGTAGATTTTAATTTGAAATTAGGAATTTATGAGCCCGGATCAGTAATGAATATTCTGTATTCAGGGGTGGTGAGTGGTTGGTATCCTCCACTAATATTCCTTGGTATTGGTGCAATGACTGACTTTTCATCGCTAATTAGCAATCCAAGATTGATGATTTTGGGTGCAGCTGCGCAAATTGGTATTTTCGTTACCTTTTTGGGAGCTCTTTGGTTGGGCTTCGCTCCGCCGGAGGCTGGAGCAATAGGAATTATTGGTGGTGCCGATGGACCTACAGCAATTTTCCTGTCATCGAAACTGGCAAATGGAATGAATGTGATGGCGAATGGAGAAACTGTTAAAAATCTAATTGGACCTATCGCAATTGCAGCTTATTCATATATGGCTTTGGTTCCGGTAATTCAACCTCCGATTATCAACTTGTTAACAACTAAGAAAGAGAGAAAAATTAAGATGAAGCCACCACGTGCGGTAAGTCGTCTTGAGAAAATAATTTTTCCTATCATTGGATTGTTGTTAACTGCATTTATTTCTCCAACAGCATTGCCTCTTTTGGGTATGTTATTCTTTGGTAACTTACTAAAAGAATCAACTGTAACCAATCGTTTGGCTGATACGGCAAGTAATGCGTTAATTAACACAATTACAATTTTATTGGGAGTTACTGTTGGTGCATCTACACAGGCTGATGTTTTCTTAACTAAAGATTCGATCTTAATTTTCGGATTGGGTGCAGCTTCATTTATTGTGGCTACAGCTGGAGGTGTAATTTTTGGTAAAATTATGAATTGGCTTTCTCCAAAAGATCGTCCGATTAACCCAATGATTGGAGCGGCAGGAGTATCGGCAGTGCCGGATAGTGCTCGTGTTGTTCAAACAATGGGGTTACAAAATGATCCAACCAATCACTTGTTGATGCATGCAATGGCACCTAATGTTTCCGGTGTTATTGGCTCGGCAGTGGCCGCTGGTATTTTATTGAGTTTCTTGATGTAATAAACATCAATATAGATATTGTAAAGGGTTGTCGGTTTCGACAACCCTTTTTTTGTTGTGTGCCGTGCATGGCGAATAACTAGACGGTGGAAGTCCGTTATGGGGGCTTGTAGCTGCCAACCATTAGTCAAGAGCAAGGGTGTCCATCGCGAGGTGGAATCTGAAGGAAGCTGGCGGCAAATTTCCGGCCCGAGGAACACGAATATCATCAGGCATATCCAGTGGGATGAGTTTGCAACACAAAACGAAGTCCAAAAACTACACAGACACTGGAGTGTAAATGATGCGGGTATATGGAATGAAAGTTATTAGTCTTACCACGGGAGGTCTCACAGACGTGCTGAAACGGAAGTATGATGCGCGGTTGAAATAAGATTTGTTGTGAGAAGTCAGCCGAGGTCATAGTACTGGATTAATCGATTGGATCCGGGAAGGACAGAACCTTAAGAAGTGAAAGTAAATGAATGTTACCGAGAGAAGGAAAGAAAGCAGAAAATATCGAAAGATACCTACCAGCAAAAAGATAGGGCGGAACCCGAAGGATATGCAGGAGGGCAGACTTTCATGAGGATGACTGAAAACAACATCACTAATGCCGACAATTCGAAATATGGATTACTCGAGTGTATCCTTTCCCCGCAGAACTTAAATGCAGCCTTTAAACGGGTAAAGAGCAATAAAGGAAGTGGTGGTATAGACAAGATGGAAGTCGAATCTCTCGGAGATTATCTGATCTGCCATAAGGACTCATTAATTCAATCCATATTGGACGGTAAATACCGTCCCAATCCTGTCCGAAGGGTAGATATCCCTAAGGACAACGGTCAAAAGAGATCGCTAGGTATCCCCACAGTAGTTGATCGTGTCGTTCAACAGGCTATCGCACAGGTTTTGTCACCTATTTACGAGAAGCAGTTCTCTACAAACAGTTATGGGTTTAGACCCAAACGTAGTGCACATCAGGCCTTGATTAAGTGTAAAGAACATATCACTAATGGTTATAAATATGCCATAGATATGGATCTTGAAAAGTTCTTCGATACGGTAAATCAGAGCAAACTGATTGAGATTTTATCAAGAACAGTAAAAGATGGACGAGTTGTCTCACTTATACACAGATATCAAAAAGCAGGAGTTGTCGTACGCAACAAGTTTGAAGGATCGAAAATGGGCGTACCACAGGGCGTACCACAGGGCGGTCCATTAAGTCCCTTACTGAGCAATATCATGCTGAATGAGTTGGATAAAGAGCTTGTAAAACGAGGTCATAACTTTGTTCGTTACGCTGATGATATGGTTATTTTATGCAAAAGCATCCGTAGTGCTAAGCGTACTATGGTTAATATCATCGCATATATTAAAGAACGATTGTTTCTGAAAGTAAATAATGAAAAGACTAGTGTAGCCTATATCTCGAAAATCAAATTTTTGGGATACTCTTTCTATGTGAATAAAAAGAAGGGGCGATTACGATTACATCCCAAAAGTTTAGCCAAGATGAAAGAGAAAATTAGAACTCTCACATCAAGGAATAATGGATGGGGAGATGCAAAATGGAAATTAGAACTCAAGCAGTATATCACTGGTTGGTTAAACTATTTTAAATTGGCTGACATTAAGAGTCTTCTGTCTAAAATTGATGAGTGGTACCGCAGACGCTTACGGATGGTTATCTGGAAGCAATGGAAACGTATCAGAAGTCGTGGACGGAATCTTATTAAGTTAGGTATTGCAAAATACAAAGCTTGGGAGTATGCAAATACACGGAAAGCTTATTGGAGAACATCCAATAGTCCCATTTTAAAAACGTCTATCACCAATGACCGTTTAAAGCAAGCTGGGTATATCTTTTTCTCGGATTATTATCGAAAAGTTAATGGCGTAAATTAAGGAACCGCCGTATACGAGAACCGTACGTACGGTGGTGTGGAAGGACGAAACGGGAACTAATCCCGTTTCTCCTATCCGATTGTTCATGAACTTGAGTACTGTCATTTTTTTTTCACGTCTAAAATGTTATATTTAGATACATTAATTGATCAGATGTAAAATGGTAATAAAAGGAGTGGTGGGAACTGATTATTTAGGTTCTTGCTTCTCCTTTTTTTTCTTTGGAAATTTTGGCGATCTAAATCTCATTCATTATGGAACTTGGAGAACAAATTAGCAGGTCTGGAAATTGTGATTCTAATAGCAAAGGGGATTGTTTTGTTAGTATTGAGTTAACACAATCCGGAGGTGTAAATTTTGAATTGGAATCAAAGGTGAAAGTTTTTTACGGGAAATCAATCGAAAGACTTTGCAGATCAATACTTGATTTCTTTTCAATTGAGAATGCTGTCATTGCAGTTAAAGATAATGGGGCATTGCCTTATGTTATCGCAGCACGAATCGAGTCGGCAGTTAAACAATTAGTTGCTTCTGAAAAAGAATTTCTCTTCGATTTTCTCACAGATAATTTATATCAGTCAAATAAGGATCGGTTTCGGTTTTCCAGGCTGTATTTGCCCGGAAACACGCCATATATGATGATAAATGCAGGTCTTCATAAACCCAATGGTATTATCCTTGATTTGGAAGATGCTGTTGCTGTCTCGAAAAAGAATGAAGCAAGATATATCGTAAGAAATGCGTTGCGTTCTCAGAATTTCTACGGTGCAGAGAGAATGGTTCGAATTAATCAAGGAGAATTTGGCATTGAGGATTTGGCCTTTATTGTGCCTCACAATGTACATGTAATTTTAGTGCCAAAATGTGAGTCTGTTGCTGATGTTTATAAGATTGAAGAAGAAATCAGAAGAATTAAGAAACGCGAAGATTTGATACAGGATATTTTTTTGATGCCAATCATTGAAAGTGCTCTTGGAGTTGAAAATGCTTATGAAATTGCAGCTTCATCAAACAATATTATTGCTGTGGCAATTGGTCTTGAAGATTATACCGCAGATTTGGGGGTTCAGCGAACCAATGCAGGCACAGAATCTTTGTATGCAAGAATGCGGGTTGTGAATGCTTGTCATGCAGCCAAAATTCAGGCAATTGATTCTGTTTTTTCAGATGTGGGGGATATGGAGGCATTGGCCGAAAATGTAAAAAGGTCGAAATCATTGGGTTTTCAAGGGATGGGCTGTATTCATCCCAGACAGATATCAGTAATACATGGAAATTTCGCACCAAATTGGAATGAAATAGAAAGGGCAAAGAAAATTGTGAATGCTTTTCATGAAGCAGAGAAGAATGGGCTTGCAGTTGTATCGGTTGGAACAAAAATGGTTGATCCTCCTGTGGTAAAACGGCAATTAAAGGTACTTGAATTAGCAATTAATCTTGGAATACTATCAAAGGATTGGAGGAATGAATATGTCGGTTAAATTGATTGAAAATGCTGTCGGACGAATGGTTCCGACAGAAATTAATGGTCAGAAGGAAATTCCTTATATGGGAGTTGGAAAATTTATACCTAAGAAGAGAAAATATAATTCTTATATCTCTACCAATGCTGAGTTTCCTGCTGATGGTAATAAAAAAGTAAAGAACTTAAAAGAAGCCTTACAAAAAGCAGGTCTAGCTAATGGCATGAGGATTTCTACTCACCATCATTTTAGAGATGGAGACTTGTTGGCCAACATGGTGTTTGATATTGCGCATGAGATGGGGGTAAAGGATCTGATTTGGTTTCCATCAGCATCATTTCCTTGCCATGAACACCTGATTCCATATTTGGAAGATGGTACCATTTCCCGTATTGAGGGAAGTATGAATGGCCCTTTAGGTAAATATTGTTCTGAAGGCAAAATGAAGGGTGTAGCTGTTTTGCGTTCCCATGGTGGAAGGTATCAGGCTATTCAGGATGGAGAAGTTCATATTGATATTGCCATTATTGGTGCCGCTTGTGCTGATCCTTTTGGAAATGCAAATGGACTTAACGGTAAGTCAGCTTCAGGTTTACTCGGATTTGCTTTAGCTGATTCTCAGTTTGCAGATAAGGTAATTGTTGCTACGGATAATATGGTCGCTTTTCCTTGTGTACCATGGCAAATTCAAGGAAATTACGTCGATTTTACTGTTGAAATGGATCAAATAGGTATTCCGGAAAAAATCGTTTCAGGAACAACGCAAATCACGAAAAGTCCGGATCGTTTATTAATAGCAGAATTGACTGCGCGATTTTGTGAGGAAGCAGGAATTATTAAAGATGGATTTTCATTTCAGGCAGGGGCAGGAGGTACGTCACTGGCTATTGGTGAGTTTTTTTGCAGAATAATGAAAGAGAAAGGCATAAAAGCCAGGTTTGCCAGAGGTGGCAGTAACAAATATCTGGTTCAGATGCTTGAAGAAGGACTTGTAGAATATATATTGGATGGTCAGACTTTTGATTTGGAAGGAGTGAGATCTATGCGGGAAAACTCAAATCATGTGTGGACCAGTCCTTTTACAAGTTACAACTATCACAGCAAAGGGAATTTTGCAGGAATGGTTGATGTTGCCATCTTAGGGGCTACAGAGGTGGATGTTAATTTTAATGCAAATGTAGTTACACATTCGGATGGTTATTTGCTGCATGGCATCGGTGGTTGGCAAAATTGTTTGTTTAGTAAGACTGTCATTTTACCCATACCGCTTTTCCGAAATAGAATTCCGGTTGTTAGGGAAGAGGTAACAACAATTTGTGGTCCGGGAGAATTAATAGACGTTATTATAACCGAAAGGGGAATTGCAATTAACCCTTTGCGTAAAGATCTGCTCAAAAAGTTGAAGGAAAGTAATTTGCCTATTAAATCTATCCACGAATTAAAAAAGGAAGCAGAAGAAATATGCGGTATTATGGAAAAATGTGTTTTATCCGACGAGATTGTAGCGGCTATAAAATGGGTTGATGGAACCGTTATTGATGTTGTGAGAAAGGTTTTATAGGAAGAAATATTCAATTCAAAGAAGAAGCTTCGGGATTTCCGAAGCTTTACTATTTACCAAAGTTTAAATTTACTTTGTGTTGAATTTTCTACTTTTACTGCAATTTTAGGAACTTCAGTATCTAATATGCTGTTGATGTAACTAATACATTTCCCGCAACCGGTATTAGCTCCGGTGTACCTTCTTATCTCTTCAATTGTAGTTGAATTTTTTTCATGAATTGCCTTATCTATGGTTTTTCTGTCTACCATCTGACAGTTACAAACTATATCCCTCATTGTTTTTGCTCTTTTAATAATAATCTGCTGTAAATATATACATTATTCAATTTAAACCATCAAGTCTGAGAGTGTTATTTTAAATGATTCCAGATAAGATTAAAAAGGAATGGTTTGTTACAGATGATTTTCAAGGTATATTTTCATCTGCCTGTACATGTCAATTACAAGATCTTTTTTAGGTAAAGTTTCGAATATTTGTTTTAAGTAAGTTTTTTCACTTACTATTTTAAAGCTCTTTTTATACTTAAGGTCAAAAATTAAAGACATCTGATAAAGCTTTAGATCGTTGAGTGTAAGTACATCTTTAAAGTCAACATGTTTTTCGTCAATAATGCTTTGATAAAGCTTTTTAGAAATTTCCGGTTTATCCGATAATTCCATTTCGAGTCTTTTATTACTACCCTGTTTGTTGTTTGAATAATAATCAGAGACAACATGAAGTATATCTATTTTATCGGCATCTCTTAAAATTTGACAAAAAGGCAAAAGCTTAGGATCAATTGATTTTGGAAGAAGTGATTCATTGTGGTTTCGAATACTTTCAATTACCATATTCGCTTCTTCCTCTGTAAGCTCTGATAAAATATTGTTTTCGGTGATGGTTGAAATTCCAAGTTGGATATGATTTATTTCTTCTGTGTCGGAGAATGTTCCAAATTTTGTCAATTGTTCAAATCTACCAACATCATGTAACAATGCAGAGATTTGCGCCAAAATTACATCAGACTCATCTAAACCTGATTCTTCACCAAGTTCCTTAATTAAATTAGCTACACGAAATGAATGATTTCGTTTCAAATTAATATTAGACTTAATCTCTTCGATCTCATTTTCAAAACCTGCAACATAGCTGTTAAACCATGTTTCTATATTATTGTAGACTTCTTGCTTCACTTCTTAGTCATTAAAAAATTGCCCACAAAACTACTCTTTTTATCTAATTTTAGAAAGGAATTTGGGGAGTATTGGTTTGTGAAAAATTAACATATATATGACAACTTGATCAATGTGTTGGATTTAGTTGTCAATGGGTGATAATTAAAGATGAAACAGGTTTAATGATCGGATACAAAATATGAGAATGATAGATATTAGTATCCATCTAAGGAAATTGGCACCCCAATTTACGGCAAAGTGAGACGCTGCATAACCACCAAATACATTACCTATAGCTGCAATGGAACCAATACCATAATGTATTTGATCATTCATCATGAAAACGATCAAAGCAAAGGGGCTGTACAGTAAAACAATAAATACTTTTAAGGCATTGGCTTTAATCAGGTCGTAACCCATTTCCAGAACCAATATACCTATTAAAAAAATCCCTACTCCAATATGAATAAATCCACCATATACCCCAATTGTAAAGAATATTGCGAATTGCTTGAATCCAAATTTTTTATTTTGAAGAATTTTGGAACCGGCAAGCCATCGATTTGGTTTGAAAAACAGTAAGCCCCCCATTATAAGCATCACTCCAGCTATTAATATCTCAAATAGATCCTTGTTAATACTTATAGCAATCTGCGCTCCTAAAACAGATCCAAGAACTGTAGGTAAGGCTGGAAGAATTCCCTTTTTTAGTTCTAAAACATTTTGTTTTTTGAAATTATAAGAGGCTGCAAGTGTTTGCATAATCACACCAAATCGAATTGTTCCATTGGCCAGTGGAGCCGAGAGGCCTAAAAACATAAATAGGGAATAGGAGATTACGGTTCCACTTCCAGCAATTGTATTAATAAAACCCACCATAAATCCTGCCAGCAAAAGTAAACATATAATGGGAAAGGAGTAAATGTCCATTTCGTGAAGGTTAGCAAATAGTTCAGTCATGCCACTTGTTCTATAAATAAATGGATTAATTGATTGAAGGTATAAAAAAAACGGCAATTCTGAATTCAGAATTGCCGTTATATGGTTGTTGAAGAGGATAGATCTCTTTTACTTTACAGGAGCATTTTTGAGGATATCAAGAAGGTGTTTCCAAAACTTATCTACCGTTTCAATATTAATTTTTTCATCAGGAGAATGTACATCTCTGAGTGTAGGGCCAAATGAAATCATATCCATATTTGGATATTTCTCAAGAAAAAGGCCGCATTCAAGTCCTGCATGAATAGAACGGACAACAGGATCAATTCCAAAGAGTTTTTTGTAGGAATCTACAGCAACAGTAAGTATTTCTGATGAGGGGTTTGGTGCCCAGCCCGGATATCCATCAGAATGTACTATTTTTGCATTTGCCATAGTCAGACAAGTGCCGACCATTTGAGCGATATTGTACTTTTCACTATCCACATCACTTCTTTGCGATGTGGTAATTTGAATTTTATTGTCGTCTGAAAATTTAACAGATGCCAAGTTTGTTGAAGTTTCAACCATTCCAGGCATTTTCGAACTCATGGAAAAAACTCCATGCGGACACGCGTAAATTGCATCCATGAGGTTTGAAGAGCTTTCTTCATCAATAACAAATGTTGGTTTGTCGGTAGATTCAAGAGAGATTTTTAACTTGGGTTCAGTTATTTTCCAAACCTCTTCCATTTCTGACGCATAAATATTCAAATCAACACGAACATTCTCTTTGAACTCAGAAGGCAGTGTAATAATAGCGTAGGCCTCACGGGGAATAGCATTTCTTAAATTACCACCTTCAAAACAGGCAATACGAATACCATATTTCTTATTTAATTGCCAAAGAAATCGATTCAGAATTTTGTTTGAATTTCCACGACCTTTATTAATTTCATCACCTGAATGTCCTCCAAGAAGACCTTTTACATCAATTCGTACTGAAAAATGCCCATTTGGAACATCTTCCTTGGTATATTCTATTGTTGCCAGAGTATCAATACCTCCGGCACAGCCAATAAATATTTCACCTTCATCTTCAGAATCAAGATTTAATAGTATTTCTCCATTAAAAAATCCTGATTGCAGGGCAAATGCACCAGATAACCCTGTTTCCTCATCTACAGTAAAGAGACATTCAATAGATCCATGTTCAATATTGCTTGAGGTCAGAAGTGCCATTTCTGCAGCCATTCCGATACCATCATCGGCGCCTAGTGTTGTTCCTTTCGCTTTTACCCATCCATTATCAATCAAGGGAATTATAGGATCCTTATCAAAATCATGAACTGTTTCATTGTTTTTTTCGCAAACCATATCCATATGCGATTGTAAAACAATCGTCTTTAGGTTTTCTTTTCCAGGAGTAGCTGGTTTGCTGATTAACACATTTCCAATTTCGTCTCTCTTTGTTTGTAAGTTGTGCCTTTTGCCAAACTCCATTAAAAAGTCGATTATTCGATCTTCTTTTTTTGAAGGTCTTGGAACTTGACAAATATCTTCGAAATATTTCCAAATTTCCGAAGGCTGTAATTCTGCGAGTATTTTTTTCATTGTTGTTTAATTTTTCACCAAATGTAGCAAATCTATGAATTTTGTTGAGGAATATCATTTAATTTTTCGAGGATACATATTTTGTGTTTTTTCTATACCCCCTTGTTCAATACGACACCATGTGTGGTTGAGGTGTTTTTTTTATCAGGCTGATTGTTATATTTTGGGGGTGTCGGCTAAAAAACTTTTGTTTTTTTGAGTTTGTCATGTTGATTTCAAAAAAAAAACATATTTTTTTTATTTTTTTTGAATTTAATATGTCGTATCCTTTTTTTATAAGCTATAGTGTTGATTTTTAAATGGCAATAAACGATACTTCCAATTGAATTATTTAGGTGAATCCCCTAAAAATACGATAAAACATGACATAAGTCATAACTTGATCAAGTGTTAAAAGTGTGTTAATTTTTGTTAAAAGCTTTTTAAATGCTATTTTTAAGATCTAGAATTACCATTAACCATTTTGCATCTTTACTTAATTACTAACTAAAAAGTTTTTTTATGAAAAAAATGATTGGACTATTTGTATTACTCATTTTTATGGGAATACAAGTAGTAAATGCGCAAAGCAAGCAGATTTCTGGTACTATTACCAGTGCTGAAGATGGTCTGGGCATGCCCGGAGTATCTGTTGTTTTAAAAGGTACTACAATTGGTGCCAGTACTGATATTGACGGGCGATTTTCCCTGGAAGCTAAATCTACAGATATATTGTTGATTAGTTTTGTAGGTATGGTTACCCAGGAGATTTCAGTTGGTGACAAAACTGTCATTAACGTTGTAATGGAAACCGAATCCATTGGTGTGGATGAAGTTGTTGTGACTGCATTGGGTGTAACAAGAGAGAAAAAAGCTCTTGGTTATGCTGTGCAGGAGGTTGGCGCTGATGATTTAAACAAAGTGAAACAAACGGATGCTCTTAGTGCTCTTTCCGGAAAGATTTCAGGAGTTCAGGTATCGTCGTCGTCTAATTTTTCGGGTTCCAAAAGAATCCTTATTCGTGGTGCCAATTCAATTTTCGGCGAAAATCAACCTTTAATAGTAGTTGATGGAATTCCGATGGATAACTCGAATTTTAATTCCACAAGTGCTCAGTCTGGAGGCGGTGGTGTTGATTATGGTAACATGCTGAATGACATCAATCCTGATGACATTGAAAATATGACTGTGTTGAAAGGTGCTGCTGCTGCTATTTATGGTTCTAGAGCAGCAAATGGAGTTATCATTATTAATACAAAAAGAGCTAAGGCAGGTAAAGATGAAATTAGAGTTGATTTTAGTTCCTCTATTGCTATTGATAAAGTTGCTGATCTTCCTGCTTTGCAGAGAAAATATGGTGGTGGAGCTATTGTCAGTGATGCTAATGGTGGGGTAAACGGCTTTGAACAAGTTACAATTGATGGTACTAATTATCTTGTTCCACAATATGCTGTAGATGAGTCTTGGGGGCCTGCTTACGATCCTAATATTAAAGTTTTAGGATGGGATGCTTTTGACCAAGCTAGTTTTCCTGATGATTATCTGAAACCTCGTTCATGGATTGCACCTAAGAATGATGTTGAAGATTTCTTTGAGACAGGAGTTTCATATGTGAATTCCATGGCTGTTACAAGAACAGGCAAGGACTACGGTGTGCGATTTGCATATACAAATACACATAATGAAGGTATTGTTCCTGAGTCAAAACATGACAGACATAACTTTACTGTTTCTGGAAACACCAAACTGTTAGATAAGTTGAATGTACAAGGAGCTATCAATTATGTTCGTTCTGAAACGAGTGGTCGTCCTACTTTTGGATATACTGATAATAGTTTTGCTCAAAAGTTCTTTCAGTGGGGACAACGTCAATTAGATTTTGGAAGATTAAAGAATTATAAAAATATTGACGGAACTCAAAGAACTTGGAATCGTCAGTCTTGGGATAATAGCACTCCTAAGTATTCTGATAATGCATATTGGATTGTTAATGAAAATTTTACTGATGATGAACGTGATAGGTTCTATGGAAATATTAGTGTGGATTATGAAATTGCTGAAGGACTTGTAGCTAAGGCAAGTGTTTATGGAGATACTTATACTTTTTCTATTAGAGAAAGAACGGCTGTTGGATCTCAGAGTACTTCAAGTTATTATGAAGCAAAAAGGATTAATTCGGAATATAATTATGAATTCACATTGAATTACTCTAAGCGTTTCAATGAGGATTTTAACATTACTGCAATGGCAGGAGCTAATTCTCGTCGTAAAAAATTAGATCTTTTAAGAGGGTCTACTACAGGAGGTTTAGTTGTACCTAATATTTATAGTTTAGGAAACTCTGTAGGTAATGTTTCGACAAATGATTATTACGAAGAAAAGAATGTTAATTCGGTATTCGGAAGTGCTTCAATTGGATATAAGAACTTTTGGTTTGTTGATTTTACTGCACGTAATGATTGGTCATCTACTCTTCCTGAAGACAATAATTCATATTTTTACCCATCAGTTTCAACAAGTTTCCTATTCTCTGAATTATTACCAGAGGTTTCATGGTTAGATTTTAGTAAGCTACGATTAGGTTGGGCACAAGTTGGTAATGATACAGATCCGTATAAGGTATTTGGAACATTTGAGGCAAATACAAATGGTCCTTTCCAAGGTGCACCTCGTTTTAGTACTGATGAGACAAAGTTAAACGAACACTTAAAGCCAGAAGAAACAACTTCTTATGAAATAGGTATGGAACTCAGTTTCTTACAAAATAGATTTGGAGTTGATGTAACCTATTTTAATAATGTAACAAAAGACCAAATCATTCCTTTAGATGTTTCAGCAGCAACAGGCTACGATGCAAAATATATTAACGCTGGGGAGATGGAGAATAAAGGATTAGAATTAACGTTAAAAGGTTCGCCAATTAGGACAAAAGATTTATCGTGGGATATTAATATCAACTATGCAAAAATTAATAATAAGTTGATCGAATTGTACCCTGGAATTGATGCGTTAGATATACAGAGAGCTCCATTTGGCGGTGTTTATTTAAGAGCAAGTGTGGGAGATACTTACGGAACGCTTTGGGGAACTGATTTTATCTTTGATGATAAAGGAAATAAGGTGGTAAGCGCTTCTGGTCAGTACTTAAAGACTGCAGATTTAGTTCCTCTTGGATCTGTTTTACCTGACTATAACGTAGGTATTCGTAATAATATCACTTATAAGAATTTTGATTTTAGTTTCTTGTTCGACGTTCAAAAAGGTGGAAAATTTTATTCATTATCTCATAATTGGGGTATGTATTCTGGAATGTTAGAGGCATCTGCTCAAACTAATGATAAAGGAATTAATATAAGAGAAGCTGTTGCTGACGGTGGAGGTATAAAAATTAAAGGAGTAACAGGAACAGTAACTTATGATGCTGATGGAAACTATTCTGTAACCAATACTGCCCCTAATGAGATATATGTTGAAGGTCAAGATTGGGCTGGTAGACATTATCACGGAGCTGGAGGTCCTAGTGCTCAAAATGTTTTTAATGCAGATTACGTTAAGTTGAGAGAGGTTACTTTAGGGTATAATTTTCCTAAAACAATGATTGGACCTTTACGCTCGTTGAAATTATCTGTTTACGGTAAAAATCTTTGGACTGGGGGACTTGATAAAAAGGGTTTTGATCCTGAAAATAGTGTTGGAGGATCTGGAAACATTCAAGGTATTGAAGGTGGTATGATCCCTAATACAAGAAGTTATGGTTTTAACTTGCAACTAGGATTTTAATAAATAATTTGAAAATATGAAAAAGAATATATTATTAATATTAGGGGTACTGTTAATTATGAGTGCTTGTGATGTTGCCTATGAAGGCAACCCAAATGCACCTGAAGTGCCCCCAACATATTCCATCTTTAACGATGCTGTTAAAGAAATGATTGATGATACGCATGATGAATGGTTTCAAGGTCGTTTTACATTGCCAACCATGCAGTACTGGGCTCAAACTGAATATACTGAAGAGGATAGATATCAATATCGTGAATCTATGCGTGAAACTTGGGAGCAATTGTATATTAATGTGGAAAATTTCAGACAAATCATCCAATTAAATACTGATGAGAAGACAGCGGGTTCTATGTCTGCTTATGGTGCAAATGTTAATCAAATAGCTGCATGTCGAATTATGATAGCTTGGTCATTTAATTTAATGGCAGATACATGGGGCGATATTCCTTATTGGTCATACTCTACTGAAGATGCTGATTTTCAAGCTTTACTTGTTAATGATGATGTATTAAAGCCTGTTTATGCAGCGCAAAGTAAAATTTATCCTGATTTGTTAAAGCAATTGTCTGAAGCGGTAGCGATGATTGATGTTAATGCTCCAGTTTTTACTACTGGTGATCCTCTTTATAATGGTGATGCGGAAAAATGGAAAAAATTTGCTAATTCATTGCGATTGCGTATTGCTGTTAAAATCGAAAGTGTTTATCCTGCAGCATCAACTCATATAACAGAGGCTATTTCAAGTGGCGTATTTGAATCTAATGATGATAATGCAGTTTTAGTTTATGAGGGCAATGAAGCTAACGGATCTAGTTTTCAGATAGCTTTTGCATCACGTCGTGATTTTGCGGTTTCTCATAGTTTTATCAATTTATTGGATGGTACAGTTGGATCTTTCGGAATTGATCCTAGAATTTCTGAATATGCTGAACCTAATCAATTTGGTAATTACGTTGGTATTCCTTATGGGGTTCCAAATGCTACATCGGTTGCTTTTAAATGGGAATCACTACCTGCTTCGTCTATTACAGGATGGGATCCAAATGCATCTGGAGGTATTGGAGCTCATAGTTATTCGGATGGAGTACAAGCCTTAATGAGCTATTCAGAGGTAGAGTTTCTAAAATCGGAAGTTAACGGTTGGTCGCAAACTGAGTATGTAAAGGGTGTTGAAGCTTCTATGGAAGAATGGGGAGTTAATGCTACGGATATAAGTACTTTTGTTGGAACCCTACCTGCATCTAGCGAGGAAAATGTCTTAACTCAAAAATATATCGCACTTTACATGCAAGCACATACAGCTTGGGCTGAATATCGTAGAACTGGTTATCCTACTACTCTAGTAGCTGCTGGGGATAGTTATTCTGTGGATGTTGTTACTGATGCAGTTGGTACCGTACAAACTTTCAACTACACTTTTACTCCACTTATTAGTGTAACTGATATCCCATATAGAATGGAGTATCCAAATCAGGAGTCTACGTTAAATGGAGATAATTATAAAGTTGCTGTTAGTAATTTAACTGATGGTAATACTATTAAATCTAGGCTTTGGTGGGATGTAAACTAATTCAATAAGATTCTTCGTGAGAGTTTTCGGAAAGAAAATACTCATACAAGATATTTGAATGTTAGTCTCTAATTTTTAGTTATGCTAGAATAGCTTGATTCTATTTATATTAGTAATTGATCCAGTGAGGCTACCCTCACTGGATTTTTTCATATTGAAAATCACTATTAACCGACTAAAGTTGATATTTAACTAATTATCATCCGTAACGCCCATTACTTGGGCGTTCATTTTTGTATGTCGGGCATGGTGATAAACTAGCAGAGTGTAAGTCTCTGTATGTGCCGAGTTGAAAGGAAAAATTAGCGATTGGCAAGGGTGTCAGGGGCGACCGTGAATCCGAAAGAAGCCATCAGCAAACTTGACGTTCTGACGAACAGAAATCTGATACAAGGCTGACTTGGGCAGGGTAACCGAGCAATGGATTGGGAACGCCCAAATATCAACCGTAATCCCATACAGTAAATCAGGCAGTACGCAAGGAAAGTTTATCATCTTATCCCGAGAGGTCTCACCACCAGCTACAATAGTGACAAACCGAGCGGTAACAATCGGCGAAAGGTCCCAAGCGGTAAGAGTGAGAAGTCTGCAGAGGCCATAGTAGCAGAGTTCGTGCAACTCAAATCGAAGGGCTGAATTGGTTAACATAAGTAGTAGTCAGTAGGAACTTTTATTTATGGAGCACCAGCAAGCTATAGTATATCAGAGGGATTTGTTCATAGGACAAAACGGGAATGCAGTACGCCAGTCAGAAAATTGTGAAGACGTAAACGGATCAAAAACGGGACAGGCGGGGCAATTCAATAAATCGGGACAACAAGGACGAGCCTTAACAGCAGAATTGATGACCATAGTATGTTCATCGCACAACCTGAAACAAGCCTATAAGCGAGTAAATCGGAACAAAGGCGTAGCAGGAATAGACCAGATGCCAACAGGGAAGTTTGCAGATTGGTTTATAACAGAGAGCGAATCAATGATAAACGATTTGCAGCAAGGGAATTATCAACCCCAAGGGGTAAAACAGGCAGAGATACCAAAACCCAAAGGCGGAATGCGTAATCTTGGTATTCCGACCGTAATGGACAGGATAATTCAACAAGCTATCGCACAGGTACTAATTCCGATTTACGAGCGGGAGTTTTCCGAGAAGAGTAACGGATACCGACCAGGTCGGAATGCCCAACAAGCATTACGACAGGCAAGCGAATACGTAACGGAGGGAAGAGAAGAGGTAGTTGATATGAAAAGCTTCTTCGATGAAGTGAACCACGATCGGTTAATGTACGAATTATCGACCAAGATAGTCACTATTGTGATGTTTTATCAACTTGATATATCAACTACTTTTAACAAATCTATTATCTGTTTGAATATCGGCTGACCGACAAATTTAATTTCATTATTTCTACCCATGTTGTAAAGAGTTTTTGCAAAATTAATTTACAACTTTGAGGGGAAACCTCTGGGAGTACCCTCAATTTATTATTTTAGTCGGTCACTAGTGATATACAATGAAACATATTAACAGCAGACTACCACTAATTTAATATGTTTTTAAGGTTCGACTAATTATTACTATATATAGTTTAAATCGTTCGCTAGAGTATTATAATTAAACAGGCTTAAATATTGTATGTTCAATTGTAAATTTTATTGTAAAATGAAAAGAGTTGAATTAATTCATTTTCATTGTTAAAATGAATCTTGTTCGTTTTAATGAAAGAGCTTATTTTTAAGTTATTGGTGTCAATTGTTTTCAAAAATTTATTTTTACTGGTAGGTAGTTTAATTGCGTAGTTATCCGGTGTTTTCATGAATAAGGTGCTTCTTATTTCATAATGATCGGACGTCGGATTAACAAAACTAGATACGTTTTTAACTCCTTTAACAAAAACACAAGTGTGATTTTTTAGTAATTTTATCTTTCCATCATAAAGAACCTCAAAACAATTAGTTTTTATTTTATTGTTCACTTCAGATTTGCAATAAATAAACAATGTATTTTGTATTTTAATGAAATTTATCAGATCAGTATTTGTTATTGCTATGGTGTCATCAGATTTTACAACATGAAATTCTTGATTTAATACACAATATTTTAGTTCAATGCTGTCAATTAAAATATTTGATTTAGTGACTATTTCCCCCATTTCCCAAGTTTTATTCCAAAATAAATCACCAGTGAAATCGACAAATTCCATACCTAATCTTCTGTCAACATCATTTGCTAAATTATTAAATTCAGTTTGATTTCGCTGAAATGTTTGTGCCTGACTTGGTGTAATTGATTGAGAAATTGAGACGTTATTGAAGAATAGGATAATAAAAAGGGTATAATTATAGCCATTGAACAAATACTT
>NZ_MVDE01000024.1 GCF_002843385.1 Labilibaculum manganireducens
CAAAACTTTAGGTTTATTCTTTATCTTTGAATACTCCATGGGGTACACCTTATTATTGGTTTGTCGTAGAAACAATAATAAGTAAATATGTGTTATCTCATGGTTTTTTTAATCGATATAACCTCTAATGTATTGAAATATTTAAAGCATAAAATCAGGTTTGGCGACTAATGATACCGAAATATATTCCAATTCATTCCTTTACTAAAACGGTTCCTCAGAACAAAAAACAGGCCATTATCATAAGGATTTTAGGACTATTAAAAAAAAATGATCTTTTTTCTCACCATTATTTCTTTCCACTATCAAATTACGAACCAATACAATAAAGCTAACCAACCTCACTTCCTCTTGGGAAATATAGATATTTCTGCCATTTTCAGTTTGCGATTTCCATTTAATCACTCTATATTTGCATCGCTTTAAAAAACGAAGTTTATCTGATTCCTTAGCTCAGCTGGTAGAGCACATCACTTTTAATGATGGGGTCCTGGGTTCGAACCCCAGAGGGATCACAAAGACAACCAAAGTCTTCAAAAAAAATAAGGAGGATTCCTTAGCTCAGCTGGTAGAGCACATCACTTTTAATGATGGGGTCCTGGGTTCGAACCCCAGAGGGATCACTAAAGACAACCAAAAGTCTTCAAAAAAATAAGGAGGATTCCTTAGCTCAGCTGGTAGAGCACATCACTTTTAATGATGGGGTCCTGGGTTCGAACCCCAGAGGGATCACTAAAGACAACCAAAGTCTTCAAAAAAATAAGGAGGATTCCTTAGCTCAGCTGGTAGAGCACATCACTTTTAATGATGGGGTCCTGGGTTCGAACCCCAGAGGGATCACTAAAGACAACCAAAAGTCTTCAAAAAAATAAGGAGGATTCCTTAGCTCAGCTGGTAGAGCACATCACTTTTAATGATGGGGTCCTGGGTTCGAACCCCAGAGGGATCACTAAAGACAACCAAAGTCTTCAAAAAAATAAGGAGGATTCCTTAGCTCAGCTGGTAGAGCACATCACTTTTAATGATGGGGTCCTGGGTTCGAACCCCAGAGGGATCACAAAAAACCACCAAATTGCATTTGGTGGTTTTTTTATATCCAAAAAGAAAATGCTGCACTTGTGTCTTTTTACTATTCAAAATGTAGACCGTGCACAGCAGCAGGTAACAAAGCAAAAACATACAATTTCCCGGGCAATTGTTCCAAACAAAAAGACAAAAGGCAGATACTGCAGGCTAAGGTGTGCCAAACAAAAATGAAACCTTTGTATGCAATGTCCCTACCATACAACAACAAAAATTACTCTTTGAAAGCACCCCTGAACCTGAGCAAGTTCATTGCAGCTCATTTTTTGGAGAAATACAGCTCAAATATTAGCGATTGTGAGCTTTAAAATGTAGATTTATGAGCTAAAATTATTGCAATGATTGATTCAAGAGACCAGCAGATAATCTCCTATATTAAGAAAGTTGGAGCAAGTTCTTCAAAAGAGGTGCATGAGAATGTGGATATTTCGGTAAGCTATGCAACACTGAAAAAGAATTTTGTCTAAATTAATAAATGAAAAATATTTATCAGCAATAGGACAAGGGAAAGGTACTAGATATTGGTGCTGATTTCCTATATTCAGCCGTTTATGGATGGAAACAAGAGAACTGCCCGAATTGTAAGTAATGCTATTTTAATAAATGAGAAATATTGTCCGTTATCTTTTAGAACTGTAGATTCTATTGACTATAAAAAAGCAATGTTGCTGTTCTATGAGCAGAATAATATTTCGAGTTTTAAAGAAATCTTTATTAATCAGTTTGAGTTTGCTGTGAATACATACTTTTGAAAGTAAAGACGTGCCACAGCCAAGCAGGTTACTACCAAGCTATTAGCCTGACAGAGAACTTCCCGAACTGGATTTATTAATAGACCAAACAGTTAAAAGACTGAATGCAACTCCCCTAAGCTATTTAGCGATGTTCGTAATTTAAAATTGGGCTTCACAAAATACAAATAAGTAAATTTATCCGGATTGCTTACCAGTCACGCTGATGAAATTACTCTTTGAAAGCACGCAAGAACCTTAACAAAACATTGGCGGTCATAAAAAACAACCGCATTATACCGAAATAAATGATCAAAAAACAGACAAAGATTCCCGACCAATCAATTCTGAATGAAAACAAGACCATATTCCACTATATTGATAGTTTTCAAAGCGATTTTATGAGCCACGAATTGGATTATGACATAATTAGTATCGGAAAATTATTCTTCAACAGCAGTCCCAAATGGGCTGATAACTTAATGTCATTCAGAGATAAAATAGTAGGAATGTTTGGGTTAAAAACAGCTTCTCAGCTTACTGCCGAACAAAGGGACACAGATAGTTTTACGTTTGAGCCTGGTGAGCAACTCGATATCTTTAAACTTTATACCAGAACAGAAAATGAACTTATTATGGGTGAGGATGATAAACACCTAAGCTTTCGATTTTCATTATTGCTTGAGAATATAAATGATGGTACTATAAAACAGAGGATTACATTAACAACGGGAGTTGAATTTAAAAATTTATTTGGCCGGCTTTATTTTTTCCCAGTCAAGCCATTTCATCAACTTATTGTAAAAAGAACGTTGAAAAAAATGATTCGGAAGATAGAAAAGGAAATTTGTAAACCCACAAGCTTATAAAGCATTTTTAATTGCAGGCAACTTTAATGAGGAAGACCAAAACCATAAAACCGCAGCACGCAACACGCAACACCTCTACTGACAATACATTACATTCTCTTTGTTGATAATATCCAATGGCATGAATTGATGCAAAGGCACATCTGTTTTTAAAACAATGTTTTTGTACAAAGACTGCATGCCTAAATAGCCTTGCATTTTAGGCTTTTGATGAATCAGATAATCGATAGCTCCGCAATTTAGCAATCGTAAATTTGATTGCAGTAAATCGTAACCTACAACCCGTAACCGATTTGTTTCTTTGAACTGAATTAACTGCTCGGCCAGCTTATAGGTTTTTGAATTGGGAATAAAAAGATGAACCGGATTTTCATGTTTCAAGAGTACGTTCAAGAAATCATCGGCAGTAATCTGATCTTTTTCAAGGTTTACCTCATGAATATTCGCATGCTTAATCTCATTTTCGTCGAAATAGCTTCGAAAACCTTCTATTCTGTTTTTAATGATTTGCTCTTTAATATCCGATTCGCTGAAGGTGGTGATGTAAATCTCGTAATCCGACAAATATTTATCGTGCAGCAGGCTAGCGCCCAAAACGCCGCTTCGGTACGAATCCTGACCAATAAAAGTGAGCTGTCCTGCATCAATAATGTTTGAATCAACAAACACATATGGTTTTCCTTTTTCCCTTAATTTGCACAGCAAATCGGTTTGCTGATGAAATGCCGACGGAGCAATAATAAAACCATCTGCATCGGAATCCAATATCTGATTCAGCTGCATTGCCTGAGAACCATCGTTGGACACAAAACAATAACCGGCTGTAAAACCCATTTGTGCAAATTCTGCACAGCCTTCTTCTATGCCCTCTTTAAGCATCAGCCAGTAGTTGTTTTCCTCAGGCAAAATTACCGAAATCCGATAGGTCTTATTTAGCTTTAAATGACGCGCCATTACATTTGAGGAATAATTCCCTTCTTTAGCAATTTTGAGCACTTTATCGCGGGTTGCTTCTGCCACACGTCCCCTATTGTGCAAAACTCTATCGACTGTACCAATTGATACATCTGCTTTTCGGGCTATTTCCTTAATTGTAATTCGATTCACCATCTAAAAAAAACTTCTGTTTATTATGCAAATGTAAGCACAATATACTATATTTGTCGCAAAGTGTTAACGTACACGCAAAATATATCCTTTATTCGTAAAGGTTTTTTTACTAAAATATGCGGTAACGTTACCGCAAATAAATTGAATCGCAATTTCTTCACATTTATTTTAAAAAATTAAGTTATGAGACAGTTAAATAGAGAAACAGTACCATCACAAGAATTACCAATTAAAATTCTTCAATTTGGAGAAGGAAACTTTTTACGTGCCTTTGTTGATTGGATGATTGACATCATGAACAAAGAACACAATTACAATTCGGGTGTGGCTATTGTTCAACCAATCGAATTTGGTATGACTGATCTTCTAAGAAAACAAGATAATCTATATCACCATATTTACCGCGGACTAAAAGACGGAAAGGCAATCAGCGAAACCAGGCTAATCTCTTGCGTTCAAAAAGCAATCAACCCATTCGAACAAAAGAAAGAATACGATGATTTGGCGATTCTGAATGAATTGGAATTGGTGATTTCGAACACAACCGAAGCTGGTATTGTTTTTAAAGCAGACGACTGTCCTAAAGAAGGCGAATTGGCTTCCACCTATCCTGGAAAATTGACACAGTTGCTTTTGAGCCGATTCAATCATTTTAATGGAGATACTGCCAAAGGATTGAAATTTATTCCTGTTGAATTGATCGACAAAAATGGTGAGAAGCTTAAAAAAGCAATTTTAGACTATGCCAAATTATGGGATTTATCGGAAGAGTTTACTCAATGGGTTGACAAATCCAATTATTTTGCAAATACTTTAGTAGACCGTATTGTTCCAGGATATCCAAAAGACGAAATTGACGAAATTAAAAAATCAATCGGTTTTGATGACAATTTAGTGGTATCCTCTGAAATTTTCCACTTGTGGGTAATTGAAGGATGTGAAGAAATTCAAAAAGCTTTTCCTGCTGACAAATGTGGCTTGAATGTGATCTATACAAAAGATTTATCGCCTTACCGCACCCGAAAAGTTCGTATTCTGAATGGTGCTCACACATCAATGGTTCCGGTTGCTTTGCTAAACAGTATTGAAACAGTTCGCGAATCGGTTGAAAGCGATAATGTAGGTGAATTTGTCCGTCACATCATTTTCAATGAAATTGCACCAACTATAAATCTGCCAAAAGCAGAATTGGAATTGTATGCAACAGAGGTTTTGGAACGATTCATGAATCCATACATTCATCATGAGTTAAAATCTATCGCCCTAAACTCAATATCGAAATACAAAGTACGTGTATTGCCTTCATTACTTGACTATTTGAACACAAACAACAAATTACCGGAAGGATTGGTGCTGGCATTTACCTACTTAATTAAGCTTTATCTATCTGAATCGTTTACCATTCAAGATAATGATGAAGTAATTGCCTTCTTCTCTGCTCTTTCAGTCACAACTGAAACTCCGGAAGCTATCATCCGTAAAGTATTGGGCGAAGTTTCATTCTGGGATACTGATTTAAATCAAATTAACGGTTTAACAGAAATGATGACCAGTCAGTTTGAAAAATTGAATAAAGATGCAGCAATCAGCAACTTTAAATTTTAACAATCATGAATAAAGCAATCACGATAAACAGCAGCGACAATCTTGCCGTTGCTCTTACAAACCTTGCAAAAGGTGAAGTAATTTGTGTTAATGATATTAATATCACTTTACAGGAAGATATTAAGGCGAAACATAAATTTTCAATTCATGATCTTGCTGTTGGCGATGAAATGTTTATGTACGGTTTGGTTGTAGGTACAGCCAGCAAAGCAATCAAAAGCGGCGAGGCAATTACCGTAAATAATACAGAACACAAGGCAACAGAATACGATCCAAATAAAACAAGCGAGTTTCATTGGACTGCACCAAATGTAGAGCGGTTCAAAGATAAAACTTTCATGGGTTATCACCGGGCTGACGGACAAGTTGGCACGGCCAATAACTGGTTGGTTCTGCCTTTGGTATTTTGCGAAAACAGAAATGTTTTAACCCTGAAAAAAGCTTTTGAAAAAGTTTTGGGTAAGAAAAAGACCAATCCATACGAAAATTTAGTTCAGGATATGGCTGCCGGTTATCAATCCGGCGTTTCTTTCGAAGGATTGTCATTGGCTAAAGAAGAGGATGTTGATCAAAAACAGGTTTTCGATCAGATAAACATCAAATTCATCACCCATGAAGGTGGCTGTGGTGGTACCCGTGAGGACAGCGATAGCTTGTGCAGATTACTGGCAGGTTATTTAAAAAATCCAAATGTGGCTGGAGCTACCGTATTGAGTTTGGGTTGTCAGAATGCGCAAATAAGCATTTTACAAGCTGCTATTAAAAACCTGGATCCGAACCTTGACAAACCGATCTTAATTTTTGATCAGCAAACAATTGGCAATGAAGCCGTAATGCTTGAAAAAGCCATTAAAGAAACCTTTAAAGGTTTGGTTGAAGCCAATAAAATTGAACGCAAACCAGCTCCTCTTTCAAAATTAACCATTGGGTTGGAATGCGGAGGATCTGATGGATTTTCTGGTATCTCGGCCAATCCTGCTTTGGGACGGGTTGCTGATTTAATTACTGCCTTAGGCGGTAAGGCAATTCTATCGGAGTTTCCTGAATTGTGCGGCGTTGAACAAGAATTGATGAGCAGAACCGAAAATCCTGAGCACGCTGAAAAATTCATTACAATCATGCGTGATTATGCACAAGCAGCAATAAATGCAGGATCTGGTTTTGATATGAATCCTTCTCCCGGCAATATTAAAGACGGGCTGATTACCGATGCAATGAAATCGGCTGGTGCTTCAAAAAAGGGAGGTTCCTCTCCTATTAATGATGTGCTGGACTATACCGAATACGTAAAACATGATGGTCTTAGTTTGCTGTGCACACCAGGTAACGATGTTGAATCGACAACCGGATTGGTTGGATCGGGTGCTAATGTAGTTTTGTTTACTACAGGTTTGGGAACGCCTACGGGTAATCCTGTTGCTCCTGTGCTAAAAGTTTCTTCGAATACTGAGCTATCGAAAAAAATGTCGGACATTATCGATATCAACGCTGGTGTTGTTATTGATGGTACTCAAACTTTAGACGAGTTGGGAGAAAGCATGTTGGAGCACATTATAAAAGTTGCCAGCGGAGAAATTGAATGCAAAGCGGATCAATTGAATCAGGAAGATTTTATTCCCTGGAAAAGAGGTGTGTCATTGTAGGATTTACCAGCTTAAATCGTTTATTATAAACCCGTAATACTCAATCGTAATAATTTTGCGATACCACACCCGATTGCCAATGCATTTTGCATGAACAATCGGGTTTTTTCAATTACAACAACTAAACTGAATTTTATTTTTAAATTAAATTGCTGCTATTTAAATGTTCGGGGCTTTACTGTTGCTTTGATGTTTTGAATATTTCCACTTACCAACTCAAATTCCTTTTTTACTTCTTCCTCAGTTAAAGTATTCTCTCCTTTAAATTCCAAACGTTCCCGTCCAACTCCATTAAAATAGGAGAAAATTTTACCGCTTTTTGTTTGAATTTTTAAATCGCCAACCGGCATTACAATTTCATCGAACCATAAAAAAAGAGATTGGTTTTCATATTCCGCTTTAACTACTTTAATAGAAGAAGTATCTTCAGGATTCCATTTCTGACCGAATGTCCATTCCGGAGTTATTTTAGCTGCCGAGCTGGAATCAATATTGTTGGCGAACCATGAATAATTACCTTCTTTGCGATCACAATTGTAAAAATTGTATCTGTCACCATACAGGTAAGGTCTGTTTTTTTCCGGTTTATCCGGATAAGAAACGTGAAGAATAGATTTATCCCTCATTTCTGCAGGAAAATTGCAATTCAAAAAATAAAACTGAGCATCATAATGATGCCGGGCTAAATAGAAGCTATCCACTCCCATAAATTCACAATGATTCAACACCATTTTTTGATTTTCATTTGTAGTTGCAGCATGCCACACGGCTGCGGTATTCATCAACTCTTTAAAACTTGAATTGGAAATATAACACCATCCACGGGGACAAACAAAATCAACACCACCTTCAAAACTACAGTTGTCGTGATAATACATTCCTTCCTTATAATTCCAAAGAGAAACCGTATCACCGCCATTGCTGGTTACATTGCAATTTGTTATAATCGTTCGTGTTCCTGTACCATAAATGGTAAACGCATGAGGCCCCAACTTGGGTTGAGTGTTTTTTATGGTGAGATTATCTAAAATAATATCATCAGCATGAATGTTGATAACCGCAGGGCCAATATAATCTCTGTTCTTTTGCCAATCTTCTCTTAGCTGAGCATATTGAATAATGGTACTGTCACGGCTTTCTCCGCGAATGGTCAGATAATCCTGTTCTATTCTTATCTTCTCCTTGTACACACCATTCTTTACAAAAATCACCAAACGCTGATAATTGTAAAATGGCAAATGATCAATTGCCTCTGTCAGAGAGATGTAATCTCCTGTTCCGTCAGCAGCAACTACAATATCACCCTTATTGTCTGCAATAGCACAGTTTGTAAAAACTGTCAACAATGCAATGATCCAGATATATTTCATTTATTCTATTTTAAATCATTTATAAATTTTGTCATTAGCTTCTAAGTACACCGAAAAACAGCGATCTTCTTATCCTTCAAAAACAGTGTTAAGAAAATTAAGAATGCAGTCATGTGCTTCTTCGAACCATGGATGAAAAAGCCAAAAGGGATGAGGTGTATTTTCAATTGTATGTACTTCGTGATACGTTTTATTCCTATCGAGGATATGAAACAAAGAATCTCTTCCGGCATGAAAACGTGGCAATGCACTGTTTATATACAATGTTGCGGGCATATTTTCATCCACGTAATTAATTGGAGATGCTTCCTCCCATAGTTTCGGATTTTCCTGGTAAGTAACTCCAAAAAACAGACTTGCAGCCGATGGCTTATTGGGATTAGTTATTTTTCGGCTTTCATTTGGGTCTGTATAGTCAACAACGCCATCTACATTCACCAAGGCCTGTACTCTTGACGAGTAGTTCGAATAAACCGATTCAGGATCATCAAACTTTGTTATTCCTGCTGTAGCAGCCATAAAACTTGCAAGTGTGGCTCCCGATGAGCAACCCAATACCGCTATTTTCGTTGTGTCTATGCCATATAAATCACTATTGTGTTTTAAAAACCGAATGGCCTCCTTCAAGTCATAAACAGCAGCCGGGTATATAGCTTCAATTGACAAACGATACTCAACCGAGGCTGTTACATAACCATCAGCAGCCAACTGCTGCGCCATTGGAACCAAATGCGATTTATTACCAGACCGCCAACCACCACCATGAATCATCATAACAACCGGTCGTTTCTGCCCGCAATCTCTGTTCGGAAGAAAAACATCCATGCGAAGCTTTCTGTTTGGTCTTATCCGGTAAACTTGATTCGGTAATGATAGAAACTCATTGGAAACAATTTCTTTAACCGGTAAAGCTTCTGGAAAATCCTTCTTTATTTTTTTCCCTGCAGAATATACCGAAAACGAAGTGTCCTTAGGAAATTCATTTTGCCCCCAACCCATTATTGGGAGCAAAATCAGTAAAAAAAGAATTGTTTTGTATTTCATCATTCCTGTCATTTTAATTTGTAAAACATATTAAACGTGGTTCTATTTAAAAATAAAACAGCAGATATTTTATTTACGATAAGCAAAAACAAATCGCAACACCCTAACACATATGATTCAATTACAATCAGATAAATACAGGTTTCATCTTTAAATAGTCGTCACTTTTATATTGGTAAATTGTATTATAATGGCATCATTTCGAGCTGATATTAATTATGTCTCCAACATTCATATTAATATCGTATTCATAAACTTTTCTAACAATTTGCTTTTGAATCGATTCACCTGAATGATTTTTTGTTTTTGGATTTGTTCTTGTTGAGAAGAAATGATTTGGATTGTCCCCTTGCGCTTCAATTAAATGCTTCCCCTGTAATGGGGTATAAGAACGAATACGGCAATTGCCGTTTATTGTAGATTCAATGACAGCATTTGTTAGCTGACCATTTTTCCAATTCATACTTACAATAAAACCTCCACGGGATTTAAGGCCGGTTATTGCTCCTTTATCCCAAGTATCAGGTAAGGCCGGTAATAAATGAATAGCACCGTCATGGCTTTGTAATAACATTTCTGAAATGCCTGAAGTACAACCAAAATTTCCATCTATCTGAAATGGAGGATGGGCATCAAATAAATTTGGATAGGTTCCTCCTTGTTGGCTTCCATCTTCCTGAATGGATGGACGTAATTGGTCAGCTATTAATTTTAAGGCATGATTACCATCAAGAAACCTTGCCCAGAGGTTCACTTTCCATCCCATAGACCATCCTGTAGATTCATCCCCGCGTGCAAGAAGCGAAGTTTTTGCCGCTGCCAATAACTCCGGTGTTTCAAAAGGTGATATTTGGTTGGATGGATAAAGCCCATATAAATGGGAAATGTGTCGGTGTCTATCATCCTGTTTGTCCCAATCGTGCATCCATTCCTGAAGTTGCCCCCATTTGCCAATTTGCATGGGCGCTAACTTGTTAAATAATGAACGAAGACTGTCTGCATATTCATGATCGATATCAAGTATATCTGATGCCTCAATGACATTATTGAATACATCGTAAACCAATTGATTGTCCATTGTTGTCCCCCCTGCAATGGTTGTACCGGAATGATGTGAATTTTCAGGCGATATGGAAGGACACACAACCAGCCAATGATGTTCCGGTTCTTCAACCAATATATCTTTATAAAACAATGAAACACCTTTTAATACAGTGTATTTTTTCTTTAAAAAATCAACGTCACCTGAATACATGTAGTGGTACCATAAGTGCTGACTTAACCACGCACCTCCCATTGGCCATAAACCATAATAACCTCCATCAACAACTCCTGAAATTCGCCATATATCTGTATTATGGTGAATATTCCAACCTCTGGTACCATACATATAAGAAGACGATTGTTTACCTGTTTCTGAAATATCATCAATAAGATCAAACAAAGGTTCGTGCATTTCCGAAAGGTTTGTTGGTTCTGCAAGCCAGTAATTCATTTCCGTATTTATATTTACGGTATACTTACTATCCCAGGGCGGTTTTATTTTATTATTCCAAAGACCTTGCAGATTGGCAGCCTGTGTTCCGGGTTGCGAGCTTGAAATTAAAAGGTATCTACCAAATTGATAATATAAAGCTACTAATTGAGGATCGTTCCCCGTATTGAATTGTTCCAATCGAACGTCAGTTGGATTTTTAATAGAATCGGTAATCCCTACATTTATTTTAACCCTGTCGAAAAATTTCTTATACAAATTCGTATGGGCTTGTTTTAATTGGGCAAAATCTTTTGTAAATGCAGCATCTAAAATACTTTTCGCTTTTAATTCAGCATTTCCTGAAATATCCTTGTAATTTTTAAAATTTGTCCCCACGGACAAATAGATAACCAGTTTATCTGCATTAGTTATAACTAAGGTACTATCAGTAGATTTTAGTTCTCCTCCTGTTATCTTTGGTTTTATGATGGAAGTAAATTTTACTTTTCCTTTTTTATTCTCATAATCGCTGCTTGTACCTTGCAGCCAAATAGCATTATTATTGCATTTTATACTATATTTTTCATGAGGACTATTAACTGATAAAGTACACGAAACAGAGGATGGCTTATCAGCTGTTATTTCAACAGCAATAATATTATCTGCAAGAGATGAAATTACCTCGCGCCGATAAGTTACGCCCTTGGTCTTATATTCAACACTCGCAACAGCTTTTGAAATGTCTAAATCCCGATAATAATCAGTTATATCATGGTTGTCTGGAAATACTATTTGCAAATTTCCAACAGGCTGGTAACACATGCCGTAATTATTATCCTCCTTTGTTCTACGAGGCAGGTATTTGTCGGCTAGTTGTTGAGCTTCCTTATATTTTCCTTCAAAGATGAGTTGGCGAATTTCAGGTAAATAATCTTTAACCGCAGGTAAAATATTATTTCCCGGTTCTCCTGCCCAAACTGTTTCTTCATTAAACTGAATGGTTTCTTCAACAGTTCCACCATATACCATAGCACCTAACCTGCCATTACCAATGGGCAAAGCTTCCTCCCATATCTTTGCCGGCTTAATATACCATAGTTTTAATTTGCTTTCGGTGAAATTTTCATTATTAATTGAATTGGATGTACAACCTGTAATTGTCAGAATACTGGCGAATAAAATTACTCTTAAAATCATATATTTCTTGTTATTTTGTATGCAAAGTCCTACTTTTTATGCCTGCTGTCAACACCTAAATAAGATACTCCACTACCCGATAGAAAATCTTCCCGAACCGGACTGAATACATCTATTAATACACCCGCTTCCAGACATACTGCTCCATGTAACATATTCGGCTCAATATATACGCCGTCACCTACGCCAATCACCTTTTTCTCACCACCAATAATAAACTCAAACTGACCACTTGCGCAACAGGTTGTTTGTGTGTGGAAATGCTGGTGAGGTGCACCAACAGCTCCTTTCTCAAATTTCACTTTCACCATCATAATTTGATTGTCATAGCCTAAAAACTGACGGGAAACACCAGCTCCTAAATCTTCCCATTCTAATTCTTCTGTCAAAATAAACTTCTCACTATTACGTTTCATATGTTTATAATTTTAAGTTTTTGTCATATGGAACTTACCATATAATCATCTCCCTGTGTGTAGAAAGCTTTATACATGGACGTTTCATATGTTTATAATTTGTTTTTATTTGCCATATAGCCTGTCCCGAACTTGTTTCGGGAGAACTTACCATGAACAAATAATCATTCTTCTTCGGTCACAATTGCCTGTCATGGACGTTTCATACCTTATTTTTAAATTAATTTTATAGATGCTTTAGTTCAATAAAGACGAATGTTAATTCATAGTAAACCTATCAATATCCACATAACCTGAATCGTTTACTTTATTCATGCGTTGAGCAAAGAAACCAATTTTACTACCAATCCATCTTCCGGTATTGGCTGTGAAAGGTAAACCAACCGACTTGTAATCCAATCCATTTTCGGAATATGAAAAATGACAAATTCCTCCCACCTCAACTTTAACTTTCAAAAACAAATCGGAAGATACAGACTGAAAATCACCTGTATAATTCTCCTCCGATCCTTTGCGTGCATTCAAACAAGTAATCTCATTCAAAACCAATTCTCCATTTTTATTCTCTACAACTACTGAGGCATAATCCTGTCCCATTACTATCAATCCAAATCTCTCACCTTCATTCAAAAGTGATAATTTTACTTTTGCAACAGCCTCAAAAGAAACAGCCGGCCATTTCTGAAGAAACAATGAAGGTACATCCCATAAATTTACAGATCCTTCAGAAGACGACTGACAATACATTCTGAAAACACCTTTTCCAGGAAAGCTTTTTCCCCAATCGAGACCAGGATTGGCATGCCATTGCCATAACAAAGAAGGTGCATCACCATTAAATTCATCATTCATACTTTCAGGAGAAATCATCTCTGTTTGTTTAACATCAGGCTTACGATAAGTAATAACAGGTTCTCCTGTTCCATCGCCGTCAGCATCATCACCAATCACAGGCCAATTGTCTTTCCAATTCATTGGCTGCAAATGCACAACACGTCCGTATGCTTCCTGATCCTGAAAATGAAGGAACCAATCTTCACCGTCAGCCAAACTAACCCAAGCTCCCTGATGAGGTCCGTTAATTTCTGTTTTGCCTTGACTCATAACTATCTTTGACTCATAGGGCCCTGTAATGTTTTTAGAACGAAGCACCAATTGCCAGCCTGTAGAAACTCCACCTGCGGGAGCAAAAATATAATAATATCCATTCTTTTTATAGAATTTAGGTCCCTCAACAGTACCATTTCCATCATGACCATCGAAAACCAAAATGCCATCGTCCAACAATGCAGTTCCATCTGGTTTCATTCGGTTAACAGCTAAAATACTTTTAATACCTGCTCTTGAACCTGCGTAACCATGTACCAAATAAGCTTGTCCGTCTTCATCCCAAAACGGGCAGGAATCAATCCATCCTTTGGCTTCTTTAATTAAGAGTGGTTCGCTCCAAGGCCCCTCTGCCTTTTCAGATTTCAACATGAAAATTCCAAAATCGGGATCGCCGTAAAAAATATAAAATGTTCCATTGTGGTAACGCAAGGATGGAGCCCATATGCCATTACCATGTTGTATTTTATTATAATGAGCTTTGGGCATTACTTTGGGTGAGGCATAAGCTATCAGTTGCCAATTTACCAAATCACGGGAATGAAGAACAGGCAATCCTGGTGCACATCCGAAACTAGAAGCTGTCATGAAAAAATCATCGCCCACTCTAATGGCATCAGGATCGGAGTAATCAGCCTGAATAATTGGATTGGTATAGGTACCATCTCCATTATCAGCACTTTTGAGTGTTACTTGAACTCCCTTGTAATCAGGAGATATGGTTGACTCAGAACAAGCCGAAACCAACAAATAAACAGCTGCAAGTACACAAATCAATTTACTTTTCATTTTTCAATACTTTTTTAGTTTCAATTTCTTTTATCTAATGTATATAAACCTTTCTCAGCGCTCCAAATCTGTTAAAATCATAGTTATCATAAGTACTGACAAAGCAATTTTTCCTGTCTATTGTTTATATACAGCTTTATTTTCGAGACTGATCAGATTTTAAGTAATTAATCAGAACATTCATATTCTGGATGTACTCTTTAGTCGAAATATACAATTTGTCAGAAGAATCAGGATAGGTAGACGTATCTGTTTCATCACCCACACGTGTTGTTGAATACTCATCACTTTGATTTTGATCCTGACCGTCCCCAATGTAAGGATGGCTAATAAAAGCATGTTTCACCAACCACCTATTTTTCTGATCAAGGGAGGAAATAATATTTTTTACCTCAGCTTCCGAAGCAACGCCATTAAATACATTACGGTTTAGATCATAGAATCGTTGAGGTGTATCATTTTCCATAAAACAAGCCTCCTTTAGAGGCGAATCTTTTGTCACTTTATCTATATCAAGCTCATTAAGACTTTTATATTCAGACTTGAGTTCATCAAGTTGAATACGACATTTACCGTAATAATGAGCCAATAACTTTTTATCATCATTATCAAGGTAGTACGTTCCAAATTTCACATTTGATCCTTTCCGATGCACATATATTGGCTTATTAGTTCCTACTTCTACAAAAGTTGGATGGGTTCTATAGGTTTCTATCTGATTTTCGGGAAGTCGTGTACTCTCCAACCAACGAATTGCATCAGGAACACGGGAAATAAATTTTTTATCTCCCGTATATTGATAAAATTTCAGTAGAAGCATTGCATTTTTGCATGTTGTTGATGGCAAAAAAGCTGCCGGCTCATAAGTTCGGGCTCCTTCTGTTTCCATATTCAAATTAAGCTGCTGTCCCCAAGCTCCGCAAGCATCTTGAGAAATCAGATAAAAATCCATACCCCGTCGAATCGGTTCCAAAAACCGTTCTTCCCCCAAAGTCAGATAGCTTTGAATCAAAAAATGAACATTTTCCCAAATTACATCGTCGTTAAATGTGTAAAACGAACTATAATCAGGATGACCCTGTTTATTGAAGTCATATTTTAACGGATACCGTTGTGGCCATCCACCTGATGCATACTGACTTTTTAAGATAAAGTCAATTGCTTTATCAAGAGCAGGTTTATAGACTGGATCCAATTTTGCAAGATAGATTCTCAATAAAAACCTTGCTGCATCAGATGTAATATCATCGTCAAAAGTAGAATTGCCGTAATAATGCTGGAATTCTTCAAGTCTCCACCCATTTTTACCAACAGTACTATACCATTTCTTTAAAGAGCGGTCTCCGGCAAAATCGATCATATAATTCCAGCCACCTTCGTTACTTTGCCCCCAAATAATAGCTGTTGCAACTTGTTGGGCAGCTTGATAATAATATTCGTTTTTCGTGGTTCTATAAGCATCTAAAAATAAGTGTCCAATGCTAATTGTTCCAGGATATTGAAGCCAAATCATGGTTTTATAAGCTTCCATCTCGCCCCATCGACGAGATAAATCGGGCAAATAATACCAAACATAGCCTCCATTTGTACTCACCTCTTCAACCATAAATTGAGTGGCTTTCAGCATCGTTTCACAAATTTGTTCCTTTGAAATTTCAGATTGAGCTTTCAGCTTCGGAACGAAAGCTAAAAGTAAAAAAATTAACAGTTGAGTTTTAGTAGATTTCATCGTATTTACATTTGTAGCAAGCTTAGCTAATAAATCATAAAATCATCGGGGTTAAGTTGTTGTGGAACTATTCTAATTTTGTAAATCATTCCTTTAAACCAAGACCGTTTATTCAAACGAACACCAATTGAGCAGTTGCCAGTCTCGATTGGTTGATAAGAAAACGACTCGGACAATTCCTTTTTTCCATTGACAAAAGTTGTCAAGCTATTAGGCCTCACAACTAAAGCAACATGATACCATTGTCCAAGCTGATGAGTAAGTTGTTCGTTAATTAAGGCTTTTTTGTCATTTCCGGAAGCCGCAAAACCATCGAAATACCAGATATCCGTAACTGCACGGATTTCCAGCAACATTCTATTACCTAAGACCTCACCAATATGAAGAATCCGCTGTTCGAAAGAAGCATTTATATCCGGACAAAAAATCATTTCTACGGTAAATTCCTTCATCGATTTAAGAGGCATTTCCTGTAAAATAAGAGCATCACTACTTCCATTAAAGGAAACAGCTTTTCCATAAGGAGAATCAACCAGTTTTGGCTGACCAAGTATCTTTATCTGTTTTGAGTTCTGTTGCAACAAATCAGCCACTAACCACTCTGTATGAAATTTTACTGTGGATTTTTTTTCTGAGTTTTGACCATTCCCAGAGAAGGGGAAATACATAAAAAACAAGACTAGCAATATTGGAGTAATCTTCATTTGTCTGTTTTTTTATTGAACTCAACAAAATTCATTGCAAATTCCTTTTAAAGGGAAGTAATAAATAGTGTTTATCCAATTTGAGAACTTATATTACAATCTCTATTTAAATAACAGAGATTAGCTTCGTACTTTGTTACCATTCACCTAAATTCAGAGATAAAAAGCAAAGATAATCCGTCAACGAATCGACGGATTATCCTATTTCTTATTAAGAATTTAAAGCATTCTTACTGATTAAATCCATAACCATTGCTTATTCCTGAATTCTCTAAAATCGTAGAATTCAATGGAACCATATAAACCGGAGGATTTCCTGCGCTATAGTCAGCATCACTATAACCTTTAAAAAGATCTGTTGAGTAATCTGCAGCATTAGCTACAATATCAGCCCCCCAGTTTGTTTGAACATATCCATCAGCCTCAAGAGCCAATGCTTCAGCGCTTCCAGGTGCGATATAATTGAACAATCCTTTGATAGCTACGTTAGTTTCTGGTCCATTAACAGTTTTGCCAATCTCAGTTGCAAGACTTTGCCAATCGTCATATTGTCCTCTCCAACCAGGGAATAATACAGGATCTGTTTCGTCTACACATTGCGTAGTCAAACGATAACCATGAGTTGCTTTTGCATCAACCATTTTAGTCCAAATATACATTGGCATTTGGTTGCCATTCTCAAATTGATAATATCCATTAGCCTCTAAACCACTAATAATAGTAGTCATCAATTCTCTGTTATCTACTATTGCTTTAGGTAGTTTACCAGTACGAATAAGATCATAACGACGCATTCCTTCTCCGCCAAATTCTAATTTACGTTCTTCCAAAACAGCATTGTAAACGCTGCCAGCTTTTGCAATAAAACCGTTTAAATCGGCATCTGCAGGTGATGTAAATGCACGATTGTGTACTTTCTCTAATTCTGTTCTCGCAGGACCATCATTACCTAAAGCTGCCTCAACCTCAGCAAGCATCAAGATAACATCTGATACACGCATGTATGGGCAATTAATTCCAGATTTACGTGATTTCGCAACATATGGACTAGTCATACGGTTCTCATCCCATTTATTATTAGCAATTCCACCGTGTGATTTCGAACCAGGAATCCAGTCAATCATTTTTTCAGTACCATCTCCTTTACTTGCTGTTACTGCTACAGTAACATCACGTCGCAAATCTTTAGGATCGAAAGAACCATAATAATAATGTGCCTGGAAACGTGACTGAGCATAACTTTTTCCAGGGAAAGCTTTTGAACTACCACCATCCGAAGGACGACCAAATGCATAAGGACGTTCTGAATAGTAACCATACTCTTCCGGAATCTCATAGATAGACTCTTTCGATAGTTGTTCGCCAGTCATCATCATCTGAAATACGTATTGGAATGGATTCCCAAATTCTTGTCCAGCTCCTCCGGCAGAACGTGGATCACTTGTAATTAAATAAGCAGAACCAGAATTTTCTACACATTTAGTCAGATATGTTTTAGCAATATTGAAATAATCCTGCCAGTTAGAACGACGGGAATAAACTGCTCCATCCTTTTCAGTTCCCATAGTCTCAAATGAAATTACACTTCCATCCAATTTTTTGTAGAAATCACTTCCAAGATCAGTACGACGGGTAGCATAACCTCCGGCATAAAGGCACATACGTCCGATTAATCCCTGTACATAAGTTCGGGTCATTACATCAGCATTGTTTCCTCCCTCACCAACTCGGTACATATAAGGCTCTACCTTCATCAATTGGTTGATGTGATATTCATAAATTTCATCACGAGAAACAAGACCTTTTTTCTCTGTATCACTTACAGAAAGTACGTGAGGTACATCACCATAAAAGCGACACAATTCAAAATATGCAGTAGCTCTCAGTGCAACAGCTTGTCCGTATATATCCGACAATTCAGTCACTTCTCCACTACTCATCATTGCCTCAAAATCACTTGTTCCTTCAAACGCCTCAATCAAAGAGTTCGTTACTGACACAATCCCATAAAGAGCTGTCCAAGCTTTTTCACTATCCGTAAATGAAATGTCAAAACTTGAAGTTCCTCCTGGATAGAAATATTCAGGAACGTGACGTGTTTGTGATGAAAATGTTTCCGGATGATGTTCAACATCAGAACCGACAACTGCAAGATCGTAAAAAAGACCATTAGAGTGCACATATGCATTACCTCTCCATTTTTCGTATGCATTCAGTAAAGCTCCCTTTGCAGAAGTAGCTCCTGAAAATACAAATTCAGAATCTACAACCGAAGGAGAAGATGTATCTAAAAATTCTTCGCAGGAATTAAGCGATAAGGTGAATACACCAATAATTGCTATAATTAATATTTTTTTCATACCTAATTTAATTATCAAATTAACAATAATATTCCTCATATTAGAAAGTAACATTTACTCCTAAAGTGAAAGTTTTTGCACGGGGATATGCACCCCAGTCCATATTAGTTGTTGGGAATATTTTCAAACTGCTAAAAGCGCTGCCTGCACTCTTTGGAGTTGTATTCACCTCTGGATCTACTCCTGAATAACCTGTTATTGTAAATAAATTATTACCTGTGAAGTATACACGGATTCTTTCAATTCCTATTTTTTGAGAGGCCAACTTTGGAACATTATATCCCAATGTTACTGTTTGTAAACGCAAATAAGATGCATCTTCAACAAATGTAGAATAGGTTACACCATTCTCATTGTAAGGTAGAGCATATTTAGCATTTGCATTTAATGCTTTTAATGCAGCAGGATCAGTTACAGCTGCCAAATCTCCAGAAGAATTAACGTCATAAACTTTATAAGCGTCTTTTACAAAGGCTAAACGGTTCGCACCAATACTAGCATCTTTATTTCCATAACTACTTACCAAAGCTGCGGCATTGTAGATTTTTCCACCCAAAACCCAGTTCATATTAGCACCTAAATCAAAATTTTTATATCTTAAATTTAAGTTAATTGACCCTGTATGTTTTGGTGTTGCTTCTCCCAATTCTGTATAATCCTCAGCATCAACAGTTCCACTTTTATCTACATCTTTCAATTTAACAGCACCTGGGAAAGCATTCTGACCATCGGCAACATTAAACGGATTTGGATAACTTCCTGTAAAACCTGTATCAAAATCAGCAATTCCGTCTTTTAGTGTATAAATACCATTTGCATAGTTAAAATCATCAACCTTATAGAATCCTTCACTTACATAACCACGAATCACTCCTACTGATTTGCCTTCAATAAGTGCATAATCATACGCAGGCTTAGTAGCTGACGAAGCCCAATTAGAAGCATATTGATATTGATCAGTGTTTTTAAGATTATCAATATTGTTTTTGTTATAGTTGTAGATAAGATTTACTCCAAAATCCCAATCATCAGAACGAATAATATCGACTCCAACAGAAAGCTCGACCCCTTTATTTGAGGTTTGTCCAAAATTTTGGTATTGGTAAGAATATCCTGTTGTATTGTCAACTGGAACAGCCATTAATAAGTCTTTAGTTGTGTTCCAATAAACTTCAGCAACCCCATAAATACGGTTGTTGAACATTCCATAGTCAATACCTAAGTTTCTGGAAACAGTTGTTTCCCATTTTAAGTCTGGATTAGGATAAAGACCTGATGGCTTGTAATAAGATCCAATACTACCGTTAATAGGATAATGAATATCACTGCTGCTACCACTTTCCCATGTTTCTTTCCATAATGAAGAGCTGATATTATCGCTGCCCGAAGCACCATAAGATACTCTTAATTTAAGGTTATCTAACCAATCCCTTGTGCTTTCCAACATAGGCTCATCAGAGATACGCCATGCAGCAGCTACTGCCGGGAAATATCCCCATCGATTGTTTGAAGCAAATTTAGATGAACCGTCAGCACGAACTGTAGCTGTAAAAAGATATCTGTCTTTTAATGAGTAGTTTGCACGACCAAAGAAAGACAATGAATGTGAAGGAGTTCCAACAGTGTTTAGTGGAGTTAAAGTTTCACCTGTTTGAATTAAACCTGTTGTTGTCTTATAATCAAAATTTTCAGGATATCCCTTACCTTTAACTTCTAAAGTAGTAGATTTCGATTTTAAAATTTCATTACCCAACAAAAAAGACAATTTATTTGATTCTCCTAAATTAAATTCATAATTCAGAGTTGTAACTGAACGAAAACTTTCCGCGCCTTTTCTTTTTATGGTTGCAGTTTTATATCCATTGGTCAATCCATCTTCGTAGTAATTACTTTCATCATTAACTCTGGTAAATCCTACCTCACTACGAGCTTTAAGTCCTTTTATGATCTCCCATGTTAATCCAGCAAATCCACGTAAGTTTTGTGATTTTGTAATATTTGTAATATCATTAATTAAACCAATAGGATTACTACTTTCATCGATGTTTGCATCACCATTACCAAAACTGGAAGAAACATCGGTATAATCAACACCACCTAATGGATTGTCAATTGGACGAAACCAGTAAGCTGAAGAAATTAGAGACCCTCTACCATTGGTATTACCTTCTTTTCCACTTAATTCTGATTCTGAATAACGAAGATCAAAATCTACTTTTAAATTTTCAGCTAATTCCTGATCAATTTTGAAAGAAGCATTTGAACGCTCATAACCTGAATTAATCTTGATACCTTCATCATTTAAATATCCAACAGAAGCAAATACTTTTGTTTTTTCAGTTCCACCAGACAAACTAATAGTATGACTTTGAGTAAATGCAGTACGTAAGGCATCATCGGTGTAGTTATGAGCCTTTACATTAGCGTAATCAGCATAATGATTACCATTGGCACTTCCTAACCCGAAATATTCAGCTATTCCGCTTCCATAACTAGCACCGTAAGCAGTAGCATAAGCCCATGTATGATTCACATATTCCTGTGCAGATAAAGTTTCAAGTGATTTTGCTACACTTTTAACCTGTGTGTACCCGCTATAAGTTACTTGAAGCTTTCCTGCTTTACCTTTTTTTGTAGTAACCAGAATAACACCATTTGCTCCACGGGCACCATAAATTGCTGTTGAAGATGCATCCTTTAACACATCAATAGATTCAATTTGATCTGCAGGAATTTCAGAAATAGAACTTACTGGAAAACCATCAACAACAAATAGAGGATCGTTGGATTGAGTAATAGAACCTCCTCCACGAATTTTGATAGATACGTCAGCACCAGGACGCCCATCCTGACTAACCACATTTACCCCCAACAAACGACCTTGTAATGCCTGAGCAACATCTGGTACAGAGATAGCTGCTAAATCTTCACCTTTAACCGAAGCTACAGCCCCCGTAAGATCTTTCTTTTTAACAACCCCATAACCAATAGCCACAATTTCTTCCAATTGTGTAAATGCTTCCTGCATCACTACATTAATTTCAGATCTTCCAGATACTGGAATTTCTTGTGTCTCCATTCCGATAAAAGAAACTACAAGTACATCTGATTGAGCATTTGGTAATTCTATTGAATAAATTCCATCAATACCTGTAATTGTACCAAGGCTTTGGTTGCCTTTTACTGTAACAGTTACTCCTGGTAATGGAAAATTTGTTCCATCAGTAACCTTTCCTGTTACTTTTTGTCCATAGCTATCAAGACTGCAAAATAGCAGCACAAAAAAGCCCAGCATAAAAAGTTTGCTAATTTTATTCAGATTTTTCTTCATTTAGATAAGTTTAGTAAAAAATTAGAATACACTTTAATATATTTGATTAAGATTAGAAATTTCATATTCACAGCATTTTTGAGCTATCAATTCCTACTCAAATTAAGTTTAATAAACATCAGAACATTTTTTGCAGGTTGCCTGCCACGCTCTTTATGTCAATCTCTAACGTTTGCGCCAACGGTCTAACGAACAGTTTAAGGTTCGTTTTTTTTCATAATACACATATACTCTTGTTTCCCAGTCTAAATATTGACATAGACAAGTGAAAATCACAGTTATTTATTCAGTTCAATTGCAGCCAAAATAAAAGGTGCAATTCCTTTAGGATCATTTACAACCCTCTTCTCTCTAATATAATATTCAAAAGAACCATCTCTGTATGGATTGCCACCCAAACCGCAACCTCCACAAATATCCTTCATCTTTATTCTTCCATTTTCATCCGTACTAATAAGGTTTTTAATAATAGAATCGAATACAGAATTGGCTATGTCCTGATATCCTTTATCAAGATATCCCTTGGATACCCCTTTGGCAAACGCGTAGCAAAACATTGCAGAACCAGAACCTTCCAGATAATTCCCCTCCCGGTTACCCTGATCAAGAACCTGATACCATAACCCACTATCTTTATCGCGTACCTTCAGCAAGGCTTCACAACTATTTTGAAGAAGCGCAATAAGCTTATCCCGATCCTTGTGATTCTCAGGCAAATAATCTAAAACATCAACAATAGCCATAACGTACCACCCCATAGATCTGCTCCAAAAATTAGGTGCACAGCCTGTTACTTTATTACTCCATCGCTGTTCACGACTTTCATCATAAGCGTGATATAACAAGCCAGTCTTTTCATCTAAAGTTTTTTCATAGATTAATTCAATCTGTAAGCATACCTCATCAAATAGTTCCGGAGTATTGAATTCCTTTGCATATTGAGCTAAAAATGGAGAAGCCATATATATCCCATCCAACCACATTTGATTCGGATAGACTTTCTTATGCCAAAAGCCACCACTTTTGGTTTTTGGATGATTTTGCATTTGCTCTACAAATGAGTAAAGTGCTTTGCGGTACTTTTCTTCACCAGTTCTTTTGTAAAGAGTAATAATATTCTTAGCTGGATTTATACGGTCAATATTATACTCCTCTATTTTATAGCCTTTTACACCGCCATCTTCCTGGACAAAATAATTCACATAATCTTCCATATAACGGGAATATTTTGAATCAATGTCTCCTAAATGATCGATCGCCTGTCCTAAAAAAGCAATATCGTATTGCCATTTTACAGTTTTAGGATTTAAATAATGAATAAGGCTATCCGATTCCCTCATCACCTCATCGGCCATTTTTACTGACCATTTTTGCACCTCTTCCTTTTGATTATTTCCCGTTGCAGATGGCTTAGACTTACAACTGGCAAAAACCAATAAGATGATTATAAATGAAATGTTTTTCATATGATTATAATTTGTTTTTATTTGCCATATGGAACTTACCATGCTGAAATAATCATCCCCCTGTGTGTCAAAATATCCCTGTCATGGACGTTTCATAAGTGTTTTATTTTTTCACAGCAGTTTGCGTATTCTTTTCCATATCACTCTTAATGATATTCCCTTTTTCTGTCAAAAACGGCACATCACCTTCAACCAATAAATCTACACCTGAAAGAATATTATTTATTACAAATAGATTTGTTACCGACTGATTGCCTTCAATAAAAACAGGCAATTCTGTTGGTTGAAAACAATTATTAACCAATATATCAGAGCAATTATCCAACTTTATCACCGATGCATCGGCGGACAAACTATAAACGGTTAGATCGCTGATCTGTATTTTTTCCGAATGATTAAATTCAATTGCATTTCCATTACTCACAGAAAGGCGAATATTTTTCATATCAATATTAGAAGCGTAATCACCTGTAACACCTGTTTTCGCATCTATCTGAATATCGTTAAAGCTTATTTGCTCAGCCGAACGTTCTTTCAATCCATAAATAGCAATGCCTTTATTAGCATTAGTCATTCTAATATTTGACAGATACACATTCCGAATAGCCGGAGTTCGGTCTGAAACCGGTTCCTCCGGTGTTTCATGATAATGCATATTAATCATCACACCTTCTCTTAACATGTTGTGCATAATAACATTTGAAACCCGAACATCCTCAACAACACCACCTCTTCCTCTCATGGTTTTAATACGGATACCTCTGTCGGTTCCCTCAAACACGCAATTTGAAATAGCAACCCTACGCACGCTGCCAGACATTTCGCTGCCAATTACAACACCTCCATGCCCGTTAAGCATGGTACAATTTGAAATTGTAATATTTTCTGTTGGTCTGTTCGCATCACGGCCATCAGCATCACGGCCTGATTTAATTACGATACAGTCATCACCAACACTAATGTGGCTGTTACTGATTCTTACATTTCTGCATGATGAGGGATCAATTCCATCTGTATTAGGTGAGTCTCCCGGATTCAATATTGTAATTCCATCAATAGTAACATTTTCTGAAAAAACAGGCATCAAGGTCCAAAAGGGTGGATTTGTAAATGTTACCCCTTCTACCCTTACATTGGTACAATTATATGGCATAAATAAAGGTGGTCGCAAAAAACTCCCCATGCTTTGCAGATATTCATTCGTTTTAAGCATCTCTGCATTTTCCTTTTTAAATATTGCTTCCCATTTGGTATTGGTTTTCTCTCCTTCTCTTATGCGTGACCATAAATCCCACCATTTCTTACCATTGCCATCTATCAGGCCCCGTCCCTTAATTGTAACATTATTTGCATTATGAGAATAAATACAGGATTTAAAATTCCTCACCCGAACTCCTTCCCATCTTGAATCAATCATTGGAAGGTACGCATCAAAATCATCTGAAAATTTAAGAACAGCTCCCGATCCTATATTAAGGGTTATATTACTTTTTAATTCTATTGGCCCGCTTAAATAAACTCCTGATGGAATATAAATCTCTCCACCTCCCTGTTCACTCAATTCTGCAACAATTTTATTAATAATAGGCGAGCAGTTTACCAAACCCTTACTATCCGCACCTGCATCTTTTAAATCCACAACACTATTCTGCCCAAAAGTTAATTGAGAAACGAAAAGAAGAAAAACACAAAATAATTTCATACTTATTAATTTAATACTTACTAATTTCAAATACAATTTATAAACGACCTGCAATAGTCAGCTTTAACTTTTTCCTCTCTATCAGAGCGACTAAACATTGGGCATTTACAACGTTTGCAAAATATGTTCTTTTATTTAAACTTATAGATTACATTTTATCTAAAATACGGTGTCAAATCATCAGACCGCAACGGAGACAAATCATCTACACACTCACTATCAATCTATTATGAAATTGAAATTATTGCCTAAATCTTAAAAAATGTAAAAAAACTCATTAAATTATTATATTTGTATGAATAAGAAAAAACATATGCATCAACTAAGAATACTGACAATTATAATCCTCTCTCTTTTGCAAAGTCTTTGTACTTTATCTCAAGATATTTATAGGTTTGAACATTTTAATTCAGAAAATGGACTTTCTCAAAATACTATATCCAGTTTACTATGCGACAGAAAAGGATTTTTATGGATTGGAACAATGAATGGTTTAAATCGTTATGATGGTTATCGATTTAAAATTTACAAGAGCAAGAAAGGGGATAGTAATGTTTTTACAAACAATAGGGTTATAGATCTATGGGAAGATTACCAAGGTTTTATCTGGATGAAAACCTATGATGGATACTATCATTACCTGAACCCGGAATTAGAATTATTTAAAACCATACCTGAATACGTTGAAATTAAAAGTACCAAAAAATCTATGGCAACTTGTTTTTTACAGTATTCTCCTGAAGAAATTTGGGTAGGTACCACAAACGAAGGTGTCCTTTATTTAAAATACAATTCCAAATTAAATAATTACACTCAATCAAAACACAGCGATAAAGGAAGATACAGCATTACAAACAAAGAAGTTCGCTTCATTGTTTCGGGTAAGGATTCTTCAGTTTGGGTGGGCACAAAAAAGGGGGTTAATCTTCTTACAAAAAAGGATCTTAATGCCGGAATATTTAATTTTCAACATCTTTTTATCAATTATTCCTTTAATTCGGCTATCGAACTAAATGATGAGATTTGGCTTGGTACCGATAATCACGGCATAATCAAGTACAACAAAAATGAATCATCGTTCAGATTTCTGGACATGTCCAACACCTCTGGCTTTGAGTCAAATCAAATTTCCAATCTATATCAATCAAAAGATGGAATAATCTTAGCGACTTTCGTAAATAAGGGTGTATTAGCATTTAACCCTGACTCTAATAAATGGACCAAACTAAAAATTCATGGCGATGAAATTTTGAATGTTTATTTTGATAAAAAAGACAATGTCTGGATAACAGCAACAGAATTTGGAATTACCAAAATTGAACTAAGCACACTTAAGTCGAAATATTACGAACTGACAACTAAAAACCAGAGAGTTATAACAGATCTGGAGCGACATGTGTTTTATGAAGATCTGGATTCAAATTTATGGATTGGGCTGCACGGAGGAGCTTTAACATATTATAATAGTGAAAAAGACAAGTTTATTCACTATCAAAACAATCCTTCAAATCCCAATTCCATCTCGTCGAGTATTGTACACTGCATAACGGAAGATTTATCCGGGCAGATGTGGCTTGGAACCGGTCAATACAAAGGTGGTCTTGAAAAAATAATTAAACGGGATCCTGCTTTCACACAAATTCTACCAATTCCTGAATTTAATCAAATTACTGATAATGTTGTCCGTTCCATTTGTCAGGATAAAAACGGTTATATTTGGTTTGGTACCAAAGCTGGTGATTTGCATATCTACTCACCTAGTTTAAAAAAACTGAGCACAATTCAGTCCTTTCACCCAACAAAAAATGATCCTTATAAGGATAATATATATAGCATTTTTATCGACCATCAGAATTATTTATGGTTGGGAACTAAAGGAAAAGGTTTATTAATAAGCCAAACTCCAATTCCAAATAATCCGGCAGAGTATACTAAAATCAAGTTCAATTCATATCTGAATAATCCAAAGGATTCTACCTCATTAGCAGGCAATAATATTTATTCGATTTCTCAGGATCAAAGGGGAAATATATGGATTGGTACATTTGGAAATGGAATCTGCAAAACCAATACCGATCATTCCAGGCCTTTAGTCTTCCAATCCTATTCAACAAGCAACAGTCAATTATCAAGCGATTTAGTAAGATGTATCTACAGTGATTCTGATTCCAACCTTTGGGTCGCCACCTCATTTGGTTTGAATCTGGTAAAAGCCAATGACCTGAAACAAAACAATATCATCTTTCAAAACTTTTATTATTCTGCCGAGAAGCCAAACAGTATTAATTACAATGATGTAGTTGAGGTTTTTGAAGATTCTAAAAAACAAGTATGGTTTGGCACTTTTGGCGGAGGTGTTAATAAACTAAGCTTACCCATTGTTGATACAATTCAATTTTCATCCGTAACATCAGAGTCAGGACTCTCAAATGATGTGATATTTGGAATTAAAGAAGACAATTCAAACCATTTGTGGTTTAGTTCTGAAAACGGATTAAGCCGCTACGACGAATCAAATAAAAGCATTCAAATCTATAATGAATCGAATGGACTGGCTTTCAATAATTTCGCAGAAAATACTTGTTATACGTTAGCCGATGGAAGAATTCTATTTGGCGGTTCAAACGGAATAGAAGTTGTTCGGCCCGGGTTAATAAAACCATCTAAACAGACCAACTTTATCGAACTTACTAATTTTCAGCTGTTTAATAAAGATGTAATTGTTGGCGCACCAAAATCTCCATTAAAAAAGAATATCTCATATACGAACGATATAACATTACTAAGCAGTCAATCAAGTTTCAGTATTGAATATTCAGCTCTTAACCTATCCGATCCGAAAAAAAATCAATACGCCTATCTACTGGAGAATTTTGATACTGATTGGAATTATGTTGGCAATCAAACCAAAGCAACTTATACAAACCTCGCTCCCGGGGAATATAAGTTTAAGGTGAAAAGCACAACCAGAACCGGTTTTTGGAATGAAAATGAGCGTGTATTAAGAATAATCATTTCACCGGCTTGGTGGCAAACCAAACTCGCATTTTTTGCTTATTTGTTATTCTCTATTGGTTTAATCATTTTCAGTAGATATATAATTAAACGAATGAATAAGTTTCGCAATGATTTAACCATTGAAAAAACTATTAATGAACTAAAACTAAGGTTCTTCACAAATATTTCACACGAAATACGAACTCCTCTCACACTAATTCTAGGACCTATTGAAGACCTGTTGCAGCAAGACAATCTGGATGCTGCTCCAACTAAAAAGCTGCGGATTATTCGTAAAAATGCAAAACGCATGTTGCAGCTTGTCAATCAATTACTAGACTTCAGAAAAGTTCAGAACAATAAAATGCAATTAAAAATACAGGAAGTAGACCTGAACGAATTCACAAAAGACATTTTTGAAAGTTTCATCCCCTTAGCAAATCACAAACAAATTTTTTATTCATTTCAAAATTCAAGCACACCAATTAACATTTGGGGAGACCGGTCAAAATTAGATTCAATAATTTACAATCTAATTTCAAATGCTATCAAATTTACACCAAAAGGGAAAAAAGTAATTGTTAGTGTGAAAATTAATTCATCCAAAAATAAAGCTGAAGTTTTTGTTACTGATGAAGGCCCTGGAATTCCGGAAAAGAACATCTCCGAAATATTTAATCGATACACTATACTCAGCAACCACGATTTCGCGGGTACAGGAATAGGATTGTCATTAGCTCACGAACTGGCCGTTCTGCATCATGGAAGTATTGAACTGTCATCTACAGTGGGAGAAGGCAGCGTTTTTTGTTTTTCGATGCCTTTGGATAAAGAAAAATTAATGCAGTCGCCTAACATACAGGCAATAAGCGACGAATCCCAGCAACCAATTTATCATCATGTAGAAATAGAAGATGATAATAATGTTACAGAAACCAGTGCTGATAATACAAATGATCAGGTGATACTTATTGTTGAAGATAATGAAGAGATTTTGGCATATACCAAAGATTCTCTGTCTTCACTGTATTCATGTATTGTTGCAAATAACGGAAAAGAAGGGCTTCGATTGGCACAAATTCATAATCCCGATGTTATTATTACGGATATCATGATGCCGGAAATGGATGGCATTGAGATGACACGACTGTTAAAAGAAAATTTTACTACTTGTCACATACCAATTGTTATGATGACCGCAAAAGTAGATGTACAAGATAAAATTACTGGTTTTGAAACGGGAGCAGAAGCTTACATCACAAAACCGCTTCAAATGGCTTACTTAAAGGCTGTTCTAAAAACATTGATTACTCAAAGAAAATTGGTTATTTCAAAATACCGGGATAATAAAACCATTGATCCAAAAACATTAAAGGTTAACTCAAAAGACGAAGACTTTTTGAAACAGTTAGTTACATACATAGAGACAAATTACGCAACAGAATTAAGTGTTGACAGTCTCTCTGGCTTTTGTTGTGTAAGCCGAACTGTATTTTACAATAAAATTAAAGGTTTAACAGGACTAAGTCCTCTGGAATTTATTAGGGAAATTAAACTGAAAATTGCCATGCAGTTTTTAGAAAAAGGCTTTTCGGTTTCCGAAGTTGCCCATAAAATAGGCTATACTGATGTAAAATATTTCTCGAAACAATTTAGCTCCCAATATGGTTATCCGCCAAGTAAACTAAAGAAAATTAATAAATCCAAATCAGAAGGGACAGAATAATTCATAATTCAAAACAGAACTAAGATGGATTTACTTAAAAAACTCGCCCAATTCTTTTTCCAATTGAAAGAAGGTTTGAGGTACAGCTGCAGTTTTTAAGGATGGATCGATTAGAAACATGCTGGGTGTAACGTAAATATTAAACAGATTTGCAGTTGTACCGTTTAATCCATCGGTATCGCAGGCATTTATCCAAGGGTAATAGTTTTGCGAAACCATTTCGTTCCAAAAGCCAAGGTCACTATCTAAGGATACGGCAACAACCTCTAAACCCAACTCATGATATTCAGGATACAAATCCTTAATGCGTTCCAGCATTTCTCTGCTGTGAACACAACTCCCCGACCAAATTATCAGCAGCGTTAAATCACTGTTAACATCAGATAATGATTGTATTTTGCCATCAAGGCAATGATTTAATTCTACATCGGGAACCAACCAACCTGTGTTATTTGCATGCGAATTTTGCATTCGGTTTTGTATGATTTTATTCCCCATTACATATTCGCAGGTATTCAGAACCTTATATGCATCAACAATCAAATGATATATTTCAGGAAGCTTTTGTTCCGGGTATCGGTTCATTAAATAGTTCGCCAGATATTTTTGTGAGCTTGGATCCAGTTCTGTTAGCCAAAACAGATTACTTATCACATCATTTATCTTCGTATAATTTTCCGCTTTTATCAGATCTTCAATATAATTAGCTTTTAAGTATTTCCCTATTTTTTCATAATAGACAGGTGTAGCTTGCAATACTGAATCTGAAAAGGCAAAATAATCAAAAAAATGCTTTTGATAATAGTCATCGTAATTCTTCCCTTTTAATTTTAAATCCGGTTCCAACTGTTGTTTGGCCAGAGCCATGCGCGCCGGCCATGAATCAATATGAGATCTCCATAATTCTTTCAATAATATCTTCTTCTCTTTTTGCACCAGCTTAAATTGAGCGTGCAATTCTTTATAGGAAGAATCTTTCTCATTTAAATTCACCAGAGTTTCCCTCAAAGTTCCAATTTTTTGATTCAATACATTAAATTCTGAGAGGTAATAATGGAACTGATTATTTTCATCCTTATCCGGAAAACGAAGCTCTCCAAGCACTGGCTTGCCATCCAGCGAAAAATGAAAGTCAGGATTTGAAATCAGAAAATCAATATTTCCTAATTCACCGGCAAGTCTGTAAAAACCGTAATTACCTTCCCACGAAAAAGAAAGGATTCCATTATCACCTACTTTTGCCTGTCCCACTACAAATGAACCACCTTCATCGCCTCTCACCAGCAGAAATTGTTCCTGCTTACAATCGGGCATCTGCACAGTTAATTTAAGTTGTATTTGTCCAAATACAGTCTGCGAAATCAACAAAAATACAAATGCAAGAATTTTATTATTCATGAATCTCATGCTCCTGTTTATATGATATAAGTACCAAAGTGTGTCGTAAAGGTACATATTCTTGTTATGGATAGCCAAACCCATCCATTTAATTAACAAATTTGATTAACCATTGAATTAAAATGAATTTTTCCCGTTCTAAAATTTTATTGTAAATTTAATATCCTAAATAAAAAGATTCCTTAGCTCAGCTGGTAGAGCACATCACTTTTAATGATGGGGTCCTGGGTTCGAGCCCCAGAGGGATCACAAATAAACCGTCAAATAAGTTTGATGGTTTTTCTATTTTACAGCGATAAACAAAAGCCTGCTTTCTTTAAACATTTTGCTTATATTTAATGGAATAATTTCAATATACATGCAACGCATGATTTCCGCATTCGTCATTAGAATAGAAATTGATTAATGAGCTCATTGTACAAGAACATTCACCAGGACCTAATTGAGCTTTGCGGAAAAAATGACCCCAAAGCCCAATTCAAAATCTACAAGTTATACTACAAAGCAATGTATAACTCATCTTTACGGATAGTAAAGGATGTTGCGGAAGCTGAAGATATCATGCAGGAATCATTTCTTGCTGCATTCCGAAACATTAAAAAATACAAGGGAGAGGTTAGTTTTGGTGCATGGTTAAAAAGAATAGTGGTAAACCGTTCTTTGGATAGTTTAAAAAAGAAAAAAGTGGAATTATTTCCTATCGACAGTGAGCTGTATAAATTATCAGAGGAAGTAGATAACCATAACATTGAATATTCAGAAGAACAAATTGCTATATTAAAAAAAGGAATAGACCTGCTGCCAACAGGCTATCGAATTATCCTGAACCTGTATTTAATTGAAGGCTACGATCATGAAGAAATAGGAAGTATTCTTAACATTACCTCCTCCACTTCCCGATCACAATTCCTAAGAGCAAAGAAAAAACTGATTCAGATAATTTCGGAAAAAGAAAACCAAAAAATGCTATGAACCCTTCTCTTACTTTTATAAACATTAATAGCTCTCAATTTTTGAGCTTAATTAATTGAAGAAGATAAAAATGAAAAGAAGGTTACATACTACAATCAATGAAAATTTGTAAGTATGAAAGACTTAGAAAAAATTTTACGAGATCATAAAGATCAATTCGATGATTATGAACCACAGGATGGTCATTTCGAAAATTTTCTTGAAAAACTAAACCATCAAAAGAAAAGAAATGCATTCGAAAGCATCCCAAACTTTTTAAAAGTGGCTGTAATAATTACTTTTGTAATCTTTTCGGGACTGGTTGGATATCAGATTCGAAATATTCAGGGCGATCGTTTAGGCTTGGGAGCAGTATCACCTGAATACAAGGAAGTTGAAGCATTTTACACTGCAAACATCAACAATCAGCTAGGTATGCTTAAACAACTTGGCAGTTTTGATAAGAAACAGCACCAAAGCATACTGAGTGAAGAATTAAAAGATATGGATGAACGATATTCACAGCTAAAAAAGGAACTTAAATTGCATCCCGATGACGATAGAATTATTCAGGCAATGATTGAATATTATCAGGTGAAGACGAGTATTTTAAATCGTATAATCGAACAATTATATCTGATTAAAAAACAAAACAGAAACAACCTGAATACAGCAGTATAATTAAGACAATATCACAAAATACAAAAAAATACACCCTAAATAAAAAGACTATGAAGACATTAAAATTCAAATTTTCCGCTCTCTTATTTGTTGTACTTCTTGCTTTTACAACAAATGCCTTTGCATTAGATGACTTCGAGAAACAGATTAAAGAAGTATTCTCTGCTGCAGAAGGCACAGAATTCAGCATCAATAACAAATACGGCGATGTTAACATTAAAAATTGGGATCGTGATTCCGTATCCATTAATGTTGTCATCACATTAGAAACCTCGAGTGAAGAAAAAGCCAAATTACTCTTTAAGAGTATCGACATAAAACTTAATAAAACGGGGAATGAAATAACCGCCGTAACCGAAATGTCGCATCAATTCAAAACAGGTAACAAATTCAGTATCGATTACGAAATATTTATGCCTGCATATGTCAAGCTGGATATTTCAAATAAGTTTGGTAACATTTACATCAATACTTTGCGTGCGAAAGCAAATATTAATTTAAGCTACGGAAACCTTCAAGGCGAAAGTTTTCTTTATCCGGAAGATAAACCTGTTAGTACTATTAATCTGAGTTATGCTAAAGCAACAATAAATGAGTGCAACCGAACCAAATTAACTCTTAAGTATTCGAAAATGAATATTGGTACAAGTAAGGCTTTGGTTGTGGTTAGCCGTTACTCAAAATTACATCTTGATAACAATGAAACCGTTCTTGCTGATAGTAAATACGATGCTTTCGATATTGTAAACACCAATACTTTTATAGTTACAATGGGACAATATTCCGATTTCAAAATTGAAAATGTAAATCGGGATTTGGAATTGAATCTTCGTTACGGAAATTGTAAAATTGAAAATGTTTCTAAAGAATTTGAATCAATTAAAGTTGACAATCAATATGTTGCCAGCAAAATTGCGATTGAAGAAGGAGCAAACTACACACTGGACGCTGAAACAAAATATTGTGGCATAAGCTATCCTGAAGATGCTCAGGTGATTCAAAAAATTGTTAATAACTCAGAAACTTCACTAAAAGTTGTTGTAGGAAAGTCTGCATCACCAAAAGGAAAAGTTATCATTAACAGCCAGTACGGCAATGTGAGTCTTAAATAGTTAACCAACAAGTCATACATCGTCCCTCTTTGCCAGGCAAAGAGGGATTTTTTTATTAAAAGAACCTAAAACAGTAAAAAATATACCTGATTTTCACCCGATATAATTCATAATATTGTAATTTTAGCGTGTAAACAACTATAAACCCAAAAATGACTGTTGCTGAGAGAGTAAGCGCTTTGCGTTCTTTATTGCATGAAAAAAATATTCATGCCTATATTATTACCAGTACCGATCCTCATATGAGTGAATACGTTCCAGACAGATGGACAACCCGTCAATGGTTATCTGGATTTACCGGCTCGGCAGGAACACTTATCATCACCCAGGAAAAAGCTGGACTTTGGACAGATTCCAGATATTTTCTGCAAGCGGAGACCCAATTAGCAGGAAGTGGAATTGAGCTTTTTAAAATGGGAACGGCAGGAACTCCTACTCAAAACGAATGGTTATCCGGCGAACTACCTATTAATCCGAATGTTGGATTTGACGGAACTTGTTTTTCTGTGGCACAAACCAGAGAATTAAAAAACAAATTAGGTGATTTGGGCATTAATATCATTGAAGAATTCGATCTGGTTAATGAAATCTGGGAAAGTCGTCCCAAATTGCCAAACCAATCAATTTTCGATCATGAAGTTTCCTACTCCGGCCAAACCAGATATAGTAAATTGCTGCAAATCCGCAAAAAAATGAAAGAATGCGAATGCAATTTTCATTTTGTGGGCAGCTTGGATGACGTGGCTTGGATCTTCAATATCAGAGGAAATGATATAGATTACAATCCCCTTGCCTTGGCCTATGCCGTAATAGGAATCGAATCGGCAACTCTTTATTTGGGCGAAGATCAAATCTCCAATGATTTGATTCAAAAATTAACCGAAGATGAGATTTACATTGCAGATTACGGTCAGATATTTAACGACTTGGATAAAATTCCGGGATCTGCAAGTGTTCTGCTTGATGTAAACCGAACCAATTTAAATGCATTTTACTCGATAAGTGCCAATATCGTTGAAAGAGAAAACCCTTCTCAACTGCTGAAAAGTATAAAAAATGACGTTGAAACAGACGGAATGAAAAATGCCATGAAGAAGGATGGAGTTGCTCTTACTCAATTCTACTATTGGCTCGAAGAAAATATTGGCAAAACTAAAATTACCGAATTTACGGTAATGGGTAAACTGAAAGAATTCAGATCTCTTCAGAAAAATTTTAAAGGAGAAAGCTTTGGAAGTATTGTTGGGTACAAAGATCACGGTGCTCATCCTCACTATTCTACCACACCCGAATCGGATGTGGAGATTAAAGCTGAAGGGCTGCTTCTTATTGATTCGGGCGGACAATATTTGGATGGTACTACAGACATAACCCGAACCATTCCGATGGGCGAGCTAAACGAAGAGGAAAAAACTGATTTCACTTTGGTTTTAAAAGGAATGATTCAATTGGCAATGGCTAAATTTCCGAAAGGAACGCGCGGCTGCAATCTGGATATTTTAGCTCGTCAGGCATTATGGAACAGAGGTAAAAATTACGGCCACGGAACCGGGCATGGTGTTGGATGTTTTATGAATGTTCACGAAGGCCCGCAAAGTATCCGACAGGAAATTAAAGATCAGGCCTTATTACCTGGAATGATAACTTCTGATGAACCAGGATTTTATCGCGAAGGATTCTACGGCATCAGACATGAAAATCTTATTCTATGCTGTCAGGAAGAAACCACTCAATTTGGTGAGTTTCTAAGCTTTGAAACGATCACTTTGTGCCATTTCGAAACGAAAGGAATTATCTACGAACTTCTTACTCCGGAAGAAAGACAATGGTTGAATAATTATCATCAGAAAGTTTACGATATATTGTCTCCCGAACTGGATGAAAGTCATCAGAACTGGTTAAAAGAAAAAACCAAAGCGATATAAAATAAGGAACGCCTCAATTATGAGGCGTTTTTCATTTACGAATATATAGTAACAACCAACTTTCTTCTGCCACCTCTATTTCTAAACTCGCAAAGATAAATCCCTTGCCAGGTTCCCATGTTTAACTGATGATTCGTGATTGGAATTGTAAGTTCCTGACCAATTAGCGAGGTTTTCACATGTGCAGGCATATCGTCTGAGCCTTCCAAAGTATGAGTATAGAAAGATTGGTTTTCGGGCACAATTTTGTTCATGATCGATTCAAAATCATCACGGACCGAAGGATCGGCATTTTCATTTATACTTAAGGCCACTGAGGTATGTTTCAGAAATAAATGAAGGATTCCTGTTTTTGGCAAATTGCTTAAGTGCCCGGCAATCTCAGAATCGATAAGGTGATACCCCCTGCCAAAAGCCGGTAAAGTGATTTCCAATTGTTGAATCATAGATTTGTTATTGTACCAAATTAATATCAAAACCTTTAAACTATTCGTTTTTATAAAGATACTGCCGATATTAAATTGGCAACTGTAATTTAACACAAGATAGTGTATTCAGCACAATCCTCAAAAAAAGCAGATTCCTATAACCGGAGCTCTAAACGATCCAATTACAGGAACTGCCTAATAATTCTTATACTAAACAACTAATGACGAATACGAACATTCACCTTAATAGGCTTCTGATCGAACACTTTTTTAACGCAGGCAATCATTTGTTTTTCAGACATATGATCTTCCGACTCGATTTTACGAATGCGGTCTTTAAGAACCGGCTCTTTGCTTATGTGTTTAGCAAGATGCACCTTAGTTTCGGCTGGACCAAACAGATAAATTTCTTCTGCGTCGGATAAATGATCGGTAATACTTTCAAAATAATGTTTCAATTGATGACGTCTTTTATGTGTTATTTTGGTTGCAGGATTGATAAACTGATTGCCCATACGGGAATAAGCTTTTGTTTCTCCCTTGAAACGCAATCGGGATTCAATTTCTGATTCAATTTTATCAACTCTGGCTCCATTATCCTCAATGGTAATAATGTAGGCTTTTTCGGTATCTAACCAAACTCCAATGTTTTTTTTCATTTTCGTTTTCTTTTAATAAATAGAATTTAAACTAGTTTGAAACAGTTCGTAAAGGGCAGGTATAAGAGAAGTGTGATCTGAATTGATGGAACAAGGTTCTTACCATATTATAAATATGAACTATCATATCACGTTTAGGATTAACAAGCGTATGTTCTTCTTATTTGATCTTATCTAAATTTACGAAATTTACAGTCTCTTGTCAAGATTAAAGATTAGTCACCACCACTATTCATACAATACCAAATCAACAACTTACACGTATACTACTCATTAATAATCTCATCAAAAACTACAATCAACAAATAAAAAATAAAGTTGAGATGAAACCAAACCTGCCAAAACAGGGAGGCCTGAAAACAAAAACGGGATTCATTTCTGAATCCCGTTGTATATTTAAATCTGCGTTACGCTTTCTCTATTCAAAAAAACTACACTCTTATCACTTATCAATAAAATGTCCTATTCTATTCTACAATCTGAAAATTATCCTGAACAAAACTAAAACAGATATCATCTACAGCATTGCAAACTGCATTATAGGCTTGTAATCTGACATTTTCCTCTCCTTCCACATTCGCTGGATCAGGCAGTTCAAACAACAAAACTTTAGGATTTCCATTGAGTACAGGAACTTTATTTTCAACTTCTTTATCGAAACACAACACAAAATCAAAAGTATTCTGATTAAGTTCATCAAGTGCTTTCGACTTATATTCAGGGATATCCATTATTGCTTCGGCCATTGCTTTTTGAGCCAATACCTGAATAGATCCTTTTTCAAGTCCTGCACTCCATACCTCTATATGTCTTTTACCATAATAGTTCAGCCACTTTTCAGCCATTTGCGAGCGGGCCACATTTTTATCGCTTAACACCAATACTTTCTTCACCATTCAATTTTTTAATATTTTCATGACAAATTTAAAAATTTGTGCACAAATAGAATAAGCTGCATAACAGCAGGAAATCTAATTCAATGCCATTTTATTATTCCCGGCATATTCCTCTACCTCCTTAAAAACACGCATAAAGTTTCCACCCCAAATTTTAGCAATTTCTTCTTCGGAATAGTTTCTCCTCAACAGTTCTTTCGTAATATTCATCATTTGGCTCACATCGGCACAATCTTTTAGGCCTCCTCCACCATCAAAATCAGTGCCTATTCCTACATAATCAATTCCAATTAAATTCACGATATGATCGATATGATTAACAGCATCAGCCACAGTAGGTTTATCCTTGGGATAATCAATTTGAATCTGACGCCATTCGTTCCAGATTTTATTTTCTTCCTCTATCGATCTTTTTCCTGAATTTTTATGCCTGACCCGTAGTTCCATCTCCTTTTTATAGCCGATAGTAGTAGTATCCGGAGCCTTAACGTAATCATCCAAAATGCACATTTGTATTACACCACCATTTTTAGCCAAAGCCTTAAGCATCTTATCCGATAAGTTTCTTGGATTATCGCATACTGCTCTTGCGCAGGAATGTGATGCGATAACCGGAGTTTTAGAAAGTTTCAAAACATCAAAAAATGAACTGTCCGAAATGTGCGATACATCAATTATTATTCCCAAATCATTCATTTTGGGAACCACTTGCTCTCCAAAAGCACTCAATCCGTTAAATTCAGCTCCATTTTTGTCGGTAGATGAATCACAAATATCATTATTGGATGTGTGGCACAAAGTAATGTAGCGAACTCCTTTTTCAAAATACCTTTCTACTTCAGAAATTTCATTTCCCAAAGGAAAACCATTCTCCATTCCAATATAGATAGCTCTTTTTCCTTCCTTCTCTAATCGATAACCATCCTCAACACTCAATGCCACCTCAGCTATATTCTTATTTTTCTGACAAACAGAATAAACAGAATCTATCAATTCATCTGCTTTGGCACGGGCAGCAAGTATATTCTCCGGAGTTCTTTCTCTTTGCAAAGTAAAAGCAGCAAAAAAGATTCCATCCAAACCACCTTCTTTCATTCTCGGAAAATCAACACAACTTCCTCCATTTACATAAGGATGAGCAACCGCAATATCAAAATCTTTTTCCAACAACTGATACGGCGTATCCACATGGGTATCAACAGTAAATGCATGATTGTGAATCCTGGTGGCTTTTTGATCCAGACTTTCGCAGGATGACAAAACTGTTATTAGGGTAATAAACAGACCTGTCCAACAAATATTTTTCATATTTTATTCAATTTTGGGTTAGATAATCTGTAAAGATAAACTCATAATCTACAAAAAAGTAGAATATTGATTTTTTTATATTTTATGGAAACTATTCCTTTATTTAGAATTGCTTTGTATCTTGGTGTTTTAGTAATTCTCAATATTTTATCTGACATCAGAACTTAACAGGCTGTATACCATTATGGTTCAATCAACATATCGATTAATTCTTTTACTTTGCTTATTGCTTCCCTTACAATTAAAAGCGCAGCAGAATGCTGTTATTAAAGGAAAAATTACTGACAACAAGCGGAACGAAATTGCAGGCGCACATATTCAAATTGAACCGATTTCACTATTTACAATCAGCGATACAAATGGAAATTACTCCATTAAAGTCCCCTCAAATAGTACATTTACCTTAAAAATATCACACATTAGTTACCAAAACAGTGAGGTAAATTTCCAATTACAGCCTGGGGAAATAAAATTGTTCAATCCTATATTAATGGTAAAACAGGAACAGTTAAGAGAGGTTACTGTCGATTCAAAAAAAGCCATAACGGATAAAAACATTAGCATCAGCACCAAGCAACTGGAACAACTTCCTGTAACAGGAAATGGTGCTGTAGAACAAATAATTAAAACCCTGCCCGGTGTAAGTTCCAATAACGAATTAAGCTCTCAGTATTCGGTTCGAGGGGGTAATTTCGATGAAAATCTTGTATACATTAACGAGGTAGAAATTTACCGTCCTAATTTGGTTCGGTCAGGTCAGCAGGAAGGATTGAGTGTTATTAATCCCGATTTAGTCTCATCCATTCAGTTTTCTTCCGGAGGATATGATGCAAAATACGGAGATAAGCTTTCTTCCGTTTTGGATGTAAAATACAAAACACCAAATAAATTTGAAGCTTCTGCTGAAGCTAGTTTGCTGGGGAGTTCTTTTCACTTTGCCAACAGCAGTAAAAACAACAAGCTAACCTATTTAGCTGGTATCCGATACAAAACAAATGCATATCTGCTAAATTCTTTGGACACAAAAGGGGAATACAAACCAAATTATACAGATGTTCAGGCAATGGTAAATTATCGTTTTTCCTCATCGTTCAGCATGCATCTGTGGGGAAGTTTAAGCCGGAACAATTACAATTTTAAGCCTGAAACCAGAAATACATCTTTTGGAACAATCAGTGAGGCACTACAACTTAAAATCTATTTCGATGGCAAGGAGAAGGACAAATACGAAACTAATATTCAGGCACTCACATTAAAATTCCATCCGAACAGCAAGTCTTTGTACCGTGTTATAGCCAGCAGATATGAAACTACAGAAAAAGAAACTTTCGATATTATGGGACAATATTATCTCAGCGATTTATTTGTATCGCAAGGTGGAAGTTCATCGGAAAGCTTAGAGAATCTGGGTGTAGGAACTTTTATCGATCACGCAAGAAATAAACTGAGTAAAAAAGTGAGCACAATTGATATAAAGGGTGATCACAAAAAAAATAATTTGTTTATTCAATGGGGAATTGGCGGGAAACATGAAGAAGTTGATGATCAGATTAACGAATGGCAATATCAGGATTCAGCAGGTTATTCAATTCCCGTTTCAGATTCTGAAGTATCGCTTGCATACACGAAAAATGCAATTAATAAAATCAGCAGCAATCACATCACTTCATTTGCCCAAGGCACCTATGTTTTTCAAAACAACAAAGGAGAGTTTCAGATAACCGGAGGGCTGAGATATCATTTTTGGGATTACAATACTAAAAGCTTCTGCTCTCCCCGGGCATCTGTCAACTACATTCCCAACTGGGAAAAGAAAGTTAAATTTCGTTTTGCCACCGGTTACTACCAGCAAACGCCGTCGTACCGCGAAATGCTGACTAACAATGGTCAGATTAGCACCAATGTGAATCTGCAAAAATCAATTCATTATGTTTTAGGTCAGGAATATTACTTTAAAGCTTGGAACCGCCCGTTCAAATTCTCAAGCGAATTGTACTATAAAGATCTTAAATCATTAACCCCTTATGACATTGAAAATGTTCGGATTCGATACTATGGTGACAAAAAATCGAAAGGTTATGCCACAGGTTTGGATGTAAGAATTAATGGTGAATTTGTTCCGGGAACTGAATCATGGGCGAGTTTATCAATAATGAAAACGGAAGAAGATATTATAGGTGATGAACTTGGTTATTTACCCAGACCAACAGACGAACGGGTAAATTTCTCGATGTTTTTTCAAGATTATTTACCAAACAACCCATCCTATAAAATGCATTTAAGTCTATTCTACGGAGGAAAACTACCAGTTTGGACTCCTAAAAAAGGAAAGAATGGTGAGAGTTTTAGAATGCCTAATTACAGAAGGATTGATTTGGGTTTTTCGAAAATATTGCTCGATGAGAATACCAAATACAAAACTGGTTTATTAAAATATTTTAAATCGATGTGGATAAGTCTGGAAGTTTTCAATGTTTTGGATATAAATAATACAATATCCTATTTATGGATTAACGATGTATCGGGGAATCAATATGCAATTCCAAATTACCTTACATCAAGAAAAATTAACTTGAAGCTTACTGCTAAATTCTAGCCAATAGCTTATCATCAATCAGTAATTTAGTGTAACGATAAAAACAAAGCTTAAATATGTTTCATTTTTTACATCCAGAGGTTCTTTGGGCTCTATTAGCCCTTCTACTTCCTATTATTATACATCTTTTTAATTTCAAGAGATTTAAGAAAATATATTTCAGCAATTTAAAGTTTCTTAAAAACCTGAATATTGAAAATAAGCGCCGGTCGAAAGTGAAAAAATGGTTACTTCTCCTGCTTAGACTTCTTGCCTTGGCCTGCATTATTATTGCCTTTTCACAACCTTACATCCCCAACGAAAACAATCAAAATAAGGGACTGCAGCAAAACGAATACTTTACGGTTTATATCGACAATTCATTTAGTATGAATGCCGAAACAGAAAGTGGCAATGCATTAGAGGCAGCAAAAAATAAAGCTATCGAATTAATTAACAGCTACCCCAACTATTCTAAAATTAGAATTTACAGTAATAATTTTTTCCCCTTCACTTCAAATTTAAACAAGCAACAAGCGATAGCCAGGGTTATGGACATAAACCCTTCGCCAATCCCCGTTTTACTTTCAGAACAAATTAAGAAGATACAAATTAATAATGCCGGTAATAATTACCACCTCTACGTGTTCTCCGATTTTCAAAAAACGCAAAGCGATATTGAAAACATAAAAGTTGACAGTACAAATTCTATCACCTTCCTACCTCTTTCGGTACAGCGATCAAATAATTTACTAATTGATTCCTGTTGGTTTGACAAGCCTTATCATCAAATAAAGCAAAGTCAGGAACTCTTTATCAGAGTTGTAAATACTTCGAATCAAAACTATCAAAAAATACCTGTTAAACTAAGTATCAACGACAGTACAAAATCGGTTTCCAGTTTTGATATTGATAAAAATTCAAAGAAAATTATCAGCCTGAAATATGTAAATCACAAATCAGGAATTTATCAGGGAATGGTTGAAATCAGTGACTTTCCTATCACCTACGACAACAAATTCTATTTCTCTTATTCAATTAATGATAAGATTCAAATCGTATCTATAAATCAGAATGACCCCAACAAATATCTGAACAAATTATTTTCAGGCGCAGAAACATTTGAATTTAAAAACCATGACAAATCCAGTATTTTCAATGAAAATCTGGATAATTATCAACTGCTTATTTTGAATGAAATTCAAGAAATTGAAAGTGGTTTCAGCCAAACCATCAAAAATTACCTGTCTAACGGAGGACATGTCCTGTTTATTCCAAGCAGTGAGCCTGATCAGTCAGTAAATGCATTCCTTGATGAAATTTCGGCTCCTCAATTAATAGAAATTGATTCAAGCAAACAAAAGCTGTCAATTATTGAACTAAACTCTGAGCTTTACCAAAATGTATTCAAAGAAATTAAGACTGATGCCAGACTACCGGATATTTACAAGCATTACAAATTAGGTCAGTCAAAAAATAATTTAGCGGAGAATATTTGGCGGACTCAGGCCGGCGACAATCTATTACTAAAAATAAAATATGGAAACGGTTATTTCTATCAGCTTACCATGCAGTTAAACCCAGAATGGACCAATTTAATTACACATCCAATTTTCGTACCTACAGTTATTAATTTAACCCGTAACAGTAGTAACAATCATTCTTTGTACTACACTTTGGGCAACAAAACGCCTGTCAGAATCAATTCATTTGAGCATAACTTATCCAACGAATCGTTTCATATCATCAACAAAAAGAATCAGACAGATATCATCCCCGATCAAGAAAATAACTTTGATAAAGGAACGCTTCTCTACACTCGTGAACAAATTACTCTGGCCGATAACTATTTGATATCCAGAAATGATTCAATAATATATTCCTGCTCTTTTAATTACTCAAGAACAGAATCAGATCCTGAATATTTCACACCAGATGAACTAAAATCACAAATAAAGTCACAATTATTGCCCATTTCGCTTAATTTTCCCGAAAAAATGAAACTATCTGACATTTATAACGAACAAAGTAATGGAAAGCAATATTGGAAACATTTTGTTCTGCTTTGTATTTTACTTATTGTTTCAGAAAGCTTGTTGCATCGAATAAATTTAATACAACAATCATAACCTTACAGCATATCACATCGTAACAAACAACTACAAAACACAATACCAGTACAAACATTGACATAATTACTAAATTAATTTAATCAGCATGAAACTTGATACTTCTATACAAATTAGGCAACTAGAAAAAATTCATCGGATTGCAGGTATTGGCTATTGGATCTACACTTATAACTCAAATGAAATGTGGTGGTCAAACATCACCTATTCTATTTTAGGCTACGATACCTCAAACTTTACACCTAACAGACAAAATTTAATTAAACACATCCATCCTGAAGATCTCGAGTTCTTTTTAGTCTCACTGCAGCAAATGGCAAAGCAAACAATAGAGATTGAATTTCGATTTTTTAAAAATGGAGAACTAAGACTTGGTAAAATAACCGGAGAAGTATATAATGACAATCTGGAAGGCCTAATAGAAGAAGTTCTTTTCCAAGATATTACCGAAACTAAAATAAAAGAGTTTGAAATTGCAAAAGCCTGGAGCAAAGCTCTTGATGCCGAAAATCTAAAAAATTCTTTTTTGGCAAATATGAGCCATGAACTAAGAACACCTTTAAACTCGATTATTGGTTTTTCTGAACTATTGGAAACAAGCAATGAAAAGGACAACGTTAGTAAATTTGCAACCGCAATAAAAACATCAGGCTTACAACTGCTGCGCATTATTGAAGACCTATTAAAAGTATCGATGCTTGAAAGTCGTGTATCAAAACCAATTAAGAGAAATTTTCATCTCAACCAAATGCTTTTGGACATAAAAGAGAACAGCCTAAACCTGCTGAAAGAAAACAACAAAGAACATATTGACCTAATTTTTAATTTTGATCTTGATTCCACAAACGATGTGATAAAGTCAGATCAGATTAAAATCAGAAGTATATTTAAAAACCTAATACACAACGCAATAAAGTTTACAGAAACAGGAAGCATTACATGTTCCTACAAAATAATAAAAGACACAATTCACTTTTCGGTTACCGATACCGGAGTTGGTATTCCTTCCAAATATGAAAACCGCGTATTTAAAAGATTCAGACAAGTTGATGAATCAGGACAAAAATATTATGGCGGCACTGGTTTAGGCATGTATATTTCACGATTGGAACTGGAATTACTAGGCGGAAAGATTTGGTTTGTTTCTGAAAACAATTTAGGAACAACAATTAACTTTACAATTCCAAACATCTTAACTTCTGACAACCAGCACGAAGAAGATCACTCTCTGGAGTCTTACAACTGGGAAAACTACACCGTTATTATTGCCGAAGATCAAACCACCAATTTTAAAATACTTGAAGCTTATCTTCAAAGAACAAACATTAATATTCTATGGGCAAAAAACGGACAGGAAGTAATTAATTCGTGCCTGCAAAATCCTGAGATAAACATTGTATTAATGGATATTAACCTACCACAAATCAATGGATTAGAGGCCACTGCAATCATCAAAGAAAAAAGACCTAACCTAATTGTTATTGCACAAACAGCCTACGCACTTATTGGGGACAAAGAAAAATCAATTCAAGCAGGCTGTTCCGACCACCTATCAAAACCGATTAAAAAAGGAGATTTACTGGAATCAATGGCAAAATTCCTCCCATAAATCAAACTAACTGTTTTCATTGGGAGAACAGCTCTAACTCCTAATCATAAAATCAGACACATTTTAATAAATGACCTTATGATAAGAGTATTCTTTCAAATTAATTTTATTGGAGAGATTAAAAAACACCTCAAAAGTATTGGTTTATAAAAAAATAATTGCAAATTTGGCATACTGGATTGCGAGAACTCAATCCAAACAAACAAATCTTTTAAACATTGTAATTATGACAAATGCAACAACATCCATGACTGCGAAAGATTACATGGAGAAGGAATCCAAATTTGGTGCTCACAACTATCATCCACTTCCAGTAGTTCTTGAACGTGGAGAAGGTGTTTATGTTTGGGATACTGACGGGAAAAGATATTTTGATTTTTTGTCTGCATATTCTGCCGTTAATCAAGGTCACTGTCATCCAAAGATTGTGAACGCTTTAATTGAACAAGCTCAAAAACTGACTCTTACCTCCCGCGCTTTTTACAGCAACAACTTAGGTAAATACGAAGAATTTGTAACTAAATATTTTGGATACGACAAGGTATTGCCAATGAATACCGGTGCCGAAGCCGACGAAACTGCACTTAAATTAGTGCGCCGCTGGGGATATGATGTAAAAGGTATTCCTGACAACGAAGCAAAAATTATTGTATGCGACGGGAACTTCCACGGACGTACAATTACTATAATTTCAATGTCGACCGATCCGGATTCATACAAAGGTTTTGGGCCTTTTACGCCGGGTTTTGTTGTAATTCCTTACAACGACATTGAAGCTCTTGAAAAAGAATTGAAAGATCCAAATGTATGTGCATTCCTTGTTGAACCAATTCAAGGCGAAGCCGGAGTTTACGTTCCTGAGGATGGTTTCTTGAAAAAAGCATCAGATCTTTGTAAAGCAAATAATGTACTATTTGTTGCCGATGAAGTTCAAACCGGTATTGCCAGAACAGGTAAATTATTAGCGGTTGATCATGAAGGTGTTCGTCCTGATGTATTAATTCTTGGAAAAGCAATCTCAGGTGGTGTTGTGCCGGTATCTGCAGTATTAGCTGATGATGAAATCATGCTATGCATCAAACCAGGTGAGCACGGTTCTACATTTGGTGGTAACCCAATCGCCTGCGAAGTAGCAATGGCGGCATTAACCGTTGTTAAAGAAGAAAAATTAGCTGAAAATGCTGAAGCAATGGGTAAAATATTCCGTGAAGAACTGCAAGCGGTTAAATCAGACATGATTGAACTTGTTCGTGGAAAAGGATTGCTTAACGCAATAGTAATTAAGCCTAAAGATGGAAAAACCGCTTGGGATGTATGCATGCGCTTACGCGACAATGGTATGCTTGCAAAACCAACTCATGGTCATATTATCCGTTTTGCTCCTCCATTGACAATTAACGAAGAACAATTGAGAGAAGCTATTGATATCATTAAGAAAACAATGGCTGAATTCGAATAAGCAATTTGACCTATTAGTTTTCTATGCATTACTCCGATCACCGGACAAGCAGTAGTCCGATCACTGGACAAGCAGTAGTCCGATCACCGGACAAGTAGTGGTCCGATTGTTAGATTAAAAAAAGCGGGCTTTCCAAATTGGAAAGCCCGTTTCTATTTTATTGAATAATCAGTTTCGTTCGTACAACTTTATCAGGATACTGAATGGTTAAGAAATAGATACCTCCCGTCAGATTTTTCAGATCGAAAGCTATTCTATTTGCACGAAGGCCATTCTCAATATTGCGGGCAGCAACCAATTTCCCCGCCTGATCGAATATTCTCAAAATTCCATCCTGATCAGAATTTGAAATCTCGATGAAAAATTCTCCCCGACTTGGATTTGGATAAACCACCACTCCGGTTTCTGCTATTAAATCCTCAATGCCAGTTGTAATGAACACCTGTTGCGATTTTTTACTATCAGGACATGCTTCGTTGGAGGCCGTTAGGCTCACCACGTATCCCGATCCATTTGCATTATCCAAAACAAAGGAATGGCTTGGCTCAAATTCACTGCTAATAATTCCATCACCAAAATCCCAAACTATATTTGTTGCATTAACACTTAAGTTTGTAAAATCAACCCGATTGTAATCAATATTGAATGTGAAATCGGCTAAAGGCGGCTCAATTGGACTCACACTTACAGAATTAGAGTATTGAGTTGTAAAACCATCTTTCGAAACCATTGCTCTGTATCTGGCATTTTGTACCACTTCATCGGATATGAAAATTTCCGAATTTTCGCCGGCAACATCTTCGTAAATATCATTCAATTCATCGTACTTTTGCCACTGAATAAGGCCATCAAAACCAACAAGTGTGATACTTGAACTGGTACCATAACAAACCAATTCAGGATTTGCTTTGGCTTCGCCTGCTCTATTGACCTGCGGTTCCGGAATTGTAAACGACTGAGATAATTTAGGAATTATTCCTGTACCTTCAAACACCAAACGCGCTCCTTCCACCTCCCTTTCACTTGTTGCAGTTAGATCTGTATACTTAACCATACCATCAACAGCAATTTGAGTAAAAGTTCCCGCCAGTGACCAATCTCCATTGTCACCTTTTTTAACAGCTACAGGCGTTTCATTATCGGTAACACAATTATTTCGAAACTGATCCTGCAACTTAAGCTGTGGTTGTCTGAGCAACAGCTCTCCATTTTTGAGTGGCGCAGATGGCTCTTTCACAATTACCAGGTATTTCGATTTCCCGTGATGTATGGTTTGTTCAAACCGCACAGTGTCATAGTTACCCGAATAAATATACATCGAATCAACTCCTGATTTTTGAAGGATAGAAGTCACGGTTGGATCAAAAGTAATTTTCCCTGGTTCAGAGATATCGTAATTTCCCTCCAAACTTCTTATTCCGTATCGGATATCAAAAATCAGCGATCGCCATGTTTTGTTATCGGTAAATTCCACAAAGAAACTTCCATCAATAGTAGCATCAACAGCTCCCACAATAGCCGGCGGTGGTGGAATTACAATATCAAAACTATCAGAAACAACATTCGGCAATGCATCGGAAGTAAACAGCAAACGCGCTCCTTCTACCCGATTTTCACTGGTTGCAGTCAAATTCAGATAAGTTACCAAACCTCCAACAGCAGTTATGGTTTTGGTTCCACCTAAATCCCACAAATCCACTACGTCTGTCTCCAAACCATTGGAATATTTAGAAGCCAAAATTTGAGTTGCATTGTCTTTTTCACAATTGTTTTTATATTGATCCATCAACTGCAGTTTGGGTTGTCTGGCGAGAGTATCTCCATTATTCTCAGGACCAATAGGTTGATCCACAATTACCATCTCCGTGGATATTCCATGTCCAATTTCCTGTTCAATTATAGCGTTGGCATATCCATTGGCAATTACAATTAATGTGTCTGTTCTTGCAATCTGTAATATCGAATCCCTATCTGGATAGAAAGTAATACCTCCGGCTTCGATCAAGTAAGAAGTATCAACTAAAGTTTCACCTGCAAATGATATGGCCGATATTGAATCTCTCCAACTGGCGTTGTCACTTGCTTGTATTGTGAATTCATTATCCACGGTCACATTTACTGCTGCAGTCAGCTCAATAACCGGAACAGGAATTTTAAACAAAGCAGAAATCACCGTGTCTTTATCAAATGAGAACTGAAGGTAAGCTGAGTCGATAGCAATTTCACTGGTTGCAGTTAAATCAGTAAAACTAACTACACCACTTACCGATTGAGCTTGAAGAGTTCCTGATAAAGTCCAGGCTTTCTGATCATATTTAACCACATTTACTTGCGTAAGATTATCTGCAGTACAATTATTTAGGTATTGATCACTTAATTGTAATACAGGTTGCTGCGATAATAATTCACCATTATTTGCAGGATCTGATGGCTGAGTTGTGATCAGCAAACTATCTGCTATACCGTGATTGATCTCCTGCTGAACTGTATCGTGAGCAAACCCACGGGATTGCACAATAACCTGGAACGATCCGTTTTTTTGCAGAAACTCCGATTCAGAAGGAATCAACTCCAACGCTCCGGCCTGACCCGCATTATAACTCGCAGCACTCAATACACTGTCGTTAACCGTCACTACATTAATACGGCTTCTCCAAACAGAATCCTCAGTAAAAGTAATTTTAAACGGATTATCAACAGTTGCACCAATAGCAGCACTTAGAACCGGAGAACTACTAACATCAGGAATATCAAAAGGTGCAGAAACAACTGCAGTTAAATCCGCAGCAATAAATTTCAATTCAGCACCACTTACCGGAGCCGTGCTGTAGGCCGATAAATCAGTAAATGTAACAATTCCATTTGTTGCTGTTTGCTCAACAGTTCCAGCCAAATTCCAGTCTCCTGTATCATTCTTTTCAACAGCAATACTCTTTTGAATTTCTGAAGTGCATACATTGGCATACTGATCCAAAAACTGCAAAACAGGTTGCTGATCAAGAGCATCACCATTGGTTAATGGAGCTAAGGGTTGCTGGGTTATCTCCATACCTGCAACTGCTCCGTGCCCAACCTCCTGTTCCACGATTACATTCGTATAACCCAAAGAATGGATAGCAATAGTGAATGTTCCTGCTTTTTGCAGCAATGCTTCCTGTGAAATATGAAAAGTAATTGATTCCGTATCTATCGTATAAGCCGAAGAAGGTAAGGTATCTCCCTCGTAGGTGATGGTCGTAATGCTGTTTTTCCATGCATCATCAATGGCAAAAAAGTTTAATGTAAAATCGGCATCAACAGTTACAAGAAATGCAGGATTAATAGTAGGCGGATTTAACAGCTCTACAATATCGAAAGGATCTGAGTTCACTGAAGCCACTCCTGCACCGGAAAATTTCAGAAAAGCTCCGGGAATTGCAGTCTCACTTGAAGCACTTAAATCGCTAAAAGTAAGCACACCTGATGAAACAGTTTGAGTTAAAGTTCCTCCTAATGTCCAAGCCTGTGCATCTCCATTTTCGACAGAAATCTCAAATGTACTGTTGCCTGAACAACTATTGTTGTACTGATCCCGAAGTGAAACCCTTGGCTGTGTATCTAAATTACCACCATTCACTAAGGGTGCTGTTGGCTGTCTGTCAATAAAAACAGTATCCGGAATACCATGTTTAATTTCCTGATTGACTGCTGTATTTTGATATCCTCTTGAATAAACTAAAACTTCTTTCGTTCCAGTCACTTGCAATTCAGTACTTTTTGAAGGATCAAAAATTAGTTTCCCTGCTTGACTTTTGTCATAGACATCAGTTGCCAGCAAGTTTCCTCCGTAAGAAATTGAATCAATTTCTCCCTGCCAGGCGGCATTTTCCGAAAAAGTAACATCAAACAATGAATCAACAGTTGCAGTTGTTGAGGCAATAAGAGATGGAGCAATAAGAGGTGCTGGAATAATAAATGTCGCCGACTCCTGGCTTGTTAGTCCTGTGCCAGAAAAAGTGATTGTTGCATCAAATACCAGATCCGTACTTCTGGCGGTTAAATCGGTAAAATCAACAATCCCATTAGTTACCATTAACGAAGTAGTTCCCTCTACTACCCAGCTTCCTCCTGTTGCATTTGCATTAATTGTTTGTACACTGTTCGTAGTACAATCGTTTAAATATTGATCTTGTATTTTAATTCCTGGTTGAGTTTGCAGCAAACCGGCATTTCTCGCAGGTTGTTGTGGTTGAGTTGTTATTGCAATAGATTTTGCTGCACCATGTCCAATTGCCTGCAGAACAGAATCTTTCAGGAATGATGTAGAAGTAATAAAAATATATTCACTGGCTGCAGTCTGCAAAACAGCTGACTCAGCTGGTTTAAATGTTATTACTCCTGCTGTTGAAGTATTGTATGCTCCTGCCGGCAACACTTGAGTTCCGTATCTAATTTCAGTAATCTGACTTCTCCAGGCCGCATTATCAGTAAAAGTAATGTCGAAATCTGAATCAACGGTAACAGCATCTGCAGCAGTTAATACCGGTGAAGCACTTAAATCAGGAATGTTAAAAGTGTTTGAATTTACGGTTGCTAATCCGGTTGTTGAAAAAGCAATAAAGGCTCCTGTAACAGCTGCATTACTTGATGCTGTCAGATCAGTAAAACTAACTGAACCATTGGTTACTTTTTTCACCAACGTTCCTCCTAAAGTCCAAACATTTGCATCCCCTTTTGCCACAGTTATTTCAATTGTATTTTCACTCGTACAATCATTCGCATACTGATCCCGAAGTGTTAACACTGGTTGATTCGCCAATAAAGCTCCATTTTCAACCGGAGCTGATGGTTGAAGCACTACGACTATTTCATTGGCAACACCGTGTTTAATTTCTTGAGATACGCCGGCATTTTCATATCCTCCGGCATAAACTATCATATCAGCTGTTCCCGAAATCTGTAAATCAGAATCTAATGCCGGATCGAAAATAATCTTCCCGGATTGAGTTTTATCATAAGCACTTGCTGCTATTAAATTCCCATTGTACTTAATCGAATCAATGGCAAGCTGCCAAGTGGCATTTGCACCAAAACTTATTTCAAAAACTGCATCTACTGTTGCTGTTGAAGAAGCAAGCAGTGTTGGTGATGAATCCAAAGAGGGAATTGTAAATGCAGCAGATACAACATCGGTTAAAGCTCCTGATGAAAAAGTAATGCTGGCTGTAGTCAGTTCAACACTACTACCTGCAGTTAAATCTGTATAAGTAAATACTCCTGAACCGGCAGTTAATCCACTTGTTCCTCCCAACGTCCATGTTCCACCGCTGGTTGTTTCCGAAATAGTACTTGTATTATCCGTAGTACAAATATTTGCGTATTGATCCCGCAATTGAACTACTGGCTGGACAGTAAGCTGACCTCCATTGCCCGAAGGACCAACTGGCTGTGTAAACATGAAAAGCTCATCAGCAACCCCATGCCCAAGCATCTGACTTAAAGTATCATTAGCAAATCCACTGGAAATTACAATGATTTCTTTTGTGCCTGCAGTTTGTAATATATTTGATTCAACAGGCTTAAAAATAATTCGGGTAGCATTCGTGGCATCATAGGCTGCTGCCGGAATAGAATTGCCATCAAATGTAATATCAGTTATACTTCCCCTCCATGTTGCATTATCTGTAAAAGTGATCTGAAATTCTCCATCAACCGTAGCATTATTTGCGGGAGAAAGAGCAGGTGAAGCATTTACAGGAATATCGAAAGTTGCCGAATTAACATCCGCAAAACTACCAGATGAAAAAGATAAATAGGCTCCAATAACCGGTGCATCACTTGTAGCCGACAAATCTGTATATGTAAATGATCCTCCCGCTAAAGTATGATTGGGTGAGCCACCCAATGACCAGCTTCCCGCATCACCCTTCACAACAGATATTGCTGTTGCATTATCCAAAGTGCATGGATTAAGATATTGATCCTGACTAATAACAACTGGTTGCTGTACCAATAAACCACCATTGCTTGTTGGTGCTGTTGGTTCAACATTCACTTTAATTGATGTAGGTACACCATGACCGATCGTTTGTGATAAAGCTGCATTTGAGAATCCCGCAGCAATAAAAACAAAATCTTGTGTTCCTGCAGTTTGCAATGCAGTTGATAAGGACGGATCAAATATTATTTGTCCACTTGTTAGTTTATTGTAGGCCGAAGCATCAATCTCAACACCATCATAGCTAATACTACTGATTTTACTTTGCCAACTGTTTTCATCCACAAAAGTTACCGTAAATGCACCATCAACGGTCACACCTGCAGCTGCTGATAATACAGGAGGTGAATTTAATCCCAGGTTGAATGTTGCCGAAGCTACTCCTGTTAAACCGGATGCTGTAAAAGAAATATAAGCTCCTGTAACTACAGCATCGCTGCCGGCAGATAAGTCGGTGTAATTTAATACTCCAGACGAAACAGTGCCCGTTGGAGTTCCACCCAAAGTCCAGTTAACTGGATCATTTTCACCAGCAGTAATGGAAACAGTGCTATTCGAAGTACAGATGTTATTGTATTGATCCTGAATAGCAACAACAGGCTGTGTTGTAAATAAGCTTCCATTCACACCGGACGGTACAGGTTCTGTTTGTACAACAATTTTGGTTGCTGCACCATGTCCTATATTTTGAGTTACACTGGCGGGACTGTAAGTGTCAACAAAAATATCCAAGCTGGCAGATACAGCAGTTTGCAGTGAAACATCTGCCGAAGGTGTAAAAACAATTTTATTCGTTGTTGAATTTAAAGAATATGCACTTGCCGAAATGGTTGTTCCATTAAATTGAATCGAATCAATACTTGATTCCCAGCTTGAGTCATCTGTATATGAAATTTCAAAAACATCATCAACAGTTGCTCCTGTTGCTGCTGTAAGTGTTGGAGGAGCATTCACTGGAATATCAAAAGAAGCAGAATTAAGCGTTGGTAAAATCCCTGATGAAAAAACCAAATATGCCCCACTAACAACCAAATTACTACTTCCCGTAAGTCCGGAAAACGAAGCAGTTCCTCCTGCCGAAGTAACAGTAGTACCTATCCCTCCCAAAATCCAATCTCCGGAAGCATCAGCAACAGCAGTTACCTGTGTTGCACCATCACCCGTACAGTCATTACCATACTGATCCTGCAATTTAACCACAGGCTGTGTTCCCAATAAACCTCCATTGGAAGCCGGAGCTGTTGGTTGAGTAACCATTACAATATTGGCTGCAGCGCCGTGCTTAATTTCCAAAGATTCAACAGCATCTGCATATCCACTGGATACAATGGTCAGATTCTTTGTTCCGGGAGTTTGCAAAAATCCTGACTGAGACGGCTTAATGGTGATCGCATCCGCACTTGTCTTATCATAGGCTCCAGCAGGAAGAACATCGGTGCCATATCGAATTTCACTGATGCCGGTTCTCCATGTTGCATCATCTGTAAAAGTAATATCAAAATCAGAATCAACAGTAGCATCTGTTGGCACTGAAAGTGCTGGATGAGCATTGACTGGAATATCAAATGGATCGGAGATCAGGGAAAATCCATCCAAAGAAAAAGTGATTGCAGCTCCGGTAACAGCAACAGCGCTGCTCCCTGTTAAACCAGAAAAAGTCACGACTCCCGATGATGCTGTTTGAGGCGTTGTTCCGCCCAATATCCAACTTGCCCCACTGGCGACAACTCCCACAGAACTTGTTCCATCGCTTGTACATGCATTACTAAATTGATCCTGCAGGCTTACAGCAGGCTGTGTTCCCAAAACTCCGCCATTGGAAGCCGGAGCAGCCGGCTGAGTAGTTATAACAAACTTTGTTGCAACACCATGCTTCATCTCCAAAGATTCAACAGCATCTGCATATCCACTGGATACAATGGTCAGATTCTTTGTTCCTGAAACCTGCAAAAATCCTGACTGAGACGGCTTAATGGTGATCGCATCCGCACTTGTCTTATCATAGGCTCCAGCAGGAAGAACATCGGTGCCATATCGAATTTCACTGATGCCGGTTCGCCATGTTGCATCATCCGTAAAAGTAATGTTAAAATCAGAATCAACAGTAGCATCTGTTGGCACCGAAAGTGCTGGATGAGCATTTACAGGAATATCAAATGAATTGGAAACCAAGGAAAATCCATCCAACGAAAAAGTGATTGCAGCTCCGGTAACAGCAACAGCACTACTTCCTGTTAAACCAGAAAAAGTCACGACTCCCGATGATGCTGTTTGAGGCGTTGTTCCGCCCAAAATCCAACTTGCCCCACTGGCGACAACTCCCACGGAACTTGTTCCATCGCTTGTACATGCATTACTAAATTGATCCTGCAGGCTTACAGCAGGCTGAGTTCCCAAAACTCCGCCATTGGAAGCCGGAGCAGCCGGCTGAGTAGTTATGACAAATTTTGTGGCAGCGCCATGGCCTATCGTTTGTGAAAATACACCATCAAAGTAAGTTCCATCTGTTACAATAGTAATATTTAAGGTTGTGTCATTTTGAAAATAAACACTTGCCGAAGGAGTAAAAACAATTTCTCCCGAAGTTGTACCTGCATCGTAAGCAGACAGATCAACAACATCATCTCCATATCGTATTTCAGAAATAAGACTTTGCCATGTACCATCATCAGTAAATAACAAAGTGAAAGGATTATCAACCGTAACTCCCGATACTGAATTTAAGACTGGCGGTGCAGTTTGAGCTTGTACAATAATGACTGAGGTAACCCATAGGAATCCCAAGAGTAGATATTTTTTCATAATTACAGGACTTTAGATAACTAACACATAGTTAGAACCAAAGTGCGTACCACAGCCCTCAACAAGCTCACATTCTGACTTATACGACAAATCTGAAAATTCTCACATACCTACGATATTGGATAAAAGCTCAAACAAATAAAAAAAAGTCAGTAAATACACGACTTTTCTCCCTATTAAAAAAAGACATCCTATTGTGGATGATTTATCCGTATTCGGATAAAAAAAACCGAATCTAAGTGATTCGGCTCCCAATTTTAAATTTAATTACCCTATTCTGATACGTTAAAAGTATTTTGAAATTTAGGAATGGAATGTCTTATCTTAAAATCCCGCGAATAATTTACAAGATGAACACCCTGATTTTCGAGTCCTCCAAACGCATTTACTCTTTTAAAATGGTAATTTGATTGTAACAAATCCAATTTCAGTTCATTCAAATGATCAGGAAAACTATGCCCATACCTACTTACAGCCTTGGAGAAATATCGACACAAATCAAATGCCCGAAAACTAAAATCATTCGGTTCACATTTAAATTTCTCTCTAAAATCTGAAACAAACAAATCAACTTTAGCCTCCTTATAATCAATATTGTATGGAGTTATTACACTTAGATTTAAATTGTAGAACAGCTCGGCATCCAAACTATTAAATCGCTGCCATACAGGAAAACCCATTAAGCGAATATCAAAGCGCTGACTTAAAACATTTAAATTGGAAATGATATTTTCAACATATGGCTGTTTGGTAGAAGGCACCAAAATTACATTTTCGCATGTATCACTCAGCATACGTTCAATTCCAAAAAGTCCATATTCATCAAATGAAATCTTCTTATAAGTCATATCACCATTTTCCCAATACTTTCCTTTTTCAAACATATTCCGTTCTATGTCTGTAACCAACTGGAATTCATTTAAATGTTCATAACGATCAGGATGAACAACGACTAAATTTCTAGTATCCAATTCGAAGCAAACAAAATCGGATATCTTCCCACAAATCGACTGGATAGAAGTATTCAATTGAATCACGAACGGATTTGTTGTGAGCTCTGAATTCTTTGGCGAAAGAGGTGAAATAACAGGGATTCGTCTTTTTTGGGCAAAATCTGCCACAATCGAGAATGTATTTTGATATACCGGTCCTATCATAAAATCCAGTTCAGTATACTGCAGTCCAGCTATAATTCGTTGAACTCGTTCAGGACTTTTTTCGGTATCAAAAACATGAAGATCTACCGATAAGCCCTCTTTTTGGAGAGAATCAACAGCCAAAAGAATACCTTGGTAGAAACGAATGAAATCATGGGATTTACTGTATAAAATCCGTGGATTTCTCTCCGTAATAATTTCAATAGTATCCTTATAGGAAATACTTCTGTTTATGGAATCATTCGCATCCAAATACAAAGGCAAAAACAATGCTATCCGTATTTTATTCTGACTTAGAGGTTTTAAATCAACTGTAGGAACAACAGTATCTACAACCTGATATTTTTTTGCGATTGTATCCTTTTGTTCTTCCTTCTCCACAAAATATTCCGGAGGAACCAAATACCTTGGAATCCGAACCCAATCGCCAATCTTTAAAGCCGTACTTTTCAGTTTTGGATTTAACTTTTTGAATTTTCGCAGATTCATAAAAAACTGACGAGATATAGAAGACTCCGTATCCCCCTGTTTTATCACATAATAGTAATAATTCTTATCGTGTTTAGGAACAGTATTAAGCTGTGGCTTTTTAACAATCTTAGGAATTTTAACAATTGTACCCAAACGTAAACTGTCCCCCATCTCTGGATTTGAGGCCTTTATTAAAGCCATCTCAACAGCATATTTTTTATACAAAGAAAATAATGTGTCTCCCTTTTTTACTATGTGATAAAAGAATTTCTCATCTTCCTTTTTCACTAAAACAGGAGAAAGGACAGTTTCTGAATCTACAACCGGAATTCTTAAAACCTCACCAACATTAACTGTTGCTTCCGTTTTTCGATTCACCTGCAAAATAACAGCAAGGTCAACACCATATGCCCTACTAATAGAAAATAAGGTTTGCTTTTCTTTTACAAGATGTAAAAAACAGGTTTGACCACCTACAACAACCTTATTATTAGACAACTCAACATTTGCAGTTTGAGCTTTCGTAAAATTTACTGCTCCAATAAGGAGACATATCAGAAGGATACTTCGAAAAAAATAATGCATTAATTATCTGTATTTCAAACATTTATAGTTCACTAACAATAGCTAACAAAAATACTAAAGTCCGCTTGGAAAACAAAATATCTACAATAATTGAACCGTAAAAAAGCAAAATCGAAATTCTTCTCCTGAATTTCGATTTTATCATACGTCAAAATAACAATTCCTCATTACTGTTTTTTGAATCAATTCTCTACTAAAATATGTTCGTCATATTCTATTTCAAATTTCAATTTTTGTCGTGCCTCATCATTAGCCAAAGCCAAAAAAGCTTCTCTACACTCCGCATTAACCGCACTCTCCGCCATATTCAAGTAAAATTTAAATTTTGCTTTTTCTTTTTTCATAGCAATAATCAGTGCGTCCTGATAGGTCAAATCATTTCTGGTGTGATCTACATCCTCAAGACTACCAGTAATTTTCATATCCTTAATTTCATCCAGGTTCAATTCCGGTTTCGCATCCTTCATCTTCTCCAGTCTAAGCATTCTGGCTGTTTTCTCTAAAGCAATATCCCAAAAAAGTCCCTTCACATGTTTCCTGTCCATTCGACTTGCAACCTCTGAGTAAAACTCAACTTCATCCATCTCCTTATCGATTGCATAATCAATAATTTCTTCAAATGTCCTAAAAATTTTCATCCTTTATTTTTTGTTAATTTATAATCTCATACGAATCAAAAACCAATTTTAAATTGGTGCGTTTTTTCTTTTCAGCTTGACTATATAAGTTACAAAATAGTAACAATCAATGCAAATGAATTTTTAAGCACAGACTTTGATTTTCCTCGTTGGATGTGTTAAAGACTTCACCATCCAAACATTTTTGCATTTCAGTTTTCATTTCATTCGTTTTTGAAATTCAAAAATAGAGAAGAACAGCCGATTATTTTTTCATCTATCTTAAAATCATCCATTCGCCCGTATGGTACTTAAATGTTGTTGGGTCATTCCCAAATAAGAGGCAATATATCCCAAATTTACCCGGCTAAATAAATCAGGATTTTCGTTGTAAAACTTTTCGTAGCGTGCTTTTGATGATAAGCTTAACCGGTCGATACGCAGGTTCTGCATTTTCAGCAATACTTCCTGATGAATGGTCCGGGACCAGTTTGCAATGTCGATGTTCGTTTTGTACAAATCATTTAAAGCGTCAATCGGCAGGCTAAATACGCACGAATCTTCCAGAAGCTCCACAAAATCGAATCCCGGGGTTCGGTGATACATTGAATTTGAAGAAAAGGTAATATCACCTTCCCGGCTAAACCAATTGGTAATTTCTTTCCCGTCAACCAAAAAGTAAGTCCGCATACACCCTTGTTCAATAAAGTATACAAAATTGTCTTTAACCCCTGCTTTGGTCAGCAAATGATGTTTAGGCAGATGTATTTCGGTTAATAAACCTGCCAGTGTTTCAATCGAATCATCAGATACGGGATAATACCGTCTGATCCCTTTAATAATATTTTCAATTTTATTTAGTTCCATTTATTTCATAAAAAAAGCATCGGACAATAGCCGGTTATGCGCATTGTGCCCACCGATAATTTACATCTAATTAATTGTTGGGATAAGGACTCCAGCCATCAAGAACAAAAAGCGGATTGGAATAGTTTTCAATCAATTCTTTATCAGTATCCAAACGTAACTGACACGAAAAATCAGCCCGCTGAGAAAGGTCAATTGGTTTTCCATCATCTATATTGGTGCTGTTATATTCCCAGTAATGCATATTTTTTGTTTCTTCGCCAACTGTACCCCAGCCTTTAGGCAGAATGTTTTTAAGAGAACAGTTAATGAACACGCATTCGCTGTATGGATAACCAAAACCTTTATTAACTGGAGCCCTGGCCAATGTACTTCCATTAGGATTTGTACCGGTGAAACGGCAATTCAGAAATACATTCCCATGATTGGCTTTGGTATTTCTTGTCCACATAAAAGGTCCGGGAGAATAAAAATCGCAATCTTTAAAAAATGCAGGCCCCCGTCCAAGTATCATATCACCGCCACCGTCAATCCTCACATCATCGAAGCAGGCCGAACCATTGGTTTGTAATGCATCTCCTGAGCCCACAATATGTACTCCTTTAACAAATATTTCACTTCCATTAATCAGTAATCCTTCCGCCTGTCCTTGCAGTAAAGTTTTAACTGTTAAATTTAACAACTGAATATTTGTACAGTTATCAATCGCAAAAGCGGCTCTTCTTGAAGGAAAAGTACCCGGCCATTCATTGGTTTTTACATTCCAGGGATGGGGATTGAACACTTCATTGTTTGCATATTGAATTACTGTTTTTTCCTTGTCTTCACCTTTAATGATGATATTCGATTTATTCCTGAAATAGATCAGCTCTTCATACAAACCGTTCCTGATGAAAATCTCAACGGTGTCTTTGTAATTATTGGGAATGTAATCAAGGGCTCCCTGCAAAGTAGCAAAGTCACCATTCCCTTTATTGTCCACTATAATTTTTTTAGACCTTAAGTCAGGAGGATTCTTACTGGTGCTGAACCGCCACACATTTTTGTTATAAATCCCTTTAAAGCTTCCCTTAGCCGAAGAGACCACACTACTGTCAATTAAAACATAGTAGTCTTTATTGTACTCCAAAAGATTATGGTGCAAAGAAATAATGGCAGTGTTTTCATGAACAATTATGGGATAAAAATGAAAAGCATCAGTAAAACCGCCAATAATGGTCAACTGAAATGTATCTGCAGTTGGTAAGGCTGTTCCTGAAGGTGTGCCCGGTTTGGTATTGGCATTGGTAAACTTACCAGGCAAATATTGATAAGGGATGCTTGTATAAGTCGCTTCCGGGTTTTTGACAGATTTGGTCGGCCCTGCCGGAATACTCATATCAATTAGATCGACCAACGAATCGGTCTGACTTTCAAATACCCATATTTTACCCGTACTTCCAACAATAGGTTGGCTGGCAAATGTAATTTTAAGATGAGTATCCGGATGAATGTCTTTTTCTTGGTTTTCAGGATAAATTGTATAATTGCCGGATATTTCTGCTGATGTACAGGATGCCAACAAGGCAATGCCTGCACAGCACAAATAATTTTTTACTATTTTATGTTTCTCCATTGTTAGTAAGTTTTATATTATTTGCTCTGCAACAAGTTCATAATAACACCCAATTACATTTTGTCCCCGAATCTACGAAACAATAATTACGTAACAAAAAAATAATCGGGATGAAACAAAAATGCCAAAACGCTTACAGGTCTTCGACACTGTCAGGATGTGGCAAATCACCAAAAGAATATTTCTGTACTCATCCGCAATAACTTAATTGCCCGTAGTTTTCCGTCTGCCTATCAGCGATGTGAAAATTCCGATCACACACAAAACTGTAAAGCTGATTACAATCACTCTCATGCTTAGTATGAATGAATCAAGATTGCCGGCATGAATTTTAGCATCGCCTAAAAACACATGTACCGAAAGAGCTGCAACAGCCATGCTGAACATCATACCGGTGGTTCGCATGGTAGCAACTGTTGCCGATGCAAGTCCTAAAAAGCGTTTTTCTACCGAACTCATAACTGAATTTGTATTGGGTGATGAAAACAATCCAAATCCAAATCCTAAAATCAGTAAAGCAAAAACAATATAGGCATAGGGCGTTTCCTTGCTGATAAAAGTGAGCAGCAACAGCCCTGCTGCACTTATTCCCATTCCTATTGATGCCAAAATCCGCGGGTCTTTTGTATCCGACAATTTCCCCGAGAAGGATGCAACTACAGCCATCACTACAGGTTGTGCAATTAAAACAAAACCAGCCTCTTTGGGCGATAAACCTTTCACGTATTGCAGATACAAACTAAAAACGAATGTGATGGCAAAGGTGGCTGCATAGTTAATAAAAGCGGATAAATTGGAGAAGGCAAACAACTTGTTTTTGAAGAACAGCTGCATTTCGAAAACCGGGTTTTGGTGTTTTAACTCGTATCTGACAAAAATAAGCAAGCCGGTAATTCCCAATAAAGTGAATACAATTGCTTCCGTTTTTGGTAGATGCGAAAACCCATACATCAATCCCGAAACGGAAAACATATAAATCAAAGTCCCCATGTAGTCGAATTTCGCCTTGTCTGGAACTGCCCATTCGGCCTTAATTTTTGTGAGTATTGCCATTATTATCAGCAAGACTGCTCCTGCATTAATAAAGAACAGGGAACGCCAACCTAAAGATTCTGTTAGAATGCCGCCCAAAACCGGAGCAATGGATAAGCCTACGTAAACGGCCATCACGTTTAATCCAATCATTTTACCTCTTTCGTGTGGTTCGAATGCCGATATTACAATGGCCATGTTCGAGGCAAATATGCCTGCAGCGCCTATCCCCTGCAACAAACGCCCCATTAGTAATGTTTCGGAAGAAAAAGAAAAGGCGCAGAATAAAGTGGCCAAACCAAATAATACATTGCTGTACAGGAACATTTTTACACGTCCCCAATTGTCGCTTATTTTACCAAAAGGGACTAAAAATACCGACGAAGCCAGCAAAAAGGACATACTCACCCAACTTAAACCCACGGCCGACATTGATAATTCTTCCCCAATTCGGGGTAAAGCCACATTAACAGCAGCTCCCATTAGTGGATTCAGAAAATTGGATGCCATGGTAACAGCCAGCAGAATCGTTTTATTCAAATTTGGATTTGTTTCTATCATCATTCTCTTTCTTGTGTGTGCAGCAACCTAAATTTAGCTGTTTTTTGCGGAATCGGTACTTTTGTTTTTCTACCGTTTTTAGGAGGATAAAATAGTGCTTATTGAATTAAGTCATACCCTGACAAGTTGATATTTTAAGCAGGATTTTGAAATTAAATGGGTATAAGTACTATATGGACTGCACCAAGTTTAAGATTGTTTTACATCTCAGCATACAAGCAAAATACTTCAGACTGTATTATCTTATCTTTTATCGCTTATGCAACGATTGGATACTTGTAAAAACAATTGCCGATAATGTAATCCCAAAGAAGTTGGCATCCAAACCAAAAGGCAATGTGGCTTCGGTTAAAATAAGAGTTAAAGTAGTTCCTCCTCCCAAAAGCATAGCATACATTGCGGCCTTTGCCGATGGCTTTTTCAAAAACAGAAACCCCAAAACAGGAACAAACAATCCGGAAACCATAAAGGCATACGAGTATAACATTAAATCGAGTACATTCTGCATTTTGGTAGCCAGAAAAATTGCCAATATCCCAATGACTAATGTTGCCAATTGCGAATAGCGGATACTCTTGGTGTTTTGTTTTGAAAGCCTTAATATATCTGTTGTAAAATTACCTGATGCCGCCATTAAACAACTATCGGCCGTTGACATGATTGCCGAAAAATAAGACGACATGAGCAGTCCCATCAAACCAACGGGGAAAATATGCGTTAAGAGTAAAGGCAAGCCAATTTCCGGATCGATAACACTTCCCGGAGCATATCCAAATTCGGTAAACATGCCTTGTTCGAAGGCAACCCGGCCCAATAATCCAAGAATAATTCCCATAAATGCCATTACAGGCCATTCGAACAAGCCAGCTATGAACCAAGCTTTTTTTGCTGTTTTCTCATCTTTCGAAGCATAGATTCTTTGGTACAGAGTCATGCCAACAAACCAAATGGGAACAATTGTAATCAGCCAGTTAATAAATTGAACAAAACCAACATTGGTGAGACTTTGAAAGTTATCCGGCAAATAAATGCGGAGAGCTTCCCAGCCTCCCACTTTTACAAAACCCAATGGAATACCGATTACGATCAGGCCAAACATGAGTATCATCCATTGAATGGTATCAGTAAAAATAACAGCCTTCAACCCGCCCAGTACGGTATAACCGATCACCACAATTCCCATTAGTAATACGGCATCAACAATGGTGATGGAAGGAAAAGTTGCTGCCGCTAATTTGGCTCCTGCCAATACCTGCGAACTGGTAAATCCGATATAACCAATCAGAGAGATTATGCCAGCTATAATGGCCACTTTTCGATCGTAGAAGTGATTTAGAATTTCGGGGAAACTCAAAAAATTGTGTTCCCGTGCCAGAGGATAGATAATCGGAATCAGAAAAACAGCACTGATCCACGCTCCAATAATGCCTGTAAACAGCATCCAACTACCCGAAAGGCCAATTAAAAAGCCCAAACCACCTAATCCTATCGAAAATCCACCTCCAACATCTGTAGCAACAACCGATAAGCCTATGTGAAAGGAAGTCATTTCCCGACCTCCCACATAGTAGTCTTCCTGCGATTTATTGCGTTTCATAAAATAGAGGCCAACACCAAGCATGCCGAGCATATAGATTACAAATATTAAAATGTCGATAATGTGCATAATTTGATTTTTTGCTAAAGAAATAAATTTCGCAGCCTACGAAATCATTTTTTTGAGATGTAAAAATCTTATTTTTCAAATGGAAGGTAAAGTCAGTCTGGCTAAAAACGGATTATAATACTCAATTGAATTTTAAAGATAAGCACTTTAAGGAAAGATAAAAATTGAAGGTGAAATTTATAGGCTGAATGAACAGATCCTTACAAACTAAATAAATCAACTGTTGAAAAAGAAGAAATTTTGTTCTAAGAATAGCTATTAAGCCATCTAAAACCAATACTTAAGCAAGTATAATCACACTAACAGTGTGCTGCTTATATCTATAACTTAATATATTTCAAAAAAGAATCTTTGATATATTAATTCGTAATCTCATCAAAATGCGTTTGTGCCCAAGTAATCATCATCTGAACAGCAGGCATCAATTCCTTCCCCATGTCGCTTAGTGAATATTCAACCCTTGGGGGAATTTCCTTATACATTTTTCGATTTATTAAATGGCCTTCGTTTAATCGTTTTAAAGTGCTTGAGAGTACCTTTTCAGAAATATCAGGTATGGCATTTTTTAAATCTTTATATCTCATTATTTCCCCTTCCTGAAGCGAGCATAGAATCAACAAAGACCATTTATCACTTATTCTGCTTAACACATTTCTAACTGGGCATGTTGGGTATTGTAAATCTAATTCTTTCATATTAAGCATTTTTTTGACAAATATATAAATCTCTTTTGGAAAGTAATATTCGTTTCGGAAAGTAATCTAAAAAAACAACAAACGTAATAATCAGATAATCAGTAATTCTAACCTCATAGGTGCGTATATAACCAGCTTGCTTAAGCATAATTCCCTAACTATTTTTGTTCTGTTTAATTCTAAAATATAATAAAATGAACAATTTAAATTCTTTAAATGGATGGGCAGATAACAGAGCATTCGTTGCTCCACACAGTGCTCAGGCTTACTTAAACAAGGGGGCTAATTTATTAGCTTCATCATGCGGTTCAAGCGAACCCAAACCACAGCCTTCGGCGTGCGGAGCGGGTGATCCGGAACCAAAACCATCAGCATGCGGTGCCGCTGACGAAAACCCACCTAAACCATCTGCCTGCGGCTCATCTTGTGGGAGTGGTGAAAAATAACTGATTATGAGTTTCGGTTATTTTTAATAGAATATCCGAAACTCTTTTTTTAGCAATTTAAAAAAACACTATGGAATATTTTGCTTTTCAATGGCACATAACAGACAGTTGTGACCAACGTTGCCAACACTGTTATATTTTTTCGGAGGACAACTTTATTAAGTTGAAAGAGATGTCGTGGGAGGAGATTGAATCTGTTCTTGAAAACTGTATGGATATGTGCAAAAAAGCAAACCGTTTGCCATACTTTTATATTACCGGGGGCGACCCCATTTTGCACAGCCGTTTTTGGGACTTGATGGCATTACTTAAAGAAAACAACATTCCTTTTACCCTACTAGGCAACCCGTTTCATTTGAACGATGAAGTATGTAAAAAACTAAAAACTCACGGTTGTGAGCGATACCAACTGTCAATAGATGGGATGCGGGAAACACATGATGCTATTCGCATGCCAGGTTCATTTGATACTACTTTGGCTAAAATTGCTTGCCTGCGCAATGCAGGTATCCGATGCGCTATTATGACTACCGTTTCGGGAACTAATGTGCATGAAATTCCTGAAATAATTGATACCGTTGTAAAATATAAGGCCGATATTTTTTCCTTTGCACGCTATTGTCCCACTAGTACCGAAAAAATCACACATCTATCGCCTCAACAGTATCACGATTTATTGGAGAGTTGCTGGGAGAAGTTCGAGCAGTACAAAGACAGCGACACCAGCTTTAATCTAAAAGACCACCTTTGGACACTTTTCCTTTATGAAAAGGGTCTTTTTAAGATACCTGACAATTTAAAAGAGGATGTTATGTACGATGGCTGCAATTGTGCCAATTGTCACATGACCATTCTTCCCAAGGGTGAAGTGTATGCATGCCGTCGTTTTGAGAGTGAAGTGGCTAATGTTTTTAACGAAAAACTATACGATGTTTTTACGGGCGATAAGATGAATGAATTTCGTCAATACGACAAATTCGAGAAGTGTTCAAAATGTGAATTACTCAGATTCTGTCGTGGATGCCCTGCTGTAACTTATGGTTATACCGGCAATTTTTATGGCGCTGATCCACAATGTTGGAAAACAATAGAAAATTAAGCCATGATGAAAGCAGTAGTATTATCACAAACCGGTGCGCCTGAGGTTTTGCAGGTAAGCGAAGTGCCAATACCTGGTGTTTGTAATGGTTGGGTATTGGTTAAAGTAAAAGCTTTTGGGCTAAACCGTTCAGAGCTAATGATGCGCCAATTTGAAGGAGATGCTCCCTACATTCAATTGCCCAGAATTTTAGGCATTGAATGCGTGGGCTTACTTGAAGACGCATCAGATTCTCATTTCAAAAAGGGACAAAAGGTAATCGCTTTAATGGGCGGCATGGGGCGTTCGTTTGATGGAAGTTATGCTGAATATGCTTTAATTCCGACAAAAAATGTTTTTGCTGTTGATACAGATATGAATTGGCAGGAACTGGCTGTTATTCCAGAAACTTTTTTTACAGCCTATGGTTCTCTTTTTCAAAGTTTACAACTGAAACCTGCCGACGTTCTTTTAATCAGAGGAGGTACAAGTGCCACTGGCCTGGCAGCTATTCAGCTGGCAAAAAGTGTTGGAGCTACTGTTTTAGCATCTACCCGAAAAGAGTCGAAAAGAGAGTCGCTGATTCAACAAGGTACCGATCACGTTTTAATTGATGATGACACATTGTCTAAACAATTAAGTAACTTGTATCCGCATGGAATTGATAAAGTACTTGAGTTAATTGGTGTATCTTCCTTGTCCGAATCAATGGGTTTTTTGAAGACACATGGGATTGTTTGTGTTACAGGTATTTTGGGTGAAAAATCTACCATCAGCAATTTTTATCCGATTAAGGATATTCCGTCAGGAGTTTATCTGACAGGGTTTTCGAGTAATTCCCCTAACCAGCAATTGATTGACGAACTGTTTGCTCATATCAAGCAATTCAACATACATCCTAAAGCGGCCAAGGTTTTTTCATTAGAAGAAATTGCCATTGCTCATCAAATGATGGAAAACAATGCAGCCAATGGAAAATTGATAATCGTAATAAATTAAAATTTAAACAATTTAAAACAATAGAATTATGCCACATGTAGTAGTAAAAATGTATCCGGGAACATCCGAAGAACAAAAAAATGAACTCGCAAAACAAATAACCGATGCTGTTATGTCTATTACTCAAAAACCCGAAGCGGCAGTATCAGTTGCCATAAAGGAAGTTCCTGAAAGCGAATGGATGAATCAGGTTTATGAAACTGAAATCCGACCAAACCTTGAGAAATTGTATAAAAAACCGGGTTATTAATCAGTATTTAAGATACACACATGAAACGCACATGTAGATTTTAATTATTTATTTTACACACAGGAGAATAATTGAAACTTCATGAGAATTACATCCGACAAAAAAAATAAAATTATAAACAGATGAAAAAAGTAGTTGCAGCAAAATTACATATCAAGAAAGAAGCAGAGAAAAATTTCCTTGAACTTGCTGAAAAATTGGTTGTTCAAACGAGAAAAGAAGAGGGATGCCATTCTTACAATTTGTATCGTGATTGCTTCAGTACAGAATTGAAATTTATCTTTTATGAAGAATACAAAGATGAATCAGCTTTGAGTGCTCATAATAGTTCGGAATACTTAAAAAAGTTTTTCAAAGAGGTGACTCCTTTACTTGCAGTCGATCCAATTATTAATTATTTCTAAACTTATTATAGGTGATTGCAGCAAGGCAATCACCTATTAATAAGTTAAATATAAAAGAACTTATTTTGGAGCATTCCAATTCGTATGAATACTTATCCTACATTAGGATTAAAAGAAAAACAAATCATTTTATGAAGATCTGAATTTAATGATTACAATATTTGTAAAAAAAGTGAAATGCACGACATTTGGAATCCGTGGCATGGGTGCACTAAAATAAGCGAAGGCTGCCAGCATTGTTATATGTTTTTTTTAGACCGCACCAGAAATAAGGATGGATCGGATATTTACAAAACAAAGTCTGGCTTTAGCTATCCGCTGCACAAGGACCGAAAGGGAAACTACAAAATTAAAAGCGGTGAGTTGATAAGGGTTTGCATGACTTCTGATTTCTTTTTAGCAGAAGCCGATGAATGGCGTAATGAGGCATGGAATATGATGCATCAGAGAAGTGATGTGAAATTCTTTTTGTTAACGAAACGACCTGAAAGGATAAAGGAATGCCTGCCTAAAAATTGGGGCGATGGTTGGGAGAATATCTTTTTGAATGTTAGCTGCGAAAACCAAAGGCGTGCCGATGAGCGAATTCCAATTCTTTTGAATTTACCCTTTAAGCACAAAGGGATTATGACAGCACCCTTAATTGGTTCTATACGGATTGAGAACTATTTAAAAACCGGACAAATTGAACAGCTTATTGCCGGTGGCGAAAATTATGATGGTGCTCGCCCTTGTGATTTTGAATGGATTAAATCGCTGCAGCAACAATGTGTCAATCAAAATGTATCCTTCTGCTTTATTGAAACAGGAAGTCGGTTTATTAAAGACGGCAAAATATTTTCCCTCCCAAAAAAAACGATTCAAAGCCAGATGGCATTTAAATCAGGGGTAAACTTCTCTGGGAAAGCTATCGAATTTATACTTAAGGATAGAATGGGATTTACCATTGAAAAAAGTCAACAATATCGACCACAATATAAAAAACATTGCGAAATTTGCGGCAGCAAGCCAATTTGTAATGGATGCAGTAATTGTGGAAAATGTAATTGATTTTAAATCTTTTCAACTCAAAATAAAATAAAAATGTCAGTTAATAAAGAAGATGATAGGCGTAAAGTAACCACTCATCGTTTGCAGGAAATGAAAGAACGAGCAGAAAAAATATCAATGCTAACTGCTTATGATTATTCCATGGCAGGAATTATTGATGAAGCCGGCATGGATGCAATACTGGTAGGCGATTCTGCTTCAAACGTGATGGCAGGTAATGTGACTACTTTACCCATGACTATTGACCAAATGATTTATCATGGCGCTTCGGTTATGAAAGCTGTTAAACGAGCATTAGTTGTTGTTGATATGCCCTTTGGTACCTGTTCTGGAAATTCTAAAAAATCATTAGAGTATGCTATTCGGATTATGAAAGAAACGGGAGCAGATACTTTGAAAATTGAAGGTGGGGAAGAAATAATAGAAGACATCAAAAAAATAATTGGTGCAGGTATACCAGTAATGGGACATTTAGGCCTAATGCCTCAGTCAATTAACAAATACGGCACCTATACAGTACGGGCAAAAGAGAAAGACGAGGCTGAAAAATTAGTACGTGATGCATTACTGCTTGAAGAAGCTGGATGTTATGCCATAACACTAGAAAAAATACCATCAAAATTAGCTAACGAGATCACGAAAAAATTAACGATTCCAACCATTGGAATTGGAGCCGGACCTCATACCGACGGGCAGGTTCTGGTTATGCATGATATGCTGGGGATCAATAAAGGCTTTTCTCCAAAATTCTTGCGTCGTTATGCAGACTTACATAGCGCTATAAAAGAAGCCACGCAAAAATATATTGCTGATGTTAAAGGAAGTGATTTTCCAAATGAAGAGAAGGAGGCATAT
>NZ_MVDE01000025.1 GCF_002843385.1 Labilibaculum manganireducens
AAATTTTTAAATAGTTATCACTTGATAATAGATTGGGTAAATTCTGAATGAATATTTAGTCTTAATATTCACTATTTTCAAAATAACAAATCAATTATCACCCCTTTATTCCCCATAAAGCAAAAAGGTAACCCAAAAAATCAATAAATTTTATTGGTTATTATCCTGCAGCAGTATTACAAACTCCTTAAAGTACTATATTCACTGGTATTGAACATTATTAAACGCATTGTTTTTTTTGATGTAAAAACACATGCCTTATAGTACAAATGATTGATTCAATTCATAAAACATCACTCCCCTATTATTTAAAATAGATATAAAGTGAATAATTTCCCAGTTATGTTTGTTTTATATGATCCGGTAAGTAATACCAAATACTTTTTGAATTGAACTTACTTTGTTTCAGCTTCGGTATTGCAATTATACAAGGGCACACAAGAGTTTTTGTAATCCTGTAAAATTAAAAAGTTATCATATTAGTATTATTTAACTTGTTCATAATGCAATTATAATGTACTTTCAAAAAATATTTTGAAAATAAAAACTAATACCTGATTAAAATGATTGAATATTATTTGCATTTAAATCCATTAACCGATACTCCGGATGATTGCATAGCCAAACCATCTCCAATCGGCGTTTTAACCCGCGAAGATTTAATTAATGCATGTTGTGCCGAAGGTACAGGAATCACCCCATACGAGGCTGAGAGTATGTTTAAGCGTATCGAAACGGTGGTAACAGAGAATCTGGGAAAGGGTTACTCTATTAATACGCCATTGCTAAATATTTCGCCAAGTATTACCGGGGTGTTCAATAATTGGGATGACAGTTTTGATGGATCCCGTCACAAACTGCGTTTTAAATCATCTCCGGGTGTGTTGTTGAAGGCTATTGCTGATTCGAGCAAACTTCACAAAATTGACCGCAAAAAGAGTATCATCGATATCTATAGCTTTACGGATCATTCCATTGGTCAGGAAACTGACAGTCTTTTGCCTAATGGTGTGGGTGAATTAAGGGGGAAACGGTTAAAAATGGATCCTTCGGACGAAAATCAAGGCATATTCCTGATTGCTGAAGATGGCACAGAACATCGGGTTGCGGTATATGTAACCAATACCGACAGCACTCAAATTTTTCAAATTCCTGAATTAACTGCCGGCAATTACGAATTACAAATAAGATGTATTGCCAAAAACAACAAAAAGCTTACCATTGGGTATTACGACAAAACTCTTAGCGTAAAATAGCACATAAAAAGCCGGTTGATCCGGCTTTTATTTTATATCGCAGTCTCCTGTTTCACCCGGATATTTCCCCTTGCACTGCTCCAAAACTTTTCCCTTGCATAAGGCAATACTCTTTCCTTGTACTACTCCAAAGTTTTCCCTTGTGTTAGGCAATACTCTTCCCTTGTACTACTCCAAAGCTTTCCCTTGTGTTAGGGAAAGACCTTCCCTTTAGGCAGGGAAATTCTTATTTCATTGTAAGGGCAGTATCAATACAAAAGCCCCGATAGATTTCAGAAATCTGCCGGGGCTAAAATAATGTATTACAATGCTATCAGGTTTGCAAATTGCCGAAAAGCAATAAGCTTTTGAAAGAATTGGTACCCTCACTTATTGTGAGAGCACCAAAAGTTATATTTTACCAATCCTGCTTTTTATCTACATAATCGCTGAAGCTGTCAATTCCTAAATCTTCTATTGATTTTTTGCAGAATGAATAGATAAAGGCTGAAGCCAGACGAGCATTGGTTATTAATGGTATGTTCAGGTCGATGGCTGTTCTTCTGATCAGGTAATCGTTATTCAACTCCGATTTGCTTAAGTTTTTGGGGATGTTAATCACCAAATCAACTTTGCGCTCTTTAATTAAATTGTGAGCAGTCACTTCAACATCTTCATCAGGCCAACCTACACTTTCGATAGTAACACCGTTCTCTTCCAGGAATTTTGCAGTACCTCTGGTGCCATACAATTTGTGCCCTTTCTCTTCAAGCATCTTCGCACTTTTTAAAAGTTCCACTTTCGAGCGAATAGGACCACTGCTGATTAGGATTGCACTCTTCGGTATGCGGTAACCCACTGACAGCATTGCTTTTAGTATTGCATCGTAGTAATCAGCTCCTATGCAGCCAACTTCACCGGTTGATGACATATCTACACCCAAAACCGGATCTGCTTTCGACAATCTTGAAAAGGAAAACTGAGAGGCTTTTATTCCAATATGCTCCAATTCGAACATCGAGGGTAAATTGTTTGGAATAGGAACATCCAACATTGCCTGAGTGGCAGTTTCGATAAAATTAAAGTCCATTACCTTCGAAACAAAAGGAAAACTTCTACTTGCACGCAGGTTGCACTCGATAACCTTAATGTCGTTATCTTTTGCCAGCAACTGCATGTTGAACGGCCCGGTAATGTTCAGTGATTTTGCTATTTTAGCGGCTATTTTACGAATTCTGCGAATGGTTTCGAAATACAGTTTTTGCGGTGGAAATACCAAAGTAGCATCTCCCGAATGCACTCCGGCAAACTCAACGTGTTCCGAAATGGCATCAATAATAATGTCACCATTTTTAGCGACTCCGTCAAACTCGATTTCTTTTGCTTCCTGAATAAATTCACTAACAACAACCGGATACTGTTTAGATACCTGCGCAGCTAAATCCAGAAAATGGCCTAATTCATCCTTGTTCGAAACCACATTCATTGCAGCACCCGAAAGCACATAACTTGGGCGAATCAAAACAGGAAATCCTACTTCATCAATAAAGTCATTAATTGCCTCTTTGCTTGTCAACTCATTCCATCTTGGCTGATCAATTTTCAATTCATCAAGCATGGCTGAGAAAGTCTGGCGGTTTTCGGCTCTGTCGATCGATTCAGGAGACGTTCCTAACACTTTTACATCTGCCTTGTGCAAACGCATCGAAAGGTTCTGAGGAATTTGTCCTCCTACCGATACAATTACACCGCGGGGCGATTCCAAATCGATAATATCCAAGACTCTTTCGAATGAAAGTTCATCAAAGTACAAACGATCACACACATCGTAATCGGTACTTACCGTTTCCGGATTGTAATTGATCATTACCGACCGTAGTCCTTCTTTATTTACTGCGTTCAGCGCATTTACGCTGCACCAGTCGAATTCAACTGAAGACCCTATTCGATAGGCTCCGGAACCTAAAACAATAACCGATTGATTGTCGTCTGCATAAGTAATGTCATTTTCATCACCACTGTAAGTCAAATAAACGTAGTTGGTTTGTGCAGGATACTCTGCAGCCAATGTGTCAATTTGCTTAACAACCGGAACAATCCCTTTTGCTTTACGATGTTTCCTCACCTCTAAAAGCTCCGATTCCATATCAGTTCTCTCTGGCTTTAAAACAAAGCGTGCTAACTGGAAATCGGAAAAACCGTATACTTTTGCAGCTTTTAGTAAAGTGTCAGGTAATTCCTGTAAGTTATTGTATTTCTGAAGATCCCATTTCAATTTTGTGATGTGTTCCAGCTTACTTAGGAACCATTTATCAATTTTGGTGAGATCATGAATTTTATCAATGGAATATCCTTTTTCAAAAGCTTGCGCGATAGAGAAAATACGCATATCTGTTGGATGAGTTAATTCCCGATCAACATCGTCGAACTTTGAATGAACATTCCCAACAAATCCGTGCATTCCCTGTCCAATCATACGCAAACCTTTTTGAACGGCTTCCTCGAAATTACGACCAACGGCCATTACTTCTCCTACACTTTTCATGCTGGAACCAATCTCTTTGGTTACACCTTCAAACTTGTTTAAATCCCAACGTGGAATTTTACAAACTACGTAATCCAAAGCAGGTTCGAAACAAGCTGTTGTTGTTTTTGTTACAGCATTCTTAAGCTCGTGAAGGGCATAACCCAAACCAAGTTTAGCCGCAACAAAGGCCAAAGGATAACCCGTTGCTTTTGAAGCCAATGCAGATGATCTTGATAAACGGGCATTTACCTCAATTACACGGTAATCTTCCGAATTGGGATCAAGAGCGTACTGAACGTTACACTCACCCACAACACCAAAGTGACGAATAATCTTAATTGCCAGTGATCTTAGTTTGTGATACTCCGAATTGGTTAATGTTTGCGATGGTGCAATAACAATACTCTCACCTGTATGAATTCCCAGCGGATCAAAGTTTTCCATATTACAAACTGTAATACAGTTGTCGTATGCATCCCGAACCACTTCATATTCTACTTCTTTCCATCCTTTTAATGATTCCTCAACCAATATCTGACTTGAATAGGATAAGGCATTTTCAGCCAACTTCTCCAATTCTGCCATATTAGAACAGAATCCACTTCCTTGTCCTCCTAAAGTAAAGGCTGCACGAACAATAATTGGAAAACCTAGTTTTTCTGCCGCTTTTAATGCTTCAGGAATCGATTCAACAGCAAATGACTGCGGGGTTTTTACATCGATTCCACGAAGTTCGTTGGCAAATATCTCTCTGTCTTCAGTTTTAATAATGGTCTCGATTGGAGTCCCTAAAACCTGAAGATTGTATTTCTTTAGCAATCCGGCATTAAAAAGCTGAATACCACAGTTTAATGCAGTTTGTCCTCCAAAAGCCAAAAGGATTCCATCAGGCTTTTCTTTTAAGATCACCTGTTCTACAAAATAAGGTGTAACCGGCAAAAAATAAATTTGATCGGCAATTCCTTTTGACGTTTGTACAGTTGCAATATTGGGATTGATAAGTACCGTATAAATACCTTCCTCCTTCATTGCTTTTAATGCCTGTGATCCAGAATAGTCAAACTCCCCTGCTTCACCAATTTTAAGTGCTCCGGAACCTAATACCAGTACTTTCTTTATGTTGTCTTTTATCATTTTTCTTAAGCTGAGAGCCATTAGCTTATCGCTTTTGGCTGTTAATTGATAATTGTTTTTCTTTAAAAATACCCTCCTCTGTTCTCCGGACATCTCCCCTAAAAAGGAGAACCGCATACAGATGGGACTTTTTTAACTTTTACCTTTCTCCTTTTTACCTTTTACTTTTCTCCTTTTACCTTTTAACTTTATGATCTTCCATCATTTTAATGAAATCGTCGAACAGAAATTCGGTATCTGTAGGGCCACTGGAAGCTTCGGGGTGAAACTGAGACGCGAAAAATGGTTTGCTTGTGTGCTTTAATCCTTCGCATGTGCCATCATTGGCATTAACAAACAATGGCTCCCACTCTTTTGGCAAGGTATCCATATTAATGGCGTACCCGTGATTTTGAGAGGTAATAAAACAACGCTTGCTTCCCTTTAAAACAACCGGCTGATTGTGACTACGGTGTCCGTACTTCAGCTTATAAGTATCAGCACCGGCAGCAAGAGCCATTAATTGTGTTCCCAGACAAATACCCATAATTGGTGTATCCTGACCAAAAACTGTTTTTAGATTGGCGATTGCTTTTGTATTTTGTTTTGGATCACCAGGACCATTGGATATAAATAATCCATCGTATTCTTCCTTAGTGAAGTCGTAATCGTGTGGAACTCTGATTACTGTGGTATCTCTTTTTAACAAACAACGAATAATGTTGTTTTTCACACCACAATCCAACAATACTACTTTGTGTTTTCCATTTCCGTAAACAATTTTTTCGGGTGTGCTTACCTGAGCTACAAGATTCTCCAGATTTGGATCTTTCCATTCAGGTTCTTTGCCTTCAAAAACAATTTTAGCAAGCATACTGCCTTGTTCCCGAAGTTTTTTTGTTAGTGCGCGGGTATCAACACCATATATTCCTGGTATTTTATGTTGTTTCATCCAGTCACCAAGGCTTAAACTCGCATTCCAATGACTGAATTCCTCGGTATAATCGGACACAATAAATGCAGACACCTGAATTTTTTCTGACTCATAAAAACGAAACAAGTCGTCTTCCTGCAGTGTTCCCGGCACTCCGTAATTTCCAATCAGAGGAAAAGTACTAACCAGAATTTGTCCGCGGTACGAAGGATCGGTTAAACTTTCCGGATATCCGGTCATTGCAGTATTAAATACCATTTCACCGGAAATGGATTCCTGGTAACCAAACGATGTACCGATATATTCCGATCCATCCTGTAAAATTAATTTAGCTTTTGTCTCTCCTGACATAAAAGTTCTATAAAATGGTTAATATTTTTAGTGATTAGTTATGAATTGAAAGTATTCTGTATTTTCCAATGCTGATTACTCTTTACCAGTTACTTCTATTTATATTCTATTCAGTAAGTTCATGTAAGCCTCTTTGGTTTTGTTGAAATTAAAACCAACGAAAATCTCATTCATCTTATCTACAATTTTATCATTGCATAAATTGCCGATACTGCCTTCGTGAACATGATTCACTTTACCTTCGTATTTGAAAGTACCTTCCTCCACAATTTGTCCGATCTTTTTGTAAGCATCCCGGAAAGGAACACCGTTAAGCACCATTTGGTTGACTTCCTCAACTGTAAACATGTACTTATAACGTTCATCCTTCAAAACCTCTTTATTGATTTTAACTTCGGAAAGCATGATTCGTGTCATTTCCAGACAAGCAATCATTTTATCGAAAGCAGGCATAAAGAACTCTTTTGTTAGCTGATAATCCCTATGATATCCCGAAGGAAGATTTGATGTAACTGCCTGAATTTGTGCCGGCAACATCTGCAAAGCATTTGCATGAGCCCGAATCAACTCAAAAACATCAGGATTCTTTTTGTGAGGCATAATGCTGCTTCCTGTTGTTAATTCATCAGGAAAACTTAAAAAATTGAAGTTCTGACTGTTATACAAACAGGCATCCATAGCTAATTTTCCGATTGTCATGGCCATACTAGCTAGTGCAGAAAGAACGGTAAACTCCATTTTGCCACGCCCCATTTGTGCATAAACTACATTATAACTTAAATCTCTAAAACCTAGTAAGTCAGTAGTCATTTGTCTGTTTAACGGGAATGATGAGCCATAACCGGCACCCGATCCTAATGGGTTCTGATTAACCACTTTGTAGGCAGCCTGCAGCACCATCATGTCATCGGTCAAGCTTTCGGCATAAGCACCAAACCATAAACCGAACGAGGATGGCATAGCCACCTGTAAGTGAGTATATCCAGGAATTAATACATCCTTATTTTCATTACTCTTTGCAATCAACTCATCAAAAAGCAATCTTCCTTCCCGAACAATTTCTTCCAGTTTGTTTCTTGTAAAAAGCTTTAAATCCAAAAGAACCTGATCGTTTCTTGATCGTCCGCTGTGAATCTTTTTTCCAATATCACCTAAAGCTAAAGTAAGCTGATATTCAATTTGAGAATGAACATCCTCAGTGCCATCATCAATCACAAAATCATTATTTTTTATCGAGGAATAAATTTTCCGTAATTCTTCCTGAATCAATTTTAATTCTGTTTTTTCCAATAATCCGATGGATTCGAGCATTTCAATGTGTGCAAGCGATCCCAGCACATCAAACGCGGCAAGCTGCAAGTCCAATTCGCGATCCATTCCAACAGTGAATTGTTCAATTTTTTTATCAACTTTTACGCCTTTATCCCAAAGTTTCATAGTAATTCTCTTTAAAGTTAGGTGTTAGTGTATATTATTGCTTAATCCGTTTTATTTTTCAACAAGTGATTTCCGGTTATATTTTCAAACCGTTCAACAAGTTATAATATTTTTCAATTCCTTTTTCAATTTCATCCATGTAGATGAACTCGTCAGCGGTATGAGATCTGGCCGAATCTCCGGGACCCAATTTTAAAGTTGGAAATCCCTTCATAATTGCCTGATCGGATGTGGTTGGAGAACCGTAATACTTCATTCCTAAGTTCAATCCTGTCTGAATTAACGGGTGCTCCAATGGTATTCCTGAAGAATTCATTCTAAAGGACCGGGCTGTAACATTACTTTCCAACTTTTCTTTGATGATTGCAAATGCTTTTTCGTTAGAATAATGCTCATTCGTGCGGACATCCACTACAAATTTGCAGGATGATGGAATTACATTGTGCTGTTTCCCTGCATTAATTTGTGTTACAGTCATTTTCACTGCTCCCAGCATCTCAGATTCCAAAGCAAATTTATAAGAATGAAGCCATTCTATATCCCTCATTGCAATAGTTATTGCGTTGACACCCTCGTTACGGGCTGCATGTCCGGGAACACCGATAGCATCACAATCCAGCACCATTAAGCCTTTTTCAGCGATGGCCATTTCCATAAGAGTCGGCTCGCCTACAATTCCAACATCAATTCGTCCTATTTCATCCTGTATCAGCTCAAAACCTCCGGTTCCTGATATTTCCTCTTCGGCAGAAGCTGCAAAAACACGGTTGTAATCTTGATCAGTGCCTTCCAAGGCTAAAAATGATGCAAATAAAGAAACCAAACAGCCGCCTGCATCATTGCTGCCCAATCCGTACAATTTGCCCTCGGACACTTCCGGATTGAAAGGATCTTTTGTATACTTTTCAGAAGGTTTTACGGTGTCTAAATGAGAATTCAGCAACAAAACCGGCTTTTTATCATCAAAATCCTTATTGAAAGCCCATACATTATTTCCTTTGCGGTGTACCTGATATCCAAAGTCAGTTAGTTTCTGCTCCATTACATCGGCAGCTTGATTTTCCTGTTTACTGTAAGATTGAATAGAAATCAATTGCTTAAGAGTGGTTAAGGCTATTTCGGTATACTTTTTTAAATCCATAAGCTAAGAATTAACAATTTGTGTTCCTGAGGAATGATTTGTCTCCATCGAAACAAAATTCCCGATTACGACCTCTTCCACTCCTTTTGATAAGGCATAAAATGCATTTTGTGTTTTGGGCAGCATTCCTGTATTTATCTTGCCCGATTTCACCATTTCAGAGCATTTTACGTTAGAAAGAACAGGCATTACACTGCTGTCATCCTCCGCATTCATTAATACTCCAAGTTTTTCGAAACTATAAATCAATTTCACCTTATAGAAACGACTTAAAGCAACGGCTACTTCTGTTGCCACCGTATCAGCATTGGTGTTGAATAATTGTCCCTTGCCATCATGAGTAATCGGGGCAATAACCAAAACCGAATTGCATTCAATTTGCTTGCATAAAGCCAGGGTATTCACTGCTGTAACATCACCAACAAAACCAAAATCGACCTTTGTGTTGCTTCTTTTTTCAGCTTTTATAAGATCTAAATCGGCACCACACATCCCCATCGCATTTACTCCACGAGCTTGTAAAGCAGCAACAATGTTCTTATTAATTAGTCCGGCATAAACCATGGTAACCAACTTCAGGTTTTCGGCATCAGTTATGCGTCTTCCATCCACCATTTTGGTTTGAACTCCAAGTTTGCCTGCTAAATCGGATGCTAGTTTTCCACCTCCGTGAACCAAAACAATCTTGCCGTTTAAATTTGAAAATGCATCAAGAAAATCATTTAGTTTTTCGGTATCGTCAATTACGTTACCACCAATTTTTACAACAGTTAAATCTATCATACCATTATAATTTGGGTTAGTTTTTGAAATGCTTGAATGAATTGATCCACCTCTTTTTTGGTAATTGAAAGTGGCGGCAGTAAACGAAGTGTTGTACTACCTGATGATCCTGTGAAAATTCCATATTCCTCAAGAAGCTGTTTCCTGATTTTAGGCATATCCTCAAGATCAATACCAATCATTAATCCTTTCCCCCTTATTGCTTTTATTGCTTTATTATCTTTTAATTCAGAGATTAAATAATCTCCCAATCTGTCTGCATTATCGATTAACTGTTCTTCTTCGATTGCCTCTAAAACTGCCATTCCCGCAGCACATGCCAAATGATTTCCCCCAAAGGTTGTTCCTAACATTCCGCTCCATGCTTTTATTGCAGGTGAGATAATTACTCCGGCAATTGGAAATCCATTTCCCATTCCTTTAGCTGTAGTTATAATATCTGCCTTAATACCAGCATGCTGATGTGCGAAAAATTTCCCTGTTCTTCCATAACCCGACTGAATCTCATCCAAAATAAGCATTGCTTTGTGAGCTTTGCACAAGCTTTCGGCAGACTTCAAGAAATCAGCCGAAGGTTCTACAACACCGTTCACACCTTGTATTCCTTCGATAATCACTGCAGCAACGTCATTTTTCCCAAGAGCTTTTTCAAGTGCAGGAATGTCATTCATCTCTATAAAAACAACGTCGTGTTTTACATTAAATTCTGATGATAAAACTGGATTATCGGTAATTGCCAAAGCACCACTGCTTCTTCCGTGAAAAGCTCCTTTAATTGCAACAATTTTCGATTTACCAGTGTGAAAAGATGCCACTTTTAGAGCATTTTCATTGGCTTCGGCTCCTGAGTTACACAAGAATAAGTTGTAATCATCGTATCCTGAAAGTGTCCCCAATTTATTAGCCAATTTCTCCTGCATATCATTTCTTACAGCATTCGAATAAAAGCCTAAACAATGAAGTTGGTGCTCCATTCTGAAAATATAGTGAGGATGACTGTGACCAATTGAAATCACACCATGTCCACCATAAAAATCTAAATATTTATTTCCTTTATCGTCAGATATGCCTGATCCTTTCCCATTAACCAGGTTTATATCGTAACAATTATATACGTTAAATAATTCCATTTCTTTCTTTTTTTAAAATCCAACCGGCTTTAAGCCCAATCCCAATATTTCCGGCATTCCAAATAATAAATTCATATTCTGAACTGCCTGACCAGAAGCCCCTTTCAATAAATTATCAATCACTGAAATAATCATCAGTTTGCTGCCATGTTTTTCAAGATACAATACACATTTATTTGTGTTTACAACTTGCTTTACATCGGGCGATATATTTGATATTGAAACGAATGGATGATTTTTATAATATATTTTGTACTTCTCAACAGCTTCTTCAGCAGACCAATCACAATCGGTATAGATTGTGGCCATTATTCCCCGGCTAAAGTTTCCTCTAACGGGAATAAAATTAATTTCTTTATCGAAACTGGGTTGAAGTTGCAAAACCGTTTCTGTTATCTCAGCCAAATGCTGATGAGTAAATGCTTTGTATACCGAAACATTGTTGTTTTTCCAGCTAAAATGTGAAGTTGATGTTGGATTCTGTCCTGCTCCAGTTGATCCTGTTATTGCAGTAATATGAACCTCCTCCTTCAATTTATTTTCTTTAGCTAAAGGCAATAATCCCAATTCAATACAGGTAGCAAAACATCCCGGATTGGCTATTTTATCAGCATTTACAATTTTATCTTTATTAATTTCCGGTAATCCGTAAACAAAACCTTTTTCATTTGCTTTTGGTCTGAAATCAGTACTTAAATCGATAATTTTTACAGTCTCAGGCAAATTATTCTCTTCCAAAAACAATTTGGTCTTCCCATGTCCCGAACAGATAAACAAAACATCAATTGCCTTATAATCAGCTTCGGAAAATGACAAATCAGTATCCCCTAACAAATCCCTATGGACATCCGATACCGGATGTCCCATATGACTTGTACTCTGCACGAAACTGATATTTGCCTGCGGATGCCAAATTAAAATCCGTAACAATTCTCCCGCCGTATATCCTGCTCCTCCTATAATTCCTACATTCACCATAATTACTGCTTATTTACGGTGTAATAAATCTTCAATGAATTAGCCAGAATATTGGTAAATCCTTTTGCATCATCTGCTGTCCATCCTTTACTGCTTTCGCCGTACTGACCAAATAAATCAGTCATTAAGTCGTTGGGTGAAGTAATGCCTTCAACAAAGAAATGTTTTGGATTCAAATTTAAAATAACTGTTCCTGTCACCTTTTTTTGAGTGTCAAGAAGGAAAGTCTCCATGTTTCTCATTACCGGCTCTAAGTACTGAGCTTCGTGTAACAACATTCCATAGAAATTTGCAATTTGCTCTTTCCAGTGCATTTGCCATTTGGTAAGCGTGTGCTTTTCAAGAGTTTGATGAGCTTTAATAATCATTAAAGGCGCAGCAGCTTCAAATGCAACCCTTCCTTTTGTTCCAATAATTGTGTCACCAATGTGCATGTCTCTTCCAATGCCAAATTGAGAACCAATTGCTTCAATTTTTTTAATTGCATCCAAAGGATGTTGTACTTTTTCTCCATTCACACTAACCAATTCTCCCTTTTCGAATCCTATGGTCAGCTTTTCCGATTCGGTTTTAACAACCTGTTTTGGATAGGCATCTTCCGGAAGAGGTTGATCTGAAGTTAAAGTTTCTTTTCCGCCAATACTTGTTCCCCAGATTCCTGCATTAATGGAATATTTCATTTTTTCGAAATTGGCCGAAATACCATTTTCTTTCAGGTAATTGATTTCTGTCTCCCTGCTCAACTGCATATCTCTGGTTGGAGTAATGATTTCGGCATTGGGAGCCATTATTTTAAAAATAAGATCAAATCTTATCTGATCGTTACCAGCTCCGGTACTACCGTGAGCGATATAATCAGCATCAATGGAATGGGCATATTGAGCAATTGCCATGGCTTGAAATGCTCTTTCTGAGCTTACCGACAATGGGTAGGTGTTGTTTTTTAAAACATTTCCCATTATCATGTATTTAATGCATTTATCGTAGTATTCTTCGGTAATATCAAGTGAGGCGTGCTGAACAACTCCCAGTTGTTTTGTCCTGTTCTCTATATCAGCTAATTCTTCCTTGCTGAAACCACCTGTATTACCCAATACTGTGTACACATCCATGTTTAACTCCTTAGACAAATAAAGTGCACAGTATGTTGTATCTAAACCTCCGCTATATGCTAATACTACTTTTTTCTTAGTTGATGTCATTATATTGTTATTTGTAGATTTTCAAAATCTTGTTGATAAATTGATGAAATTGCTTTCTTTTCAGAATAATTACTTTTTATCCTTTCTATTGGGATCATACAGCATGCCTGTACACAAACACATTTTCCGATTGGTTCGCTGCAATATGTCGTAATTCACACAACCACTGCATCCTTTCCAAAATGTATCATCTGTAGTTAGCTCCGAAAAGGTAACTGGTCTGTATCCTAATTCTGAATTGATTTTCATTACAGGAAGACTGGTGGTGAGTCCAAATATTTTGGCTTCAGGATAACGTTTTTGCGATAGCTCGAATGCCTTGGCTTTAATCATTTTAGCCAAACCTACAGCTCTGTAATCAGGATCAACAATTAGTCCCGAATTAGCTACATATTTACCATGTTCCCAGGTTTCTATATAACAGAAACCAATAACTTTATCCTGATCAAAGGCGATAATTGCCTTTCCTTCCTGAATTTTTTGTACGATGTACAAAGCTTCTCTTTTAGCAATTCCGGTACCGCGGATTTTCGCAGCACTTTCAATCATATCACAAATTTCCTGGGCATATTCGTAATGCCTTAAACCTGCTATAATGACACTTAATTTTTGCTCAATTTCCATTGAAGTATCTATCATTTTATTTTAAATAATCTAAATTTCCCAAAAAAGTGCTACTGCTGTTAAGCACAACCACCTGTTATTTAATTCTACAAAAAAATCCGCTCTTGCGGTCTGATTGTTTTGTTCCCGAAAACAGCGTCTTCGATAGTCTAAGGAGTTGAAAAAATTCATTTTTTTATTTTTAATTAATACAAAAAAAGCTTACCGTCCGAAAACAGTAAGCTTGTTAATTATGATATTTCAATAACAGAAACAGCAAGCTCATCCGTTCCCCCTGGGTAACAGTTACTACGCAAATGGCGTCGGCTTTGAGTATAGATGATTTGCTTCATTTCTATTTGTGATTATATAGTTTCAAAAAAAAGGCTTACCGGTAAAAACGGTAAGCCTTTTATATATTGCTGTTAATCATTGATTACAAGACAATACGACACCAACCGCTTTTCCTAAAGGAGCGCTCTGTCTTCGTCGTTGTATGTTGTAAAATAAAATCATTTGATGTTTTTTTCTGTTGTTTCAAGTTCAAAAAAAATGCTTCCCGATATGGAAAGCTTGGAAAATTAAATATGCCAGAGCTTATACCTTATCGTTTGGATAAAGATCTAATAAAGCGTCGTCGAATAATTTGTAAATTTTCCATACCTGTTCTTATTTGTTGCCTACAAAGATAAATGCAAAAAACAGTAATATCCTAATAAAACCATCTTTTTTTTAGTTCATCCTTATTTAAAACCTTTGCGTATAAATTTCATGGTGTTTTTTAATGAAATACCATCAACAATCAGCACTCATCTTTCTGAAATTTCATGTTTTTTTGTAATGATAACGAATGGAATTCAATCAAACAATTTAGATGAAACCATATCTTTTAGTCTAAAAAATAGTGCATTATAGTTTTTTAACAGTTCTAAATTCATTTTTTTAGCAACCATTTATAAATTGCGTCGTAGAATTGCATTAGTATCTAAATTTAAAAAGATTTGAAATTATCATGGAGTTAAAAAAAATTGTTGGATTTGTGTTGTTGGGCTTAGCTGTTGTTACTTTCTTCCTTTATCTCTCCTTACCTTTTATTCTATCGGGTTCTAATAAAATCATTCTGCTAACTGCATCCGTTTATCTTCTGAATAAAGTTTTCTTTTATTCTTCAATTTATATTTTAGGGAAACAATTCATTTCCAAATTTGGAAAATATTTACCCAAATGGATTGAAAGACGATTGTTAAAATTATTAAAAGTTCAACCTGTTGTTGAAACAAACAATTAGCAATCTTCTTTGTAACACTAAACATAAATTTTAAAAGACAATTCCTTCGCATTCTTTGCAGATAAATGCCTCTTATTTTTATAAATGCCTGAATATCATGCAAACCTTTGCAGTGATAATTATCATGTTTTTTTCACTTTTCAAACGTTTCCGCTAATATACTTAACAATAATAATTGCATATGTAGATTTAATTGTGTTATATTTGCTCAACGGATTAGACAAGCAAAAAATTGATCACCTCCATCTTTGGGTGTTTCTTGAATTAAGGCAACGACTCTCGGATTTATAAAAGTCGTTACTAAATGATATGGAATGGGGATTTCTATTCATTTCTTAAGGTCCTTAAGTTTAAAAGATAAAATCATTTCCTGGCTTCGCACTAAAAATTGCCTATGCGAAACCTTAGACCAAAACAGCAGGGTCTTTACGACCCTCAGAACGAACATGACAATTGTGGGATTGGCTTTGTAGCCAACATTAAAGGAAAAAAATCTTTCGAGATTATTACCCGTGGACTGGAGGTGCTTTGTAATATGGAACACCGGGGCGCGCGTGGTGCTGATAATGTAAGTGGTGATGGTGCCGGTATTTTAATGCAATTGCCTCACAGTTTCTACAAAAAAATTGGAATCAAGCTTCCTTTAGCAGGAAGATATGGTACCGGTTTAATTTTCTTACCAAAAGACGAAACCGAAGAAAAGTTCTGTCTTGAAGTTCTTATTCAGATTCTGGAAGAAGAAGGATTGGAATTTCTTCAATTACGTGATGTCCCAACGGACACCAATGCAATTGGTGAAATTGCAAGACAATCGGAACCAGTGATCAAACAAATCTTTGTTGGTGGAAATTACGAACAGGATGAATTGGAACGACGACTCTATTTAGCTAGAAAACAAGCTGAAAGTTATATTCGCGCAACTAAAATGAAGGAAAAGGAGATGTTTTACATTCCTAGTCTTTCGTCTAAAGTTTTGGTTTATAAGGGAATGTTTGCAAGCGACCAACTGGGGAAATACTATAGTGATCTTCAGGATTCCCGTATGGAAAGCGCTATTGCAATGGTTCACTCACGTTTTAGTACCAACACATTCCCTTCCTGGGATTTAGCTCAGCCATTTCGTATTGTAGCTCACAATGGTGAAATCAATACAATAAAAGGAAACCGTTTGTGGATGCAAGCCCGTGAATCTCTTTTAAAATCGGAGATGTTTGGTGATGACATCAAAAAACTATTCCCGGTTGTTGAACCAAACAAAAGTGATTCTGCCTCTTTTGATAATGTGCTTGAATTTTTATTCTTAACTGGAAGAAGTCTGCCGCATGCCTTGAGTATGATGGTGCCGGAATCGTGGAATGAAAAAAATCCTATCCCCGATAGTCTAAAAGCATTTTACGAATATCATTCCACTTTTATGGAGCCTTGGGATGGACCAGCTTCCTTGGTATTTTCTGATGGCCGTTATATTGGCGGCACATTGGATAGAAATGGATTGCGCCCTTCCCGATATGTAATTACTCAGGATGACATGATTGTAATGGGTTCTGAAGTGGGTATTCAACAGTTTAAAGCCGAAGAAATTAAAGAAAAGGGTCGTCTAAGACCAGGTAAGCTATTGCTTGTTGATACTCAGTTAGGAATCATCATTCCTGACCAAGAGGTAAAATCACAACTGACTTATCGTAATCCTTATCAAAACTGGCTAAAAGAGAATCGTTTGGATTTAAAGGCTATTCCTGTTGAAAAAAGGGTTCCTTCAGATATTGGAGATCATTTTAACATTTGCCAGAAGACTTTTAACTATTGCAAAGAAGATTTTGAAAGAGTTCTTCTGCCCATGGCAACGGGCGCACAAGAGCCTGTGGGATCAATGGGTAACGATGCTCCGATACCAGTGTTGTCGCCAAAACCGCAATTGTTTTTCAATTACTTCCGTCAATTATTTGCCCAGGTAACCAATCCTCCAATTGATTCAATTCGGGAGAATCTGGTGATGGATCTGACCAATTATATAGGATCAGTTCAGAAAAATCTATTGGATGAAACAGCTCAGCATTGTAAGTTAATTCGATTCAAAAGTCCGTTAATTACTAATACTGATCTTGGCAAGATAAAGAAACTTAAGCATGAAGAGTTCAGACATCAATCCATTGATATACTGTTTAAAGCATCTCAAAATGGTGCTGGCCTGGAAAGTGCTCTGGATTCTATTTGTCTGTTAGCCGAAAAAGCTGTTGATGAACAGAAAAATTACATTATTCTAACGGATCGGAATATGTCCGAATCAATGGCTCCAATTCCTGTTCTTTTAGCTGTAGCTGCGGTTCATCATCATCTTATAAAAAAGAGAAAGAGGATGCAGATTGGTCTCGTTGTGGAAACGGGTGAGGCTCGTGAAGTAAATCATATTGCCTTACTGATTGCATACGGGGCTAGTGTTATTAATCCATACATGAGTTATGCGGTTATTGACAAATTGGTGAAAGATGGAAGAACCAGTCTTGAATATAAAACGGCTCGTAAAAACTATATAAAAGCCGTTGATAAGGGATTGCTAAAGGTGATGTCTAAAATGGGAATATCAACCATTGGCAGTTATCTTGGTGCCCAAATTTACGAGGCTTTAGGTGTAAGCAAGGATGTTATTGACAAATACTTCACAGGTACAATTTCCAGAATTGAGGGAATTGGATTAAAAGAGATTTCAGAAGAAATTCTTTGTCATCACAAGAAAGCTTATTCAGAAGAGGATCCTTTCGATAATCAGGATTTGCTTACGAATAATGGAAATATTCACTACAGAAAAAATGGTGAGCCTCATAGCTGGAACCCTGAAACAATAGGATTGCTGCAATGGGCAACCAGAACAAATGATTTCAAAAAATTTAAGGAATACAGCACAATTGTAAATAAGGAAACTGCTTCTCCCCATTTTTTAAGAGGTTTCTTTGATTATAAAAAGAATCCTATTGATATCAGTGAAGTAGAACCGGTTGAAAACATCATGAAAAGATTTTGTACTGGTGCCATGTCATATGGTTCCATTTCAAAAGAGGCTCATGAAGCTCTGGCTATTGCCATGAATAAAATTGGCGGCAGAAGTAATACCGGTGAAGGTGGAGAAAGCTCAAAACGCTTTTATTCAAGTGCAAGAAGTTCAATTAAACAAATTGCTTCAGGTCGATTTGGTGTAAATGCTGAATATCTTGTAAATGCTGATGAACTGCAAATTAAGGTAGCTCAAGGTGCAAAACCGGGAGAAGGAGGTCAATTGCCTGGATTTAAGGTTGATAACATCATAGCTAAGCTTAGAAATTCTACTCCGGGGATTACACTGATCTCTCCTCCTCCACATCATGACATTTATTCAATTGAAGATTTAGCACAATTAATTTTCGATCTGAAAAATATAAATCCAACAGCTTGTGTAAGTGTGAAGTTGGTTTCAGAAAATGGTGTTGGAACTGTTGCTGCGGGTGTTGCCAAAGCAAACGCTGATCTTATTGTGATTGCTGGTTGCGAAGGCGGAACAGGCGCAAGTCCGTTGAGTTCAATTAAACATACAGGATTACCTGTTGAACTTGGATTAGCAGAGGCGCAGCAAACACTTGTAATGAACGACTTGCGTGGTCGTATCAAATTACAAACCGATGGACAATTAAAAACCGGAAGGGATATTATTTCAATGGCCTTGCTTGGAGCTGAGGAGTTTGGATTTGCTACAAGTGCCTTGGTTGTGTTGGGTTGTGTAATGATGCGTAAATGTCACCTAAACACATGTCCTGTTGGAATCGCAACTCAAAACAAGGAGCTTAGAGAAAAATTCCTTGGTCGTTCAGAATGGCTGATTAACTATTTTACTTTCTTAGGAGAAGAGTGTCGTGAATTGATGGCAGAACTAGGAATTCGAAAATTTGATGATTTGGTCGGTCGATCTGATTTACTGGAAAAACGTAAAAACATCGAAAATTGGAAAGCAAAAACAGTTAGTATAGACAACCTAATTCATCTTCCTAATACTGATGGACACACCATATGTGGTGCAAACGCTAAAATAAAATCCATTGGTGAGGTTCTTGATCATGAGCTGATTAAACAATCTGCGAAAGCGCTACATGATGGAGAAAAAGTTTGGATTGATCAGAAAATCAACAATACAGACAGAACCACAGGAGCTATGCTTTCGGGTAAAGTTGCTTTACTAAAACCAAAAAGAGTTTTAGACGAGGATACAATTCATTGCATATTCAGAGGATCTGCAGGACAAAGTTTTGGAGCTTTTCTGGAACAGGGAATTACTTTCCGCTTGGTTGGTGACTCTAATGACTATTTTGGAAAGGGCTTATCGGGTGGAAAGCTGGTTGTTTATCCTTCGGAGAAAAGCAAATTTAAACCTGAAGAACAAATTATTATTGGAAATACTGCACTTTATGGTGCAACCAGCGGATCGGCATATATAAGAGGAATGGCGGGAGAACGTTTTTGTGTTCGTAATTCCGGTGGAATAGCTGTTGTTGAAGGTGTTGGTGATCATGGTTGTGAATACATGACCGGAGGTAGAGTTGTAATTCTAGGTAAAACAGGCAGAAACTTTGCGGCTGGTATGAGTGGTGGAATTGCTTACGTTCTTAATATGGAAGGACGATTGGATTATTTCTGCAATAAAAGTCTTGTTTCTCTTGAACCGGTCGAAAATATGCAGGATATTCATGAGCTTCAGGGAATGATCCACGAGCATTTGTTATTAACACAGAGTAGTGTCGCTTCTAAAGTACTTACTCATTGGGAAGAATATCTACCACATTTTGTGAAAGTTATTCCTTATGAGTATAAAAAAGTTCTTGAGGAGAAAAAACTGAAGAAGATTCACCGAAAGTTAAAAGCGGCTCAATCGCAAACAGAAGTTCACGAGTAATTAAATTTTATGGAAAGGTGAAAACAGGATTCGATCCTTTCCTTTAATTACTGCACTATTCATTAACAAACAGAACGATTATGGGAAATCCGAAAGGTTTTTTAGAAATAAAAAGAAAAGAAGCCGGCTACCGTCCGGTAAGAGATAGAATTGGGGATTTTGGAGAGGTTGAACAAACATTGAATCTTGATGACAGAATAGATCAAGCAGCCAGATGTATGGATTGCGGTGTTCCTTTCTGTCACTGGGCCTGTCCTACAGCCAGCAAAATTCCCGAATGGCAGGATGCTGTTTACAGAGAAAATTGGGAGGAAGCAAGCCAAATTTTACATTCAACGAACAGCTTTCCCGAATTTACAGGAAGAATTTGTCCGGCTCCATGCGAGAAATCTTGCGTGCTGGCGTTGCAGAAATCGCCTGTAACTATACGCGAAAATGAGGCCGCTGTTATCGAAAAAGCTTTTGAGTACGGCTATATCAAGGCCCGGCCTCCTAAAAAGCGTACAGGTAAAAGAATAGCTGTAATTGGGTCAGGACCAGCAGGATTATCTGTTGCAGATCTGCTAAACAGAGCTGGTCATAATGTGACTGTATTTGAAAAAGATGATGCGATTGGTGGATTGCTTCGTTACGGAATACCTGATTTTAAATTGGATAAAGGCGTTATTGATCGACGTTTGGAACTTTTTGTTGAAGAAGGTATCGAATTTAAAACCAATCAGGATGTAGGTGGAAATGTTTCATTTACTGAATTGGAAGCGGAATATGATGCCATTTGCCTGGCAATTGGTGCAATGAAACCCCGCGATTTGCCAATTAAAGGCCGTGAACTGGAAGGTGTACATTTCGCTATGGATTTTCTTAAGCAACAAAATAAACTGATACGTGGCGACGAATTCACCAAGCAGGAAAGAATATCCGCTAAAGGTAAAAACGTTGTTGTTATTGGAGGTGGCGATACTGGTTCCGATTGTGTTGGGACTTCAATTCGTCAAAAGGCAAAATCTGTTTTGCAGATAGAATTGCTGCCAAAACCACCTGAAGAAAGAAAAGAGACCAATCCTTGGCCTTACTGGCCGGAAACTTTAAGAACTTCCAGTTCTCACCTTGAGGGTTGTGAGAGAAGATGGTCTCTTAGTTCTAAAGAGATTTTAGGTGAAGATGGCAGCGTGAAAAAACTTACTATCACACAAATTGAATGGACTAAGGATGAAAAGGGCCAATTCAAAATGAATGAAGTTCCAGGAACTGAAGAAACCATTGATGCTGATTTAATATTATTAGCCATGGGATTTGTTCATCCTGTGCATGAGGGATTAGTTAATGAATTAGGACTTGAATTGGATGGCAGAGGAAATATTAAAACTGATGCGAAAGGTCAAACTTCAAATTCGAAAATCTTCTGCTCAGGCGATGCAACATCCGGTGCAAGCCTGGTTGTTCGTGCATTGGATCATGGACGCAAAACAGCTCACGCAATTCACAAATACTTAGGAGCTTAAAAAATGCAATAAGTTACACTAAACATAGGCAGTTAAGTGGTTAGAACCGATAGTTTAATCTCGACAAAGATAGCTGTCGGTTCTTTGTATATAAACAAATAAGGAATGCTCAAAATGAACATTCCTTATCTTGCTCTTAATAAAATCCAATTCACTTCCGCAATTTACAACCACACAAATTACGAATACTTTCCAGATTTTATCATTATTAAAGTTGACTCAACCTTTAAAACAAAATCAACTTAAAATTTTTAGAAGTAGCTGTCTTTAGAAATATAAAGACAGCTAAAATATTTTAATTATGGATTTAAACTGGAATTAGTTTGATCTACTGTTGCACTATTTCCAATACCATACTGCATTACTACACTTGAATGTCCATAACCTGACTGATATACATCAGCAGTATTGCCTGATCCATCCTGCGCAATTCCAGAATAATTGTAATCTCCAACCTGAGTAACTATTGCAAAATTATTGTCTCCGTTGTATTGAAGAACAACAGATTCGCTTAATTCACCATCCTGGAAAACATCAGCAACAGAATTTGTTACATTTTCTTGTAGGATACCTGAATAGTTACCATAACCATATTGCTCTATTATTGCAAGGTTTCCACCGCCACCAAACTGATAAGTTTCGGTATAATTCATTGTTCCATCCTGTAATACTGAAATAGTGTTGTTCTCACCACCAACTTGTTCTGTATAAGAAAAGTTATCATCACCAATCTGGTAAACTTCTGCCAAATTTCCTTCGCCGCGAATTTGTTTCATCATTACAGTATTTCCATCGCCTGCCTGCTCTGCGTATGCTTCGTTATCAAAACCTTTTCTTTGAATAGCTGTGGCTTTATTGAAATCACCATTTTGAACCAAACCGGCCCAATTAGATTCTCCCTTAATTTGTTTAATAGAAGCATCATTAGCATAACCAATCTGCGCGATACCTGCATAGTTATCCTCTCCTTTTACCTGTGTAATTTTACCGTAGTTCCAGTCTCCTAACTGACCAACATAAGCACGATTCATAACACCGCCATACTGATTTACTATTGCAGTATTACTATTCTCATATTGTTCAACTTCGATAGAATTGCCTTCGCCACCCATTTGAGTTGTAAATGCCCAATTATCTTCACCTTCTTGTGTAACGTAAGAAGAATTACCTATTCCATTAGCCTGATATACATCGGCTAAATTAAAGGATCCTGTTTGAATAACACCAGCCCAATTACTCTCATTACCGTATTGTCTTATTCTAGCTTGATTTGCAAAACCATCTTGAATAATTCCGGCAAAATCAAGAGAACCATTTGCCTGATCAACTTTAGCCCAATTAGAATCTCCAAATTGGTTTATTAAAGCCTCTGACCATAAATTGTTCACTTGCTCAACATACGAGATGTTAAAATTACCATCTTGAAGTACATTTGCAATATCCCACACACTACTTTGATATACAGAGGAGAAATTCAAGAATCCGTATTGCTCAACGTAAGCTTCTACCCAAACACTATTAATCTGATTAATAAAAGAAGAATTTAAATCGCCTAACTGAGTAGCTGAAGCAATATTTAATTCTCCGGATTGATTTATTTGACTGTAATTCCAAACACCTACCTGATCAACTGTTGCTTCTTGATCTGTTCCAAATTGTTGTATTTCAGAAACATTTTGTTGAGCAAAAGATGCTGCTGCAGTAAAAACTACAGCGACCATAATTAACATTACTTTCTTCATTGTTGAATTTTTTAAGGTTTAAATGAATATTTCGATGAAGTTATCTATTGAATAAATATGGTTGTGGTTTGAAAATATCCAAAACTTCATCAGGTTTATATAGTTTATCTTTTAATCAATTAACACAAAAAATAAATAATTCGTTCTTGCTTCCAATTACACACATTCCAATTAATAGATGGTATTTTTGCTCCTAATAAGTTTTTTACTGACATGGTGGAAATACGATAAATAGCAGTTGCTAAAGAAAAAATTGAAGAACACGCTGTTTTATCTCTTTGAATTAGAGATGGCATTATATGATATAAATGAATACCACAATTGACAAGGAATAATATCAAAAAATTATGTACGTGATTCACAGTCTAATTTTAAGGTTAATTAAAAATTGTTAAATAGAAACAGGGGCTTCTTACTGGTATTGGGACAAATCAAAATTTTAAAATCATAAAATCATAATTACATACCTATCTCCTCTCCCTAATCAACAAAATAAATTTACTGAAGTCATATTACATGAACTAAGACTTTTACATGAAACACCATAAAATAACCACAAAAACAACATTAATGAAGATTAAAATATAAAAGGCACTATAATTAGTTTATTATTGTTAATTTTAATTAAACAAATAATTACAATTTTAGATATTCATCATAAGCGGAAAATAAAATTCACTAAAACAATTAGTCTGTTTTGGAAAGTAATAAAACTTCTGTACCTATTATAAAAGGGATAATTTTATTAGTAAATTTGCACCTAAGCAATAACTTTAAATTTTAGTAAAATACATGAGTAAAAAAGACTTAAAAGAATACCTGCAGCAACTGAACAAAAAGCAGCTTCAGGAACAAATTACCGATCTTTATACCAGATTTAAAGATGTAAAGGAGTTTTACGATTTCGCATTTAATCCTCAGGAGAATAAATTGCTGGAAGAATGTAAATTCAAAATTTCGAAAGAATACTTTCCTTTATCTGGCCGTAAAGCGAAAATGAGACGTTCTGTAGCCCAAAAATTCATTCGCCACTTTAAAAAGCTTGGTGTGGAACCAAACTTGATTGCAGATGTAATGCTTTATCAGATTGAAATAGCAATCACATACACTTCTGAAAAATACATTAAACAGGAAGCCTTTTATAAAAGCATGCTTAAATCATTTGCCGAAGCGGTTACATATATCAATGAAAATGCGGTTAGAAATGATTTTAACGAGCGGCTAATTCGAATAGCAGATGATGTGACAGAGCAAAATTGGATTGGTTGGCGGGGATTCGAAAAACTTATAAAATGATCTGTTTTAATTTTAAAGAAATAGCTTACCTACTCTATTAAGGATTTTCGGCAACCTCCTTTCGTTAGAATTTCTGATTAGACGTTCATGCCAATTATGGCTGCTATGCTTGCCGCAACTACAAGTAATACAACAATGCCAATTAAGCTAATAACTAAACCTGCAATGGCCAATCCTTTACCAACTCCAACTTTATTAGCTTTACTTAATCGAGAGCACTAAAAATAAGCCCTAACAGCCAAGTAACCCATCCAACAAAAGGAATCCAACCAAAAAGTACGGTAATAAGAGCCAAAACGAAACCAGCAGTTGCCATTCCGTTGCTTTTCTTCTCGACTATTTGAATAACTTGTTCACTCATTATTATTTTGTTTTTTTTACTACCTACTTCTATTTTAAGGTTAATTCGGCTTATTCCACCTTTAGTTTTATTATTGAAGCAATAATAATTGCACTCATATAATTATTACATAATAAAAGTAGTATTTCATATGATTATAATTTTAAGGTTTTGTCATATAGCCTGTCCCGAACTTGTTTCGGGAGAACTTACCATGCTTGGAATAATCATCCCCCTGTGTGTCAAAATCGCTTTGGCATGGACGTTTCATATTGATTAATTAAAACAATATGGTAATAATAATTATTATTACCGATATTATTTGAATAAAGTGGCTGTGCACTAGGTAATTCTTTACTTGCAACCATGAAAAGGTTAATTATCAGCTTGGATTAAGCCAGATAAAACATCTTTGACAGAGCGAATGCTTTTAACACTTTCAATGCTTGGGCCTGCGCACCATACATTCTGATAACTTGCTTTAAATGCAGATTTTTTTACTTTACTCATTCCTTGCCAGGCAAGAATCAACTTTGCATATTTTTTAAGAATGGAACTATTATTAAATAACCACTCCCAAAAGTTTGCTTTGGTCCCAATTTTCTTCACATAAGCTGTGTTGATTACTGTGAGTGCTGAGCCGGTTAATTTTGTTGATTTTACAATATCTTTTGAGCCGTATTGAATCATTGCCTGCTTGTACTCCTTAGAAACATCAGATTCGTGAGTGGCAATAAAAATAGTGCCAACAGAAACACCGGATGCCCCCCACTCCATCATTTGTTTCACATCCGAATTATTACGAATTCCGCCCGCAGATACAATTGGTAAGCTTGTAGACTGAAATAATTGAGAAATTAATTCTTTTGCCGGTAAATGGCCGCAATGTCCGCCAGCCTGCGAGTTGACAGCAATAATTGCATCCGCGCCCAATTGCTCCACTTTTTGAGCGTATTCCACATCCGTAACATCACAAAAAACTTTAATCCCTAACGGTTTACACGATGCAATAACATCTTTAGGATTCCCCAGAGAGGTAATTATAAAATCTACTTTAAGATCAAGCAAAGTCTTTAATTGAGACTTATATTTAAGATTGGATTTATTCACAATTAGATTAAAACCAAATGGTTTTGATGTCGCCCTCCTGATTTCCAATATGGCCTCGTGCAATTCCTTTTTTGTTCGGTAATTAAGAGCAGGAATTGCTGCTGTACAACCACAGCTCAGAGCTGCAACAACCATTTTGGTGTTGGATATTAAAAACATAGGAGCCAGCAGTATTGAATGTTCAATTCCCAGAAGTTGACTTAAAGTGCATCGTTGCTTCATAATAAAATAATTGGTTTGAAGAAGATACAAAGAAAATCCAGAATTGAACATTTAGATTTGGAGCCAAAAAAAAAGACCGATACTTTCGTATCGATCTTTTTGTGCGGATGAAGGGACTCGAACCCCCACGCCTCTCGGCACTAGATCCTAAGTCTAGCGCGGCTACCAATTACGCCACATCCGCGTTTCATTTGATTGCGATGCAAAGATGGGGATTTTTTCTTATCCTCCAAATCTTTTTGCAAGAAAAAAATCACTGCACCTCTTTATTAATAGGCATTACAGGACTAAACGTTCTGAATTTCAAGTTTATCGCATCATTAAAAAAAATAAACTTTTTATGAATAATTCATTGACAAAATAAAAAGAGAAGGCCGAAACATACGCTTCGGCCTTCAAAGAATTAACTAAACTATGAAAAACATTTATTTTGTTGATTGATTACCGAATAATTTTAAAATGAAAAAACCTATCAAACCCGACATAATTGAAGCTATTAGCACAGCAATTTTTGCCTGATTTAAAATTAACGAATCAGAAAAGGCAAGTTGCGAGACAAAGAAGGACATGGTAAAACCAATTCCTCCCAAAAAACCAATTCCAATAATTTGTGACCAACATATTTTTTGAGATTTCTGAGCAATGCCCATTCTTACGCCTAAATAAGAAAACAGAAAAATGCCCAGTGGTTTCCCTATAAACAGACCTAAAATTATACCAAGGGAGATTGGATCAAAAGCTTTGCTCATTAAATCGCCATTTACAATTACACCTGCATTGGAAAAAGCAAATAAGGGAACTATTAAATAGGCTACCCAAGGATGAAATAAATGTTCTAACCTCTGCAATGGCGATATTACCTCAACACAATTAGCTGTTATGGCAGTAATTGAGGCTTGTATATTTTTCTCCTTTGACTTTTTATCTTTAGTAAGAGTAGTTCCCAATTGTTTTAATAGTATGGTATTGGATCGAATGAATTCGAAAACATTTCGGTTCGCCCTGGCGGGTATTGTGAAGGCTAATAAAATACCTGCAAGTGTTGCATGTACGCCCGATTTTAACAAAGCAAACCAAAGCAAAACACCAAGAAATAAAAAAACAGGAATATTTCTGATTTTTAATAAATTGAGACACCATAAAACAGCATATATACCACCGCCGTAAAGAAGATAAACCCAATCTATTTCACTGGTATAATAAAGAGCAATTACAATTACAGCACCTATATCATCAACAATTGCAATTGAGGTTAACAAAAGTTTGAGTGAAGTCGGTATTCTTTTGCCCAGAAGAAGTAATATTCCTAAGGCGAAGGCAATATCTGTTGCCATTGGGATTCCCCAGCCATGTGTTCCTGATCCTGTTTGATTTAAACCAAAATATATTAATGCAGGCACCAACATACCTCCAATAGCTGCAAAAATTGGCAAACTTGCCTTTTTAACTGATGACAGACCTCCTGTAAGCAATTCCCTTTTTATTTCTAATCCAACTACGAAGAAGAAAACTGCCATTAAGCCGTCATTAACCCAGTGTAAAAGAGTCTTATTTAACTCCCAATCACCAAAATTAATACCGAAATATTGTTTCCAGTAAGATAAAAAGGATTCTCCAAATGCGGAATTGGTTAAGCCAATGGCTAGAATGGTAAAAAACATCAATACAATTCCTCCAAATGATTCCAGCCTTACAAATTCAACCAGAGGATTCTTATTTTTATCAAATATTCTTTTTTCCTTCAAAAATTGTATCATCATTTATTTTTTATTCTCACTCAGCATCAATCCTTACACTACAAATAATAATTAATTAAACACCAAGCATTTATTTGGTTTAATATCCTGCGAAAATAAGCCTGAAAAGAGAATTGAACAATAGGGAAATCCCTACTTCGGAATAAGAGCGATAATTAAACAAGACACGTGGATTTATGCCGATGTTCATTATCTGCATAAATATTTATTGAAACATGTACATTTCCGGAAAAACAGATTAGAAATCCACAATTTGATGTTTAAAGCTAAAAATCACCAAATTTACAGTATTTAAAACACCTGTCTTTTGAAAAAGGCTGCTCTTATGTTTCTCCACCGTTTTAGGACTAATAAAGATTTTTTCTGCAATTTCTTTATTCCCAAATCCTTTACAAATTAATTCAAGGATTTCTTTCTCCCGATCGGTAAATACCGGCAATTCCATTTGTTGAACTTTGCGGCTGCGAAGGATATTTAATTTGTCAGAAAGTAATGCGACAATTTCTGCTGAGAAATAATTTCCTCCTGAATATACTTTCAAAATTGCTTTTTCGAACTCCTCAATATCTGCATTCTTCAACATATAAGCTTCCACACCTGCCATTAACATTTGTTCCAGATAATCATCATCCAGAAAGGTAGTAAGTGCTATGATTTTAAGATCCGGATATTTTTCGAGAGCTCTTTTACTTGCTTCTACACCATCAACATGAGGCATATTTATATCCATGAAAATAATATCAGGAATATTATCCTCAAGTACTTTTAATAATTCTAAACCATTTGAGGCTTCGCAAATTACATCAACATATGGAAAACTCTGCAGCAAAAGACGAAACCCATCTCTAAATATCTTATGATCGTCGACCAAAATAACTTTAATTGTTTCCATATAATTTACTTATCAATTCCTAATTTAATTGTGATTGCAAATCCATTACCCGGGGTAGTATCAATTAAAGAATCACCTCCTATGGATTCAATCCGGTCAATTATATTTAGCAAACCCATGCCGTTCTTTTCATGCAATGATAACTTTCTGCTGTCAAAACCCGAACCATTATCCTGATAATGAAGGGTAACTTTGGTGTTCCCTTTTAGAGTAATGAAGGCTTCTGTAGCATTTGCATGTTTTATGGTGTTATTGATTAACTCACTAATAATACGATAAATAATCACTTCGGTACTCTTATTCATTTCTCCAATAAAATTCTTCGATTCCAGATGGAGTTTAACATTTCCGATACTGTTGACTCGTGCACATAGTCTGTCCAATGATTCAACAAGACCATAACGGTTTAAAATTGATGGATTCAGATTATTAATTACTTCAGAAACAGTTTGCAAGGCCTGATTTGATAACAAGGTAATTTGATTTAGTTGACCATGTATCTTCGGATCATCCTTAAATTTTTTCTCCAAAATCTTACTGTAGAGACCCACACTCGATAACATGGCACCTAAACCATCATGAAGATCCATCGCTATTCTCCTACGCTCACTCTGCTCCACTTTCATTGTGTTGTGAAGAAGTACGCGGTTGGTTCTAATCAGTGAATCCATTAATCGAACAATTAAAACCAAACTAATAATCAGTATCGTAAATATGCTGGTAAGAAGAATAAACAGCTCACGTTTTAAACGATAATTATTTTCGCTGATAAAGGCGTGCAAAGTTTTGCCATATTCATCAAACTTTAGCATAAATTCGAGATATGATCCGGCCAAATTAGAATCGACACTATTCACATCCTTGTTTATCTTAGTGCGTACAATTTCTTTAATCTGATGAATTAAAAGTCTTAGTTCGGAAAGTTGATACAGAAAATGATTTTCCTTATCTAATTTGATTTTTTTAGTCTTCGAAATTATTTGTTCGATATCTGATATATATTTTTCGGCTCTATCAAAACGTTCAAAAACAGAACTGTTTGTAATGGTTTTATTACCACTTAAAAGTTCATCCATTTTAATTCTCCCATTGAAAACTTCAATTTCTACTTTCTCCGAGAATTCAACCAGTCGGATATGCTGAGAATCGAGCACAGCACTATTGCTAAAGGTGTAGATGATTCCTCCAAAAGCAAATAAACTAAAGAGCAATAAAACAAATATTACTTTTTGTTTAATGAACAGACTCTTTTTTATTTTCATGTGAGTATAATTTGTTTTCATTTGCCATATGAAACTCCCAAATTACACTCATCATCCTGCATGTAACACTATTGTATAGGGGCGTTTCATTCCAAAAACGTTTTAGGTACCATTCTGCAAAGTGTAACAAATTTACAAATAATTGCAAAGCTTTTACTTCCGGGATTTAGTTGACTGAGTTTTGCCAAATAGAATTTCAAAAATTACAATCCATACCAATGAAAACATCATACACCAACTGTTTTTTATTCTTATTGTGACTATTCTAAAACTATTCATTTATAATTGTTAAATCAAATAGGGAAAGCCTGCACACCTTAACTATGTTTACACCATATAATTATCTGTTGTGAAGCCTTCCTTCAGAATAATCACCGTACCATTCCCAATTACCGAAACTAATTTATTTGTGATTATTCCCTATTTGATTTTATTATCTATGATTTATTAACTCCTCCAAATTTAAGGGCTGTTACTCAGGTGTTAATTGCTCACTTTATACTTAATTGGACTGTAGTTGCCAGCCCCCAGTAAATTGGCAAAGAAACAATTCTGATCAATCCCCAGACACAATACAGGAACCGATGAACTATGCAAAAAACCGGTAACCAATTTTGCTCCTTGCCCACCACTAAAAATCATTTCCTGATGCCCTTGAACCATAACCAGATCGGCCGATTGTTTTTTTGCTCCCAATAGAAGTGCATTCAATCTGGTTTCTTCCTCTCTCTCTACAATAGTTACTTTGCAGTTCACTCCTGCCCTTACTATGAGTTCTTTCATGATATGAGCCTTTTTAAAGGCAAGGCTTCGTTCCAATTTAATTTTAACCTGCAAGGCAGTGAGTAAATGAATTCTCGCATTTAGTAAGTTTCCCATAAAAATAGACCATTCCAGTAAATCTCTTGATCTCCTTGAAACATCTACAGGTACTAAAATGTCTCTAATACCTCTATTCGTCCATCGGCTTTCCACCGCTAAAACAGGACAAATTGAATCATCAATAAGTCTATCAGCACTGTGTTTCTTAAATTTATCGATTAAGGCATTGCTCTTTTTAGTTTTATTAATAATTATCAGGTCAAAGTTTTCATCTCTTGCTATTTCTGCTGTTTTTAAAATATGCGATCCAATTTCCACCCTTAATTCTATATTTTCAGGTATTCTGCCTTTAAAATGAATTTTTACAAATCGAACCAAACGAACCATGGCTCTTGCCTGCAAACTCCTAACTATATCCGATTGAACAACATTCCCAAATCGTGAACCAGATGAAACGACATGAAGTAATGTAATTTTAGCAGATAATATTCTTCTAAAAAACAATGCTTGTTTAAAGGCATTTTCTCCATCTCCAGCTAAGCTTACCGGCACAAGTATCTTGTTTATTTTCAGTACTTTCATGGTAATTTATTTAGTGATGGCCAATAATTATCCCTTTACTTCTTACCAACCACAAATCCAGGCAGGATTTTAAGCTTCTGGTAAACTTTCTATATCGATTCTGATCAAAAATCATGATCCTTTGCCCTTTCTCTGTTGCAAAATCATTAAATTCTTCCTGACCATTGCCTTTTCCCGCCTCCAAAAATAACAAACGGGCATTCCTGCAATTATCTCTGTAGATTATTTTCTGTTTTTCAGTTGACTCTCGTGATTGTTCTGAGGAATTAAGGCATACCCGAAAGAAAGATTTGCCCTCTGCGGTAATATTACTGAGAGCTTCAAGAACCTGCTGAGAAGGATTATTTGTATCGGATAATACAAAACCATCTGATCTAAATCCAATTCCTTTCCATCCAGACAGGATGTACAGCGAATGTCCAACCTTATCAATAATTTCAAGAATTCTTGGATTCTCAGATAATTGGTATCCATCTTCGCCCGAAGCCATTACTACCTGCCAATTTTTGCCGGCATATAAGTTACTTGTGAAAAATGCAGTTAAATCTCCTTCAAAAGGAAATAGGTGAATTTGAGAATCTGAAAGAGTGTAACTCGACAAAAGCTTTCTTTTTAGTGTTTCCAATTCATTTTCTGCGTTTTTCTGTAGAATAGGAGAAAGATCTCTGACCATGGAAAACCCAAAATTTGGTCTGTGCCAAGTCTGAACTATACCTATTTCTGAATGTGTTCTATAAAGATATTTCATCGCAAATTGTATTGCGTCCCAATTCCCATCAGAAAAATCTGCAAGAATTAAAATATTCTCTCTGGTTCGGCATGTTTCACTCACTAATTGCATGTTTCTAATTTTTATAACAAAAGTATAGATGATGGCAATGATGTGAAACAGGGCTGTTCCTACTTCGTGTAGGGGAATACCCTACTTTTAAATGCATAAAAAGAAACAGTACTGCTTTGCGCTGGATTTTTTATACATTTGCGCAACTAATATAGAATCATGAAAAATCTATCGGTTTTACTGATATTCTTATCGCTGCTATTGCTTGTGATACCGATCATACAACAAATGATTAAGGTAAATCAAGAAAATAAACCTGCGTTGGCAACCGATTTGATAAGCGAAACAGATGTGTCTTCTTCGGAATATGATGATACTGATATAGAAGATCTGGATGTGTATTTCGACAGCAAAACAGAGTTCTATTTGCATGATAACGACAGTTCTAAGAATTCAAATACAACAATAAGTAATCCTAGTAGACGAGAACTGGAATCTCCGCCTCCCAAAGCCTAAGTATTCTTTTCTTTAGTAAATCTCTGCAATTACAAATTTGCTTCAAAAAATATTTAACCATCGATATTGAGCTGATTTGTAAAAACACGCATCACTAATTACATTCATGTTTCATAGTTTATCTATCTGGCAGGTACAAATATGTAATCAGATTCAAAATAATTCCCAGAGATGCTTTTCAAAATTCAATTTCCTGATTAAACAGATTAATACTTAATGAAAACAAATATTGTGCGAAAAAATCGCAAACCAAAAATTCAACTTCTGCATCAATATTACTCATATACAGGCTTCTACCAATTTGTTGGGGCAATTCTAAAGAAGGTTGCTGTTCCTTTTGCTGTGCTTGTTGGTCTCATTCTTTTTCTGGAATATTATGTACTTGATTTTCATAGTTTGTTTCATGAAACCACAAAAGATTATTCACCAATCAGTGTTTTTATGATCTTTTTTACTTCAGAATCCATATTAGGCTTAATTCCCCCTGAACTATTTATTGCCTGGGTAAAAACACTGCCTGATCCAATGCTTCAGCTTTCTTTACTGGCTCTACTCTCGTATCTGGGAGGTTGCGTATCCTATTTTATTGGGAAAACGATACTTAGCATTCCTTCTGTTAAAAAGACAGTAGAAAACAAGATGAAAAAACACATTACAAACCTAAAAAAATGGGGCGGCTTACTTATTGTTGTAGGAGCACTGCTGCCATTGCCATTTTCTATGGTGAGTATGGCATCGGGGATTATCAATTTTAGCTTTAAAAGATATCTATTGTTTGGATTGTTCCGTTTTTTGCGATTTTATCTGTTCGCCCTGGCTATTTTCAACATTATGAATTAAAGAGTGTTACAAAAGCCAAAGCATTTCAACAAAATAAAAAAGATCGGTGCACGAGCATCGATCTTTTTTATGCAAATCACTGAGATAAATTCTATTGCAACTCAATAAATTCCATTACAAACACACCAAAACAATCATGGTCATCGTAACTATGACCTACTATCTGATTATTCGCGTTTAAAATTCCTTCCCAGGTATCCAGATGGTATTCAAACTGATTTTCGACATCAAGTAATTCAACTTTTGTTCCTGTCACTTTAAAATTAACACCATCAAAATTCCCTTCAACCTCCTGCTGAACTCTGAATGGAGTTTCATCATCAATTCTTTCGGTATAAACCACCACTCCTGTTATTGAATCACCTTCCTGAGTAAATTCTGCAAAGCCTTCGTCCTTGCCAAAGCCAAAATCTTCGTTAAATGTCCAACGACCGCTTAGTGATATCATATTCTTAGTTGATTTAATTCTGTTTTATATTTTAAGCTCAAAGGTAAAAGATAAAGGCGAAAGGAAAAAAGCGAAAAGGAAAAAGAGGAAAACAAGCAGTAATAGTAAAGAATCAGGTCGCCACAGCATTCATAATTCACAATTCATCATTTATAATTCGTAATTCTCTTCTATCTTTGTATTTCATTATTTACAATTGGAACAACTATGATTGATCAATCTACTATATGTGCAATTTCAACAGCTCCTGGTAACGGCGCCATTGCAATCGTGCGCCTTTCGGGAGCTGATGCTCTTACAATCTGCGATAAAGTATTTACAGCTGCAAGCAAAAAGCTCATTGCTGATCAAAAAGCAAACACCGTTCATTTTGGAACAATTCAGGATGGCGAAGAAATTATCGACGAGGTTTTGGTGAGTGTTTTTAAAGCCCCTCACTCCTACACAGGTGAAAACAGCATTGAAATTGCTTGCCACGGTGCTCCTTTTATTCAATATAGAATTCTTCAGGTTCTGCTAAAAAATGGAGCCCGCAGCGCCAATCCAGGTGAATACACACAACGTGCCTTTTTAAACGGCAAAATGGATCTTTCACAAGCCGAAGCTGTCGCCGATTTAATCGCATCGAGTTCGGCTGCAGCTCATAAAGTGGCATTGCAGCAAATGCGCGGTGGTTTTTCGAACGAAATTGCCAACTTACGTGGACGATTATTGAATTTTATATCGCTGATTGAATTGGAACTCGATTTTGGCGAAGAAGATGTAGAATTTGCCGATCGCACTCAACTGACCAATTTGGTGAACGAAATACAAAGTCTGATTCAGAAACTGGTCAACTCTTTTGAGTTGGGAAATGTGATTAAAAACGGTGTTCCCGTTGCTATTGTGGGAAACACAAATGTGGGCAAATCGACACTGCTGAATGCTCTTTTAAACGAAGATCGTGCTATTGTTTCGGATATTGCAGGAACAACACGTGATGTAATTGAAGACACCATTAACCTTGGCGGAATAACTTTCCGCTTTATCGATACGGCAGGAATTCGAACCACTCTTGACCGAATTGAAAGTATGGGTATTGAACGTACCTACAGCAAAATGAAACAGGCTCAAATCGTTCTTTTACTGATTGATGCCGACCGGGATATGGAAAACATAAATGATTCTATCTCGAAAGTAAATCAGACCATAGACCGCGAGACTCAACACCTAGTGGTTTGCATCAATAAAATTGATTTAATTCCTGATCCTCAGGGGCTGGCAAAACGATTAACCGGACTGGACGTAGAAGACAAAATCATTTTTATTTCGGCCAAACAAAAGCAAAACATCGACTCCTTAACCAACGAACTGCTGAAAACAGTAAACATGGGTGCTGTTAATGAACAGGATGTAATTGTAACCAACATCCGCCATTTTGAAGCTCTTAAAAACGCATTGGGAAGCATCGACAGAGTTAATAACGGTTTGGAAGTAAATATCCCTACAGACTTTTTAGCTCAGGACATTCGCGAATGTCTTCACTTCCTTGGCGAAATAACCGGAGACATTTCAACTGATGAAGTTTTGGGAAATATCTTTAAGAACTTCTGCATCGGGAAGTAAATAAGTTGGAAAAACATCAAAACCCATCTTTACTACTGATAATCAACACATGTAGAGCCCTTTAAAATAGAAGGAATGGTAAGCAATTCCTCCAATATCGTAAGTAGAAGCAGTATTTTTCCATCCTGACTTACTTTCTCTCAAAATCGGCATTATTTACACAGTTTAATGCATTGTAGATATATCCATAGGTCTGTTGGTGCTTGTTTACATCCTGTATTCCATTTATAAATCAAGTCCAAATCTTGCCTTCCCAATGGAAAATAAAAAAGTCCATAAATCATTTGATTTACAGACTTTTTTATTTTTACGAAGTCAAATAGCACATCCTAAATATACCTCAATAATTACATAGATTATAAAGCGGTTTGTATTTGGCATATATTTCTTTCACAATTCCCAATGAATTTCCTTGCGGCTTAATCGTGAATTCTGATCGCTGATTAGTCCAGTCCCACTCAAAAGATGCCATATTTTTATTGATAGAATCCATATTTAATGGTTTGTTTTCTTTAAGGCTTTGCTGAAGAATATCAAAGAACTTTTGCCATCTAACCTTATAGTACGATGAGATAAGACCTGATAAATCTCGACTGGCGTAATCAATTATTCCATTACCTTCATTACCCCAAGTAGTTATTAACACCCGAGCATTTTTTTCGTAATATGCTTTACTGACTGAATCGTTTCCGAAACTTCGTGCATCGTTTATCCATTTCCCAAGCAAGAATTCTGATTGAGTAGCAAGTAAGCGATCTGCGTCATCAAGAATTCCGGTAAATATTTCAGTTTGTTTTTTAAGTTCAACCGAATCCTTATTAGCATAAGCCTCATTTATCTTTTTCCTTATGGGAATGATCAGGTTATCCAAAACCTGCTTGGTCACCACAACGAGATCTTTTTGGTATTCAATGCTTTGCATACTTTTTTCATTAGCACTCAACATCGCTCCCAAGATTTCTGTAAGCTTCTGATAATTATATTTATTGGGACGCTGATACCCTTTCACGCCAGTTAAAAATGGTCGGGCTTGCATCAGGCTTCCTGTTCCAACATCTGATACCTGATCGTTGTAAACCATTTCAATCATCCTTTTGTAGGCATCATATGCTGCCAGATCATCGTTTTTAGTTTTGGATTTTGTATATTCTTCAATCCACTCTTGAAGATCTGTGACATTTTTATCCCAAGCATAGTCAAACAGCCATTCAAACATAAACCGGTTAACATTAAATCCTTCCAGAGTAGAACCAATACCTTTCAATTTTCCGTGATCAGGGTCATTTTCAGCTTCAGAAAGTCGTTTTGCCACGTTTATGATGGGGGCAGCCATTTCAGTATTACCCCCGAAATTACCAAGATAACACCAAATAAAGGGTGCACCATACCAAGCTTGTGTATTTCTCCACACTTCTTCTTTTTCTGCAAAATAATCCAGAATGATCATTTTGTTTTCAGGTACAGCCTTTATCATCGCCTCTAAACGTGCAGGATCTTCTTTCCATAGTTTCATATAATAGAATGTCCAACCCATTTGAACCCATTTTGCATCCGGGTCGATACTACTCATACCGTCGTATATCGTTTTTGATACCGAAGCCAAATATTCGGGTGTTGTTTCAGGAGGATCCATTTCATTAAACGGGTCGGCACCATAAAAATGATCCGTACCAAATAGCTTAGTTTGCACGGTTAAAAACTTTTGCTGAATTTTTAAGAACAGGGAATCCATTGGATCAAGAAAATAAGCCTGGTATTGGTCGCCGACTCCATACGATCCGAGGGAAGTGATTTTTGCATCCGGGTATTTTTCGTTAATGACTTTAGGAACATGACCTGCAAAAGCCGGGAGTACAGGGGTCATACCCAATGAACGCTCCCTTTCAAGTATCTTTTTCTGTAATTTAAATTGATGGTCTATGTAACTTTGTGGTAAGGGACCTAAAAATCCGTCGAGATTCCCCATTCGGTGCCAGGGCAAATGCGCCGGACCAGTAAAGTAGGCTCGAATTTCATCTTCTGTCATGCCGAAATCTTTCCATACTTCCATCCAAACAGCTTCCTGTCCGGTTATAGCCAATGGCATATTAATTCCATTTAAAGCCATCCAGTCGATGAATCGTTCCCAGTCATCCCATTGCCAAGAAAGCATGGTGTAGCCAAAAGTACAATAATTTAAGAAGAACCGCTTTTCAAAACGGCATTCCTGTGTTACAGGTTTTTCAACCATAGGCAACTCATCCGGAACAACAACAGGGTCATCAAGATACCACGAAACAGAAGTATTGCAATACTTTTTCAGATAGCTTCCAAAAGCCTTTGCGAAAGCCATGTCATTTGTGGCTTTAATGACAATTTTCCCATTATTACCTGATAGCTCAAAAATCTCCCCCTCCTGATCTTTCATATCTTCCAAAACAAATTGAGATGATTTACCCGGGAGAATTCGTTCGATAAGCTGATAGATGTTTTGATGTTCAACCCTTTCGGTTTTACATGCACTAAATCCAACTATTATAAGCAACAAACCAATAATAAGCTTTTTCATTTTTTATAATTTTATTTTTACTTGTGATCTTATTTTAAAAATATTTACAAACGAGAGAAGTAGCTGCCATTTCGACTCCGATGTCAAAACCGGTCAACTCACAACATAATACCCCAGGATGGCTTTTTCTGTCTGCCTGTTAATCTAACTTTTCAATGCTTCCAGAGTTTTCCAGCTGAAAGGGAGCATCAATAAATCCGAGAGATCGATAAGAAGAATTCAATCGTCCTTTTTCTTTACAAAATCGTCCGGGTATTGTAAATCCTGAATAATTTTCCCGCCGTACAAACGAATTCACGAACGGAACGTGTCTTTTCCTTCTGTTAATTCGAAAACTCTGGTTCCATTGGATTTTTCGTTGTTATAGACGGTATCGCATCCGCTGAAACGCATTTACATTATCCATGTATAAAATATCCTCTGTTTAACGACTTTAAATCGTGACTGAATTCTATCTGTTTATTTTTCGTTGGAAAATGAATACGGAGAATCTTTTTTCTTTACTCCCCGTTTTTTATTAGGTATCGCCCCCATTTGTAAATTGATTTCTGCCCCTTTCATTAATTCTTTATGAGACAGGTAATTCTTGGTATACTTCTTCTTATTTATATCCATTTGAACAATGTATTGATTTTCCATTGTATTATTATCTGCTTTTATGCTTATTTGTTTTCCGTTTTCAAGTTCAATCTTTACGGATTTAAACAACGGTGACCCTAATACATATTCATCGCTTCCTGGGCATACCGGATAAAATCCCATTGCACTAAAAACATACCATGCCGACGTTTGTCCATTATCTTCATCGCCGCAATAACCATCGGATTGTGGCTTGTACAAACGGTTCATTACCTCCCGAACCCTGCATTGTGTTTTCCAGGGTTGACCCGCATAATTGTACAAATAAATCATGTGCTGAATTGGCTGGTTTCCATGCGCATAGTTACCCATATTCATAACTTGCATCTCCCTTATTTCATGAATAACTTTCCCATAATATGATTCATCGAAAACCGGAGGCACCCTAAAAACGGAATCCAGCATATTAACAAATTCCTTTTCCCCGCCCATTAAATCAATCAACCCTTGCATATCATGAAAAACAGACCATGTGTAATGCCAGCTGTTTCCTTCAGTAAAGGCATCGCCCCATTTAAAAGGGCTGAATGGACTTTGAAAAGTGCCATCTTCATTTTTACCACGCATTAATTTAGATTCTTTGTCAAACACGTTTTTATAATTCATGGCTCGCTTGGCAAAAATCTCAATCTCACTTTCCGGTTTCCCCAGTTCTTTTCCGAATTTGTAAATACAAAAATCGGCAAACGCATACTCCAGAGTGCGGGCAACATTCTCATTAACACCAACATCGTATGGAACATATCCCAATCTATTGTAATAATCCACGCCATATCGGCCAACAGAATGCATTGGACCTTCGTTTTCTGAATTTTTCACAACAGCCTCCCATAATGTCTCTGTATCGTAACCGCTTCCTCCTTTTAAATAAGCATCGGCGATTATTGTAGCTGAATTTGAGCCAATCATACAATTGCGGTGACCGGGGCTTGCCCATTCAGGTAAAAATCCACTTTCTTTATACGTGTTGACTAAACCTTCCTGTATCTTTTCATTAAGTGATGGGTACATTAAATTAAAAAATGGAAATACTGCCCGGAAAGTATCCCAGAAACCGTTATCAGTAAACATATAACCCGGTAATACTTCCCCATTATAGGGGCTGTAATGAACAACATTTCCATTCTCATCATATTCGTAAAACTTACGAGGGAAAAGTAATACACGGTACAGACAAGAATAAAAAGTTTCTATCTGATCATCCGAACCGCCTCCAACTTTAATACGCGAAAGTTCTTTATTCCAAATATCTGCCCCTTTAGATTTTACTTGATCAAAAGAATCAGTACCCAATTCTTGCAAATTTCGCTCAGCCTGTTTGTAACTAATAAAAGAAGAAGCTACCCGAGCATGAATTTGCTCTCCTCTTTTAGTTTTGAATTGAAGAGCAGCTCCCACATGGTCATCCTCCAACTCAGTTTTCCCTTCAATAATATGGTCTTTACTCCAAACATTACTTTCAGTAAAACTTTTGTCGAAAACAATCACAAAGTAGTTTTTAAAATTATCGGGGACTCCCCCACTATTCCGGGTTGTAAATCCAATAATTTTATTTTCTGAAGGAATAATTTTCACATACGAGCCACGGTCGAAAGCATCAACCAAAACATACGACTTTTCATTTTCGGGAAAAGTAAAACGAAACATTGCAGCACGTTCAGTTGGAGTAATTTCTGTCGTCACATCGTAATCTGCCAAATACACTTTATAAAAGTTCGGCTTAGCCGTTTCCGCTTTGTGCGAAAACCAACTTGCGCGTTCTTCTCCGGTAATTTTTAAATCCCCCGTTAAAGGGAAAAGAGAAAACTGACCGTAATCGTTGATCCACGGACTTGGTTGATGGGTTTGTTTAAATCCCTGAATTTTATTGTCGTCGTAACCATAAACCCAACCATGTCCCATCTTGTTGGTTTGAGGTGTCCAAAAATTCATTCCCCAAGGCAAAGCAATGGCAGGGTAAGTGTTTCCGTTGGATAATTTTGAATTAGAATCTGTTCCCATTAAAGGATTGACATACTCTATCAAACCACCATCCTGGGCGGAAACACTTGTTAAAGTTAAACAAGTCAAGAATAGTAGCGAAATTGCTCTTCTAAGCGGTAATATATTTTGCACAAATATTATTCTTCTCATTTTATATTTTTTGAGTATTGTTTTTAAAACCTAATTCTAAAAAAACTATTCTGAAAGTTATTCCACTCCCCAGGATTTATTTGGCACTTCGGATGTTTCGATTACTAGTTCTCCACCATTGATTATTTCTTGATGAGTTAACCAGTTTCGTGTTAACGTTTCTCCGTTCAGTTTTACACTTTTTATATAAAAGTTATCCTTATTGTAGTTTTTTACCTTGATGTCGAAAATTTTACCATTTCCCCAATCCAGCTTAACCGACTGGAAGATAGGAGCTGTAAGGTAATAAACCGGCTCGCCAACATTAACTGCCGATAGCCCCAGACTACGCAAAACAAACCAGGATGACATCGTTCCAGCATCATCGTCCATCGTACGCAAATAAGCACGTGGCTGATTTTTATAAATGCGGCCAACGTAAGGATCAATGCCTTTACTGTTATTATTAAAATAGCATTGAACAACAGTGTCTAACAACAACTCACGAAACAGCTTCTGAGATTTCCATGGCTCATTTGTGGCATTGTATAGTCCGGGTACCTGAAGATCGGGTTGATTGGCGTGATTATAATTGTTTTCGTCAAAAAAACGGTCGAGCTGCTGAATAAAGGCGTCCTCTCCGCCGGCCAGTTGTTTTAACCCAGCTACATCAAAAGGAACAAACCAGCGATATTGCCAAATAGTACCCTGGTAAAGACCTCTGGCCTGCATTCTGTCGATATCGTTTTTGGTAAGATCTGCAAAATCTTTCAGCCAATACGTTTTATATTCCATGGCCTTTTGCCGGTATTTTTCGCTGAGGTCGTCGTCTCCCGTAATTTTTAAAATCCTGGAAAGTGCCCAGCAATCATAGCTCGATTCCAGCGCTTTATCAGGTGCTCCATAATCCAAATGCTCCGCTTCGTCAAGCAAAAAAACTTTAATTTCATCCAACGGAATATCGTACCCTTTTTCCCAGGCATCTAGCAAAACAACCATCGCATGCTCGGTGCGAACTGTCGGCGAAGGCTCATGTTTTGTTGCCCAATTATCTTTTCCGTAAGGATATAAATTGGCGATAGATTTTGCAATATCTCCATATTGATCGGGATAAAATAATGAAAGCATAGGAAGCTGTTCGCGGTAATTATCCCAAATGGCCCACCCGTTATAGATGGCATCGCTGCTATGTTGCACCGAACCATCAATGGCGGTATATGTGCCATCTTCTTCCGAAATAAGATAAGGAGCTTGCAAGCCCCGATACAACAACGAATAAAATAGGTTTACTCTATCGTCCTCACCAGTAACCTGAATCTGATTTAATAGTTTATTCCACTGCGTCTCAGCACTCGAGCGAACTTGTTGGAAACTGTTTTTTTTAACTCGTTCCTTAGCATAATCGGTATTTACCGAAGAGAAACCAATATAAACCTGAAGATCGGCCGTTTTATTTCCTTCAATTAGTAATTTATGTTCGCCTACCTCAGTAATAGATTGGCATCCCGGCACTTCCAGGCAATAGTAAATCCTGTATATTCCACGGCTACAGGTTGTTTTGGTATCAATCCAGCCACTAATCGAATTATCAGAAAGCGTGTGTTCCTCGTTTACAAACCTGCCCGACAAAGCATAGGAAAGATCTATAAATAACTCGTTTTTGTTTTGGGGAAAGTGATACTTATGAAGACCAAAATTATGAGCTACCGTCATTTCAGATTTTATACCATTTTTGAACGACACCTCGTAATATCCCGGCCTTCCCTGTTGGCTTTGTTTTATCAGTTCGGTTTGAATATTACCGTTCAGTATTGGTTTTATAAGAATATTACCGCCTGAACCGGTACATCCAACACCTTCGAGATGCGTGTGTACAAACCCGTTATACTTTTTGGCATAATACTCGTAACCGGTATGTATATGCGGAGTTGTTACCGGGCCAATACTTAACATGCTAAATGGGTACGATGCTGATGGCGACATTTGTCCATGGTCGCCCGAAGTACCAAGAAATACATTCACCACATTCACTTTTTCTACGGCACCAGGCAACTCCATTCCATCTTTTGCAGTTTCTGTTGAGCAAGAAACAAACATTAAAAAAACTGTAGCAACTAGTTGCCAAAATACAATTCTCGTCATATCAACCTTCTTCTTTAAAAATCAAAATATTTTATTCAACACCCCAATTCTGGTTTGCCTTTGGCCCCATTTCAAAAATCAGTCTTCCTCCATTTTCAATGGCTTCGTGCGAAATCCAAGGAGTACTTAGTTTCTCGCCATTTAATGTTGCCGACTGAATATATTTATTTTCATCCGAAGCATTCTCTGCTTTAATCTCAAATGTTTTCCCATCTTCTAAACGAAGCGATACATGTTTAAACATCGGACTTCCAATCGAATATTCAGGAATACCAGGAGTAACCGGATAAAATCCCATTGCCGAGAAAACAACAAAAGCAGACATTCCTCCGCCATCTTCATCGCCGGGAACACCCATTAAATCGTTTCGGAACCATTCTTTAATTAATTTCCGGATAAGCTTCTGCGTTTTCCATGGTTGGCCGGCATAATTGTATAAATACGGAATATGCAACGAAGGTTCGTTGGCCATTGTAAATTGTCCCACGTTTCCAGTTTGGTCGGGTAATTGAGCATAAAAACCAAATTTACTGCGTCCCAGTGATTCAGAAAATGTTCGATCGAGCTTGTTCACAAACTGCTCCTCTCCTCCCATTAACTCAATCAAATCCGGGATGTTATGCTGCACATCCCAACGATAAGTCCAGCCATTATTCTCGCCATAATAGTCTCTCGCGCCCATTCCTCCCGAGAATTTATAATCAAACGGTTCTATAAATTTTCCCGTTTTATCTTTTGGATGAAAAAAACTAGTTTTCTCGTTAAACAGGTTACGGTAATTGTATGATGCTTTTTTGAAAAATGCTGCATCATCGTCCTTATTTAGTTCTTCGGCAATTTGCGCCAAACACCATTCATCGTACGAAGTACCCAACGTTACGGCAACCGGCTGACGCTTTTCGCCTGAACTAACCTCCGGAATTGTTTCTTTTTCGCCTGGATGTAGAGCGGGAATATAGCCATACTCTTTATAAAATGCGTCTAACTCGCCAGCTGGTTTTCCCGACCACGGAGCTAAGGTTTTTTCTGTAATTGCACCTTTACAAGCTTCGTATGCTTTCTCCAGGTCGAAATTTCGCACTTTTTTTCGGTAGCCATCAATAACCGAAGCTACGCCATGGTTGGAATTCATACGGCGGCTATCGCCGGTTATTTCAGGGAAAGTTGGCCACCAATTGTGCTCCATTTGTTCCGACATCAAAACAAATGAGTTCAAAATATCTTCTTCTTTCTTTGAGTCAATTAAAACACGCAGCGGGTGATGTGCGCGATACGAATCCCAAATCCAATCGTCGGTATAAAACGGACGCCCTTCGTCGGTATGTACTTGTTTATCAGATGCACTGTAATACCTTCCATCTTCTGATATACAAACCGGGCGCTCGTAACATCTGTACAACGAGGTATAAAAAACCGTTCTCTCGTCGGCACATCCGCCTTCTATTTTTATCTTACCAAGTTCTTTGTTCCAAATTTCACGGCCTGCTGTTTGAAGTTTAGCAACTGACTTGCCTGCTACTTCACGAAGCATATTTGCTTTTGCCTGCTCTGCATCAATAAATGAAATACCATAATGAACATTTAGCTTTTTTGTTCCTTTCGGGTATTTCAGAACGAGACAGGCATTTCTGCCTTCCATACTCTTCGATTCTGTTAGATTGCCGTGTTCCAACGTAGAAACACGTGCAGGTTGTTCTTGTGTCACCAGGTAAACATAAACCTTTGTATCATTGGCAATCCACTGATAACCACTTAATGCCTTGCCATCCCAACTTAAGGCACCATTCCCCGAACTTAAAATCAAATAGGAAGGATCATGCTTTTCAAATTCGATTTCGTAGGCTGCCGACTGATGCGACAAACCATAATCTACCTGAATTTGCTGCTCGTCTAAATAAACAGAGTACGAATAAGGTGTAAGTTTTTCCTGATCATAACTGTAACTCATTACCGGCCTTAACTGCTTTTCACTTCCCTGAAACGGGCTTAACCGAAAAGCAGAATTTCCGCGATGACTAGTAACTACCAACGGCAAAGCATGTAATTCTACACTTGTATAATCGCCACGCTCGGGATAAACACGCAACATACTGTTGGGCAAGTGGATAGTGGGATATGTTGGCACCAATAAGTGGCTAATATTTCCGATATATGGGTTTACAAAATCCACGGGTTTTTCTTCATCTTTACTGTTCGCACCTTCACTTTCAACAAACAGAAATAAAAGGATTGCAATGCTTAAAAGCACTACTTTTTTAATAATAGGTATCATTGGTTTCAAACTTTATTTTATTAAACATAACTAATCCTTTTGAGTAGCCTTAATTACACCGCGAATAAATCCAATAAACTCCGCGATTCCCATAAAAGGATCGCGCCTGTTACGTTCGTGCTCTATACTTATCATTCCCTTACACTTAACATTACGAAGCATCTTTACAACTTCCGGAATATCAATGGTTGCTACCATTTTGTCAAACATTTCGGGCCAATAATAGAATAATTAAAAATGCAAATGCTTTTCTCATTTGTTTCTATTTTCCAAGTGTACATGTCGATACTATAAGTTTTCAATTGATTTCATAGATCTTTCCGGATATTGAAATAATTGCTCATAAATAGCATTTGAAATTTTACAGCATTAGCCCAGTATGACCAGGAATGACTCCCCGGTCGGGTAATGTAATCGTGAGGAATATTGCGATACAGCAATTGCTGGTGGAGCTTTTCATTCACCTTATAAAAAAAGTCATCGGTTCCGCAATCAATAATAATTGCCAGTGAGTTTGGGGTTAGTACATTAAGCCGATTTATTACTGTATTTTTCTCCCAACGTTCAGGATATTGGACATAAGTTCCAAATCGTTTGGCTATGTCCCAGTTGTTGGGAAATGGACGAATATCTACTCCTCCACTCATGCTTCCACAAGCGCCAAAAACGTCCTGATGATTAAATGCGAGGAACAGAGCGCCATGCCCGCCCATACTAAGCCCGGTAATGGCCCGGCCCTTACGATCTTTAATGGTTTTATATTTGGCATCAATCTCTTTGACCAATTCGCCTGAAACAAATGTTTCGTACTTCGAGGTCGGATCAACCGGGCTGTCCCAATACCAACTGCTAGCTCCACCATCAGGACAAACAATAATCAAGTTAAACTGATCGGCATCTTTCTCAACCCCTTTTACTTTGCTGATCCAGTCGAGGTGATTGCCGCCGTATCCATGAAGCAAATACACCACCGGCAATTCTTTGGCCGAAGCATAACTATCGGGAGTAATAATTATCGCCTCAATACTTTTCTGCATCGATAAACTGTAAACCTGAATGGTGTCGACAATAGCAGCCTGCGCTGGAACTAGCGCCCAAATACAAAATAAAAATGTAATCAACCGTTTCATCTGTTTTCTTTATTTTTATAACGTTTCTTTAATTGCACGATTGATGATGGGTCGCATTATATCATACCCAGCAGAGGTGGGATGTACTCCATCTTTTGTAAGCTCTTCCTTCATGCCATTTTTATCGTTTGCCATTGGACTAAAACAATCAACGTAAGTCACATTTGCCTCTGTGGCATATTCCTTTATCATTTTATTTAATTCCGGAATTTTTGTATTTGGCTCTTTGCCCGGTCTCCACGGATAGTCATATGCGGGCAGTACAGAACAGAGCAAAACTTTAATGTTGTTACTTTTCGCAATTTCGGTCATCGATTTAAGGTTATCCAAAATCATTTTAAGTGATGATGGGCCCTTGTTTCCGGCAATATCATTTGTCCCGGCCAAAATAATAACTGCTGCTGGTTTAAGGTCCACGACATCGGACCGAAAACGAATTAGCATTTGCGGCGTTACCTGACCACTAATCCCTCGATTTACAAAGTGTTCGGTAAAATAATCAGGATAAGTTTTAATCCAACCTTCGGTAATGGAATTTCCCATAAAAACAACCCGTTCTGAATCATTTGCCTGTTCCATTAATTTCTGATTTGCTTCTTCAAAACGGCCAAGATCCGGCCAATCCTGCGCCCGAACTGATGCTCCAAGAAACAGCGTTAAGCTTAAAATACATAATAATATTTTCATCTTCTTATAATTGTTTATTTCTCTGAGAACAAATAGAATCCGCATCATTTCACTTATTTTTTTATTGATGCGAGTTCTATTTTTATGCTAATTTTATTGGTTGCAAAAAATCAATATTCAAATCATTGTTCGATTATTTCTTTAATCACGAACTGTTCCTTTAATCGAATATCCTTTGAACTACTTCCGAGTAACACTTCAAATTCACCAGGCTCAACAGTCCAGTTCATATTCTTATCCAATATTTGAAGGTCATCCGGTTTTATGCTAAAATGAACCGTTTTTGTTTTTCCCGGCTCTAACGAAATACGATCAAAACCTCGCAATTGCATAACATAACTAATTACACTACTTACTTTATCTTTTACGTAAAGTTGCACAACCTCGTCTCCTTTGCAATCGCCAACGTTTTTAATGTCAACAGAAACTTCAATATTGCCCTGTGCATACTGTTCCTTTGGAGAAACGCTTAAGTTACTGTATTCGAAATCGGTGTAGCTTAAACCGTAACCGAAAGGGTACAAAGCACCAACAACCTGTGTTTTTCCGTAACCATTTGGACCAGAAGTTGACTGCCCACTCTGAGACCCCGGTTTATAGGGAAAATTAAGTTGAATCTGCCCTAAGCTTTTGGGGAAAGTAATTGGAAGTTTACCTCCTGGATTATAATCTCCGAATATTGTTTCGGCAATTGCTTGTCCTCCTTTGGCATTTGGGAACCATGCTTCCAAAATTGATGGGATGTATCGATCGGCCCAATTTATGGTGAGCGGCTGTCCGTTAATTAAAATTAAAACAATTGGTTTCCCGGTTTCTTTTAATGCCATCAACAAATCGCGTTGTCTTCCTGGTAAATCAAGTCCTGTTCTGGATTTACTTTCACCACAACGTTTTTCATCTTCACCCAAAACGGCAATAATAACATCTGATTTTTCAGCTTTTTCAACTGCCTTCTGAATACTTTGCTTCTCTTCATCAGACAAGGGAGTTGGAATAATCTCACTTTCGGGCCAATTGGCATTAACAACTTCGCAGCCTTTTTCAAAATCGACATTAGCCTGGTTCCCAACATAATTTTTTATCCCTTCCAAAACATTAGTGATATCCAGATTTTGTGGGCCGTAGCGACTAACATAAGCCGACTCGTCGATAGCAAGAGGTCCGGTAACTAAAACATTGTTAAGCTTCTTAATATCAAGTGGCAGAAGCTTTTCGTCATTTTTTAGCAGAACAAGTGATTCGTGCGCCATTTTTAAAACAAAATCATCGGTATTTACAGCAACCACTTTATCTGCCATTTTCGGGTTTTCCACATAAGGACTATCAAACAAACCCATCTCGAATTTAACCCGTAAAACATCGGTAACGTTACGGTCAAGTGTTTCCATCGACAGTTTACCTTCTTTAACCAATTCGCGTAGGGGTTGTATATACTTTTCCGGAGCAGAAAAATCTGTTCTTACATTTAAACCTGCTTCAGCAACTTGCCTTACTGCGTCTTTATTATCAACAGCCACATGATGTTTGGCATAAACCTGCTCAACTGCATAGCTGTCAGAAACCACGTATCCGCGGAAGCCAAATTCTCCACGAAGCAGCTCTGTAAGAAAATAATGGCTGGCTGAAACAGGTACACCGTCCCAATCATTATAACTGCTCATTACGCCAAGTGGATGACATTCTTTTATAACCTCTTTAAAAGGATACAAAAACAATTGATGCATTTCGCGTGGGGCAACATGAGGATCTGTTCGTGCATTTCCATCGCGCCCGCCTTTGGGCACACTATAAACTGCAAAATGTTTTAATGTTGAAGCCACTCCCTGCGATTGGATTCCATTCACCATTTGTTTGCCTAACTCGGCAACTAAATATGGATCTTCGCCGTAACATTCCAGCACCCTGCCCCAACGTTGATCGCGGGCGACATCTAAAATTGGAGCATAAACATTGGTATAACCTAACACTTTGGCTTCGAGGCCTACAATTTCGCCGGCTTGATTCACTAAATCCTTATTCCAGGTGCTTCCAATTGAAATTGGTGCTGGCAGCGGAGTTGCTCTGTCATGGTTTAATCCGTGAATACCTTCGTTGGTAAAATCAACAGGAATACCCAACCGGGTTTCTTCAATAAACCATTTTTGAATCGTATTGATTGCTTCGGCATGTTTGCTAAATGGATATGAATATTGTGTGCGCTTTAACCCATTCAATTCTTCGTCGATATTAGCAATACCATCTTTCCATATCTCATTTTTCCATTCAGGTGTTGGCATTTCATCTCTTAATACTCTTTTGTAGCCATAAAGCGTAGCACACTGACAAGTCTTCTCATCAACTGCCATTTGCGACAACAAATTAGCTACCCGAATATCAATAGGTTGAGTGGAATCTTCATAAATGTCTTTCTTTCCATTCTTGTTAAAGTCAATCCATCCTTTCTTATAAATACCACTTTTCTGTGCTAATGCTATATTTGAAAAGAATAGCAAACACATGAACAACATCAATGAGATTTTCTGAAATATTTTATACATATCTATCATTTTACTAATTAATAACCTTCTTTATAAAGTTGACTTAGGTCTATCTTTATATGAAGAACCAAAATTATAATTTGGAGTATTACCCATACCAAATTTCAGAGCTCCTCCAGCCATAATATCCTGGTGTGTTATATAACTTTTTGAATAAGGCTGACCATTTAACTCAACCGACTGGATGTAAATGTTTTCTTTACTGTTATTTACTGTTTCAACTGCAAAGGTCTTTCCGTCAGGGAGACTAATTGTGGCTTTGTCAAACAAGGGACTACCAAAAACATACACTCCGTTAGAAGGATTTACAGGATAAAAACCAAGTGACGACATTACGTACCATGCCGACATTTGCCCACAGTCTTCATTACCAATTAATCCATCTGGTTTGTTCGTGTAAAACTCATTAAGAATATAACGAATTTTCTCGGCTGTTTTCCATTGCTCCCCGGCAAAAGCATAAAGGTATGCCATATGATGACATGGTTCATTTCCTTGTGCGTACGTACCAATTAATCCGGTAATATCCGCGGAAGCGTGTTCCCCCATGTCACCAGTAATAGTAAACAAAGAATCAAGCTTATCGGTGAATTTATCGTCGCCACCCAATAATTCGATTAACCCTTCCGGATCCTGCGGAACCAAAAATGTATATTGCCAGCCGTTTCCTTCCGAGAAATCGCCTACTATATGAATTGATTCCATCGGATCGTAAGGTAATGCCCAGGAACCATCAGACATTCTTGGGTGAACAAAGCCAGTAGTTTTATTAAAATAACTTTTATAAGTTTCGGCTCTTTCCATAAAGTATTTAAAGTCTTCTTCTTTACCAAGCCCCTTTGCCATTTGGGCAACACTCCTGTCGTCTATCGAATTTTCCAAGGCTACCGAAGTTGCTTCGCGGGCTTTATCTCTGGGTATAAATCCATATTCCATTAATGGAGCAATGCCACGTTGAGATTGAAAAGTTCCAGATGCTTTCAATGCTTCAAAAGCCAGTTCTTCATCAAAACCATCAAATCCTTTTTGCCAGGCATCAACTACCACAGGAGCAGCGCTATAGCCCAACATAGCGTTCGTTTCATTTCCCATAAGATGCCATTGCGGCAATTTGCCCTGCTGTTGGTAAATCGCCAACATTGAATTGATAAAATCATTTACCCTTTCCGGCTGAACGATGGTTAGTAGTTCGTGCTCTGTACGGTAGGTATCCCATAACGAAAACACGGAATAGTTCTCAAATCCAGGATTGTTGTATACTTCTTTATCTGTGCCTCTGTAACTTCCGTCGGCATCGTTAAACAAAACAGGGGCAATAAACGAATGAAACATGGCAGTATAAAATATCTCTTTTAAAGTCGGATCAGTGGTTTCTATCTCGATCTTTGAAAGTTCATGATTCCATTTCGCCTCTGCCTGTTTGACTATTTTGTTGAAATCCCACCCGGGTGCTTCTGAATTTATATTGGCCAGTGCATTTTCTGAGCTTACCGGCGAAATACCCACTTTAAAAATCACTTCTTTGGGATTGCCGGCAAATGAGATTACTCCTTTTGCTCCCTGAGCTTTTATAACATCCTCTCCGACAGGAGTAGCATTGTCGAATACCTCAAGTTTCTCAATTTCCTGATTGCTTTTCAGTGTAAACCAAATGCGCTGGTCCTTCGCCCATCCTTTTGAAAAACGGTAACCTTCAATGGTGTGTGCATCAACTTTTTTCAGGTAGGTATCAGTAGATTTATCGCCGTTTCCTTCTTTTAAATCAATAATAACATGGTTGTTATTTTCTGATGGGAAAGTATATTTATGAATTCCAACTCTTTCGGTTGCGGTTAGTTCTGCTTTGATCTTGTATTTATCAAGAATTACAGAATAATAGCCAGCTTTTACTTCCTCGTTATCGTGACTAAAATAGGAAGCATAAGCATTACTTATATCGTCTTGACGTCCTCTTTTTACGCTAACCTCTCCATTTACGGGCATCAACAGAATATCACCCAAATCGGAACCACCGGTTCCGCTTAAGTGAGTATGTGAGAAACCAATCACAATGCTATCTGAGTAATGATATCCTGAACACCAGTCCCAGCCCTTAAAAATATTGCTTGGTCCCAGTTGAACACCTCCAAAAGGCACGCTTGCGCCAACGAAAACATGACCATGCCCTCCGGATCCAATAATTGGATCAACATGATCGGAAAAATTCGTTTTTTTTCCCGGTTGGGAGCACATGCAAAACGCTGGCAATAAAAATATTATCAATACAAATCTCTTTAATCTCTCTTTACTCATTATCATTATTTTCTTGGGTTAAAAGTTTTCTGAACAGGATGAATTGGTTTTTTTATAAAAACCCACAAGTGTTGCATACAAAAAGGAAAAACAGAACTTCCTGCATGCAAAACTGCATTCAAGGAAGTTCTTAAAATAACTATACCGATTAGTTGGTACAGAATTATACCTCATGAGAGATTACTACTCATAACCAGGATTTTGCTCTAAAACAGCTCCTGTATTTAAATCAATTTCAGTTTGAGGAATTGGCCATAGATTCTGATAATCCTGAATACTTAAACCGGGATTTCCAGGATTGTTATTATAAGCACTAACACGTTCAACCAATTTCCCTAAACGCATAAGTGTTAACATACGCCATTCTTCTGTGTATAACTCCCGAGCTCTTTCATCCAGAATATAATCGATAGTCACATCGCCTGCTGATATCGGCTTAGCATTTGACCTTTTCCGTACTTCATTTATATCGTCGGCTGCCTTTCCGGGTTGTTTTAATCCCAAATATGCCTCTGCTCTTAACAAATAAGTTTCAGCCAAACGAATTGCATAAACATCTTTATGGTTTACACCACCTCCTGCTCTAGATAAATCAGTGTAATGATCATTGGGAGCTGCAGCTTTCATGAAATAAGGATATATGTATTGGGTGGTATCTTTAAACGCACTTGAACGAGACTCGTACAAGCTCCAGTCAATTTCCATTCCATCGTATGCTGAATTCGGATTATTGAAATAGAAATGTCTTTTAATACAAGCCTCTGCATTTCTATAATCATTATCCCAGTCGCTTTTCCAAATACTATAAGCAGTGTAATTTGTAGGCCTTGACCATCCTACCGGACGTCCGAGTGTATCGCTGTATCCGGTATAAGAGCCATTATTAATATCACCCAAAAAGGCTTTGTATCCGTCCGGGGTGTTACCCATTCGGTAATAAGCGCATCCATACCCTCTTTCTCCGGCATAAAAACCTCCTCCTGTTACATCAGGATCATTTTGTATCACCCAGATTGCTTCTTTATTGCTTCCCAGGTTATGGTTTTCTTTTGTAAACAGGTCGAAATAGACATTTTCGGAACCAAACAAATTAGGTTGTGAGCCAAAACGTTCCCGCATTAAATCGTAACCGTAATCGTTGATTACATGTGTTGCGGCATCTACAGCCAACTGATATTTGTTTTGTGCCAAATAAGTTTCGCTTAACATGTGCCATGCAGCGCCTTGAGTTAATCGTCCGGCTGTAGCTTCTTGTCCGTTTACGGGAAGTTTATCAGCAGCAAAAGCAAAATCTTCTTCCATTAATTTATAGATGTCAGCTTTAGGTGCTCTTACAAAATTGGTTTTAGGAGTTGCAATCGGTTCTACTACCAATGGAACATCTCCATATAATGTAACAAGAATACGATAATTGAAAGCACGGAAAAAACGGGCTTCAGCCAAATACATATTCTTTTTTTCTTCATTATTCCACTCCAGATTCTCGATACCTGCAATTACTGTATTTGATTGATATACCAAATCAAAAGCTTTGGTCCAAAACCTTTCTGGCAAATCGCTGGTTGGTGTAATATCGGTATCCCAGTTACTCATGTAACCTCCGGCCGGGTCTTCTCCGAAATAGGCCAGATCCGTTCCCAAGGCAGTAAAGACAAACATATATTTTTCGTTTATTGCCGAATACCAATCGCGCCCTAAACTGTACAGTCCTACAACTCCCATTTCTACATCATCGGGCGAATTAAAAGCATTTGTTGTTGAAATAAAATCAAGAGGGGTTTCATCAAGTACATCTTCGTTACAAGAGTACATTCCCAAAAGTAAGAGTACCAAAGCGATACTTCCACTTATATATTTTTGTATTGAATTCTTTTTTTTCATTTTATTGTTTTTAAAGTATTAATAACTGATTGTTTTGTTTTTACAATTAGTATTCTGATTAAAAACTAATATTTACACCGCCAATAATACTTCTCATCATTGGGCTTCCTGTTTCAGGATCCCAGCCCGACCAATCAGTCCAGGTATAAAGATTTTTCCCACTTACATAAACCTTCAGGTTGTCGATTTTTAAACCTGACAGAAAGCTATTATCGAATGTATATCCTAAAGAAACATCTTGCAGGCGCACAAAACTTTTTCTTTGATATACTCCTGGATTTTTTTTCGGATTATAATAAATACCAGGAGCATCATTGACAGCATTATCTGGTCTCCAGTAATCGCGTATGGCTGTTCTGTTTAAACGGTAGGCAGAATCTGTTCCTCCCGCTACAACAGCTCCCGAATTATTTCCAAGGTAATAGTTGTTCCCTCCTTGTATAGAATTTAAGAAGAAGCTGAATGTGAAATTTTTATAGGTTAAGATATTATTCATACTAATGCGATAGTTCGGATCAGTTGTGCCAAGTATTTTTCGGTCTTCCTCGGCAGTAATTTCTCCATCGTCGCTTAAATCGCGCACTTTAAATTGTCCAGGGTAATAGCCTTCCATAATAGTACCGTTAAACAAATCTTCTTCCTGCCAAACACCATCGTTTACATAGCCGTAAATTGTGCTGATAGGTTCCCCTACAAACCAACTGTTCCCCAAGTCTTCAGTTACCTCGTCGTAGAGTTTGGTAATTTTATTTCGAACCAAAGAGAATGCAAAAGCAGTTTTCCATTTAAAATCGTGGGTTTTGATGTTTTCAGTAACAAGACTCACTTCAATACCATTGTTCTCTATTCCGCCAATATTGGTCCAAACACTAGAGTTACCGGTGGTTCTCGGAATGGATCTCTGCACTAATACATCAGTTGTTTTTGCGTGATAAGCATCAACACTTCCAGAAATTCTGTTGCCGAAGAAATTGAAATCAACTCCCACGTTAAAAGAGGCTGTTTTTTCCCAACCTAAATCAGCATTCCCAAGCGAAGATGCATAGAGACCTACTGCAGTAGTGCCATCGAATACAGTTTCTGTACTTCCCATTTTTGATTGGCTGGCATACCGACCAATTCCCTGGTTCCCATTTACACCATATGACAAGCGGAGCTTAAGAAAATCCATCCAGTCCGCGTTGTCCATAAACGACTCTTCTGAAATAACCCATCCGAGTGAAACCGACGGGAAGTTTCCAAATTTCTTATTTCCACCAAAACCCGAGAAACCATCTCTTCTGATTGTTGCTGTAAGTAAATAACGGCTATCAAAACTATAGTTTATACGCCCCATGTACGAGAGCGTATTCTCTTCGTAAGCCGAAGTAGAGACCTCCTGGTTTTCGCCAAGTTCCAAGGCATTATATCCCAAAATTTCATTGGCAAAACCATAAGCATACAAATACGAGCCATCTCCGGAAACATTTTCACGACTGTATAAGAAATTTGCATTAATCTTATGTTTATCATCAAAAGTTCTGCTATAGGTAAATAAACTGTTTAATAACCATGTTCTTTGGTTCGAATTATCAACATAGCCAGAGCCGTCGGTTTTCGATCCGTCAGCCATAGAAGTTGGATAATAACGTGAGGTTTTATCAAAATCATAGGTTTTTGAATAATTCGCCTCATATTTTAACCCTTTTACCCAAGGAACTTTGATCGCCCCTTTTAATACCAGACTAAAATAATCTCTTGGCGAACTATCATCTGCCAACAAGTTTCCAAGCGGATGATAATTGTAAGATTCTTCGGCGATATAAACCGGATAGTCTCCATTTTCATCGTACATATTTCCTAGCGGGCTTGCCTGCAAAGCATAACCGGCCGATGCACTAACACCCGAATAGTCACGGTGCGAAAAAGTTGGGTCAAAACCCAGAGTTAACCAGTCTGTAATTTCGCTTTCGAAACGACCGCTAAAAGTTAAACGTTCATAGTTGTCGTTCAGTAAAATTCCTTCCTGATCTAAATAAGAAGTTGACAAGTAATAATTGGTGCGATCCGTTTTCCCGGATACACTTAAACTGTACGACTGAATTGGTGCGGTTTGAAAAACTTCATCAACCCAATCCACTTCTTTTCCTGCTAAGTAGTTAAGCTGTTCTTCTTCGGTTCTCAGGTACGATGCAACCAAATTGCGATCAGTAACATCAGGTCTAACCGGACGTCCGTCGGCACTGGTTGGCCCGGTTTTATACCAGTCGTACAAATCCTGCTGGTAGTAGTAATCCACCAAACGAACTGCATATTGCTCTGCATCCATAACATTCGTACGATCAGTGTTTGATAATCCCTGAACACCATAGTAAGCATTGAACGTAAATTTTGGTTTTCCTGAACTTCCTTTTTTTGAAGTAACAACAAGAACACCATTAGCCGACCTTGAACCGTAAACAGCAGCAGCACTGGCATCTTTCAGAATGTCGACAGACTGAATATCATTAACGTTTAAATCGTTAATACTCCCGTTATAAATAATTCCATCTAAAACAATAAGTGGCTGATCACTTGCTGACAAAGAAGTTCTTCCCCTAATTGAAAAAGAGCCTCCATCGCCTGCACTGGATCCTCCTGAAGCGTTCAATCCCGGCGAATACCCTTGTAAAGCCTGCACCAAACTGGTATTTGCTGCTTGCTCTTTCCCACCCATTTCCATGCGAACAATTGAGCCGGTTAAGTCTTTTTTCTTCTGAGTACCGTAGCCAATAGCCACAACCTCATCCAAGCCAATGGTTTCATTTTCTAAAAGCACATCAATAGTTGTTTTTCCGGCAACTTTAATCTCCTCGCTTTTCATCCCTACAAAAGAAAAAACCAAGGTACTATTCTCTGGAATTTGTTTCAAATTATAAATTCCATCGACATTAGTTGTAGTTCCCATGGTTGTGCCTTTTATAAAGACAGCAACACCTGGTAATGGGAAACTCTTAGAGTCAGTAACCTTACCCATTATTGTTTTTGAACCTGCTTGTCCTATAGCTTCCACGCTATGGAAAAGCATCAAAGGCAGAATTAGAAGATAAAGTATTAAATACTTTCTTCGTGAAATTTGTTCTTTCACTTTTCGCATTACATTCATAGTTTTAATTAATAAAATAAAGGTTATAGATTTTATATAAATTAGGTTCCAACTGCCGTTAACAGTTTGGTCTTTTATTATATACTTATTGATAATTTTGAATGATTATTACATTTTAGGTTCCCAGCCCTTTCATATTCTTTACCCAAAAGTTTCATAGCATCCCGATCGTAAATGCGACCATTTTCAGTATCAACCTGAAAAGGTTTTCTAATAGGATTACTTCCCAAAACCCAAATATGATGGCTGTAAACATCGTTTTTTACAGAAGTAAGTATTCAAAAGTAAACATGTGCACTTTCTTGATATGGTGTTTTTGTTTCAGATAGAGATGCTTTTGTTTCATCTGTCAATTTTTTCTGCAAAAGGATAAAAAAGGCAATAAGCCATTCTTCGGAAGCCATACATAACAACCACATAAAGAGACGTTTGACAACTTATTGAACTAAGGAACAACTAATGATTTTATTATGCCTTATTTTATTTTTTTGAAACGAATAAGACACTTTTGAAACATTATCGGAGATTGGTAGTGATAGAATACTGAGGAAAATACGAATCAAGTCCATGATCGTCCTCTCCTGCCAGAACGTAATTACAAATTGAGTCTAATAGAACATTGAAGCGCAAAGAATAAAAATCCCAGTATAACTTATTTATATACCTATCATCTTTATAAATTCGTTCAAAAATTCATTTCTGTTCTATTATATACGTGGAATGAATTATTGCAGTAGATTCAAGTATATTACAATTGAACTCAACATAAAAAAGGAAAGGACTTCCCAATTGTTTTTAGCAATTCAAGAAGCCCTTTTACTAACTAAAAAAGAAGCTGTCAACCGCGTTTAACGATCAACGTTATTTTAAACGGAACCATTTTATATCAATTACAAATCATCTCCATACAAAGAGATTTCTCCAGTATTCACACAGTTTGTATTTTGCCAATTTGGGAATTTCACCAAAATACGAACATACCAAACCTGCACTCCAATCTCGTTTAAGTCAAACTCAAAACCTTCATAACGGGCAACCTTACCGCCGTCACTGTTGATAAACCCGTTATTTATTGAGCGGTTGAGAAATCAATCTTCCCCCCGTTTTTTATCTCATTCCACTTGATCCAATACTTTTCGTGTTTTTTAGTATTTAGTCTTAATGATTTTATTTTAGAAGCAGTTTTTGAACCACCAGTAATAGATAGATTTCCACCGGGTAACTCGATGTTTACATTTGAAAACCGCGGAATATTGACTGAAAAATATCCAACTCCAGGCACCATTGGATAAAGTCCAACGGACGCAAAAACATACCATGCTCCCATCGCTCCCAAATCATCGTTACCGGGGAGCCCGGAAGATGAGCTATTATATACTTCATGAAAAATCCGTTGAAGAACTTTATTGGTTTTCGAAGGTGAATCAGTCCAATTGTATATCCAGGGAATTTGGAAATCTGGCTCGTTGCCGGCTGCAAACCAATCATCATCATAAGATGCATCAAGTCGAACAAAAAGAGAATCCAGCCTTTTTTCGGCTGCTCTTTTCCCGCCAATAGTATCAATTAAGGTTTCCAAGTCGTAAGGAACCATCCAGAAATAATTCTTATGGCTGGCTTCTCTCCAATCCGATTTAATACTTTTCCATTTGCCATTTTCATGTCTGGAACAAAGCCAGTTTAATTGTGGATTATATAGGTTTTTCCAATTCTCCGAGCGATTAATAAAGAACTCTGCTTCGCTTTCATAGTGTAACGATTGGCGAGCAAATTCACCAATAGCATAGTCGGCAGCAGTATATTCCAAAAGCATTGAAGCAGGTGCAATACCTACTTCATTGTATTCTTTTAAAAACGGACGAATTTCCCGATCCTGTGAATATAAGTGTGGAATTGTCGCGCCTTTTTTCATGAAATCAAAGGCCCTTCTAACATCGAAGTCAGTTGCTCCAAAAGCAAAGGTATTGGCAATTAAGATAGAAGTTGGATCACCTTGCATAATGCCGGTTTCAATGTTGGCCAAAATCCACCGGCCATAACCACCGGCCTGATCTGCAAATTCAACCAGCGATTGCATCATATCACCTGCTTCCCTTGGATAGAGCATTGCAAGCAACTGCGCCTGTGTCCGATATGTATCCCAAACACTAAACGAGCTGTATGCTTCGTGCCCTGTAGCAACCTGATGAACCTGATAATCAGCTCCAATAAATTCACCGTTGGAATCGCTCACTACATTAGGATGAATTAAAGTATGATACAAATGCGTATAAAACTGTCTCTGTTCGTCTTGGCTATCACTTTTCACCTTAATCTTTCCAAGATGAGCATCCCATACCTTTGCAGTAAAATTTCGGTATGTCTCGAAGCTATTCTGCATTGCCGATTTTTTAAGGTTTTCGCGAGCATTTTCGACCGAAACAAAAGAAATGGCAATTCTATACTCCACTTCTTTATCTTCGTTGGTATCGAATGTAAAATAAGCTCCCGATTTTTTACCATAAGCGCGTTTTGCCGAATGGAGTAAAGTTCCTTTCATCCATGTTCCTGACCGATCTGCGTCGCGATCAAATTCAGCTGCAAAATAGATCGTATAGCGGGTTTCTGCTCCGCAAAAATCACCACCATAACTAAAACCTTCACATGTTGAAGGCGATGTTATTTCCACTGCAGCATTCTCAACAAATGTTGCGTTTATGCCAGAGCCAATAAGCACGGTCCCGTTATTCGAATCAAAAGTAAACTTGGCAATACCCGAACGTTTGTTAACTGTCAACTCTGCAAGCGTGTTATCTTTCATACTTACCGAAAGATAGCCGGCATTTGCCTCATTAACCTTCTGGTATGGAATAAATTCATCCATGTCGTTTGGCGATTTTTTAAGTATTCCTGACAATGGCAACACCGGGAAATTACCCATATTAGCACAGCCGGCTCCACTTAATTGAGTGATGGCAAATCCATGTTGCGGGGTAAAAAAGCCAGGCGAAAATTGAACCATTCCAAACGGATAAGTCGCACCGATAAAACAATAACCACATCCAAGTCCATCTCCTTCACTACCAATTAGAGGATTTACTAGTTTTGATAAAGATTGTGCTCTCAAATGATTTGTTAAAAACATCATCAGAGCCAGCATAAAAATTAGGTTTATTCGATTTTTCATAGAATATCAGTTTATAGTTTATTTTGTCTTAATTCTACTTTCAAAACAGGAGTAGTTTAAATTCTTTTCAAAAGTATTGTCGTAAAATTCACACATAAGGTGTTTTTGTTTCATATAGTGGTGTTTTTGATTCATTTGTTTATTTTAGTGCCATCATGACGAAACCTACCAATCTCAATCAACTACAAAAGACACTATTAGTCTTATTCTTGCTGTCTCCCATACTGAAATTCAGCTCAAAAGCACAACATATTCGCTTTGATTATTTTGATACTGGAAAAGGACTTTCTCAGAACAACATTAATAGTCTTATTGTAGATTCAACGGGCTATGTTTGGTTCGGAACAATTGAAGGAATTACACGTTTTGATGGAAGTAATTATGATATTTTTCGTTCTACTCCTTCCATTGAGAACTCATTGGAAGGAAACTACATTGAGCAATTATCGTCATGTCCAAATGGGAATATATGGGTACATATACAAGAAAGAGGAATAAACAAGTTTGACGCCTCATCGAACGACTTCCGAATATACCCGGATAGCTGTTTTTCTCCTGGTGATGCAGTTCATTTATCAAGTATGGTATCATTCTCAGATTCTGTTCTTTGGTTTACCGATCCAAATGGATTATATAAATACAATGCAGAAACGAATGTGACCACCAAATTTGAGGTTCCTTTTAAAAACGGACACTTGATTTATGGTGGTAATAAAAAAGTATTTTATTGGGGATCTGGTGGAATATATAGCTATCCGAAGAACAAAAGCAACGATTTAAGTGGCAAAATGATAATTAATTCGGTTGTACAAAGTGTTTCGCCCATTTACAACGATTCACTTATTTTATTCAATTCGAATCAATTAAAAGTTCTCAACCTTAACAACAACCATACAATCCCACTAAAAACAAATGCAGAATACAATGGATTCAGAAATAAAAACAGAATATTATCGATTGCCGGATACAAAAATGAAATTTGGTTAGGATTAGAAGACGGATTAGCCCTTTTGCAAAATCAAAATGACACGATAAAGGATATCACAAAATACTCATATGATCCATTTAATGATTATTCATTTCATGGAAAAGATGCCAAAAATCTTATCTTCGATAAAGCAGGAAATTTATGGATAGGAACCTCAAAGTATGGCGCAAACTTATATTCCAGAAGAGAAAATATTTTTGGACACCATTTAATTTCTGTATTATCAAAATCGGATCAGGAAATTGATCCGATACGAGCAATTTGTAAAACTTCAGATGGCAATATATGGATTGGTTTCGACCGGCTTGGTCTGGTATGTATTAAAACAGACAATTCACAAATCTTGTATTCGCAAATCTATTTTCCAAAAACAACCACCAAATCGCTGGAAAATATCAGATCTTTATATGAAGACTCCAATAAAGAGTTATGGATAGGTACAAACAACGGACTTTGTAAATATAATGCAATCAAAAATCAGATTGAATCGTGCCAAATTCAATACAACTGGGATTGGCCAGATGTCTGTTATCATCTTAAAGAATATAGCCCGGGAGAATTAACTGTAACCAATTTTAACGGAATTGCAACAATTAATCTAAAAACGGGAGAATTGAAAGAAATATCAATGCCCGATAACTATATTAAAGCATCGATTCGTAGCCTAACAATCGACAAAAAATCTAACTATTGGTTTATATTAGGTGATTATGGACTGTGCAAATTAACACCTAATTCAAACCTAAGCTATTTCACTTACGAAAAAAACAATTTAACAGACAACAAGCTATATGCGCTCGAACTTATTGGCAATACCATGTGGATTGGCAGTAACAATGGATTAATGGCTTTCGATATTAAAAAAGAGAAAGTAATCGCTACGTTCTTTGAGACTGATGGATTATCGAATAACCTCATATATAGCGTAATTCATGAAGATGGGCAATTATGGATGAGTACGAACCGTGGAATCAATAAACTTAAACTGAAAGATAACAGTATAGAACGTTTTTTGACTGAAAATGTGTTTATGGATGATGCCTTTTTTCAAGATTCTGAAGGTAAAATCTATTTTGGGGGTTACAATGGTTTTATAAGTTTCGATCCACAAACAACGAAAAAAATCACAATTCCTACTCATCCCATTATTACTGACTTGTACATAAATAACCAAAAAGTTAAAGTTGGAGAGAAAATCGATGATCAACTAATTTTACCTCGTTCGATACAAAATCTGAATTCGCTTAATTTAAACTATAGCTCAAATGCCTTTTCACTTTATTTTAATGCTTTTCCGTTCAACTATCCCGATTTATCACAATTCAGATACCGTTTAAAAGGGCTATCATCCAACTGGGTTGTTACTTCCCAAGATGCAAACCGGGCTGTATTTACAAATCTTTCTCCAGGCAATTACACCTTTGAAGTTGAGGCAAGTCAAGATGCTCAAATATGGAGTGCACCTGCACAACTTTCCATATCAATAATACCTCCCTTTTATCGAACAGTATGGTTTAAATGGATAAGTTTATCACTTGTTGTTATTGTTATTCTTACTGTTTTTAAGATTCGATTATACACCATTAAACGGTGGAATTTGCAACTGGAAACACAAATTAGAGAACAAACTTTTTCCATTGAAAAACAAAAGAATAAAATCATTGCTCAAAAAGAAAAAATGGTAGAAATGAGCAATCAGTTACATGAAGCCGATCAAGCCAAATTAAAATATTATACAAACCTCTCGCACGAATTCAGAACGCCTTTAACAATTATCATGGGAAATATTGAAACACTGCGGGAACAAGGTGTAAATCAATACATACTAAAAAACATAAAAAAAAGCTCTGATCGTCTGTTTCGCCTGGTCAACCAATTTATTGATCTTCGAAAATATGATCAGGGTGAACTCAAACTAAAAATTACCCATTTTGATATCGTTTCATTTACGAGTGAAATTACCGATTCATTTAAAGACCTTGCTCTACGGAAGAATATTAATATTGAGATATTAAATACTAACGATAAGATTTTACTATGGTTTGATATAGATAAAACAGATAAAATCATTTATAATATTTTATCGAATGCCTTAAAATACACTGAAAAAGGAGGCTCTGTGATTATTGATTTTGTAAGACAAGAGGATGGGCTCGTTTTAAGAATTACGGATACTGGTACAGGCATTCCTGAAGACGAACAAGAAAATATTTTTAAACGTTTTTTCAGGGGCGAGAAGAATTCGCATAACATTGACGGACATGGAATGGGACTGGCATTAGTAAAAGCGTTGGTTGATATACAGCAAGGAAATATAAGATGTACAAGTCAATTAGGAGAAGGCACTACTTTTCATCTCTTCTTTAAATGGGGAAACAAACATTTTAAAGAGTCGGACATTTTTGAAGAAGAACCTCTTCCAGATATTCAAAGATATGAAACACGTGGTCCAATTGTTATAGAACCCGGAAATCCATCAGGCGATAAGGTATTGTTGGTTGAAGATAATCCCGAGCTTTTGGAATATCTTTCGTCTCTTTTGTCCAAATATTATAAAATTGAAACCGCCACAAATGGCAGAGAAGCCCTAAAGAAGCTAAAACTAAATATTCCCGACCTTATAATTACAGATTTAATGATGCCTGTAATGGATGGGATTGAATTATCAAAAACGGTTAAAGAAGTACCGGAAACTCGTTTCATTCCAATTATTATTCTAAGTGCAAAAACAGATATATCCTCAAAAATTGAAGGTTTTCAAACCAATATCGACGACTTTATTGAAAAACCTTTTGATCCAAATCTCTTTCTGTCTAGAGTCAGCAATATTATTAACAAGCATCACGAAATCAGGAAAAACATTGAGCAGTTTGCAATAAACAAAAACGACAGTTGGAGCATAAATGACAAATCATTTTTCAAAAAAATTCTCATTATTCTCGACAATAATTATCCTGACCCTGCATTTAATGCAGATACTCTAAGCAATATGGTGGGTATGAGCCGCGTAACATTATATCGCAAGATGAAACAATTGGGACAAGAAAGTCCGGGAGAATTTATACGTAAGTACCGTTTAAAAAAAGCAGCCAATTTAATTAATGAAGGAAGCAAAGCAATTAATGAGATTTGTATGGAAGTAGGATTTCAAAGCCTTTCCCATTTCCGAAAAAGTTTTAAAGAAGAATATGGTTCAACACCTTTAAAATATAGAGAAATCCATGAATAAAAAAAGGAATAATTCAAAAGATGAATGATCTGCCTATTTCCGACTTCTTTTCCAATTTCAATAATGAAAGCGCATAATAGCCGGCAGATCTTCCGGGATATTTTCAATTTGATTTTCCATTAAATTCAGCTCGGTGAGTTGATTGTTTTTAAGCAGATGAAAGGGAAATGACTTTATGCAATTGTTTTCCAAATAAATGTTGGTAATGGATGTTGATTGTAAAAGCTGTTCCAGTCCTTCAGAAATTTTATTGTTCGTAAAATCAATTAGCTCCAGTTTAGGACAGGTACTAAGAGCCGAAGGCACAACAGTAAAGCTGTTGTTACCCAAATATAATTTTTGAAGATTTGGCATTTCCGTTATTGATTGAGGCAGTGAACTGATCTGGTTCCGACGAATATCCAGGCATCGCAAACTCTTTAAATTGGCTATTTCATCCGGAATCCATTCAAGTCCATTTTCCTGAATGTCTAAAAATTCCAGGTGTTTCAATTTAAAAAGTGCAGCAGGCCACTTGCCTTTCAAATTCTTTTTCGAAATATTTAAACGGGTAAGCTGAGCCAATTCATTCAACTGATAGCCTTTTATCAACCAAGTAACTTTCTCTACTTGTTTTATTTTCCACTTTAGCTGAGCATTCAACTCTTCAATTATAAGTAAGTCTCCCATCGATAATATTTCTTACTATTTATTTGTACTGCTGCAAAGCAAGGTAAACTTACTATTTATACCAAACAAAAAGAAATGCGTCTATGTCTTGTTTCACCAGCTCCCAACACTTTTTTCCTGCAATAAAAAATTCCCCAATTTGAATGAGAACATAAACTTTAAAAATGCAAAACAATCCCTATTCGTATTACTGATTAAATTCAAAAAATCGGATAAAAAAAAACCTGACAGTTATACAAACTATCAGGTTCTTCATAATTAATATGTGAATTTACTGCTTCTATTCTTAGCAGAAATTAAATTTTATTACCATTAGCATCGTAATAAGTTGATGTCACTTCTCCGGTTACTAAATCATCAACTACAACTACATATTTATATAGATCATTAGGATCTGCATAAGTGGAATTGTATTGACTATAGTAAAAATAAGTGTACACTCTTTTAACGACACTGTAATCTGCCTTTTCTTTTGCATATTGCTCATCAACAGCACGAATTATAATTCCTGATGAATATTCATCATTTGCCATAGTTTCTAAATAAACCCTGGAAAGCATAACGCCGGATTCATTATTATTGATGTGATATCGAACATGATTCAACAATTCAAACTGATCAGATTCAGTTGGGTTATGAGTGTCAAATTCAGTATTGGTCATATTTTGATAATAAAGAATATCAAAATTATTATTGAAAAATGTTTCAGATTTTGCAAAACCATTGACCCAATAATTTATTACTGCATTATTATTTTCAGGCTGTACTGATTTTAATAAGACTCCATCCATACTATAAATTTTCTTTTCAGAAATCTTGGAATCGTCATCATACAATTCTACAATTTTATACTCTCCGGATACGTAATGATCCTCAATTAAGTGTCCTCTAAAATCATAAATTTTATTGGAATTTTCATTTTCCATCCATCCCAAATCATCGTAATAATATATTTTAAGGAAATCCGGGTCCGTAGATATTCTAGACTCTGATGAAACTATTTTATTTCCTGAATAAATATAGTCTAAAGTATTAACCATTTCTGATGGAGTATAGGTCAAACTTTCTTTAACTAGTAAATTATCGGAATTGTATTCAAAGTCTTCACGTGCATATTCTTCTTTTTCTTGATTTTCATTAACATTATAGTAAATTGTCCGTTTCATCAATCCATTAACATACTCATATTCAACTTGGCTGACTAATAAAGTCCCATCTGAATTGACTTTTGATTTGGAAATTTGATTCCCTTCATCGTCGTAAGTGTAGTTGTATGAGTAATCTTTGATCCCCTCAATATCAAAGTAATGTTTGGATTCTAAATATCCTTTGTCATTATGTGAATATTCCACATGCCATTCTGGAACACCTGCTGAGTTTAGAGAAATATATTTTGTTGGTAAGCCATTGTCATCAAATTCCCTAACTTCACTGTTTGATTCCATTTTAGCGATATTCCCAGATTCATAATGCTCTGTAAAAAGATATTCCATTGAGGCTTCCTTAGATATGTGGCGTTCAATAACAACTTTCTTTGGAAAAACACCATCTCCGGTGTAATAATGCTTAATTGTTTCAGCTATAATATCAATAGAAATGTGTTTGTTTATAATGTGATTTCTATATATTTCTGAATAAGTTGGAATTCCTCTTTGCGTAAAGTGATGAACAATCTTCTCATTTTTATCAAGAAAAATAGTCTCAATGTTTTCAAGATAAGATTGTACGCCTGGCGTATTATCAGAGAATGTAAATGAATGATAACCAAAATCAGATGGCTTAGAACCTAAGGTAGTAACTACCTGAAGATCAATCTCAGTAGTTTTATCAGTATCGATAGTAAAAGAAATAGGTAAAGATTCATTAACCCATGCAGAAGCAGTCGATCCGGTTATTGGAGACGCAAATGTCGTGTTATCCTCTTCATTTTTTAATTTAAAAGCAGTAATGCTGTAATTGTTTCCTTCTTCTAATTCAATTCCTTTAATTGTGTAGCTTTTATCGCCCCATTTCTCAAGTGTTATCTCTTTTGAGTTGTAAGCTTCAAGTACCACTTTGTTTTGTTCTATTGTAATTACTGCAGTTACTAAATCAGACAATTCATATGATGTACCTGCTGAAGATTTCGTATTACTTGATTCCGTAGGGCTAATTGATAAAATCCCTTTGCCTGGTTCAGGAGGTAGATCTGGTTCGTCTTTTGAATCTGAACAAGAATAACATAGCGCACATAGAAGCGTTAATAGAAAAAAGCTTTTAATTACTTTCATAGTCTTTGTTTAAAGGTTTCGCAATGGTATGTATTTTTCTTTGCTGATTTATTAATCAAAAAGAATAATTAACAACAGCTTTATCAAAGCTATCCATACCATTTCTAAATAGCTTAATAAAATTAGTAGTTAAATATTTTTTAAAAGTTTCTAAAAATACATAAAAAATTATACCTAAATCGACTTGAACATTTTTTTTTAATAGAGCAATCATTCCTTCCAAAATTTTACTAAACATACATTGTTGGTTAATTGCTTAAAAATTTGATGCGGTGTCTTTTTTCCTGCAATAAAAAATCCCCCAATACATGGAGGATTTGTCTGTTTATAAATGTTGCTTAAATAAAGTGAGACCTGAAAGGTCTGATCAATTGATTGTATTTCGCTTTGGGTTTGGCGGCAAGAAGTCACACACTTACCCTATTATCAAATTTCAATTTAATGAGGCTTTTTTTTTTACCTTTTTACTCTTCCATTCAAAATCCACATCGGGATAATAATCTTGAGGCTGCATATTAGGAATGAATTTCTTTGGTAGATTTTTAATCAGATTGTATTCAGAAATCAAACATTTACCATCTTTATTTGAATATTCCCAATCCCGTCCCATGATAGTAAGAGAATTAATGAAGAGTAATGCCTGCTCGTAATTTGACATTTGGGCGCGCAAAGTCTTTATGTATTCATACTTCTCATCCTTTGAAAACAAAAAAGATGATTGACTATCAATATAATTAACTGCCTGATATAGATGTCTAAAGTAATGTCCTAACTGATATTGCTGACCTCCAAAAAATTTGACAAATCCATTATTTATATTATTAATTACTGTTGAATTAGAAAGAATTTTAGTTTTAAGAAAGCTATTTATAATTACACTAAAATTTCTGGAACTATCTCCACATTCATATACAGCTGGTATTTTTTTTATGTAGTCAATAATATCAAAACCTCCAGTATTTCCATTATCAATTAAATCAAACTGACTGGTTAGCCTTTCATTTAGTTCATCGCTAGATCCACGAGAAACTCCCCAGAACATTATTAAATATGCTATCTCATTTTCAATAAATCGTCTTTTTTGTTGTTCACAAATTGGTTTTGATTTTTTTGGACTCTTTGGAATAAAATGATTTTTATAATGTGGCTTCCTATTTACAATAGTTCGTTAAGTTTTATGCAGCTATTAAACCAAAATTATTGAGTTGCCTGACTTTTTCTTTATTTTTCTTCGTGTTTGGGTTTATCCCAAACACAATTAAAAATCTATCCATTAGTAATTGA
>NZ_MVDE01000026.1 GCF_002843385.1 Labilibaculum manganireducens
GGATTTAGGTTTGTTTAATATGTCGAATAAATATGTACTGTTACAAAATTAATTTGAAATCGCCGTATACGAGAGTACGTACGGTGGTGTGAGAGGGCGAGGGAGTAATCCCTCTACCTACTCGATTTTAATAAAAGTCATCTGAAAAGATGACTTCGGAGGTGGTTAATTTTCAATAAACTACTAATAGTCTATATGTTAAGTTTCCTAATCAGCCATTTTTTTGTAACTTATATAAAGTCCTCTTGCCTCTGTTAAGTGTATTGCCTGCACTCTTTTTTAGATTTGTGTTGAAACGGAATAATAAAATTGATATGGATAATCTACGGGAAGGAATTCAAAATCACATTATTGAATTGCAGTTGGAAATTGATAATATTTTTGCCCGAGGCCGTAATTCAGTAGTTTCGGAAGTTACTGTCGGACAAATATATGGTGGAATGCGTGGATTGGTTGCATTGGCTTGCAACACCTCTTATGTTGATCCTTATTCGGGCCTTTATATCGGAAAGTATACAACAAATGAGTTTTCGGATAAATTACCTGAGGAAATATTTTTCCTTTTGAGTACAGGAAAATTTCCGGATAAGGAATCGCTTGCCGATTTTCAGAATGATTTAAATAAACGTGCCAAGGTACCGCAATACACATGGGATGTGTTGCGCAGTCTTCCAAAAGACACGCATCCGATGACCATGTTGAGTCTGGGTATTTTGTCGATGGAAAATGAGTCTGTATTTAAAAAAGAGTATCAGAAAGGCTTACAAAAAGCAGATTATTGGAAATACACCCTGGAGGATGCGATGAATATACTTGCAAAGTTACCAGAACTTGCAGCAGGTATTTATCGAATTCGCTTTGGAGACGGGAATTTAATTCCTTACGATTCAAATTTGAATTGGTCGGGCAATTTGGCACACATGCTTGGTGTTAATGATGATGAGGGATTTGCGGATTTAATGCGCCTGTATTTGGTTTTGCATTGCGATCATGAAGGAGGGAATGTGAGCGCATTTACATCAAGAGTGGTTAATTCGGCTCTTTCGGATTTGTATTATGCCGTTTCAGCAGGACTTAACGGTTTGGCAGGTCCGTTACATGGCTTGGCAAATCAGGAGTGTTTACGATTCATCCTAAAAATTCATGATCAACTTGGAGCTGATCCGGACGATAAAGAATTAAAGAAATATATTATAGATACTTTGGATTCAGGCAATGTGATTCCTGGTTATGGTCACGCGGTACTTCGGGTAACCGACCCTCGGTTTACAGCTTTTATGAATTTTGGGAATGACAATTGTGCCGGTAATCATTGTTTTAAAATTGCCAAAAAACTATTCAAGCTGGTTCCTGATATTTTATCAGCTTATAAAGGAGGTAAAGTGGCTAGCCCATGGCCAAATGTTGATGCCATGTCGGGTTCGCTGCTTTATCATTACGGGCTGAATCAGTTCGATTTCTATACCGTTTTGTTTGGTGTTTCGAGAGTAATGGGTTTTTGTGCTCAGAATATCCTTGCCTTAGGATTGGGACAGCCAATTATCAGACCTAAAAGTGTGACCAATAAATGGGTAATAGATAAACTTGACGAGAATTGAAACTGAGAGAAGCGACTAGTGCCAATCGGGTTCTTATTTAAATTTTAAATGTCAATCGCACAGAATTTATTTCAGATTTCCTTAAAGTGATTATCTTTGCGGCTCATTTAAATTAAAGAGATGATTAGTGTAGATGCTTTAGCGGTAGAATTTGGAGGAACCACTTTATTTAAAGACATTTCCTTTGTGATTAATGAAAAGGACAGAATTGCTTTAATGGGAAAAAACGGGGCTGGTAAATCTACTCTTTTGAAAATAATTGCAGGAGCCGAAAGTCCTTCCCGTGGAAGAGTTTCAAGTCCTAAGGATAAGGTGATTGCTTATTTGCCACAGCATTTAATGACAGATAATACCCGTACGGTATTCGAAGAAACAGCTCAGGCTTTTGCTTCCATTTTCGAAATGGAGAAGCAGATTGAGGAAATGAATGTGGAATTGGGTACGCGAACAGATTTTGAATCGGAGAGCTATTACAAATTGATTGAGGATGTTTCTGCTTTAAGTGAAATATACTATTCGATAGAAGAAATAAACTACGATGCAGAAGTTGAGAAAACACTGTTTGGATTGGGGTTTGTACGGGAAGATTTCACAAGACCAACCAGCGAATTTAGCGGCGGTTGGAGAATGAGAATCGAATTGGCGAAAATTCTTCTGCAAAATCCCGATTTGATTCTTTTGGATGAGCCGACGAATCACCTGGATATTGAATCGATACAATGGTTAGAGGATTTTCTGATTAATTCGGGAAAAGCCGTTGTTATTATTTCTCATGACAGGGCTTTTGTTGATAAAATCACGACACGGACTATTGAAATTACAATGGGGAGAATTTACGATTACAAAGTAAATTACTCTCAATATTTAGAGCTTCGCAAGGAACGAAGAGTTCATCAGCAAAAAGCATTTGAGGAACAGCAAAAAATGATTGCTGATAATCAGACTTTTATTGACAGGTTTAAGGGTACGTATTCCAAAACACTGGCGGTTCAATCGCGGGTGAAAATGCTCGAAAAACTCGATATTGTTGAGGTTGATGAGGAAGATAATTCAGCACTTCGTTTAAAATTCCCGCCATCGCCGCGTTCAGGAAATTATCCTGTAATTATGGAAGATGTTGAAAAAACTTACGGTGATCATACTGTATTTTCAGGTGTGAATTTTACAATACAAAGAGGAGAGAAGCTGGCTTTTGTAGGTAAAAACGGAGAAGGAAAATCGACTTTGGTAAAAGCCATTATGCAGGAAATTGAGCATGGCGGTAACTTAACACTTGGGCACAATACGATGATTGGTTATTTTGCTCAGAATCAGGCTTCGTTGATGGATGAAAATTTAACGGTTTTTCAAACCATTGATGATATTGCCAAGGGAGATATCCGAACAAAAATTAAAGATATATTAGGTGCTTTCATGTTTGGAGGTGACAACTCAACAAAAAAGGTAAAAGTTCTGTCGGGTGGAGAAAAAACCCGGTTGGCAATGATTAAATTGTTGCTGGAGCCGGTGAATTTGCTGATTCTTGATGAGCCAACCAATCATTTGGATATGAAAACCAAAGATATTTTGAAGTCCGCCTTAAAAGAATTTGACGGAACCATTATTCTGGTTTCTCACGACCGTGATTTTCTGGATGGTTTGGCCGAGAAGGTATACGAATTTGGCAACAAGAAGGTGAAGGAACATTTGGGTGATATTTACTCCTTCCTGAGCAAAAAGAAAATGGAGAATTTAAACGAACTGGAACGTAAGAATTAGATCAGCACAGCAAACAATACAATTATATTGAAGAGACGCCATTGCGTCTCTTTTTTTGTTGAAACTCATTTATTGTTCTAACCATGAAATTACCTTTTCGCAATTTGGTTTTTCTTTTGGGGAAAGTACATCAATAAGCTTCCCATTTTCATCAATCAGGTATTTTTGGAAGTTCCATTTTACTTTCGAATCCATCACTCCATTTTTCGACTTTTGTGTCAGCCAGCTGTAAATTGGATGTATATCACTTCCTTTTACTGATATTTTTGACATCATGGGAAAGCTGACGCCGTAATTCTTTGTGCAAAATTCTTTTATTTCTTCATCAGTTCCAGGTTCCTGCCAAAGGAAGTTATTCGCAGGAAAGCCTACAATTACAAAATCTTTATCCTGATATTCCTTGTACAATGCCTCTAATAATTCGTATTGAGGAGTAAATCCACATTTAGATGCTGTATTGACAATCATGATTTTTTTGCCCTTTAAATCAGCAAAATTAAACTCCGAACCGTCAATTGAAGTAACAGTAAATTGGTAAATACTCTCTTGGGAAAAGCTCATAAAAGAAGTTGAAATAAGTAAGATACAGATGGTAATTATTTTTCGCATGGCATGATTATTTACATTAACGAGTCATCAATTTACCTCCTTTTTTGTTCCGAAACAAGATGAGAAATAGTAATGCATTTTTATTTTATGATGAGCTTGACTCAGTTTGTACATTAGGCTGCAAAAAAAAGAGCAACCAACCAGTTGCTCTTTCTCATTCAATATTTAGGGATATTAGAATTTTTCATCGTATTTGGTCCAGATTCCATCACCAATTTCCCATGCTTTTTCAACCACTTCGTTTCCAAGTTGAATGGTTCTGTTGGTAAGGAATTCCACTCTTTTTTTCTTACTCAAACTCATGAATTGCTCGTCAATTTTTGTTTGCTCCTCAAAATAGCTTTTTTGTAATGGAACAAACACCTTGTCAATATCGTGACGCATGTCGCCCCATCGCTGAGCCGATAATGTACCCAGTCGGTTGAAAGCCCACCATGCAGAAGTGCGGGTATATCCCAATGTACGTGCTTTTACTTTATAGCTTTCGGCTAAATCTGTCGATCCTGAATAAACCGGAATATAAATTGAGCTTGCCACATTATCCTGCGCCAACCACACAATGCCGCCAACTTCATCGGGCAACCAATCACGACATTGAATAATTGTTGCATACATGGTATACCAACGGGCTATGGTTCTTTCTCCCAGCTCATCCCATCCGCCATTCACACGAAACAATTTATTCATATCGTAAGGCATAAAAGGATTTGCAAAAGGAGATATCACTTCATTGCCGTCTTTATCTGCTTGTTTGATATTTTTCACAAAGTTATATGGAGTGCCTTCGTAGTAATCTTTAAAGATTTCTACCAATTTATCCATTGTTATTTTTTCATCCGGTTTTACCGAGAAAGGAAAATCTTTGTCGTTGGCATCCAAATTCAGGGAAGGAGCTGCCATTGAAAGTACCCGCCATTCTCTTCTTCGTGAAGCCAGAGACAAACGACTCTCCGGTGCATAAGCGTAATTCCAGCGGAATGTTTCGCCTTCTTTCCACCATCCGTTTTCTTTGGCAACATCAAAAATATTCGCCGATGCCATAAAATAATCCGGATTTTTTAAATCAATCTCTTTAATGGTACTGGCGTTCGCATTTACCGAAATGTGATCGTTCGGAACTCGTTGAGCAACCCAAACGGCTCCTACTTTTCCTTTTCCCGGACCAACAACCTCAAAATGCCAAACCTCTTTTTTATCAGCAATGGTAAGACATTCGCCATAATCGCGCCAGCCGTATTTTTTTAATAAATCATCAGCCAAACTAATTGCTTCGCGGGCAGAAGAACATCTTTCCAGCATTAATTGCTGCAAACGCTGACAATCGATCAAACATTCTGTAGAGAACAACTCTTCATGACCGCCAAAAGTAGATTCGCCAATGGCCAATTGCTTTTCGTTAATGCAAGGGTAGGCAGTATTTAGGAATTGGTAGGTTTTTTCAACCTGATCGATTTCTCCGATTTTTTTGTGCTGATAAGTTGGCATTGCCAAACTATCGCAGGCTGAGCGTTCAAACAACTCAAATTTATTTCCTTTGTTGTGCTTCTTAGCGGGAACAACATTCATCCATGCTCTTGTACGGTGACTGTCATCGGTGTGAGATGTAATAACAGAGCCGTCGGCAGTAGCCATTCTGCCAACCGTTATGGTGGTGCATCCTTCCGGAACACCGTTTTTCCAATCTGATTTGTCCTGAGCAATGGCAGAAAATGAAATTGACGCCATTAAAATGAACAAGCTCATTCTAAGTTGTTTCTTCATAAGTTCGTGTTGTGTTGTTTAGCAGTTGTGTTGTTTGTTCTTCTTTTCTATTTAGCGCCTTTCACTAAAAATATGCCCGAATCTTCAATGGTGATTAGTTTTTGTTTGTAAAGCAGACCGACTGCCTTTTTGAAGTTCTTTTTACTCATATTTAGAAGGTGATAAATATCTTCAGGTGAACTTTTGTCGTTTAAAGGAAGAAAACCATCTTCTTTCTTTAGCTGAGATAGAATTTGTTCTCCTGAATCAGGAATTTTGTTTTCGTAACCTTGTTTTTGAAGGCAAACGTCAATTTTTCCATCAGGACGAATTTTCTTAATATATGCCTTGCGCACATCTCCGCATCGAACAGGTTCAAAAATTTCATTCTGATACAACATTCCCAATGCGTCGTTGCTAATCAATACCTGATAACCTAAATCATTTCTTCTTCCGATCAGGATTTCTATTTCGTCGCCTTCGGCATAGGAGGTCTCTACGTCTCTAAGTACGTTTTCGATTTTGGCTGTTCCAACAATCCGGCCGGATGCATTGTCCAGATAAACAAATATTAGGTAAGAATAACCAACCTGCATGTTGTCTTTTTGCTCACTAAACGGAACAAACAAATCTTTAGCGATTCCCCAGTCGAGAAATGCGCCTAAATTATTGACCGTTTTCACCTTTAAATAAGCAAATTCACCTACTGTAGCATAGGGAATAAGAGTTGTTGCAATAATTCGATTTTCCGAATCACGATAGATAAATACTTTAATAGTATCATCCAATTGGGTTTTAGGAGGCACATATCGGGTAGGCAAAAGAATTAAAGATTCATCTTCTCCCTGTAAATACACTCCAAAATCGACTATTTTAGCAACTTTTAACGATGCAAACTGACCAATTATACTCACAATATTATATTTTATCACTTTATCTGTGTTGAATAAGAATCACTTACAGATGAAAGTGCGGTTTTACTACTTAAAAATTTAACACGGTAAATGTAAGCATCTTTTTACGAAATATTCGTTTGCCGAGCCAATTCCCGAATTTCAAATTGAAAATGCTCTGCTCTATAAATCTTCCTGGAAAAGAGTATTAAATCGAACTGACTTTGCAGAATGAGGCATGTTGTACAGCAGATTTGTAAAATCGAAAAAATTGATCTGGGTATTTAAGCTCAATAAATGCTTAACAGTAGTTGTTATCGGTTAAGTATGTATCATTTTACAAGCTGCATTTCTGCGAGTGCCTATTTCAGTACTTTTTTTGTGATTTGTCATGTGGAGATTGCAATTTTCGTTATCGATTGCAGTTTCTATATGTTATTATTAAAGAAAAAAATCATTAATATTCTTGGGTATAAACACCCACTAAACGGTGTATTGTACAACATACAGCGAATAATACAGAAAAATTTCTCCAATGAAAAATTGTTTTTATTTTTGATGCAGAATTAAATCGCATTGATTCGATTCCAATTTAAAGCAACTCTCTCGAGTAATAATTGGGGATAAAAAATTAACAAGTCAGGGTATGAAAAAAAGGAAGTTATTAGTTAGAGATCTTACATTAAGAGATGGTCAGCAATCTCTTTTTGCTACAAGAATGCCACAGGCAGAAATTGAAAAGGTATTACACTTGTATAAAAAAGCCAATTTCTATGCAATGGAAGTTTGGGGTGGTGCAGTTCCTGATTCAGTTATGCGATACCTTAATGAAGATCCATGGTATCGTTTGGAGTCGATTAAAGAAGTGATAGGCGATGTTTCCAAACTTACCGCTCTATCCCGTGGTCGTAACCTTTTTGGATATAGTCCTTACCCGGAATCAGTAATCGAAGATTTCAATACTCAGGCAGTTAAGTCTGGATTGGGAATCATGCGTATTTTCGATTGCTTGAATGATATCGAAAACATGAAGTCAACCATTAAGTATGTGAAAGCTGCTGGTGGTATTGCTGATTGTGCAGTATGTTTTACTGTTGATTCTAAATTTCCTACCAAAAAAGAAGATCTTGAAAGATTAACAATAAAGAACCTTCCTGATCAGATTTTTGATCTGGATTACTTTGTTGATATGGCTAAGAAGCTTGAGGCTTTAGGTGCCGATATGATTTCATTAAAAGATATGGCTGGATTGGCTTCACCTTCATATGCAGGTCAAATCATCCGCCGTTTTAAAGAAGAATTAAATATTCCTGTAGATTTCCATTCACATTCTACACCAGGATATGGTTTGGCTTCTGCTCTTACCGCAATTATCAATGGCGTTGATATCATCGATACCAACATCATGAATTTTGCAGGTGGATCTGCTGCGCCGGCTTACGAATTGATCTACATTTTCTGTCAGAAATTAGGCATCGAACTGGATGGTGATGCCAAGACCGTTGTTGAGATCAACAAAATTCTGAAAGAGATTCGTATGAATGCTTTAGCTGATGTTGACAGCTACAAGCAGTTCCCTATTGAATTTGATATTACAAAAGATAAATTGCCTGCCAACATCGATCAGTTATTCGATGATGCGATTAAGTATGCCAACGCCGATCAGGAAGAGGAACTGCTTGTTGCATGTCATGCAATTGAAGCATATTTTAATTTCCCGGCTCCGAACCAAATGGTTAAGGATGCGGAAATTCCTGGAGGTATGTATACCAACATGCTTAACCAGTTGAAAGCTTTAGGTTTGGAAACCCTGTTAGAGAGAGTGCTGGAAGTGGTACCAGTGGTTCGTTTGGACGCTGGCTGTCCGCCACTGGTAACCCCTTCTTCTCAAATTGTTGGTGTTCAGGCTGTAAACTGTGTAATCGATGAGAATTCAGGACGTCCGTTCTATACCAATGTATCGAATCAGTTCTTTAATTTGGTAAAAGGAGAGTATGGAACAACTCCAATTGAGATTGCTCCTGAATTCCGTAAAAAGATTACCGGGAAAGCTGAAAAAGTAGAATACGATGTAGATGCTTATGTGTCTCCTGAAAATCCAACATTGCCACAGTACGGAAACGTGAAATTGGCGAAGGATAATAAAGAATTCATGTTGCTTGAGTTGTTTCCGTTGGTAGCTAAAGGTTATCTGGAAGGAAAGCGTAAAGCAGAATTCGAAGCTCAAAGAGAAGTTAACCGCAAGAAAATTGCTGCAGAAAGAGTTGCTGTTAAACGTACAGGTAAACTAAAGATTCGTGACCTTACCCTTCGTGATGGTCAGCAGTCATTGTTTGCTACACGTGTACCTCAGGCTGAAATTGAAAAAGTGCTTCCGATGTATAAGGATGCCAACTTTTATGCAATGGAAGTATGGGGTGGTGCAATTCCCGATTCGGTAATGCGTTACCTGAACGAGGATCCATGGCACCGTTTGGAGTCAATCAAAGAAGTGATTGGTGATGTTTCTTATCTTACAGCACTATCCCGTGGTAGAAACTTGTTCGGATATTCTCCATATCCTGAATCAGTAATCGAAGGTTTCAACAGAAATGCAGTGAAATCCGGTTTGGGTATCATGCGTATCTTCGATTGTCTGAATGATGTGAAGAACATGGAAACCACCATCAAATACATGAAAGAAGCCGGCGGTATTGCTGACTGTGCGGTTTGCTATACTGTTGATCCTAAATTTACAGGAAAACAAAGATGGAAAGCATTGTTGTCCGGAAAGAGATTGCCTAAGAAGATTTTCGATGTAGATTACTTCCTGAACAAGGCAAAACAGATGCAGGCTTTGGGTGCTGATATGATTACTGTGAAAGATATGGCTGGATTGATTCCACCATCATTGTCAGGGAAAATTATCAGAAGAATGAAAAGCGAATTGAATGTGCCAATCGATTTCCATACTCACTGTACTCCAGGTTACGGACTAGGTGCTGTTTTAATGGCAATTGTTAACGGTGTTGATATTGTTGATACAAACATTCTGAACTTTGCAGGTGGACCGGCTGCTCCGGCATTCGAAATCATTCAGATTTTTGCTGATAAGTTAGGTTTGGACACTGGTGTGAATTTAGATGCTGTTGTTAAAATAAATGCTGAACTAAAGGGAATCCGCAGTCGGATTGCAGAATTCGATTCATACAAAATGTTCCCGTTGGAATTCGATATTACAGCTGATTATCTTCCAAAAGAGATTGATGCATTGTTCGATAAAGCGATTGTATTAGCGAAAGCAGATAAAGAAGCAGAATTGTTGGACGTATGTAACGCTATCGATAAATTCTTCAACTTTCCTGCACCAAACGAAGAAGTAAAAGCAGCTGAGATTCCAGGTGGTATGTATACCAATATGCTGGCTCAGTTGAAAGGTTTAGGTTTGGAAGATTTGCTGCCAACAGTGCTATTGAAGGTACCGGAAGTACGTGTTGCTGCGGGTTGTCCTCCATTGGTTACTCCATCGTCACAAATCATTGGTGTTCAGGCAGTAAATTATGTGTTGGATGTGAACAGCGGCAAAGCTCCTTATACAAATGTAAACAACCAATTCTTCAACCTTGTGAAGGGTGAATATGGCGAAACTCCAATTGAGATCGATCCGGAGTACCGTCAGAAGATTTGCGGACAGCGCGATGCGACTGCTTTCGATGTAAGCAAATACAAATCACCGGAGAATCCAATATTGGAAGAGTTTGGTGGCGTTAAGCTTGCTGAGAACGAGAAAGAAATGTTGTTGTTGGAATTGTTCCCAACAGTTGCAGGTCCTTTCCTTAAGAATCGCAAAGCGGATGCTTACTACGCGAAAGTAGAAGCTGAAGAGGCTGAAAAACAAAGAATTGAAGACGAGAAAAAAGCAGCTTACAAGGCAATTCCTGCTGAAGAAAAGCAAGCAATGCTTTTGAGAGGATTATATAGCTTGGGTGGAACTTCAGAAGAGGCTGCTGGTGAGATTACTCAACCGGAAGAAAAAGAGTCTCGTTTGGATCTTAAAACCAAGGAAATGCTGAACAGGATGAAACCTAAAAGCAAATTAGTAGGATAAAGTTTTCTCTTTATATACGCAACCTTAAAAAGTGCTGCTCTTCGGAGTGGTACTTTTTTTAGTTTCCGTTAAATCGTACTGTTGATGTATTAACATAAAAACATGCCTTATAAAATGTTTCTTTTCAACTATATCTTCGTTAAAAAAGATGCATCATAACATGGCTATGCTTTACTTTTTTGCCTTGATACAGCTAAAAATTAATTCATTTTAATTAAAGTCTGTCTTGAAATTAAATTGGTATAATTGAAAAACACTCTCTCGCTGTGACCGAAACAGTCGTGCTGCCACGACTGCAACGGTCGTGCTACTACGACTGCAACGGTCGTGCTACCACGACTACAATGGTCGTGCTACCACGACTACAATGGTCGTGCTACCACGACTACAATGGTCGTGCTACCACGACTACAACGGTCGTGCTACCACGACCACAATAGTCGTAAGTGAATCACAAAAAGGAGAGTGTATTGATATTTTGTTTGTGTTTGGTTCAGGTTGTTGAAATTCAATATTTTATGTGTTTGTTTTAAATTGAGTCAACCTTTTTAAGACTTGACAAAGGAGAATGGTTCTGGTATAGGTTTGCCAATTGCAAGATCTATTGTGCGTTTACATGATGGCAAAATTAGTCTTGAGTCTGTTTATGGCGAAGGAACTAAGGTATCTATTGCATTTAGGAATACTCATCGATGAATTCTTAGTGCAAAATTTCAAAATAGATTTACCTCTATGTCTTTTCAGTAAGTAAAATTATTGTTTTAAAATAAATTGTTTGAGAAGTGCTTGTGCTTGCTAAAAAATGATAATTTAGTGAAATGAAAGAGCAGAACACACTACGATCGAGCATATTGGAGTTGTTATATAAGGGAGAACCCGAGGCAATAATTTTGAATGAAATTGTAAAACAGGTTCAGGATATTTCTCAGGGTTCAATTTGCTCAATTCTACGTGTTGATGAGGAAGGAAAGCATTTGTTATTGGGAGCCTCACCCGAATTGCCGGACTTTTATAATAAAGCAGTAAATGGTCTTCCTATTGGAAATGGGATGGGATCATGTGGAACAGCAGCTTATACAGGCGAAAGAGGTATTGTAGAAGATATTAATGCTCATCCTTATTGGAATGATTTCAAAAGTATTGCAAAAGACGCAAATTTGGGGTCTTGTTGGTTGGAACCTATTAAAGATGCTTCGGGTAAAATTCTGGGGACTTTTGCCATTTATCATCGTGACTCAAATACGCCAAATCCAAAAGATCTTGAATTAATTTCAGAACTGTCTGACCTTACTGCGATTGTTCTTGATCGTTATCGCATTATAAAACAACTGGAGGAAAGCGAAAATAAATATAAGATTTTAGCTGATGCCACTAATGAAGCCGTTTTTATTGTTGATGATGATAAAATAGTTGAAGTTAATCTGCGAGCTGAAATAATGACGGGGTATTCGGAATTGGAATTATCAGGTTTCTCTATTTATAATTTTATTGAGAAAAAATACTGGATAAATTCTTTTACCGAAGAATCTCGAAATTTTCGTCATCGAATTCAAGCTATAGGTATTAAAAAGGATGGTTCTAAGATAGATGTAGTTGTCCGAGTTAAGAATTCTACTTTTAAAGGCAAGCTCATATGTTTGCTTTCCGTTCGTGACGTTACTAATTATAAAAATGCCAAAACAGAATTGCATAAATTATCGCAGTCTGTGATTCAAAGTCCGGTATCTGTAGTGATTACAAATTACGAAGGGGATATAGAGTATGTAAACCCGAAATTTAATGATCTCACAGGTTATTCTTTGGAAGAGGTGATAGGAAAGAATCCTAGCATTTTAAGCTCTGGAAAAAACAATAGAGATTTATATGAGTTAATGTGGAAAACCATTAAGTCGGGTAATGTGTGGAGAGGTGAATTTCAGAACAAGAAAAAAAACGGCGAGTTGTTTTGGGAATTTGCAACCATATCACCCATAAAGGATGAAAGAGGGCAAATAATAAGTTTTATAGCTGTAAAAGAAGATATTACTGAAAGGAAGAGACAGGAACAAATTCAAAAGATCATATTAAATATTTCGAACGCTGTTTTTTCGCAAAATACACTGTTTGAATTTATTCAGTTCATCAGGGAAGAATTGTCTTCCACAATTGATACAACAAATTTTTTTGTTGCATTATATGATGATAAAACCAAGATGTTTAGTCTGCCTTTTCATGACGATGAACATGATTCGTTCGAAAAATTCCCTAAAGGCAAGACTATTTCCGGTTGGGTTGTTGACCATGAAACAGCACTTTTGGCAACAGCAGAGGAATTGGATGAGTTGGAAGCAAAAGGAGAAGTGGAACTTAAGGGTGAACCTTCCAAGATTTGGCTTGGAATGCCTCTAAAGGGAAAAGAAAAGGTGATTGGTGTTTTGGTGATTCAAAGTTACGAAGACGAGAATGCCGTTACTGAGGAAGATAAGAAGATGCTTGAGTTGATTTCGCATCAGATTAGTATCTCTATTGAGCAAAAAAGAACCGAGCAGGAATTGTACAAAGTTTTATATAACGCAACAGAATCGGATCGTTTAAAGTCGGTTTTTTTAGCCACTATGTCGCATGAATTGCGTACTCCTTTAAATGCGGTAATTGGGTTTTCTGGATTGGTGGATAATGAGGCAGGTATTGAAACAGCAGTTGAATATTGCAAAATGATTAATCAAAGTGGCTATACTCTATTAAATATTGTGGAAGACCTGTTTGATATTAGTTTAATACAATCCGGTGCGGTTAAAATTAAACATGAAGATTGCAGTCTCTTAAATTTGTTTTATGAAATTGATGCTGTAATTCATAATGAGAGGAATGTGCTGGAAAAGGAACATATCGAATTGATAGTAAACATTCCTCCTGATTTTTCAGATTTTATTTTAAATACTGACCCGCATCGTTTTAAGCAGGTATTTCTGAATTTATTAAAAAATGCTTTGAAGTTTACTGATAAAGGAAGTATTGAATATGGCGTTATAAACGGAGATATGAATTCGGAAAGGGTTCTTCATTTTTTTGTGAAGGATACAGGAATTGGAATTCCAGAGGAGGTACAGGAAAGTATTTTTGGTTTGTTTAGACAGGCTAATGAAAAGCTTTCGAGGGAATATAATGGAGTTGGAATCGGATTATCTATTTCAAAGAGTTTAACTGAATTATTGGGAGGTAAAATTTGGTTTGATTCAACATATGGAGAAGGATCTGTTTTTTATTTTACACACCCCGTTAAATGAGCTAAAACCATTCAATAACAGCATCAAAATTCTTAGCTTCTTTCATTAGTTATTTACCGTTAAGCATTTTTAACCAATTTTAGCAGGCAATTCGTCAAACTATCAGCCTGATAATAAACAAATGCTTTGTTAAAATCGTACGCTAGTTGATAGAGTATCATTTTATTCAGCTTTAAACTTACAGCCATGACATTGCATAAATACATCCGCACAATCGGTAGGTGTTTGTTGTCGCTTGCCTTCATTTGTTTTAGTGTTTTACTTGTTAAAAGTCAGGAGCAACCACCTGACAAAAATGAAGAGTTGATTCTGATTGATTCATTGGGAATTACACAGGAATCTCAAAAAAATTCAATCCCAGTTGGTTTATTTGCATATAATAAATGGGTTGATCTGAATGAGAACGGGCTTGTTGAAAGTAATGAGTTTTTCGGATTAGGTAAAGACTCATTTTCGAAAGGTGAAGCCATTAGTGTCTCTTTATATGATCCAAATTTGAGCGAAGGTTCAAATTTAAAACTTAGAATTTGGGATACCAGTGGTAATTTGATTCGTACAATTAAAAAGAATTATACTTCAACTCCTTTATTTACTTATTCAGGTTTCGATTCATTTCTGCCTGTTGGGAATTATATTTTTACCATTAATCCGGAGGAAACCGGAACAACCTACCAAATTCGTTTTTCATTAAAAGAGCCAAATGGAAACACTTTTGCTCAAATTCGCAAAAAACTACTTCCTGAAAACCTGCATATTTTTAGGATGTGGATAGATGAGGATGGAGATATGAAAATGGATAGCTCTGAAGTGTTTGCATTAAATCAGAAAGAATACTTTTTAGGCGATGTAAAATTTGAAATGGGTTTAAATCTTCCTTCAACTACCAATCGGGTTGTTTATCAGGTTTGGGATGCTCAGCATCAGTTGCTCAGCATGAATATTTCTAAATTGGATAGCTTGCAGCATTATACTATGAAAGAGGATACCCTGCATAATGGGAATGATTTTCTGAAGGTTTTAAGTGATGCTTCCGTTGGAAATTATCTGATTACTGCTTCGGTTGCAGGAGAGAAGGTGAAACAATATCAAATTCCCATTCAGATAATAGATACAACGCAGATTGCTGATTCAGAACAAACTGTAGAGCCCGAACCGGTTGTAGCTGAAGATACTGTTTCTTCTGTACCAAAAATGAATATGGGAATCTCTGAGAATGTGGATAATTTAGCACCTGAATTCAAAAAAGGGCAGGAGGGATTTTTTCTGTTTACAGGATTTATTGATTTGAATGAGAACAATATTCAGGATAGGGATGAGTTTATGGGAGCCGATCAGGAATATTATTATTCTGAATCGGAAAATATATTCGTCCAATTCCATTTGAGACAATTTTTTAATACGACGCTGAAGTTGCAACTGTTAGATAATGAGAAGCAACTGGTTAAAGAACAAATTGGGAGTTACGGCGATTCCCCATTCGTATTTAAAGTTTCAATGCCCGATGATCCATTGATTCCAGGAGATTATCAATTACTGATGATTCCCGTTGGTTCAGAAATAAAATATCGATTGGAGCTGACAATTAAGTAGTCAAAAATCCCGCTTTTGGTGTTCCAAAAAACGGGATTTTATCTGATCTAAAACCTATTGAAAAAACACTGTTTATTGCTTTACTATTTTTTTGCTGAGTTTTGAGCCGTCTTCCATTTCAAATATTAAAATGTAAGTTCCTGTTGTTAGATGATTTATGTTTAAATCTGCCGATTCATTTGGCATTGTTACAGCTATGATTGCTTTTCCTGATAAATCAAAAAGCTGTAATTTATTTACTTGTTTTAGATTTTCGAGATGAAGAATATCACGAACCGGATTTGGGTACAGGCGTAATTCTTTGTTTAAAATATCATTAATGCCTGTTGAGTAGGTTATTTCTTCGCTGTATGTACTGTAAACAATATCACCTTGCAATAATTCACCTGCTTGTGCAACAGGAGTTACTGAAAAGCGGATAAAATTACCGCGATCAGCTCTAACAAGAGTATAAGATAATTGATCGGCTCCGCTAATAACAGTTTCATTGGTTCCATTCGCATCGTCTGCTCTGTACCATTTGTAAATTGAACTTCCTTCCGGATCATTATTCAAATCCGTAAAGGTATAACTTGCCGTTAAGGTTTCATCCTCTCTGAAAGTTCCGCTTACAGTAATGTTTGAAGCAACAGGTGCTGATTTTACATCAGGAATGGAAAGTTGTTTTGTTGTGTAAATATGATATTCTCCGGCTTTAAGATCTATAAATGCGTTAACATCAGTAACAGCAATTGCCTGCCCGGTAAAATAATCATACCAGGTACCGGTTTTACTGAAATTAGGATCAATACTTCTTAGCTTAAGGTCGAAATTTCCAATTACTCTAACATCCATATCAGAATGATTGATTTCAATACGTTTTAAAACGTTATTTGTATTCAGTGTGAAATCTTCCGATTCGAAGGCAACTTCTTCTTTTTTTAGCTTGATTAGTGCCGAAAATACTTCGTACAGTCTTTTTCTGTTCGGATCATCCTGATATTCCCAATGGATTGGTTTTTTGCCAACACGACCATTTTCATCAATCGAGACATCGTAACCCAATTCTTCAAATTGCCATACCATTTTTGGACCTGGCACAGTAAAGAAAAAAGCAGCTGCAGTTTCAACTCTCGATAGGGCTGTATTTAGGTTTGTTACATTATAGTTGCCTAAAGAAGCTCCATAGGTAAGATTACGATACATCATGCGCTCTTCATCATGACTTTCCATATAATTCACCAATTTTGGGCCGACCCATTGTCTCTCTTTCCATGAATACCAACTGAAATCAGAAGAATATCCCATGGAAGCTTCGCTGTATTCATGATTGGCATTTCCCCAAAGCATGATGCCATGCGCGGCCAATTCTTTTTCTTCATCATTATCTGATAAATGCTCGAAAATCACTACGGCGTTCGATTTAACGTTCCAAATTGCAGTAGACATACGTTTTAGTATTTCAATACGCTGAGGGTCGTACTGTCCACCCCAAGGATCAGTTGTATTGCTGTGTGGTGTGTTTGAAAATCCTTTGGTAAAATCGAAACGAAATCCATCAATGTGATATTCGTTCATCCAATAGGTATTAATCCGATCCACTAACTTTTGTGTTGCCGTACTTGTGTGATTGATATCGTATCCCCATTGGGCATCCGGATTTTCAAAATTGCTTGTAACATTGTACCATGGATTATCTGCAGTTGGTTTTGAACCATCGAAGTACATGCGTAAAAACGGGGATTGTCCGTAGGTATGATTTAGAACCATATCCATATAAACGGCTATTCCTCTGCTGTGACATTCGTCGATAAATGCTTTGTAGTCATTTTTTGTGCCATAGGCTTTATCAGGAGCAAAATAAAAGGAAGGATTGTATCCCCAGGAATCATTTCCTTCAAATTCGTTAAATGGCATCAGCTCAATCGCATTAACTCCAAGTCTTTCCAAATAATCTAATGTGTCTTTAACTGTTTTAATATCACCAGCTGAAGTAAAGTCACGAACATGTAATTCGTAAACGACTAAATCTTCTTTTGAGGGAGGAGTAAATTGTGCATCGGACCATGTATAAGTGGTTTGTGCTGTTTGGAATACACTTGCAATTTCACTTGTTTTATCAGCAGGGTAGGGAATCAAATTTGGATAAGTTGTGCTTGAAATGTATTGGTCATTCCACGGATCTAATAGTTTATCAGCGTATGGATCTGCAATTTTAATATCACCGTCGATAACATACTGGAAAATGTATTCTTTTCCTGCCGTAAGGTTGTCGAGAGTAATCCAAAAATAGTCTCCATCCTTATTCATTTGGTAGTTGTTGTCGTAATTCCAACCGTTAAAATCACCAATAACAAAAACATATTCTTTGTTTGGAGCATAAAGTGATAGAGTAACGGTATTGTCATCAATGTAATTGATACCATCTTTAATCCCGGCAGGTTTTGTTGCTGCGGGCGTATCCTCCCGAAGAACTATATTTACGGTATCTCTTGCTTCCTCACCGCTTGCAGTTGCAACAGCAATTAATTGGTGATTGCCTGCGGCATTTGGAGTATAGGAATAATTTAATTGAGTTGATGAGGTGGAAGTCATGCTTACGCCATCGATTAACAGCTCTAAATTATCACTTGCTTCAGAATTTGCAGTAATTAATACGGATTCATTCTTTCCAAAAATGGTATTGTCAACCGGTTTTGCGAATTCAACATTGAGTCCACCTTCGCTAATGTCAACAAAAATGTCTGTTCCTCCGTCTCCTTTTCCTTCTTTCGAATTGTCTGCACTTCGAAAAACGAAAGCCATTTTTAATATTTTTTCACCGCTTGTTACGCCGTAGTATTCGCGAATGCTTGGTGTAATGCTTAATTGCCACTTGTTATTGCCAAGTGATGTTAGTTTATATTTTTCGCTGTTATCACCCCAGGTCGGAGCGTATTTCCAATCACTGGTAGAAGTGCTTTTGTCAGTAATAACGCCGGTGTGGGCATAGACATCTCCGGTATAGTCTTTTAATCCGGCGGTACCCAATGAGGCATCAAAGGTTATTGTTACAGGTTTATCTTCGGTAGGAAAGGTTGGATCTGAAATAATTATCTGTCCAATACCAATTGAAGGGATTAGCAGAAGAAAAGAAAGGAGATATGTGTATAGTTTCTTCATAGTTAGTTGTTTCTAGATCAAATTATTTGTCAATAAGTGGCATGCATTAATTATTCTGTTTTTCTTAATTTACGCCAAATATGTGTTAATAATAAGCAATTGTAATTGGTCGAAAACAGATGTTGCGAGAGAGTATTTTTTAAATAAAAACAATTTGAAAAAAGCCGCCCATGGGAGCGGCTTTTTAATTTAATTATTTCACTTATTCAAAAGTTCCAGACTCAGTACTGAAATTTAATTTCACTTTTTGACCAGTTGTAATAGGTGCACCAGCCAAGTCATTTCCTGTTCCTCGGTATTCAATTTTTCCTGCTAACACACTAAACTCTGCCTGCCACCAATCAACAGGATTGTTATCAGTGTTAGTCAAAGTACTAGCTGTTACATACATTCTTGCATTATCATCAGCTACAGCGGCTGGCGAAACAAGAATTTTGGCATCAGTATCATCAGTAGTGAACAAGAATTCTCCACCATTCCAATTTCCAAAAGCAGGACCCTGAGCATAGATAACAGGATCGGTTATTTGAATCGTATTAGTTAAAAGGTTTACGACAACCATTTTATAGCCAGCAACTTCAACAGGGATGTTATCTCCACCTTTATTCCATACTCCATTAGCATCTGAAGTGTCACTGGTTTTCCCGAATTCAGTACCATTCCAATCTCTAACAGAATTAAACTTTAATTCTGCACCAGCATCAAACCATGCAATTTTCCAGAAAAGATGAGAATTACTATGAACCGGAATCATTTCCAATACAGCATCATCTGTCCAAGCCCATCCAGGAACAAAGCTTCCATTGATGTACATGGTTGTTGGGAAAGTTGAAAATAAGACTTCTGCGCCATAAGCGACACCTTCACTATTTATTGCGTAAGCTCTAGCATGATAGGTAGTACTTGTTTCTAATCCGCTAATATCAACTGTAAATTCTCCTTCGTCTCCTGTATTGGTAACTTTACCATCAGCAATTGTTGGGTTTTCAGTTTTTCCATAACAAATTCCTCGTTCAGAAATTGGTAAGCCTCCATTGTAAATAACGTTTCCTGCTACCTGAGCTGTTGTAGCTTTAGCTGATGCAGTTCCTGTTTCAACAGTTGCAATTCCAACAAGAGTGGTAAATGTAATTTGAGCACTATAAACGGTAGCAATTGAATTTGTTGCATAAGCTCTGGCATAGTAAACTGTTTTAGCTTTAAGGTTTGTTAAGGCACTAGTGAATTCACCCATTCCCTCACCTTCTTCAGTAAACGTATTCTCTACTGTTGGATTTTCTTCGGTACTCCAACAGATTCCTTTGGCTGTAACCAATGCTTTCCCATCATAAGGAACATTCGCTGCAATATTAGCTGTAGTATCAGTAATATCTGTTGCCTCATTTGAGATAATAATTGTTGGCTTATGAGCTAATGTTGTGAATACATCATCTTTACCATATAATGTGTTTCCACTTTCAGTAGTTGCGTAAGCTCTGTAATGGTATGTTGTTAAGTGCTCCAAACCGTCAATAGTTACCCAATAAACAGCTTTTTTTACATTATCAGCTACTTTTTTCGAGTCTGCAGTAGTAGGATTTTCTGTAGTAGCCCATACAACACCATATTCTGAAATTCCATCACCTTCAGCAACAATCATTCCACTTAGTTCTACCGAAGTAGATGTTATTCCATCGTTTTGCCAGGTTGCCATTTCGGTATCCAATTTAACCAGGTCATCCTTATTGCAACCGACAAATACTAAAAGTAAAGCGGTGAATGCAAGGCCTAATAATTTGATAAATATATTATTTTTCATACTTAAATATTTAGTACTAATATTTATTAAATTTTGAATAAACACAGTAATCATTTGGGGTGCGATATCTAAAGGCACCCCTTGATTTATTCATGAATTAATTTTTTATAACGGTTGCTACAGATTCTGTAATGTTAAGTTTAATAGTATAATTTCCTGCACCTTTGGATACTGGAATGTTTTTTCCACCCTGACTTAACGGAACCGTTTTTTTGTCTGAATTGTAATTATCAGCACTTCCATCAGCAGTTCCATTTCCACCGAGATTCCATGCCCAACCGTCATTTAATCTAAATTTAAAATTACCATTTGTTAAATTGGCAGTAATTTCCCAAATACGATCTACGGAGTTATAATCCATTTTTGAATCTGGAGTATTCCATCCGTTTGGAGTCGCATCACCAACAAGACCAATATTATATGCTTCAATGGTGTAAGTTAAGTCATTGGTATTAACGGTAATATCATACCAACCGGCATCAGCAACAGTTATTGCTGTACCATCTATTGCAATTCCACTAGTTCCAGTTCCGTAAGTAATGTTATTATCAGGATCAAGTAAAGTAAAGTTATCTCCAGCTTCAAATTTTACAAAACCCTCATAAATACCATCACTACCTGGAGATTTGATTTTTTGAGTCTCAGATCCTGAAATAAGCACATCTAAACGAAGTAAACCAAATATGGTTGTAGCTCCATTTTCTGTTTCTGAATAGTAAATAAGATTATCAACACCAAGACCAGCATCTGCTTCAAGAACACATTTAACTCTAAAGTCTACTGATGAAGTTTGATCTTCAGGAAAACCATTCAGTAAAATTGAATTTAGTTGGTTTACAGTTAACTCAATATTATCGCATGTGCTACCCTTATATAATTCAGTTACATCTTGAAAGTTATTTCCTTCTGGACATGCCTCAAGAAAATAGGTTACCGAAGCAGTAAATCCAGGATCTATCGGAGTACAGGTAAAAATTAAGTTGTCTGTTCCGTTAGCTCTTACTAAAGTTAAATCTGGTAAAGTAAGAGTAGGGACAGTAACGTTATCACTCAATCTTAGTTGTTCACCGTCTTCATCACAACTCGTGAAGAAGCCTAATACCCCAACTAATGCAAATAATAATATATAATATTTTTTCATTTTTTTTGGATTTAAATGATTAATAACCATCATTTTGCTTAATGTTAGGATTCGCAGAGATTTCATCACCTGGTATTGGGAAAATATCGAAATGACTACTTGTGCTTGTTCCGTCAAATGTTCCACCTTTCCACTGCCATAGATAATCTCCACCAGTGAATTTTCCAAAACGAACTAAATCAGTACGTCTTTGTCCTTCATAGTAAAATTCTCTTGCTCTCTCATCTAAAATGAAATCAGCATCTACATCACTAACTGAGATGTTACCACTATCATCTCCATATGCTCTTTCGCGAATCATATTAATATCAGCTACAACAGCAGCAGTAGCGCCACTTGTATTGTATAAAGCTTCCGCTCTCATTAAATAGGCATCTGCTAAGCGAAATACAGGAAAATCTGTAGATGCAAAAGTAGGGCTATAATTCTCAGCTCGTGAACCGTCGTAATTTCGCGCTGTAAACTTATAAACACCTATACCAAAGTCTCCGCTTGATGAAGGAGTAGGGATATTTATTGATCGTTTTTGATGCAAGAATACTCTGCCATCAGGACACTGAGCAAAAGTTGCATCTGTAGCAGGAACAGGATTATTACCATAAACAGTCAAAGTATCAACCAAAATGTTCATTAAGTTTTTTCTCGCTCTGTTACCATTCCAGTTTGGATTATCAGGAAGATCATGCAATGTTGCTGCGTCGATATAAGTTCCATCACTAGAAGATTGAATAATGAAAGTAATTCCACCATTTCCTTGTGTGTTTATACCATCTTCGGCGAAAGCAAAAATCATTTCATTGTTACCATGACCACGATCGTTATCTGCACTAAAGTTTTGTCTGTAATTAGCAGCTAAACTATATGCAGGACTCGCAATAACTTTATCACAATAAGTTTTACATTCATCCCACTGGGCTGTTCCGGTATAAACCTCTGCATTTAAGTATGTTTTTGCCAATAACATCCAACAACTTCCCTTATCAGCTTGTGGATAGTTAAATCCAGGCTCCCCTAAATCAGGTTCAATTGCTTTCAACTCATCTACTATAAATTTAAATAAATCTGCACGTTGAATTTGTTCTGGGAAATATTTACCAACTCCGTCTTCTTCTGTTGTAAAAGGAGGGTTTGCAAAAAGATCCATTAACCAATAGTAGGCAAAAGCCCTTAAGTATCTTGCTTCCGCACGATATTGAATGATGTTTGGCTCTGTACTCCCAGCTGTTACATTTAAAAAGTCGTTAGCATAAGTAACACTTAAACTTAAACGTTGGTAAACCGCTGTTAAGAAAGGATTTTGTGCACTCCAGTTTTGAGTATTTAAATCTGAAATACCAACATCACCCCAAGCACATATACCTTCATCTGTTGTAATGGTTTGTAGATTCCAAAGTGCTCTCATGGTAATAAAGAAACCATCATCACTGGATGTAATATCGGCATCGTCATCTTTTTGACCAGAGATAATAAAACTGGCATACAATTTAGCCAATGTTTGTTCCATATAGGCTGGATCGTCGCCAAGATTTCCTGCTAAAATTTTATTGGGATCAGTTGGCTTCACGTCCAAATCATCTACACAAGATGTATACACCATTGCAGTGATTAGGATACTGAATATTATATATATTTTCTTCATCTGTTGTTGTATTTTAGAACGTTAAATTTACACCCAAAGTGAATGTACGTGGTCTAGGATAAAAGTTGTTGTCAACGCCAAATCTGTCATCTTTTTCTCCAACTTCTGGATCTAATCCTGAATAATTTGTTATTGTAAATACATTCTGAACGGTAAAACTTACCCGTGCATTAATGTCTTTACCTGCAAATTTGTTAAAAGTATATCCTGCACTAATGTTATCCATCTTTAGAAAGGAAGCGTTTTCTACGAAATAATCAGAAGTAAATTGACGTTTTACAAAGTTTGTTTTGCTTAAATTGGTTGGCATGTTTTTCCAGTAACCAATTTGTTGAATTTGATCATATGAAGCTCCTGCTGCTACTTGATTTAAAACATAATTTCCTATGTTTGCACGTAAAGATGTTGACATATCAAATTGCTTGTAATTGAAACGAGCAGAAAGACCAAAGATATCTGTAGGAGTAGGACTATGGTAGATATACTTGTTCGCATTATCTCCACTAATTTTTCCACCTTTGCCAGCTATATCTTCGTATAAACCTTCTATAGGTTTACCGTTAGAATCGTAAATTTGCTTGTTTACAAAGAAAGAATGAGCTTCTTCGCCAACTCGGGTAATTTGTGTTACACCAGTCATTCCTGAACCTTCTGGAACACCAATGTAATTAGGATCATCAGTTAATAATAATTTAGTCAATTTATTATCATTGTGAGTATAATTCATTCCAATATTTAATGACATATCGGGAGTGGAAATTGCAACAAAGTTTAATGAAACCTCAAAACCTTTGTTTTCAAGACTTCCAACATTAGTATACAATCTGTTGGAAAAATTACTTCCACTTGGAATGGTTACATTGTTTAATAAATTTTTTGTTTCTCTAAAATAGTAATCAACCGAACCATTAATACGATTGTTTAAGAATCCAAAGTCTAAACCAATATTTTGAGTGGTTGTTTCTTCCCATTTAATGTCAGGATCGTAAGTGTTTGGTCTCAACGTTGAAGTGAATTGCCCATTGATTGGGTAATAGTAACCTTGTTCAGAGCTTATGTATTGTGGTTGATAAGGATAATCGTTATCCGATATATCCTGCTGGCCAGTGATACCCCAGCCTAATCTAATTTTTAAGTCAGATACAGCATCTACATCTTTCAAGAATGATTCTTCATGCATTTTCCAGGCAAATGCTGCCGAAGGAAAAAATCCCCAACGATTGTCTTCGGAAAATCTTGATGAACCGTCATATCTAAATGTTCCTGTAAGTAGATATTTATTCTTTAAAGCATAATTCATACGACCAAAGAAAGAAACTAGATAATTTTCTGTTTCAGAAGCAGTATTCTTATCGACTTGCAATGGATGATCAGCATCTTCAATTGATCTGGTATAGTCAGTACTTTCTCTTTCAAAATGCTGCCATGAATATCCTCCTGTTAAATCCAGTTTGTTATCTTCATTAAACTCTTTTTTGTAGTTTAAATAGAAATCTAAAAGGTTGTTCTTATTCTTGGCAGTGTAATCGCTTAATTTACCCCATGAGGATACAATCGTTGATGGTGATGTAATCGGACGATTGTTTTGACCATCACTTTCTGTATAGTCTGTTGCGACATTCAAATTAGCCTGCATATCACGAAGAAATGGAAGCGTGTAATTTAATTTTAAGTTAGCTACAACTCGATATACATCCGATTTGTTATTAACCTCTTTCGCTTGTTCTACTGGATTAGGTGTTCCAAGGCCAGCTCCGTATTTCTGCCACTGATAATATCCACCAAATTCGGGAGCATTGGTGTCATAAATTGGTTGAGTTGGATCCATTGATATTGCAGATCCAATTGCACCGTCATCTCCAAAGTTATTGTTGGTCATCATGAATTTAGCATTCATGTTAACCTTTAAATCATCATTCAGAAATGTTGGATTCAAATTTAAAGATCCGGTGTATCTTTGCATATCTGTATTCTCAAGAATACCAGTTTGGTCGGTATAACCTAAGGAAATTCGATATGGGACATTTTTTTTTGATCCAGAAAAGGCCAAGTTATGATCGTGGGAAATTGCTGTGCGGAAAATTTCTTTCTGCCAATCAGTATTCTCAGTTCCCAACTTGTTATAGTTTAAAGGATCGTATAAAACAGGATGATCAACGGCAATTTTTCTTAGCTGATCACCAGAATATACATCGACATAGTCAATAGCACTGGCAACAGAAATGCTTCCAGTATAGTTAACTTTTAAAGGGGATCCTTTTACTCCTTTTTTGGTTGTAATAATAATAACACCATTGGAAGCTCGGGAACCGTAGATCGCAGTTGAAGAAGCATCTTTCAGTACCGTAAATGTTTCAATGTCATTTGGGTTGATAAATGATAGGGCATTTGAACTACCGCTTACATTATTCCCAACACTTTCAATTGGCATTCCATCAACAATAATTAATGGATCATTTGATGCATTAAAAGAAGAACCACCACGAATACGAATTGTAGATCCGCTACCAGGAGCACCACCTGCTGATGTAATTACAACTCCGGCAGATTTACCTACTAAGAGATCTTGAGGTGAGGTAATATTACCCTTATTAAAGTCTTTTGAAGATACACTGGTTACAGAACCTGTTTTGTCTTCTTTTTTAACTGTACCATAACCAATCACAACAATTTCGGAAAGGTTCTCGGTTTCAATACTTAAAATTACATTGATTTGAGATTGTGAGCCAACTACAATCTCCTGAGAACGATATCCTACAAAAGAGTAAATAATTGTAGCGTTGTCGTCTACACTAAGCGTGTAATTTCCGTCAATGTCGGTAGTTGTTCCTACAGTTGTGCCTTTTACAACTACTGAAACACCAGGAATTCCCATGCCATCGTTTGCATCGGTAACTAAACCAGTAACTACTTTTTCCTGTGCATGAATCATGGTAAATGAAAATACCATAACGAGCATAAGAAGTAGTTTTCTAAGTCTACTAATGTTAAGTTCCATAAATTAGAAATTTAAGATAAATTAGTTAATTAGTTAATTAGTTAAGGTGTTTTAGATAAAAATATGAACTCGTGTTTCCGACTTGGGTTCTTCCTTTTTTAGCTTTCTAAAATTACCCTAACGTTAAGTTAGCCTTAATTCATTCTGTAATCAAAGATAAATGCTGATGTTTTTTTTTGGTAAATGATTGATAGTTAAGTGTAAATAAATCATCGCAAACGTCACCGCAAACGTTTGATATTCATATATTGATATAAGTTGATAATATCCGAACAAATTCCAATCAAACCTATATGTTTGTTTAATTTTTCCTATATTTACAAAGCTTGTTTCAAGTGTATTTGTAATGTGTAGCACATTTCTAATCATCTTGTTACATGTCTTTACTTAGGGTGTTAATATCTAATTAATATACAAATTTTATATGAGAAGCGGGCAAGTAACAATTAAAGATATAGCCAAAGAATTAGGAATTTCTGCCTCTACAGTTTCAAGAGCACTTAAAGATCATCCTGATATTAGTTTTAAAACTAAGGAGGCCGTTAATGAACTTGCTAAGAAATGGCATTACAAGCCCAATGCTGTAGCTTTAAGTTTGCGAAATAGTAAAACGAATATCATTGGGGTGATTATTCCGGAAATTGTCCATCACTTTTTTTCTTCGGTAATCAGTGGAATTGAAGATATAGCCTCAAAAGCCGGATACAATGTGATGATATTTCAATCGAATGAATCTTATGTGAGAGAAATGGCTAATGTTCAGGCTTTACTTTCAAGTCGTGTCGATGGAGTTTTGGTTTCCATGTCAAAAGAAACAAAAGATCACAGTCATTTTCAGGAATTAAGGGATAATGGAATACCAATCGTATTTTTTGATCGTGTTTGTAATGATTTGTCATCAGATAATGTAATTGTAGATGATTTTGCAGGTGCTTTTGCGGCAGTAGAACATCTAATTAAAATAGGGTGCAGAAGAATTGCTCATTTATCGGCACCCCAGCATATGTTATTGGCTCAGAATCGTCAGAAAGGGTATCGCCAGGCAATGTTAAAACACAAAATTCCAATCGATGAAAATTTAATAGTTAAATGTGACAGTTTTGATGAGGCAATTCTAAAAACTCCTGATTTATTGGCTTTGCCTGAACCACCGGATGCGATATTTGCAGTGAATGAATTAACTGCAGCCGGAGCACTTTTGATGGTGAAAAAATTAGGATTAAAAGTTCCTGAGGATATTTCGATAGTTGGGTTTACTGATGGAGTGGTTTCGCGAATTACTGATCCTTCACTTACCACTCTTGAACAGCATGGTTTTGAAATTGGTTTGAAAGCCGCAGAGCTGATTGTGGAAAGAATTTTTGCAGGAGATATGGATTATGAGCCTGTCACAAAAGTTGTTAAAACCAATTTGATTGTAAGAGGATCAACCAGACATATATAATATTGTATACTGATGTCTAAAAAAAGTTGCCTTGAGCAGCTTTTTTTGTCTGCTGTAAAGGCTTATTTTGATGAAATAAGATTATAAATTCATCTTAAATTGAAAAAAAACAGATTTATTTTTGAATTTGTTGCAATCGTTTGTTATGGGTTATTAAGCCTGTTTTTATTGACTGTTTGAAACTTTCAGCTTGAAGTTGTTTTGACATATTGTATTTTTTTCTCTACTTTTGACCGTGGAGGGAAACCTCTTTTCCGACTTAATTTTATATTTACTTCCTTATTAATATGATCTCGTTTCCAGATAAAATGATGGAAATTACACAGATCTATTATTTGTTTAACACTATATTGTGTTGGATAATTAAGTTAGTCCTTTGCAACACAAATTAAAGTGATGTGTATCAGGATCTATTTTTTCCAAAATTTTATTTGAAACAAGAATTGTTTATTGAATTTCTCATTGTTGAGGAATCTGATCCATATGTTCATGGGTCAAATTAAAGAACAGTTTATGATTGTAATTAAAAACGTCAACCCATTTACAGGAAGGACATAATTAACTAACAAATGAAAAAACAGCCTCGATTAAGTTTTTGGCAAATCTGGAACGTCAGTTTCGGATTCTTAGGAATACAGATGGGATTTGCCTTGCAAGGAGCAAACGTAAGTCGTGTATTATCAAGTTTAGGAGCAGATTTGCATCATTTATCTCTATTTTGGTTGGCGGCACCTGTTATGGGATTAATTGTTCAGCCAATTGTTGGAGGTGCGAGTGATCGGACATGGAACCGTTTTGGTCGAAGAGGCCCTTACATTTTGGGAGGTGCTGTAATTGCTGCTTTGGCAATGTTTTTTATGCCTAATGCAGGTATAGCAGTTAAAATTATGCCGCCTCTTGTATTTGGTGCTGTGATGTTCGCTTTAATGGATGGGTCGTTTAATATTACGATGCAGCCATTTAGAGCGCTTGTTGCGGATATGACTCCTGAAGAACAAAGAAATGCAGGATATTCTATTCAAAGTTTCCTGATTAATACAGGAGCAGTTTTGGGATCTATTTTGCCATTTGTTTTAACCAATGTAATGGGAGTTAGTAACGTTGATCCTGATGGAGGAGTTCCTTCGTCGGTTATCTGGTCTTTTTATATTGGTGGCGGTATGTTACTGTTATCAGTACTTTGGACTGTTTTCAGAACAAAGGAATATCCACCTCATGAATATGCAGCCTATAAAGGTTTGGATGTAGTTTCAAAGGAGAAAAAGGAAAAACGTACGTTACTTGGATTCTTTAAATTGTTGAAAGAAACTCCAAAAACCATGATGCAATTAGCTGTTGTCCAGTTTTTTTCGTGGTTTTCTCTTTATTTGATGTGGGTATATACTACCTACGCTTTGGCACAGCATTCCTGGGGATGTCCAATTACTGATGTGAAATCGGAATCGTTTCAGGACGCAGGAGATTGGGTTGGAATTTTGTTTGCAGGCTATAGCTTGTTTGCTGCAATATTTTCAATTTTAATGTCCAGATTGGCGAATCGGTTTGGCAGAAAAACTGTTTATTCTTTAGCCTTACTCTTGGGAGGTTTAGGTTTTTTGTCGACCTACCTGTTTAGCGGAGGCGATTTAATTCATTTAAATCTTTTATTAACTGAAGTTGATGTGCCTTCGAGTGCTGCATTGTGGATGATTCCAATGGTGGGCGTAGGAATAGCATGGGCTGCAATTCTTGCGATGCCGTATTCTATTCTATCTGACTCTTTACCTGCTGATAAAATGGGTGTGTATATGGGAATCTTCAATTTTACAATTGCAGGACCTCAGATTATTAGTGGAATAATTGCCGGTGAAATTTTAAGATACTTTTTTAACGGTGAGGCAATTTATATTATGGTGATCGCCGGAGTATCAATGTTGTTAGGGGCAATTTCTGTCACTTTCGTTAAGCAAAATAAAGCTGTTAATTAATAATATTTGTTTGAAATGGGAACAATTAGTGCATGTATATTTGATTTAGATGGAGTAGTGGTTGATACGGCGAAGTATCATTACATCGCATGGAAAAGTATAGCAAATGAGTTAGGCTTTGACTTTACAGAGGAGGATAACGAGAGATTGAAAGGAGTAAGCCGAATGACCTCTTTGGATATTCTTCTTTCGATTGGTGGAGTTGAGCTTGATCAGGAAACTAAACTTGAATTGGCCGATAAGAAAAACAAAAACTATTTGGAGTACATATTACGAATGACTCCTGATGAAATTCTTCCTGGAGTGAAAGAATTTATGACTGAACTCAGATCCAAAGGGGTGAAGATTGCTTTGGGATCTGCGAGTAAAAATGCAATGATTATTTTGAATCAGTTAGAGCTTACCGGTTATTTTGATGTGGTTGTTGATGGAACTCATGTGAGCAATGCAAAGCCTGATCCTGAAGTGTTTCTAAAAGGAGCAGAGCTTTTAAAGGTTGCACCATCTGAATGCGTGGTTTTTGAGGATGCCGAAGCTGGCGTTGAAGCTGCAATTAACGGCAAAATGAAGTGTGTTGGAATTGGTTCTCCTGATGTATTGGGAAAAGCAAATTTTGTAGTTCCCGGTTTTGTTGGGTTTTCTATAAGTCAATTGAACTTTTAAGGCATAGGCAGGATTATTTTTAAAAGGAAATCAATATGAATGAATATTTAAAACACGATGAATGGTGCATTATAGAGGAGGGATTTACTCCTGAAAATCATCGCGCATCTGAAAGCATATTTAGTCTTGGTAATGGAAATATGGGTCAAAGAGCCATGTTTGAAGAACATTACTCAGGAAAAACATTACAAGGAACTTATATCGCAGGTGTTTATTATCCTGATAAAACCAGAGTAGGTTGGTGGAAAAACGGCTATCCGGAATATTTCGCAAAGGTATTAAATGCGCCAAACTGGATTGGAATTGATGTGAAAGTCAATGGTGAAATGCTTGATCTTGCAAAATGTAAAGTGAGCGAATTTGTTCGCACATTAAACATGCAGGAAGGTGTTTTGATTCGTTCATTTGTTGCCGAAATGTCGAACGGAAACCAAATTAAGGTAGATGCAAAACGTTTTTTAAGCATTGTAACCTCTGAAGTTGGAGCAATCCGATATTCAGTTACGGCTTTAAATTTCGATGGAAAGATTAGTTTCAATCCATACCTTGATGCTGATGTGGCTAATGAGGATTCGAACTACGATGAGAAATTTTGGGATGTATTATCATGTAAATCCATAAAGGGGGAAGCTTCAATAACGGCTAAAACCAAGAAGTTGGATTTTCATGTTTGTATAGGTATGAAATATGACGTATACAAAGATGGACAGAAACTTGAAATGACTGCTTCAATTACCAAAGAGGAGAAATACGTTTCCAATACGGTTGAGTTTGATGTTAAAAAAGAAGAAGAACTTACCATTTATAAGTATGCAGGTGTTTTAAGTTCATTAAATCACAGTAAGGATGAAATTCTTACTGATGCGCAAAAAGTTGTTGCAGAAGCTTATGGAAAAGGGTATGATTCCCTTTTAGAAGAGCATGTTGCTGCATGGGCAGGAAAATGGGCGAATAGTGATATTACCATTAAAGGTGATGTTGCAGCACAGCAAGCCATACGTTTCAACATCTTCCAATTAAATCAGACTTATACCGGTGAAGATGAACGATTGAACATCGGACCTAAAGGTTTTACAGGAGAAAAGTACGGAGGAAGTACTTATTGGGATACAGAAGCTTACTGTGTTCCTTTCTACCTAAGTACATCAAAACCTGAGGTTACCCGTAACCTGTTGATTTACCGTCACAAGCAATTGCAAAAGGCCATTGAAAATGCTGAAAAGTTAGGTTTTACCAATGGAGCAGCCTTGTATCCAATGGTAACAATGAACGGGGAAGAGTGTCACAATGAGTGGGAGATTACTTTCGAGGAAATTCACCGTAACGGAGCCATTGCATTTGCTATTTACAATTACATCCGTCACACAGATGATAAAGATTATTTAGCAGAATTTGGCTTGGATGTACTAATTGGTATTTCAAGATTCTGGAGTCAGCGGGTTAACTATTCTCAGGCTAAGAAGAAATATGTAATGCTTGGCGTTACAGGTCCTAATGAGTACGAAAATAACATCAACAACAACTGGTATACAAATACCATCGCGAATTGGTGTATGAAATATACTCAGGAAGCTATGGCTCATGTTAAAGAGACAAATTCGGGTCGCTTTGCTGAGATTATGGAGAACCTGAAATTCGATTTCGAAAAGGAAACTGCAAAATGGAATGATATCATTGATAACATGTATTATCCGGTTGATGAGGAAACAGGAGTATTCCTGCAGCAGGACGGTTATTTGGATAAAGAACAAATTCTGGCTGCCAATTTAGATCCGAAAGTACGTCCGATCAATCAGCATTGGTCCTGGGATAGAATTTTGCGGTCATGTTTCATTAAACAGGCTGATGTACTGCAGGGTGTTTATTTGTTCGAAGATCAGTTTGATGAGGAAACTATCAAGAAGAATTATCAATTCTACGAGCCTAGAACTTTGCATGAATCATCTCTTTCTCCATGTATTCACTCCATTCTGGCATCTAAAATTGGTGATATTGAAGGAGCTTACAGTCTGTATTTAAGAACTTCCCGTTTGGATATTGATGATTACAATCATGAAGTACACGAAGGACTGCACATTACAAGCATGGCAGGAACGTGGATGTCGATTGTTGAAGGTTTTGGCGGAATGAGAGTATCGAACGGACAATTGATATTTAAGCCGTTGATTCCTAAAGAATGGAAATCATATTCATTTAAGGTTCGATTCAGAGGAAATCTTTTAAATGTAAGAGTTTCTGCAGATGAAGTTGGTGTAATCAATGAAGAGGGTGAAGATATTTCCTTATTCCTGATTGATGACGAATACCTAATTGAAAAGAACAGCTGCCTGGTTATCGAGCACGCTTAAAATCAGTACAAAAACAGTTCAGGATAAGGGGAATTCCTCTTATCCTGATTTTTTATCAAGTCTTAATTTTAATAGAATGAGAACTTTTTTGATTTCCTTACTGATGGTTTCCTTTTTTAGTTTTTCCTCGTTTGCCGAAAAAGTGAAAATTGAAAGAGTAGAGCCAATGTTTTGGTGGGTGGATATGAAGAATCCAAATTTACAACTTTTGGTTCATGGTGAAAATATTTCGAAATATGATGTTTCGATGAATTATCCGGGAGTTACAATTGAAAGGATGATAAAGACAGATAAACCCAATTATTTGTTTGTAAATCTGCTGATTAAAAAAGGAACGAAAGCGGGTAGCTTCGATCTTGTTTTTTCGGAGAAAGGCAAAAAGAAAGCAAGTTACTCGTATGAATTAAAAGCCCGAAAAGAAAATTCTGCAAGCCGAAAGGGTTACGATGCATCAGATGTGGTGTATCTGATTATGCCGGATCGATTTGCGAATGGAGATCCAAAAAACGATTCTGTTGAAGGAATGAAAGATAAATTGGATCGTGAAAATCCTGATGGTCGTCATGGCGGGGATATTCAGGGGATTATTGACCATTTGGATTATTTGCAGGAACTTGGAGTTACTGCAATCTGGAATACCCCTTTAATGGAAGATAATGAACCAACAACATCTTACCATAATTACGCCATTTCGGATTATTACAAGATTGATGCCCGTTACGGAAGTAACGAGGATTATGCCCGATTATCAGCGGAAGCAAAAAAGCGGGGAATTAAAATTATTATGGATGTGGTGACCAACCATTGTGCTTCGGCTCATTGGTGGATGAATGATCTGCCTTCAGGCGATTGGGTTCATGTATTTCCTGAATACACCCAATCGAATCACCGCAAGAGCACTACGAATGATCCGTATGTTTCGAAAGTAGATTACGAAAAGAACTTTGATGGCTGGTTTGCAAGGTCTATGCCGGATTTAAATCAAAAAAATGATTTACTGATTAACTATTTTATTCAGAATACCATTTGGTGGATAGAATATGCCGATTTAGGCGGGATTAGAGTAGATACCTATCCGTATAACGATAAAGATGCCATGGCAGTTTATTCTGGTACAATTATGAAAGAGTATCCAAACCTGAATATTGTTGGAGAAACTTGGTTAAGCTCGCCTGCTGAGATTGCTTACTGGCAAAAAGATGCAGTAAATCATGACGGCTACAATTCTAATTTACCATGTGTAATGGATTTTTCTTTGTTCGAAGCCATGACAAAGGCTTTTAATGAAAACGAAGGATGGAATACCGGTTTGGTTCGCCTGTACAATTCTCTTGCTTTTGATTATTTGTACCCACACACAGACAACTTATTTATTTTTGCTGAGAATCACGACACCGACCATATTATGTCGGTTTTAGGAGGCGACATACAGAAATACAAAAACCTGATGACTTTTCTGCTTACAACACGTGGTATTCCTCAGATTTACGTGGGTACAGAGATTTTGTTGGAAGGCAAAAAGAGCGATGGCGATGGAAAAATGCGCGTTGATTTTCCCGGAGGATGGGAAGGTGATGCAAAAAATGCTTTTACAGCTGAAGGAAGAACGGCAAAAGAAAATGAGGCTTTTAATTTCTTGAAAAAACTATTGAATTGGAGAAAGCAAAATCCGGTAATCCACACCGGAAAACTGATGCATTACGTTCCCGAAAATGATACTTACGTTTATTTCAGAAGCAATGCGGAAAAAACAATAATGGTCGTGATCAATAGGAACAAAAATGCACAGGAATTGAATTTGAAGCGATTTGCAGAAAGTTTGGGTGCATTCACTTCTGGAAAAGATGTGATTAGTGAAAAAGAATTCGATTTATCCAAAGGAAGTATCTCCTTGGCTCCAAACACATCAATTATATTGGAATTAAAATAAGTGTGATCGGGTGATCACAAAACTCTCAATCTCAGAAGATGACTAATAAGATTATTTTGCGTTTTTCGATATTTCTGATTGTTGCACTTGCTTCATTTTCGGCAATTGCACAAAACAGCCGGAGGGTTTATCAATCGCATAAAGTGAATGGCAACCAGTTGGAACTTGTTACCAATGATGGCAGTTATGAAATTCAGTTTTACAATCAAAACATTGTAGAAACGGCCTTTATCCCGAAAGGGGAAAAGGGAAAAGGAGAATCGACTGCTGTTGTTTTACAGCCCGAACAGACTTCTGTTAGTTGGATCGAAAAGGGGAATGAATTGCAATTCCTGTCTGAGGGAATGAATGTAACAATTTCAAAATCTCCTTTTGATATCAGTTACAGCTACAAAGGCAGACAGTTGCTTTCCGAAAAAGAAGGATACGTAAAAACAGACAGCACCGAAAATATTGATTTTACAATTGATAAGGATGAAGTTTTGTTTGGTGGCGGTGCACGTGTTTTGGGCATGAATCATCGCGGATACCGACTCCAATTATACAATCGGGCTCATTACGGATACGGAACTCATTCCGAATTGATGAATTACACCATGCCTTTGGTGATTTCTTCGAAAATGTATGCCGTTAATTTCGACAACGCACCCATTGGTTATTTGGATTTAGATAGTAAAAAAACAAATACCCTGCGATACGAAAGTATCAGCGGAAGAAAAGTATATCAAGTAATTGCTTCGGATACATGGGAAGGTTTCACTTATGAATTTACAAATTTAACGGGCAGACAACCTATGCTTCCCCGTTGGAGTTTTGGTAATTTTTCGAGCCGTTTTGGATATCATTCCGAGAGGGAATGCAGAGCAACAATCAATCAGTTTTTGAAAGACTCCATTCCTGTGGATGCGATTATTCTGGATTTGTTTTGGTTTGGAAAAGAGATGAAAGGGGAGATGGGAAATTTAGCTTTTGAGCGTGATTCGTTTCCAACACCGGAAAAGATGATAGCTGATTTTGAAGACAAAGGAGTAAAAACAATCCTGATTACGGAACCATTTATTCTGACTACTTCAAAACGATGGGACGAGGCTGTGAAGGAAGAAGTTTTGGGAACCGATTCGATTGGAAATCCTTATACCTACGATTTTTATTTCGGTAACACCGGATTGGTGGATGTTTTTAAACCCAAAGCAATAGATTGGTTTTGGAAGATTTACAAAGGATTGGCGAATAAAGGTATTGCTGGTTGGTGGGGCGATTTGGGTGAGCCGGAAGTGCATCCTTCAGCATTGCAGCATGCAAACGGATCGGCCGATGAAGTGCACAATATTTACGGTCATTACTGGGCAAAATTGATACACGATGAATATCAAGAAGATTTTCCCGATCAGCGCCCGTTTATTTTGATGAGAGCAGGAGCTGTTGGCTCGCAACGATATGGAATGGTGCCATGGACAGGTGATGTGAGTCGCTCGTGGGATGGATTAAAGCCACAAACCGAAATCTCATTGCAAATGGGATTGCAGGGAATTGCTTACATGCATTCCGACTTGGGCGGGTTTGCAGGTGATAATTTGGATGATGAATTGTATACCCGCTGGTTGCAGTATGGTGTTTTTCAACCCATATTCCGCCCCCATGCACAGGAAGCAGTTCCTTCCGAACCAGTATTTCGTGAGGCAAAAACCAAAGCCTTGGCAAAGAAATCAATTCAATTGAGATATCAGTTGATGCCGTACAATTATACACTAGCCTTCGATAATAATCAGACTGGTTTGCCGTTGATGCGTCCACTGTTTTTCGAAGAACAAAATAACAAAGAATTACTATCTGTTTCGGATACCTATATGTGGGGAGATGCATTTTTGGTATCGACCATTACCGATGCTGGCTTAAAAGAGAAAGATGTTTACATGCCTGCTAATTCTGTTTGGTTCGATTTTGTATCCGGGAAGAAATACGAAGGCGGAAAAAGCTGCACCATAACAACAGAGGAAGATCACATTCCCGTATTTGTGCGCGGCGGTTCTTTCATTCCAATGATTAAAGGAATGTTGAATTCCAAAACCTATTCTCTTGAAAATATGGAATTGCATTACTATCACGATAAGTCTGTTGTGGCAAGTAAAGGACATTTGTACAACGATGATGGAACAACTCCTGATGCATATGAAAAGGGAGAGTATGAAATACTGAATTTTGCATCTAAGACTTCCAAATCGAAATTGCAGATTGCTCTTAATACTGAAACCGGAAGCAATTACAAGTCTTTAAATAAGAATATCAATTGGGTTATTCTCAATATAGATAAGAAACCCAAAAAAATATCCTTAGGGAAAAAATCTATTGATTTTATCTGGGATAAAGAATCAAAAACACTACGGTTTAAAGGGAATGTATCAGAAGGGAATCAATCAGTAACAATAAAATTACTATAGGTTTTGTGAGGAAGAATTAAGAGTAGGATGCTTTTTAACCAAAGAATAAAATTGAACCACAAAGAGCACCAAGTAGATCACAAAGGCACACAAAGAATAATATTGATATTAAAATTTAAATAATTATCCGGATCTGAAAAATGGTAACAATCAGTATGTGTTTTCTTGCTATTTGTATTGAAATCAGCGAAAATAATAATGAATCATTTAAAATCAGCGTCTAAAACTATTGAAACAATGAAGAAATTAGGATACAGCTTATTTGTAGTATTGTTTTTTTTGCTGTCGGCTTGTTCAACATCCGAAAAGCAAATTGCAGATGCCGACAAGCCATTTGTGTGGGAGGGAGCTAACTTGTACTTTTTGCTGACAGATCGTTTTTGCAACGGAACCACAGACAATGATGTGAATTTTGAGCGTGAATTGTCTACCGGAAAGCTGAGAGGTTTTGAAGGTGGTGATATCAAGGGAATCACACAGAAAATAAAAGAAGGATATTTTAATGATCTGGGAATTAATGCCATTTGGTTTACTCCGGTAACCGAACAAATTCACGGATCGGTGGATGAGGGAACAGGCAATACGTATGGTTTTCACGGATATTGGGCCAAAGACTGGACTGCTTTGGATCCTAACTTTGGAACGATGGAAGACTTGTCTGAACTGGTGGAAACCGCTCATGCCAACGGAATTCGGATTGTTATGGATGCAGTAATTAATCACACCGGACCGGCAACAGCGACTGACCCAGCCTGGGAAAAAGAATGGGTGAGAACCGGACCAACCTGCACTTATCAGAACTTTGAAACTACCACAGAGTGTACGTTAACTAATAATCTGCCCGATATTAAAACCGAAAGCACACAGGAAGTGACTGTTCCTGCAAGTTTGGCAGAGAAATGGAAAAATGAAGGCAGATACGGGCAGGAAATGAAAGAACTGGATGAATTCTTTGCCCGCACGGGATATCCCCGTACCCCAAGATACTACATGATTAAATGGTTGTGCGATTACATCATTCAGTTTGGAATTGATGGTTACCGGTCCGATACTGTGAAGCATACTGATGAAACCGTTTGGGGCGATTTCCGCAAAGAATGTGAGTATGCATTTCAGCTTTGGAAGAAGAACAATCCTGAAAAGGTGATGGACAACAACGAATTTTATTCTGTTGCAGAAGTTTATGGATACGGTATCAGTAACAAATTTATTTACGATTTTGGCGATAAGCAGGTGAACTATTATGCCAATGGATTTACCGATGTAATCAATTTTGAATTCAAGTACAATGCATTATCGGGCTACGAAGAATTGTTTTCGAAATATTCTGAAATATTAAATGGCGACTTAAAAGGTTACGGAGTTTTAAACTACCTGACATCTCATGATGACGGATCACCTTTTGATCAAAAACGGGAAAAAAGTTTTGAATCGGCAAATAAATTGTTGCTGTGCCCGGGAACTTCGCAAGTATATTATGGCGATGAAACAGCCAGATCATTGATAATAGAAAGAACTGTTGGCGATGCAACTTTACGTTCGTTCATGAATTGGAAAGAAGTTGAAACCGATGAGCATGCACAAGCCGTATTGGCTCACTGGCAAAAGCTTGGCAAATTCCGAAGAGATCATCCGGCAGTAGGTGCAGGAGTTCATAAGATGATTTCAGAATCACCTTACCTGTTCAGCAGAACATATAACAATGCTGAATTGCAGGATCAGGTTTTTGTAGGATTGGATTTGCCAATAGGAGAAAAAGAATTGTCAATAGCAGATTTAGAGGACGGAACCAAATTGCGTGATGCTTATTCCGGTAAGAAAACAAAAGTGGAAAACGGAAAAATAAGCATCGATACCGAATACGATATTCTATTATTGGAATTGTTGTAATTATTTATACAATTGCCCCAAACCCCTAAAAGGGCTTTTTAAAAAATGTTAATGTAACAAATTGGGTAAAGTCCCCTTTAAGGGATTTAGGGGTAAGGCTATAAAGATTTGAAACTAAAACATCACACAAACTAATCATCTAAACAAAATAGCAATGAAAAAATTTAATCACATTGTTCTGGGTTTGGCTTTGCTAACAGGAATGTTGGCATCCTGCCAAAATAAGCCGGCTAAAAAAGCTGTTGCTGAAGAAGTAAAAGTTGAAAAACCCCTTGCATGGACTCGTAATGCGAACATCTACGAAGTGAACATTCGTCAGTACACGCCTGAGGGAACGATCAATGCCTTTGTTGAACACATGCCTCGTTTAAAGGAAATGGGTGTGGATATTCTTTGGGTGATGCCTGTTTTTCCTATCTCCGAAAAAAATCGTAAAGGAAGCATGGGCAGCTATTACGCTGTATCAGATTACCGGGCAGTTAATCCTGAGTTTGGAACTATGGATGATTTGAAAAACATGGTAAACAAAGCTCACGAAATGGGCATGCATGTTATTTTAGACTGGGTTGCCAATCATACTGGCTGGGACAATATTCTAATGACTGAGCATCCTGATTTTTACACAAAAAATGAAGCAGGAGAAATAGTTATTCCCGAAGGAACCGATTGGTCGGATACTGCAGACTTGAACTACGACAACAATGAACTGCGTGAGTACATGATCGGATCCTTAAAATATTGGATTGAGAATGCTGACGTTGATGGATTCCGCTGCGATGTAGCAGGAATGGTTCCTACTGATTTTTGGGAGAAAGCCCGTAAAGATTTAGATGCAGTTAAGCCTGTATTCATGTTGGCCGAAGATGGCGGACCGGAATTGGTTCAAAATGCATTTGATATGTGTTATGGATGGGATTTTCATCATTTGATGAATGAGATTGCCAAAGGTGAGAAAAATGCCAACGATATTGAAGCATATTTCACCAAAATAGATACTGTTTTTCCGGCAGATTCTTACATCATGAATTTTATCACCAACCACGATGAAAACTCTTGGAACGGTACCGTTAAAGAAAGAATGGGCGATGCAGGAAATACTTTTGCAGTATTGACTTTCACCATGCCTGGAATGCCCTTGATTTACAGCGGACAGGAAGCAGGAATGGACAAGCGGTTGAAATTTTTCGAAAAAGATGATATCAATTGGAGCAACAAAAGCCTATTGCCATTCTATACACAATTACTTAGCCTGAAAAGCACAAACAAAGCTCTTCAAAATGGAGTGAAAGGTGGTGAGATTGTTCGTATTTCTTCCGACAAGAACGAAGCTGTTTATGCATTTTCCCGCGAAGCTGAAGGCGATAAAGTACTGGTGGTATTGAACCTGACTGCCGACGCTCAGGAATTTACATTTGCGTCAGAAGTATTAGCAGGCGATTACAAAGACTACTTTAGCAAGGAAGAGGTGAAATTCTCAGCAAAAGAGAAAATGTCTCTTAAAGCTTGGGAATACAAAGTGTTCCTAAAATAAGCAAGACCAATTTCCGATGTTTCGGAAACCAGACATCCTAGTGAAAAGCCGTTCTTATGAACGGCTTTTTGTGTTTTATACCATTCATTCAATAGCTTTGCAGTCCTTAATTTGTCGGGATGTTTGTTGTGAAATCAGTCTTTGTTGCAGCGATTCGGTATAGAAAATTGTAATCCTTTAATATCCATTAGGCAGTAAGCTGTTTGTAATGATGTGTTTGTGGTGATGTATTTTGTTTTGTGATGAAAGTGATTAACGATAATTCACATCTGTTAAATGCACATAATTTATTTTTATTATCTTTACTACCTCTTACTAATAATTAACAAAAGAGTTTGCTTCTCCAGCTCAGGTTTTACGGGAGAAGTTATTATACTTTTACAATTAAGCGAAATATAAATGAGTATTATAGCAAAAATGTATGTTGATGATCTGGTTTACAACATCCGACAATTAGATTTTGGTTTCGACCAAAAAATCAATACCAATGGCACCGCCTCCACACAACCCTTAGGTGGATTATTCAATATAGAGGTAGAAAGTCCTAAAAATACACATTTGTATGCTTGGGGAGCCAGTAATTTGGATATGAAGTATGTGAAATTGGTGTTCTCACCGGTTACACTTGCATCCAAAAGCCGAACCATCGAGCTGTACGATACCCTCTGCATTGCACACCACGACTATTTTCACAGCGAAGGCAAAGATCCAATGGTTAGCGTACTCCGACTCTCACCCGCCATCATCGTTCAAGATGGCCAAACTATGGTCGAAAAAAACTGGAAGGTAACAGATCTAAGCATGCAGAATGTGGAGGCTACGGCTGTGCCTGTTGCTAATGAGCCAAAGCTGGTAAATTATTTTATTACAGATATTTCAGGGAATGAACTTGAAGAATACAATACTGGCGATAAAATAATTTTACAAATTGAAACTGAAAATAGAATTGGTGATATGTTGACTATTAATTTAGATGATAAAACACATGATTTTAAATACAATAACAATATTTTAGTTAACGATACACTTACATACATTATTGGTGAAGATTTAGAGAAGATCGAATTGGAAGTTATTAAACAGGGATAAAAATGGGAAAGAATACTTTTAGAATATCATTTGATGATGGTACTACAAAATCGGTAAGTGTTGAAATTGTGGACGACTATGTTTGTAAATATTGTGATGATGAAATTACATTAGACCAAATAAAAAAGACTATAGGAGGAACTGTAGGATCAAATCAAATTACTAATATTAATAAAGTTTTACCATTTATTAATAAATATAGAAAAGATTTTGGCTTAGATACATGTTTAAAAAAAGCTCATTTTCTAGCACAAATCACTCATGAAAGTGATAAATTTAATTCTCTTGAAGAATACGAAAGATGGAATTACAGATCAGAAAATAAAGCAACTGGAAAAATTGTTAGTTTACCAGGAGTTTTTAGTAACACTCCTATTGAATTTGATGAAACTATGGGTGAATCTCTTAAAGAGTATTTAACTGAAATATTTACTATTAAAGACGATAAAGATAAGGTGTTAACAAAGACAAATGATGAAATCAAAAAATTACTTTTAGACAATAAAGTTAAAGTAGTAGATAAAAAACTTTACACCAATTATCAACAAGGTGAAGAACTTTTAAAAGAAGTTAAAGAGAAAAAAGAGGATGGTACTGAAACAGAAGTAATCAAATTTAAAATATATTTAAAAAGCCATTCTCATTTTGGCATTCCGCTCTTATCTCGAATGTACGCACCATATAAAGGAGATAGAAGAGGACTTGGTAATGGAGATGAACTATCTAAAGATGGGTGGAAATATAAAGGAAGAGGTTTAAAACAACTTACTGGAATTGATAATTATAAAAACTTTACTAAATATAGAAATGGAGTCACTTTTACAGATGATACATCTGGAAAAATTGATTTTGAAAAAAACGACGATTTAGGAAGTCCTCAAGATGCAAAAAAAGGCAATTATGTTAAGGTGTCTGAGCCGATGTATGCTGTGCAATCTGCTTTGTGGTTTTGGAATAAAGGAAGCCAAAAAGACAATAAATATGCTGTCGAACATGCAGAAAATGATGATGTTAATTTAGTTTCTAAAGCTGTAAACGCATTTGATACTGAGAATTTAGCAATACGAGAAGGCTATTATAATAATGCTAGAAAAAAAGATGCTATCGATATTGTTAGACATCATACTGATATTTATGACAATGGAACTGATGAGCAAAAGAAAACATCAAAAGCTTATTTTGAAAAATGGAAAGATAAAGATGATGAAGCTAAAAAGAAATTAGAAGAAATTAATAAAGCAGACTAAGCAAAAACGGATAAAAAAGATGAAACAAAAACAGATTAAAATTCACAAATTAATTTTTCTTTTAATTATTAGTATTACATTAATTAGTTCTTTCTCTTGCTCTATACAAAAAAAGAATAAAGCAGATAATTCTATTAAAGTTGAACTATTAACAGATACAATACAAGAACCGTATGGATATTTCAGTGAGTTAGTAATAACTCCTACAAATAATATTCTTTTAAAGAATATTCAAAATCTTTCTGAAAACAAAATCTTAAACTCAATAGACCCTAAAGAGCGATTAAGAAAAAAAATAGAGCTATCTAACTTATGTCATGAAGGAAGTCTTTCATTCGAAAAATATACCCCAGAAGAGTATAAAATATTAGCAAATAAAAATAGTATTCTTAATGTAGAATATGGGTATAATATGTTTAGTAATCCTGATGACTACTTTAAATACGCAGTCTTTAATTTAGAAAACGGAGAACGTATAACCTATAAGCAAATGTTTAATAATGCAGAAACTATTTTGAAAATGTATAATGATAAATATGTTTCTGAAATTCAAGATTATCTGGCTGAATTAAATAAAGATGACGAGGAAGAGCTTGGTGAGTATGATAGATACAAGTCTCATTTAGAAACTAGAACGCCTTTTCAGTTAGAGGATTTAAACAATTTTGAAATAGTTTATGATTCTACCAAAACAAAAGTAAAAGAATTAAAGTTTCATTACAATGGACAAGGTGGAGTTTATAGACGATTTTTTCCTCCAGGTTTTGAAGAATTTAGTATTGAAGAATTAAAACCACACTTAACAGAAGATTTTAAAAAACGAATTGGTTTGGAGTAAATCGGTTAATACAGTTGCAGAGATAAAACAAGGAATACACTAACGGTCAGTCTAAGCGTCTGACATTTTCGTTGAGGGCTAATCAAGATTTAATAGATAATATAACACGAAACGAAGTGAGTTCTCAGAAACATTTACTGAAGCAGGTAAATTGACCCAGAAATTAATACCAATGGTACTGCCTCCACCGCACCCTTAGGCGGATTATTTAATGTGGAGGTAGAAAGTCCCAAAAACACACACCTGTATGCATGGGGAGCCAGCAATTTGGATATGAAGTATGTGAAATTGGTGTTCTCACCGGTTACACTTGCATCCAAAAGCCGAACCATCGAGCTGTACGATACCCTTTGTATTGCACATCACGATTACTTTCACAGCGAAGGCAAGGATCCAATGGTAAGCGTCCTTAAACTCTCACCAGCCATCATTGTTCAGGATGGCCAAACTATGGTTGAAAAAAACTGGAAGGTAACTGATTTAAGCAGGCAGAATGTGGAGCCTACGGCCGTGCCAGTGAGTACTGAAGATGAAGAGGAGCAAGAAGAATCACAACCTGTAATAACAGAAATGTATTATGAAAGTTTAGATGGTGTAATTTGGAACAATTGGCTTGACCATGGTGAATTTATTTTATGTGTTAAAAGTCAAAATGCCGTAGGGAAATCATTTTCTTCCAATTTAAATTTTCCAAACAGAATAATTGAATACCAGGGAAATGAACTGGTCAATAATAAATTGGAGAATATTGCAATAAACTCCAACGAAATGAAAATCAAATTAAAGTCAAAGTTAAAAACAAAAAAAAATAGGTTATGAAGGGAGTTACAACTATTTGGCTAAACGATTTTCCTGAGAACAAATTAAGCATCGAGGAAAAAGAAATTACCGAAAGTGAACAGGTTCAAGGAGGTGGCTTATTGGAGATTATAAATTATATAATAAGTGAGCAGATAAGATTGGGTAAAGGATCACCATTAGATAATTTTATTCAGGCATTGGGAATATTTCATTATAAACCTGAGGATTCTTTAAATGAATTTGCGGATACAAAGTATTGTTCAAAAGTGCTTAGAGATGTATTGGGCGATGTAATTGTGGGGATTGAAGCCGAAGCCCGATTTATTGTCGCTACCGTGTTTAAACATCTTCAGAAATTGGAGTTTTTGAAAAATGAAGATGAAATATTAATCATTCTTGAACAAGGAGGCTGGACAGAAAAAGAAATAGCAAATCCAACAGCTATTGCAGAACAAATCCTGACCAAGGAAATGAAGAAGCTAAGTAATGGTGCCGAAATTTTGGGATTGACCTCAGATTATGTAGAATCTTACTTTCAAACCAAAGCTCAAAATATTAGTGCCTTTACTTTAGAGCATGCCGAAGATTTCTTTAAAAGCAAAGAATTGAGTGGTAAAAAATTCAAAGCAATTGCAAACTCATTGGGTGCAAGCAATAAAGAGCTTCAACAGCTGATGAAATATAGAACTACTGGGAATACAAAAGGAATAGAATTATTCCTTGTAAATAAAAGAGTAACGAACGGTACGACTGATGCTGTTTTAAAGAGAATGTATCAATCAAATAAGGAATTAAAATCATTTATAGGAACAAATACGAAAGCCGTTAAAGATTTGGTAAGAAAGAGTGGTTATGCAAAAAAATTCATGAAGTTTGCATTTAAAAATGTTAATACTCTAGGATATGTAGACTCATTAATCTCATTGGAAAGTGCTTATGAACCAGAAAAGATGATGGATAACATGTTAACGGCAGCTGGAACTTTGATAAGTGCTTCGGCCGGTTTTGGGGTTAGCGCTTTATTGGCTATTGGTAATGATCATTGGGATCGATTTGAAGAAGATATGTTTGAAGTAATTTATAATTCTTGTGGAATCTCTTGGTCTGATTTATGTGATGTTGATGATGATGGTAAGTTTGAAACGCCTCAATTTTGTAGATTATTTCTTCATTATAAAAAAGAAGAACATATTTTGTTTTCAAATAAAAAGATTGTTCCTACGAGTATTAGAATTCTTGATACAAGTGTAGCAGGGGATGTTTTTGGATTTGAACCAAAATATGTGAATTACTTTTTATATGAAGATCGGGAATTATCGGAAGTGTGTTGTACTCGATACCAAAATTAAATTATTATTATCATGAGTAAAATAAAAAGTTGGAGTTATAATATGAATACTTTATCAAATACAACGAGAAGATTTTATTTAGTAGTGACTATTCTATTTTGTGTATCGTTACTTCCGGCTAAAAGTCAGGAGAATTCTAATACTATGCTTAAGTTAATTAAATCTCATTACAATTTGAGAGCAAGAGTTCTTCATGTTGAAAAAGTTAATGAAGCGCGTTGGGTTTTCTCAAATAATGAAAGGTATGTAGGACATTTTAATTTGAGCGGAAGAACAGAATCATCTAACCTTGTATTATCAAACGACACTATGTTTGTTTCAAAACGAGATACAATTATTTGTTTCAATGGAAAAACGGGAGAGAAATACTGGGTTGAAAAGTATAAAAATAGATCAAATGGAGAAATGTTGAATACAAAATCCAATATCATTCTTACTGACTATAGAGCTTTTAAAGGTATTTGTAAAAGAACAGGGAAATTGGTCTGGACTACTGAAGAGTATAACATTCGAACGAGTAAGTATAATAAACAGAAGGATTTTCTTTTTCTATCAAAAGATTCGACTACCGTTGGCTTAGATGCTGCATCAGGAGAAAAAAAGTGGGAATATAAAAGCAGTATGCCGTTTTATTTGTTGATGACTCAGAATGATTTTTTAATAGGTAAAAGCAAAGATACTTTATTATGCATTTCTATTAATTCTAAAAAAATTATCTGGAAGTATAAAGAGGAATATTTCGATTCAGTTACTGCATGTGGGGATAATATAGTTGTGAGAAATCGTAATGATAGTATTCTTAAACTAAATATAGAAAATGGGAATATTCTATCTAAAGAATTTATGAAATATGATAGAAATTGGATTGATATAATTTTAACACAAAAAGGTTATGTGAAAAAAAGAATGGGACAAAAAGGAATATCTCTTGCAGGTAAGAAATTAGACAAGCCAAAATGGACGTATGAATTCCCAAATAATGAGACGCTTAATGTGCCTATTAACAAACCTATTGGATCAGATGAAAAGAATCTTTACATAAGTACAGAGCAAGGAAAATTACGAGCCATAAACCTTAAAAACGGGAAAATGTTGTGGGAGTTTGATACTTATTCTCATGTAACATCAAATATAGTAATAGGAGATGGAGTATTGTATCTAGTGAATGTTACAGGTCAGGTAATTGCCATTGATGCCAATTTAAAAGATGGCGTGCAAAAGTGGACTAATTTTAGAGATCGTTAATAATTACTTTATGAAGATTAAAAGCAGTTCTATAAATGGATTGCTTTTTGAATTATGATATGAGAGATGGTTTGGTGAACTTTCTGAAAAAGAAAAGAGGATGCGATAATAGCGATATTGGAAAATTCTAGTCATAAAGAGGAATTCGTTAAAATAAAAAACAATATAAATTTATAACTAAGAATCTGAGAGTGTTTTTATTGGTCTTTGGCTGTGTATCTGTTTTTTTGGATTGTAACTTTGTTTATAAAACGAAGTATTCGTCAAGGACATAAACAAAAGGAGTTGAAGTCTTAATGACTAATAAGTAAGGAAAAGGAATTGTTGTGTAATTGAACATATTTATAGATGAGTAAATTTAAAATAATAATAGTTGTTAGTATTTTAATGATTCTTTTAAATTCATGCAAAGATACCAAGGAAGCTATTGTGATAGAACAGAAAAGGGTAGATTATCCTGTCGTTTTAAGAATGAGTTCTAAGTACAAGAAAATTTTTAGAATTAACCTTCCTCTTAAACTTAAAATCAAGAATAATTCTTTAAGGAGAAGATCTTTTACTTCTATCGATTATGAATATGAACCTTTCAGACGGAGGTTCGGGATAACCTTGTTCCGAGAGCAAGAGAAAAAGTTAAAGAGAATATCAAATACTAAGTTTAAGCATATATATCCATATGAAGAAGAGGAATTTGTTTTTAAAACATGGCATAGATTGGATTCTTCTCAAACTTTTCAAAAGTATTTCTCAGAGGATATTAAAAAAATGATAGCACTTAAACAGGATACATTACTTGTTGGTAATTTAGATGATTTTAAATGCAATTACAAAGAAATATTTGATCAAATAGTTAGTGGTGACTCTATTAGGATAGACTTTAGGAATCCTAGAGCAGGAGATAATTTAAACGGAAGAATTACTGTGCCTGTAGAATGGTAAACATTTATTTATGAAAAAAATACTCAAGTACCTAGCTCTTATTCTTTTTTGCGAAATAATTAGCTTAAGTATTGTTGCATATATTAATCTCTATTTTCGACAATGGAAGTATATGAATATTACGCACCTTTTGATTTTTTTCGTTTTGGTAGTGGTTTTATTTTTTTCAATAAAGAAATATGGAGCTAAATTTCTTTACCGCATATTAGCAATCCTATTGTTTGCTGGAATTAGCTTTTTTGGAATGGAATCGATTGATGGATATTTAATGTTTGATAGAGAAATATCAAAAACGATATTACATTTATGCGGATGGGAAAATATATCCATTTGGGAGTCGGAATCGGAATCAAGAGTATATGGATTGTTTACGATCATATTGCCAGGTTTTATTGTGTTTTACACTTTGCTTATGTTGTTGTTTGGGAGGTTCTTACCTAAATTTTTAAAGTGAAATCTTTTATGAGAATTGAGTATATATATAATAATATTCCACTAGGAAGAAATTATGGGATAGGATTATTTGAACAAAAAAATGACAGTATTTCTATTCGTTTTTTAGACTCTAGCACAAAGAGTGGTTTAGGAGAAAGGATTGCCGTACCTGTAAAATGGTAATTCTTTAGGTCCTAATCTCCAATAAACGATTTGGCAGGTGTGCTTATTCAGCAATATTTCGGAAACCAGATACCCCAGCGAAAAGCCGTTCATGTGAGCGGCTTTTCCTATTTAGTGTGATTTTTAAGGCAATTCAAAAATAAGTTTGGTGGGTATCCGGCGCAAGCCAGGCAATCAAAAATAAGTTTGGTCGGTATCTGGCGCAAGCCAGTCAATCAAAAAATTATTTGGAGCTAGGCTGGCGCAATTTAGACGATCAAAAAAAAGTTTGGTGGTCATCTGGCACGAGCCAGGTAGTCAAAAAAAAGTTTGGCGATCATCTGGCACGAGCCAGGTAGTCAAAAAATTGTTTGGCGGTCGTCTGGCGCAATTTAGATAATTAAAAAAAAGTTTGGTAGTTGTTTGGCGTGATCCAGGCAGTCAAAAAAAAGTTTGGCAATCATCTGGCACGAGCCAGACAATCAAAAAAAAGTTTGGCGGGGTAGTGTCTCAATTTTTGTGTAATTGTTTTTATTTAATTTTAATGTGTCCACATCTTTCAGGAAATGCCGTGTGAAAATCCAAAGCAAATTCGTTAGTTGATGCTGTTTTGGTTGAGTACATCCATAACCATGCTTTTGTAATTTCGGCCAATTGGGATGTATTTTTGTTCGACTTGAACAAGGCTTGAAGTGAAACTTTCAATTTTGTCGATCGCAATAATAAATGATCTGTGTATTCTTAGGAAATTTGTTTCGGGTAGCTTTTCTTCAATGTTACTAATGGTGTTAAGAGTAATAATTTCCTGTCCGTTTTCCTGATAAATACTTACATAGTTTCGCAGGCTTTCAATGTAAAGTATTTCATGTAAGAAAACTTTCACCATTTTCTTTTCGGATTTCAAGAATATAAATGCTTGATCGGTGTTGCTTTGTTCCTTTTTTTCGGGAATCTGATAATCGTGTTTTTTGAGCTTGAAATATCTGTTTACAGCTTTAATAAAACGTTCGAAAGGAATAGGTTTGATTAAATAATCCAAGGCTTCCAGATCATAACTTTCCAAGGCATATTCTGAATAGGCAGTAGTGAAGATTACTGTTGGAGGATTGGAAATATTTCGCAGCAATTGAATTCCTGTTAATCCCGGCATTTGAATGTCCAGAAAAAGCAAATCAATTTTTTTACTGTTTAAAACAGATAAAGCCTCAACTGCACTTTTGCATCTTCCTTCCAATTGCAAATAGTCAATTCGCTTTATATATTCTTCCATTATATCAAGAGCAAGATCTTCATCATCAACTAGTAAACACTTTACTTTCATACGATTATTATTTTATGTTTTTGCCATATGGTTCCAAAAGCTTTCGGGATTACCAAGTTGGGATAATCATCTCCCTGTGTGTCAAAATCGCTTTGGCACGGACGTTTCATAACAATTGTAAATTTAAAAGAACACTATAAGATTCTTCAGTATGTCTTATTTTAAGTTCATGTTTTTCGGGATAGATTAAAGATAATCTCCTTTTTACATTTTGCAAACCAATGCCACCTGCAACAGAATCTTGATTGGAGCTTACTTTCGGAATGCTGTTTTCAATTTTCAGAACCAGTTTATTTGACTTACTTCCAAGTTCGATGGTGATCCATGCATTTTTATCCAATCCTTTGGTACTGTGTTTAAAGCTGTTCTCAATAAATGGCAGGATGATCATTGGAGCAATGTGATTGCTGTCCAAATTACCCCAAATATTCAAACTTACATCAATACGGTCTCCATATCTTATCTTTTCCAATTCCATATAACTTTTGATGCTATCCACTTCTTTGTGTAAATCAACCTGAGTAGAATTGGTTTCGTAAAGCATGTACCGCAGCAAATCCGATAGTTTCAGAATCACATCAAGTGATTGATCAGACTTTTTTAATATCAGTGAATACAAACTGTTTAGAGTATTGAAAAGAAAATGAGGTTGAACCTGATTTTTTAAAAAGATTAATTCAGCCTCTAGCTTTTCTTTGGCCAGAATCTGTTCGTTCTGCTGAACTTTTGCTAAATATTCCATCAGTTTTACTGTCATGGGTAAGGCGAGCACAGCTCCTAAATTAACGGCTCCCCGAACTATTTGAGTGAGAGAAAAAGTTGATTCTTTTTGCCATTCAGGGAAAAAGAAATCAACAATAATCAGGTTATCGGTTATGCGTTGAATAAAGGCAGCAAAACCGATTAGGATAAGGAAATAAAAAAGGAACTGCCAAATTTCCCCTTTGTATAAAAACCTTGGATACAAGTAGTAAATAACAGCATAAACCAAGAGTATTTTTACCGGTAGATTGATTAGTTCGACCTTTACTGTTTTTATATAATTTGCATCGAATGTGCCCCATGCATAAGCAAAGAAAAGTACAAATATGATCCAGTAAGTAAGGTGCTGAACAAGTCTGTTATTTACGACTTTGGAAAGCCAATTATTCTCGGGGGTGATGATCTGCATTCTTGTAAAGATAACTATTCCGAAACTACATATGTACGGCATTTTACAAATATTCGCTGGATATTTAAGTGTGTATTGGATATAAAACCTACTTTCTATTGCCAACAACCATTTTTATGGGATGTTTGCAAACAAGAACATTATACAGTAATCCGCAGGAGTAGTTATACTGTTTGCAGTATTTATTTGCATCTCATTAAGAGGATTGGTTACTTGAACTAAAATCAAATGAAACGTCCATATATAAAGCTTTCGGAGCCATCTAAAAAAAACTTAAAATTATAAACAGATGAAAAGAATACTCATGATTTTTTTAACCGTACTGCTGATAGGAAGCAGTTCGGCATATGCAAAATACAAAATTGATCATTTGGAGCCTTCGTTTTGGTGGACAGGCATGAAGAACACCAGCCTGCAACTGTTGATTAATGGCGAGAATATTGCTGATTTACAACCTGAGGTAAATTATGCCGGTGTCAGCATCATGAAGGTAAGTAGAGTGGCGAATGAAAACTATCTGTTTGTTGATTTAAAATTGAGTGAAATCACAAAAGCCGGAAGTTTTGATATCCTTTTTAAAAAAGGAGCGAAAACCATCCTAAAATACGAGTATCAGCTGTTGGAACGAAAAGCAGGTTCTGCCGAGCGTGTAAGCTACACTCCTGCCGATGTAATGTACCTGATTACGCCGGATCGTTTTGCCAATGGCAATATGGCGAACGATAATGTAGAAGGATTACCTGAAGGTCTGGATCGTGAGCAAAAAGATGGTCGTCACGGCGGAGATATTCAGGGAATTATTGATCATTTGGATTACATTTCCGATATGGGATTTACGTCCATTTGGTCGACTCCATTGCTGGAAAATAATCAAACTACTTATTCTTATCATGGTTATGCCATAACCGACTATTATCAAATTGACCCACGCTTTGGAACAAATGAGGATTACCGTAAATTTTCGAAAGAGGCAAGGAAAAAAGGAATAGGAATCATCATGGATATTGTTTTGAACCATTGCGGTTCTGAACACTGGTGGATGAAGGATCTGCCCTCAACGGATTGGATCAATAACGAAGGGAAATTTACAAGTTGTTCTCACAAGCGAACCACAGTTCAGGATCAATATGCATCGAAAGAGGATTTGAAACAGTTTTCGGATGGTTGGTTTGTAGAAAGCATGCCCGATTTGAATCAGCGCAACGAGTTTATGTCAAAATACTTGATTCAAAATACCATTTGGTGGATAGAATATGCCGACTTATATGGACTCCGTGTAGATACTTATCCATATTCAGACTCTGAATTTTTGATTGAATGGAACCGTAGAATTTTGGAAGAATATCCAAACCTAAATATTGTTGGCGAGGAGTGGAGTACCAATCCAGCCATTGTATCCTATTGGCAAAAGGGGAAAGAAAACAAGAATGGTTATGTTTCCAACCTGCCAAGTTTGATGGATTTCCCCTTGCAAAATGCACTGGTGGAAGGATTAACAGAAGAAGACACCTGGGGGACAGGATTCATCAAATTGTACGAGATATTGGTAAATGATGTGCAATATCCAAATCCAAATAATTTGGTCATCTTTCCTGATAACCATGATATGGCCCGAGTTTTTAATCAGTTGAATAAAGATTACAATTTGTATCGAATGGCTATGGCTTACATTCTTACAATGAGAGGAATCCCTCAAATATATTATGGAACAGAGATCCTGGCAAACAGCAATGCAGGTGGTGATCATGGATTGCTGCGCATGGATTTTCCCGGAGGTTGGGAAGGCGATGAAGTGAATGCTTTTACGGGAAAGGGCCTGAGCACACAAGAAAAAGAAGCTCAAAATTATTTAAAGAAATTATTAAATTGGAGAAAGACCAGTTCCGTTATTCATAAAGGAAAATTGATGCATTATACACCTGAACATGGAATATACAGCTACTTCCGGTATACCGGCAAAGAAAAAGTAATGGTGATTTTGAATAAGAATACTGAATCGGTTCATTTGCAAACAGAGCGATATCATGAAATGCTGAAAGGGAATGAAACAGCAAAAGATATTATCTCAGGCAAAATAATTCAAATGAATGAGGGCATAGAAGTTCCGGCCCGATCGGCAATTATTTTGGAGATAAAGTAAGAGTAAATTAGAATTAGTTAATGGCCTCGGGTAATTTTGAACTGCACCCCAAATGTTGTGTTTAACTTTTGGGGTGCAATTCAGTATTTCCGGGGATTTTATATTCTAATTCTCCTCTTTTGGTTTCCGTGGCAACACCTCTTCAGGAAATGGGAACAGAATGGTCGAATTCTTTTCCGAAGCAATATTGGCAAGGGTTTGGTAGAGTCGTAATTTAATAGCCGATGGCGATTGATCGATTAATTTACCTGCGGCCAATAAATTTGCAGCGGCTTGTTCTTCTGCCAATGCGAGAATAATCCGTGCTCTTCTGGAGCGTTCTGCTTCGGCCTGATTGGCCATCATGCGCCTCATGTTCTCAGGCAGCTGAATGTCTTTAATTTTCACATCGATAATTACAATTCCCCAAACTGCAGTTTCTTGCTCCACAATCTTTTTGATATTTTTCCCCATCTCTTCGCGTTTCGACAAGATGGTATCCAGTTCCACCTTACCACACACATCGCGCAAGGCCGCCTGAGCCAACTGCGTGATGGCAAAACTGTATTCCTCTACTTCCAAAACCGCCTTTTCGGGATCGTTGATTTGAAAAAACACGACACCATCTATACTGCATGGTACATTGTCTTCGGTCATCACTTCCTGAGAGTCGATATTGATGGTGATCACACGAATGTCGACAATACTAATGGTTTCAACAATGGGAATAATCCATCTGAAACCGGGCTGCAATATTTTGATGTACTTCCCAAAGCGGAATTTTAAGGCTCTTTTGTATTCGAAAATTACACGGATTCCGGCCAACAGAAAAAAGATAAGGGCAATGCTGCTTACTAAGAAAAAATTCATGGCGTGTGGTTTTATTTGAGGTGAAAAATGATAATCGCAATTTACACTGGTGAGGGAGGGCTAAAAGAATAAGAATGAGAGATCTTATTCTTTGCATGCGAGCGTCTTACTTAAATTTACGAAAATATAAGTGCTGGGGCAAAATTAGATTTTTGCTCCGGTCAATTCAAAAATTTAAATGCTATATTTAGCAGGAAAGCAATACGAACATCGGGAGGAGCTTCGAACAACAAAACGACACAATTTGGAGAAGCCTCGCCGAAACCAATAGATTGTATGAAAACATTTTTAATATTATTCAATTTCCTTTTATTATCAACGAGTATGGTAGGACAAAATAAGTATCCAATGAAAATTGCAATGGTTAGTGTATTTGTAGAAGATCCGGTTAAAGCATTTAAATATTATACCGAGGTGTTAGGCTTTGTAGAAGTGATGTATTCTCCGGAGAATTATTTGGCAATTGTAAAATCGCCAATGGAAGGCAACGGAACCACTTTGCTGCTGGAGCCAACCGAGCCGGATGGTATCGAGATAGCAAAACAGTACAAGAAAAAATTGTACGAAATGGGTATTCCTGTAATCTCCTTTAGCGCAACCGACATATACGAAACTGCTGCAGAGCTAAAAAAGAAGGGCGTAAGATTTAAAAAAGATCCGGTAAAAACAGATTATGGCTGCGAAGCCATCTTCGACGATTCAAATGGCAATTACATTCAGCTTTTTCAATTAAACGAATAGTCAATTTCTATCTAAAAAATGAAAGAATAAGACCGAGCCCCAAGCTCGATCTTTTTTGTTTCAGTACCACTCTTGGTTAGTATCGGAATGGCTATGATTAAAAAGAATCAATTCAATACCAACCATGAAACGAACCAGACTAGGTAAAACGACTACAGCAGACTTTTTGCAGGCCTGGGAATTGTACGAGGATGCATTCCCGGAGGAGGAACGCAGGGAGCTTAATTTACAGCAACAGATAATGCATGATGCAAATTATCATTTTGATATTATAACGGATAATGGATCAGAGAAAGTTGCCCGAATGATTATTGAGGTAGTAAGAGAAAAAATTCCTAAGAAGTAGTTTATGGATCAGCTAAGTAGAATAAAAAACAGAATTGACTCAATTGTTTCGTTAACAGATGAGGAATTATTGATATTCTCTTCTTGTCTGGAAATGAAAGCCATTAATAAAAATGAACTCTTTTTACAGGAAGGGAAGGTGTGTGATTTTATCGGGTTTGTCAATTTTGGAATGTTGATTTATTTCAAAACCTTGGAAAATGGCAACGAACTGACAACAGATTTTGCATTTGAAGGCGATTGGGTAACGATTAACGAAAGCCGTTTGAGTAATTTGCCGTCATTAATCAATATCAAGGCCATCGAAAACTCTGAATTGTTAGTGATTAAACAGCAGGATTTATCCAAGCTATATACAAAGATTCCAAAATTGGAGCGCCTGGGCCGAATCTTAATGGAACAATCATTTGTGAAGATTGCTCAGCAGAGTATCGATTTGCAAGTGCTTTCGGCAAAGGAGCGATACAAAAGCTTATTGTGCAATCATCCTGAAATCTTTCAAAAGGTGCAGCAATACCATATTGCCAATTATTTAGGTATTGCTCCAAAGTCGTTAAGCCGAATTCGCAAAGAGTTTTTTCAGTAAATCAATTTGGTAACAATTGCGGAGGGATCTCACTTCCTTATATGCCGATATTTGTATCGTAAACAGTAACACTTTATGATATGAAACGTCCATGCCAAAGCGATTTTGACACACAGCGGGATGATTATTCCAAGCATGGTAAGTTCCATCTTACAAATGAAAACAAATGTAAAAGATGAAAAAGCAATTCTTTCTTTTTGTGGTAATAATAGCTTTATCCACAACAGTTTCAGCACAATCAAAAACAGTTGAATCAACTTGCAGCAAATCAAACTTTGCTTCCCAAACCGATAGTATAACAACCAAACAAACCGTAGGCATTGCCATTGATCTGCTTCCTCCGATTATGAGTGCCACAACCGGCAATCTGGGGTATTCGGCTCAATTGTGGTATGGATACAGAAAATATCGGGTTCGCGGAGTAATTGCAGGTTTTCAGATGCCCGATAAATTGATGGGGAATAATGATTTTAAAGATTTGAAAACAACAGCCAGAGCTTTGATTTTTGATTGTTTCAAAAACAACAATTTTGAAGGTTGGTGGTTGGGAGCAGGGGCAGAAATGTGGGACAACACAATCAGCTCGAAAATTGACAACAGGAGTTATGATTTTACAAATTATGTGATTACGGCCGGTAGCGGATACATCATCAAGCTGCATAAAAATTTCTACATTGAACCCTGGGCAGCCGTGCACTATGTTGTAAATAATGAAAAAGTATTGGTTGGTGCAACCGAGTATAAAACCAAAAGGCTTCAAGGGGAAGTGTCGTTGAAAGTGGGTTGGCATTTTTAGGTGTATTTCAACTAAATAATGGTAATACAGAAGAATTGAACGTATTTTTAAAAGTATTTGGGAATATTATTGATTTTCAATTTTGTAATTTAAAGAATGGGTTTGAGTCTTGTTAAGTTTTTGTGTAGTAGTGTTTTAGTTTGATTGGTGAGAGGTTGTTGTCTGTGGCGAATCAGATTGTTTTAATTTTTAAGCCTGTTTGATTTAATAGAGACAGGATGTTTTTATACCTTCGTAAAATTTTTTATTTGAACAACCATTGAATAGAACAACTATGGCTACGATTATTAATGACGTTTCGAGAACCTTTAGTGAGTATTTAATTATTCCAGGACTAACTGCGGTCGATTGCACACCTGACAAAGTTAGCTTGATGACTCCATTGGTTAAATTTAAAAAAGGAGAATCTTCCAGAATCAACCTGAAAACACCTTTTGTATCTGCAATTATGCAATCTGTTTCCGATGATGGAATGGCTATTGCCTTGGCTAAAGAGGGCGGTGTGTCGTTTATTTTCGGTTCTCAGTCAATCGAGGAGCAGGCCAAAATGGTTAAGAAAGTAAAAAAACACAAAGCAGGTTTTGTAGAGAGTCGTGCTAATATTATGCCTGAACAAACTTTACAGGATGTAATTGCTTTAAAAGAAGAAACTGGATTTTCAACAATTGGGGTAACCAGTGATGGATCGGCAAACGGAAAATTTTTGGGGATTGTTACTGGCCGCGATTATCGATTAAGTAAGGATAGTCTGGATAAAAAGGTAAAAGAGTTCATGACTCCTATAGAGAATCTTGCTGTAGGTGAATATGGAATTAGCTTGACTGAGGCAAATGATATTATCTGGGATCACAAGTTAAATACTTTGCCTGTTATCGATAAAAAACAAAACCTGAAATACTTTGTTTTTAGAAAAGACTACGATAATCACAAAGAGTATCCGAATGAATTGCTGGATGATCATAAAAGACTAATTGTAGGAGCAGGTATTAATACCCGTGATTTTGAAGAGCGCGTACCTGCCTTGGTTGAAGCTGGTGTTGATGTTTTGTGTATCGATTCATCGGATGGATTTTCGGAATGGCAGAAAATTACCATAGAATATATAAAAGAACATTATAAGGGTAAGGTAGCCGTTGGAGCAGGAAACGTGGTTGATAAAGCTGGTTTTTTATATTTAGCCGAGGCTGGCGCCGATTTTGTTAAAGTTGGAGTTGGTGGTGGATCTATTTGCATTACCCGCGAGCAAAAAGGAATTGGCAGAGGTCAGGCAACAGCTTTAATTGAAGTAGCCGAAGCCCGCGATGAATATTTTAAGAAGACCGGTGAGTACATTCCTATTTGTTCCGATGGTGGAATTGTGATGGATTATCACATGACCCTTGCTTTGGCAATGGGTGCTGATTTTATGATGATGGGAAGATATTTTGCCCGTTTTGACGAGAGTCCGACCAGAAAACTATTAATTGGCAGTAACTATGTGAAGGAATATTGGGGCGAAGGTTCGAACAGAGCAAGAAACTGGCAGCGATATGATATGGGAGGTAAGAACAGTCTTAAGTTTGAAGAAGGTGTGGATAGTTTCGTTCCTTACGCCGGTAAATTGAAAGACAATTTAGATATTACCACAGGTAAAATAAAATCTACCATGTGTAGTTGTGGTGTTGCAACAATTTCTGCATTGCAGGCTGAAGCAAAAATTACCTTGGTTTCATCTACAAGTATTATCGAAGGTGGTGCTCATGATGTTATCGTTAAAGACACAAAGAACTAAACGATTTAACTTTAAGTATATTTCCAGACCAAGCTCTTTAGCTTGGTCTTTTTTTGTATCTGCTAATCTTTTAGTATTTTGATGAAAAGGGTGTAGAGTATATCTGTCATATTTGAATGGACAACAATTGAATCAGTGATTTGGAAAGTTTTTTTTGCACAGCTTCCTTCCTGATATTACATTGAAACATCGAAGTATAAGCTTCGATTTCGGATCTCATTTTTCCCAAATTTTGCTTTTTAAAGAAATTCATTTGTTGTGAGATTCTAATTGGGTGAATATTAATGCAAATATGTACATATTCACTATCTTTAAAAGTTACCGCTAAAAAACTTCTTTATCTGGGAGGTATTATACGTATTGCTAACCTTTTAAAATATTCGTAATGAATAAAGAATTCGATGATATACAATTGGAAATTAGAAAATTTGTAGCTCCGGAATATATTTTCGGACTCGATTCAAGAGTTTACGTGGGTTTGTATTGTCAAAAGCTTGGCGGACGGAAAGTTTTGTTAGTTACCGACAACATAATTTTAAAATCACCATGGGTATTGGAGGCAGAAGGTAAGTTGAAGGAAGCTGAAATTGACTATGTGATTTTCTCCAATGTTTCTCCTAATCCCAGAAATTACGAAGTAATGGAGGGAGCACAAATGTATAGCCAAAACAAGTGCAATATGATTCTGGCAATTGGAGGAGGGAGTGTTATCGATTGTGCGAAAGGAATTGGAATTATAGCTAACAACGGTGGAGATATCAGAGATTTTGAAGGAGTAGACAAAATATATAAGCCCATGCCTCCCTTAGTGTGTATTCCAACTACAGGAGGAACCTCAGCCGATGTTTCTCAGTTCGCAATCATCAATAATTACGAAGAGAAGTATAAGATGGCTATTATTAGTAAGGCAACTGTACCTGATGTGGCACTGATTGATCCCTATGTATTAACGAGTATGAATAAGCATTTAAGCGCTTGCACCGGAATTGATGCCCTTTCTCACGCCTTTGAGGCGTTTGTATCTAATGCAAATTCAGCATTTACCGATTTATACGCACTCGAGGCAATCCGATTGCTGGATAAAAATTTATTGTCATCAGTACAAGAACCAAACAATTTGCAGGCAAGAGGAAAAGTAATGTTGGCAAGTCTTTATGCAGGATTGGCATTTTCAAATGCCAGTTTGGGATGCATTCATTCAATGGCTCATAGTTTGGGTGGGTATTTAGATTTACCACATGGTGAGTGTAATGCCATATTATTGCCACACGTTGTGAACTATAACTTTGATAAAGCCTCTGACAGATATAAAAAAATCGCAGAAACTCTGCAATTATCATCGGTGGGGATTAATAATCAGGAAAACAAAAAATCTCTGATGAACTACCTTTTTCAAATGAACAAAACATTAGGCGTTGATAAAACTCTTCAGCAAAAGGGGGTAACTTTAGATATAATTTCTGTCTTGTCAGGCAAAGCAATTCAAGATCCGTGTAATGCAACAAATCCGAGACCTCCGGTAAAAAAAGATTTGGAAGTTATTTATAAAGAAGCTTTATAATATGGAAGATAAATGGATTAGCGACCGAAATAAAATAATAGGCTTAGGTGAGAATTCACATAGGAAAAGCTACTATCCAGAGCTGCAAAATAAAATTGAAGAGTTGGAAGCTTCACGGAAGAATATGGATACCATTTTAAACAGCACCAGCGATGGAATCATCATTCATGATATTTTGGGTGATATTTTATTTTTAAACAAGCCTGCTGAATTATTGTTGAATGCTGAATTGGGTGATAATTTAACGGTAATGGATATATCGGCCACCCAAAACAATATCGATAGTCTGCATGATATTTGGGACAAAGTAAGAAATGATAACCCGCAAACAATAGAATGGATTGTTTTACAAAATAAGACTAGAAAAGAAATACCCGTTCAGATTTCTATTAATAATACTTTTTGGAATGGGTTAGATGTTTTTGTAGCAGTTATTCGCGATTTTACGGTGCGCAAAGAATATGAAGAAAAGCTGTTGGAAGCTAAAAAAAAGGCAGAAGAAAGTGATCACTTAAAAACAGCTTTTTTACAGAATATGTCTCATGAAATTCGGACCCCCATGAATTCCATTATAGGGTTTTCGGCTTTACTTAACGAATCGGATTTATTACCTGAAAAACGTAAAAAATTTACATCTATAATAATTGATAATGGAAATCAGCTTCTATCAATCGTAAACGATATACTCACCATTTCTACTTTACAAACAAAGCAGGATAAGGTTTATCTGGAATCAACCGATGTTAATCAGGTTTTATCAGATTTATTGATTATTTACGAAAAACAGGCATTTTCCCGCCATTTATCAATTCAGCTTCATCGAGCACTATCCGATAAGGAATCGGTTGTATTTACTGATAAAACTAAAATAATTCAGATTTTAACTAATTTACTGAACAATGCTTTTAAATTTATTCATGAAGGTAGTATCGAGTTTGGATATTGGCAGATTGACGGGGATATAGTTTTTTATGTAACTGATAGTGGTATTGGTATACCGGAAGAGATGCAAACCATAATTTTTGAACGGTTTGTGCAGGCAAGTGATTTTGTGATGTCAAATTATGGCGGGAATGGATTAGGTTTAGCCATTTCAAAAGAATTCGTCGATTTGCTGGGTGGTAAAATTTGGGTGGAATCTGATGTAAACAAAGGCTCAACATTCTATTTTAGCATTAAGTACCTTCCTGTAAATAAAGAACCATACTAACTAATAACCACAGTGAAAAGAGTTAGACTAACACAAACGGATAATACTGGTTTTTTGCAGGCTTGGGAATTGTATGGGGATGCTTTCCCTGAGGAGGAACGCCGGGAGCTTGATTTACAGAAACAGATAATAAATCATGCAAATTATCATTTTGATATTGTGATTGTTGATGAGGTTTTTTCAGGTTTTATATTGTGGTGGCAATTTGAAGGACTGAGGTATATAGAACATTTGGCAACATCGATTGAATACAGGGGTAGAGGATATGGTAAAACAGTGGTTGAGCAGTTGATTTCTGAGAGTCACGATGATATAATACTGGAGGTGGAATTGCCGGATTGTGATAGCAGTAAGCGACGAATCGATTTTTACGAACGACTCGGATTTAAACTCAATACAATTGATTACAAACAACTCCCAATGCGAAAAAATGGTATTTCGCCTGAGATGTTTCTAATGACGTATCCCGATGAGCTAACAGCAGTAAAGCTGTCTTTTTTCAAAAAGAGTTTCAAAAGAATATGTTATGCTCCATATTTTGAATAGCCTAACTACTCACAAGCTATAATAAAACTGGCAGTTAAAAATTACTAAAACCAAAGCTGTCAAACGTAAATCAGAAGATCAGGTTTTTAGTTCTGACTGCTTTCTTGTCCAATTAAAAGATGACGAAAATCTCCGGGAAATAAGCTCACCAAACAAAAAGATTGCTTATATGTGGGTAGTATCTCTATTTTTGTATAATTGTTTTTAGCAGGAGAATAAGTTTGGTAAAATGCTGCATCCAATTTTCAGGCATGGGACAGCGAAAGTACAGAAGATTTTTTTTATTGTTTATCTAGAGGTCTCCGAGAACTTTAAATTCCTATTTTTGTTTTCAAATTTACGATTCGTATGAGATATTTTTTGATGTTGTTGGCTCTTGCTGTTGGTTGTTTGTTGCCAGTTCAGGCGAGTATAAATGCAAAGTTAGGTGTGTTTTTAAAAGCGCCGCTTATGGCAGCTTTGGTTAATTTTATGGTGGGTGGTTTTGTCCTTTTACTGATAATTTTGGGCACCCGTACGCCAAATAACTTATTACTGGCAGCAAAGGAAGCTCCAATATATGCATGGATTGGCGGAATGATGGGCTCTATATTTGTTGGTTCAGTTATTTTTCTGATTCCACGACTGGGGGCAGCCTTAAGCTTTGGATTAATTGTAGCCGGTCAGTTGGTTTTCTCACTGGTTTTGGATCATTTTGGCATGTTTGGAGTACCTGTTCAACCCATTAACTGGGGACGTATTTTAGGAGTTTTACTCATCTTCGCAGGAATATTGGTGGTACAGAAGTTCTAAATGTAAAGCAGGTTGAAAAGCTGGTACTTTTAATACCCAGCGGACACCTTTATGCCGAAGATGCGCTTTATTTTATTTCCCTTGATAAAACTTTATCTGAAAAGTTAACTTTTGGAATTACTACTGCCATTCCATTTAAAAAGAAGTTTACCAATAATAGTTACGAAACAATTGGAAATCATTTTACTGAAACTGATGAAAGTAACATCGTAATGTCTGCAATTCCAATCTGGTTTAAATTCAAATATACTTTTGCTTCGGGTAAAAAAGTGAATAGAATAAATCGAACCGATGATTTTAAAGAGAACAAGTTGAAAAAAGGATTTTAGTATCGCGTTATGTGCTTATTGTTTTTGATCAGTAAGATCTTTTAAAACCCATTAAATAAGCGTATAGGTAATTCAGAAGTTTTAAAGTTCTGATCAAACTTAATAAATCAATATACCTCTGCCTGTTTTAATGCACTTTTTAGTCACCTCACTCTAGCCTCTCATGAGGGAGGTAACTGCGAAAATGCAATCAGTAAAAACTCTCCTCCTCCCCACTTCTTATTTGCCGTTTTAGGTTTATCTGTTTGAGGAATCAGTTTCGGATTGTCGGGCATCGCACAAGTATAAACTTAGGGCGGAACGCTTCAAACTTGTGGCGGAACACTTCAGACTTATGCCGGAACACTTCAAACTTACGGCGGAATACTTCAGACTTATGCCGGAACACTTCAAACTTACGGCGGAACGCTTCAGACTTAGGGCGGAACACTTCAGACTTGTTTGATAACTGTCTTCTCCTGAAATAGCTTGATAGATTATTACTTAATTTATGATAGTAGTATTGTTCTTTAATCTATCTGCGGTTGAACAAATTTATAAAAATCTTTTTACTGCTATCTTAACGGCAAAAGATTCTTATTTCTGATCCGGCATTACAGTTTCAGATATAAGCCTAAAATTGTAACCCAGGAGTCTCTTAATTTCTGAAAATTCATACTTTCTTCAATTTTATTCCTGATTTTCCATTACGCCTTTTTCAGGTATTCCTGAATTTTGCTTCTTGGTAAATTGTCTCTTTTTCCAATGTTTCTTAAGGCTGCCTGTCATTTGATGCGCTTGGCTTGGAAACATCATATCTACACTTCTGTGCGGTCTTTGATTGTTGTATTTGTTAATAGCTGTTTTTACTGCCTCTAAAGCAGTGTGATAATCTGTCTTCTCCTGAAATAGCTATAATTTAGGCAGTTGATTATTCCTCTTTAGAACTTGTTACTTCTTCCTTTTTTTCTCCTTTTTCCTTGGGACTTGATCCTTTTCCCTTGAAACTTGTCCTTATTCCTTCCTCAGCACCAAATCCGAAGCCTGCAGAATCTTTAATTTTAAATTCTCAGGATAATCAGTATGTTCAGCCAAAAACCGACGGGTAATATCTCCTGCTTCTTTTGATTGAAGTCCACTATAACTGGCACTTAACCAATTGGCAGGAAAGAAAATATCTCCGGTAACCTGAATCTCTTCCAGTAATTCCAAAGCCTGAGGCAAGTAGGTTAATGCTTCCTTTTCCCGCAACGGATGATTCAGATAGCTTAAACCATCTAAAACCCAGCGCTCAATTTCTCTGTTTTCCGCTTTGTGCAGACTCGCAAAGAACCCTTCGCGAACTTGCTGATTGGCCGACAGGGCAGGAGCTGCAAATTGCAAGCGTTTTTTACGATCAGGGTTTTTAATTCGTTCGATTTGTGTGGCAACAAGCTCTTCTGCTTTTTCAGGCATTTTAATGGCCAAATTAGCAGCTAAATCAGTTGCCTTGGTTTCCGAAAGACTGAATCCGCCAATTTTGGTTTCATCTTTCCAAGCATTAAAGAGTTGTTCCAAACGCACTTTGCTTTCGGCAATACTGCTTAATGTACTGAATAAGCTCGATTTCTTGCTCATGTCCTTCTCCTCATTTAGTTGAACCCAAAGGCTGTCTTCCAAATGTTTCCCAATTTGTAACCTTTCTTCGGCACTTACATGAAGCCAATAAGCGGACTGCATATAAGATAACATGCGTTCCAAAATCAATGCGTTTTTTTCCTTTGCCAATTGTTTTTCGGCAGCAAGCACAAATTCTTTTCCGCTTACTTCTCCCTCACAAAGATTCTCATACAGGTTGATCCACGCCACTCCACGCACCAAATCATCTTTAATTTTGTGCATGTTTTCAAGAAGGAATTGCTTGGTTTTGGCATCTAGTTTAAAAAAACCATAAGCATTGCCTTTTCCATTAGGGATGATGTAGTCGGGTGTTTTTTTGCCTGTTACTTCGGGAATCGAAAGCTGTGGCTGATTAAATTTCACAGATACTACTTCACTTGTTTCTTCATAGCCTAAAAGGATGTTTAAATCCTGGTTCCAGTCACCGGCATTTCCTTTGGCATCACTTTGCGTGATTGTCAAATCAGTAATCAAACCATTTTCACTTGAAATTGATGATGTTATTGCAGGCCTTCCTGCCTTGTCAACCCAAACCTTGCTCCATTGCTTTAAATCACTCGAAGTAGTTTCGTCTAAAATCGCAATCAAATCTTCCCAGCTGGCATTGCCGTAGGCATATTTTTTTAGATAGGTTTGCAAGCCTTTTTGCAGTTCTTCTTCACCCGTAATCCGTTCCAGCATATCCATTACAATGGGCGATTTGTGATAAATAATGCTTCCGTAAACCGATCCGGCATCTTTTAGGTTGGGTAATACCTGATTAATTGCATTGGCTCCGCTTGTGCGGTCAACTGCATAGGAACTCGGGAAATGAGCCATCTTAAATTTCAGTGCATGGTTCATATCCGGAAAGCTTGGGTTGGTAATTTTATCGGCAAGGAAATTGGCAAAAACCTCTTTCAGCCAAACCTGATCGAACCATTTCATAGTCACTAAATCGCCAAACCACATGTGAGCTGTTTCGTGGGCAATTAAATTTGCCCGGTACAATCTGTCGTTTTTGCTTGCATTTTTATCCAAAAACAATTTGGAAGCATTGTACAGCGTCGCTCCCGTGTGCTCCATTCCGCCATATTGAAAGGATGGAATCACCACAATATCATACTTTCCAAAAGGATAGGGTATATCGGTATATTCTTCCAGCCAATCGAGTGATTGAAACAACAAACGAAAGATTTCATCGGTATTACCGGCCAATTTTTCGGGATCGGTTTCGCGGTGATACATGGTGTGTTGATGTCCATTGTGTTTGCGCGTTATGGTTTCGAATTTACCGGCTGCAAAAGAGAACAGGTAGGTTGGCAGTTCTTTCGTGGTAAGAAATTTATAATGGCTTTTGTTTGTGTCTTCTTTAACTGATTCAGTTTTACCATTGGCTATTGCCTTCCAGCTTTTTGGCACACTTAATGCCAATTGAAATTTGGCTTTTAGATTTGGCTGATCGAAGCATGGGAAAGCAGTTCTGGCTCTGTCCGGCACAAACAAAGTGTATAAAAATTCATCGTTACGATTCAAAGAGCTGTTTCCGGTCGTAAATTCAATGTCAATTTCGTTTTTCCCTTCTTTCAATTCCCCTTTCGGGATAATCAAATGCTCCAATTCAAAGCGGTATTTCGAGGGGTTTCCATTACAAACCACTTTATGGATTAAGTTGGCGTTTTCACGAAAATCAATTTGAAGATCCTGATCGGTTGATTGCAAATCAAAACTGATTTTATTGCTTCCCGGAATTGTCTTGTTACGATCCTCAGGGATATCAAAATTCAGCTGATATTTCAGATTGGAGATATTCGCTTTTCGGTATGCCGCCATTGTTTTGGCTACGCCTGTTTCAATGTTTAATTGTTTTGTGTTTGTGGTGCATGCCGAAAAAAGAAATGCAATAAGAAGGAATAGTGTTGATGTATTTTTCATGTTGTAGGTTTAAGTTAGAGGAGGTAAAGATAAAAGTTTATGGAACAAAGAGGAATGATGAAAAGCAAAAAGCCCGCTCAAAACAGATTTGTTCGGCGGGCTGATACATTTTGGTAAATTTTAATTTATTTTTCTCTGAAATTACTGCTGTCAAAAATTTTATTGGCATTGGCTGCGATAAAGCTTGAGAATAGCTGTCCGTTTTCATCCGGATAACGAATAGCAAATTCATAGAAGCATGCAGGTATTTCGTATACACCTTCTTCAAATTCAACTTTAATAATCTCGGAAAGGGTAGAGGACTGCTGCAGAAGCTTTTCAGGCGTGCCTTTAATTTCACCTCCCGAGGTGTTCATTTCAAAACCATTGTCTTTAATAAATTGATTCACTTTCTCGATACTATTGTATTTCTGAAGCGCGTTGATGCTGACCGTAAAGTGATTCACCCTGAATCCGTGAACGTAAAGCCAGGCGGCATATTCCGATTCGTTCCGCAAAAATTGATAATTGGCATAGCTTGGTTTTCCCCAAACACTTCCTTTGTGAATTAAATCAGGATCAGCATAATAGGCATTGCCCACCGAATAGAGTCTTCTTTTTATAGTCTTCTGAAATTCTTCCGAGAATTCGGAAAGTATTAATTCTGATATAAATACCCTTGGTGCATTTTCCTCACTTGGATGTTCCAAATGAACGGCGTTCAAGTGCTTATCTTCGAACACATATTCTCCTTTATATTTGTAGCCTGCTTTCAGGAATTTCTTTGCCAAAACCTGAATGTTCATTCTTGGGTCATCGAAGGTTCGAAAAGCTACATGGTCATTAATTACCTGTTCCCCTTCTTTGGTGAATAAATCATGTATAGCCTGGGCAGAAGGATTTTGTTTTGTATATTCCTTCCATAGCCGATGAAATATTTCTTGTTGCATAATCTGTATTTTAGTTAGTTGTACAGTAATTTATGAATTTTAATTGACTGGATTTATGTTTGAGGTCAGATTTCTTTTAAACTTTTGCTCATGGACTATTGAAAATGCAAAAAAATGACAAAAAAAGAATCTGCAGTCTTAAATTGTCAGGAAAGTATCGTTTATAATTTGTTAGTTGATGTTTGCTTACGAAAGTGACTTGGATAGAGTCGAAGAAGGAGTAGAAGAGTTTCGATTTGTTTTCAAAAAATTTGAATGTTTTTGGAAAGATGTAAAATCGAAAAAGCCTCCGATTCTTTTGAATCGGAGGCCTTCTAATTATTTTGGCGGTCTGGACGAGACTCGAACTCGCGACCCCATGCGTGACAGGCATGTATTCTAACCAACTGAACTACCAAACCAAAATATTCTGCGATTTGTTTATTGTAAGAGTAACAAATAAAAACTCTTTATTTTGGCGGTCTGGACGAGACTCGAACTCGCGACCCCATGCGTGACAGGCATGTATTCTAACCAACTGAACTACCAAACCAAAATATTCTG
>NZ_MVDE01000027.1 GCF_002843385.1 Labilibaculum manganireducens
AAAAAATAAAAACGTGTCGTTGCCGTGAAATTAAAAATCATAGTACATCCTTTTTATGTGAATTTTAAGAATGTAAAAATCTAAAATCTTATCGAAAATCCATATGCGCTATTGTGGAGACGGATACCTCTAAATTATGGTTGTTAAAGGTATTAGTCAGCCGTTTACTTTGAAAAAGATCCTTCACTACCAATCGAAATGATTTTTTAGTTGAAAAATCACCTTGAATGACCGATCAGAACAAAATCGACCTTGAAAAATGACTTTGCACAACAGTTCATTCGAATTTTCAGTTGGTAAATTAACCGCACTATCAGTAGAGGCGATTTTTTAATTGAAAAATCGTCTTGCATAACAAGCAATGTTAAAAGTCATCTTGAAAAACGGCTTTGCTCATCAATCAAGTTGATTTTTTAAGGCCAAAAAGGACTTTGCACAACGTGCAAACACATTTACCAAAACTCAAACTCTCAATATTTCTTGTTTACTCTCATTTTGAGATTCCCGATATTGGAACAGAGGATTTTTGTGCATATTCTCAAACCCATCAAAGAGCTCAATCAATTCTCAAAACCATGTAAAACATTTACAATTCAATCAGTCTAAATGCCTAATTCAACAAACTCTACCTCAAAGTGAATTCATCACACGGGCACAACAAACATCATCTGTTTACACCATAAATTTCATCATTCAAGCAAATAATAGTGATGTTAGTCAAAACAATTTTATTCTTTCCTCGTAAAAAACAACATGTTACATCCAAATTAAGCTGAAGATATGAGAACGAAAATATTCTTAGGTTGGGCATTTCTTATTATACCAGGAATAATTTCCTGTTCCACATCGGAAGAAGATATGAATATGGAGATTCAAATTACCAATTCTGTGAATATTGAAGAAAATGCGATGGTGAACTGCATTTTAGAAGACCTTCTTTGCGAGGTGGAAAAAAATGTGATTGCAACCGATTATGGTACAAAGACGAAAGACAACACCAAAAGAGATTCAATTCCAGTTATTAAAGTAAGCGGTGACGATGAACCTCAAACTTCCACAAAAACAATAAGTATCAACTATGGATCAAGTAATCATACCGATCATCTGGGAAGATTAAAGCGTGGACAAATACACAACGAAATTACAGGAAGATACATGACGAATCAGACTCTTCAATCTATTCATTTCGAAGAATTTTGTATTAATAATTTAAAAATAGAAGGTCGTATTGAAATTACATCAAACGGTTTGAACGAATTTGACCAACTTAGCTTCACTATTTCATACGACAGTATTGTTTTAACCTCTTCAAACGGATTACAATACAGCATATCAGGTACTAAAACAAAAGAATGGATTGACGGATACGGCACCCCGGAAAACCCATGGGATGATCAATTTCTGGTTTCCGGTGAATGCCATGGAATCAATTCTGAAAACAGAGAATATCATTCAAAGATATCAACACCATTGTTAATAAGTCGCTCGTGCGAGTTCATTTTAGCCGGCGAAACTGAATTTCAAGTAGAAAATGAATCGGTATTTTATAGTTTTGGAGATAGTATGTGCGATAATAAGGGATACTATATCCGAAATGGCGAAACAAATAATTTTGAATTTGGAAGATATTCTTTTAGAGAAAAAAAGTAAACCCATAAATTTCTTGATGCACAAATGGTAATTTAGTTAGTATCAGACAAGAAAAGCCCCAAATTGGGGCTTTTTATTTATATCATTGAGATTTTTATTTATTTTTCCTTGCTTCCTTTTATTGGTCTGGAAGTATCTGGTAAAATTAAATTCAATATAACTCCTACCAAAGAAGCAAGACCAATTCCTGCTAAGGAGAAAGTTCCATATGAAATTTGTGCTCCACCAATTCCTACGGTTAGCACAATAGAAATAATCACCTGATTTCTGGTTTTTGAGAAATCTGTCTTGGCATCAATTAATGTTTTGATTCCAATACTGGCAATCATACCGAACAACAGCAGCATAATTCCACCCAAAACGGCTTGTGGAATTGTTTTAAGAAATGCACTTACTTTTCCGATAAGGGAAAATACTACTGCCGTAATTGCAGCAATTCTCAATACTCGCGGATCGGTAACTTTAGTTAATGCTATTGCTCCGGTTACCTCAGAATAAGTTGTATTTGGTGGTCCGCCAAAAAATCCAGCGAAAGCTGTTGCAATACCATCACCAAGCAGAGTTCTGTGCAAACCCGGATCTTTAACAAATTTTTTATTTGCCACACCTCCAATTGCATACATGTCACCTACATGTTCTATAATCGGGGCAAAAGCAACAGGAAGCATATATAATACAGCTCCCCAGTTTAATTCCGGACGAACAAAATCAGGCAACGCAAACCATGCAGCATCATTAATCGACGTAAAATCAACTTTTCCTAATACTATAGAGAGAATGTAACCAACAATAATTCCCACAAAAATAGGAATCAGCTTAATCATTCCTTTGCTGTAAACCACAATTAAAACTGCAGTTAATAAGGAAACAGAAGAAATAATCCAATTCGTTTTTGCCATATTTACAGCAACAGGAGCCAGCGAAAGACCAATAATCATGATTACAGGCCCCACCACAATAGAAGGAAATATTTTCTCGATTACGCCTAAGCCCCAAACTTTTATTATTGCAGAGACAACGCCATACACCAAACCAACGGCAATTAAACCAGAAAGAGCTCCCGGCAAACCATACAATTCCGTAGCGGCTACAATTGGGGCAATAAATGCAAAACTACTACCCAAAAAAACAGGAACCTTACCTTTTGTGATTAAATGAAAAATCAAGGTTCCGATTCCTGCTGTAAATAATGCGACTGATGGGTCAATACCGACTAATAACGGGACAAGGACTGTTGCGCCAAAGGCAACAAATAAGAACTGAATCCCGATAATAATTCTTTTCGCGGGACTATCAAAGTTCGGTGTGCTGGTTTCTTGAGACAGGATCATAAAATAGGTTTAGATTTTTTACAAATTGGCGCAAATATAGCAAGGATGCCTCGAAGAACAAATCCGAATAGTTGTTTTTAAAGAAGCTCTCTTTATGACGATCATGTTCAACATTCAATAAAACCAAGTGTTTCAAACACTCAGGTTATCGAAATAAAACAATCAAAAAAAAATGGAAATAAATTAATGAGCGGGAAGAAGCCAATTCCTGATAAATCTAAAATTATTTAGAACTTGATATCACGAACCATTAACTGAGTTTCAACTTTTCCCATGTACTCATTCTCCTGAAGTGAGTAACAGACATCAAATGGAACACCACTCGAAATTTTAGGATACAAATTCCCCATTGAAAAAGCAATACCTGCTTTTACATCTCCTTCGCGAATATCGTCAACAACTGAAAGTTTAAGATGCTCCTTATTTCTTCCTACCGGACGACTATAACCGTAATCGAGAACTTGTTCGCTCACAAAAACCGGGGTCATATTTTTTGGCCCGAAAGGCTCAAACTGTTTAATAATCCGGAAAAATTTAGGTGTAATATCAGATAATTTTATATTTGCATCAATCTTAACCTGAGGAACTAACATATCTTCTGAAATGTTATTTACCACATAATCTTCGAAACGTTTTTGGAACTCTCCAACATTCTCTATTTTCATAGTTAAACCTGCAGCATACTTGTGACCACCAAAGTTTTCCAGTAAATCACTGCATTCCGAAATTGCATTGTACAAATCAAAGCCGTCAACCGAACGAGCGCTTCCAGTAGCAAAACCATTCGATTCGGTAAGAATTACTGTTGGTTTATAATAATTCTCGATCATTCGCGAAGCAACAATACCAATCACTCCTTTGTGCCAGTTCCGATCAAAAAGAACAGTGCTTTTTTTAGCAAGCAACGCGCTGCTTTTTGCAACTCTTTCCAACGCTTCATCCGTAATACTATGATCCAATTCTTTGCGGTCTTCGTTCATCACATCAATTGTATCTCCTATTAATATGGCAGATTCCTCAGTATCAGCAATCAGCAATTGAACTGCCCGGTTGCCCGATTGAATTCTTCCGGCAGCATTAATTCTTGGGCCAACTTTAAAAACAATATCGTTTACTGTCAGATCTTTGTCAACTCCGGCTAAATTCAATATTGTTTTCAGTCCTAATCTCGGAGAATTATTTAGTTGTATCAATCCAAAATGGGCCAACACTCTATTCTCGCCGGTAATTGGGACAATATCCGAAGCTATACTAACAGCCAATAAATCAAGCAATGGTATCAACTCCTCAAATGGCCATCCCATTTTCTGAGCCAATCCCTGCATTAACTTAAAGCCAACTCCGCAACCCGATAACGCATCACAAGGATAATCGCAATCCAATCTTTTAGGATCGAGAACTGCAATCGCCTCTGGCAAAATATCGCCTGGTGTATGATGATCGCAAACGATAAAATCGATGCCTTTTTCTTTCGCGTATGCAATTTTACCAACGGCCTTAATACCGCAGTCCAATGCAATGATCAATTTAAAATTGTTATCCGCGGCGTAATCAATCCCTGCTGTCGAAACGCCGTAACCTTCCGAGTACCGGTCAGGAATATAATAATCTATAAAATCGAAGTGTTTTTTAAGATAAGTGTAAACAAGAGAAACAGATGTGGTTCCATCAACGTCATAATCACCATAGATCATAACTCTTTCTTGTTTCTGAATTGCTGTCTCTATTCTTTCAACAGCTTTATCCATATCTTTCATTAGGAAAGGATCGTGCAGATCATCGAGGCTGGGACGAAAAAACTTCTTTGCCATATCGAATGTAGTAATCCCACGTTGCACCAGCAAATCAGCGACTAAACGGTCAACACCAAGTGATTTCATAAGTGTTATAACCGTTCCTTCATCTCCCGGCTCATTGATTACCCATCTCTTTTCCATATTCTAGAATTTGGCTAGCTAAATTAGTCAATTTCAAGCGTCATATCAAACAGTTTAGTGATATGGCTCTTCAAATTATGTTTTACTTCTTCAATATCAAGCTCTTTGCCCAATTCTTTTTTTAAGGATGTTACTCCTTTATCAACAAATCCACACGGATTGATGTACTCAAAATATTTTAAATCGGTATTTACATTAAAAGCAAAACCATGCATGCTTACCCATCTGCTGATTCGCACACCAATAGCACAAATCTTGCGAACAGTAGGTTTCCCTACATCCAACCAAACTCCTGTCGCTCCTTCCAGCCGCGTTCCAACAATTCCATAATCGGCAATACAATTAATAACAGCTTGCTCCAGAGTTTCGATGTATTTTTTAATTCCCATATCGTAGGTTTCCAAATTTAAGATTGGATACCCAACAATTTGTCCCGGCCCATGATAGGTAATATCACCTCCGCGATTAATTTTATGAAAAGTTGCCTCTTTTGCCTGCAGCTGCAGCAAATCAAGAAGCATATTTTGTTCTTTCCCGCTTTTCCCCAGTGTATATACGTGCGGATGTTCGCAGAACAACAAATAATTGTTTGATAATTTTTTCTGATCAACCGGAAGATCGGCATTAGCCTGCTTGGATGTCAGAACTTCATTAAACAGGTTCTCCTGATAGTCCCATGCTTCTTTATAATCAATCGATCCCAAATCGCGAAATACAGTCTTAGTCATCTTTTAAACTCCTTTTTAAGTTTAACGCATTTACATGACGTTCTGCATGATACGAAGAACGCACCAAAGGTGTACTTTCTACAAATGCAAAACCTTTTTCCAAACCAACAGTCTCATATTGTTTGAACACCTCCGGAGTAATGTATTCCTGAACTTCCAAATGATTTTTTGTTGGCTGCAAATACTGACCAATTGTCATGACTCTGACTCCTACCTCAAGCAAGTCATCCATTACCTGATAAATCTCTTCTTCTTTCTCGCCCAAACCAAGCATTATTCCCGATTTAGCAACTATTCCCGAATCTGAAATTTGCTTTAACACTTTCAGACTAAGATCGTATTTAGCTTTGCTTCGAACTTCACGGGTTAATCTTCGAACCGTTTCCAAATTATGAGAGATCACCTCCGGATTCATATCAATCACTCTTTGAATGTCCTCCTCTTTCCCATTAAAATCGGGGATTAAAACCTCAAGTGTGGTTTCCGGAGTAGTTTCTTTTATACATTTTATGGTTTCTGCCCAAATTCCAGATCCTCCGTCTTCCAAATCATCCCGGTCAACAGAAGTTATTACAGCATGTTTTAAGCTCATCAGCTTAATAGAACGAGCCAATCTTTTGGGTTCTTTCCAATCTGCCTCAAGTGGCTTTCCTGTTGGAACGTTGCAAAATTTGCAGGCACGTGTACAAATATTTCCTAAAATCATAAAGGTAGCAGTTCCATTTCCCCAACATTCTCCAACATTCGGACATTTCCCGCTCGAACAAATAGTATGCAATCCATTCTCCTTTACTATTCCATTCACGTATGCATAATCGTCACCCTTTGGCAACTGTATTTTCAACCAATCTGGTTTTCTTCTTGTCTTCATTTTACTACTGCTTAATTTTTCCTGATGATTCAAAACGCTTTAGACTCTTTTCATCAACAATTTATAACTGATCAAAACACCACAAATAATCAATTGATTTTCAGCAACAAACACTACAGCAAAATTTGATTCCTAAATAAAAATAAATCCACGCAAAGGTATTCGAAACATTTCAACTTTTCATGAAATACCTTATATTTTTGCCTCTTTCGTGAATGTTTCGTTATATTTATTCAATCTAAATACCATTAATTTCATGCAATATTACCAATTATATTTGTCTTTACAATGGCATTTGAAACAACACATTTTTCGATTAAGAAATAGAAAAATTCACCAGTAAAGAAAATAAGCTTTCTTTTTAAATCTTTTGTAAACCCCCTAAGCTGGCAAACACAATCAATTCTCATACTTTTAATTAGCGCAATCAGCATTAAATCCAATAAGTAAAGCTATTGAAATTAATTATTTGGACAGATTATATTATCTTTGCACCCGAATAAACTTTATTGAGATTAAGATGAATGCGTTAGAACTTAGTGAACAAGAAATCATTAGAAGGAATTCCCTTAAAGAAATGCAGTCTATGGGTATCAACCCGTTTCCTGCGGCACAATATCATGTAAACAGCTTTTCTTCAGATATTCTGAAAGATTTCGATCCTGAAAAGAAGAACCTTCAAGAGGTTTGTATAGCAGGTAGAATCATGAGCAGAAGAATTATGGGTAAAGCTTCCTTTCTTGAACTTCAGGATTCGAAGGGAAGAATACAGGTTTACATTACAAGAGATGATATCTGCCCGGGCGAGGATAAAACCCTTTACAACACAGTATTCAAAAAACTGACTGACATTGGTGATTTTATTGGAATTAAGGGTTACGTATTTGTTACTCAGGTAGGTGAAACTTCGGTTCATGCAACCGAAATGACAATTCTTTCAAAATCTATTCGTCCGCTTCCTATTGTTAAGGAAAAAGATGGAAAAGTTTACGATGCTTTCAGCGATCCTGAAATGCGTTACCGTCAGCGGTATGTTGATTTGGTAGTAAACCCGGCTGTTAAAGATGTTTTCCTGAAAAGAACGAAAATCATCAACTCGATGCGCGAACTTTTCAACAGCAAGGATTATTTAGAGGTGGAAACACCAATCTTACAGGCTATTCCCGGTGGTGCTTCTGCCCGTCCGTTCGAAACACATCACAATGCATTGGATATTCCTCTTTACATGCGTATTGCCAACGAACTTTATCTGAAAAGATTGATCGTTGGGGGATTCGACGGAGTTTATGAGTTTGCGAAAGATTTTCGTAACGAAGGAATGGATCGTACTCACAATCCGGAATTTACAGTAATGGAAATCTATGTTGCCTATAAGGATTACAACTGGATGATGGACTTTACTGAAGAAATGATTGAAAAAATTGCGATGGATCTTCATGGCAAAACCAAATTAATGGTTGGCGATAAAGAAATTGATTTCAAGCGTCCTTTCAAACGTATTTCAATGATTGATTCCATTCTTGAATATACAGGAATTGACATCAATGGAATGGATGATATACAACTTCGCGAGGTTTGTAAAAAACTGAATATCGAAGTGGATGAAACCATGGGAAAAGGAAAATTAATCGATGAAATTTTTGGTGAGAAATGTGAAGGAAATTACATTCAGCCAACTTTCATTACCGATTATCCTGTTGAAATGTCTCCTCTTTGTAAAAAACACAGAGACAATCCGGAATTAACCGAGCGTTTCGAGTTAATGGTGAATGGAAAAGAGCTTTGTAATGCTTATTCGGAGTTAAATGATCCTATTGATCAGTTGGAGCGTTTTCAGGAACAAAACAAATTAAGTGAAAAGGGTGATGATGAAGCCATGTTTATTGATATGGACTTTGTTCGTGCTCTTGAATATGGTATGCCTCCTACATCTGGAATGGGAATTGGTATTGATCGGTTAACCATGTTGATGACCAACTCACAATCAATTCAGGATGTATTGTTCTTTCCGCAAATGAGACCTGAGAAGAAAGCTGCAGTTGACAGTGATGACAAATTTGTTGCATTAGGGATTGCTCCTGAATGGATGCCAATAATTCGTAAAGCAGGATTCCAGACTGTCAGCGCTTTAAAGGAAGAGAAGTCGACAAAACTTCATCAGGATATTTGTGGCTGGAATAAAAAGCTAAAAATGGGATTAAAAAACCCAAGTCAGGAAGAAGTAGCAGAGTGGTTGTCTTAATTCCCGCTTTAAAATATTTTCATATCGGAGGTCGGGAATTTCTCCCTTCCTCCGATATTTAGTAAATTAGAGATCTGATCGTTACAGAAATAATTCTCTAACAACAGCAGACTTATCAATAAATTCATGAACAAATCATCAAAAATTGCCATAATTGGTGGTGGTAGCTGGGCTACAGCTATTGCTAAAATCTTTATGGAAAATGTAGCAGAAATCAACTGGTACATGCGCAATCCGGATACCATTGACCAATTTAAGGAATTAGGTCATAACCCACGCTACATTACCGGTGCGGAATTTGACATCGACAAAATCAATTTTTCTCATAATATTGATGAAATCGTAACAAATTCTGACATCATTGTTTTTGCAATACCATCCGCATTCTTGAAGAATGCACTTAAGAATCTTACGGTTAGCCTTGAAGATAAATTTGTTGTATCAGCAATTAAAGGTATTGTTCCCGATGAAAATATGATTATTGGTGAATTCTTTAATGAAAAATACAATGTGCCAATTGACAACATCGGAGTAATTTCCGGACCATGCCATGCGGAAGAAGTTGCATTGGAACGATTATCATATTTAACGATTGCCTCTCAGAATACAAAAAAAGCAAGAGTTTTGGCTCTAAAAATGGAATGTGCATACATTAAAACAACCATTTCCGATGATATTTACGGAACTGAATATTCGGCTGTTCTAAAAAATGTTATTGCCATCGCTTCAGGTATTTGTCACGGACTTCGTTATGGCGATAATTTTCAAGCCGTGCTGATATCAAACGCAATTCAGGAAATTAAACGATTTGTAGATACGGTTCATCCCATCACAAGAGATATTAAAAGTTCAGCTTATTTAGGCGATTTATTGGTTACCTGTTATTCTCAATTTAGTAGAAACAGAACTTTTGGAACCATGATTGGGAAAGGATATTCTGTAAAATTTGCTCAGTTAGAGATGCATATGATTGCCGAAGGATATTATGCGGTTAGTTGTATCAAAGAAATTAATGATAAATACAAGGTTCACATGCCAATTACCATGGCTGTTTATAATATTCTGTACGAAAAAATATCTCCTGCTATGGAAATCAAATTATTAACAGAAGATTTACGTTAAAGTTATTTTTCAATTGTAAATTTGTACTTTGAAAAACTTTTCATTTTACAAAAGTAAAAGTAACGCATTGCATGAATGCAGAATAGGAGTGATTGCAAAAACATTCATCAATTATTTTAGTTTGAAATACATTTAATTAATTATACACATTAAACCCATTTCTGTCTTTCGCTCTGAGGGGGTATCGGTTCTGACAGATCTGGATTTTACTACTTAATTTGAAAATAATGGAACACATCAAGTTGAGCTTTGAAAAATCTTTAAACTTCGTAAGTAAGGAAGAGATTTTCAAATTTAAAGAAGAGAGTCAAAAACATTTAACTGCTCTTCAAAAAGGAACCGGTAAGGGAAATGACTATGTTGGATGGGTAGATTTACCTTCTCAGATTACTGAAGAGGAGCTAAATGATATCGAAGCAACCGCTTTATCTTTGAAAGATAAAGTAGAAGTATTGGTAGTTATTGGTATTGGAGGATCGTACCTGGGTGCAAAAGCTGTTAACGATGCTTTGGCTCATAGTTTCGATCAACTGAATATCGGTAACGAAAATCCGCTTGTATTGTATGCCGGACAAAATATCAGCGAGGACTATCTGTTCGAGTTAATGGACATTTTAAAAGACCTTGAGTTTGGTATTTGTGTAATATCTAAATCGGGAACAACTACCGAACCTGCTATTGCCTTTCGTTTGTTAAAAGAACTTTTGGAAGAAAATGTTGGCAAAGAGGAAGCTCGTGAAAGAATTATCGCTATTACAGATGCATCAAAAGGAGCTCTTAGAACTCTTGCTGTTCAGGAAGGCTACAAAACATTTGTAATTCCTGATGATGTTGGTGGTCGTTTTTCGGTTTTAACTCCTGTTGGATTGCTTCCTATTGCGGTTGCAGGTCACGACATCAAGGAATTGGTAAAAGGCGCTAAATCGATGCAGGAATATTCAATAGCAACGGCATTCGAAGAAAATCCTGCTTTGCTATACGCAGCTGCCAGAAATGCTCTCTACGCAAAAGGCAAAGGAATTGAAATTTTAGCCAATTACAATCCAAAACTGCACAATGTAGCCGAATGGTGGAAGCAACTTTACGGTGAAAGTGAAGGAAAAGAAAACAAAGGTATCTTCCCTGCAAGTGTTGATTTCACAAGTGATTTACACTCAATGGGACAATACATTCAGGAAGGACAACGTAATATTTTCGAAACTGTTATTTCAATTGCTAAACCCAACCATACTGTAATTATTCCTGAAGATAAAGACAATCTTGACGGTTTGAACTTTTTGGCTGGAAGACGCATTGACGCGGTGAATAAAATGGCAGAATTAGGCACCCAATTGGCTCATGTTGATGGCGGTGTTCCAAATCTAAGAATTGAAATGCCTCAGTTGAATGAATTCTACTTAGGTGAATTGCTTTATTTCTTTGAAATTGCCTGTGGTGTAAGCGGTTACATTTTGGATGTAAACCCATTTGACCAACCCGGTGTTGAAGCATACAAAAGCAACATGTTTGCTTTGCTTGAAAAACCAGGTTTCGAGGAAGAAACTAAAAAAATCAAAGAGAAGTTGTAGTCTCAATTTCAATACTATTAAAAAAAGATCAGCTTTAGAGTTGATCTTTTTTTATTTCCTCACTTTGCAGCTCTTCTGCTAAACTCTTTTTTGTATTCCTTCGAATCCGTATTTTTTTCCCCGCAAACTGCCCCAAAAAGAAAGCACTCACCATAATTGGATAGGTGTATAACTGAAAGCCCAAACCAAACAAATGCCGAAACAGGATTACAAATGGAATGGGTGCATGAATACAGACAAACCACATTACTGAGAATTTTTTAAATCCTTGCCTGATAAATCCAAATGGTACATTCAAAATAAAAGTTGAGAGAGCTGCAAAAAGTAAATTTAGTTCCATGCAAACGAATATAATTATAATATCTAATAAAACGGGGCGTAATCTCCTTAATAAAAACAAACTAATTTATTTACATTTGCCACAATTAAAAATGCCCTGAACGATGCAGTACTCATCTAAACTGAAAGGAAGCTTGTTGGCTCTATTGGCAACCATCAGTTTTTCGAACATATATATTTTCAGCAAACTGGCGATGAAAGATGTCAATCTTGCCTCTTTTGGGCTGTTGTGGTTTGCCTTTGCCCTGCTGTACAATTATCTGTACTATTATTTTTTTACTGACAGAAAAAAAATAAACTCATTATCAAAAAAATCAAAATTTATTTTAATTCTAATCGGATGTTCTGAGGTAATATCAATGTCTGCATTCTTTCTCTCAATAAAACTGACTGAAAATCCTGCAATAGTCTCATTCCTTGCAAATACCAGCCCTATATTTGTAATTTTCATTGGATTTGTTTTTCTGAGAATAAGATACAATTTCATGGCTGTAATCGGAATTGTAGTTACTCTTAGCGGCGTTGTTCTAATCAATTATAACAAAACTGTTTCTGATTTGGGAAGTTTTGTAACACCGGCAAGTATTGCAGCGCTTGTTTTTGCACTATTTTACGGAGTAAGCCTGGTGCTTGCCCGATCTGAGATTAAAACAATTCCTTCTACGATGATTACGGTTTGCCGATCGTCGTTTCTTTTTCTGGGATTTGCATTGTATAACCTCTTCATCTTCGAAGTGCCGCACTACACGGCAGACTCACTGCTTTACATCAGTATCGGATCCATTTTTGGGCCGTTTTTGGGTGTAACCCTTACATTCGCCTCCTTAAAATTTGTCGATGCGTCAATCACTACCTTAATTTGTACATCAAGAAGTTTCTTTATTGTTATAGGAGCCTTTCTTTTTATGGATCTCTTGCCTGACAACTATCAATTATTAGGTGGGATTTTTATCATTTTGGGAATTGCACTAATCACGATTGGTGATATCCGACAGAAATCGAATTAATTCAGAACCCTTTTTACCTCGGTTAAAAAATCATCTTTAGTAATTGGCATTGTAATATAACCATGGCATCCGGCTTCAATACAACGCTCTTCTTCCCCTTTTATAGTATAAGCTGTCTGAGCAATCACTTTTGTATCCTGATTCCCGTTTTTTATTAAAGCCAAACAATCTTTCGTCGATTTACTATAAATGTTCATATCAAGAATAAGCAAATCAGGCGTTAATTCATTCAACATGTTTATCATGATATTCTCATTTGAAGCATGAGAAATAGTAACATCTTCACCATCAAATAATTTTTGCAAATAAAGAAATGAGTTATAATCTTCTTCTGCAATTAATACCGATTTTCGGCCAATAGACTCCGCCCGCATTACAACTTGTGAATCATCAGCACCAATCGTTTCATTTTTAGAATAAGGTAGTGTAAAATAAAAAGTACTGCCTTTTCCAACTACCGATTCGAACCTGATTTCACCTCCCAGAAGCTCAACAAGTCCTTTTGAAATGCTTAAACCTAATCCTGTTCCATCAGTAAACTGCTCTTCATCTCCTTGTCTGAAACGTTCAAAAATGATATCATGTCTGTTTTTAGGTATTCCGCAGCCTTCATCTTTCACATATACTTCAATTACTGTCTGCGACAAATATTCTTTAAAATTATACCCAACTTCCACCTTACCCACTTCTGAAAATTTGATTGCATTATTAAGCAAATTATCCAGAATTTGATGAAACCGATTAGAATCTGTAAAAACAGAAAGTCTTTCATACTCTTCCGGCAAATTCAAAACCAACTCGATATTGGGTTTGCTTTCTAATAACACTCCTCTTTTAACCACCTCTATACCACTTACAAATAATTCGTGCAAATTGGTTTCCATTCTATGTACCGCCACCTGATCCAATTCCAATTTAGAAATATCTACAATATCATCAATAAGCTGTAACAGTCTATTCCCTGAATTTTGAATAATATTTATATACTGGGATTTTTCAGCATCATCCAATTCTGAATCAACAAGCAATTCTGAAAATCCCATAATTGCATTCATTGGAGTACGTATCTCATGACTCATATTAGCAAGAAAAATCGATTTCAACTTATCACTTTCCTCAGCCTTTTCTTTCGCCTTTAACAGCTCTCTTTCAGCCAGCTTTATATCCGTAATATCTCTTGAAACACCTAGAACTCCGAGTAACTTTCCCTCTACATCGTGCATTGGAGTTTTAATCGTCTCAGTTAGAAGTCTGTTTCCACTGGTAGCTGAAACAGCCCAATTGGTAAAGCGAACGCTTTTCGCACTATTTAAAACCTCCAAATCTTTTTCCCAGTAAAAATCAGCAATCTCCCGCGGATAAAAATCATAATCTGATTTGCCAATAAGAGCATTTCCCTTTAACCCATTAAATTTTTCGAAGTTTCTATTACAAGACAGATATATTCCCTTTGGATCTTTTAACCAAATCATTTCAGGAACAGTTTCTATCAGTATTTTTAAATGAGCTCTTTCATTTTCAACCAACGCCATGGCATTCTTACGCAAAGAAATATCACGAACCATAGCCCAAAATCCTTTGGGTTTACCTTTTTCGTCCTTCAACAAATAGATACGCAGTTCAACAGGAATCAAACTTCCACCTTTTCTTATACACTCCTTTTCATATACTCTGGAACTTCCGGATACGAGAACCTCTTCTTCCATTATCTTCTGCTCAAATTCAAGCCACTTTAAAGGGGTTAAATCATGACAATTCATGTGCAGCAACTCGTCAGAGGAGTAACCAAGCATTTCTTTGAATGCTGTGTTAAATTCGATCACATTGGCATCCATATCCAAAACAACAAATGCATCGTTCATGCTTTCATACAAACGCGAATACTTTTCCTTTGTTCTGCTTAACGCGATTTTATTAGCCCTGTTTTGTAATTGTCGGTTCATGAATAATCCCAGCAACATATTGCCCAGTGGATAAATAGTTAGCAAGGGCCAGGAAATTTGCAGCAAAGTTGGCATCGTTTTTTCTGAAGGCAAAAATACAGAGCAACTAATCATCGCCAAATGAACGGCGACTCCTAAAAGTAAATATTTCAACCAATAAGATTTAACACCTATTTTAGTCCATATTTGTTTCCATAAAATACCTATCACACCAGAACTGATTATAACAGCAATTCCCATAAACATTCCTTCTCCACCTAAAATAAACCGATAGGTACCTGTAATTAGAATTGCAATAATGGTAGGAATTACGCCAAAAAATAACCCGGAAATGGAAAGAATAACCGAACGCGTATCAAAAACGACTCCAGTTGCCATTTCCCAGGAAGAAAGCATAAGAACAACACCAATAGCACCTACAATTCCACCTGCTAATAATTGCTCCCATATGGATTTAAGACCAGTTCTTCTCACCCACAAATAATCATACAACATACTAAACGACAGCAATATTGCAGTATTCTGTATTAAACTTAGAAACATGGAATTATTCATAAATAAAGTAGTAGTAATTTCCTATTGTGGTTATAGTCTAAATAAGAGTGTTTTATCTCTTATTTACAAAAAATGTATACTTCATTTTCTAAATAAAGTTTTGTTTTCATTCATATTTTATAATAAAAAAAAGAGCAGATTAAATCTACTCTCTTACAATAAAAATAAAATTACTTCACTATTTAAGCCATTTCCTTATTCAAATGATGCTTTTCAGTAAACTGATTTATTACATGAGATAATTTTGGATACCCAATCTCTTCCAAATCATAATAAACCCGCGTTGTAGGTTTTTTAATATTGATAATCCGGTTTAAATCTATTGGAGTACCAATAATAACAGAATCGCAATCGCTGCTGTTAATGGTAGTTTCCAAATCCTTAAGCTGTTGATCGGAATAGCCCATCGCAGGTAAAATATTACCAATGTTTGGATAAATTTCGTAGGTTTCTTTCAACTTGCCTGCAAGAAAAGGTCGGGCATCAATCTCTTCGGCAGCGCCAAATTTACGTGCAGCAATTGTGCCTGCGCCAATCTTCATTTCACCATGAGTTAAAGTCGGTCCGTCTTCTACTATTAAAACACGTTTGCCACGAATCAACTCAGGATGATCAACGGTGATTGGTGAAGCTCCATCAATTACAATGGCGTTTGGATTTGCCGATGCAATATTTTCGCGGACTGTTTGAATTCCTTCCGGAGCGGCTGAATCCATTTTATTAATAACAACAACATCAGCCAACCGAAGATTAACTTCTCCCGGATAGTAATTCATTTCGGCTCCCGGACGATGAGGATCCGCAACTGTAATTGTTAAATCTGGTTTGTAAAAAGAGAAATCATTATTACCTCCATCCCACAAAATAACATCACATCCATCCGGATCTTCCTCTGCCGCACGAACAATCGCCTCATAATCAACTCCGGCGTAAATTATATTTCCACGAGTAACATGTGGTTCATATTCTTCCATTTCCTCAACAGTACAATTGTGTTTTTTCAAGTCATCAACTGTTGCAAAACGTTGTACTTTTTGAGCAACCAAATCCCCATAAGGCATTGGGTGACGTATTGCAATCACCTTTAATCCTTTATTCATTAATTCTTCAATAACCTTTCTGGACGTCTGTGATTTACCACAACCGGTTCTTGTTGCAACCACAGCTATAACAGGCTTATGACTTTTTATCATAGTATCCCCAGGTCCCAATAACTTAAAGTTAGATCCTGCCGCATTAACAACCGCACTAACGTTCATTACTTTTTTATACGGAACATCCGAATAAGAAAAGACACAATCATCTACACAATGTTCTTTAATCAATTTAACCAAATCCTCTTCTGCATAAATTGGAATTCCCTCCGGATACAATTCTCCGGCCAATTCGGCAGGATATTTTCTTCCATCAATATCAGGAATTTGAGCTGCAGTAAATGCAACTACATTGTACTCCGAGTTGTCTCTAAAGTAAGTGTTGAAATTGTGAAAATCACGACCTGCAGCACCAATAATAATGACATTCTTTTTAGCCATAACTTCTGTTTCTTAAGTTAAAATTAATATTAGGTATGAATACTTAAAATTAAAACTTTAAAGGATTTTTTCTAATTTTAACGACTTTAAGTTATAGATTTTGAGCCTGTTGCTTAACACGAGCAAAAAAATTGACTTTGTCACAAAACTGTCATAACTTATTTAGTTTTTCCGTTGTTATAAAACTTTTAAACTTCCATATTGTCAATACCCAAACACTTTCCCTTAAAAAAAGAAAATACAAAATTGAATCGAAATTATTATTTATTGCTTATTTTCGGGAAACAAGACTGATGAAACATGAATTTTTTAGCACACCAATACCTTTCAGGTGATTCGGAGAAAGTGAAGATTGGGAACTTTATTGGTGATTACATTAAGGGTAATAAATACAAGAATTATCATCCCGAAATTCAAAAAGGCATTCTCCTGCATCGAAATATTGATCACTTCACTGATCATCATCCAATTGTTTTACAAAGTTCAAACAGACTTAAAAATGGATATAAAAGATACTCAGGAGTTATTGTCGATATGATATATGACCATTTTTTAGCAAAAAAATGGAATAAATATCATACTCAGCCCATTTCAAGCTTTGTCAGCAAATCACATGAAATATTAGTGAAGAACTATTTGATTCTTCCTCAGAAAGTAAAACTGTTTCTTCCCTTCTTAATTCAAAGCAGAAGATTAGAAAGCTATTCAACAATTGACGGTTTACAAACTGCATTAAAAATCATGTCACGCAGAACCAGTTTGCCCGATCAGACCGATTATGCAATAAAAACACTCCTCGATCAATATGATGATATTGAAACTGAATTTGACTGCTTCATGAGTGCTCTCATTAGCTATGTCAGCAATGAACATCAAATTATCGTAGCAACTCCATACGATTGGCATCTAAACGAAGAAAAACGAATAACAAAATTGTAAACGCCCACAAGGAAGATCCACCATAACTAAAAAACGGCAAAGGAATTCCTATAACCGGAGCAAGGCCAATTGTCATACCAACATTTATTGCCATATGAAAAAACAATATACAAGCTACTCCATATCCATATATCCGACTAAAAGGAGATCGTTGCCTTTCGGACAAAAACAACAAACGGATTATTAATATCAGTAAAAGGAATAAAACCGCAGCAGAACCAATAAATCCCCATTCTTCGCCTACTGTACAGAAAATAAAATCGGTACTTTGTTCGGGAACAAATTTAAATTTCGTTTGTGTTCCATTCAAAAATCCTTTTCCTGAAAATCCTCCGGATCCAATTGCAATTTTTGATTGAGCCACATTATATCCTGCACCGGAAGGATCTGACTCAATTCCCAACAAGTCGTTTATGCGTTCTTGCTGATGAGATTCCAAAACATTTTCAAACAAATAACTCACCGAAAATGTGAGAAACAAGCTGCCAACAGCAATCAACAAAACCCAAACGACATTCTTAAGTCGTTCTCTATAAATATAATATAAGAAGGGTACAATATTTAAACTTACTGATAGTACTAATATCATATAGGTGGAAACATCCAATTGCAAAGCTTTAACTACACCCCAAACCAAACCAAAACCGATAAATAATGCTGACAGACCAATTATTATTTGTTTGAACCGAAGCCCCATAAACTTCAGACATACAAAAGAAAATCCTAAAATCATCAGAAGCACATATAACTTGGCTAAAAGAAGTGTTACTATAAATAATACGGCAGATAAAAAACCAACAAATAAAACAACACCTGAAAGTCCTTCCCTGTATAACACCAATATGAAAACCACATATACCAAAGCCGATCCGGCGTCTCGCTGCAGAATTATTAAAACAGCCGGAGTAAATAAAATAACTCCTGCTACAACCAAAGACTTAAATTTGTGTATTTTAAAATTAAACTGGCTTATGTATCGTGAAATGGCCAGACAAGTTGCAAATTTTGCAAACTCTGCAGGTTGTAAACGAATTCCGCCAATCTCAAACCATGATCGGGCACCGTTGACTTCCCTTCCAAATATTAGTACGGCAACAAGTAGGAAAATCATGACCAGATAGGTGGGATAAGCGAATGCGGAGAAAAATTTACCTTCTATAATCAGAATAACCATCGCAAGGAAGAAAGCTGCTCCTATCCACATTAATTGTTTTCCATATCTCTGACTAATATCAAAAATACTTTGATGTTCTTCGTTGTATACTGCGGCGTAAATATTTATCCATCCAAGAAAAACAAGCAGAACATATATAAAAATTGTCCACCAATCCAGATTCTTTATTAAACTTACCTTTCTTGTCATCCCAACGTTAATATTTATTCAACAACTCCTGTACTGGGAGCTGCTGCCTGATTAATTAAATCAGCATCAAGCATCCTCTTTTCCAGCCATTTTTTGTTTTCAGAAATCTCCCCTTTTAGATATTTCTCGATCATTAAACCTGAAATTGGGGCTGCATATCTACTTCCCCACACTCCATTTTCAACATAAACAACAATAGCAATCTTCGGATTTTCTCTTGGTGCAAATGCAACAAAAACAGAATGATCTGCTTCGTCAGAATTCTGAACTGTTCCTGTTTTACCACACACACGAATATCTTTAATCGCTGCCAATGCTCCGGTACTTCCCTCACCTCCTGTAACTACCATTTCCATACCATCAATTACAGGTGTAAAATTAGAAGAGTCTACACTAGTATAATGTTTTTCCAGATACTTTTTCCCCAAAGCCCCATCCTCACCAACAGCCTTTACGATATGAGGAATATAATAATAGCCTCTATTGGCAATTGCAGCTACCATATTTGCCATCTGCATTGGTGTTATCTGCAGTTCACCCTGTCCTATAGCCAGGGAAATTGCATTTAAGGCCCTCCAATTCTTACGATACTTATTCTGATAATATTCGTTTGTGGGAATAGAACCTGTTTTTTCATTCGGTAAATCAATGCCAAGTTCACTTCCGAAACCAAAAGAAGTGACATCCTTTCTCCATGCAGTATACCCGTCCTGAACAGAACCAAACTTAGGACTTTCCAAAATGTAACGAAATACATTTGCAAAATAAGCATTACAGGATTGCTGAATTGCATGACGCAAATCCAAAGGAGATGCATGAGAATGACATCCCATCGTAAAATTACCAACATGATAACCGCTGTGACATTCAAATCTTGCAGCAGGGCTAATTACGTTTTCCTGAAGAGCCACCAATGCATTTACCAATTTAAATATTGACCCTGGAGGATACAGCGCTTGCATTGTTCGGTCAAACAAAGGCTTCAATGAGTCATTTTGAACCATCATCTGATAATTCTTATTCATTGCACGCCCAACAAACATTTCAGGATCATATCCCGGACTGGATACTTTTGCTAAAATTTCACCAGTATGGGGTTCAATCGCAACAATTCCGCCTTTTTTATTTTGCATCAACAACTCACCGTATTGCTGTAAATCTATATCTAAACTCGTGTGCAAATTTTTACCTGAAACTGCTTTTTCATCGAATTTCCCATTCCGAAATGATCCTTTTATTCGATTAAAAACGTCAACCCAATAAATCTTTACTCCCTTTTCGCCGCGAAGCTCTTTTTCATATGTTCTTTCTATACCACTTTTCCCAATATAGTCTCCTTGTCTAAAATACGGATCACTTTTAATCTCCTGGTTGGTTACTTCTCTAAGATATCCTAATGCATGAGCTGCACTTTTTAATGGATATTTCCGCAATGTTCTCGTCTGAACAAAGAAACCGGGAAATTTATATAACTTCTCCTGCAAAACAGCATATCTTTCAGACGACAACTGTTTTAAAAAAATAGATGCCTTTCGATAAGAATAATGCTTTGCCTTAGCAATCCCTTCAATTAATTCTAATTTTTCAATTCCCAATAGTTGGCAAAAATCTGTCGTGTCAAAAACTTCCAATTGTCTGGGAATCAACATCAGATCGTAAGCGGCCTGATTGTACACCAACAATTTTCCATTCCTATCATAAATCAATCCCCTTGCCGGATATTGTGTTACCTGCCTTTGAGAATTATTCTCAGCAGATAATTTATAGGTGTCATCAATTATTTGAAGGTTAAATAAACGGATAATGAAAATTAGAACAACCAGAATGAATATTCCGCCAATAATGTATTTTCGGTTTGAGAAATTATTCATTTTATATTATTAATTGATCTATTTTTTAAACAGTAAGAATTGAGATGTAATGAGTAAGCTTAAAGTAAATAATGTACTAAGAATGATCCTGGTTATGGTTTCACTTAGATTGGAAAAAGAAAATACTTCTATAAAAAACAAAAAGCTATGATGAGCAATGACTAATATCAAGCAATACTTAAAGAACCATCCAAATCCATAATGAAGAATACTCGGCGTTGTTCCTTGTTCATAACCATCTCTTACAGACAAATAATTTAATATGTATGGACGCAAGTACGCCATAAAGACACTGGCGGATGCGTGCATACCAAGAGTATTGGAAAAAACATCTACACTTAATCCCAAAAAAAACGACAAAACCAACAAAAGCCAGTTTGGAGTCTCAAATGGAAGTAATAAGATGAATAAGATATACATATAAGGATTTAAAAAACCACTTATTTGAATATTATTTAATATGGCAACCTGAATAAATACAAGAACCACAAATCTTATTATGTTTTTTACGATTTGATTCATTCGACCACCTCCTTTTCAAGTTCCAAGCGTTCAGTTTTCATCAAATCACCAATAACTTTCACGTATGACAAACTTTTAAAATCATTGGAAAAGGCGATTACCAATTCATGAAAATTACCTCCTGAGCTTGGTAAAATTTCCTGTACTGTACCCAGCAATATTCCCTCTGGAAAAATTGATGAATAACCACTGGTAACAATTGTATCTCCTGTCTGAATTAACACATGTATCGGAACTTCATACAAACGCGCTGATTTATAATCCCTTCCATCCCAGGAAAGGGAACCAAAATAATTGTTCTTCTTAATTTTAGCCGAAACACTTATTCGGCTATTCAATAAAGAAATTACGGTTGAAAAATTATTTGAAACACTTTTTACAACACCAACAACACCATGATCTGTAACTACAGCCATCTCTGGCTGAATGCCATTTAACCTGCCTTTATTCAAAGTAATATAATTCAGTTGTTTATTAACAGAATTATTAATTATTTTGGCGGTTCGATAAAGGTATTGCTGTTGATATAAGGAATCATTATAGAGAACAGACGAATCGACTGACATCTTGTATGATTCAGCCAGAATATTTTTCAATCGGGTATTTTCTTTATTTAATTCTTCGTTTGTTTCAGCCAAAGCCAAATAATCGGTCGTTGATGAAACTTTTTCATAAAGACTTCCGGTAAGGGCGTTACTCGAATTCAGGTACTCTGTCTTTTGATAGTTATTGTAACTGACTAACAATAACATGCAAAAAATTTCAATTACAACAAAAATGATCGTAAAATGAAATCTTACGATAAAATGTAATAAATTCTTCATTCAAAAAATCAAATCCCTGTTAAACCAAAATAAGTTTCGTTCCTGATTATCTCATCAGAAACGAAAACTTATCTACATTTTTTAATGCAATTCCAGTACCACGTGCAACTGCCCTTAATGGATCTTCCGCAATGTGAAATGGAATATTTATTTTATCTGTTAATCGCTTATCTAATCCACGAAGCAATGCACCACCACCGGCAAGGTAAATTCCTCTATTTACAATATCAGCGTATAATTCCGGAGGTGTTTGCTCCAATGCACTTAAAATTGCGATTTCAATTTTCGAGATTGATTTCTCCAGACAATGAGCAATTTCCTGATAAGATACAGGCACTTCAATTGGAAGTGCTGTCATCTGATTTGGTCCTTGCACCCGGAAATCATTTGGTGGCTCTTCCAACTCAGACAATGCAGATCCAACCTGAATTTTTATTTCCTCAGCAGTTCTTTCACCAATTTTTATATTGTGCTGATGACGCATATACTCCTGTATATCAGAAGTCAAATCATCACCTGCAATACGAATCGATTTATTCGTTACAATTCCACCCAATGAGATCACTGCAATTTCAGTTGTTCCTCCTCCTATATCTACTACCATATTTCCTTCAGGCGCTTCAACATCAATACCGATACCGATAGCTGCCGCCATTGGCTCATAAATCATGTATACATCACGTCCTCCGGCATGCTCAGAAGAATCACGTACCGCTCTCATTTCAACTTCCGTACTTCCCGAAGGAATACAAATCACCATGCGTAATGATGGTGGAAACAGACGAGGTTTTTTGTTGATCATTTTGATCATCCCGCGAATCATTTGCTCTGCAGCATTAAAATCAGCAATTACGCCATCTCTAAGCGGACGAATCGTTTTTAGGTTTCCGTGGGTTTTGCCCTGCATCTGGCGAGCCTTTTCGCCAATCGCAACCATTTTTTCGGTGCGACGATCAATAGCTACAATTGATGGTTCATCAACTACAATCTTATCATTACAGATAATAATCGTATTTGCTGTCCCTAAGTCAATCGCGATCTCCTGAGTTAAAAATGAAAAAAATCCCATATGGTAGTATAAATCTCTGTTATCTTATTTTAATGCTTAAAATGTCTCATTCCTGTAAATACCATAGCAATTCCAAATTTGTTAGCTGCCTCAATAGAATCCTTATCTCTTATCGAACCTCCTGGTTGAATAATTGCAGTAATTCCTGCAGCGTGAGCGGCTTCTACGCAATCTGAGAATGGGAAAAATGCATCAGAAGCTAAAACACTTCCTGCAATTCGATCCGCCCCCTGACGAATGGCATTCTCCAAGGCCCAAATACGACTTACCTGTCCCGGGCCAACACCACATGTAGTTTTATTTTTTGCTATGGCAATTCCATTTGATTTTGCATGTTTCACCGTTTTCCATGCAAACATCAAATCCTCCATTTCACTTTCCGATGGTTCTCTTTCGGTAACTACTTCTAATTTTTCACCAATTAATTCCTTATCCATTTCCTGAATTAAGAAACCTCCTAAAACAGTTTTCCCTTTAAATGAGGAATAATCTGATTTTAAAATTTCCGGCAATTCCAATAATCTTAAATTCTTCTTCGCTGTTAATACTTCCAAAGCTTCTTTACTAAATGATGGAGCAACAATTACTTCCAGAAAAATCCCACTCATAATTTCTGCCGTTGCCTTATCAATTTCACGATTTGAAGCCACTATTCCACCAAAAATTGAAACCGGATCAGCATCATAAGCTTTCTGAAAAGCTTCTGAAATTGTTTTGGCACTACCAATTCCACATGGATTAGCATGCTTAGCTGCAACAATTGTAGGCTCTTCAAATTCTTTTAAGGTTTCCAAAGCTCCATCTGTATCTCCAATATTGTTGTAAGATAGTTCTTTACCATGGATTTTCTTAGCTGCAGTTAAAGTTCCTTCAGTTTCCTGAATTTGACTGTAAAAAGTTGCATTCTGATGAGGGTTCTCTCCATAACGAAGATCTTGCTTCTTTTCGTATGTAATCGTTAATGTTTTAGGAGATGTAATTTTCAGTCTTTTATTAAAATACCCTGAAATTAAGGCATCGTAATGAGCAGTATGTTCAAAAACCTTTGCTGTTAAATATTCTTTTGTTTCAAGACTTGTATCGTTGTCTGATTTTAATTCTTCAATTACTTTTGAATAATCCTCAGGATCGGTAATAACAGTAACAAATTTGTAATTCTTTGCTGCCGCTCTCAACATTGTCGGACCACCTATATCAATATTTTCAATAATTTCCTCGTGACCAGCCTCAGGATTTAAAATTGTTTCTTTGAATGGATACAAATTACAAACAACGATATCAATAGGCTCAATCCCTAGCTTATTCATTTGAGCGATGTGGGCTTCGTTATCACGAATTGCTAAAATTCCACCTTCAACATTTGGATGCAGCGTTTTTACCCGTCCATCAAAACATTCAGGAAATTTAGTAAGATCTGAAATATCCATTACAGGAATTCCTTCGGCCTTAAATTTAGCAGAAGTTCCACCTGTAGAGATGATTTCCCATCCTAAACCGGTTAATTCTCTAGCAAATTCAACAACATTTGTTTTATCAAACACACTAATCAGCGCTCTCTTCATAATTCTCTTATTTGGATATTTTTATAAAATGGCATAAATTTTATTTTCTCTCGAAAAATAAAACCGGCTCAAACAAGGCTGTAAATACTTTAATAGCAGATACTTATCCAGCCTTAAAAAACCTCATGCAAAGTTAAGAAAAACCTAAAAAAAAACACCGTCTAAAAAAGATTTTTATTGAACTTTTTCATTGAATCATAATATCAAGTAACTTTTAATACAAGGATCTATTTTTTTATACTTGAAATTTCCATTCTAATAAAATTACTCCCAAAAAGCAGAACTAAATAAAGCTTAAAAAATAGGCTCCAATTGATAGATAAATAAAAAGACCTACGATATCATTCAAGGTAGTTACAAAGGGACCTGTTGCCAAAGCAGGGTCAATTTTCATTTTATGCAGAGTTAATGGAATTAGTGTACCAAATATTGATGCAAAAATAATAACTGAGAACAAAGCAACCGACACACTTATTGTTAAGCTAAAAGAATGCCCTACCAGAAATAAGTTAACAATGAAAACCAAGCCCGAACAAATTATACCATTTACGAATGCACCCATCAGCTCTCTTAACAACCGACTGATTGTACTTTCAAAACCCAATGAATTACTTGCCAACCCCTGCACAATAATCGCTGCCGATTGAACACCAACATTTCCTCCCATTGCAGTAATCAACGGAATAAAAAATGCCATAGCTGTATAGTTTCCCAAATCACCTTCGTGTCTTGATATTACAAAGGCACTTATAAGTCCCCCCATTAAACCAATTAGCAACCACGGAAGACGCGCTCTTGTTTGAATCCAAACCGAGTCACTAGACTCAACATCTTCGGTAAGACCAGATGCCATTTGGTAATCTTTCTCAGCCTCATCACGAATCACATCTACAACATCATCAATAGTAATGCGTCCCATTAATCGTCCGATACTATCGATAACCGGTATTGCTACAAGGTCATACTTCTCCATAATCCGGGCCACTTCCTCATCCGGCTCATCGGTATGCACCGACATAACATCCGGCTGATAAATATTACTGATTTTTGCCGATGTCGGACTCAAAATCATAATCTTTAAGGAAAGAGTGCCCTTTAAAATACCATCATCATCAACAACATACACATAGTAAATCTCATCAATATCTTCAGCCTGGCGGCTTAATTCTCTCAAACAGGTCAGAACGGTCCAATTCTCATTAACCATCACCAACTCTTTCGCCATCAATCCGCCGGCAGTATCTTCATCGTAATGAAGTAAATCTACAATGTCGCCGGCTTGTTCAATATCTCCAATATGGGAGAGGATCTCCTCTTGCTGTTCTTCCGACATACCACCAATCACATCAGCGGCATCATCAGAATCCATCCTGTGAATAAACTGCTTTGCAATAACTTCAATAGGAAGAACTTTTAAAAACCGATCCCGGTCATCTTCTTCCAATTCAGCTAAAACGTCTGCTGCCGTATCAATATCGAGAAGCAAATACAGAAACTTAGCCTCCTCGGTATTTAGCTCATCATATATTTCGGCAATATCAGCAGGATGCAATCCATCCATCATACCAATTGCCCCGGCCTCATCCTTCTCTTCGATAATTCTTTTTAACTGATCGATGTACTCGCGAGTCAATTCAAATTGCATATCAATGTATTTTAGTTGTGATTTTATTCTCTTAATTCCGTGTTTATTAATTCTTCAATTTTATTGGTCAAATAAACAAACTGATCTACTGACAATTGCTCTGGCCTTTGCGCCATAAGTTCATCATCTAGCTTGTAATCGCCCAATACCGATTTTAAAGAATTTCGCAAGGTTTTCCGGCGCTGATTGAATCCGGATTTAACGACTCGGAAGAATAGTTTTTCATCACAAGCCAATCTGTCGGTAGTATTCCTTTCCATACGAATTACCGCAGATTTAACTTTTGGAGGTGGGTCGAATACCGTTTCACTAACAGTAAACAAATATTCTATATTATAAAAAGCCTGCATAAGCACACTTAAGATACCGTATGTTTTATTTCCAGGAACAGCTGCCATTCTTTCGGCAACTTCTTTCTGAATCATTCCTACAACTTCAGGGATTTGATCTCTATAATCCAAAACCTTAAAGAATATTTGAGAGGAAATATTGTAAGGAAAGTTCCCAATTACAGCAAAAGGCTCCGAAAATAGTCGTGATAAATCATATTTTAGAAAATCCTCTCCAATTATTCGTCCTGATAATTCCGGAAAATTTTCATTTAAATAAGCTACGGATTCTCTATCTATCTCAACAACATGAGTTTCAAACCCCTCTTCTTTAAGTAAATATTGAGTCAAGACTCCCATTCCCGGACCAACCTCAAGCACCTTCGAAACACCATCAGCCTTCAAACTTGCCACTATTTTTTTGGCAATATTCAAATCTTTTAAGAAATGCTGCCCTAAACTCTTTTTTGCCCTAACGTATCCCATATCCATCCAATTAATCCCTTTTATTTCAGCATCTCAAATTAACAAAAATTAAAAACAGCAGCTTTTCAAAGGAGATTTCAAACATTTACTTATTTTTGTAGCTGATTAATCGCCCGGCAAATTTAGGACTTAATAATAGAAACACAGCTTATACTTGCTTAAAATTTAACCTCAGTTAGTTTTTTCTATAAAATCCTAACTCTAAAATTATCAATTTTGAAGAAAAATCTCATACATATCATAAAATTTCTAATCTTCTTTTCAATTAGCTGTTTCTTATTTTGGTACGTTTATAGAGGTCAAAATACTTCTGAGCTAATTTTCACTTTAAAAAATGAAGTCAATTATTACTGGATTCTTCTTTCACTGTTTTTTGGTCTGCTAAGTCACATCAGCAGAACCATTCGATGGAACATGCTCATTGAATCCTTAGGGAAAAAACCCAGAACAATCAATACTTTTCTTGCGGTTATGGTTGGTTACTTTGCAAATCTTGCACTTCCAAGAATGGGCGAAATTTCAAGATGTGGCTTAATCAGCAAGTACGAGAACATTTCATTTTCCAAATTAATAGGCACAGTAGTTCTTGAAAGAGTACTGGATATAATCATGCTAATCATTTTTCTGTTAATCGCATTGTCAACACAGTTTTCGGTTATCTCTCATTTCTTCTCAAATAATCCTGAAGTCAGCAGCAAGCTCTCAAATGTATTTGCATCCGCAAATACCATATATGTAATTGCTGCTGTTTCAATCCTAATCTGGATTTTAAGAAAAAGATTTAAAAACACAGTTGTTTTTAAGAAGATTGATCAAACTCTTTCCAATTTTATGGCTGGCTTTCGTGCCATTAAGAAACTGGATAACAAATGGTCGTTTGTCTTCCATACTGTCTTTATTTGGATCATGTATTATTTGATGACGTATATCTGTTTCTTCAGTTTCGGATTTACATCAAATCTTCCCGCGATTGCCGGACTGACCGTTTTCGTAATGGGTAGTTTTGGAATGGTTGCTCCAGTTCAAGGAGGAATTGGTGCCTGGCATTTTATGGTGATCGGAACTCTCCTGATTTACCTTCCTGAAGTTGCCAACATCGAAACCATGTCGAAAAGCTTTGCTCTTGTTGTGCACGGTGCACAAACAGCTATGATTATCATACTAGGTGCAGCCTCAGTAATTGCTCTCCCAATAGCAAACCGAAAGCAAGTTAAATTAATAAAGTCCAAAATTTGAGATGAAAATCGATTTTACCATTTTTGAAGTTAACGATCTTCATTCAAAAAGAGAATTCATTGAACTTCCGGTACGACTTTATCAGAAAATGAAAAACTGGATTCGGCCTCTGGATTCGGACATTGAGAAGGTTTTTGATCCGAAACAAAACAAAATGTTTACTCATGGGGAGTGTATCCGCTGGATTCTTCAGGACCATAACAAACAAACCATAGGCAGAATTGCAGCTTTTATAGACCATAAAACAAAAGATTTAAACGAGCAGCCAACAGGAGGACTGGGCTTTTTCGAATGCATTAACAATAAAGACGCAGCCTTCGCTCTATTTGACACTTGCAAAAATTGGCTGAAAGACAAACAAATTGAAGCCATGGATGGACCAATTAATTTTGGAGAAAGACATCAATGGTGGGGACTTCATGTTGACGGAGATCACAAACCTGTTTATTGTATGTCTTACCATTTTAAATACTATCAGAATTTTTTCGACTCTTACGGATTCCAAATCTACTTTAAACAATATACTTACCGAACTAAGTTTGCAGTCGAAAGCTTAAGTGAAATTATAAAATGGAAAGCTAAAAGACTTCTAAACAACAACGAATACCAGATAATCCATTTCAACAAAAAAGACTCAGACAAACTCATAAAGGATTTTGTACACGTATACAACGAAGCCTGGGTGAAGGAGATACCTGGCATTGAAGGTATTTCCGAACAACAAACTCAAGACCTGTTCAAGACCTTAAAACCAATCATGCATGAAAAATTGATGTGGTTTGCCTATCACAAAAAAGAACCCATTGGCTTTTTCATAATGATTCCGGACTTAAATGAACTTCTGCAGCATATAAATGGTAAAATGAACCTTTATGCAAAGCTTCGCTTCATCTACTACAAGCACCTGCAAAAAAACAAAAATGCATTGGGTCTAATATTCGGAGTGGTTCCTGAGTTTCAAAAGCGTGGTATCGAGGCCGCAATGATTTACGAATTCTCCAAATCGGGTTTTGATTCCAACTTTCCATTTTTAAATTTAGAAATGAATTGGATTGGTGATTTCAATCCAAGAATGAGCCATTTGATGGAGCACATTGGTGCAAAAATCTACAAAACTCATTATACTTACCGAAAACTATTCGATGAAACAAAAGAATTTAAACGTTCTGTAATTATAAAATAAAAAAGCTGCTCGACTTTGAGCAGCTTTTACTTTATTTTACCTAGAATAATTTACAATCCATTTTCAGAATGATACAATATCCGCATTAAGCGAATGTCATCTTCCGAAAAATCTTCTTCTCCCAATTCTTCAAGAGCCACTTCAATACTATCGGTCTCGGCTTCGTCAAAATACTCCAGGATTTCCTCCTGACGATCCTCATCAATCGTCTCATCCACATAATAATTCAGACTCAGTTTCGTTCCCGAATAAACAATAGCCTCCATCTCACTAAGCAGATCAGAAAATGCCATTCCCTTAGCTTCGGCAATATCTTCCAAATCCATTTTCCGGTCTACGCTCTGAATAATATAAACCTTAAATTTAGATTTGTCAACTACAGAGCGAACAACCATATCTTGCGGTCTTTCGATATCATTCTCATCAACATGCTTGCCAATTAAACTAACAAACTCCTTTCCAAACCGCTTTGCCTTACCAGCTCCTACCCCTTGTATATGAGATAGTTCTTCAATATTTACCGGATAATGAATAGCCATTTCTTCCAGAGAAGGATCCTGAAAAACCACATATGGAGGCACCTCTTTTTTCTTAGCAACCTGCCTTCTTAAATCTTTCAACATTGACAACAATGCAGTATCGACAGTTGCCGTGCTGGCCGCTTTTGTTGCTTCCAAATCAACACCTTCAAAATCATGATCATCGGTAAGCATAAAAGGCACCGGATTTTTCAGGAATTTACGCCCTTCGGGTTTAAGTTTAATCACCCCATACTGCTCAATATCCTTTTCAATTAAAGAATGAACCAACGCTCTTCGAAAAACCATATTCCAAAAATGCTGATCCCTATCTTTACCGCAACCAAACATCTCCAACTCATCATGCTTATATGATTTAATCGAAGAATTCATTTCTCCGGTAAGTATATTAACCAAATGATCTATTTTAAAACGCTCCTTAACCAGCTTAACCAGTTTCAATGCTTTAATAACAAATTCTTCTCCCTGAAATTCTTTCTTAGGATGCAAACAATTATCACAATTGCCACAATTTGCATCAATATAATTCTCCCCAAAATAATGAAGTAAAATTGTTCGGCGACAAATAGCCGATTCTGCAAACGAAACTGTTTCCAACAAAAGCTGTCTGCCTATTTCCTGTTCTGCTACAGGTTTTCCCTGCATGAATTTCTCAAGCTTTTGAATATCCTTATAGCTGTAAAAAGTCAGGCATCGCCCTTCTCCTCCATCCCGGCCGGCTCTTCCTGTTTCCTGATAATAGCCTTCTAAACTCTTTGGTATATCGTAATGAATTACAAACCGAACATCCGGCTTATCAATACCCATTCCAAAAGCAATTGTAGCAACCACAACATCCACATCCTCCATCAAAAATTTATCCTGATTTCCGGAACGTGTTGAAGAATCCATTCCTGCATGATAAGGAACTGCTTTAATTCCATTAACCTGAAGCGTTTCGGCCAGTTCCTCAACCTTTTTCCGGCTTAAACAATATATAATTCCTGATTTCCCCGGATTTGCCCGGATAAACTTAATGATCTCTTTAGTCGCATTTACTTTTGGAAGAACTTCGTAATATAAATTAGGCCGGTTAAATGATGATTTAAAAACCAAAGCATCCAACATTCCTAAATTCTTTTGAATATCATGCTGCACTTTTGGTGTTGCTGTTGCAGTAAGTGCAATTATCGGAGCCGAACCAATTTCATTAACTATTGAACGAATCTTCCTGTATTCAGGTCTGAAATCGTGCCCCCATTCAGAAATGCAATGCGCTTCATCAACAGCGTAAAAAGAAATTTTCACCTGCTTAAGAAACTCAATATTACTTTCTTTTGTTAACGATTCCGGAGCTACATATAAAAGCTTGGTTCTGCCTTCCAGAACATCTTCTTTTACTTTTAAGGTAGCTGATTTGGAGAGTGACGAATTCAAAAAATGAGCTACGCCATCATCTTCACCAAAATTTCTCATTGCATCAACCTGATTTTTCATCAGAGCGATCAATGGGGATATAACAATTGCTGTACCCTCCAACATTAATGAAGGCAATTGATAACACAATGACTTTCCCCCACCCGTGGGCATCAACACAAATGTGTCGTTACCACTTAAGATATTTTGAATTACCGGTTCTTGATTTCCCTTAAAATTCTCGAATCCAAAATACTTCTTTAAATTAGTTGATAATTCAAAGTTTTTTCCCATGTTTCCTATTGATATGCTTTTTTCCCAAAAATATATGCGGTCGGCTAAATTAACATTTTACTTAGCAACCTAAAATTTTTAAATGGTAATTTTCACATCACCATTCATTCCCGTATTACAAATTTCGATACTTTTGTATTTTAAATTTAGATAAACACTTGTACAATTCAAAACAAAAACTGCAATTAACAGATTTTAACTAATTATTAAAGTTTCATTTATCTGAGTTTAATTAGCTTTGTACATAAAATAAAAACAAGAAGATTTGAAGCCTACATACGATATTAAGCAAATTGCAATAAAAACAATTGCAGAAGAAGAAAAAACCGTTGGTCAACTAAAAGAGTACATTGATGGAGATTTTGTTAATACTGTTGAATTGATCTTAAAAAGTAAAGGTCGGGTTGTAATTACGGGAATTGGTAAAAGCGCCAACATTGCCAACAAAATTGTGGCAACCCTAAATTCAACAGGTACCCCAGCCTTGTTCATGCATGCGGCCGACGCTATTCATGGGGATTTAGGAATGATCCTTCCTGATGACATTATTATTTGTATTTCGAAAAGTGGAAGTACACCGGAAATCAAAGTTTTAGTGCCACTCATCAAAAATATGGGAAATACGTTAATTGCGATGGTTTCCGGATTGGATTCTTTTCTTGCAAAAGAATCGGACTATGTTTTAAAAGCCGTTGTCGAAAAAGAAGCCGATCCAAACAATTTAGCCCCAACAAATTCGACTACTGCTCAGCTTGTTATTGGAGATGCTTTAGCAGTTTCCTTATTGGAATGCAGACAATTCACCAGTCAGGATTTTGCAAAATATCACCCGGGAGGAGCTCTCGGAAAAAAATTATATTTACGGGTTAGTGATCTTTACAAAATTAATCTGGCTCCCAAAGTATCCGAAAAAGAAAATATTCGTCCGATTATCCTTGAAATTTCCTCAAAAAGAATGGGGGCTACTGCCGTTGTTGATAAAGAGAATAAACTTGTTGGAATAATCACTGACGGTGACCTTCGTAGAATGCTTGAACAAAATGAAGATGTAAGTAAATTAACTGCCCGCGATATTATGTCTCCAAAACCGAAGACTATTGATCCGGATTCACTTGCAATTAAGGCTTTCCAACTAATGGAAGACAACAACATCACTCAGCTTGCAGTTGTCGAAAATGAAAAATATGTAGGAATGGTTCATCTGCATGACATCTTAAAAGAAGGAATTGTATAACTTGTCGCAATTTGTAAATCAATACGTATGTCGGATAAAGAAGCAACAAATGAAGAAAACCAGATGAGTTTTCTTGAACATCTGGAAGAACTAAGATGGCACTTAATGAGATCGGTTATTGCCGTTATGGTTTTTGCAATAGCTGCTTTTATCTTTTATGATTTCATATTTAATGTATTGATTCTTGCGCCCAAAAACCCTGAATTCTTTACAAACAGAATGTTTTTCAAACTATCCGAGTATACAGGAGTTGAATCTCTGAAAATTAACACCCATCCATTTCAGGTTATAAATATTAACATGGCCGGGCAATTTGCAACACACATAAGTGTTTCCTTAGTGATCGGTATAATTGCCAGTTTCCCATACATATTTTACGAATTCTGGAGCTTTTTAAAACCAGCTCTATACGATAATGAAAAGAAGCATGCAAGAGGATCTATTTTTTACACTTCATTTTTATTCGCTCTTGGAGTTCTCTTTGGCTACTACCTTATAACCCCACTATCAGTCCATTTTCTAGGATCTTACAGCATAAGTAATCAGGTTCTGAATCAAATAAACCTAACATCCTACATCTCATCTATTACTTCAATTGTTTTGGCAAGTGGTGTAATATTTGAACTGCCCGTTCTTATTTTCTTTTTAAGTAAAATAGGTTTGGTATCCCCTGAATTTTTAAAAAAATACAGAAAACACTCTGTGGTTTTAATTTTAATTCTTTCAGCAATCATCACTCCTCCGGATATCTTTAGTCAGATACTGGTTTGTTTACCATTGATGTTGCTTTACGAAATAGGTATTAAAATCTCGAAGCGGGTTCAAAAAAACCAACAAGCAAATTTGGGTTAAACAATTACACAGTTTATTTGTATTTTCACATGACTAAAGTCTGGGTTATTTTTTATCCGGACTATCACTATTGTATATTTATGAATCAGATTCTAAAAAAAGGATTTTTACTCTTTACTATTCTTATTATTTCAGGCTTAACCTGCTCTAGTTTTGCACAAACTACAAAAATAAGAGGCCGAATAATTGATTCGGAAACTAAAGAACCGCTTCCGTTTGTAAATATTGCATTCAAGGGAACTACCATTGGTACAACTTCGGATTTTGATGGACAGTATTTTCTTGAAACAAGAACACCATCAGATTTATTGTACATCTCTTTTGTAGGTTATAAAGAACAGGTATTTGAAATTCAAAAAGCCAGCTTTCAAACTATCAATGTCGAATTAAAATCAGAAACATTCGACTTGGCAGAAATTGTTGTTACTCCCGGAGAGAATCCTGCACATGTACTTCTCCGTAAAATTATCGCAAAAAAAGAAGCCAATAATCCTTCCCGGTTTGATTCGTACCAATACGAATCCTACACCAAAATGGAAATGGATTTGAATAATATCAAAGACAGTTTTAAGAATAAAAAAATCATGCGGCAATTCCAGTTTGTTTTTGATTACATTGACACCTCTGTAATAACCGGAAAACCTTATTTACCTGTTTTTATTACCGAATCTCTTTCGGACTATCATTTTCAGAAAAAGCCAAGAGTGGAAAGGGAAATTATAAAGGCATCGCAAATGTCTGGTATAAACGACAACGCCAGTTTGGCACAATTTACAGGTCAGCTTCATCAAAATGTAAATATTTACGACAACTTTATTGATCTTTTCAATATGGGTTTTGTAAGTCCTATTGCAGATGGCGGACTTCGCTATTACAAATATTACTTAACAGACAGCGCATTCAGGGAAGGTAGCTGGTGCTATCACATGTCATTTAAGCCTAAAAGAAAACAGGAACCAACTTTTGTAGGAGATTTTTGGGTAGCCGACACCACATTTGCCATACAAAACATGCAGATGCGTATCGCAAAAGATGTGAACCTTAATTGGGTTAAAGATTTGGTTAGCAACAATGAATTTCAGAAACTAAACGACAGTACCTGGTTCTTAAAAAAGCAAAATCTTTTTGTTGATTTTATGATAACAGAAAAAGATTCAACCAAACAAATGGGCTTTTTTGGCAGAAAATCAATTTCCTACAAAAATATTAAACTAAATGAACCAATAAAGGAGGAAATAATTAAGCTCGACAATAATGTTATTGTTGAAGAAACAGCCTTAAAACAGCCCAAAGAGTATTGGGACAATGCCCGTCCGTATCAATTATCAGAAAGAGAATCAGGCATTTACGCTATGGTTGATTCGATTCAAAACGTACCCTTATACAAAAATATAATTGATATTATCCAAACATTTGTTACAGGCTATTACGTGAAAGGGAACTTTGAATATGGCCCGTATTATAAACTTTACAGCTTCAACGAAATTGAAGGAAACAGATTCATGTTTGGCGGGAGAACTTCGAATCAATTCAGCACCAAGATAATGTTTAACGGTCATTTAGCCTACGGTGATAAAGACAATAAATTCAAATATGGATTGGGTTTTCTTTACATGATCAATAAGCTCCCAAGAGAAACTTTCGGAGTACAATACAAACATGATATTCAGCAATTAGGAAAAAGTCCAAATGCATTTACCGAAGGGAATATTCTATCCTCTATTTTGAAAAGAAACCCAAACAATAAACTCACGATGGTTAATCAACTTGAAACTCATTATGAGAAAGAATGGTTTCAGGGATTTTCGAACACTTTAAAATTTCGCTATCGTGACATTAATCCAACCCAGTATGTTCCATTTAATGCTCCTGATGTAAGCGGAGGAATACCTGTTCCTGGAATAACATCTTCGGAAATTGAGCTAAGAACCAGGTTTACCAAAAATGAAAGAGTAATAATGGGTGAATTCGAAAGAGTTCATCTGGGTGGACCATTCCCAATATTCAATCTTTACCTTACTATGGGCATGAAAGATGTTTTGGGTGCCGATCACAATTATCAAAAAATTGATTTAAGCATCGAACACACCATAGAATTACCTCCCTTGGGAAATCTGTACTACTTGGTTACTGCAGGGAAATTATTCGGAAAAGTTCCCTACCCACTCCTTCATTTGCACGAAGGAAACGAGACTTACGCTTTTGATCCGTATGCATTTAACATGATGAACTATTACGAATTCACAAGTGATCAATACGTTAGTTTATTCGTTGAACATCACTTTAACGGACTCATTTTAAACAGAATCCCATTATTCAGGAAATTAAAATGGAGAACTGTTGTATCGGGAAAAGGACTAATTGGCAGCTTAAGTGACAAGAACAATGGCTCATTAAACAATACTGAAGCTGAAATGATTTTCCCTAATGGACTTTCGGATGTAAGCAAACCCTACTTTGAAGCAAGTGTTGGAATTGAAAACATATTTAAGTTTATCCGAATTGATGCTATGTGGCGATTAAATCATTTGGAAGACAATCCATATCAGGATTTTGAAAATTTTGGTATCCGGGCGATGTTCCAATTTACTTTTTAATAATCAGAAGAAATTACTGACCGGCTTTAAACTTATATACAAAGTTTAATTCTCACAGATCTTTTCTATATTTGCACCATTCCGATCCTTAAATATATTGAACAACGATGATTTTAAGAGCTGAAAATTTAATAAAAAGATACAAAACCAGAACTGTTGTTAAAGGTGTTTCTGTTGAAGTTAAACAAGGTGAAATTGTTGGCTTACTTGGACCTAATGGTGCCGGAAAAACCACTTCATTTTACATGATTGTTGGGCTGATTCAGCCAAACGGTGGAAGAATCTTTTTAGACGACCGCGAAATTACAAATGAACCTGTTTATAAAAGAGCGCAATTAGGTGTTGGATATTTGGCTCAGGAAGCCTCTGTGTTTCGAAAGCTAAGTGTGGAGGACAACATCAGAGCTGTACTTGAAATGTCTGATTTCTCAAAAGAATACCAGAAAGAACGATTGGAAGAAATGCTGAATGAGTTTAGCCTGCAGAAAATCAGAAAAAGTCTTGGTATTCAACTATCGGGTGGCGAAAGAAGAAGAACCGAAATTGCAAGAGCTTTATCGATCAAACCAAAATTTATTCTTTTAGATGAACCGTTTGCAGGTGTCGACCCAATAGCGGTTGAAGATATCCAAGACATTGTTCGACACTTAAAAGATAAAAACATTGGAATTCTAATTACCGATCACAACGTACAGGAAACTCTTTCCATTACTGAAAGAGCCTATCTTTTATTCGAAGGTAATATCCTTAAATCAGGAACTGCTGAAGAACTTGCAGCAGATGAAGATGTAAGAAGAGTTTATTTAGGGAAGAACTTTGAGCTTCGAAGAACTGCAAAATAGCTCATTTTCAAGAGAATTGAATTGAATCAGTATTCGATCAAAATTCAGACTTAGTATATTACTCAAAAAAACTTCGTTTTTTTTTCTGGCAGGTATTGCAAATTATAAAAAACAGCTCTATATTTGCACCGCAATTAACCCGCGGATGTGGCGTAATTGGTAGCCGCGCTAGACTTAGGATCTAGTGCCGAGAGGCGTGGGGGTTCGAGTCCCTTCATCCGCACAATAAAAAGAATAACCTTAAACCGCCCGTACTTCCGATACTGATATGTGTCGATCGTGAGGCGGTTTTTTTTCAATTAAAGAGGTTTTATCTATAATAGCTAAAAAATGAACATTACAAAAACCAATATTGATGATTTAAATGCTGTAATCAAATTACAGATTGTTCAAGAAGATTACGAAACCCGAGTAAACAATGTGTTGAAAGACTATCGTAAAAAAGCAAATATCAATGGTTTCCGTGCAGGTAAAGTACCTATGGGTGTGATAAAAAAAATGTACGGAACTCCTGTTTTAGCTGATGAAATTAATAAAATTCTTAGCGATGAGCTAATGAAGTATATTCGTGAAAATGATTTAAATATCATGGGCGAACCTCTTGCAAATGAAACTGAGCAAAAGGAAATCAACTGGGAAAAAGACACTGAATTCGAATTCTCTTTTGATATTGCTTTAACTCCTGAATATACACTTAACCTAAGCAAGAAAGATAAAATCGACTTCTTCAAAATTATTGTGGACGAGAAAATGATTCAGAGCGGTGTTGATATGCACTCCCGTCGTTTCGGATCGAACAATGCTGCTGAAGTTGTTGAAGAAAAAGAACTTTTGAAAGGTAACTACGCTCAGGTTGATGCTGACGGAAAACTAATTGAAGAAGGAATTGTCAGCGAAAATGTTGCCATGTCTTTAGAATACATGAAAGACGAAGACGCTAAAAAGAAATTCATTGGAGCTAAAAAAGATGATGTAGTAGTTTTCAATCCTGCGAAAGCTTTTGAAAACAAATCAGACATCGCTTCTATGCTAAACATTTCGAAAGAAGAAGCTGAAACATTAGACTCTGATTTCCAATTTACAATTACCGAAATCACCAAATTTGTTAATGCTGAATTGAATCAGGAATTATTTGACAAAGTATTTGGCGAAGGAACTGTATCTTCAGAGGAAGAATTCAAGAATAAAATTAAAGAAGATATCGAAAAACAATTGGTTAACGACAGTGACTACAAATTCCTGATCGATGCCAAAGCTAAATTGGTGAAAAAAGCAAAAATTGAACTTCCTGAAGTATTCCTGAAACGTTGGATTGTTTCTACAAACAAGGATATGACCGTAGAGCAGGTTGATACTGATTTTGCAAATTATGCTGACGAATTCAAATGGCAATTGATCAAAAACAGATTAATTCAGGAAAATGATCTGAAAGTTAGCCAGGAAGAAGTTATGGAATTTGCTAAAAAACAAGCATTAATGCAATTCCAGCAATACGGAATGATGGATGTACCTGAAGAGTACCTAAACAACTACGCTCAGCAAATGATGCAAAATCAAGACGAGCAAAGAAAAATTTATGAGCGTAAAGCTGATGATAAAGTTGTTGAATACATCAAAGGAGCCGTTAAACTGGACGAAAAAGAGATATCTACTGAGGATTTCAACAAGCTGTTTGAATAAGTCGGTACACCTTAATAAGACATTAAACCACGCTTTAAAAAAGCGTGGTTTTCTTTTTGTCTTATAAAATACAGATTTTGTTAAGCCATTCTTTTCAAATGGGGAAAATTTAACTAATTTAGGTCTACGAAATATAAAATCACTTCGCTATGATACCAAAAGATGAATTCAATAAATTTGCTACAAAGCACATGGGCATAAGCAGCCTAAACTTAGATAGATACACTTCAATCCACAACAGCTACATCTCTCCTACTATTATTGAGGAAAGACAACTAAATGTTGCGTCAATGGATGTGTTCTCCCGTCTTATGATGGATCGGATTATCTTCCTTGGTATTCCAATTGATGATTATGTAGCCAATATTATCATGGCACAATTGCTGTTTTTAGAATCAACAGACCCATCAAAGGATATCCAGATCTATTTCAACACTCCCGGAGGTTCGGTGCATGCAGGTTTAGGAATTTACGATACCATGCAGTACATCAAGTGTGATGTTGCTACCATTTGTACGGGAATGGCCGCTTCGATGGGTGCTGTTTTATTAACTGCAGGAACAAAAGGAAAACGGTCTGCACTTAAACACTCACGTGTAATGATTCACCAACCAATGGGTGGTGCTCAAGGTCAGGCTTCGGATATCGAAATTACTGCACGCGAAATTTTAAAATTGAAAAAAGAACTTTATACTATTATTGCTGATCATTCTGGAAATACTTACGAAAAAGTTGAGAAAAACTCTGATCGTGATTATTGGATGACAGCCGCTGAAGCAAAGGAGTACGGAATGATTGACGAAGTGCTTATCCGTGAGCAATAAGCTAACTAAATAGAAATCAGAATAACAAAATGCAGAGTTAAGCGTAAAATTCTTAACTTTGCATTTTTAGTATAACAAATAAGAAATATGGATAAATGCTCGTTTTGTGGAAGAGAAAAGAAGGATACAAATCTTCTAATTGCCGGAATCAGCGGTCATATTTGCGATAGCTGTATCGAACAGGCCTACGCTATTGTGCAGGAAGAATTGAAGAATCGTACTGATATCAACCTAAAAGAGATTCAATTATTAAAACCAACAGAAATAAAGACATTTCTTGACCAGTATGTAATTGGACAAGATAATGCAAAAAAATATCTTGCAGTTGCGGTATATAATCATTACAAGAGATTACTTCAGGAGAGAGATGACGAAGATATTGAGATTGAAAAATCGAATATTATTCTTGTTGGAGAAACTGGAACAGGTAAAACCCTATTAGCCAGAACAATTGCCAAAATGCTTCATGTGCCATTCACTATTGTTGATGCCACAGTACTAACCGAAGCTGGTTATGTTGGTGAGGATATTGAATCGATCTTAACAAGGCTTCTTCAGGCATCAGATTATGATGTTGCTGCAGCTGAAAAAGGAATTGTGTTTATTGATGAAATAGATAAAATTGCCAGAAAAAGCGATAATCCTTCCATTACCCGAGATGTGTCAGGTGAAGGTGTTCAGCAAGGATTACTCAAATTACTGGAAGGATCGGTTGTTAATGTTCCGCCACAAGGAGGAAGAAAACATCCTGATCAAAAAATGATACCGGTAAATACCAAAAACGTTCTGTTTATATGTGGTGGTGCATTTGATGGTATTCAAAGAAAAATTGCTCAACGATTAAATACTCAGATTGTTGGATTCAATGCCAACAAAGAAAAAGAACAGATTGATCAGGATAATTTATTGCAATATATTGCCCCACAGGATTTGAAATCATTCGGTTTAATTCCTGAGATTATTGGTCGTTTACCTGTTCTTACCTACTTAGAACCTTTGGACAGAAGAGCATTGAGAAACATTCTGACAGAGCCTAAAAATGCAATTTTAAAACAATACACCAAGCTATTTAAAATTGACGATATCGAATTGACATTTGAAAACAATGCATTGGAATATATTGTAGATAAAGCATTGGAATTTAAACTTGGAGCCCGTGGATTAAGATCCATTTGCGAAGCCATCATGATTGATGCCATGTTTGAATTACCAACAAGCGGTCAGAAGAAAATTGATATTGACAGAAAGTACGCAAGTGAGAAACTTGAAAAAATAAACCTCAAGCGTTTAAAAGTCGCATAGAAAAAGCCGGATAATATCCGGCTTTTTTCTTTATAATGTTATTGATATATTTGCTCCGAATGCGCTTACTGTGGCCTTAGCATCACAATCAGACTCAGGATCTCCTCCTCCAAAATTTACTATACCATCACCAATATCACTTAATGAGAAATCGGCCTTCCCGCCTATAATGTTCTTGCACGAATAAGCGTAGATTAAGTCACTGCTACTTTCCAAATTAAACAATACTCCATCAGGAGTTTCCCCCGAAAGACTCGTTGTAAATTTAAAAACATCATCAATATAAGCAGGCGAACCTGCTTCGCTCTTAAGAAAAGTGTAAACATTGTTTATACTTGCAACAGTAACTGTATAAACCGTTTCCCCGGTTCCGTTAATTAAAAATTCCGCATTTTCCATTTTCATGGAAAAATCATTTCCAGCGGTTTCTCCGGTTATCTGAAAATCAACTGTTCCGGTTATGGAATACCCATAAGATGAAAAATCCCTTAAACGAATATCAAAAGATTTCAGATCTCCATCTTTAGGATCTACAATTACTTTTCCTTTAAACGCGGCACCATTCGAAGAACATGTTGCTGTTCCATAATCCAATACAATTGAATCAAGCACAGACGTTTCTGAATTTCGATGAACTGAAGCCTTCAGGCATTTAGCTACATTTGTTGTGATCAAATCACCTGTGAATTCCAATTTATGCATCGCTATACCATTCACATCCATTGCTAAATCGTTAAACACATTTTCTATTTGCAGAGTAAGCTCGGCAGGAACAGAGAACACATCAAGAATAATATCTTCAGGATCAGATCCTGTTGAACATGAATTCACCAATAAAACACAAAAGGATAATGCTAAACCTGAAATAAAACGCCTCATATATACTGCTATTTTCTAATGTAATCGATAAATGAATAAGGGACTTCGTTTTTTTCATCCGGAAGACAATCCTCTCTGTTGACAGATTTCCATTCTTTTAAATCCAAAACCGGAAAAAAAGTATCTCCTTCAAAATCCTTATGAACTTTTGTGTAATATATCTTATTAGCCTTAGCCAAAGCTTCTTTATAAATAGTTCCTCCGCCAATAATAAAAACTTCCTCCTGATCCGAAAATTTTTCCAAAGCCTCCTCTAAGGAATTAACAACAACACATCCTTCTGCCACATAATCCGCTTGACCGGTTATAATTACAGAAGTTCTGTTTGGCAATGGCTTACCTATTGATTCGAAAGTTTTTCTTCCCATAATAATGGTATGGCCTGTGGTTAAAGCTTTAAACCTTTTTAAATCGGCAGACAGCTTCCAGATTAACTGATTATCTTTTCCGATTACCTGATTTCGGGAAACGGCAACAATAATTGATACATTCATAATGTTTAGTTTTAAATGGAAATTGCTCCTTTAATATGAGGATGTGGATCGTAGTTTTCCAAACTAAAATCCTCAAATTTAAAATCGAATATACTTTTAACCTCAGGATTTATTTTAAGTACCGGAAGTTCTTTCGGTTCTCTCGACAATTGCAACTTTACCTGATCCATATGATTCATGTAAATATGTGCATCACCCAAGGTATGTATAAACTCACCTGGTTCCAAATCACACACCTGAGCCATCATCATTGTTAAAATAGCATAGGAAGCGATATTAAACGGAACTCCCAGAAATATATCGGCACTGCGCTGGTACAACTGACAGGAAAGTTTGCCATTGGCTACATAAAACTGAAACAGTGCATGACAGGGAGGCAAAGCCATATTTTCAATATCTGCCGGATTCCATGCACTTACAATTAACCTTCTTGAATCAGGATTGTTTTTAATATCATGCACCACTTGCGTGATCTGATCTATTGATTCTCCATTGCTTTTTGGCCACGATCTCCACTGGTACCCGTAAACATGCCCCAAGTCGCCATTTTCATCAGCCCACTCATTCCAAATTCTAACGCCATTGTCCTGAAGATATTTCACATTGGTATCTCCATCTAAAAACCAAAGCAATTCGTGAATTATAGATTTTAGGTGAAGTTTCTTAGTGGTTAAAAGAGGAAATCCTTTGGATAAATCAAAGCGCATTTGATGACCAAAAACACTTACGGTTCCCGTTCCGGTTCTGTCTTCTTTCTTATTCCCTTCTTCGAGAACTCTTTCTAATAAGTGAAGATATTGTTGCATAACTAATTGTCAAAATTTAATTTTTAAAGATAAAACTATTTAACGACTTCCTTATAAATAGTTCGAAACGATATAACCACACCACAATAATTCCTAAAAATAAACGAGGAATAATCAACCAGCCCAAAGGCACACCAATAGCTGCAAATAATAGCGGGTCTTCTAATTGTGAATGGGATACAGCAATGTGATGATTTAATAAATCAGCTTCCGATTTTGTCATTTGTCCCTTTTCAACTTGTTCTATCATAATGGCCGAACCATATGCCAAACCCAAAGTATTGGCCACAATCCAAGAAAACGAGGTGGAATCGGGCAGTCCCATTATTGACTGTAAAGGAGCCAACATTCGTGACAGCCATTTTATAACTCCAAAAACTTCCAGAATTCGCTGCAAGATCATCAACAAGGTAATCAAAATTATCACTTTTAAACTTAATACCAACGAAGACAAAAGCCAAGCTGTAAACATTGAATTAAAAGTTTCCTGCTGCACAAAAAGGTTGCTGTGAACCTGAAATGAATCTGCCGGCAAAGCCCAATTTAAAAATAATCCAAGAACAAAACTTCCTGTCAATCTTAGAATTATCATTCGAAACATCGACGATCCTGTTTTTTTTAGAACCGCTGTTTCAATTATAAAACCGTGTGCCACCAAACACATTGCTGCTAAAATTGTAACCACCCGCCCCTCCATCTCCAAACTGGTAATTACAGCAATCGCCGTATAAATATTCGTAAAAATACTGGTTAGTAAAACAAATGCCGATTCTCCCGGCAAGCCCATATACTCGAATACAGGCTGCAAATAACCCGAAACCAAAGCCAATATTCCTGTGTAGTTGAGCAACAACACACCAAAGGAAACCGGAATCATGATACTCAAAAGCCACTTAGATGTGGAATAGGCTTTTGGAATAGATTCCCTGACAGCTGCAATGATTTTAGCTTTCGTCGACAGGGTTTTATCATGAACTAAACTTTCCTGAATCATTTATATTCAACTTGAGTGAAGTACAAAAATACTTTTTTCAATCAATTTACAGGTCATCTCCAACACATACATTTACCAAATTAGTTCGCTAAAAATAAGACCGCTCTATCTAGAATGTTTTCATATCACTTGTAATTGTCATAAAAAGACAATGCCGGTATTTTAAGAATCTATTTTTTTAGTTAGTTTTGACACTTCTGATTTTCAAAAGAGTAAAGATTTCAATCTTTATCAGCAAATCCTCGGGCGAATTTCAAATGAGACTACGAAAACAACCAATAACTAGTAAGACATAGCAAATACTAACCTATTTTTTAAAAACATCGTTATGGGTATAAAAAATCGTCTGATATTAATGAACTTCCTTCAATTTTTTGTTTGGGGAGCATGGTTAATAACTATTGGTGGTTATTGGTTTCAAAACAAAGGCTGGTCAGGAACTGAATTTGGCGCTATTTTCTCAACAATGGGCATAGCATCCCTGTTTATGCCTGCTATTGCGGGAATTATTGCCGACCGTTGGGTTAATGCCGAAAAACTTCTTGGAATTTTCCACATTTGCGGGGCAATAATACTTACTCTTTTACCCCAGGCAAACACTCCTGCATCTATGTTTTGGCTGATGCTAATTAATATGTTTTTTTACATGCCAACTATTTCCTTGTCAATTACAGTTGCCTATTCGGCATTAAACAAATCGAATATGGATGTAGTTAAGGAATATCCACCCATAAGAGTTTTTGGAACTGTTGGTTTTATTATTGCCATGTGGACTGTTAGTTTGCTTAAAATTGAAACTTCAGCATTACAATTCTACGTAGCTGCCCTTGCCTCTCTTTGTCTTGGTTTCTATGCATTTTCTTTACCGAAATGTAATATCAACAAAGAACCACGGGACAAATCCATTGTCAATTCGTTAGGACTAAATGCTTTTCGGTTATTCAAAAATCCTAAAATGGCAATGTTCTTCATTTTCTCGATGTTGCTGGGTGCTTCTCTTCAACTTACCAATGCCTATGGAGATACATTCTTGCACGATTTTGCAAAAATAGATGCATACAAAGAACTAATTGCTGTAAAATATCCAGCTATCATCATGTCGATTTCTCAGATATCTGAAACCCTTTTCATTCTGGCCATTCCTTTCTTTCTAAAGAGATTTGGAATAAAAAAAGTCATGCTAATAAGTATGATTGCATGGGTTCTTCGATTCGGACTATTTGCTTTTGGTGATCCATCAGGTGGATTATGGATGATAATTCTTTCTTGTATTGTATATGGAATGGCTTTTGATTTCTTCAATATCTCCGGTTCACTATTCGTTGAAACCTCGAGCGATTCAAGCATGCGTGCAAGTGCTCAGGGATTATTTATGATGATGACCAATGGATTTGGTGCCATTTTGGGAAGTTGGTCAAGTGGTCTCATTATCGATACATTCTTTAAAGGCGAGGGAGATCTTTTTAATTGGGAAGGGATTTGGAGTACATTTGCAATCTATTCCCTAGTTGTTGCTATTTTCTTTGCGATTCTGTTTAAACACAAGCACGATCCAAAACAACTTGCCGGATTTAACCACTAAACAAGTTTACATACAACAAAAATGGCAAGTTTTCACTTGCCATTTTTTATAATCAAAAAATACTTTGTATTTTCTTTTAAACTGATTCTCCCCGACGATCAATTTCATCACGAATCAGTGAAGCTCGTTCGTAGTCTTCATCACGAACTGCATCCTCAAGCATCCCTCTAAGCTGTGCAATAGAATATTCGGTAAATTGACTCCTCTTCTCGGGCTTAGGTACTTCTGGGTCTGTTTGTCCGGCAATCATCGGATCTTCAGATTCTCCCTCAAGACTTAATACGATTCCTGCTTTCTCAATTATTTCTTCTGTTGTGAATATTGGACACCTAAAACGCAGAGCGATAGCAACAGCATCTGATGTGCGGGAATCTATCCGAATACGACTAAGCCCTTTTTCGCAGATTAACTCTGAATAAAAAATTCCCTCTTCCAACCGATAAATATTAACCTCAACAACATTCACTGCAAAAGCTTCAGCGAAACTTTTAAAAAGATCATGAGTTAATGGACGCGGAGGCTCTAATTCCTCCAATTGAATAGCAATTGACTGAGCCTCAACACCACCTATAATGATAGGAATCCTTCGGTCTCCATCTTCTTCAGACAATACAAGTGCGTAGGCTCCTGTTTGCGTCTGACTGTACGACAATCCTAAAACGTTAAGTTTTATTTTACCCATAAAAACTCCTCTTTTTTTCACCAAACAATAAACAAATATAAGAATTGTTTTTAAATCACTATTAACAATAAACTGAGCTTATTTCTCTTATTTGCCAATACTTGCTGATTTACTTCCGTTTACAAAAACAAATTGTCTGCAAACTGCTAAATAAGCAACTTCTGATTCATTTTCATCAATCGTAAATATATCATACATTGATTTTCTATACCTTATCTTATGAAGATACATATTATAGCCAAAGAAATCCAAAACTAGCCATGGAAACTTATCCACTTGATTTTATTTTTGTGAAATCAATTGAAATAAGATCCAAATCGAAAAAAAAAAGAATCAAAATGATTCATTTACAGGAGTAAAACTTTGTTTATCAATTATTCTTTTTTATTTTTGCAATCCGAAATAAAATTCTTTGGGGGTTCACCAAGAGGTATATTTAATGTTTAAAATGACCCACCCTCAGGAACAAACCGTAAAATTAGAAATAATGTACGTAATTGTAGAAATCGCTGGTCAGCAATTTAAAGTTGAAAAAGACCAAAAGATTTTTGTTCACAGACTATCTGCTGAAGAAGGTGGACAAGTAGAGTTCCCTAAAGTACTTTTAGTGGATAATGATGGTGAGATAGTAGTTGGTGCTCCAACTGTTGAAGGAGCTAAAGTAACTGCTAAAGTTTTATCTCACATGAGAGGTGACAAGGTAAAAGTATTCAAAAAGAAAAGAAGAAAAGGATACAGAAAACTGAACGGACACCGTCAGGACCTTTCACAAATTCAAATTGAAGAAATTGTTGCTTAATCCTTAAAAATATAACAAAATGGCACATAAAAAAGGAGCCGGTAGTTCTAGAAACGGTAGAGAATCGGAAAGTAAGCGATTAGGAGTTAAGATTTTTGGCGGGCAATTGGCTAAAGCTGGAAGCATTCTTATTCGTCAAAGAGGAACAAAACACAACCCAGGTGAAAATGTAGGTATTGGCAGAGATCATACTCTTTTTGCTCTTATTCCTGGAACAGTGGTTTTTAAAAAGAAAAGAGATAATAAATCTTACGTTTCTATTGAACCTTTAGCTGAATAGATTATTTAGCTTTAAAATATTTAAATCTCCTGCTTTATTTCGTATAAAGACAGGAGATTTTTTTATTTTTATAACCTGAAAGTTATAGATATAATCATTAACAAAAGATACTGATGTTAAGCCTCAAATACCTACAGGAAAATAAGGAAGAAGCCATTAAGGCTTTAAAAATCAAGAATTTCGATGCAACAGAAATCATCGGGAGAATTATCATTCTTGACGAAAAAAGAAAAGAAAGTCAAGTAAAATTAGATGCAACATTGGCAGAAATGAACGGTTTATCGAAAGAAATCGGAATGCTTTTTAAAAGTGGAAAAGCTGATGAGGCGAATGCTGCAAAAGAAAAAACCGGAGAATTGAAGGATTCTATTGCCGAATTAACTGCGATTCAGAACAGTACAGTTCAGGAATTAAATGATTTGTTGCTTCAAATCCCGAATACACCGCATTCATCTGTTCCTGCAGGTAAAGGTGAAACTGAAAATGTTATTGAAAAAACGTGTGGAACTATTCCAAAACTGCACGCCGATGCAATTCCTCACTGGGAATTAGCTAAGAAATATAATATTATTGATTTTGAATTGGGAAATAAAATTACCGGGGCTGGTTTCCCTTTATACAGAGGCAAAGGTGCAATTCTTCAGAGAGCATTAATCAATTTCTTTTTGGATGAAAACCGCAAAGCCGGTTACGAAGAAGTAATTCCTCCATTGGTTGTTAACGAAGCTTCAGGATACGGAACCGGACAATTGCCTGACAAAGAAGGGCAAATGTATCACGTAACTGAGGATAACCTGTATTTAATACCTACAGCTGAAGTTCCGGTAACAAACATTTACCGCGATGTTATTTTAAAAGAAGAAGATTTCCCGGTAAAAAATACCGCTTATTCTGCTTGTTTTAGAAGAGAAGCCGGATCGTACGGAAAAGATGTACGTGGTTTAAATCGTCTTCACCAGTTCGATAAAGTAGAAATTGTACAATTACAGCATCCTGATAAATCATATGAAGCTCTTGAAGGAATGGTAGCCCACGTAGAGGGTCTTATCCTGAAATTGGAACTTCCTTACCGCCTGCTTCGTTTATGTGGTGGTGACACCAGCTTTACTGCGGCTCTTACCTTCGATTTCGAAGTATTTTCTGCAGCTCAGGACAAATGGCTTGAAGTAAGTTCCGTTTCTAATTTTGAAGCTTACCAATCGAATCGTTTGAAATTACGATACAAAGGTAAGGATATGAAAAAACCTGAACTGGCACATACTTTGAACGGAAGCGCACTGGCATTGCCTAGAATTGTGGCCGCCTTGCTTGAAAACAACCAAACTCCTGAAGGAATCCGAATTCCAAAAGCATTGGTTCCTTACACTGGATTTGAGCTAATCGACTAAAAGATATTTACTTAATTTTATGGCCCGGTTCGAAACAACCGGGCTTTTTTATATTTTTGAGTAGAGTATCATCTTTAAAAAACTGGTTTTGAAAAAATTCATAGTAAGCTTTCTTATTCTGATTTCCTTCTTAGGATCTGAATACAGCTATTCACAAAACAACATTCAAACAGAAAGTCAACTGGCTTTTAACTACTTTCGTGATAAAGAATACAGACCGGCATCTTCCCTATTCTTTAACCTGCATAAAATTACACGGTCAAGAACTTATTTCAACTACTATATTGATTGCTTAATTCAACTTGAAGATTATCAGGAAGCAGAGAAATCGATAAAAAAGGAAATTAAAAAAAATCCGGACGACCGAAGCTTTTTAATTGATCTGGGATTTGTTTATAAAACGGCAGGAGAAAATGATCAAAGTCTGGCTCAATACAATCAGGTTTTAAAAGACTTGATTCCTGTCAGAAGTGAAATCACTAGTATTGCTAACACTTTCGTAAGAAAACGCGAATATGAATTCGCCGTTAAAACATACGAAATTGGCAGAAAACTTCTCAATCAGGAGCATCTCTTTCACATGGAACTGGCAACTATTTTCCTATCGCAGAGAGATTTTGAAAAGATGGTTTCGGAATACCTGCTGGCACTTTCAGTTGATCCAACACAAATAAAAACTGTAGAAAACCATTTGCAATCCGCACTCCTTCAGGATATCAATTCAAGTTTGGATCCCATTCTCAAAAATCAATTGCTGCAAAAAATACAAACTGAAACTGAAAACCTCAGCCTTAAGGAATTGCTGCAATGGTATTTTATGCAGAAAAAACAATTTCAGGCTGCTTTCACACAAGCCAGATCGATAGATTTAATTGGAAAAGAAGATGGTTCCCGCCTGCTATCCTTAGCAAGCGCTGCAAGAACAAATGATGATTTTAAAACTGCTCTTGAATGTTATCAACATGTTGTTGATAAAGGATCTTCATCGCCCAATTATTTAAATGCACGCGTTGGTGATTTGGAAACCCGTTATCTTCTGCTTCAAAAACAAAATTCAACTTCAAAATCTGATTGGCTTGAGCTTTCCGGACGATATAAAAAATTCTTTTCGGAAGAAAATACTGCCTTGCAGAACAGTTCTGTTCTAATACAATACGCACACATCAATTCATTCTTTTTGAATCAAACGGCAGAATCAACCGAACTATTAGAAAAAGCATTGGCAAGTTCAGGACTTAGCCAACAAAACAGATCGGAATTAAAACTTGAACTGGCAGACATCAAGTTATTTACCAACGAAAAATGGGATGCAATTCTACTGTATTCACAAATCGAAAAATCAAACAAAAACAACACGATCGGCTTCGAAGCAAAATTCAAAAAAGCCAAAGTGTCTTACTTTATGGGCGAATTAAAATGGGCCAAAGCTCAGCTGGACGCACTAAAAGGAAGTACTTCGAAACTAATAGCCAACGATGCAATTTTCCTATCGCAATTGATTAGTGACAATACTACTTTAGATACAAGCTACACAGCTATGAAAATCTATGCTGAAGCAGAATTTCTGATGTATCAGCGAAAAGATTCTTTAGCCCTTCTTAAGCTGGATGAATTGCTTAAAAATAATCCGGGACATTCACTAACTGATGAAGTTTATTTTTTGAAATATGAAATTTTCATCAAAACAAATAAAACAGAACAAGCACTTTTGGCCTTGTCCAAAATTATAGAAGAACATCCATACGAAACTCTTGCGCCAAAGGCATTGTTCACACAAGGAGAACTGCTTCAGAAGTTAAACGAAACAGAAAAAGCCATGGAGAACTACAAAAATATTGTGACTGAATATTCTGACAGCATATACTCTGTTGAAGCCCGAAAAAAATTAAATGATTTAAGAAAGTGAAATTTAAATACCTTTGCAAAAACTAAAGACAACAATCAATGATTATATACAATACCAGCTATTTGATCGAAAATTCTATGGAGAAAGAGTTTTGTGAATGGATGAAAATAAAATTTATCCCTTTACTTAAAGAAACGGGAACTTTTTCCGCCAATTATTTTTGCAAAGTAATGGTTGCAACAGAAAATGAAGGTTTAACCTATTCACTTCAACTTCTGTTCAAAAGCAAAGAATTATTCACTAAGTATCACTGTAGTTTCGAGCCAAGAGCCAAAGCTGTTTTCGAAGCAAAATACAGAAATCAGGTAATGAGTTTTTCATCCTTGCTGGAAGAAGCATAATTTCCAAGACTTTGGATACGCAAAAGAAAGCATACATTTACGCCCTGTCAGCAATCTTTTGCTGGTCAACAGTAGCCACAGCATTTAAAATTGCATTACGCGGAATGGATTTTCTTCATCTTCTGCTAATCTCTTCGGGAATAGCCGTGCTTTTTTTGGGCTGTTTACTTTTATTCACATCTCAATTACAAAAAACTTTTTCAGGAAGCACAAAAGATTATATTCGATCGGCAGGATTGGGCTTTTTAAATCCATTTCTATACTATTTGGTGCTTTTAAAAGCTTACTCGATACTGCCTGCTCAATTTGCTTTGAGCCTGAACTACATTTGGCCAATTACCTTGGTACTGCTTTCGATCCCTTTATTAAAACATAAAATTGGATGGAAGAGTATCTCATGCATATTGGTAAGTTTTTCGGGCGTTGTGATTATTGCTAACAAAGGTTCATTCACATCCATTCAAACCCCAAATACCTTTGGAGTACTATTAGCTCTTTCCAGCTCCGTATTTTGGGCTCTGTTCTGGTTATTTAATGTTCGCGATTTAAGAGAAGAAAAGGGTAAACTATTTTTGAACATGGCTTTTGGCTTTCTTTATATCCTGATATCTATCATCCTGTTTTCTGAATTTCGCATGCCTGACAACAAAAGTATTTTAGCTGCTGTATATATCGGTGTCGTAGAATGTGGAATTGCAGCTGTATTCTGGTTAAAAGCATTAAAAATGACAAGTTCAACAGATAAAATAAGCAATCTGGTTTTTTTAAGTCCGTTTGTTTCCTTGCTGTTTGTTCATCTTATTATCGGAGAATCTATCTATCTTAGTACTCTTGCAGGACTGGTCCTAATCATTTTGGGTATTGTACTGCAAAAATTTATTCGAAAAACCAATTCAATTGAGTAACGACAGAATAATAATGGGAATCGATCCCGGCACCAATCTAATGGGCTACGGACTAATAAGAATTGCAGACAAAAAACCGCAAATCCTGGTTTCCGGTGTCTTGGATCTCAAAAAAATTTCTGATCCCTACATTAAACTTCAGAAAATTTTCCAACGTACACTGCAGGTAATTGATGAGTACAAACCCGATGAATTAGCTATTGAATCACAGTTTTTTGGAAAAAACATTCAATCAATGCTTAAATTAGGCCGGGCTCAAGGTGTTGCAATTTCAGCAGCATTGCATCGCAATATTCCCATTTTTGAGTACGCACCAAAAAAAATTAAACTTGCGATTACCGGAACCGGACTGGCTTCGAAAGAACAACTGGCAACCGTTCTTCAACGTTTTTTTAATCTGAAGGAATTCCCACAAAATTCAGATGAAACGGATGCCATTGCAATAGCAATGTGTCATTTTTTTCAGAGCAATGCCATTGCATCTGCAGGTAAACCAAAATCCTGGGCTGATTTTGTTAAGAAAAATCCGGACAGGGTCAAATAATTTTTAATTGAATCACAAAAAAAGCCACTTAAAAAGTGGCTGATATCTCTATTGGAAGAATTGATTCTATTTAAAAATTCTCTCTAATTTTTGCGGCAATTTCGGCCAGCTTATCCGATGCTATTTCCAACTTTGGATTCGCAAAGTTTAAATCTCCAACATTATTTATCGGCACCAGATGAATGTGGGTATGCGGAACCTCTATACCAATAACAGCAATTCCAATTCTTTTGCATACAATGGTATTCTCAATTGCCTTTGCTACGCGTTTGGCAAAAAGATTTAGTCCTGCTAAAACATCATCATCCAAATCAAAAATATAGTCAACCTCCTGCTTTGGTATTACCAAAGTGTGACCTAATGCCAAAGGACTGATATCCAAAAAAGCAAAATAGTTCTCATCTTCAGCTATTTTGTGGCAAGGAATTTCGCCATTTACTATTTTTGTGAAAATTGAAGCCATATCCGTGTGTTTCTGATTTTTACCCGTTGTAATTATAACGAAATATCTATAATTTCAAATGGAATTAAACCATTTGGAACCTGAATTTCAACAACATCACCAATAACCTTACCTATTAAACCTTTGGCAATTGGTGTATTGATTGATAGTTTCCCTTTCTTAAAATCAGCCTCCGTTTCGGATACTAAAGTATAAGCCATTACAGCACCATTTTTTTGATTCTTAATGGTAACCTTAGTCATCATCTGAACCTTTGACGTGTCAATTTTAGTCTCATCAATTACCCGGCTGTTTGCCAGAATACTTCTTAATTGTGAAATTTTGGCTTCCAATAAACCCTGAGCTTCTTTTGCAGCATCGTACTCGGCATTTTCCGACAAGTCTCCTTTGTCGATTGCTTCTCCAATTTGTTTGGAAATATTAGGACGTTCGATCGTCTCAAGATGTTCCACTTCTGCTCTTAGTTTTTTTAGTCCTTCGGCTGTTACATATGAATAACCAGACATAATTCCCTCCTATTTAAATTCTTATAATTCTAATCTATTTGATCGACAACGATCTAAAAAACAAAAAGAATTTCGATTTTTCGAAACTCTTCCGGATGCAAATATACAAATTTAGTATAAATGAACCCTTTCCTGCATGAAATAACAGGAATCAATAAAAGTATACTTTATTTTTTGCTTTAGGTGTACCTTCTATCTAAAATCTCTTTGTAAATAATGGCTTGGCGCCAATCGATTTCTTCTTCCTGATCTTCTTCCAACTCATTCTCATCCTTACTCTCACTATAGATTGATTTTAAATCAGCAAAAACAGGATTCTTTTTCTCTTCTCGGTCCTCCGCCTTCATATTCTGCAATCTTGTATATTCTTCCATCACTGATTCCACAGGTTCGGGAGTTTTGTCTTCTACGGGCTGAACGTAAGGTTTGGGTATTTCGTTGCCCAACAAGCTCTCAAAAAGTGATTCGAATCCACCCTGAATTTCAGGCTCCGACCGTTGAAGAATTTCCTCATCATCGGGAGGCTGAACAGCTGCCGGCTTCTTTTTTTTGAGAGCACCAACAATAACAAAGAGTGCCACGATAACATAGTATAATATATTCCCCCAATGATCGTCCATACTGATCCTGTTAAAATTAATTTAAAAGCTTAATTTTGCGAATGCCTGCACTAATAACGGCAACCATTACGTTATATAAAGAGTAAAACCAACTGCAATGAGTCACAATAAATCAAATTTACCACTTTTTTTCCTTTTCTGTTTGATAAACATCACTTTTTGTTCCTGCAGTAAAGATACGAATGTTGATGAAATCATCCCCTATGTTCCAGTTAACGGAACAATATATCTTAATTTTTACAGCGAACTAAATTCTGTTGGCAATGCCCTTTACTTTGATGAAATAGACGCATCTGTCGGATATAACGGGCATGGATTTATTGTAGTAAGAACAAGCACCTCTGAATTTTCTGTATTTGATGCAACCTGCACCAATGATAAAGATTCAGAAGAACATCTGAAAATTGAAGGTTCCTACGCAGAATGTCCTGTTTGCGGAAGTAAATTTAGTTTGTTGACCGGTGGATGGCCTTTTAATGATTCAGAGGCTAAGTACAAATTAAAAGAGTATAGAAATACTTACTACTCCGGTAACAACACTCTAAAAGTCCGCAATTAAATTAATTCCAAAACAATAGCTCCCTAACCTAAGGAACTAATTTTCACACGTTAAAAATAAGAAATTCAGGATACAATCAAAATATAATAAAGTTTACTTTTTAAAAAAGTAATTCCATAAAGTCTTGTTTCACTTTACAATAATGCATAATTTGATAGGAAATTCACCTAATTAATCTCTATCCTATGAAAAAAGCATTATTACTACTAGTGTTCGGGGTACTACTAACTCCTTTCGCAAGTTTTGCCAGTGAAGCAGACCTGGTTGTTCCCGATTTAAGACAGAGCATTTTTGACGGACTTGGTGGCATAAATGGCTGGAACTTGTTATTTTATGGCATTGTAGTTATCGTTCTGGGCTTATTCTTCGGAATGATTCAATTTAATAGAATTAAAAATCTTCCCGTACATCATTCAATGGCTAAGGTTTCCAACATTATTTACGAAACCTGTAAAACATACCTTTTGCAGCAAGGCAAATTTCTAATTATTCTTTTTCTGATTATTGGTTTTGCAATTTCCTATTATTTTATTGGTTTAGCTCATGTATCCATTCCAAAAACTATGCTTATTCTGCTTTGGACTGTACTGGGAATATTAGGATCGTATGGAGTTGCCTGGTTTGGAATCAGGATAAATACTTACGCAAACAGCCGCACATCTTTTGCGGCGCTTAAGAAAAAGCCTTTTGATGTAATGTCTATTCCGTTGCAGGCAGGTATGAGTGTTGGTCTTCTTTTAATTTGCATTGAGCTAATCATGATGATTGCTATTTTGCTGTTTATACCCGGTGATAGTGCCGGTGCTTGTTTCGTAGGTTTTGCTATTGGCGAATCATTAGCAGCTTCGGCTCTGCGGATTGCCGGTGGTATTTTCACCAAGATTGCCGACATTGGTGCCGATTTAATGAAAATTGTATTCAAAATTGGTGAAGATGACCCACGTAATCCTGGAGTTATTGCCGATTGTACCGGTGATAATGCTGGTGATAGTGTTGGACCAACTGCTGATGGATTTGAGACTTATGGTGTTACCGGTGTTGCATTAATTACTTTCATTATTTTGATGTTTGGTGAAACCGGATTAATGCCAAACGTTGGTTTTGCATCAACTCTTATTGTCTGGATTTTCGCTATGCGCGTTCTGATGATTTTTACTTCGGTATTCGCTTATTTGGTAAATCAAGCCATTGCAAAAGCAAGGTACAGTCAAGCTGATCGTTTTAATTTTGAAGCTCCATTGACTTCCTTGGTTTGGATTACTTCGATTATTTCAATTGTTGTAACTTATGTAGTCAGCGACATCCTAATATCAGATCTGCCTGAAGGATTGTGGTGGAAACTTTCAACAATAATATCCTGCGGAACACTTGCTGCTGCGGTTATTCCGGAATTAACCAAAGCATTTACCAGTTCTAGTTCCCGTCATGTTCAGGAAGTGGTTACTGCTTCCCGGGAAGGCGGTGCCTCCTTAACGATTCTTTCGGGAATGGTAGCCGGTAATTTCTCTGCTTTTTGGAAAGGTATGGTAATGATGGCTTTGATGGCAACTGCATTTTACACCGTTCAAGACATTGCCATATTTGGCGATTATCCTGGAATTTTCGCCTTTGGATTAGTTGCTTTTGGTTTCTTGGGAATGGGCCCAGTTACCATTGCTGTTGACAGTTATGGCCCTGTAACCGATAATGCTCAATCGGTTTTTGAACTATCACAGATAGAAAAGATTCCAAACATTAAAGAAGAAATTCTTAATGATTTTGGTTTTGAACCTAATTTTGTAAGTGGCAAACACAATTTAGAAGAGAATGACTCTGCCGGAAATACCTTTAAAGCTACGGCCAAACCCGTATTAATTGGTACTGCAGTTATTGGTGCAACAACAATGATTTTTGCAATTATCCTTTTGCTTAAGGGAACTATTCTCTCGAATGGTGAATCATTGCTGCAAATTCAATTGACCGATCCATCTGTTATTCTTGGTTTGATTACCGGTGGGGCTGTAATTTTCTGGTTTTCGGGCGCATCCATGCAGGCTGTTACTACCGGAGCTTATCGTGCAGTTGAATACATCAAAAGGAATATTGATTTGGACAAGACAGAAGCCGACATTGAAGATTCAAAAAATGTTGTGAGAATTTGTACTCAGTATGCACAAACAGGAATGTGGAACATTTTTGCCGTAATTTTATGCCTGACACTGGCATTTGCCTTCTTTAGTCCGAACTTCTTTGTAGCCTATCTGATTTCCATTGCCATTTTTGGTTTGTTTCAGGCCATGTATATGGCCAACGCAGGCGGTGCGTGGGATAATGCTAAAAAAGTGGTTGAAGTTGATTTAAAGGAGAAAAACACACCATTACACGATGCTACAATTATTGGTGATACTGTTGGTGATCCATACAAAGACACATCATCGGTAGCCCTGAACCCGATCATCAAGTTTTCTACTTTATTTGGACTATTGGCTGCCGAAATTGCCATTGAACTGATTGTTCAATCAGATAAAACAGGAAACATAAATTACGCCCCTTACATTGGAGCTGTTTTCTTAGTAATTGGTTTGTTCTTTGTGTACCGTTCATTTTATGGAATGAGAATTCCCGCAAAGGAAGTAAACACTTCCACTCCTCAGACAAAACATGAGGAAACACAAATGGGAAGTAATCATCAGAATCAGATAAAAATGGACGTAGCCGGCAAAACAAGTAACTAGCTGTTGCATTTAAATACAAAACCCCGAAGAATTTCTTCGGGGTTGTTTTTTTAGCTGTGTTACTTATTTATCCCAACAGACTTATCACTTCTAATTTATCCTTCGCCAACTGAGCTTTCAACTCATCAAGCGAAGCAAAAAACTGCTCGTTTCGAATGCGCTGATAAAAATGAATCGTAATATTTTTGAAGTAGATATCCTGATTAAAATCCAATATATGAACTTCGATAGACCGGTTATCCAACTGATTATTTACGGTTGGGCGAACACCAATATTCAGCATTCCCAAATACCGTTTATCATCCACATCAACTTTTACGGCATAAACGCCGTCTTTTGGAACCAGCTTATAGCTTTCCTGAGGATCAATGTTTGCGGTTGGAAATCCAATGGTGTGTCCTAATTTTTTTCCGTTAACAACATCTCCTTTAATAAAAAACCGATAACCTAAATATTTATTTGCCATTTGAATATCACCATCGGCAATGGCATTCCTTATTTTTGTAGAGCTAACATTTATAGCATCCATATTCAAGACATCCTGACGCTCTATTTTAAAGTTTAACTGATCGGCAAAAACCTTTAAATCTTCATATTTCCCTTCCCGGTTGTGCCCAAAACGATGATCGTAGCCAACCACCAGATATTTCATTCCCAGTTGTTTCACCAAAATCTTTTCGACAAACTCAATGTAAGTTAATTTGGAAAATTCTTTTGTAAATGGATAAACAACTAAATGATCGATACCCGCAACTTCGAGCAACACCTTTTTTTCTTCCAAAGTATTGATTAAACGCAAGCCATTGTCCTCTGTATTTAAAACCAGTCGCGGGTGAGGATAAAAAGTGAATATTACAGTTTCTCCATTTACTTTTTGAGCCAATTCCTGCAAGCGGCGAATCACTTTTCGATGCCCAAGGTGCACCCCATCGAAGGTACCTATAGTTACAACTGGATTAATTGCGGAAAAATCTTTTAAATCCGTATATATTTTCATGTGCCGGCAAAATTATTCTATCAAAGCATTCTCTTTCGTCTCCACCTCTCCCCCAGCTTTTCGAGCCATACAATTGAGAATTCATCTTTATTTCTTGATGCAAAAATATGAAAATTTAAGGAACAAACTCAGCCTAAAGGTAAGCGAATTCTATTTCATGCGAATGTTTGAAATAAAAGGATTCGTCTGCAAGGCATATATGAGACATGTTTTTTACGAGGAACAAATTAAATCCGGGAAGGGAATAATAATGATTAAACAGGAAATTATTAGTAAATTTCCCGCTTAGTTTCCGAATAGAATTATGAAATAATTAAATTCATTTCCTTTTTCTATGGTAATATTATGAGGATCACTTACTAAATAAGCGGCTGTAAATATTCATTCGGATAAAAATCGAAAAAACTGTTTAATGTAACCAACGAAAACCAATCATATGAAAAAATTATTATTAGCCCTTCCGATACTTTTATTCTGGGCTTGTAGTCAAAAAGACCTAGTTAAAGTAGAAGGTAAAATTGATCATGCAGATGGTAAAGTATTGTATTTTGACAGACTGAATACTACTGGTGTTGAAGTTTTGGACTCAACTACATTGGATGAAGAAGGTCGATTTAAATTTAAAGTGGAAAATACCCAACCCGAATTTTATCTGCTGCGCCTTTCGAATGGAAAATTAATTACCCTTTTAGCTGAAGCCAACGAGAGCATTCTTGTTTACAGCAAAAGTGAAAATATGGGGAAAAATTACATTGTTGAAGGCTCCAAAGGCTCTAAATTAGTTAAGGAGTTAAACGATAAACTGAATGAGACCAAGGATCAGCTTGCATCTATTCGTAAAGAACTGGAAGAGAAAAAGACTGATCCGAACTACTCCAGCATTTCGCAAAACTTATTGGCAGATTACGTGAAAGCTCTTCAAAGCCAAAGAGAATTTTCAATTAATTTCATCATGAAAAATGCCACCTCTTTATCGAGCTATATGGCTTTGTATCAAAAATTAGATGACAAGACTTTTACCTTAAACGAAAACGACGACATCAAATTTGTTAAAATCGTTGCTTCATCGATGAAAGCCTTGTATCCTGAACATGATTATACCAAAGCAATTTTAAGTAATCTTGCCGATCTTGAAAAACGTATGGTCAACCTTAAAATATCTAAGCTGATTGAAGAAAAAGGAAGTAGTTTTCCTGATATTACTCTTCCTAATGCAAAAGGAAAAGAAGTTACCCTTAGCTCTTTACAAGGTAAATTTATTGTTTTAAGTTTTTGGGCGTCTCAAGATGCCAATTCGCGCAAACAGAATGCAAACTTGAAGAAGATATACGATAAATTCAACAAAAAAGGACTGGAAATTTATCAGGTTTCTGTTGATCAGAATGAAAAACTATGGACTAAAGCCATTCAAGAAGATCAGTTAAACTGGACTAATGTCTGCGATTTAAAAAACGGAAGTGCTATGGCAACCAGACTATACAATATTCAATCAATACCATCGAACTACCTGTTGGATCAGAAAGGTGAGATTGTTGGTAAAAATCTTTTTGGTTTGGCTCTTGAAGAAAAAATTGCCGAATACGTGAAGTAGATTTACACAAAACCTCATTCACCAACCCCTTCGCTTTAAAAGGGGAAGGGGAGAAAAAAATGACAATTACAAACCATTTGTCTTAGACAGAAATGATCGAAAACAAAAAAATATACTTTGCATCGGATGTACATTTAGGAGCTCCTGCTTTACGAAACAACCGCGAGCGCGAAAAATTGTTTGTGCGATGGCTCGATCAGGTGAAGGATGATGCAGAAACCATCTATCTGATGGGAGATATTTTTGATTTTTGGTTTGAGTACAAACGTGCTGTGCCAAGAGGTTTTACTCGTGTACTGGGTAAGATTGCTGAAATTACTGATTCTGGAATTCCTGTGCATTTCTTTACCGGCAACCACGACATTTGGGTGTTCGACTACTTACCAACCGAAATTGGTGTGATTGTACATCGGGATATCGTAAAAACCGAAATTAAAGGGAAAAAGTTTTTTCTTGGGCATGGTGATGGATTGGGCCCCTTCGACAAGAATTACAAACTACTGAAGAAGATATTTACCAGTCGTTTTTTGCAATGGTCGTTTGCCCGTATCCATCCTAATTTATCAATTTGGCTGGCCCATAAATGGTCGGGACACAGCAGACTTAGAGATGGAAAAGTAGAGGCCGACAGCTTTAGAGGCATAGATAAAGAATGGTTGATTCTGTTTGCCAAAGATGAATTGAAAAAGGAACATTTCGACTACTTTGTTTTTGGACACCGGCACTGGCCATCTAATGTCGATTTAAACGGTAAAAGCCGATACATCAACACCGGCGATTGGATAACTCATTTTACCTATGCTGTATTCGATGGAGAAAAAATGGAGCTTAAGGAATACGACAAACCTAAAATTAACCACTAAGAGCACAACATACTTTGTGGTTAAAAAAATAACATTCTCCACTTCACCTCAAAAACCAATGTATAAACGCAGCATGCTGCGTTACTACAAACAAAAATACAAAATGGAAATAGTATACATCGCAATCGGAATAATCTGTGGATTGGTTATTGCCTGGTTTATCTACCGCAGAAAAGCAGGACAACAGTCGGCTTTGCATCGGGAAGAGCTGCTGAAACAGGAAAACGCTTTTATCAACGAAAAGAGTGAGCTTTCGCACAAACTTTCGGTTTTGGAAGAACGGGCCAATAATCTGCAAAAGGAGAAAACAGAAGTAAACGAGGCGATGAATCTGGAGCGTCAGAAGAATGAGAATTTGACCCGCTCTGTTTCCATATCCGCCACCGAGCGAAAGAATTTGGAAGAACGCCTAACAACTCAAAAACAAGAGTTGGAAGAACTTCAGAAGAAATTCACTACCGAATTTGAGAATATCGCCACCAAAATACTAAAGGAAAACACCAAAGAATTTACTTCTTCGAATCAGAAAAACATGAGTGACATCATGAGTCCGATTAAGGAAAAACTGATGTCGTTTGAGAAAAAAGTAGAGGAAACTTACGATAGGGAACTGCGTGATAAGATCAGCCTAAAGGAAGAGGTGAAAAAGCTTTACGATCTGAATTCCAAAATTAGTGATGAAGCCAACAACCTGACCAAAGCTTTAAAAGGTGATGTAAAAAAACAGGGAAATTGGGGTGAAGTGGTTCTGGAGCGAATATTGGAGCGGTCGGGCTTAACCAAAGGTCAGGAATACGACCGCGAAGTGGTGATGCAAAACAGTGAAGGACAAACCATTCGCCCGGATGTGATCATTCATTTGCCGGAAGAGAAACACGTAATTGTTGATTCGAAAGTATCGCTGATTGCTTACGAACGGTTTATAAATTCAATTGGTGATGTGGATGCCGAAAAGTTCCAAAAGGAACATATTGTTTCGATGAAAGCTCACGTAAAAGAATTGGCCGAGAAACATTACCAAAGCTCTGCGGCAATAAACTCGCCTGACTTTGTTCTCATGTTTATGCCGATTGAATCATCCTTTGCGATGGCAGTGCAATACGATCAGGAGCTTTTTAATTATGCGTGGGACAACAAAATTGTGATTGTGAGTCCATCAACTTTGCTGGCAACCTTGCGTACCATTGCTTCGATCTGGAAACAGGAACAGCAAAACCGAAATGTATTGGAAATTGCCAAGCAAGGCGGTTTGCTTTACGACAAATTAGTTGGTTTTGTTGAGGATATGATCAATTTAGGCAGACAAATGGACACTTCAAAAAAGACTTATGCTACGGCAATGAATAAGTTAACCGAAGGAAGTGGTAACCTTATTCGAAGAGCGGAGAACATTCGTGAGTTAGGTGCCAAAGTAAAAAAGAAACTGCCTCAATCGTTGATCGATAGAATTAACGATACGGAAGCAATTGCAGAATAATTACAAAACATACCTATACTAAAAAAGGTCACGATATATCGTGACCTTTTTGTTTGCAGCAAAATATTATTGTTCCAGAAAGGATGTATAGTGTCGCTAAACTTAAAATCGGTTATCCGAACTGTCAGGGATTATTTCATTTGCTAATTATAATCAATACAAATAGACAATTGATCCATATTAAAAAAAACTTCTATTAACATTAATCCAATTTTATTTTGATAAATTCGCAAAGATTTACGTAAGATTGAATTTTTGCATCAATAAATAACAAGATTAAACTCTAAATAAACCAAGTATGAATCATTTAAAATACCTCTTGCCAATTCTTTTGTTTTCTTCTTTTCAGCTTAGTGCTCAGGATAGAATTGTAAAAACCAATCAGGATACCATTGTATGCAAGGTTAAGGAAGTTTTAACCGATGAAGTAAAATACATCATCCCCGAAACCTCAAATGACATTCTGTTTGGAATCGATAAAAACGACATTCTTAAAATTATATTGGAAAACGGGAAAGATCTGAGCTTTTCTCATTCTCTTTACGGAAAGGAAACCTATGAAAATCAGAAAAAACACGCCATCAAAGTAGATTTTCTGGCTCCATTAACCGGAAACACCACATTATCATATGAAAAACTAATCCGACCTTCAAGAAGCTGGGAAGTGAGTTTGGGAATAATTGGTTTGGGTGTTGATAATGACGATGAGAATCCCCGAGGTGCTTTTGCGAAGTTTGGGATGAAATTTATAAAGAGTCCTGATTTTTATTTGAAAGGCATGCGTTATGCTCATGTTTTAAAAGGAACATATGTGAAACCTGAGATTGCCTTCTCTATCTATTCTCGTGAGTATGGCTATGATTATTACAATGGTTATTGGGGCAATGGTGAGGACAGAGAATCGAACTGGGCTGCGGCTTTCAATATTATTGTAGGAAAGCAATATGTTTTTAATGACATTTTTCTTTTGGATATGTATTTCGGTTTGGGCTATGGATTTAGTAAGGATAATGACTACGAATCCTATCATTATGGTTTTTCGGGTGCCAATTCGGATACTCCACTGACTATAACGGCTGGTCTTAAAATTGGTGTTTTGTTGAAATAAAAAAAACTTCAATAATTTTTAGGTAGGGTTGCGACAGGTCGTGACCCTTTTTTGTATCAATAAATAAAAGGCAAACATGCTGTAAGCCCTACAATAGTTGACTTGTTTTGCAACAGGAGGGTGTTTTTGCCAACAGGAAACCCAAATTGAGCAACAGGAGCACTATTTCTCCAACAGGAAACCTAAATTGAGCAACAGGAGTACTATTTCTCCAACAGGAGACTCAAATCGAGCTACAGGAGTATTGAAGCATCCATCAAGAGTTCAAATTTGACATCAGGAATACCAAAACTTCTATCAGGTTATTATACGGTTCTGTTTGTTAATTTACTCAAAAAAAACTTATCTTAGTATATGCCAAAAATTATAGATGTAGAAATCACCGAAAGTGAATCAGAATTACTTTACCTTCTGAGAAAGCAGACAAAAATTCTTCAGCATAGTAGAGTTAAAACCCTTC
>NZ_MVDE01000028.1 GCF_002843385.1 Labilibaculum manganireducens
AGTCATACTTAATAATTGCTTCGAAAACAAACATTAAGATACTGATTCTTAAGGGATTATCCAAACTTAAACACTGCTTATTCTTCTCATTTTCAACATTATAAGTCAAAACTTAACGAACTATTGTCTTAACCTTACTCGTTTAAAACACTTCACTTTCGTGAGAGAATGACTGTTTGTCTTAAATTACGCTACCACACGATTAAATACCGGGTTTGGTATCAGAAACAAAAACCTTGTTTATTACACTGATAATTCTTTGCTGTATTTGAATATCACTTGCTTCATTTGCTCATATTGCTCTTCCATGCTTGTTAATAATTTGTACTGAGCATGAGTTCTGATCAAATTGTGCTGCGGTGATTTTATTTTATAATAGTTATCTCCATCAATATAATCCATTAAGAATCGAAGAACCTGTTCGAATGTGATATATTTGGCAGAAAAAGCAAGGTATTCCAATTCCGAAGCTGTTAAAAACGAAACTGTTTCTTCCAGATATCCTTTGGTATATGCCTTGAATATATCCATATCCATACTCACCTGATCCAAATTCTCATCATCTTCCAGGCCAGTATTGGTATAGGATCTCATAGCATCACCGTAATCATTCAGCACGGTGCTGTTCAATACGGTATCCAAATCGATCACACACAAATCATTTCCTTCTTTATCAAAAAGTATGTTGTTGATTTTAGTGTCGTTATGAGTTACTCGTGTAGGAATGGTTCCGTTCTCAACCAAAGTCCAGAATTCAAGCATTTCCTTACGGCGATCCTCAACCCAGGCAATCTCTTCAGTCAATCCAGCCTTACGGCCTGCAGGATCTTTACTCAATACTTCATCCCATTGCTTAAAACGGAATCTGATGTTATGAAAGCCTGGAAGAATATCCACTAATGGTTCTTTCATATCCGATAACATCGATTGAAACTTACCGATTCCCTTTCCTCCTGCATAAGCCAATTCCGGACTGTCCGCAGCTTCATAGGTCAGGTTGTCTTTAATAAAAAGACACATTGTCCAAAAGTCGCCCTCTTCATCTTTGTAAAACAAATCACCATTCTTTGCAGGTGTAATTGTCATTGCTTCGCGCATGATATCACCGCCTGCCGCAGCTATTTTCTGCTTAAGGTGAGTTGTCACTTTTAAGATATTCCCCATCATTCCGGGAACATCCTTAAAGATGTTCTTATTCTTGCGTTGAAATAAATAGTTTGGATCTTCTTCAGCAAGGGTCGTTACAATAAATGTATCGTTAATAAACCCTTCCCCAAGAGGTTTAATATCTGCTATTTTCCCTTCGACAGAGAATTTCGAAGCTATTTCTTTTAAATTATTTGTCATATTTCATCTTTGAATGAGGGCACGGCAAATGATTACTCATGCCCAAATTGGATTCATTATTTTGTTCTTATTTTATGTCCTTTTAAACCGTAATAAAGAATATAAAGAAAACAAGGAACACAAACCCAGTAGGCATTTTGTGCTCCGGCAAAATCCTTCATAAAACCGTAGATTGTTGGAATTAAAGCGCCGCCAACAATTGCGATAACCATTAAGGATGAACCTGCTTTAGTGAATTTTCCCAAATCAGTCATTGCAAGCGGCCACAAAGCAGGCCACATTAAAGAACATCCCAAGGCCATAAATGAGATAAAGTAAATCGATAAATCCTGAGGTGAAAGCACAACCATTAAGGATCCAAACAAGGCTGTTACCGCGCAAATTCGAAGAGCTGTAGCCTGATTAAGATATTTAGGAATTAAAGCGGCTCCGCAGATGTATCCAATAACCATACCTATCGGCGCAATCCATGCATAATATTCCGCATTGGCTAAGCCCAGAGCAGTTGCATAATCAACCAAGGTTCCTAACGAAACGGTTTCAACTCCAACATATAGGAAAAGGGCAAGCACGCCTAACAAAAGATGCGGAAACTGCCAAACTGATGTTTTATTTGCTGCATAAGGACAATCGTCTGCTGAATCTTCATCTTCTCCTACTGCTTTTACTTCAGGCAGTTTAGCCAATAGTGCCAATACTCCCAGAAGAACAAAAACACCAATAATAATGTAAAAAGGGATGTTTATGTCGGTTAGTGATACACTGTCCACTTCTTTTCCAATAATCAAAGCCAAAAATAACGGCGCAATCGGCCAGGCCAGTTTATTGGCAATCCCCATGTAACTCATCCGCTTTGCGGCACTTTCGATAGGTCCCAATATGGTAATGTACGGATTCACAGAAGCCTGCAGGAAAGTATTTCCCATACCGCTAATGAAGGAAGCCAGCAAAAACAGAGGCAGACTTTCCATTCTTGCAGAAGGAATAAATAAATAAAAACCAACTGCAAACATGATAAAAGATAATGCCATTGTTTTTTTGTAGCCAATTTTACCAATCACCAATGATGCTGGATATCCAAAAATCAGAAAGGCTGAGAAAGTAGCTGCAATCACTAAGTATGATTCGGCAGAAGAAATATCCAAAGCTTTATTTAAAAGCGGAATAATATAACTGTTTATCCCCAGTGCAAATCCAATTGCAAAAAACATGACTCCAACTATAATAAGAGGAACTACGTACCTATTTACCTTAGTATCCACTACTTGTGCGCTTACCATAATTTAAAATTTATAAGATTACTATTTCTGTATTATATTCTAATGTCTAAAATAATCGCTTCCTCAAATTGTGTTTTTCATCAACTGCTTTACACAATCCACTAAATTACCGGCATATTTCTCAGTAGTTGCTTCGGCGTAAATTCGAATAATGGGCTCCGTATTTGATTTTCTGAGGTGTACCCATCCTTCAGGAAAACTAATCTTCAACCCGTCAATGGTATTGCAGGGATAATCGATAAATTTCCTGCGAACCTGATCCAGGATTGCATCCAAATTGGAAACACCCTCCAACTCTATTTTCTCTTTTATAATTTTATAGTCGGGATAACTTGCCCGCAGTTCTGAGCAGGTTAATTTTGATTTAGCCAGATAGGTAAGAAATAATGCCACTCCAACAAGGGCATCTCTTCCATTGTGCAGTTCAGGATAAATCACACCTCCGTTGCCCTCACCACCTATTACTGCCGAATGATTCTTCATTTCGCGCACCACATTCACCTCACCTACTGCTGATTCATAGAACTCAACGCCATGCTTTTTGGCAATTTCGCGAAGTGCCATGGTTGATGATAAATTGGCAACTAAACTGCCTTTTGTATTCTGAAGTACATAATCAGCCACAGACACCAAAGTGTATTCTTCTCCAAATGCCTGCCCGTTTTCACAAACCAAAGCCAAACGATCAACATCCGGATCTACAACAATACCAAGGTCTAACTTTTCATTCTTAACACATTCCGATATTTCCACAATATTTTCAGGGAGAGGTTCCGGATTATGGGCAAAATTACCATCCGGACAGCAATTGATTTCCTTCACCTTTTTCACACCTAAAGCTTTCAGTAATTGAGGAATTGCAATTCCCCCCACCGAATTTACAGCATCAACTGCAATGGAAAAATCAGCTTCTTCAATCAGTTTTTTATCCACCAAAGGCAGATTAAGAATATGCTGAATATGAGTTTCCAAGTAATCATCTTTCTTAGAGTACTTTCCTAAATCATCAACATCATTGTAACTGAAATCCTGTGCTTCAACAAGGCGAAGCAAATCCTTTCCATCCTGATCAGAAATAAATTCGCCTTTTGCATTTAATAATTTAAGTGCATTCCAATTTTTAGGATTGTGACTTGCTGTAATAATAATACCTCCGCCGGCTTTTAAATCTGTAACAGCCATTTCTACTGATGGTGTTGTTGCCAATCCAAGATCAACTACTTCGACACCTACTGAAAGCAATGCCCCAACCACTAATTGGTTTACCATCTCCCCGCTGATTCTGGCATCACGGCCAACAATCACTTTTTTAGCTGCACCACTGTTTTGCAGCCACATGCCAAAAGCTCCTGATATGCTGACGATATCCATTGGTGTTAAGCATTGCCCTGGTCTTCCTCCAATAGTACCTCTAATACCTGATATTGATTTTATTAAAGTCATTTTTCTCTCCTATAAAATTATGCCCACAACTTTGAAGGATATATTCCCTTCTCTATCAATTTTCCAATCGCTTTAACCGCTTTTTCTTTATCTTCCCGGTAAGTCACTCCAAACCACTGAGCATCCGACTTCAATACTTTAACCTGTGTTTTTCCATCTTTAATGATATTGGCAACTACAGAAGGAATAAAAAATTCAGATTTCAACTGATCCCCTTCTTCCTTCAGAAAAAGGGTAAACTGAGCTTCCAGATAATCGAATAGTTTAGGAGTAAAACCCCAAAAATTCATCGACACAGTCGTTTGCGGAACCAGCTGAACCCACTCTTCATTCTCCTTGTATGCGATTCCATTTTCCAACTTCTCAATATGAGTCCGTTCAACAACGGTAGTCAGGTGATCATTCTCATTTGTTCCGCAAACTCCTCTTGATACCGAACCGTTTTCTGAAATGGTATTGCCTAACTGATAACCAACCATGCAGTTTTCTTCATCAGTAATAGAGTTGCTTAAATAATCAGCAATCGTTGTAAAAGCCTCAACTCCATAGTAATCGTCTGCATTAATTACTGCAAAAGGTTCATTAATACAGTCTTTAGCCATTAAAATTGCATGACCTGTTCCCCAAGGTTTTTCACGTTCCAAATTATATACTGATCCCTCAGGAACCTTTCCTATTTCCTGATTTACGTAATCAACTTCAATCTTACCAGCTAATTTTGCATTAAAAAGTTCTTTAAACTCTTCCTCAAAACTCTCTCTAATCACAAAAACAATCTTGCCAAAACCGGCCTCAATTGCATCATGTATCGAATAATCAATAATGGTTTCATTCGTTGGTCCAATCGGATCGATCTGCTTCAATCCCCCATACCGACTTCCCATTCCTGCGGCTAATACCAATAACGTAGGTTGCATATCTTATCTAAATATCAATGTTCAAATCAATTTTTACCCTTCAATTTTATCCTTACCAATATTTCTGTAAAGATTTTCTCAAAAAAAAGCAACCACCTGCCGTGCATCACTACTACTACAATGTTCCAATGGTTTTTAGAAAAGGCAGATGGTCACAATTCTTTATAAAAATTGCTCCCTGTCAAGAACACTACTTCTACACAAATCTTCAACGCAAGTTGAAAACAACAGGGAGACAATTTTCTTCTTAACTAATCACTAACTGTTACTTAAATATTTTTTTCATAACGTTTGCCATGGTTCCCATAAGAGCGGCATCATCCAGCAAATCAGAATTTACCAGCTCAGTCTCCGAACTAATTTTATCCATAGCATATTTATTCATCCACATGCTTACCGGACTGATTATATATTTTCCTGCCTGAGCCAATCTTCCTCCAATAATTATCATTTCAGGATTCAGTAAGTGAATCAAAGTCACCAAACCTTTCCCCAGATATTCACACATCTTGTTCAATTGGTCAATCGCAAACTGATCACCAGCTAAAATTGCATCCACAACAGCTCTTAAATCAATCTTTTTCCCCTCATCCTGATATTTGGCTAAAAAGCTTTCCTGACCTTTCTCAATTCCTTCTTTTATCTGCCGCACCAAAATCTTTCCGGATGTTAAAGTTTCCAAACAGCCAATTTTCCCGCAATTACAAAGTGTCCCCTCCGGATCGATTAAAATATGACCAAACTCACCGGCAAATCCATTTTTACCACTATGCAATTCACCATTCAAAATCATTCCTAAACCAATACCATTACTTAAATTCAAGCACAACACATTTTTTTTATCTTTGGCCTTTCCAAAAGCTTTCTCACCTAATGCCATGGTACGGGCATCATTGTCCAATAAAATTGGAAATCCCAGTTTCCGGTTCAGGTAAGCCCTTAAACCTTCTTCCGCAAACGACAAATGCGTATGGGTCAATCCATTTTCAGCATCAACCAAACCAGGAATTGAAATTCCTGCAGCCAACACCTTTTCCCTCCCAATATTTATATTATCAAGAGCAACATTAATTTTTCCGATCAATGCCTGACAATACTCACTGCTGTTTTCCAACTCAAATTCTTTAAACTCCTCGCGGTATATCAACTGATTGTTCAAGTCGAAAACAGCTAAATTGAGTGTATGCAGATTAATATCAACACCAACTACATATTGATATTCAGGATTCATACAATATAAATTTGGACGTCTTCCTCCAATTGATTCTCCAATTCCATTTTCAAGAATCACCCCAAAACCCAAAAGATCTTCAACAAGCGAAGCAACCAAAGGCTGACTCATTTTTGCCGTTTTCACAATTTCTGCAATTGAAGCAACTCCATTATAATACAAATGGGATATTATTCTACGATACTGATCCTGCTTCCTCTTTTTAGCATTAACAGTACCTTCAAGTGTCTTTTCGTATAGAAATTCTAATTCCAATTTAATCTCGTTTTTAATCATTTTTTTGAAAGGATAAATATATATAGTTTTCGCAAAGAATCATCATCTTTTAAAATATTTTTTAAAAGATGATGATTCTTTAAAATGAAGTTATTAATAAAACACTAGTAAATACCAGGCCTTACTAAGACCCAAAGCGGACAAAAAAATAATTAGCCCTTTATTAAAAGAACCGTTATATCCCGGTACTAATTTTACTGTATTCTTAAAAATCCTTAATTCACAATCACTTTTCCCGATTCTCTTTTCGGCTTTACTAAAAAATACTACCTTTAGTGCTCTTGAATAATTAACACTAAAATTTAACGGAGGAATATACTAATGAGCAAAGAAATTTTAAGCCTCGAACCTAAGGCTATTTGGGAAAACTTTTATTCATTAACACAAATACCACGCCCATCGAAGCACGAAAATGCAATTCAGGATTTCATGATGAAATTCGGACAGGATTTGGGACTGGAAACCATTAAAGATGCTGTTGGGAACATCATCATTAAAAAACCGGCGACCCCAGGTTTCGAAAACCGTAAAGGAATTGTACTGCAGGGTCATCTGGATATGGTGCCTCAGAAAAATGCTGACACCGTTCACGATTTTGAAAAAGATCCTATCGAAACACTTATTGACGGCGATTGGGTAACTGCAAAAGGAACAACTCTAGGTGCTGATAACGGAATGGGAGTTGCTGCAGCAATGGCTGTTCTTCAGGCTGCAGATATTGAGCATGGTCCTGTTGAGGCTTTATTTACTGCTGACGAAGAAACAGGAATGACCGGTGCTTTTGGTCTTCAAAACGACGTTTTAGATGGTGATATCCTTCTAAATATGGATTCGGAAGATGAAGGCGAACTGTATGTTGGTTGTGCTGGTGGTATCGATGCCAATATTACTTTCAAATACAAAGAAGACAAACTTGAAAAAGGATATGTTGGCTACAAGCTATACATGAAAGGCTTAAAAGGCGGTCATTCAGGAATGGAAATCATTTTGGGCCGTGGAAACTCAAACAAATTGTTATTCCGCTTCTTAAAAGTGGCAACTAAAAAATACAAACTAAGAATGTCTTCTGTTGACGGTGGATCTTTGCGTAATGCGATTCCCCGTGAGTCGTTTGCAATTGTTGCTGTTCCTGAAAGATATACTGAGAAATTCCTTGCCGGAGTTGCTGAATACGAAGCAATCTACAAAGCGGAACTTTCTGCCGTAGAGCCTGATTTAGCATTTTTTGCTGAGCCAACCGATGCTCCAAAGCACGTGTTCAAAAACAAGAGCCAGAAAAATTTAATCAACGCTATCTACGCTTGTCCTAACGGTGTTATCCGCATGAGCGATGCCATGCCGGGATTGGTTGAAACATCAACTAACCTTGCACGTGTGGTAAGTGAAGATGGTGTTGTTACCATTCAGGCCTTATTGCGTTCATCAGTAAACTCAGCAAAAGACGATTTGGGACAAGCAATTGTTTCCACTTTTGTATTGGCTGGCGGGAAAGTAAAATTGGAAGGTGAATATCCTGGATGGAAACCAAACATGGATTCTCCAATCTTGAAAACCATGCAGGAAGTGTACAATAAAAAATACGGAAAAATTCCTGAAATCAAAGCGATTCACGCTGGTTTGGAATGTGGTTTATTAGGAGCTGTTTATCCTCATTGGGATATGATTTCTTTCGGACCAACGATCCGTTTCCCTCACTCTCCGGATGAGAAAGTTAAAATTGATACCGTTACTAAATTCTGGGATTTCTTGGTGGAAACTTTGAAAAACATTCCAGTTAAATAATATTATCAAATACTGATATCGAAGGAACGTACGATTGTGCGTTCCTTTTTTATGGCATAAGAATTTAACCACAAACTAAACTCGAAGGATACCCACTAAGCCACACAAAGAAAAAAGAGTTGAATCTTTCCTCTTGCTGGGAAAGTTACCGACAGGCGAAAGGGTGTATCACAAAAAACCCCATCGCTTTCTTTTAAACTTTCCGATATCTTCCTAAAATCAGAAAAATCACCAAATAGAAAATTACACCAATCATTATTGCAAACACCAACGAACCCAAGGCAAATTGCAGGTAATTTTCACCCAAATTCCTTACATCCATCAAATCGGGCACTTCCTTCTGGAATTCACCATGCAAAACAAGCGCTCCGGTCTGATAACCCGCAATTACAATTAAAGGAATTAAGGGAGGTATACTACTGATATTCACGGTTATCAAAGCCAGCACTTTGTTTAATTTCAGAAACAAAGCTAAGCTTATTGCAAGTACTGTTTGAAAACCCCAAGCTGGTGAAAATGCAAGAAATACACCTAATGCCAAAGACAAAGCAATAACAGAATTGGAATTGTCGGTACAGGTAACTTCCGTAACAATAACTTTTTTAAGTTTGTCAAGTTTAAATCTTTGCATCACTTCCTAATAATTCATCACCTTCATCAGCAAACAAATCGCACTGATAATTGTTTACTAATCACCGTTCTCTGACAACTGTTTACTGTTCATTGTTTCAATCCATTTCCCTTCAGTTGTCATGAAACGCCTCATTAAATTAGCAGTCATACACGAATGAACCGGCAAAATTCCAATTAAATCTCCAATTACGAATTCATCGAATAACTCGTCGCTGCAGCGGATAATTCCATGTTCCTGAGACAGGCTTGCTAAATACCCTCCGCCTATAATTTCACTCCATCCATTTTTGGTAATGCGAACAATACTGCCAAAAAGTTTCGTTCCCTCGTCATCTGCTTCCAAATATTCTTTGGGAAAATGCACTCCACCACCATGAATTACCAATTCGTTGCGATCAATATTTCTGGCAATAACAGGACAGGCCATCGCCACAGCTATTTGATCCTCATCGCACGATCCCAACACGTATTGCATAATATCGTAAAAGACAAAATTCCCCGGACGAATTTCATCAATCCCATAAAATTCATCGCTAATACTGCAGGCTGGTGTATCCCCTAAGGATACTTCAAGACCAGGAATTTCTTTTCGAAAAACATCCTTTAATTCATTTAAATCCAGTAGTGTTTTACTATGGTTCTTGTGTATTTCCTTTTGATCTGAAGCCTGATAATTATGCCCTGTATGAGCCAAAAAACCCTTGCAGTTTAATTTATCGGATTCATTCATTAAATTTACCAATAAGCGAATAGAACCAGTTGCTTCAGCAGGCATACCTGAGCGCTGAGAACCTGTATCAACTTTAATAAATACACCAACAGCATGTTTTAATTCTGATTGCAAAAACGCAATTGTTTCCTGCGATTCAACAACTAAATTCAGCTGAATTTTTGAAGCTAATTCGTTAATCAAATCAATTTCACGCACATTTACAGCAATAGCAACAGTAATATCTTTCCATCCGTTATTGGCAAAATATTCCGCCATTTGCATGGATGAAACAGCAATTGAATCTACTCCTCTTTCTTTGAACCACTCACCAATCTCAGCCGATTGATGTGTTTTAAAATGAGGACGCAAACGCGTATTGGAACGCTTTGCCTTGGCCTGCATTGTTTCAATATTGGCAATGCATTTTGCTTTGTCAAGCAAAAGAGTAGGACGAATTATTTTGGAATCTAAATTTTGCATCGAAATTAATTTTAAATGGTACTCAATCAAAAAAACAGTGCTATTCTCTTATTTTTGATCGTAAATCCATTAAAATATGATCTCTCACACTTAGTATATTTTCTGAAAAACCAACTTTATAAATGTGCGGACTAATAAACCGCTTGTGTTCATCAGGCAACTGTGCAAATCGCTTCCTTACATATGCATTTATTTCGACCGGAGATTGATTTTCAATTAATATTTCCCCGTTTTCCATCACTTTACTCATAAGCTCTTCGCTCGAAAAGCCCGTTACATAGGTGTGTTTATGGCTGTGAAAAGGGTGAAACAAGCGATTCGTCGATTCTTCATTCTCTAATAAAATACCATCCCGAAAAAACATTCCATCCTCATCAAAGTAACGAATCACCTTTTTCTTTCCTGGCATGGTGATTTTTTCAATATTCTCAGATATTTTCAATCTTGGGATTCCATTGTTCTGAACCAATTTATAAACTCCATCTAAAGCTCCGGCATCTTTTCCTGTAACCAATTCAGTGCCAATTCCATAACCATCAATTTGTGCGCCCTGATCGTTCAAACTTTTAATTACATACTCATTTAGCTGGTTTGATGCGATGATTTTCACATATTCCAAACCAGCCTCATTCAACATTTTTCGGGCCTTTTTACTTAAATAGGCCAAATCGCCGCTATCCAAACGAATGCCGATCATTTTGTATCCTTTTGCTTCTAATTCCTTTGCAACAATTATTGCATTAGGAATACCCGATTTAAGTGTATTGTAAGTATCAACCAGTAAAACAGTACTATCCGGATTGATTTCAGCATAACGCCGAAATGCTTCCACTTCGTAATCAAAACTCTGAATCCAGGCATGAGCCTGTGTTCCCGTAAGCGGAATATCGTAATTAAATGCACTGTAAACATTCGATGTTGCATTTGCTCCTCCTATCACAGCGGCACGGCTGGCATGTATTCCACCCAAGCCCTGAGCCCTTCGCAATCCAAAATCAGCAAAATCCTTATCACCAATTACATCTCTTATCCGACAAGCTTTTGTGGCAATTAACGACTGAAAATTCAAATAATTCAGAAGTAAGGTCTCAATTAACTGAGCTTCGATTATATTTCCTTCGACCCTTACCAAAGGTTCATTTGGGAACACAATTTCCCCTTCTTTCATACTGTAAACAGTGGCAGTAAATTTAAAATCCTTTAAATACTCCAGAAACTCATCTTTCAATCCTGTTTTCTTCAGAAATTCAATATTTTCTTTACTGTAACTAAAGTTTTTTAATATTTGAAGCAGGTCTTGCAATCCTGCAAAAATAAGGTAACCACCTTCGTACGGATTAGTTCTGTAATAGTAGTCAAAAACGGTTTGTTCATTTTCCTTACCACTTAAAAAATATCCCTGAGCCATGGTCAGCTCATAATAATCGGTATACAAGCCTGTATTTTCTGTTAATGTGTCCATTGGATTAACTTAAATAAAAATCTTGCTAAAGATAAGTAATATATGATACTATGCCCAGAAATCTGGAATCGATATGTTTAGATAAAACATGATATCTGCTTTTTGTTTCTTTAAGGATTAATCTTACTTTAGCACCCCTTAAACAATTACTCAACTCTAACAGATAAAATAAAAGAATATGACTGAAGCACTAAGACTGACTCTTCGAGATTCGAAAGCAGCACGATGGGGAGCATTGGGAATAATTTCCATCACAATGTTTGCAGGTTATTTTTTAACCGATGTAATGTCTCCTTTAAAACCAATGCTGGAATCCGAATTTGCATGGTCAAGTACAAACTATGGAATATTCACCAGTGCATATGGCTGGTTAAATGTATTTTTGGGAATGCTTATTTTCGGGGGTATCATCCTTGATAAAATGGGGGTTCGCTTTACCGGAATTATGTCATCCGGGATTATGGTTTTAGGAGCTGGTATTAAGTATTGGGCTATCACTAATCCAACCTTAGTTACTGACACAACTTTTGGTATTCACACTCATGTGTTTATGGCTGCTGTAGGATTTGCCATTTTCGGTGTTGGTGTAGAAATTGCAGGAATTACTGTTTCTAAAATCATTGTAAAATGGTTCAAGGGAAACGAAATGGCTCTGGCTATGGGAATGCAAATGGCTGTTGCCCGATTGGGAACCATGCTGGCAATTGCAGCTCCTGTTCCATTGGCTACGTATTTTTCAAGTGTACACACCCAAGTTGTAAACGGTGAACTAGTTGAAAAAATGGGACCAAGCGTATCTGCACCTATTGCTTTTGCATTTGTATTGCTTGTTATTGGTTTCATCACTTTCTTTATCTATGTATCAATGGATAAAAAACTGGATGCATCACTTGCTGAGTCGAACGGAACTGATAGTGAAGAGCCATTTAAATTCAGCGATATAGGTCGTATTGTGACCAACAAAGGTTTTTGGTTAATTGCTGTATTGTGTGTATTGTTCTACTCTTCGGTTTTTCCATTCATCAAATATGCATCCGATTTAATGGTGAACAAGTATGGTTTAGACCAAAATCTTGCAGGTATTATACCAAGTTTACTGCCATTGGGAACACTATTTCTAACCCCTCTGTTTGGTGGCGTTTACGATAAAAAAGGCAAAGGAGCTACTATGATGATCATTGGAGCCGTCTTAATATTATTAGTACATGCTGTATTCTCATTACCAATATTAAATTACTGGTTTGTTGCAGTTGTTTTGGTAATTATTTTAGGAATTGCATTGTCTTTAGTCCCTTCTGCTATGTGGCCTTCTGTTCCAAAAATCATTCCTGAAAATCAATTGGGAACCGCTTTTTCATTAATCTTTTGGATTCAAAACTGGGGATTAATGGGGATTCCATTGTTAATTGGATATGTATTGGATCAATCGAATCCTGAAGTTGCATTAGCAAAAGCTAACGGCACAGCAGTACCATTATACGATTACACAAACCCAATGCTTATTTTTGCAGGACTAGGTTTTCTGGCAATCATTGTTGGTATGTTATTAAAAATGGAAGATAAGAAAAAAGGTTATGGCTTAGAATTACCAAATATTCAAAAATAGCCTAAATAGTAAATATCATATAAAAAAAGCTGTCCTTCGGGACGGCTTTTTTCATATAAGTCCCAATACAGTTTCTGATTTGTTTTTTTATTCATTTATCTTAATTTAGTAACCTCTTAAACCTGAGTTTAATTTAAAAAATACAACGAAAATGACAGAAACATTAAAAAGAACGTTGCGCGACTCGTCTGCAATGCGTTGGGCAATGTTAATCCTCCTTTCGGGACTAACTTTTAGTACCTACTGGTTTCAGGATTTCTTTTCCGGCTTAAAAGGGCTGATGGAATCGGAAATGGGATTTTCCAGTGAAGAATTTGGTCGGATTCTTGCTCTAACCACCATTGCCAATATGTTTGGTATGATTATCATTGGAGGTATCATGCTCGACAAATGGGGAATACGGGTTGCAGGTATTGTATTCGGTGGTCTTGCAGTTCTGGGAGGATCCATTTCCGCATTAGCTGCTTCCGGTTTTTTTGGAACTGAACACGGCACCATGTTAAACATGATTATTGTAGGCCGGGTTCTATTTGGATCCGGACTTGAAGTTGTTTGTGTTGTAGCAACCAGAACCATTGTAAAATGGTTTAAAGGTTACGATCTTGCCTTGGCGATGGCAATCAATATGGGATTTGGCCGATTGGGCAGTGCGATGGGTACAGCTCTTTCTTTAGATATTGGAGGTGGACATGTTTCTCCTGCTGTTACTTTTGCAGCCTCACTTATTGGCTTAGCCCTTATCATGTTCCTGATTTATACCGTATTTGACATTAAGTTGGATAAACAAGAAAAAGCGAATAGTGATAAAAGTGGCGAAGTTTGTGATCCTGAAGAAGACTTTAAATTCTCTGATTTAGTTGCATTAATCAAGAACAAATCGTTTTTATACATTGCTCTTCTTTGTGTAACCTTTTATGCTGCCATTTTCCCATTTATGCAATATGCTCCTGATTTATTGATAAACAAATTCGGTTTCTCAGAAATATTACCTCAAGCGGGAGAAGTAATTTTATGGGGAAGCAAAGCAATTGGAGCTTCAAGCGTATATCTTATTTTCTTTTTGTTTGCAATTCTTTTTGCTGTTGTACCTAATAACTTTGAAAATAAACAAACCAGATTTTTATTTAAAACGGGAGCGCTGATTGCTTTCTGTGTTTATCTGTTTGTGATGAAAGATATTTTAGCAATTTGGTTAGGAAATGGTGCTAAAACAGCGAGTTTAATCCCTCTTGGTACAATTATATTCACTCCTATTTTTGGTAATTATGTAGATAAAAAAGGAAAAGCAGCATCCTTAATGATTCTTGGATCATTACTTCTGATTTTTGCTCATATCTCTCTATCGATATTAGATAATGTATATATAGCTTATTTTGGATTATTAAGTTTAGGTGTAGCATTCTCTTTAGTACCAGCAGCCATGTGGCCTTCGGTTGCTAAAATTGTTGCAGAAAACAGATTAGGAACTGCTTACGCTACCATGTTTACCCTTCAAAACTGGGGTTTGGCATTATTCTTTTGGGGAATTGGAGCACTGCTTGATTTTGTAAATCAAGGAATACCTGAAGGACAACCTAAAGATTATACAATCCCGATTTTGGTATTGGTAGGCTGTGGTGTAATTTCCATTTTCTTATCATTCTTACTGAAAAAGGCTGACAGAAAACAAAACTATGGTTTGGAATTACCCAGCTAAACTGGTGATTTTATAAAACCACTTATATATTAAAAGCCGTCCTTTGGACGGCTTTTTTAGTATCCTCTCAGGCGACCTATCTAATCGGGACAGGCTAATCCAGTAATCATGATAACGACTTTTTTTTAATGTGATTTTCCGTATGGTTTACACAAGTGACAAATAAGGGCATTAGCGGTTTGAAAACTTAAAATAGGATTCTGTCAGAGCTGTAACCTAACCCCTCGTTTGTTTCTATAGCGGACACACACCTTTACACTTTTGTGATTTATTAATGAGTACGCAACTTTTCCAAGTAAAGAAAGGATGCCCAAATTTGAGCATCCTTTGTTACCCCTTATATTTTGGAGCCTTTAGAATTGTTGTCTAGAATTACCACATTGCATCCAACAATTACCAACTAAAAATGTCCGGGAGTTTCCCCTATAGATATTCCCGAACTTCTGTTAGACAATTATTGGTATCATTGCCTAACAATAAAATCTTGACCCGATTACAAACGCGCTAACTGTTTATTACCTGGAAAAATTATATTTAATCAAAAGTTAAATTTATTTTTTTCCCATTTTCTAAAATGTTACGAAACAACAAATACGCAACATGATGGTTTTGCTACCTAATTGAAGTCATAAGGGTAAATAATATGCCGTAACTAATTGAATGTTACGGCATATTAAAGAAAACCAATTAATTATGCTATTAAAACCAAAATCCCGGGACACCACTCCCAATATTTGGGAAATCATTTAACAAATGATTTCGAATATACAATTACAATCTGCAGGCCAAAATACATATAATTCTGTTTTTCAAATAATTACACGCAATGTAAAGATATTTACATCTTTAAAAGTGTACGTATACATCACACACGATGTACGTTTTCGAACAGGCCCAACAACTACTTATTTAAAAGTTTGATTTCCAGAGCTCGTTTTTCCATGAACCCATATTTCACCGCTCTTGAGATACAGGTTATCATCTCCTTTACGGTTACCCGCCCTAAGCGATCCTGAGGATGCTGAAAGATCAAAACTCAATTGCTCAAAATCATTTAACAAGTTCATGCTAACATCTCCCGAGGTGGCTTTAAAATAGGATTCTCCCAACAAAACCAATCCTTGTCCTCTCAAATTACCAGAACTACTGGTTAAATTTAGAATTGTTTTTGAATTAAGAATCCCAACATTTCCCGAAGAAGAAATACTTTTAATTTGCCCTTCCACTTTATCAAACTCCTGATTTCCGGACGAGGTTCGGGAAGAAATATCTCCAATCACATTTACCATTTCTATATCGCCTGAGGTTGCATTACATTTTACATTTCCGGCCACTTTATTATATTCATGATTCCCCGAACTTGATTGCGAGTTTAGGTTCCCTTTGATTTCGTACAAACTAATCTCTCCTGAACTTGTTATCACCTCAAGATCAGAGATTATATTTTTCACATTCACATCGCCCGAAGAAGCGTGTATTTTGGTGTAATCCGAAGAAATATTCTCACAATAAACATCTCCCGAAGAATTTTTCACATCAATCTCCATTTGTGTTGGGACTAAAAATTTTAATGATGCATCAATATTCCCCCAAGATGTTCTTGGTGATTCTACCCATACTCTCAAAGTGCTCCCTTCCAACCTGTGATTGATTTTATAAGAACTCCCATTTCTGGATACTCCTTTAATAGTCCCCTCAAATTTTACATCCTCACGATTTTCACCCAACAAGGTAACATCACAAAATCTTCCTTCTACAACTATTTTTTTCACACCATCATAATTTGCCTTTTCATCGGCAAATACCGTTTGAGAAAAGGAATTAAGAGAAAACAGGAACAAGACCAGAAGTAATAGATTCCTTTTAATTAAATTTTGAGTTTTCATTTTATACGGGTTTTAAAAATTGAATTAGTAAATTAATAATCAAGAGCAGATTCTCAATCTATTCCTCATGTATTATGAGACGCTCAACCTGCGATAAAAGTTACAAAAAGGAAAGAAATTTGATTTGATCACAATTTAGAATCTTTATAAATAATTTATTATCTTTGCGCCATTAAAATCAAATAATATATGGAATCAATAACAGAACAAAAAAATAAACTTTCAACCACCATAGTAATTGAGAACAAAGCAATTGCTCCCGGAGTATTTGTTTTAAAATATAAAAAAGTAAAGAGTTTTACTGCCGGACAGTACATTGGATTAACCACGGATTTAAGTGTAACACCACGATTGTACACCATAGCCAGTGGTGAAAACGACGCTGAAGTTCAGGTGTTATACAATTTGAAGGATGATGGCTGGTTAACCCCCAGACTTAGTGAAATTAAACCTGGATCAGAACTTTATGTGACAAATCCTGACGGAGATTTTATTGATGATGAATCGCCGGCTTGGTGGATTGCATCGGGAACAGGAATTGCACCTTATGCAGCCATGTTTCGCTCAGGTTTACTCAAGAACAAAACCCTTATTCATGGAGGCAGATATGATCATTCTTTCTATTTTGAAAAAGAATTTATTCCTGTTTTAAAAGAGAATTACATTCGTTGCTGCTCACAAGATAAGGGGGAGGGTTTGTATCATGGAAGATTAACACGATATTTGCAGGATGTAAAGGAACTACCGGAAAATTGCCGCTTCTTTTTATGCGGCAGTCCTGAAATGGTAGTTGAAGTTCGCGACCTTTTGATTAAACGTGGAGTTGAATACGAAAGAATTGTAGCTGAAATTTACTTTTAATGCATTTAATTTACATGAAAGCAGACTGAATAAAAATCGTTGCTTTCGTGTAATTATAAAATAGAATAATGGCCAAAGATACCCTTTTAGGAAAAACACTTGAAGAACTGATTCAAATTGTTACTGAATTAAAGCTTCCCAAATTTACAGCTAAGCAAATTGCCGACTGGTTGTATAAAAAAGACATTATCAGTATTGAAGAAATGTCTAACCTTTCGTTGAAGGCAAGAACTGCTTTGCTGGAGAATTACGATCTTGGTATTACTGCATCAACCAAAGTACAGGTTTCGGTTGATGGCACAAAAAAATACCTTTACCCAACTGCTCATGCTCACAAATTTATAGAAACCGCTTACATTCCGGATCAGAAACGAAATACACTTTGCGTTTCTTCTCAGGTTGGCTGTAAAATGGGTTGTTTGTTTTGCATGACCGGCAAACAAGGATTTCAGGGACAATTATCAAGCGGCGAAATTATCAATCAAATAAGGAGTTTGCCCGAAAGAGAAAATTTAAGCAATATTGTTTACATGGGAATGGGAGAACCTTTGGATAATGTTCCTGAACTGATGAAATCCCTGGAGATTCTAACCTCGGATTATGGAATGGCTATGAGCCCAAGAAGGATCACCGTGTCTACAATTGGAATAATTCCTGGGATGATTGAATTTCTTAACCACAGCGAATGTCATTTGGCTGTTAGTCTGCATACTCCTTTCGAAGATGAAAGAAAAAAATTGATGCCGGTTCAAAATGTATATCCAATAAAAGATGTATTGAAAATAATTCGTGATTTTGATTTTGGTCTTCAGCGCAGAATTTCTTTCGAATACATCATGTTTAAAGGAATTAACGATACGCCCCGTCATGTAAAAGAGCTTTGCCGGATTTTGGATGGAATTAAATGCAGAATCAATTTGATTCGTTTTCACCCAATTCCAGATACTCCACTTGACGGATCTGATGATGCAACGATGGAAGATTTTAAAGAGCAGCTAACGAAAAAAGGAATTACAACAACGATCAGAAGATCGAGAGGACTTGATATTTTTGCGGCCTGCGGTTTACTTTCTACAAAAGAACTGGTGAAAAGACAAGAAGAAGATTTCTAAAAAAAAATCCTGCTTAAATAAAGCAGGATTTTTTTTATCTATATTTTTATCTGTCACTTGATGTTCTAACAATCAAATCGGCATGAACAACAACCTCTTTTATCGCTTTGGCATCAGGAGTTTTTTCCATTTGTTCGAACAGTAATCTTGCAGCTTCCCGACCAACCTCTTTTGGATTTTGATCCATCGTAGAAACTGAAGGTTCCATATAACGCGATCTGCGGCTATTTGAGAATCCAACAACAGCAAGATCTTTAGGAATTTTAAGTCCTAATTCCTTAGCTGCTGCAATGGCACCAATTGCCATATCATCATTGATAGCAAAAATAGCATCCGGACGATTGGCCCTTGCCAATAAATCCAATGCCAGGCTTTTCGCATCTTCCACAGTAAAATCACATCGGGAAATTAATGTTTCATCCAGAGGAATATTTTTGTCTTCCAAGGCTTTTTTATAGCCTCTTAGTCTGTTTGTTCCGAATAGCATAAACTCAGGTCCGGTCATGAACGCAACTCTTTTGGCACCACCATTAATCAAGTGAGTTACTGCCGTATGAGCAGCTGCAGCATCATCAGCAACAACTTTAGAAACCTCTAATTCTTTAGATGTTCTATCGAAAAGTACCATTGGCACTCCCATATCCTGTATTTTATGAATATGATCGTATGTAGTTGTTGCACGGGTAAGTGATAGAATAATTCCATCCATTCTCATGTTCAGGAAGCCATTTACATTTTTCTCTTCCTTTTCGATTCTTTCATTTGAAGAACTAACAAACACCTGATAGTTGTGCTCATCAGCAATCTGCTCAATTCCTTTTACAACAGTAGCATAAAAAGAACTAACAATTTGCGGAACAACAACACCAATAGTATTCGACTTTTGTGTTTTTAAAGCAACAGCTAACGGATTTGGCTGGTACTTTAATTCCTTTGCCAATTTCTGAACTGCTTCTCTGGTTGTTAAGCTAATTTCGGGATTGTTTTTAAGAGCACGGGAGACAGTAGAAACTGAAATACTTAGTTTTTCAGCTATGTCTTTAATGGTTACAGGTCTGTTTGCCATAGTAATAATTTTAGAATCTTACATTCGATTGTCTGAAATTGTAATAAAAATACTGATTTATATCACTTTTCCCGACAAGAAACAAAGATAATATAATTTAGACAGCTTCCATCCTGTGAAATCTACTTTTTAGTGGTTGATTACACCCATTTTCAACATCACGGGTCAGCTTAAGCCATTCTTAACATTTAATTAATGCATTGGTACTTCAAAAATCAAAAATTCTGAATTAACAATACCCATAATCTCCAATGAATTAACACCATTCACACCTATACCATCCCGCGGCCGAAGAATTTCTCCATCAACTGTCAGCTCTCCGTTAAGAACAAAAACATAAACTCCGTTTGCGTTACCGTTTATTGTATATTCGAGTGTATTTCCACTAGTTACTTTTGCCCGGAATACATATGCATTCTGATTAATTTTTAAAGCATTATGTTGTGATGATTTTGGAGCAACAAGCAGTTGCAATTCACCATTCTCATTTACATCCGGAAATGATCGTTGATCGTAACCTGGTTCCAGCCCTTCTTTTTCAGGAATGATCCAAACCTGAAGAAAATGTACATCTTCCGTTTCTGAGGCATTGTATTCAGAATGCATAATACCTTTTCCTGCTGTCATTACCTGAACATCATTCACTTTAATTAATTCGGAATGTCCTGCACTGTCTTTATGCTTTAATGCCCCTTTTAATGGAATTGAAATGATTTCCATATTTTGATGCGAGTGAGTTCCAAAACCCATTCCTGCTTTAACAACATCATCATTAATCACTCTTAACGCTCCAAAATGGATTCGTTCCGGACAGTAGTAATCAGCAAAACTAAAACTGTGCTTGCTATCCAACCAATCCAATTGACTACTTCCTCTTGTTCCTGCTTCGTGAAATACCTTATCCATATTTACCTCCTGTTATAAATCTTTACTACAAAGTTAATACAGAGGTGCTTGTTGGTAAATGGACAGAATTGCGTTTGGTTTGTACTATTTGTTGAAGCGAAAGCTAATATCAGCCTGCGTGAAGGATTGGAGTGTATACCCCACAGCGAAGAATGAGCGAGGAGTAGTAACGGAAAGCCTGACCCGGAGGGACACGCCCAAAACATGAAAAAAGGGCGAAAAATGAATTCCGCCCTGACTTTTATAACAAACAGTTCGTTAAGGTTTTGTAAATATTTGATTTTTAGTGTGTTTTACGAACAAAGCATTACCGGTTAAAATATTAAAAATAAGCATCTTGTAAATCAACCTAGTTACTAAAATCTAACGGACTATTAATTACAATACTTTCGATTTTATCACCATGAGTTTTTCGCGGGTCATTTCGTGCATGGAATACGGAATGCCTCCCATGCCGATTCCTGATGCATCGCGCCCGCCAAAAGGCATCCAATCGACACGAAAAGCGGTGTGATCGTTTACCATTACGGCCGATGCATTCAATTGATTGACGGCATCAAGAGCCACATCTAAATTAGAGGTAAAAATGGCTGACTGAAAGGCCAAAGGCAATGAATTTGCTCGATTAACGGCATCCTGCAACTTGGAATAAGCATAGACACAAACCACCGGACCAAACACCTCGTGCTGAGAAACTTTCGATTCAGAATCAGGATTCAGAAGAACTGTTGGCTGATAACAGGTATCAGAAATCCGTTTCCCGCCACACATTATTTTCGCTCCTTCGTTAACCGCTTCGTTTACCCACTGCTCTACCCGATCTACCTCGTAAGTCTGAATTAACGGTCCTACTTCTGTTTTAGGATCCATAGGATCTCCAACATGCAAAGCATTGGCTTTTGCGACCAGTTGAGCAGTAAATTCTTCGATGATATTTTCGTGGACATATACCCGCTGAACGGATACACATACCTGACCGGCATGATAAAATCCTCCTTTTGCCAATGCGGGAACGGTTTGCGAAAGATCAGCATCTGCCCCGACAATTACAGGCGCAGAACCTCCGTGCTCCAATGCACATCGGGTTCCCGGCGACAGCTTAGACCGCAGATTCCATCCCACCTCGGCCGAACCTATGAATGAAAGATAGTTGATCCGTGAATCTTTCACCATGTTTTCGGCATTTTGGCGGCTGCAAATAACCACCTCTGCCCAATCCTCTGGCAATCCCGCTTCTTTCATAATTTTTACCAACCCGATTGCCGACAGCGGTGTTGATGTTGCCGGCTTGATGATAACGGGTGTGCCAACGGCAAAAGCCGGAATAATTTGATGCACTGCCAAATTTAGCGGATGATTAAAAGCGCTTATGCTGAGAACCACGCCAATTGGTTCGCGCAGGGTAAATGCCCATCGGTTTACGGAGGCGGCTGTGGTTCCCATTGGGATTTGCTCTCCTTTTAACTGACCAATGTGTTCAATGGCCAATTGTACGCCGTTAATTGCACGAAGCACTTCCACTTTACTGTCCTGATAAGGTTTTCCTCCTTCGGAAGCTGTAGTTTTTGTCAATTCTTCGACCCGCGTCTGCATAATGGCTTTTGTTTTTTCCAATATGGCAATGCGTTCGAAGGGTTTCAGCCAGCGGGACCGGTCCTGAAACAAGGCATAGGCTTTGGCCAACTTTTCTTCCACCTGATGCTCATCGAGCAAAGGAATTTCCTGAATTAAACTGCCATCGAACGGGGAATTTACTTTTATTGTGTTCATTGTATCAACTTATTTATTTTGATACTACAAAATACAGGTTTTCGAGTAAAGATCTTCGTTCAAAACCATTTGATTTTAATCAATAATTGAACGGACTATATTTAAAGAGTTGATATCTGCACACTATAATTCATTAATCTTCAATAAACTATATCGAAACAAACAGAAAATCCGGTAAATTGTTCTTTCCTATTCTCCGAAAGAAGCTCCAAACATGTACATTTGCAACTCGAAAAATTTCACCTGTACAAAGCCTCATCATGGAAAACTTAAATAAAAATCTTAAACATTTACGCCTGCGCAAAAGATTGTCTCAAGGCAGATTATCGAACCGAATTGGCATAGGAGCCTCATCAATCAGTGCGTACGAGAAAAAAAGAAGTGTCCCCAAAATTACCACATTGATGAAATATTCGAAATTCTTCAAACGTAATTTAGATGAATTGGTTAACGAGGATATCAGCAAATTGGATCAGGAAAAAACACAGGACACCAAAGGAGACAAACTTCGGGTTTTGCCCATTTTAGTGGATGCACAAAATGAAGAAATGATCAGTCTGGTTCCAGTAAAAGCCGCTGCAGGTTACCTTAACGGATATTCTGATGCTGAATTTATCAGCGAATTGCCCAATTTCAGAATGCCATTTGCCGAGCTATCGGAAAACAAAACCTACCGGGCTTTTCAGATTGAAGGAGACAGCATGCTGCCAATTCCTTCCGGCACATACATAATTTGTGAATACGTTCAGGATTGGGAACTAATAAAAGAGAACAGCTGCTGTATTGTATTGACTAAGGACGATGGAATAGTATATAAACGAGTAAAAAAAGATTTTAAAAACAATCAATTGCTGCTCAATTCTGACAACCCGGAATATTTATCTTTTGAGGTAAGCCTGAATCAAGTATTGGAGGTATGGAAATCCTTGGGATTTGTAAGCTTTACATTGCCTGAACCGGCTGGAAACAATAAAAAATAAAAGACGATAAAAATCTTCAAATTTAAATCCTGACAGCGAATTGCTTCATCCTTTTTTTTCCTACTTTTAGCTCTGTAAAATCATTCTAAATAAATTAGTTTAATCCAACAAAAATAATGAGTCTAAAGGGGATTTCAAGCAATTACAAAGGTGTTTTGTACGCCATGGTTACAGCACTTTTATGGGGGTTTCTCCCAATTTTCTTAAAAGTCAGCCTGAAAGATCTGGATCCCGTTTCTATAGTCTGGTTTCGTTTTACGTTTGCCTTTTCTATTCTGTTTCTCTACTATTTAATAACCGACAAAAAGCAATTAAATATTATAAAACGACCTCCTTTTATCCTGATAATTGCCGCACTTGCTTTGGGTGTAAATTATCTGGGTTTTATGCAGGGAATAAATTATACCAGCCCGAGTAATGCGCAAATTACGATGCAAACAGCTCCTATTTTGTTAGCCATGGTCGGAGTTTTCTTTTTTAAAGAGAAATTAAACAGCAAACAATTACTTGGATTTGGAATTGCAGGATTGGGTTTATTTCTTTTTTACAGAAATCAGCTGCAAGCCTTTATACAAGATACCGAAGCATTCAACACGGGGTTTTTCTGGATCGAATTAGGAGCGGTAATGTGGGTTTTGTATGCTTCACTGCAAAAAAAACTGGTGCAAAAACATCCGGCTCAATTGTTAAACATGGTTCTTTACGGAGTACCGGCTATTCTCTACGCTCCTTTTGTTGATTTTACAGCCTTCTCAAATCTTGATTTTTCCTCGTGGGTGATCGTGATTTTTCTGGGCATGAATACTCTCGTGGCCTATGGTTGTCTGGCATTGGCTTTCAAGTACACCGAAGCCTATAAAGTAAGTATAATTGTTACTGTGAATCCAATTATCACACTAACATCCATGGCCGTTTTATCCTCGATGAATGTAGCGTGGATAAAAACAGACAGTTTAAGTATTTACTCAATGCTTGGTGCGGTATTAGTGATTGGCGGCGCAATTACGGCAGTTCTTTTCTCAAGGAAAAACAAAATTTAACAGATAAGCAAATACATCGTTTTCAACAAAATACCAATTGCTAAAAACGATGTATTCAATCATGTCTTAAATAATATCGCGTTTGGTATTTATACCAAATTAACATCAAAACATGCCTCATAAAATGTTTCTTTTCAGCTATATCTTCGTTAAAAAAGATGCATCGTAACATGGCTATGCTTTACTTTTTTGCCTCGATACAGCTAAAAATTAATTCATTTTATTTAAAGTCTGTTTTGAAATTAAATTGGTATTAAACTCACCCAAATCCGCGAAAGCTTGATATAGATTGTAACAGGATATTATTGGAACGAATCAGGAAAATTACAAACCTGTTTTACTGCTCCATCTTTTTCACGAATCCATGTATCAAATGTTCGTTTACCTTCTTTCAGTACAATAACCCGGCCCCCCTGCTTTAAGTCACCATAGGTATTCTCCGCACCTGAAGCACGACCGTATGCAAGAGCAATATTGTAATATGATGCCACATAATCGTTCACGTGATCGTGCCCAACAAAAGTCCCCATAACATCGCCTTGCTCTACCATTGCACCAAACATGCCACTATTAATTTTCGAGCAGCACTCTACCTCTTTTCTTGTTCCAAATGCTTTACTGTTACACCAGGCATCAGTATACTCCGGCAAGGGGATATGGAAAAATGCTAAAGCAGGAATCGTATCCTTATTTTCATCAATGAACTTCTGGCTTTGCTCTTTGTACCAAACCACCTGTTCGGTTGAAAACCAACCATAACCATCCACTCTTGGTTTTATTGTGCTGTAATCCTGAGAATCTAAAAAATAAAGTATCGCCTTGCTGTCAGAGTTGGTACTGCTTTTTACTTCACACAAAAAATTTGTACCCTTTAAGTTATCTGTAGATTGGTTAATGCAAAAATCAAGACCATTCAGAATAGACGCAACATTATTTCTAGGCATTTTATTCTCTGAATCATGATTTCCAAGTGTTACAGCCCAATGCAGCTTGTGCTTTTTAAAGAATTCAGCAAATATTTCATAACAAGGTTTAGGATTGTCACTATCTGTTACTACATCGCCGGTAAACACAACCAAATCAGGGTTTTCTTCCTGAACCAAAGTGGTGAGCAAATCCATAACGTGCTGCTGATTGTTTTTACCTGCAGTGACATGCGTATCTGTCAATTGCAGGATTTTAAATTCCCCATTCGGGTTAAACTTAAACTCAACAGATTGAGAAAAAGACACTTGAGCGATTAAAAAACAGAATAATATCAGACTTATTTTTTTCATTACTTACTATATTTTTAAACTTAATAAAAGCATTTCCCCACTCCTGATCCTTACAGATGAGAAGCGAGGAAAAATTAATTACAAATGAAACTACCCTATTTCAAATACCAGGGAGTTTCGCGGATATCATCCTTACCTGAAAATTGGCGGGTTACGGCTTCGGTTACATTTGTTTTGTTGTAATCATATTCCGTTTGAGGATACATCCAACGGTTAGGTATTGTTACCCCCGGTGCTGTTTCAAAAGTTGGATAACCTGTTCGGAGCTGCTCAAAAAACGGAGTTTTACCAGCCTGAAAATAAGTTTGAAGATACTTTTGTGTGATAACATACGAGATCTTCATATCTACCGATGGAGCCTGATCCAAATCAACAAAAGAATTTAACAGGTATTGATCACATGCTTCGGCACTTAAATACGAACTATAACCTTTTGTTGATGCCTGACCCGCAAAAAATGAAAAAGATGCTTTAATTCCTTTGTTGTACTCAGCCACAGCATCGCCGCTAATCCAACCTCTTAAAATTGCTTCAGCAATAATAAACTGTTGTTCAGGATATCCTAATAACATCATTGATTCGCATACCGGATCGTCGTAATAACGGGAATTGGGCTTGGAAATATTTCCGGCCACTGCTTTTGCGTTTACAAGACTATATTGTACTGTTGGATTTCCTCCTTCGTAAGATGTAAAATCGTTAACAGCTTTACCTGCCTTAAGAGCATTTGGTGTTTGGGTACAATACACAAACAAACGGGGATCTTCCCGGTCAATTAATTTTTGAACAAAGGTTGAATCCATATACAATCCCGATCCAAAGCTACTTGAATTAAAATTCAGGTATCTGCTTCCCGATTGATCCAAAAAGTTTATCTGTGTGCTTTCACTTACATCATTCATTAAAGCTTTACCGGAATAAATACCTGCAAAACGCGATGCAACAGATTCTCCTCCAATAGTTGATTTGTGAGATAAGGTAAGCAAGACCTTTAAACGAAAGGCATTTACTAGTTTTTGCCATTTTGGCAACGAACCATCATTCAGAATATCTCCGGTAATAATCTCAGTATTTCCTTCCAACAAAGTATCAGCTTCTTTCAAGAGATTTAAAATTCCAACAAAAACATCTTCCTGCGTATCGTATTTTGCAGTATATATTTCGTTGGTCTCCCCTTGCAAAGCCTCAGAAAAAGGGATATCTCCATACTTAATGGTTAAGTTATAGAAATACCATGCCTTAAAAAATTTTGCAAGAGCCAAGTTAGCATCGGAGCTTACACGTACGGATTCCTCTTCCAGTTTCTGTATATTTCTCAAATTATCAAAAGAACCAAAATCTCCTCTTGTCCAGTTGTAAAACTGTTCAGAGCTTTCTCCATCAGTAGCTACAAGCATTCGCGATTCGTATTGAAAATTATCAAATTCGCTAAATACATCCCAACATGCTGTAGTTAGCAAAAGCTGAGGTGAGGTTTGGGTTGGTTTATTTGGATCCTTATTAAGCTCCTCAAAATCAGTACATGAAACAGCTGCTGCAGCTAACAATATACAAGTACATATTCTAACAATCATTTTCATTTTTATTATCTTTTTGGACACTTTGGATGTTTATTAAAAAGTGAATTTTGTTGTTACACCAATGTAACGTGCTGATGGATCCTGCAAATCGTCGTCGTTCCCTGTTTTAAAATCAGGATCTACAAGCGGAATATTTTTCAGAACCGCCACATTATTTGCAAACAGGGTAATGGCAGCCCCATTCAGCAGCCTCACCTTATTGTTATTATCAAAATTATAAGTAAGAGCGACCTTGCGAAGTTTCACATAGGAACGATCAAAAACATTGGCAAATTTCTTGTTTTCATCTTCGGTTACATTTGCACGGTATGGATAATTCTGACTCCAGGTTTGCCAGCTGACTGCAGTCGTGTTTTCTACGATATCTCCATTAGCAAGAACATTAACACCTTTAGGAACATACACTGCTTTTCCGGCTGCATACTCAGCATCTCTGCCGGTTGTAGATTCGGGATGGCGTCCTCCCCACCATAATTTCTGAATGGTTTTGGATGACATCACACCACCAATTACTCCATCGAAATCGACATTAAGAGTGAATTTTTTGTAGTTAAATGTATTCTGAAATCCGAAGCGGGCATTAGGATCTGAATGCCCCAAATATCCTTTTTCACTGTCTTTTATAGTCAATCCGGTGTTGGGATCAATAATCAACCGCCCGTCATCAGTTTTTTGCCATTGTGTTCCCCACATATCATCGGCTCTGTCGCCAACCCGCAGATCGTTATATTTTTCTTCTCCTCCGTAAATTTTTGTGAGCGTCTTTTTATTAAAGCTCCAATTGGTTCTTACATTCCATTTAAAAGCCTTGTTAATTAATTTAGCCGAAAGCGCAAGCTCCAAACCTTTTGTTTCATACTCGTTTCCATTTACATAACGACTGGAAAATCCGGAAGCTTTGGATAAAGGCAGTTGTATAATCTGATTTTCATCAATCACCTTGTAATAAGTTCCTTCAAGACCCAAACGATTTTTGAAAAATGAAGTTGACAAGCCAAACTCTGTTGAAGTTGATTTTTCAGGTTTTATATTTGAATTCACAATTCCTGCCGGATAGCTAATTTTTGGACTCATCCCAAATGTCCCGTTATTGGAATAGGTTGACTCTATCTGATAAGGATCCAAATCACTGGATACCTGTGCCCATGAACCATACACTTTAAGATAATCGACCTGTTTTGGCATAGTAATATAATCGGAAACCATAGTACTCAAAGCAACTGATGGATAAAAATAAGAGTTGTTTTGAGTAGGCATGGTTGACGACTTATCGTTACGACCTGTTAGTGTTAAAAACCATGATTTAAAAACATCCAGAGTTGCCGTAGCATACACACTCGATGTCGCTTTTTCCTCTAAATAGTTAGTAGCCATAACGGGCCCCTGAGAATTCCCCATATTGTAAATTCCCGGTACAATTAATCCATCGGTAGCCGCATATTCCTGCTGATATTTTCTGTAAAAATAAGAAGCTCCTCCATTCACTGTTAAATTAAGATCATCGGAGATATTGGCTGTATAAGTAAGCAATACATCGGTATCGAAATTAGTCTGCTCGCTATTCCAGGTCTTGTAATCACCCTCACGGGAATCGCCGTAATTCATATACGATTTAGGACTTTGCATGTTCTCAAACAAATCCTTCATTCGAACAGCACCCCGCCCTTGTATTGAAAGATTTGGAAGAACATCCCAACGCAGTTTCACCTGACCCGATATCACATTTCTGTCGTGAGCCTGCTTTAATTCGCTGGACGCAAAATAAGGATTGTTGTACCACGCATAATTGTAATTTGCCTGCTGATATCCTTCTTGTCCGGGTATCCAAAAGTGATTTTTTAAAGCCTCACCATCCACATCGTCACTCATCCAGACTAAAACTGTGTACATGTGATTTTTAGGTCCATATCCGTAACGGGGATAATTGGGAGAATAAACCTTAGAGTAAGACAAACCACCTTCGAGGGTAAGATCTTCAGTCAATTTATAACTTCCATTAAAATTTAAACCGCCGCTGTTAACACGGGAACTGGGAACTTGACCTTTCTGATAAGCATACTTACCGGTCATCATAAATTGTCCACGGTCTGTTTTCATACTGATTGACATATCGGTATTCGAAATAATTCCGGTACTCAAAAAGTTCTTTAAATTGTTGTGCTGAATCCATGGAGTTGGGACTCTCTCATAACGTGACCGATCGTCGTATTTGGTATTTTTAACCCCGCCATACCATTCAATTGTTTCTCCGGTTACTTTATCGCGTATCGGACTGTTCCATTGAGCAATCATTTTTCCCGGTTCAAATTTAGGTCCCCAGGTCATGTCTCCATCAGAGATACCACCATCAGCTCCATCCCAAAATTCATATTGTCCGTTAGAGCCACTGCCGTACTCATGCTGCGGATCAGGAAAAGCAGCATATCCTGCTGACACCATCAAGGTTGTTGAAACTGTTGTTTGCAATTCTTTTGATGTCCCTTTTTTAGAAGTCAAAAGTATAGCTCCATTTTTTCCTCTGCTTCCGTAAAGAGCAGAAGCCGAAGTTCCTTTCAATACGTTTATGCTTTCAATATTTTCAGTGGGAATGTCAAAAAAATCTGTCTCAACCGGAATTCCATCCAATACAATCAGAGGTTTTTTACCCCGAAGCTGAAAATCAGGAGATTGAAAAATACCTGTTGGATTGGTTACCGTTAATCCTGCAACCTGCCCGGTTAAAGCACCTCCCAAATTCAAACTTTTCGCCTGAACAATTACATCATCAACAATTTTTTCTGTAGCGTATCCAATTTTTTTCTTTTGCTGTTTAATACCTATTGCTGTAGCTACAACCTCATTCAGTTGCTGCACATCTTCGCCAAGCACTACATTAATCAGCGTACGTCCTTTAACAGGCTCTTCTTTCGAAGCAAATCCCATAAACGAAAATACCAGAACATCATCAGATTTTGCTTCGATACTGTAATTACCATCAAGAGAAGTAACCGTTCCCTTTACTGTCCCTTTCAGCACAACATTAACGCCCGGCAACGAATTGCCTTGCTGATCGTTAACCCGACCCGACAATTTTATCTGAGCATTTACGATCAGTACATTCGTAAAAATCAGAAGTAGTAAAGTAATTTTTTTCATTTCGATTAAATGTCAAATTAGATATTGATTAATACAATTTTATTATAAAGAGCAATCTCTTCATTTTTGCTTTTCTGTTTCTTTAGTTGTTTCTCAAACCATTCGCTATCTTCGCTTATAGCCGCGATGCCAATTTTCAGTATCTGCTTTATTTGCTGACTTGCACCCGACATAGAGCAAGTCTCCTTTTTTAATTCTTTTCTCAGGTAATTTTCAATTCCCTTTATACTTTTATAAATGCGGGGTTTTCTGATCCTCAAAACCACATTTGGGTCTCCCGCTACCGGCTGTTCCTCATACATGTAAACACTCTCGAACAGTGCATAATACTGAGCAATTTCTGTCCCCCAGGTACTTTCCACAGATGCCCTTACCGGCAAGGAAAGTTTTTCCTCATCAGGACTGTAGTAAGTAAATGTTAATTGTTCGTCGGGTGTTGATTCTGAAAAATCATTCCCGTTTTTATTTGATGCCGGCCATACCGTCACATCATCAGAATTTAAACTGGCAACTTCCTGTGCCCGTAATCCTGACAAGACTAACACTAAGGCTAAAATTAAGGTGGTTCTAATTTTCATATCGTCATATGTATTTGTGAATATTCAAGCTTTTTATCTGGCTCAAAGTACAGGAACACATGCTGCCTAATGATAAGCTTAGGGTAAACTTTATTTTAAATATTGAAATGTATCTGTATGAAAAACAACATGGAAACAGAAAATCAGATTCGCAGGAAATAATCAAAATAAAACAAACATAAACTACTCACCAATTGACAATTAAAAGATGATACTGTGTTTTAACGGGAGGGAAACATCCTAACTTTCATCACAAACCCATCAGTCGGCAAAACAACTAAAGGTTAATTTAAAATGAACTGAAATTCTTTTGAAACTTTACTGAAACAATGGCAGGAAAACAAGCAGTCTATTTCGACGGAAATCATTCAGTTATTTGCAGGTAGAGATCAATTCACTCTTAAATGAATAAAACAGATAGTATGCTGTGCATAGTGCTGTGTTCGCAATTGGTGATACAATTGCAGCAGTTTTCTTCTTGAGAAAGAACAAAAAAGCTCTGAGTCAAAGCAATCTGCCAATTAATAATCCGAAATAAGAACTCAGATTAGAGTTAAACTAAGTTAATACGTAGTTTCTCTCGTGTTAATCTGATTTACACTATGTTTATAATGTATTTCATTTCGTATACTATGATTTATTCATCTTATTTTATTAATTTCCTACAATACATCCATAATTAAGACTCATACATTATTAATTTCCAATCTGATTTTATAAATTTATCAATGGTATTTACTATAAAAGATACTGTTATCAATAAATTAGCACCAGAAATACATAAAATAGCCATAAAAACATTTAATTTTTCAAAATAATTAAGAGTATTATCATTCATTATGAAATATTTACTCCGCAATAAGTTGTAAATACCAATAAAATATCAGGTTTAATTCCGGTACTATATTGACATTCTATATTTCTTATTGTAACTTTCGTCTTTTATAAATATAACTGCATCAATATCCTATGGCATTGCCACCAAAAACAGCATAAAACAAGATGACTAAAAAGAAATATGAAATGCCCGTAAACCTTAACGATTATATCGTTAATCGAATGAAAGAGAAATACATTAGCAATACAGAGTTGGCCCGCCAGTTGCAAATGAATCATTCGTCGGTGCTTTTTATGCTCAAAAATCCAGGCATGCAAATACGGCGCTTATGGACTATTTGCGAGGCTCTCGATTTAAATGTATTCCGCTATTTAGCCAACGAAATTGGAATCGAAAATCCTGTTGACTCGGGTAATATATTGCGCGACGCTGAAATTGAGAATTTGAAAAAGGAGATTGAAGATTTAAAAAAAGAGCGTGATTTACTAAAGGAGGTGATTGGATTGCAAGGAAGGTGATTGTTGTTTAAACAGCCCTTTTGGGGCGTAATACCGGTTTTAATTTGCAGTATCCATCTCTAAGCTTTGCTTTTAACGGCTGACAAATTTGATATCGGCATTAGACCGTTTTTTTTCGCCGTCCGTGGTTCACTCATTATTCAAATATGGCTTGACACAAATACCCCAATTCAATTAATCTGTGTATGCGGTTCAATGTGGATGGTTGAAACGTAACCATATTTTTCGAGAATGGCTTCTTCCAGTACTGTTGCAATATCGTGAGCCTGTTTTATTGGCATATCCTGCGGAAGCAATATGTGAAAGGTTAATTCTGTATGATCCCCATAAACATGAAGATGAAAATGATGAGGTTCCAAATTACCCGGACTAACTTCTTCAATGGTCATTTTTAGTTCCTGAATGATTGTATCGGAGGGACTCTCTCCCAATAAGGAGTGAATGGAATCACTAATAATTTCATACGCGGCATGACCAATTAGTATGGCAACTATCATTCCCAAAGCTCCGTCGATCCACCAAAAATAAGGACCTAAAAATATTCCAACCAAAATAACCAAAGAAGATATTGCATCACTTCTATGATGCCATGCATCAGCTTTTAACACTTTGGAATTGGTTTTCTTTGCTCCGAAATAGGCAAATTGAGCCAACAATTCCTTTGTTACAACCGACACAATCATTACAACAACAGCAATGCTTCCGAATTCCGATGACTCCCGGCTTTGCAGGGTATGATAGGATTCAATGATAAAATCGAACGCCACCAGGAGAAGTAAGATTCCAATAATAAAGGCACTTATTAAATCAGCTCGTCCGTGCCCAAAAGGATGATCCTCATCCGCAGGCTTCTTCGAAATTTTAGCACCAACAATTACAATTACAGAACTTAAGCTGTCCGACAAGGTATGCCATGCATCTGCAATAATTGCAATGGAACCTGTCGCCAAACCAGCCCAGTATTTTAATCCAAAAAGCAATATATTCCCAATTATTGAAAGCCAGCCTTCTACCGAGGCCCAATTCGATTTGTCTAATTTAAACTTGGAATTTTTCAATGTAAACGAACTTTAGCAACAAGTTATTAACCTGAGTTTGCTGCAATTATTGTATATAATTAAACTAATTCTTCATTAACCGAAAGAAGTTTTGAAGATGCTAATTTGGTTTTATTTTTCTTATCGATGTAAAAATCAATTCTTCCCAAAGCAATTCCTGCCCATCCAACCTGATTAACAAGAACCTCTTCGCCATCCAAATTCAGAACCCGTTCCGGAGTTTCCAATAAGGTATGTGTATGTCCTCCTACAATTAAATCAACACCTCTGGTACGCTTCGCTAAATCGAGATCACAATCACTCCCAAAATCATTTCTCAATCCTAAATGCGAAAGACAAATAACCAAATCGCATGCATTTTCATCCTTTAAGATACCCACCATTTTCTCAGTAACATCAACAGGATCAACATAGGAAACAGAACCTCTGTTTTTAGGCTCAACATAACCGTCTAAATCTACTCCCAATCCAAAAACACCAATCTTCAAACCTCCTTTATCGAATATTTTATACTCAGGTATCTTTCCTTCCAATTCTGTTTCTGAAAAATCATAATTAGCATTCAGCAGTGGAAAATTAAGGTGTTTCAACTGACCGGCAATTCCTTCAATACCATTGTCAAACTCATGGTTCCCAAGTGTTCCGGCATCATAACGCATTTTCGACATTAATTTAAATTCGGCTTCCCCTTTAAAGAAATTAAAATAAGGTGTGCCTTGAAATACATCTCCTGCATCCAGCAACAAAACCAATTCCTCTTCCTTTCTGATTTTTTGAACCAAAGCGTGAATTCTTGCAAAACCTCCCAAACCACCAAATTCAGGGTCGCCCTTTGGAAAAGGTTCAATACGGCTGTGCAAATCGTTGGTATGAAGAACCGTGATTTTCTGTAATTCTTTTTTAGCAGCAGAAGCACTTTTGGGAAGAATACCTGTTCCCAAAAACAATCCCGCCACACCTATATTTTTCAAAAAATCCCTTCTATTCCACATGGTAAATCCTCCCGTCCAGTTCTGCCGAAATATGTTTTCCATTTTGATAATCCCGGCTAATGTATTTGATCATTTCCGATCTTAATTTAAGGTGCAAATGTCTGAACGTTTCCCTTGTCTCAAATGCAGACAGTCCGCCACCACCATTCACCAAATAATCTATTGATAAAATGTGATATGTTTTTTCCAAATCAACCGGCGCTCCATTAACAAGAACATCAACCGCCTGCTTATCCTTAATTCCCATTTTTACACCGCTAATACCTTCGCCTCCAAACCCGGCAACCTGATTCAAAAGTTTCATTAAATCGTCCCCTTTCATTCCAACAATCACCAATTTATTTTTAAAAGGCAGCATTTCAAAAATTCGCCCCGTTGTTATTTCCCCTTTAGGCATTCCTGTTCGAATTCCCCCCTGATTCATAATCGCCAAATCAACAGAGTGGGATAATTGATTTTCAACACAGAATTCTTTCCCAATGGCAAGCATTGCATCGGCAATATAATCAGACAATTTACTCTCTGGTTTGCCGGCAATCATTTCTTCATCACAAACAGAAATAACTGTATTCATCTCTCCGTCGAGCTGAGATTTATAGCTTTCGATAACATGCACAAAAGCAGTATCCCTCTGCGAATAAGAATCCATCACCGAATCAATCGTGTAATTCTGTTGATGATCAGGCTTATTTATCTTACTGCTTACAGAACAACCCGAAAAAATCAGCAGTAAGAATAGTATCCTAATTGAGTTATTAAAATATAATTTCATATGATTATAATTGTATGTTTTTGCCATATAGCCTGTCCCGAACTTGTTTCGGGAGAACTTACCATGCTGAAATAATCATCTCCCTGTGTGTCAAAATCGCTTTGGCATGGACGTTTCATGTGAAAATAGATAAAAGAGAGATTAAACACACCCTTGTCCTTTTTTAAGGGAATGTAAAATTATAAAAATAGCTTGATTTCTATATTATATAAATCTGAATTAATCAAAAATCCAAGGTTAATTGCTGAGGTTCAGAAAAATTGATTTGATTGGAAACAGTTAAACCCAGCAATCGAATGCTTTCTTTCAGTTCAATTTGGTTTAACAATTCATTTGCCAGATTAAGAATTTGATCCAACCGATTCAATTCCTGCAGAATGGTTTTACTTCTTGTTACCTGTTCAAAGCTGCTGTATTTCACTTTTAAACTTAAAGTCCTTCCTCTAAAACCACTCTTTTTTAATCGGCGCAGTAAATCTTCTGCAGTTGCAATCATGTCTTTTCTGATCAAATCTTTATTCGATAAATCCGTATAAAATGTATGCTCAGTACTCACCGATTTACGAACCCGGTTGGGATTCACCGGACGGTTATCAATCCCTTGTGCTATCTGAAAGTAGTAAACTCCGGCTTTTCCAAACGTACGGGTTAATTCGGCCAGACTTCTCTCCTTTAAATCTTTGCCCCTGAATATACCCAACTGATGCATTTTATCAGCAGTAACCTTTCCAACTCCAAAAAATTTATCAATTGATAATTGCTCAATAAACTGCTCAACATCTTTGGGAGGAATAACAAATAAACCGTCTGGTTTTTGATAATCGGAAGCAATTTTAGCCAAAAACTTATTTACTGATATTCCTGCAGAAGCAGTTAAACCGGTCACCTCCTTAATTCTTTCCTTAATCTCTTTGGCAATCAAACTTGCAGAAGGCAGATTTTTCTTGTTGTGAGTAACATCTAAAAAAGCTTCATCAATAGAAAGAGGCTCTACCAAATCGGTGAATTCATGAAAAATACTCATAATTTGCTTCGAAACTTCTTTGTATCGGTCATGCCTGCCCTTTACAAAAATCAAATTAGGGCATCTCCTTTTCGCGATAGAAGAAGGCATTGCAGAACGCACACCGAATTTTCTCGCTTCGTAACTGGCTGCAGCAACAACTCCCCTGTCTCCGGATCCACCAACCGCAATTGGTTTGTTTCGAAGTTCGGGATTATCCTTCTGCTCTACCGAGGCAAAAAAAGCATCCATATCAACGTGAATTATTTTGCGATATTCCTCTTCCATTTTCAATTCAAATATCCAGAAACAATTTAAAAAATAATCGTTTCAATTTTTGTAATTTTACACGCCCTAAAAAAGCGAATCGATTCATATTCCCTATTCAACACTTTGCGAAAATAGGGAATAAATACAACCAAACCCGTTCCTGTAAGAACCAAAATAAGTAAAGTGAATCAAATTAAAGATCTTACCAGAGGAAAAATTTTTCCTCAAATTATAAAACTGGCTATCCCAATAATTGCCACCTCATTTGTGCAAATGGCATACAACATGACGGATATGGCGTGGTTGGGGCAAGTTGGAAGCGAAACTGTAAGTGCTGTTGGGATAGCTCTTTATCTGGTTTGGTTTGGTTCTTCACTCCTCTTTATCACCAAAATTGGTGCTGAAGTTGGAATTTCACAATCAATTGGAAGTAAAAATCTTGAACGGGCACAATCCTTTGCAAAAAACGCGTTCAGCTTATCTTTTATTATCTCCATTGCATTTGCTTTATCAGTATGGATATTTGCCGACTCTATTGTAGGTCTTTTTAATATTAAAAGTGAATTTGTAAACGGAACGGCCTTAAAATACCTTCGGATAATTGCCGTTGGAATGCCATTTACCTATTCCAACATCACTATGGCGGGTATTTATAATGGTGTTGGCAATACAAAAACCTCATTTTGGATCAATGCCTCCGGCTTGATTATAAATATGATACTCGATCCAATTCTTATTTTTGGTTGGGGAAGTATTCCAGGTATGGGTGCCGAAGGTGCAGGAATCGCGACCGTAATTTCTCAGCTAAGTGTTTTTCTACTATTTATATACTACTTGTATATCAAGGAAAATCCATTACAAATCAAAAACTATTTAGGGAAAATTCAAAAAGAATTCTTCCTCCCAATCCTAAAGATCGGAGGTCCTGTTGCCCTCCAATCAGCTTGTTTTGCCTTTATCGCTATGATTTTAGCAAGGGTGATTAACAATATTTCTCATGGAAATCCCATTCCTTTTTCAGTTCAATCGATAGGATCACAAATAGAAGCACTATCCTGGATGACCGCCTCGGGTTTCTCAACTGCATTGGGCACATTCACAGGTCAGAATTATGGAGCAAATAAATGGAGACGCATTCAAAAAGGTTTCTTCATCACATTAGGAATAGCAGGTTTTATAGGATTCATTAGTACTTTGCTCTTCCTTTTTGCAGGCGATCATATTTTCGGATTGTTTATAAATAACAGTGAAAATAATGTGGTGCATATGGGCATGGTTTACCTATTTATTCTTGGTATCTCACAGATATTTATGTGTGTTGAAATTACAGCAACAGGAGCCTTTAACGGAATTGGACGGGCAGTTCCACCTGCAATAATTGGAATTATTGGGAACCTGATGCGAATTCCCTTTGCCTATATATTGAGCTACACTTTAGTTGATTATCTACCTGAATTTCAGAACTGGATATCTTCTGAGTCTGTTTCGGCGACAGGTGTTTGGTGGGGATTAACCATTAGCAGCATATTAAAAGGAAGTATTTTATTTTTGTGGTTCCTTTTTTTACTGAACAAACATCCCGAAAACAAGTCTCCAATTCCTTTAAAACGCTTATGGATAAGAATAATTCCTAGCAGATTACGCCAGTCCTCTACAATCCTTAATCCAATCGAGAATGAAGAATTTAAAAAGAGAGCTTAAAATAACTGAAGATGGTTCTCATACCCTCTTTGTTCCTGAATTAAATGAGCATTACCATTCTACTCATGGCGCTATTCAGGAAGCGATGCATGTGTATTTAAATGCAGGATTCAATTTTTGCACGCAGGATCCAATTCACATTTTAGAAATTGGTTTTGGTACAGGACTAAACTGCTTCCTCACTCTTATTGAAGCCGAAAAACAAAACAGAACCGTTATTTATCATTCAATAGAATTGTATCCGATAAAAAAAGAACACATTCAAAGCCTGAATTACACCGATCAAATAGAAGGATCAGACAGAGACGTTTTTTTAAAGCTGCATCAGACAGCATGGAATCAGGAAGTTGAAATCACAAAAGCATTTACACTAAACAAACTGCAGGGCGATCTCAGAAAAATCATTTTCCCTGCTGCGTATGATCTTATCTATTTTGATGCCTTTGCTCCTGATATTCAGCCCGATTTATGGACTCAGGATATTTTTGAAAAGCTGCACAATCACCTGAAAGAAGATGCAGTTTTAACAACCTACTCTACAAAAGGAATCATAAAACAAGCTCTGAGAGGTGCAGGATTTGAGGTAAAACGTCTGCCTGGCCCACCCGGTAAACGACAAATGCTGCGGGCAAAGAAGTTATGCATCAACACAAAACCAAATAATTGAATGAAGATCTTTTTTTATTGGAAGTTAAATGCAAAAAAAGGTTAATTACAAGTTGATTTTCGATATTCTGAGAGAAAAGTTTTACCTTAGACGATTCTTATGATCTTGCTGATCATAAATAAAATTGAATTATTATAATTAAATATACAATACCCGAATGAAGTACACAGAAGAACAAGATAAGGTAAGTTATTGCCTTGGATTAAGCATCGCAAGTAATTTAATAACTTCAGGAGTTAAAACAATTAGTGTTGAGCCATTTATGGAAGCTTTGGATGCTGCATTTAATGGAAAAATGCCGGAACTATCTCCGGAAGAGGCCAATGGAATTCTTCAGGAATTTTTTGGTAAACTGCAGGAAGAACAAGCTGGAAAAGCGGTTGAAGCAGGAACAAAATTTTTAGAAGAGAACTCTAAAAAAGAAGGTGTTGTAAGCCTTGAAAGCGGACTTCAATACGAAATTATCACAGAAGGAAAAGGAGACACTCCAAAAGGAACTGACAGTGTTAAATGTCACTACCATGGAACTTTAATTGACGGAACAGTTTTCGATAGCTCTGTAAAAAGAGGTGAACCTGCTGTATTTCCGGTAAATGGAGTTATTAGAGGTTGGGTCGAAGCTCTTCAACTAATGCCTTTAGGTTCAAAATGGAAACTATATGTTCCTTCGGACTTAGCTTATGGTGCACAGGGTGCTGGAAACCTTATCGGCCCACACACAACTTTAATTTTCGAAGTTGAATTACTTGAAATCGTATAATTATATTAATAACCATAACAATCCAAAAAAAATGAAACTAAAAGTATTATCTATTGTACTAGGTCTTGGACTAATAACATTGGCTTCTTGTAATCAAAAAAGAAATAAAAGTGTTGCTCTAAACAACGAACTTGACTCTGTTAGTTATAGTTTAGGTGCTAGTTTTGGTACTAACCTTGAGCGTAACGGACTTACTAATTTGAACGAAGAAGTTCTTTTGGCTGCATTGTATGCTTCTCTTGACAAAGATTCATTGGTAATTGATCCTCAAAAAGGAAATGCAGTTATCAACAACTACATCAAAGGTCTTCAGGAAAAAATTGGTGCTGAAAACTTAGCTAAAGGTCAAAAATTCTTAGAAGAAAACAAATCAAAAGAAGGTGTTGTTGTTACTGCAAGTGGTTTACAATACCGTATTATTAACGAAGGAGACGGTCCTAAACCTCTTGCTACTGATAAAGTTTCAGTTCACTACAAAGGAACGACTATTGACGGTAATGAATTTGACTCTTCTTATAAAAGAAACGAACCAGCTACATTTGCTGCTAACCGTGTAATTAAAGGATGGACTGAAGCATTACAATTAATGCCTGTAGGTTCTAAATGGGAATTATTTATTCCTTCGAACCTTGCTTACGGTCCACGTGCAATGGGAGCTGATATCAAAGCAAACGAAACTTTAATTTTCGAAGTTGAATTGTTGGATATCGTAAAAGACGAAGAAAAAAAATAATTGATTACTCCTTTTAATCAGGACAATTAATTTAGAAACAATCACCCCTTTTGGAGTTTTCCAGAAGGGGTTCTTTTTTCTTTTTTGACAAAGAATCTTTTTTTAGATTTGCATTCTTTTGCAACTGCAATTGCATTGTTGTAAATTTAAAATCTTGTTTTTAGAAGAATGGATTAATTTTATATAAATGCACTTATAACCAGTGTCTTAACAAAGCACATCCTTCTATTTTATAAAAACCGGACTTTTGCAAATGGAAACAATTACTTCTCAATATTCTCGTGCAGGAGAATTAATGAGTCGGAATTCTCCTTTTGATACTAAAATTGAAATAATTTAAAACAAATAAAAATGATGCACGCAGAAATTCATACCGAAAAGGGAATTATGAAAGTGGAATTCTTTGAGAATGATGCTCCGAAAACTGTTGAGAACTTTGTTAATCTATCAGAATCTGGATTTTACGATGGACTGACTTTTCACCGGGTTATTCCAAATTTTGTGATTCAAGGTGGTTGTCCGGATGGCACAGGTGCCGGCGGGCCAGGTTACTCAATCAATTGTGAATTGAATGGTGAAAATCAATATCACGACAGAGGCGTTTTATCGATGGCTCATGCCGGAAGAAATACTGGTGGATCGCAATTTTTCATTTGCCATAGCCGCGAAAACACTTCCCACTTAGATCGCCAGCATACTTGTTTTGGCAAAGTGGTTGAAGGCTTAGAGGTGATTGATGCAATTCGTGCAGGAGACAGCATTGATAAAATTGTAATCGTAAAAGAATAATACAAAATATACAGAACATTATGAATTTTGAAATTAATGGTAAAATGATCGTGAAAGAGGAAACTCAATCAATCAGCGATCGTTTCAAAAAAAGAGAATTTGTTATTGAAGTTGAAAATGAAAGAAATTCTGAGTGGAATGATTTTATTAAATTTCAACTAACACAGGATCGCTGCGATTTATTGGAAACAATTTCTTTGTACGAAGAAATTAAAGTTTCTTTTAATGTTCGTGGCCGTAAATGGGAAAAAGATGGAAAAGTAAACTACTTTTCGAATCTTGAAGCCTGGAGAATTGAAAAAGTACAAGCTGGTTCTCCGGTTCCTGAAATGCCTGAATTTAGAGCAGAGGACGTTCCTCCTGCACCGGAAGAAGATGATCTTCCTTTTTAGAAAATACAAAAACCGCACTAAAAAGTGCGGTTTTTTCAATTAAAAAAATCAAATATTACTGAAGTGCCGATACAATACCGACTGTGTTTGCTCTCCTATTAATGATGCAATAATTTATTAACAATTCTATCGAAAGCCACTAATCCTCCAAAAGAAACAGCAACAATGTAAACCATTACCGGAAGTTTAATTAAACTCTCAAATACCTTAATTAAGGTCTGATTTATTGGTTGTAATAATACAGCATCAATTTGATGTAAAAATGGATTTTCAGCAGAACTAATTAAAGTTCTCACATCAGTCCCCAAAAGAATAAGTACAACAAGTAAAATAAGTCCGCTTATCCAAATCCATTGATTTCTCGAAATCGGTTTCTTCATTTCAATTGGTTTTGCAAGCCAATCCTGCATTACCATATCCATAACCCTATTCGTAAATTGAGCAGAAGGATCCTCCAACTCAACATCCTTCATCAGTTCTTTGATAAAATCATCTTTATAGATATCTTCTTTTTTGCTCATTGTAGTCTAATTTTATATTCTTTCGAATATCTATAATATCGTTTTTAATTCACCATGCAAAGCCAACTCCAGCAGATTATAAAGCTTTTTTCTTGCACGATGCAATTTCACCTTAACATTGGAAGCACTTAAACCGGTAATAGAGCAAACCTCATCTACCGAATTTTCTTCCAGGTAAAACAGAGTAATCAGACACCTTTCATCAGCAGGCAACCTGTTTAATGCTTCGGAAAGATATTTTTTCCTTTCTATATTTCTTACTTCCTGCAAGGCTGATTGAGTCGATTTAACATTTACCGAACTTGTAAAATCATCATCAATAGAACTTACATCTAATTTTTTCTTTCTTAATCGCGATATTGCTGTATTATAAATAATTCGATATATCCAGGTTGAAAATTTTGCATCTCCTTTATAGCTATCCAAGGCCTGATATGCTTTCAAAAACGCATCTTGAGCAATTTCTTCGGCATCTTCACGATTTCCCATCAATTGTAAGGCAACATTAAATGTCATCTTCCTGTATTTATTTACAAGAAAAGCATATGCCCCGGGATCTCCTTCTCTAATTCTGGCTATATAATAGCTATCCTTTTGAAACTTCATATACAGATTGTGCTTTCAATTTAGAAAAACAAGGTCATCAACTAAAAAGACATCGTTTCGCTTCATAATGTTGCGTTGATTCACTTCTTTTTTCCCTTTTTATTGAACCATCTACAACTTAGACGCAAAGAATCTAAAATCGGTTACAGCTTATTCTATAAATTCAATATTTTTTTTTGCAATTCATTAATAGCAAGTTAATACAATGATTTTTAATGAAATAATTGTAAGCGTTAAAAATATCTTAAAAGATTTGTAACCTGTTTGAAAGAGGTGGCGTCATAAAGTTGAATGCAAAAATCAAGCTTTAATTTTCGTTCATAATCAATATAATAATAGTTTAATCTTAAAAACTTTAATCATGGATATAACTGCAGTAATAGCAATCATTTCGTCATTCGGAATCGTTCCTTTGATCATATTTTTAGTTCATCGTCACAAAGAAAGAAAGGCATTAATTGAAAAAGGCATGGATATGAGCCTTTTAGTCGGAGACAAAAAGTGCAGTACTTTAGAAAGTTTAAAATATGGAGTTCTTCTAATTGGTCTCGCAATTGGAATTCTAATAGGAAACATTTTAGATGCTTACACTGGTTTAAATGAAGAAGTATCTTACTTTTCTATGATCTTCTTATTTGGTGGACTTGCTCTGTTAGTATTCTACGGACTAGCGAAAAAACAAGAGGCTGAGAAATAAACCAAGCCTTTTACAAAAAATGCGCTCCAAACCGGAACGCATTTTTTTTTATTTTCTTATTATGAGGTCTTAACATCATTTATTTTCCGATATGAAACAGGATCACCTTTTCAACAGCTTTCTCACAAACCGGGCAAAAATGCTTCATTTTATTCGATTTCATTTTACAATCCTGCATGGGAGAATAAATCCCTTTGTCCATATAACCTCCACCTTCAAACACGCCTAAATTATCAATAAAATCTTTCGTTCTCGGTGTAGGAACCGGAATCGAATCATCGAGCATATTTTTCCATTTCGACTCAAAATTAACCAGAGTGGTAATATTTGGCTCCCAAGGTTCAATTTCCAGATTATAAAAATCTTCGTATGCCACTTCCGAGGAATAATATTCATCTCCCAAACCGGCAAACCCATGACCAAATTCATGACTCGACACCTCGTAGGACAATGCATTATCGGCCGAGCAACTTGAATAATAATTGTAGAATCCACCTCCACCGTACTTATCAGTATTAATCAGCACAAATATCTGATCGTAAGGAACATTTGCAGAAATATCATGTATGGATTTAATATCAAAAGTTGTTAGGTAACGATCGACATCGAAAGTATAAAAAGTAGTATTTACAGCAGTGTTTTTATAGATATTTTCGCCCGGAATATCAGTTCCTGAATCTTCGGAAACGGCTTCTAAAGCATATATATTAAATCGGTCTGCATATCTGTTAAATGGAGGTACATCAAGCAAATAACCTGCTACACGTTTGGCATCCGCCCTAAATTTTTCCATTTCATCAGCAGTATACCCTTCCGCTATAAAAGCAATATCTACACTTTCCGCAGGATCTCCATCTCCCATAATCTTTGTAAATGAAACACTCCCGGGCTTTTCTTTACCAATAAAATAATTAGTCGGGTCAATCTTATATTCCCATATTTTCTCCATACTGCCATCCCAGTTTCTGGATTCCAACACAAATAGTGCTGTTTTTTTAGGATAAGGCATTACGTTTACCTGATAAAATGCTCTTTTTAATTCTTTTGCTTCGGCTGTTGATTGCCATTCCTGAAACAAAGAGTTAAAACCCTTTGAATAAATTAATTCTCCGGACTCCACATCAAAAAGTTTAAAACGGAATGTTCCATATCCAAACTGATCAATTAAATTGATTTTACTTCCTCCCCAATTAGGCTCTTCTTTTAATTCTTTCAGAAAAATAGTTTGAGAATTGGCATCACCACCCATCATATAATCAATCCTCAGAGTCTTACTTTCAAAATATTTATCAAAATTATTTTGTCCGTAACAAACCGAAGAGATTGCAATTAGTACAAATACCAGTAAAGATTTTGTCGTCATAATAGTTGTTTTTGCATTTAGAGCCTAAATTTACAAATTATAATGAATACACTTTTCTTTTCCTGCAAGGAATAGATATCTTAGATTTTTAATTTATAACTTTTTACTTCATGAAAGAACTTTTGGGCGTTCAATTAAAAAATTGGTTGATCAACGAAGGAATAACCGAATATTGGGCAATAATACTACAATCAGTCATCGCAATCATTATTGTTATTTTCATTGCATGGATATGTGATGTTATTGCAAAAAAAGTCTTAATCACAATCATCACCAAATTGGTTCGAAAAACGAAAACAAATTGGGATGATATTCTTTTGGAACGAAAAGTATTCAATAAAATAGCACATTTTGCTCCCGCCGCAATCATATATTTTAGTGCAGGAATGCTTGATCATCAAGGCTTAAATAATTTCATCCAAAATAGTTCATATGTGTATATGGTGATATTGGCAATCATGCTGATTGACACATTTTTGAATGCTGGAAATGATATTTACAATACACTCCCCATTAGTAAAACCAGACCAATTAAAGGTTTCCTGCAGATTGTGAAAATCTTCTTTTACTCAATGGGAATTATTTCCATTGTAGCTCTGTTTATTCATAAAGATCCACTAACAATTCTTGCTGGAATGGGAGCTTTTGCTGCTGTTATTCTATTAATATTTAAAGATACAATACTCGGATTTGTTGCTTCTATTCAACTATCTGCCAACAAGATGGTAAATATAGGTGATTGGATATCAATGCCATCAAAAGGAGCCGACGGAACTGTTATAGATATCAGTTTAAACACTGTTAAAGTTCAAAACTGGGACAAGACCATTAGTACCATTCCAACATACGCTTTGGTTTCTGAATCGTTCAACAATTGGAAAGGAATGGAAGAATCAGGTGGCCGAAGAATAAAACGCCATCTAAATCTGGATGTAAAATCGATTCATTTTTTAAGTGAAGAAGAAATCGAAAAATTTGAAAAAATTCGTTTGCTAAAGGATTATCTGATTGAAAAAAAGAATGAAATCCGGGCAAACAATCCAGAAGGTGAAATTCCTGTGAATCAAAGAAGACTGACCAATGTTGGTACCTTCCGAAAATATATTGAAGCTTATCTTCAGGAACACCCCAAAATTCATAATGATATGACATTCCTTGTGCGCCAGTTACAAGTATCAGAAAAAGGATTACCCTTAGAAATATACGTATTCTCAAACGACCAGGAATGGGCAAATTACGAGGCCATTCAAGCTGATATTTTCGATCATATATTAGCAATTGTTCCGGAATTTAATTTAAGAGTATTCCAAAATCCAACTGGAGATGATTTTCAAAAATTAGCAAATTAAGAATGAAAACAACATTACCAAAATTGAATTTCTTTGAATCATTAGGTTGGTTTGGGAATATTATTTTAAGCATTGGCGTAATACCTCAGGTAGTACAAACCTACAAAACACATGATGTTTCAAGTTTTAACTGGCCTTTTTTACTCATGTGGGCTTTTGGAGTGTTCTTTACTTTTATTTATATTGTAAACGGAGATTTAAAATCCAATAAGCGTCAATACCCACTGTGGCTTAATTATTTAGTAAATATATTTGCTACCTTTTACCTGTGTTACGCTAAACTGATATTCAGTTAATAAAAATTACATCAGACATCAACCTAATCACTTAAAAAAGATGAAAAAACTACTTACTCTTTTTCTTTTACTCTCAAGCTTTTACGGTTTTTCTCAAACAAGAATTGGAGGGGTTGAACTACCAAACGAACTGATTATTAAGGAGCACTCATTGCAATTAAAAGGTGCAGGAACTCGTGTTAAACTTTGGATGGACATGTACGCAATGGGTCTGTATCTTTCAAAAGATATGAATGATGCTGAAAAAATTATCACCGCAGATGAGAGTATGGGAATCCGCTTGGAAATTATATCCGGATTAATTACATCAGAAAAAATGGAAAAAGCCACCAGAGATGGCTTTAAGAATGCTACAAATGGTGAAATGGAAAATATTAAACAGGAAATTGATGATTTTATCTCTGTTTTTCTGGGAGGTATTGAGAAAAAAGACGTTTTTGAATTTATATACTCGCCTGCAGACGGAACTTTAGTATATAAAAACGGTAAATTAAAACAATCTATTAGAGGGTTGTCATTCAAACAAGCCCTATTTGGCATATGGCTTTGTAACAAACCAGCAGATAAAAACCTAAAAGAAAAATTAGTAAACTAGTCAATCCCTTTGCATTACACATATTCAAACTATTTTAGTTAGGTATTACCTATTTCTTTTATGATTGGTGAAATTGCAATAGAACACCTAAATTTCGTTTAAAAAACACCAAATTTAAAATAAATATCTACCTTAGCTACGTATACCTAACTGTAAGTTGACCTTTCAACTTATCAATAAACACAAATCTTTCGGACACCAAAAAATTGTCTCTTAAGAAAATTTTGTGCACCTAAAAATAAGTGCACATTTAATTATTTGAAACAAAAACAATAACAATGAGTACCAAAAGATTTTCGAAAATTGTTGGGTCAGGTAGTTATATCCCGACAGTTCAAATTAAAAATGAGCATTTTTTAAATCATGAATTTTTCGAACCAAACGGACAGAAAATTGAAACATCTCCCGAAATAATAATAGAAAAGTTTAAAGATATTACCGGTATCACGGAGAGAAAATATGCCTCTGATGATCAACAAAACTCTGATCTTGCTTATTTAGCAGCAAAAGATGCTTTAGAATCATCTAAAATAGATAAAGAAAGTTTAGACTATATAATCGTTGCCCACAATTTTGGAGATGTTAAACCAAACTCTACGCTGACAAATCAGTTGCCTTGTTTAGCTGCAAAAGTGAAAAATCTTCTTCAAATTGAGAATCCTAAAACGATAGCTTACGATATTTTATTTGGATGTCCGGGTTGGATTCAAGGTATGATTCAAGCTGATTATTATATCAAATCGGGCGATGCGCAACGGGTAATGGTTATTGGATCAGAAACTTTGTCAAGAGTTTGTGATCCGCACGACAGAGATAGCATGATTTATTCTGATGGCGCCGGTGCTGCAATACTGGAAGCATGTGAAGCGGAAGAAGCATCGGGAATATTATCTCATGCCGTGAGAACCGATACGATTAATGAGGCTTTCTTTTTGCGTGCTGACATTTCGGACAATGCCGATTTTGAAGGAAACAGCAATAGTCTTTTCATTAAAATGTACGGACGTAAAATTTACGAGTATGCCATCACAAATGTTCCGGGCGTAGTAAAGGAAAGTATTGATAAGGCCGGTTTGGGAATTAAGGATATTAAAAGAATTCTTATTCATCAGGCCAACGAAAAAATGGATGAAGCCATTGCTAAAAGACTCTTCCGTTTGTATCAGGAAAAAAATATTCCAAAGGATATAATGCCAATGATTATTAAAGAAATGGGAAACAATTCAGTCGCAACTGTACCAATTCTTTACGATCAAATTGCCAAAGATAAATTAGACGATCATAAATTAAATGAAGGTGATTACGTTGTTTTTGCTTCTGTTGGTGCTGGTATGAATATTAATGCTTTTGTGTATAAGGTTTAATTGCATGCTAAAGTGATGCGTAAAAAAACAAGTCTTTTTTCAAAAGAATCTTCGAAAAGGTTTGCAATCCAAAATTAATTTTAGCAAATTAGCGGAGCTGAATCTGAAACACACAGGGAGACAGAGGAGATAGACAATATTCAGAAGTCAGAATCAAACTGCATTCTAACCCTAAGATTACTATAGATAATTACCCGATCAAATTCGTTTGATTCGGGTAATTCTTTTTTAAAACAGACTGACTATTCGAGGTCAGAATTTATTTTCCTCAATAAAACTTTATTAAAAAACGATTTAAATCTTCTCTTGATTATTATTGTTAACCAATAACAAAAAACGCAGAAATTAAATTTCTGCGTTCAAATCTATGTTCTTTTAGAAGACTAACTTCTTTGTCTCACTGCCTCGTATACCATTAAGGATGCTGCAACAGATACATTCAATGATTGGATTGATCCGGTAATTGGAATTTTAACCTGCTCGTCAGCCAAGCGAAGCAAAGCATCCTCAATACCAACATCTTCCGATCCCATAACAATAGCTGTTGCTAATGTAAAATCACCTTCAGTATAAACTTTTTCAGCCTTTTCGGTTGCTGCGATAATTCGAATTCCTTCTTTCTTCAGATAACGGGCAAGAGTCTTTAAATTTTGAACCCTGCAAACAGGTATGTTATACAAAGCTCCGGCGGATGTTTTTATAGAATCAGGAGTAATCTTTGCTGAATTCTTAAAAGGAATTACAATGGCATGTACACCAGCACATTCAGCAGAACGGGCAATCGCACCAAAGTTCCGCACATCTGTAATTTCATCTAAAAGCAATAAAAGAGGTGTTTTACCCTGAGCAAAAAGTTCAGGTACAATTTCTTCTATTTCCTGATAAGGAATTGGAACAATTAAAGCAATAACTCCCTGATTGTTATGCTGATCCAAAGAATTCAACTTCTCAACAGGAACAAATTGATATTCAACTCCCTTTTCGCGGATTAAATCGAATAATTCTTGAAACAAAGGACCTGCTAATCCCGTTTTGATCAATACCTTTTCAATTTCCTTTTCACTTTTTATTGCTTCCATTGTTGCTCTGATTCCGAACAACATCTCTTGTCTTTGTTTAGCCATCGATTAATTTGCTTATTGGTGTTTTACATTCATTAATAATTGTGGCTTCGCCTTATATGTCAGATATCGCCACAACCATTCAAATGGTCCCATTTTATAATATTTCAACCAAATAATGGAAGAAATCAATTGAAAAGTCCAGATTAACAAAACCCAAATCAGTAATTCTATTCTTGAGTAACGTGCAAACATTCCAAAACCATAACTATAAAAAATAATGGAACAAATTATGGATTGACAAAGGTAGTTCGTAAAAGCCATTCGACCAACTGCTTCAAAACCTTTTGTTAAAAAACGCAAAATTTTCAATTGATAAATCAGAATGATCAAACCAATATAGCCCAATGAGGAAAATAAACTGCCAAAATAATTGAACTGATAGCCGTATTTAAAGAAATGAATTACCTCCCATTTAGTTTCAACAATGCGATGAAATCCTTCATTGGCAAAAAAAGTACCTATGCCAATTCCCAGAATAGCCATCAGTAAATAAAATAGTTTCGATTTTTTCGCGGCCAAAACTCCATTGTTCAGCAATACCATTCCCAGCAGCATTACTCCGGTTGTTCTCCATAAAGACAGCATAAAAAATGAGCCTACCTGATAATTCATATTCAACTGAGCTCTTTTCACGAAAATATCAAACCAACTTCCTATTCGATACAAATCTATTTCAGCTGCCAACAGGTTTGGTGCAGGGCTAAAATCTGCCATAGCCTCTTTAGCCATTTCGGGTGACATACTTTCAATGGAGCTCCCTACCAAGTAAAAAAATCCCATAGGGATTAGATATAGTAGTGCGCACAGAATGATTTTCCAACTATCTTTCAACTTTCGAAGCAGAACTGCGATCAAACCCACAATGGCATAAGCAACCAAAATATCTCCAAACCAAATTAAATAAGCATGCAGCATTCCAAACAGCAGCAACCACATCATGCGTCGAATGTGAAATTTTGAACCATCAAATCCCTTGTCATTTAGCCGGTTAATAAACAGCAGAATACCTGCACCAAATAAAATGGAGAAGATGGTCATAAACTTCAATTCACCAAATACATTCACGAAATAATAGAATATATAATCGGATGCAGACAACTCTCCCATTACTGATGGGTTGGAAAAAGAGGCATTGGGAAGCCCAAACAACTGAATATTTATCAACAAAATTCCTAAAAGAGCAAATCCCCGAAGGATATCGAGAGATTGAATTCTTTCATTGCGTAAGGTTGGCTTTGCAGAAAGTGAGGTCATCATTTTTGTTCCAAGATAGTAATTATCTAAAAATCAACACTTCGAACTTTAAAATTTACTATTCCCCTTTTTCAGCAATTAGCTGCTCTAATTCTTCATTTAAATTCTCCCAATCAGACATTTCTTTTTCAAGATCTTTCTTGGCTTTTTCATATTTCGAAAAAAGAGACTGATCCTGCATATTTTCAGGATTTGCAAGTAACTCTTCCATCTGTGCTATTTGCTCTTCAAATCGTGCTATATTATCTTCTGAATTTGAAACAGCTCTTTCCATTTTAGAGATCTTCTTATTCATCTCTTTCCGCTCCAAATAATTCAACTTATTATCAGAAGGCGCAACATCTGCCTGAACTACAGAAACAGCTTTCTTCACTTCCAATTCCTTTAAGGAATCCATCTTCTTGGTCTGCAGAAAATCATAAATTCCACCCAAATGTTCCTTTATCTTTTTATTGGTAAACTCGTACACTTTTGATGACAAACCATTTAAAAATTCACGATCGTGAGAAACTACGATTACCGTACCATCAAATTGATTCAATGCTTCTTTCAAAACATCTTTCGATCTCATATCCAAATGGTTGGTAGGCTCATCGAGTACAAGGAGGTTCACTGGTTCCAAAAGCAAGCGAATCATCGCCAAACGGGAACGCTCTCCTCCCGATAAAACCTTCACTTTTTTATCAATGTCCTCGCCCCGAAACATGAAAGCACCCAAAATATCACGAATCTTAGTACGGACATCTCCAACAGCAACATCATCAATCGTTTCGAATACCGATTTGTTTTCGTTCAGCATCTGAGCCTGATTTTGAGCAAAATAACCAATCTTCACATTGTGTCCCAACTTACATGTTCCCGTATGCTCGAGTTCGCCCATCAAGACTTTTACCAGTGTTGATTTCCCTTCTCCATTCTTACCCACAAAAGCAAGTTTCTCTCCTCTTTCAATTACAAATTCAAGCTCATTTAAAACCAAATGATCACCATATGCCTTGCTCAAATTTTTCACCTCACAAACCAAATCGCCCGATCGTGGTGCCGGCGGAAATTTCAGGCTTAGTTTCGAACTATCCTCCTCATCAATTTCGATACGGTCAATTTTATCCAATTGCTTGATACGGGACTGAACCTGAACCGATTTTGTTGCCTTATATCGAAAACGCTCAATAAAGTCTTCAGTATCTTTTATTTGTTTTTGCTGATTAATGTAGGCTTTCATTTGCTGTTCGCGACGCTCTGCGTGCAGAACAACATATTGTGAATAGGGAACTTTGTAATCGTATATTTTACCAACAGAAATTTCAACTGTTCTATTGGTAATATTATCCAAAAATGCCCGGTCATGAGACACCAATACTACGGCTCCCGGATAAGTTTTCAAAAAATCCTCCAGCCACTGAATTGATTCAATATCCAAATGATTCGTTGGCTCATCGAGAAGGAAAACATGTGGACGACGCAACAAGATTTTGGCCAATTCTACGCGCATTCTCCATCCTCCGCTAAATTCTGTAGTCTGTCGAATAAAATCACTTCTTAAAAATCCCAATCCAAGTAAAGTACGTTCAGCTTCGGCCTCGATATTTTCACCACCCATCATATGGTAGCGGTCGTTTTTATCAGTAAGCCGCTCTATCAGCTTCATGTACTCTTCCGATTCGTAATCGGTTCGTTCGGCAATTTCCGAATTAATTGCTGCAATTTCCTTTTCTAAACCTAACACCTCTTCAAAAGCAGATAAGGCCTCTTCCATCACAGTATTACCGTCGATATGATTTACCTGCTGAGGTAAGTATCCTATTTTAATCTCATTTGGTAATGATACAGTTCCTGTTGTAGGTGCCTGAAAACCGGCAAATATTTTTAGCAAAGTTGATTTTCCTGCACCATTCTTCCCAACCAATCCAATTCGGTCACGAGTATTTACAATAAAACTTACTTGCTTAAAAAGGGTAAAGCCACCAAATTCAACCGTAAGATTGTTAATAGAGATCATACTAATTCATGTTTTTCTGTTAAAGCGACAAAGATAACAACAGTTCTCAGTTATCTGTAATCATTGATCAGTAAATACAAGCATCCTAATTATCACAAATCACGGTCAGCTTATCTTCCTGCAAAATTTTTGCTTTTTTTATTAATTCTGATTGAATGATATTTTCTTTCACTTCGAGCATCACAATGGTTTCAGCCTCGGCAAAAGAGATATCATAAATCCGGTTTACTTTCTGATATTCCTTCGGATATTTTGAAATCAACTGATCGTACAATTGATCCAAATAAATTTTCGATGGGTTGTGAAATTCCAGCTTCAACTCAAAACGTCGAACCAAGGCCTCATCAATTAGGTCAATTTGGTTGGTCGCCGCAATTAGAATCGAGTTTTTTGGTAACGAATCAATCTGTTGAATCATACTATTCACCACCCGTTTCATCTCACTGCTATCGGTATTGTCATAGTTTCTTTCTTTACCCAAAGAATCGAACTCATCGAAAAACAAAACAGCTTCCTGAGTTTCTGCCATTTTAAATGCTGCTGCAATATTTCTTGAAGTCTCTCCTAATTTAGACGAGACAATATTACCCAAATTAATCGTTTTCAACTTTTTGCCCAACTTATTGGCAATTGCCCTGGCTGTCATGGTTTTTCCACAACCTGATTTCCCAAAAAGCAAGAGTTTATTCACTACCGGCAAACCAAATCTATTCAGTATTTCAAGGTGCTCGTACTCTCTTAAAAACTGTTCCACTTGAACCGACAACTCCTTATCAAAAACTATATCCTCAAAATCGACCCGTCCCATATTGGGAACAAATAAATGATTCATACTTCGCTTATATGTTTGTGTTTAAATATTTTGCAAACCTAACATTTAATCTTCAATCCGGAAAAAATCATTTGGTAGTTTTATAAAAAGAATTACATTTGCAAACCCATAAAAAAACCAACCTATGAATATGCAAATCAATTAATTAACAAAATAAAAAAAAGTGGGGAATTCTTATTACAACTATGTAGAGGAACACAAGCTTCTTATAGAATGCTTTTGCGGAGAGACGAAGATTGAAGATGTATTTGAATTAAAAAATAAAATTGAAGCTAATTTAAGCCAAGTGCCTAAATTTAGCGTTTTGGTTGACATTCAAGAAAATACCGATAAGCCTTTTCATAAAATGAATGATGCTTTTATCGAATTCTATTCGAAGTCTGAATTAACTTTAAAAATTAACCGTATTGCTGTTGTTACAGACACGCCAAGTCAGGTTGTAAACACCATACTTTTCATCGATGGCTTAAAAGAAGTATTCGATATACCAATAAGAGTATTTAGTTCCCTCGAACCAGCTATTAACTGGCTGCATTCAGATGTTAGTATTGACAAAATAAAATTGATGCTTGAAGGCTTTAAAAACACAACTGTGTTAAAATAAAAAAGAGGGTGTCCAAAAAGTTCATTTTTATTGTCATTCTGAGCTTGTCGAAGAATCTTTCACTCTGAAAAACAGATGTTTCGACTTCAACATGACAGTCCAATACAAGACATTACTTTTTGGACATCCTCTTACTGTTTCCAGATTTAATACCAAATTAACATCAAAACATGCCTTATTAAATGTTTCTTTCAGCCATATCTTCGTTAAAAAAGATGCATCGTAACATGGTTATGCTTTACTTTTTAGAATAATCTTTATAAATCGCTTTTTTAAATTCCGCCCAATGAGCTTCAGTCATTCTATCGGGCGTAAATAAACAAATTCCTTTTGCTCCGTTAACCATCGACTCGCGTATTGCTTCGCCCAATTCCTCCGGCAGTAAACCATGATTTTCAGGGTCTGCTTCTTTCGACTTAGAATCAGGCTTTGGACAAATGAATAAACCGCTGTAAACAGGTTTTTCTCCCTTTACACTTTCAGATGATTCTTTACACATCTTACCAACCCATTCTGTACCCTCTAAATAAAAATCGTTATAATTCATTGGGTAAAAAGCATCTAAATTCCATTTATCCCACTCCTGACGAACCATTTTCACTGCGTGAGAATGCGGACCGGGAAATACTGCCGCTGTAATTTCTTTTCCTTGCGCATGTACATCCTCAACCAAACGGTTTACTAATTTCGTGATTAAATCCTGACGGAATTGTTTCCATTCCTGAATATCTCTTGCTTCGGTCTGATTGGTAATTTCAATACCCGTTTTAGCTTTGAAATCGGCTTTGCACTTGTCGCAGTAACAATAGTCATACTCAGGATATTCCTTATCCATTACCAAACCGTACTTCTTCCAAAGTCCTTTCGCCAAAATTACATCCGGGAAACGGATATAGTCCAAATGAATTCCATCAACTTCCGGTAAGGCGGCGATTTTGGTATATAATGCAGACAAATATTGATAGACCTCTTCCCTGTTCGGACACAAAAATGTGTAATGATCTACATAAGCAGGTTTCTCGTAAGCTGATTCCCCGTTTCCATTAACGGCATACAATTCCGCAGGAATGTTTTCATCACGTCCTTGTACCATAGTTGGTATCCATGTATGAAATTCGAGGCCTGCCTCTTTGGCAATTTTACCAACACGTTGATAAACCGAAGGATCATGACCTCCGTTGTACATCAAACCATCAATTCCTTTTTCTTTTAAATCAGTAAAGTTTGCTTTTAACTCAATATCTGTGGCCTCACCGGGACCACCCACCCATGCAAAACATGGAACTTTTGTTGTTGGTTTCGTTCCACACGAAATCAATACAAACAATGCAAAAACAGCAAGTAACTTGTTCATAGTACTTTTATAAAAATTGAAATGTGGCTTTGGAATACGAAGTAAAGATATAAAATTAAGTAGAAACAGCGATTCTCTTTTTGCTCTTAGGCTTTAGTTTAGGGCATTTCTGATAATAATGAGAATGTGTTTCGACTTTTTGACCTTTCAACCTTTCGACCTTTCGACTTTTATCTATCTTTGTGCCCATATTTAAAAACAATTGAATCGTGGGAAGAAATAGAAAGCAAAAACCACTTCTGGAAAAACTAGTAATAGAGAAGTTAGCCGCCGAAGGCAAGGCAATTGGTAAAGTTGATGACAAAATTGTATTTGTTACCGGTGTAATACCTGGCGATATTGTTGATGTGCAGGTCAACAAGAAACGCAAAAGTTTTATGGAAGGCTATCCTGTTGCTTTTCACCAACATTCTCCAATGAAAATAGATGCATTTTGTGAGCATTTTGGAGTTTGTGGTGGCTGCAAATGGCAAAATCTACCCTACGAAGAACAACTAAAATTTAAACAACAGGAAGTTATTGACAATTTGGAACGGATTGGCAAAGTAGAACTGAATGGTATAAATGATATTCTGGCATCAGAAAAAACTGAATTTTACCGCAACAAACTGGAATTTACGTTTTCGAACAAGCGTTATCTTACCAACGAGGAAATTGCACTTAGCGATGATATAAAAAGAACTCCTGCGCTTGGTTTTCACGTGCCAAAATTATTCGACAAGGTGGTTGATATCAACAAATGTCATCTGCAGCCTGAACCATCAAATGCGGTTCGTTTGGCCATAAAAGAATATGCTTTCGCTAATGATTTATCCTTTTTTGATATCAGAAATCAGGAAGGTTTTCTAAGAACACTGGTAATTAGAACCTCTTCAACAGGTGATGTAATGATTATTGTTGTTTTTTACCATGAAGATGTTGAAAAACGGGAAGGATTACTAAAGCACCTTGCAGAAAAATTCCCGGAAATCACCTCGTTAATGTATGTGATTAACGAAAAGGCCAACGACTCAATTACCGATCAGGAAGCCATCCTGTACAAAGGAGAAGACCATATTTTTGAGCAAATGGAAGATCTGCGTTTTAAAATTGGTCCAAAATCGTTCTACCAAACCAATTCGGAGCAAGCCTACAATTTGTATTGCAAAACACGCGAATTTGCCGAATTAACAGGTGACGAAGTAGTTTACGATTTGTATACCGGAACCGGAACCATTGCTAATTTTATTGCCAAACAGGCAAAAAAAGTAATTGGTATTGAATACGTTCCCGAAGCCATTGCCGATGCTAAGGTGAATTCTGAAATTAACGGAATCAGCAATACTGAATTTTTCGCCGGCGATATGAAAAATGTTCTCACCAAAGAATTTATAGAGCTTCACGGTCAGCCGGATACAATTATTGTTGATCCGCCAAGAGCAGGAATGCACGCCGATGTAGTGGAAACAATTCTGCACGCAGCTCCCAAACGCATTGTTTATGTAAGCTGTAATTCGGCCACTCAGGCACGCGATTTAGCCCTAATGGACGAAGCCTACAAAGTAACCAAAGTACAGGCTGTTGATATGTTCCCACACACACATCATGTGGAGAATATTGTGCAGCTGGAGAGAAGGTAATCATTCAAAACAAACAGAAAATCCCTCTTAAATTGCTTTAAGAGGGATTTTTATTTAGAATTAATTCCCAACACAACATTTAAATATGCTATGACAGTTCATTGAACAGCTATCTTGAAAAAAAACGATCGCAAACCATAGCCTTCACATTTTATGCTTACCGCAAAAAGTTGCGAACGTTACCGCAATTTTTTGCGAACAGCATCGCAACTTTTTGCGGTAAGCATCCTTCAAACGCTGCCTCACTATGCGGTATTCTCTCCTTCGTTATAAAACAAAATTTCCCTGCTTAGTAACCAAAATCCGGCTATTAACTGTTTCACTGCCAAAAAAAAGCCTGAAGAAACATTCGTTGTTCTTCAGGCTTTATTCACTATACTTTCATCAACTTCCACTTCCCTTGTTTAAACCAAAAAAGGGCAATTAATGTAAGCGTCATTTCTGCTATTATTATCGAATAAAATACTCCCTTTTGATCCCAACCCAATTGAATGGCCAGAAAATAAGCAAGTGGAATTTCAATAATCCAGAAACTAATCAGATTGAAATAGGTTGGTGTCCGGGTATCACCGGCTCCGTTTATTGCATTCAACAACACCATTCCCAAACCATAAAAAACAAAACCCATGCTGATTACCTGCAAAGCCTGAATTCCATTAGCAACAATGAATTGATCAGGTGTAAACAACTCGATAAAAAAACGTGGAAACAAGTAAAATACAATTCCCATTAAGCCCAAAAATACGACATTAATTTTTCCTGCCGCCCAAACAGATTTCTCTGCTCTGTCGGGCTGATTTGCTCCCAGGTTCTGCCCTACCAATGTCGCAGCAGCGTTGCTCAATCCCCATGAAGGCAGGAGAATGAATATCAGCAGCCGAATGGCAATGGTATAACCGGCTATAGCTGCACTTCCAAATTCTGCCATGATCCTCATCAAACCAATCCAGCTCGATGTAGCAATGATACTTTGCCCTATTCCCCCAACCGATAAGCTGACCAATTGCTTAATTGTCGCCCATTTTAGCTGAATATGTTTCCATTTTAAATGAATCTTCCCTTTTCCCTTGCCAAGCATAACAAATTGGTAAACTACAGCCAAGCCTCGTCCCAGACTTGTAGCAATAGCGGCTCCTTCTACTCCCATGGCCGGGATTGGTCCCCAACCAAAAATCAACAATGGATCCAAAACAAGATTCAAACAATTCGCAACAATTAATACCCTCATCGATAAAGCAGCATCACCCGCCGAACGAAATATGGCATTATTGATAAAAAGAAGCATGATAATCACGTTACTTCCCAAAATAATGGTCGCATACCCCGACATTTCATTCACAATGGTTGAATTGGCTCCCATTAAAGCCAATAAATCCTTCGAATAAAAAATCCCGGCAAACGCAATAAATACAGATACAAACACACCTGTTACAATGGCCTGAAATGAAACCTTTGATGCTTCTTCTGGTTTGTTCTCGCCTATGCGCCGGGCAACCAAAGCGGTTGTTGCCATCGATAATCCAAAACCTATTGCATACACAATGGTAATCACCGATTCGGTAATTCCTACTGTAGCCACAGCATCGTCACCCAATTTGGAAACGAAAAATATATCGGCCACAGCAAATACCGATTCAAAAATCATTTCCAATACCATAGGAATCGCAAGCATAAAAAGCGCTTTGCTAATCTTCCCGTTGGTATATATTTTTTCACTTCCCGAGAGTGCCTCCAGAAAATAGTTCCACAGTCTCCCAAGTTTATTTAATTGATCTAAAATTCCTTCCCTTACTCTTATATTATGGTGCATTCTGTTTTCGTTTTTGATGTTCAATAAACTCGTTTACTCTTTCTCTTATTCTAAAACAATTTGTTTTATTGCCAACCGGATCTTTCACCGTGGCTTGCCCGCAGCAATACATTGATGTGCTCATAATTTACCCTCCAAAATTTTAGGTGTGTAGATATACGTATCGAGTGGCTTTCGCCCCCGTTACAATAAAAAAATAAAAATTAATGTGAATACGGAAAGCTTAAGCTGATTTAGCTCTTATAAGTGCAAGGTGATGATGTGACAATTGTATTCATAGCTTTCCTCCGTTTTTTTGAGTAAAACAAATATAAGTCATTTTCATTAATTCATTTATAACATGACCTTTATTTTTTTTACAACTCCCGAAATATTGAATAAAAAACAAATGAATTTGCACTTATCGTGTTAAACGGCACAGATATCTAAAAAGGACTGGTTTCCCAACAAATATCCTTTTTTATCAAACTAAAATTCCATAGTATTGATGTTTAAAATGCCAAAGCGGTTTTTAACACACTGGGAAATGATCATCTCAGCAGGCTAAATTCTCCCGAAACAAGTTCAGGACAGGCTATCTGACAAAAACTTAAAATTATAAACAGATGAAAAAATATTTTGTACCTACAATGATGGTACTGCTAACTGCAACCACATGCAGCTTCGCACAAAAAGAAAACAGCAAAAGCATTACAATTGAAAACTGGCTTCAAACCGATCCTGTAAGTTTACAACTGCCAGCTTTCCACTCTACAAAAAACATCGAAGGAAAAACCTTCGAATTACAAAACCTTTTACAGGACAATCAGCTTGAAATAGATGAACTTCAACCTGCTGAAAAGGATCATTTAAAGTGGAACGGTGAAAACTTACAATGGAGCAAAACAGCCGCCAATAAAAAAGGTTTTACAGGCAGCAAATCTGCCGAAAACAGCCTTTTGTTTTATGCGTCTTATTTCTCTGCGGATGAATGGCTGCAAGCAAAATTAATTGTAGAAGCCTATCCAATGCTTGAAGTATATATTGATGGAGAAAAAAAGATTTCTCACTACGGGGAGGAAACTGATGATGCCAAGGAGCTTTCGGAAGAACTTAAGCTTGAACCCGGTAAACACTGCATTCTGGTAAAAGTTGTTAGCGGGAAAAAGAACGACTTTAAACTTGGTATTACTCCCAATAAGCCCTGGGATGAAAACAATATAACATTATCCTTATCGCCTGAGAAAAGCATTACCATTCATAAAGTATTGGATGGTGAAAATGTGCAAAACATTCAATTATCTTCCGATGGAAAATTAGCCTTGCTAAGCTTTAGCAGAACACTTCCTCCATCGGACAATAGTGAGAACTGGAAAGAAATTCAGGAAATTGAGAGCGGAAAAACCTTATACACCTTCCGGGGAAGTCAACTGGCAAACATACAGTGGCTGCCTACAGGAAACCGTATTTCGTACACCAAAGAATACAACGAAAAAACTAGTTTTTTTGTTTTTGATTTTGAAAACGGAAGAGAAACCGAAATAACCAATAGTATTGCTGACTTTTCGGATTACAACTGGACTCCCGATGGAAAACAAATCATTTTCTCAGTAACGAAAGATTATTCGGAAGATTGGAAGATCAGAAAAATTCAGGGAATGGAAGATCGTTTGCCTTGGTTTCGAACCCGAAGTTTCTTATACAAACTGGATGTTGCCAGCGGCGTAAAGCAACGCTTAACTTATGGAACGATCACAACCAGTCTGCAGGATATCAGTCCCGACAGCAAATACATTCTTTTTTCTCAATCACATCCCGATTACAAGGAATATCCATACGATAAACAAAATCTTTATCAGATGAACCTCGAAACTTTTGGGATTGATACCATCTGGAAAGACAAACTATTTGGTGGTTCGGCACAATATTCTCCCGACGGCACTCAGCTTTTGGTTCAGGCAGGTCCTTCCTGTTTTGGTAAACTTGGCGAAAACATTGGCAAACAGCCATTGGCCAATAATTATGACGGACAATTGTACATTTTCAATCTGAAAAACAAAAAAGCCGATCCAATTACCATTCATTTCGACCCATCGGTTAGCCAGGCAGTTTGGAACAAAAGGGACAAAAATATCTATTTAAAAGCAAATGATAAAGATTATATCCGACTGTATCGTTACCAACCAACGAGTAAGGCGTTCAACACTTTACAAATAAATTCAGATGTTATTGGCAACTTTAGCCTTTCGGCTAACGGAAAAAACATTGCCTGCACAGCATGCAGTATATCTTCACCTTACAAAGCTTTTGTTTATGAATTGGCTTCGAATACAAGTAAACTGATCTCCGATCCGCAAAAAGAGAATTTGAAACACGTGAAATTTGGAAAAACAGAAGACTGGAATTTCACCAAAGAAGATGGTAAAACCATTATTGGAAGAATTTACTATCCTCCAAACTTCGACTCCAATAAAAAATATCCTGTAATTGTAAATTATTATGCAGGCACATCACCTGTTGAAAGAAGTTACGGTGGCAGATATCCTTTGAATCTTTATGCATCAATGGGATATGTTGTTTATCTGCTTCAGCCAAGCGGAGCTGTTGGTTTTGGACAGGAATTTTCAGCTGAGCACCAAAACAACTGGGGAATTACCACCGCTGATGAAATTATTGAAGGAACCAAAAAATTCTTAAAAGCCCATTCCTTTGCTGATGCAGATCATGTTGGTTGTATTGGAGCATCCTACGGTGGTTTTATGACCATGCTGCTGCAAACCAGAACCGATATTTTTGCGGCAGCCATTTCGCATGCCGGCATTAGCGACATTACCAGTTACTGGGGCGAAGGTTATTGGGGATATTCCTATAGTGTGAATGCTTCCGGCAAATCATTTCCATGGAACAATCGAAAACTATATATCGATCAAAGTCCATTATTCAATGCAGATAAAGTTGTAACACCAATGTTACTAATTCACGGAAGTGTTGACACGAATGTACCTCTTGGTGAAAGCATTCAAATGTATCAGGCATTAAAACTACTGGGAAAAGATGTAGACTTTGTTCAGGTAAAGAATCAAGATCATCACATTAAGAATTACACTCAACGAATACTTTGGAACAACACCATATTTGCCTATTTCGCAAAACACTTAAAAAACCAGCCACAATGGTGGGAGGATTTATATCCGGATAAGAATTTATAGTCTGACGGTTTTGATTGTTAACGCTTTGATTTCAAGAGCAAATTGTAATTTTAGTTGTGTTCTTCAATGGCAAAAGTCATTAGCAATCAGCCGTTGGCAGATAAAGACCAAGGGCTAATTACTGCGTTCTTTTCTGATACCGATGCTTATCCCATACTCCAAAGCCGGCTAAAATATGCTGATAAATTAAAGGGTGTTCTTAAGCAGAGCACCCTTTTGCTTTTCAGGATCAATTCATAGACAAAACCTAAGTCTTTATCAATAATGATAAACACTATTGATGCTTCAGTCAATTATAAGTAATTTTAAATTCAACACTAAAAAAGTACGCTATGCTAATTGTAATATCGCCCGCTAAAACACTGGATTTCGAAAGTCCGGCACTCTCAAACCTATATTCTGATGCTTCTTTTTTAAAAGAATCCAAACTTTTAATCAAAGAGCTCCGCAAACTTAAAGTCGACAACATTGCGGATCTGATGGGAATAAGTCCGAAACTGGCACAACTGAATTTTGAACGATTCCACTCGTGGAATACTCCCTTTACTACGGCGAATTCCAAGCAAGCTTTATTGGCCTTTAAAGGCGATGTTTATACGGGTATTGATGCCACAACTTTCTCTGAGGAGGATTTTATCAGATCTCAAACAGATCTTCGAATCCTTTCCGGATTGTATGGTGTTCTTAAACCAATGGATTTAATTCAGGCCTATCGTCTTGAAATGGGCAAAAAAATAAAAACAGGCAGAGGAGACAATTTATATCAATTTTGGGGAGATACGATTACGAAATCAATTAATCAGAGTTTAAAAGAAAACGATCACAAACATTTAATCAATTTAGCATCCAACGAATATTTTAAATCGATTAATAAAAAGAAAATAAAAGCTGAAATTATCACTCCTGTATTTAAGGATTTAAAAAATGGAAAATACAAAATGATTAGCTTCTTTGCCAAAAAAGCAAGAGGATTAATGACTCGATTCATTATTCAGAATAAAATTACTGATCCCGAAGAATTAAAAGCTTTTGATTTGGATGGATACATGTACAACCCAATGCTTTCAAACGAAAATAATCCTGTTTTCACAAGAGATCATTAAAGAAAAATTACCTTATTTAAAAGCGTTTAAGGCCTTGTTTTTACTCACAATTTTTACTAAGTTTAAATAAGACAATCTCAATAAAAACCTGAAAATCCTTCTCCTATGACTGATAAGAACATTGTAGTTAAATTCGGAAGCCTGCTTAAAGAGGAAACCCTTGAAGTTATTGACAGTAAAATATTGCCTAATACAATTGTTTTAGAAGCGACCAACCCTTTTCCCGGCTACTATGAATATTATGAAGGAATTCAAAAAGATATTAAACCTCATTACATTTATTTGGTAACCAGCAAAAAATGTGATTTAGAAGAGTTTACACGGGTTACTCAAAAAATCATGTCTTATTTTGAAGTGGATTTTCATGCTGCTATGGGTACCATTACAATTTATAACGATGTTTATCATGTAATAAGAATCAGAAGATTAACCGAGTATGATCAAATAAAAGATCTGCAATCGTGCTACATAGAAGAAGGTATTAATTTAAAATCGAATGCGACAATACCGCACAACTCCAAAGCAATGATTCAATTGGATAAATTTTTTGCATTGGATGAACTTGGTAATGGATATTTCTCTGATCACATTGAACCAAACCATGGCTATTTTACCATTCCACAGAAGCTAAGCTGGAAGCAATTTGAGCACTTAACACAGCAGGTGAAATACAATATGGATATGTTCCATTTTGATGCCTCTCTCGGCTTTATTTACGACAATTTTAAAGCTGTAGACATGATCCGTATTTATGCTGAAAATCTTGACCTTGAATTATTGAAAAAGATTAGAGCCAAATTTATTGAAAGAATTAAATAATTAAATTTGAATCAAATATGAAAAGGGCTGTCGATAACGACAGCCCTTTCTTTATGAGTTTTATTTATTTTCTATTTGTCAATAGTTCGTTAAGTTTTGACTTATAATGTTGAAAATGAGAAGAATAAGCAGTGTTTAAGTTTGGATAATCCCTTAAGAATCAGTATCTTAATGTTTGTTTTCGAAGCAATTATTAAGTATGACTC